>JAIOQX010000001.1 GCA_021108415.1 Acholeplasmataceae bacterium | reverse complement strand
AAGTCCGGTTCTTAGAGGGCTGGGGGCCGGTAACGGCCTCTGGCTACTCGGCAATTTCATGTACGTTTTCTGGTTACACATAATAATCAGTTATGTTAACCGCAAATGAACGCAGATAAACGCGGATGCTGCATGCGAAATCTGCATTCATTTGCGTTCATCTATGGTTAGTTATTGTTAAAGGACCAGAAAAATTAAAAAGACTCATGTTATATTCTGACGAAGTGTCCATGGGCAGGATGAATCTTATCTTTGCACTTTTCTTTGATGATGATAATATTACTTCTAAAAAGGTATTACCTTATTACATCCATGATATTATGAATTTTCAAAACTAGAATATTCGTAAATTGAATAACAATATTATTTTTTCAAAACATAACATCCCTTCATTTTCCCTAGACTAAAAACGCTATCTTAAGAATACTTTCACCCCGCTATCGATAGAAACATTCATATCTGGTTACTTGGCATTAAATAATTAATAAAAACATTGAGGTTTTGTTTAGATGAAATGGTGGAAGCTCAATTCAAATGGAGATTATTGTGAGAACTCAAAAACTAGACCTTGATAGAAGAGAATTCAGTTCTTGGTGGGCACCGTTTGAGCAGGAATTAATTAGGATTAACCAACAAGAACATATTGGATGGGCTGTTCCTACAAGTAATAAGACATTTAAATTAAAATTCACTCCATTCAGCCAACATTACAATAACTACACATATATTATCCCCTCTCCTGATTTAATGCCACCAAATAACATATGTGTGGAGATAAAACCAAGTGAAATTGTCCAAAAAATTAAATTGGATGAAAATAGCATATTTGGTAAATACGAAAATTACTGCATTGTTGATAGTGTCAAGGAATATAAATTAGGGATACCAAAACCCGATATTGATAAAAAAGATATCCTCTATTATTGTTCAGAAAACTGGGTTGGTGCTCATGATGATCATTTAGATGAAATGCTAGCACTTCAATTAGTTTCGTGTCCTTCCTCATTATTTGGAAAAGGTGGTCTTGGTGCTGTTGCTTCAAAGATTTCAAAACATGGAAATTTGGTAAAATCAATTGTTCCTGAACTTAGGAGTACATATAATGGCATAATAGCATCTAATTTCCAAAAAATGAATGATAGGTATTATTTCAATTTAATTAAGAATCCCTCAAATATTGATTCCATTAAACAAGAACGAAAAAGAGCTTCATGTGAGATTAATTATTGTAAACCGTGTTTAACATTTGAAGAGGCGCAATTAACAACAAATAACATCCAGATTCAAATTCCAATGTTGATAACACGTGCTAAATATAAGAAGTCTAATGCAATGAGTGAGAAATATTTATTATTGCAATATCAACTGACTGCACTAATGTATACTCCAAATTTTGATGATGTTAAGAAATATAAGGATAATATTTCTAAAGTAATAGAACAGCATGAAATTAACCCTATTTTTAACATTGATACAAATTCCATCAATAAATTAGCTCTTTCTTTTGCGAGATTGGATTTGAATAACAAATTATCAAATCAAGAAATCAATCAATCAGTAGATTTATTTTTTCATTTATGGAATGATTGGGAGCCTTATATTAGTGAGATAAATTCGATAAAAAAATCACGTAGTACAATGCAAGCAACTGATATTAATTCAAATATGACTCATGATGAACAACGTTTTTTGGTGGAATTGAGAAAGCTACATGATGAAACGAATGAAAAATGGATAGACAGAGAAATACTTGAGCAAAGGTTAGAGAATAAAATTAGAAATAATGATTTATTTGAAATTGCTGAACATCTATGTAATTTAAGCTTTATCATTCAGAATAATAAATATTCTAAATTTCAAAGACTGGATGATGTTTAATTTATTGAATTTTATGAAAATAGGAAAGTGATAATCAATGTCATGAAATGTGGAAGTTTAGTAAATACCTTCAGAATGCATAACTCTATGTTCACATTCGGCGCAGTCCATACCTTTCCCATGTTTAATAATCAATTTATCATGGATTTTTAT
>JAIOQX010000004.1 GCA_021108415.1 Acholeplasmataceae bacterium | reverse complement strand
AGAGTGGTTTTGTGTTTTATAGACTATAATGTGTTTATTTCATTACAGCCCCTTTGAAAAATATTGTTTATCCTTTTGTTGCACCCGCCATAATACCTTCAATTAAATATTTTTGGAATGCCATGTATAATGCTGTAATTGGTATACCAACAAATATTGCACCCGCTGCAAACGCACTATAGTTTTGATAGTTTAAATCGTTAATAAACTTAAACAATCCGACTGCAAGCGTCCATTGTGTTGTAATATCATAATCAGCTGCTGCTCCTTCAGGTTTAAACCTTAATAAGTATCCTGGAAGCATATAATCCATCCAAGGTCCCATGAACATAGAAACTGCAACAAATGTAAGAATTGGTATCGCCAATGGCAAGATAATCTTAATGAATATCTGAAGCTTATTGGCACCATCAATCATAGCTGACTCATCTAAATCTTTTGGTATCTGTGATAAGAATCCTTTAATAAGCCATAAGTTACCCGGTATACTACCACCTATATATAAGATAGATAAGGCGGTTGGCTTACCTAGTAGACCAAACTTCCAAAATAGTACATACATTGCAATTAATCCCATAAACGATGGGAATGCTTGAAGCACTAATATAGATAAAAGCCCTGCTTTTTTACCTTTAAAAGTAAATCTTGCAAATACATATGCAGCACCAGTAATTAAGATTGTACCAACAAACATATTAATTAATGCAATTTTTAATGTATTCCAATACCATCTTGTAAAATTGGTTTCTTCAAATAAGAACTTAAATGCTCCAAATGATGGATTTTCTGGCCAAATAACACTTGGAATGTCGGTTCTAAGATTAGCAAACGCCATGCCGAATATATAAACCACTGGAATAATAACAATAATCGCAACTAGTGTTATCTCACCATAGATTAGTATTCTTTGAACAAAATTAGATAAGCTAAAGACTTCTTTTAATCCTTGTTTAGATACATTTCTTTTTTTCTCTATATTAATGTAGTAGTAAAAGCCATAAACTGGAATCAACCCAATCAATCCTACTTTTATACCTTCATGTCCTTTTTTACGTGCATAATCTACAACTGTACCTTGATGAATAAATAATAACAATATCACAATATATATCGTAAATAATGTTTGTAATAAACTATTTTGTAGTGATAAATAAATGATCACACTAACTGGAATAATTATTAACAATCCTATTAAAACCAAAAGCATATATAGCAACGTTCTTTTACTTAAAACCGAAAAGCTTAATAAATGTCTTAATTCTTCTTCTGTAACCTTAAGTTTATCGATTTGTTTTGTTGCATACATATATCCATAAACTGGAATCAAACTCATGAGTAGATATTTTCTGCCTTCATATCCTTTTTTAACTAAATGATCATAAGCTGTTCCCCATTGGACCGCAAGAGCAACCAATAACACATATCCAATTATAACGTATAGTAAAGTCATATTAATCCTCCATGAATGCTCTTGTTCTTGATAAGTTCCATGCAGTTAAGGAACCAACAAACAAGAAGATAAGCACTGAGAATACAGATGCCATGTTAAATATCGAATAGTCTACGGTTAATGTATACATCCAAGAAATTAGGATGTCCGTATCCCCGGCAAAACCTCGACTGGCAATGCCAGCGTTCGGTCCACCTCCAGTAATGAAGTAGATGACTCCAAAGTTATTAAAATTACCAGAAAATGTCATAATTAAAATCGGTGCTGTAGAATAGAGAACAAGTGGCATTGTAATCTTTGTGATCTTTTGCATACCAGATGCGCCATCAATATCTGCAGCTTCATATAATGTTTTATCAATAGCAGTCATAACGCCTGTCATAAGTGCCATGAAATAAGGGAACCCTAACCATATGTTAACAACAATTAAAGTTGCTCTAACAAAGGTTGGATTGAATGGATTGCTAAACCATTGTATATTGGATTCACCAAGATACAAGAGTTTTGAAAATCCTGTTAAGCTATCATAACTTACACCTAACATTTTTAAATTCCTTAATATTTCATAAATACCAATTTCTTGCATAAATGTATTAACAAATCCAACTTCATTGAACATAACTGAAAATACCATTTGTGATAGTAATGCAGGTATTGCCCATGGAAGAATTAAAATTGTTCGCCATAGTTTTCTAAAGACTACTTTTTCACTGTTTAGAATAAGTGCTTGAATAAATCCACCAAAAAATACAGTTCCTGTTGACAGTACAGCCCAAACTACAGTCCACGATAATACACGCCAGAATGCAAGCCCAAAGGATGCTCCGAGACCTGTATTAAAATTAAAGATTGCGATAAAATTAGTGAGCCCTACCCAATCAAAAGTATCTAACATTGATTCATTACCTGAAATATTGGTAAATGCGATGACAAAGCCAAATGCGATTGGCATGATAGATATAAATCCCAATACAAATATTGCTGGTGATAAAACTATATATTCAAAACTTTCTTCATAAACATTCTTAAAGTAAGCACCATCTTTTAATACTTTTTGTTTCAATCTCTTCTTCTCAGAAGTTCGATAAGCATCTCTTATATTCCATATCATAATGATGAAGAAAAAGAATGAAAGAATAACTCCAATAAGTCCTTCTAAAAGCAACAATGTAGATACATGACCTTGTATAGGTACAGGATCTGATATCGTTACTGTTGAAAGTAGAGAAAATTGAGAATCTCTATTTCCAATCATAGAATCCATTAAGCCCATGTGTCCACTTATACTTACTTTCTTAGCAGTACCTAGTGTAACAACAGCCCAATACCCTCTAACAAATAGCCCACCTTGATCATAGAAAAAATTATCATATGATTCAATAAAATTATCTCTTACATCAGGGTTCAACTCATGATATACCTTAATCATTAATTTAGTGTAGTCAACACCTGTATACGTATTCCACGCATATGAGAACGTGTAGCTCATTGCTTGTCTAAAAGTTATTGAGAAATCTGTTTCTTTATATTGGATTCTCTTTGAGTTATAGATTAGGTTTGGTTCATAATACTCATATATGTTACCATCTAATTCATAAATAGGTCCTTCTACTTTAACAGATGTTGGCGCTGAAGTTAGAGTTACAACTTCATTGGTTTGGAGATCAACATATTTGGTTAATCCATCATCCATTACTTTAACGTAAAATTTAGAATCAGCGGTATAAATCTCACCTGATTTTACAAATAAAGTTAAATCTGTATTAGCTGATAGAATATTGTTTTCATTCAATTCATCAGTTAAAACAGTTGTTTCTATAAATTCTTTTTTGTTGCTTCCGTCTTCTTGTGTGACATTTCTTTCTTTATAATAAACACCTAGATCATCTTTATAAAGTGTTTGTTTTCTGAGTAGATGTACTTTGTTCTCTTCATCAAAAGATGCGTTGAAATCGTCCACTAAAATGTCTTGGTTTGTTTGTAAATTTGTATATCTTATCGGGTTATTATTTTTAAGATCTTGTGCGAAAAATTGTATGAAAAGTTCTTCTGTTAAGTTTGCTTGTCCACCAATTTCTACAATGAAATCTTCAAAATCATCATATTGAGTGCCATCAACTAATTTATTGTAATTGTATTCTGCTAGAAAGCCATTTAAATACCACTCATCGCCAAAATCTTTACCGACAATTTTATCATATGCATTGATATCATCTTGATAATGACTTGTTGTAAACTCTATACCAACAAATAAAACAAAAAAAACAAAAAAGAATAGAAACTTAAAAAATTGTCCGTTTAGTAATTGCCCAAGTCCCCAAATTAAACCTGACGCAATTGCTTTTAATATGCTAAATAGTTTCATTAAATCCTCCAATATATAAACTAAATGAGGGCGGCACAAATCATGCCGCCTCATCCTAGTTATAATTATAATTCTTTAAATCTTAAGATTAACCTGCTAAACCTACGCGAGTTCTATAAGATTGTTCAGCTGTTGCTGCTGCAGTTGCAGGTGCAACACCATTGTTCCATACTTCAATAATCATTGTTTCACCTGGTCCCCAGTAATAAGTTACTTGAGGAATAGTTGGCATTGGTACAGAAGTTGTTAATTGATCAGCCATAGCTAATAGATATGTATCAGTGCTTACACCTTCAATACCACTTAATAATTCAGTTTTAAGTGCAGGTAATTTACCTTTGTATTGATACATTAATTCCATAGCGATATCTGATGCTAAGAATTCAACAAATTTAATTGCATCTTCTCTATTTTCAGAATATTTGTATACTGCAGCCATTTGTGCACCAGCAAAAGTTGAAGTTGCTTGATTAGTACCACCTACGTTAATAGTTGGTATTGGAGCGATTGCAAAGTTTACACCAGCAGCTTTATACGCTTCAATATTCCATGGTCCAGCAATGATATAAGGAATTTTTCCTAATTCAAAGTTACCACTTGCAGAAATTGAGTTATGAGAACCAGTACCAGTTGTACGAGGTTTTAATTCATCTCTCATCCAGTTAAGTGCAGGAACTGCATTTACAAAACCTACTGCAGATGGATCATCTAAAGTTGCACCAAATGGATAGAATCCAAATGCTGAATAAATTTGTTGTACGAAATAACTGTCAGCCCAGTGACTTGAAGTACCTAGGTAATAAAGTCCAGCTTCAGCGTTAGTTCTACCTGACGCATCAGATGCAAGTGTTGCATTCCAAACGTCAGCAGCAGCAAATAATTCTTCATAAGTTGCAGCTGGAGTTGTAATTAAATCAGTATTATAATAAAGTCCAACTGATTCTAATGACATTGGTACAGCATATAATCTTTCAACTGCATTTGCACTTTCAGGATCAAATGAGTTTGCACTTTCATCATAAGTTAAAGTTGCAATTTGAAGTCCTAGTTCAGCAGAACGTTCTTCTAATAAAGTACGTGTAGCATCAGGAAGTGGATAAACCAAATCTTCTAATACAGCTTGAGCTAGGTGGTCATGTGGGAATTGGAATACATCAGCACCATTTCCTGAAGGACCAAAAGTTTTTAGCAATTCACGAGCATCAACTGAACCCATGTGTTCGTGTTCAACCACGATATTTGGATACACTTTATTAAACTCAGCGATTACTGCTTCCATATATTCACCTTCTTCATCATCTATCCAAACGCGGATTTTTGATTTTTGAGTGAATGTATCAGCAAAGTCAATTAATTGACCATTATTATCTGGATCTGTTGGATCTGTTGGATCTGTTGGATCGTCTTTACATGCAACTAGAGTTAAGCTACCTAAAACAACGAATAATGTTAATAGAAATTTTTTCATCATATCCTCCCTTACTCGCCTTTAACGACTCTAAATGTGAATGCTTCTTCAGTAACATTACCCCATTTATCAACAACACGCAATACGATTACATAATCGCCTTCAGTTCTTGTATCTAATACAGAGTTTTCTCCTTTAGGTACAAACACAAATGATGTTAAGTCGCCATCACGATTATCTACAGCTCTAAATCTTGGGAATAAGTTTTGGTTAAAAGGTGTTCCCCAAGGAACTTCAATAATTCTTTCAGCTGCAGCAGTTTCAACGATATCTGCTGGAGAAACAAAGATTAATTGTGGAGCTTCAGTATCCATAGCAACATCTAATTGTGCTTCAACTTCTCCATTATTAAAGAAAATTGTATATTCAGCATCATTTACTAATGCAGTCTTTAAGATAATAACAAATGAATTTAATGTGTCATTTGTAGTTGCAAAGTCAACACGTTCAATTCTTAATGCAGAACCATAATTGCCATCACCAAGATCAGCTTTAACTTCAAACCAGCCTTCAATTTCTTGCATAGCTAAGTATTCAACAGCACCGTCTACTGAAAGAGGTGAAGTAACTAATGCAGATGTTTTAACAATGATAGTCGTTGGATCAACAGCATATGTACCACTTTGTTCTTCTGCGTTATAATCTACTAATTTAAATGTGAATGCTTCTTCTGCAAAAGCAGCAGGATCATTATAATAAACATTATCACCAGCAGTGTATCCGTCACCCATACTTAATACATAAGCAACACCAACATCACCTAAAGCTGGAGTATCTGATAATGCGCCAGTTAATGTAACATCACCAGTTTTTTTATTTGCATCTTCGCCAGCATAAACTAGTAAACCAGCATCTGCAGTTGTTGAGATTAGCATTGCTGCTTTAACAACTTTATCATCTGAAGTTTTACCAGCTGTAGAGAAAACTAATGCTGGAGTACCCCAAACGCTAAATGCAGTACCATATTGATCAACATCATCAACCCAACCATTCCAAGCATGAACACCAATAGTTTCTTCATAGCTTCCTGATGGATCAAAATATGTTAGTAACATATTATAATGATCATTTGATGCGATAAATACTTGAGAGTCAGTAATAACTCCTTCTTCTTTAACAGTTGCTGCACCTTGGAAAATGTAAACATGTACTGTTTCATCTTCGATAAGTGTATCGGCTGGAATATTCATATCACCTGTTAATTTTTTATCCCAATTTGGGCCTTCGCCTTCCCAATAAACAGCAATAAATCCTACTTCAGTACCTAGTGCAAGATCGTTATAGTTCCAATATGCGCCAAAATCATCTACGCCATCTTTAACTTTACCTGCTGCAGTACTTCCCCATGCCCATGAACCAAGATTTTCATAATCTCCGTCCCAAGCTTGGAAATGAACAACCAAATTTCCTGTACCAGCAGCAAATGCTTTAACTCCGAAAAGTGCAGTAACTGATAATACTAAGAAAAAGGCTAATAAAACTTTTTTCATTTTCTTCCTCCTATGTTTTTAGAATTTAACTTCAATTCTTGACAATTTGATTCTATCATATATATAAAGAAAATGTAACCGCTTTTACTTCATGAGAATTGTGCAACCGTTTTCCTTTTGTAATCGCTATCACTAAATGAGTATTTTGATGCTTAATCATGTTATATTGTTAATATGAGGAGGAAATGAAAAATGAAAAAACTACTATTTGTATTATTGCTTATATTATCTATATTTGTATTGCAAATTTCTGCTGATGCTGCAGGTCAACCAGAAACACTTGTCGTACATTATTACAGATATGATGAAACCTACACCAACTTTAACTTTTGGATGTGGGAAAACCAACCTTCTGCTCTAGGAGGCATACAACATGATTTTGATGGTGCACAAACTGATGAACATGGTGTATATTATGAAGTTGATTTAACAAGTGATTATCCAACTGCAACTAGACTTGGGATTATTATCAAGCAAGGTGCTTGGGATGGATATCGTGAAGTTGGTGGAGATCGTTTCATCGATTTAGATCAAGTTGAAATCAAAGGGACTACCGGACATATATATTTTGTTGAAGGTGATCTTAGAATTGGTAAATCTGACGCTGATTTAGCAAATAACATTCCTGATTTCAGAGCTAAAATACTATCTGCTAACTTTAATGCTGATCAAAAGATAGTCTTAAAAACTACTCATGTACCTGAATTAGGTTATGAAGTCTATGAAAACGGCATACTTGTTTTAACTTCAACAACTACATCTAAAACGACAACAATTACTGTACCTAATCTTGATATCTCTAAGACATATACAGTAAAAGCTCTATTTAATGCTGAATTATCCAGTGAAGTTGTTGTATCTCTTCAAGACATCTATGATACACCTGCTTTTGAAGATTTATATACCTATACTGGTCAATTAGGAGTAAGTTTTGAAGATGAGTATACAATCTTTAGATTATGGGCTCCATTGAGCCAATCTGTATCTTTAAATCTATATAATCAAGGTCATCCTAATTATGATAATAATGGTGATTTAAATGATGAGTTAACACCGTTTGAAACAACTCAAATGTATAAAATAGAAAATGGTGCTTGGGAGATAAAACTTACAGGAGATTATGATTTTAAATATTATACTTTCTTAGTAAATAATAATGGAGTCACAAACGAAGTCACTGATCCATATGCTTATTCTACTGGCGCAAACGGCCTTCGTGGTATGATTGTTAATTTTGATCAAACAAATCCTGATGGTTGGACTTATGAGTCTAGACCTGATACGATAGAAAACCTAACCGATTATATCGTTTATGAACTTCATGTAAGAGATTTAACTACACATGAATCATGGAACGGTACTGAAAGTTATCGTGGAAAATTCATGGGGTTAACAGAAAAAGGAACTACATATTCTGAAGGTAGCGATTCAGTGACAACAGGACTTGATCATTTAGCTGAACTTGGCGTCAATGCTGTTCAACTATTACCTATATTTGATTTTGGTTATGTTGATGAAGTTGAAGTCGCAAATAACCCAAGTTATGAAAACTTATTTAATTGGGGTTATATGCCTTATCACTTTAATACTTTAGAGGGATCATATGCAACTAATCCTTTTGATGGTCAAACTAGAATAAACGAATTTAAACAAGCTGTTATGGCACTTCATAACGAAGATATTAGAGTCATTATGGATGTTGTTTATAATCACACTGGTGAATCTTCTACTTCTAATTTCCATAAGATTGTTCCAGGTTATTATCATAGACTAACTGCTGAAGGTGGATTTTCTAATGGTTCAGGAACTGGTAATGAAACAGCATCTGAACGTGCAATGATGAGAAAATTCATGGTAGATTCTGTAGAATTCTGGGCAACTGAATACAATTTATCTGGATTTAGATTTGATTTAATGGCACTTCATGATTATGAAACCATGAATGAGATTCAAGCAATGCTTGAAGCAATCGATCCAACAATTGTCGTCTATGGTGAACCTTGGAATGGTGGATCAACTCCACTATCTAATAGTGAAGCTGCTGGTAAAGATAACATTCAAAACATGAATAATGTTGGTGCATTTAATGATATCACAAGAGATGCTGTTAAAGGATCAGTTTTCCAATCAACTGAAAAAGGTTGGGTTCAAGGAAATGCTACCGATTATAATTATCAAGGTGTTAAATACGGTATAGTAGGTGGGATTGAATTTCCAGGTATTACAGCATTTGCTGAATGGCATTTAAATCCTAATCAAACAATAAATTATGTTTCAGCACATGATAACAACACTTTATATGATAAGTTAAGATTGACAAAGGTAAGTTCTACTGAAGTAGAAGCTCAGTTAATTCAAGCTAATGCAATTATTTTAACCTCTCAAGGGATACCATTCTTACATGCTGGTGTTGACTTTATGCGATCTAAACCCGATGGAGATGGAGGCTATGATCACAACTCTTATGAATCTCCAGATTCAGTCAACCAATTGAGATGGGATAGAAAACTAAGATATGAATCAGTTTTCGAGTATTATAAGACTTTAATAGAAATTAGAAAACTATATCCTCAATTTAGAATGAATGATGCCGATGATATAAGAGCTAACCTTCAATTTTTAGATACTAATGCTGGTTTTGATGGGATAGCATATAAACTATCAGGCGCGTCAAATGTTCCAGATATCATCGTCATTCATAGTGGAAATCCTAGTTCTATTTTAACTGGAGTAACTCTTGATCCAGGTGTTACATACAATGTATTAACAACTGAAGACGGTGCAGATATCAATGGACTTACTACTGTTTCTGGTGTTGTTTATGTTCCAGAGCATACAACTTATATATTAGTTGAAAACACAGGTGATGCTGTTTCTATTAAAGAAGATAGTGTAACTATTTCTAAAGGTGATACATTTGATCCTGCATCAAATGTAGAAATACTTGATGACGATGCAACTATTTATTATTCAAACTATTTTGATACAAGTAAACCTGGTAGATATACCATTACTGTCGCAGTCGCAAACCCTTATAGTGGATATAAACTATACTACTATACATTATTTGTTGAAGGACAAAAGTTCAATGTTACCTTAAGTCTTTTAGAAGGAGGCGAATAAGATGAAAAAATTATCAGTTATATTTATATTTACAGCACTCATCTTCTCACTTGCCGCATGTAAAGATTCTATTGAAGTACAAGATATTCAAATCACTTATAGTGAAGGCGAATCCACATCAAATAGTTTAGTCTATCAAGTTAATATCTCAATTACACTAAAAAACATTGAAGAACTTGAAGAAATTGCTTATAATGTTGCAAGCCAACTATATGAACAAAATTTCGAAATGATTGGCTCAGATGTATATTTATTAACACTTAATATCTCTAATAGTCAGACTGAAGGACTATATGGATCGATTTCATTTGATATAAATAAATCCATGCAGACTCCTGGTTTAACACTTAACTCAAATGATTTAAGCTTATAAATTATAAAAAGTACTTAGAAAATTCTAAGTACTTTTTTTCGATTTAATTTAGTAATTATCTTAAAACCAATGATTCTTTTTAAATATATAAATCATGATGCCCGCAATTAATAAACAAATACTTGTAAAGATTACAATCGCATACTCAAAACTTAAAATGTCGAAATATACAAAGTTCATTCCAAAGAATCCAGTTAAAAAAGATAATGGAATGAAGATTGCACTAAATAGTGTTAGGGTTGACATGATTTTATTCATACGGGTTGATTGATTATTCATATCAAGTTCTAACATGTTTTTCATAACATCTCTTAAGTGGATTAACTTTTGATCAAGACGATCCATATGGTCAAGCAAATCATCAAAATATTTCACTGTAACTTGAGAAAAAATATGATTAGGGTTTTTAAGTTCATCTTTTAATTGACTATAAATTGGTGTCGACATATTTTTTAGTTGCAAGATGTTTTTTCTTAACACATAAAATTCATCTTGGACAAGTCTTTTGGTCTCTAGTATTTCTTCTTCAAATAAATTCATCTCATAGTCAAAGATATCACATGAGGCTAGATGATCATCTGTGATAATATCTAATATTTGGTAGAAAATAAAATCTACATCATTTTTTCTTAATTCTTTATATTCTTTGATTAAAGTTTCCAAAGGTAGGAGAAATTCAGGTTCTCTTTCATGGAAAGTAATAATCACATCTTTTTTTAAAATAATACTCATGTATTCTTTTTTAAGTTCATCTTGCTCATGATACATCAAACTAAAACTTGCAAAAATGTAATCACCAACAGATTGTATTTTATTTCTTTGATTAACATTTAAAATATCTTCTGTAATAAATCCATCAATAGAAAATAGTTCAAATAATTCCTTCATTTTATCTAGATTATTTAGTCCAACAACTTTAATATATTGTTTCCCTTCAACTTGTTTTATATCATCATAGACCTCAAATGTGTTTTGATCATAGACAAAACGGTTAATATGTGTTTCTTCATTTACAAATTGACCCGTATAAACTAATGTTTTAGGTTTGAAATAATCTGCTATTTTCATAGAATACCACCTTTAATAAGTTTTTAAAACCCTACTTTATAAGTAAAGTATAACATATTTAATACTTTTTGAGTTTCTTCTAATATATGATTTAAATTAAAGAAGGCAAATCTATTAAGATTCACCTATATCTTTTTACACCTATTTTATTTTTTTGAGCCATAAAAATTCATACGGATACAAATTAATATTCATGTTTTTTATATCAAATACTTTACCCTGGAATAAGTCTTTATAAAGACTTGTACCACCATTTATATTGATCTGTTTTAAGTTAACATATTGATGATTTTCCGAAAAATTGAACAAGCCAATCATGAGCTCATCATTCATTTGTTTAACTCCGATAAATACGTGAATATTATGAGATGGAAATGATTGCAAGCGAACTGAACTATGAAGTAGTTTTTCACTTTTTCTAATGATACCTAGCTTTTTAATATGGCTATAAATATGGCCTTGATATGTATATTTATCTTGAATCAAGTCAATATCGTGCCATGGAAATACAGGTCTGTGGATCCATCTACCATCAGTCTTATGTATATCATTTTCATGGTTATAATCATTTAAGATACCCAATTCATCTCCACTATAAAGTAGGGGAATTCCTGGGAGAAAAAACATCAATGCATTGATCATATCAATTCTCTTTATGGACTCTTCATAACCGAATTGATCATGCTCTTCAAGTGCTTTTTCTAGACCTAAAAGAGAAGCTAGTGTGCCATTTGTTCTGGCATCAAGTGTTTGCTTATTAAACTGGTAGTTCTTGCCTTTTGCAAAACTTCCATTAAAACTTCCATTATAAAAATTAATTAAAAACTGTTTGTGGCTAAAAGGATCAAATCCTAAACTACTTAATGCTTCCTCATTTAAACCCCAACCTATATCATCATGACATCTGATGTAGTTCATCCATGTTCCATGGGTTGGAAGATCAAATTTCATTTGATCAATCTCTATAAGTCTGACATCTCTTGTTGCAAAAGCATTCCAAAAATTAACCATCATGTTGGCATTATATAACAATTCACATTCTGGTTTTTTGTTATCACCAAAATATTTAACTATCTCATGCGGCTCTACTATTGCTTCTCCAAGAATGGCGACACTTGGACAAACTATTTCTTTAGCTAGATGAAATATATGCATAAACTCATGAACTTTTGGTAAATTTCTACACGTGGTTCCTAGTTCTTTCCAAATGAAAGGAATAGCATCAAGTCTTATTGCATCAACACCTAAGTTTGCAAGAAAGAAAAAAATACTTAATAGTTCTTCTAAAACATATGGATTCTCAAAATTTAGATCCCATTGGAACTCACTAAAAGATTTAAAAACATATTTCTTAAATTCTTTGTAATATGTATAATTTCCTGGATATTGATCTGGTAGTACTTCAGCAACTGTTTCATTAAACTTATTTGGAATTTCATCAGTATCATACATCATATACATATTTTGGTAAAACTGATCTCCTTGAGCAGCTTTAACTGCCCATTCATGCTCTTTTGCTGTATGATTGATGACAAAATCTATTGCAACATTTATATCATGTTCATGGCATTTTTTTACAAACAATCTAAACTGATCTATAGTCCCTAATTCTGGATTTATATCGCGATAGTTTTGAACAGCATATCCTCCATCACTATTTCCTTCTCTCGGCTTTAATAAAGGCATTAAATGAATGAATGTAATACCGAGTTCTAAAAAATACGGGATTTTTTTAATTAGTTTTTCTATATTTTCTGAAAACAAACTCACATATAAAGTCATACCAATCATTTCTTCAGATAAGTACCATTGATGGTCTCTAGCATCTCTTTTTTTTAACGCTTCACCTCTTTGGCTTAAACCCTCATCTAAAACTCTTTCAAGACTTAAAAAATCACTCTTAGTACCACCTAAGGGCTCATATATATCAAAGTATGCTTTTTTTAGTTTTGTTAAATCTTGTATTTTCATCATTTTCACCTCAAACCCTATAAAATGATTTAACATGTTATTAAACTCTTTTATTTATAAAACTAATTCTGTTTAATAAATAAAACAATTTAATAAAAGAGATAAAAAGAGGGTTTAACAAGTAAACCCTCTTATTCATCTTATCTTACTTAAGCTAAGCCTTCAATAGCATCTGTTACTTGTGAAATAAATTGTGCTTTCGTAATTGTACCAGCTGCAAACAATTCATAGATTGGTCCTAAAGTATCTTGACCATAATTAGCAGGCATATCATTTTGGAACCAAGGATAAATTTTACCAGCTTGTGTCCATGCAAGTACTGCTGCAGATAATGGTGTAGAAGGTGTTAATGTAACACTTTCAAATGCAGGAACCATATTTGCTTCATTAACCATGTATTCATGACCAGCTTGAGTTAAAGCTAAATCATTTAAGAATTGGTTAGCTGCATCTATAGTATCTGAGTCTTTATTGATTACATAATAAGATGGTGCTGCAACGAAAATGCTGTCATTACCAGTAGCCATAGTAGCGTGAGGTACATAACCCATTTCAAAATCAGAATCACCATATGAACCATCAGTCCAGTTACCTTGATGTATAAATGCTGCTTCACCACTTGCGAATTTACCAACTTGTTCGTCGTATCCACCAGTAGTTAATATGCTTTGATCAGAAAAATCATATAAGATTTCTACCCAGTCAGCTAATTGTGCTAAACGAGAAGCATCAACAGTACCAGCTAATAAATCTTCAATAACTGTACGATCTGTATAATCCATACCAGCTGCTAAATAACCATTAAAGTTATGTAGACCAGTTACCCAAGTCATACCTGAGCCCGCTGCCATTGATACTGGAGTATAATTAGCATACATAGGATCAGCATCAAATGCTGCTTGAACGTCTTCTAAAAACGCTCTAAATTCTGCTTGTGTGTTATCTTCTAAAGCAGTAATTTCTGCAGCTGTAAAGCCTAATTCTAATAACAAGTCTTTGTTATAACCCATGCCCCAACCTTCAAGTGCTACAGGGAAACCATAAGTTTTACCATCAACAACAAATTCATTGATTGTATCATCTTGCCAAGCTTGTCCACTAAATTCTAAAATTTCATCTTTATAGATGTTATAGCCACCTAAACCTTCGATAACGAAGATATCTGGTTCTTCATCTGATTGAAATTCTGCAAGAATTTGTACACCATATTGACATGCGTCTCCACCACAACTCTTAACTTCAACATTAACATCGTTTTCTTCGCCCCATGCTTCTGCATAAGTTCTTAGAACTTCATCAATTTCAATTTTATTTTGAAAGATGGTTAATGTTTCTTCTGAACTACCACAAGATACTAAAACTAGTCCTGTAGCCAATACAGCAATTAATAAAAATAATTTTTTCAATTCATTTTCCTCCTATTTTTTTTTATAAATTGAAAGTATAGTCAATTTATTTTGACTCCAAAATTTAAAGTTTTTTCTACGATAAACATCTTCCCATAAACCCTGAGTTTAATTGGGTTATCTGTAGAAATGGTCACTTGATTATCTTCATAATCAATCACCAACTTAGATCCTTGGTACGATAAATGTACCTTGTAATGCTTTATATCTGTTTGATCAACTGGACTTATCGATAATACTTCTTCCATTCTAAGTCCTAGCAAACCATAAATTAACATCATGTAACTACCACCAAGATTTGCAAGATGTAGACCGTGTTTTGTATGTTTCTTTTTATCGAATAAATCAAATTCGGTCACTTCATGAAAATATTGGTATCCTTGAAAAGATCGACCTAGTTTATAAGCTGCAATACCATAAACGCATTTTGATAAACTTGAATCATGTGTAGTTCTCTTTAAGTAATAATCAAAAGTTTTTCTGTAAATTTTCAGATCATTTTCGCCACACAATACCATTGCTAGTACTGCATCAGCTTGTTTTAACACCTGATGTCTATAAATAAATAGTGGATGATAATTTGTTAATAATGGGAAATTCTCTTTTGGAATTGTTGTTAAATCTAATTCTTTTTTATCCATAAATGAACTATCTTGTTTGATGACATGTTTGGATTTATCTACCAATAGTGTCATCGATCTTGCTGCTCTATCAATCATGTTTAAATCTTTTTTTCTAATCTTTAATCTTTTTAATATAGCTAGTGTTTCTTCTTGGTGATCATTAATATATTTTGTGATGAAAAACATATGCTTTTGAGCCATTTTATTTGTATAATAGTTATCATTAACCAAAGCAGTATACTCATCAGGTCCGGTTACATCATCTAAATGAAACTTTCTACCTTTAAAGTGTCCATATTCTAAATAAAATATCGCTGTTTCTAATAAGAGTTCAACGCCATATTGGATCATGAGTTGATCATCTAGGGTCGCATAATAATAATTAATGTATGCTAATGCAATATCACTATTGATATGAATTTGTGCACTGCCTGCTGGAAAGTATGGTGATGATTCTCTACCATTAATTGTCCGCCAAGGAAACTTAGCACCTCTTTTACATCCGAGATTTTTCGCTTCAATTCTAGCTTCATCAAGCGCATCGTATCGATATTTTAATAAATCTCTTGCTCTATCTGGCTGTGTAAGGATGAAGAAAGGTAGCATATAGGTTTCTGTATCCCAAAAATAGTGTCCCTCATATCCATCACCACTAATACCTTTTGCCGCAATATGCATTTTAGAATTAATTCCACCATTTAAATTCAACTGATAAATATTATATCTTAATGCAATGGATAACTTTTTATCTGAAATATCTAGATAAGCTTTTTCCCACATGTCTGTTTTATGCTTAATCTCATCATCTAAATAAAGATCAAAGGTTTTTAATTTTTTGATTGCAACATCCATATCAGTATCTATGTTAGTTGAAGTTAAATCAGTAACATATAATTGATATTTAGAAATAACAAATGCTTGATCAGCTTTTAGTTCAATAGATTTAGTTGCGCTAACTTTATCATCAATAACTTCATAATTCATGCTTTGATCATGAGTCATTGAAGTCATACAATTGAGCTTTGTCTCAATGGTATCCACATGCATAAAGCCTTGATTTTCATTACAATCAACCATTCTTAGATTTAAATGCTTTCTTGCATGAGATAGTCTTGGATCAATTGTTTTAATATCTCTTGATAAAGGCATTCTTAATACTGAATTAAGTGATAACTTGCCATCTAAATTAGATGTGATTGTAACTCTTGAAATGATAATGTTGCTAAAATAGGGTACTAATTTTTCTTCTTTAATCTGAATTGTTAAATCTTTTCTTTGATAAGTCGCAACTCTAGTAACTAGCCCTTTTGACATATCAAGTGTTCGATCTATATCAATTAGCTCCATAGAAGTCATATTGACAATGTGATCGTTAAACCTAATCTCCATAAATGATGCATCTGGTAGATTGACAATGGTTTGTCCAACTTGAGGAAACTGTTTATAGTTTTCTTCATATCTAAATGGATATACATTATAAAATCCATTAATCAAAGTAATTGGAGAATCATCTTTACCATAGCCTTCAATAAAATGATTTCTAGTTCCAATCATGCCGTTTGCTTGCGAAAAAATGGCTTCATCAGTTAAAAGAGATTCAAAATCTTTTTTCCGAGATTGAATTAAAAAGTTGTGGCTTTCTAGATGTAGGTCCATATTAATTACCTCTCATGATTTTTTCTAAACTTACTGGTGTTAATTCCTTTAATGATTTAACTTTAATATCTGCATCTTTTAACTCTTCATCACCTACACCAACGGCATAAATGTCTGCATTTTTAATTGATTCTATTCCAGCCTCTGCATCTTCAAATGCGATAGCTTCTGATGATTTGTATCCAAAATGGTTAAGCGCATCTAGAAATATGTCTGGAGCTGGTTTGCTGTTTTTTTCTTCAGGATTAACAATATAATCAAAATATGACTCTAATTTAAGCTTTCTAATTAGAAATGGTGCATTTTTTGATGCGCTTCCCAAAGCTATTTTAATACTATTTTGCTTTAAGTATTTTAGAAGATCTAATACACCTGGGCAAATTTTTGTTTCATCAAATTCAGAAATCAACTCTTTATATATTTCGTTTTTTTCATTTGCTAAACATTCAATGAGTTTAGGATCATCAAGATTTACTTTTGATTTTTCTAATAACACTTTAAATGATTCAATTCTTGAGACACCTTTAGTATATACTTCTAAACTTGGATCAAGTCTTATTCCAAAATGTTTAATAAACAAAAGTTTCCATGCTTTATAATGTTCTTTTGTTGTTGATGTAATGACACCGTCTAAGTCAAATATCGCTAGTTTTATGTTATTCACTATTTAATAGCACCAGATGTCATACCTTTAATGATATGCTTTTGTGCAAAGAAGAATAAAATCAAGATTGGAAGAGCTGCCATTAACACTGAAGTTAAGATTAAGCCCCATTCTTTATCAAAGTTACCAACTAGATTTGCAACTGATAAAGGTAATGTTTTAACATCTCCACCTAAACCAATCATTAAGACTGGCAATAGATAATCATTCCATATCCACATACCATTTAACACAACAAGTGTGACAAATATTGGTTTTAATATTGGTAATATGATCTTAAAGAAAACTTGAGCTTTAGTACATCCATCAATAATTGCTGCCTCTTCTATATCCATAGGTATAGATTTTATAAATCCATGAAACAAGAAAATAGATAATGGTGCTCCAAAACCAACATATGCGAGAATCACTCCATGATAAGTATCTTTAAATGGAATCCCCGTTACTTCTTTTAGAGTTTGTAAAAGACTTGTCAACGGTAACATAACGACTTGAAATGGAATAACCATCCCAGCTAAGAAAAACATAAATACCCAAAATGAATATTTTGTTTTAGTTCTGACTAATACCCATGCTGCCATTGCAGAAAGGATACCAATTGCTAAAACACTTAATGTTGTAATAAAAACAGAATTGAAAAATGATCTAAAATAATCAACATTGTTTCTACCTAGAATTTCAACAAAATTATAATATATATTTCCCCAATCTGTAGGGAAAGCCAATGGTGTTAATGTGATTTCACTAACTGATTTAGCCGAATTAATAATTACTAAGAAAAATGGAAAGAAAAATATGATCAGAAGAATAATTGCAAATATTTCAAGAGATATAATTCCTAGTTTTTTTGTATTAAACTTCTTTTTTTGTATATCAATATTTTTTGTCATTATAGTTCAATCTCCTTTCTCTTATTAAAGTAAACTTGCAGTAGGGAAATAACCAATAAGAAAACAAAGAATACAACTGCTTTAGACTGACCAATACCTAACGCTCCGATACTAGCACCTGAGAATGCTGTGTTGTAAATATTCATTGCAACTAAACTTGTAGATTGAACAGCCACATTAGATGTTGTACCTGTCAGATCAGCAAACCATTGTGGCATCAAGGTTGATGGACCACCACTAGTTAATGAAACTAAAGTATCAAATTGCTTAAACGAAGTAACTAAGGTTAAAAACATTGCTACAGTAAATGCTTGTGCTACCAAAGGTAGTGTAATATTTCTTAATCTTTGGAATGCATTTGCGCCATCTATTGTTGATGCTTCAATTAAATCTTGAGGTACATTTTGCAATGCTGCTATATAAATCATCATAATATATCCTGCATATTGCCAAGTCACTACAAAGATTAATGCCAATAGTGCGGTATTACCATTTAGAAGTACTGAAGTCTCAAATGCTGGACCAAATGTAACAACTGCTCTGTTAAATATGAATTGCCAAATATAACCCAATACTAATCCACCGATTAAGTTTGGCATAAAGAATCCAGCTCTATAAATATTTTTAAGTTTAAGTTTTTGAGTTACTAATAATGCGAGTAAGAATGCGACTACATTAATAACAACAATATTTAGAACAGAATATAAAATCGTTCTATAAAATGAGTATAAAAACTTCACATCTGTAAATATATCTTTATAATTTACTAATCCAATGAACTCTTCATTACCCGTGTTTAAACCATTCCAATTAGTCATCGAAAGGTAGATTCCATGAATAAAAGGTGTTACTACAAATAATATGAATGCAAATAATGCTGGAAATAAAAACAAGAAAAATACACGATTATTTTGAGCTTTTTCTCGATCTGAAATCCAATGATTAACGAGATAGCGTCCAATATAGTTATCTGGTTTACACTCGCTAAGTACTAAAAAATCAGGCTTAAACAGTTTACCGATGAATTTAACCAATGATAATAAAGGAATAAACGGTAAAATAAAAATCGTAATGAAGAACAAAGACAACGTTTTTAATTTGCTAATTGTTTTTTCTTTAGTAAACTCTATTTTTTTCATAGTCACCTCTTTTGTTTTTATGGAAACCTTTTCATATTGCTTTAAAATAAATAGGTAAATCACAGCTTTTTTAATTTCTATGAAAACCTTTCCATTGATGTATTTATATTTTATCACTAATTGAAAGCGCTGTCAACAGTTATTTAATAAAAAAGATACGTTATGTCGTATCTCCTTCTTGTAGATAAACAGGGATGGTAATACTCTCTGTTTTTTTCTTGTCAATATATTTTAAAATAGTTTCCATAATAGCTTCTGCTATGAGCTTTGGAGATTGACCAACAGATGTAAGTCTTTTTCCTAAATTAAGAAATGATCTTCCTCCATCAAATCCGACAACTTTTACATCTTCTGGTATTTTTTTACCGCTTTTTTCTAATTTTAGAATAACTTCAGCTGCAACCGCATCACTTATACAAAAGATTCCATCTACTTCTGGATGTGAATTTATGATCTCGTGTACATATTCAGGAATATAGATATAATTACCTAGTGGATACTCGACATTGATAACATTATCTATATCATGTTTTTTAAGTTCATCAAAGAAACCTAGTCTTCTATTACTGACTTCTGTCTTAACAACGGTGTGTAAGCCTTGTGCATCATCTCCAATAAACATCAAGTGTTTGCACCCTTTACTGATTAAATGTCGTGCTGCTAATTGCCCACCACGGTAGTTATCACTAGTGACGTATGGAATATCATCAAATTTTCTATCAAAAGATAGAATGGGTAAGTTCTTATCTAAGTATGATTCGACATCGTTATTTGTTAAAAGAATAATCGCATCGACTCTATTTTTCTTTAAAAGATCTATATATGCAATATCTTTTTCTTTTTGCATGCTAGAATTACAAACCATGAGTTTATATCCATAATTAAAAAGTTCTTGTTCGACAAAATATAGTAATTCTCCAAAAAATAGATGTGTAGAGTTAGGAAGAATAAATGCTACAATATGGTTCTTTTGTAAAGTCATTGATCTTGCAATCTCATTTGGTACATATCCAATTTCTTTAATAACTTGTTCAACTTTTTCTCTTGTTTCTTTTTTTACATATCCTGAGTTGTTAATAACTCGAGAAACAGTCGCTATCCCTACGTTTGCTTTTTTTGCTACTTCAATAATACTAGGCATTTGACCACCACCTTTAGTTTAATTATATGTCTTAAGTATGGAAAAGCCAAGTTTCCATATGAAAACAACATATTTTCACTTTTTTATTTTTGTTTTTCCATAAATGCATAAACTTGTTTTAAATTAGGTAATGCAGTCATCGCACCTGGATTGGTTGTAGTGAGTGCCGCTACAGCATTTGAAAACTTAAGCATTTCTCTAATCTCTGATTCATCTTTTAAATTTATATTATCCATTAATGAGAGTTGATATAAAAATGAGCCGATCCATGCATCTCCCGCTCCTGTTGTGTCTTTTACATCTACTTTATAACCTTCAACATCAATTTGAGATTTTTTGTTAAAAAATGTAACTCCATTTTTACCTTTAGTTAATATTAGATACTCAATCTCTTGATTCAAAAGATATGTAACTGCTTTTTCTTCTTCTTTGATGCCAGTTATGAAAAATAATTCGTCATCTGAGACTTTTAATAAGTCAGCATATTTAATAAATTCTAGTATAACTTCTCTATATTTTAGATGATCATGAAATAAAGATAATCTAAGATTTGGATCAAAACTAATAAAGCAATTTTGTTTTTTAGCTTTAATCAATGCATGTTTTACCGCATCTTTTAATGGATAATCATCTAATGATAGAGAACAAAAATGAAAAATTGAATCTTTGAAATCAATTTCTTTGATTTTTTCTTTTTCTAGCATTTGATCCGCACTAGGATTTCTATAAAAAGCAAATTCTCTTTCACCTAAATCAGATAATGTAACAAATGCCAATGCTGTACGCGCATTTTCGGTTTGAAATAAATATCTAGTATCAACTCGCTCATTTAAAAGAGTCTGTTTTAAAAAATCTCCAAATCCATCTTGTCCAACTTGTCCTATAAATTTTGCATCTCCACCCAATCTAGAAACAGCTACACAAACATTGGCCGGTGCACCACCTGGCATTTTAATAAATAGATTAACATCTTTTATGCCTACACCTTTTTCTTTTGGAATAAAGTCAATCAACAGTTCTCCTATTGAAAATATGCTTTTCATATTGCACCTCACTTTTATGTCTTCATTACTAATATATCAAAAAACAAGGAAATATAAAACTTAAAAATATCAAAGAAAAAACTATATACTTTGTATATAGCAAAATTCTTAAAAATCATGAGATTAAGTTTCATTTAACATTTTATTTTTAAAAAATTTCATTAACATTTCAACCACTACAGTAATTATAACCAATACAATTGTTAGTGCAAATACTTTATCATAAGCTAAATTTACTTTTGCCTGATAGAGTAGTTTACCTATAGATTGATTAGTTTGTGTTATATACTCTGAGGTTACTAAAACCTTAAATCCTAGTCCAAAAGATTGGAAGAACGCAAGGATTAAATAATCTTTAATATTTTGTAGATAAACATATTTTATCTCTAAATATCTATTTTCCATCTCTAGATGATAGACATCTAGTAAATCTTGGTTTATCGCTTTAATGCCTTGATAAGTAGCTTGATAAAATATAGGAAATATCATAAAAAATGTAATTACATATGGTGCAATTTGATAACCGACCAATATATACATAATGATGATTACAGAAATAACAGGTATCGTTTTTAGGATGGTTACATGCGGTCTAAGTATAAGTTCAACTGTCTTATTTTTTGCAGATAAATATCCTAATGAAATACCACAAACCAATGAGATTGCAAGACTTATAATAAGTCTAAATGATGTATGCCATAAGGCATTTAAAAAATCTGATTCGATTAACATCTTAAAAAATGTTTCAACTACTTTAGATATAGGTGGTATTAAAAGTGGATGATCAATAATTATATATATCAAATACCATATAAAAACTAATGATAAAACTGACGATATTTTAATTGCTGAATTTTTCATGAGACACCTCATCTATAAAAAGACTGATCTGGTAGTTCTTCTCCTATAAAATTAGGATTAAAATCCTGAAGTAATTCTAGATATTTAATGATATCATCTTTTGCATCAAGTGCATCAACGTATTTAATGTGAAATTTAGGAATGGCACGTATAATGACGTTTTCAGATAAATCTATGCCTAAACTAATTGCTAATGCAGCTGCATCTTCTTGATTTTCATTCAAACTTATAATAGAAGATTCAAGATCTACTTTAATTTGATTGATTTTTTCTTCGCTTAAATCTTTATGTGCAAAAACACTTGCTTGAGGATAGCTTTCATACCCCGTTAATTTTTCATATTCAACTTGTAAATCAATATGATTTAACACGTATGTATCATATAAAATACTGATTGCAGGTTCGCTAAGTAAATAAACCTTACTCGTATCTAGTATAAAAGAAGCTACAACAGCATTTAAACTATCTTTATAATCGAAAGTCGCTTCTATCTCGTTTTCATCTAAAATGTATTTTAAGATCGCATCTGGTGTTTGATTTTCGCCAAAAGTAACAATTTCACTTTGGTCTAAATCATCTAAGGTAAAACTATGATCACTTATCAGATAATAACTTCCCCAAGCAATACTTGCAATAAGTTGATAATCTGGTTTTGAATCATAAAGTTTAGCTCCCAAATTAGTTGGCGCAAATATTACATCATAACTTGCTGATCCAAATGCTGCGACTAAAGGATCTGCTCCTTCTACAATTGTTACATCATAATCTTCTCTATCTTGCATATAAAGTTGAGCAAATTGTGGTCCTCCATAAGGCACGACCATAGAAATAGCCTCTTTTTTACAACCTGTTACAAGTGATAATAAACTAACACATAAAAGAGATAACCATATTTTTTTATTTAACATTTTGATATGCTTCTCGTTTTTCATATGTGGTATGAAGTAATTCGTGTGCTTTTTTAGAATGCGGTTTTTCTAAAAACTCTTCATATAATTTTTTAACAAATTCATTATGGTGAGATTTTCTTAAAGTCGCTTTAGCATCTATATCATATAAAACACCAGCTCTAAGTGCTCTTACATCATATTTTTCTTGATCTCTTGCTTTAACGATTGGTTGTCCACCACCATTAATACATCCTCCGGTACATCCCATAAATTCTACAAAATGGTAAGCTTTTGGATTTACTTTTAATTCATCTAGAAATGCTTGAATCGCAACGCCACCATGGACAACAGCAACTTTAATATCTTTACCTGCTATTTTAAAACTAGCTTCTTTAATATCTTCATTACCTCTAACTTCTTTAAAATCAATAGCAGTTTCTTTTTTATCTAAAATTTCACTGACTGATCTAAGTGCAGCTTCCATAACACCACCAGTTGCACCAAAGATTGCGCCTGCTCCTGTATAACTTGATAACATACCATAAGGTTTACTATCTTTTAAGTTTCTAAAGTCTATACCACGTCTTTTAATTAGTCTTGCAAACTCTCTAGTCGTTAGCACATAATCAACATCTTGATATCCATCTCTACCCATCTCTGGTCGTCTTGCTTCTTCCTTTTTAGCGATACAAGGCATTAAAGAAACAGAGATGATGTCTTTAGCATCAACTTCTAGTTTATCTGCATAATACGTTTTAATTAATGCTCCTGCCATTTGTTGAGGTGATTTACATGATGAAAGGTTAGGTATAAATTCTGGATAATTAAGTTCTAAAAGATTGATCCAACCTGGTGAACAAGATGTAAACATCGGGAAAATACCATCATGCTCAAGACGATGTATAAATTCAGTGCCCTCTTCCATAATCGTTAAATCAGCAGTAAAGTTAGTATCCATAATTTCGTGGATACCTAATTCTTTTAATGCACTAAACAGTTTGCCTTCAACATTTGTTCCAATTGGATAATCAAATTCTTCACCTAATGCAGCTCTAACTGCAGGTGCAACTTGAACGACAACTGTTTTACTTGGATCTCTTAGTATTCTTTCTATTGGTTTAATGTCATCTGATTCTCTAAGCGCTCCTGTTGGACATGCACCAATACATTTACCACAATAAATACAACCACTATCTGCAAGTTCGTGAAATTGAGCAGGACCTACATATGTTTTGTTTCCACGTTCATTAAAATGCAATACACTTAGCCCTGATTGAGCTTCGCATGCAGATACACATCTACCACATAATACGCATTTTGAACTATCTATAATCATCACACCAGAACTATCTTGATAATAGTACTCGTGATCATTTGCTCCATACATATTGGTAAACTCATTATCAATTGAGTATCTTCTTAATAAATCAAGAAACTCACAGTTATTCTCTCTTGAACATTTAAAACACTCAAAGACATGTCTATGTGTCAATAATTCTAAGTTCATACTTACAGTATCATATACTTCTTGGTCATCAGTTATGATTTTCATTCCATCTTCAACCATCGTTTTACATGCAGGTTTTAAATTGTGTTGACCCTCAACTTTTACTGAACATAATCTGCAATTTCCATCTTCATGGATGTCTTTTAAATAACAAAGTCTAGGAATATATATATTGTTTTTTTCTGCAACTTGTAAAATCGTTTCATTTTCGTTTGCTGCAAAATCAATACCATTAATATTAATGTTTATTTGTTTACTCATTATGCTTCACCTCTAATACTTGGAACACTTGAAATTGCACCAACAGGGCATGCCTTCTTACAAGCTCCACACTTAATGCATAATTCAGCATCAATCAAATGAATTTGTTTTGGCCAACCAGAAATCGCATTTACTGGGCAATTTTTCGCACATTTAGTGCATCCAATACAACCATCGTCAATAACAAAATTTGTCAACGGTGCACATACACCAGCTGGACATGCTTTATCAACAACATGTGCGATATATTCATCTCTAAAATGTTTAATTGTAGATAACACAGGATTTGGTGCAGTTTGTCCAAGTCCGCATAAAGAAGTTTGTTGAATCATTTTTCCTAGTTTTTCTAGTTCATCAATATCTTCTAGCGTTCCATCACCTTCACAAATGCGATTTAGGATATCTAGCATTTGTTTTGTACCTTCACGACATGGTGTACATTTACCACATGATTCTTCTACTGTAAATTCTAAATAGAATCTAGCAACATCTACCATACAATTATCTTCATCCATGATAATCATACCACCAGAACCCATCATAGATCCTAGTTTTTTTAGATTGTCAAAATCAATTGGCGTATCTAAATCTTTTTCTGTAATACATCCTCCAGATGGACCACCTGTTTGAATCGCTTTAAACTTTCTTTTATTGGGTATGCCTCCACCAATGTCAAAAACAACTTCTCTTAAAGTTGTTCCCATAGGAACTTCTACTAACCCAGTATTATTTATTTTCCCACCTAAAGCAAAAACTTTTGTACCTGTGGAATTTTTTGTACCAATTGATTTAAAATAATCAGCACCCTTTAAAAAGATAACTGGAATATTTGCTAATGTCTCAACATTATTTACATTGGTAGGATATCCCCATAGTCCTTTTTTTGCTGGAAAAGGAGGTTTTAAAACTGGCATACCTCTAAATCCTTCAATTGATTTAATGAGTGCAGTCTCTTCACCACATACAAATGCTCCAGCTCCCAGTCTGATATCAATATCAAAACTAAAACCAGTTCCAAAAATATTATCACCTAAAAGTTGATATTTTTTTGCTTGATCAATGGCATGTTTTAATCTTTCAACCGCAACAGGATACTCAGCTCTTACATAAATATAGCCTTGATTTGATCCAATTGCATAGCCACAAAGTGCCATCGCTTCTAAAATAGAATGTGGATCACCTTCTAGAATTGCTCTATCCATAAATGCACCTGGATCACCCTCATCAGCATTACATATAACATATTTAATATCACTTTCTGATTGAGCAGCAAATTCCCACTTTTTACCTGTAAGAAATCCTCCACCGCCTCTTCCTTTTAATCCTGATTCTAAGACTTCATCAATAACTTCTTTAGGAGTCATTTTTGTTAAGGCTTCACCTAATGCCAAATAACCATCTCTAGCAATGTATTCATCTATATCAAGTGGATTAATTTGTCCACAGTTTCTAAGTGCAATACGTTTTTGTTTAGAATAAAATGTTAATTGACTCATTTGTTTGATTTTACTTCGATCAAGAGGATTTTTAACTAATAATCTTTCGATATGTCTGCCTTTTAATAAATGTTCTTCACAGATAGTTTTTACATCAGATACCTTTACATGAGCATAAAAAGTTTCATCAGGATAAATGACAATAACTGGTCCTCTTTCGCATAGACCAAAACAGCCTGTAAGAATAAGGCCAACTTCTTCTTTAATGCCTAGATTAGTTAATTCATCTTCAAATGCTTGTTTGATTTCTTTTGAGTGAGAACTCATACAACCAGTTCCACCACATATCAAGACTTGTGTTCTTTCTAACATGTTATTTGTCCTTTCTTGATGACAAAAGATATCTTGTCACTGGTTGATGATTAACAATATGTTTATCTACAATCTCTCTAACGATAGGTATTGTTAGAGAGCAATACATATATGATTGACCAGATTGATCAATAATCTCTGCCATAGGTTCATACGCGCATTCACCCATACAACCCACTTGTGTAACGGTCATATTTTTTAACTCACGCATCTCTGCTTGATGCAAAAATTCATTTAAGATTGGTCTTGCCCCACTTGCGATACCGCAAGTACCCATGCCCACTTGAACTCTAAAGCCATCTTTTGTATAGCGCATCGTCATTTTTTTTAATGACTCATCTCTCAATTTTTTAAGTTCATCTAATGTTTTCATAATCCACCTTAATTTCTGTAATTTCATGATTTATCTTATGTTGTATTTCGTTTTTTAATTGATAACTAAAACCTTTTGTACCTATATATTCAAATAAATCAAATGTGTAAGTTTTATCAAATTTGATTTGCAATATAATGTTACTTGCTTCTTGGCAAGCGTATAAATCTGATATCATTAAACCTATATCACCAAAATCAGGAAAATCAATGTGCATATAATCAAATGTTGTTTCTAATAAAGTACCTTCATTGAGTGTTGATTTAAGATCAAATGTACCTTGTGTTTGCTTAGACAGATCATGAATCATTGATAAACCTAAACCAACTTTTCTATTTTTTTGTGTGCTATATGTAAAACTTTTTACTCTGTTTAAGACTTCATTGTCCATCCCTTTGCCATCATCTTCAATTTTAAAACTTAAATGTTTATCAAATTCTAAAGAGATTAAGACGTGTTGAGCATTTGCTTTTATTGAGTTTTGAACTAAATCAAATATATAATCTGTAAAATATATCATTTGTTAAAGTACTTAAAGAATGCATCTATGGTTAATGCCTCTAGATCCAACCCTTCGTTATCTCCTTTTTCAAGTATATCTATGATTTGATGTGCATCTGAATTCTTTAATATTATTTTATGGTTATGTTCATCAGGAATTACTCTATATTCAACTCCATCTAAAGGATAGGAGCTGATATAGTTGATGCCTGATCTAAATGTTTTATCTATATGTGCATAAATTAAAACGTGATCAAAATCTTTTAATATGTTTATAAGTTCATTTATGCTAAGTGATAATGGTCTGCTTAATAAATTCGGATATTCATAGACAACTTCATCATAAATATTTGTTATTTCTTGATAGCCCATCAATTCTTGATCATAAGGTACAACTTTAATATAATTTTCTATTATGCAATCAAATGCGAGTGCTTGTTCTATAGATTTAAAATAGCATAAGACATCAAAATTTTCTTTCACTGTTATTTCTACTCCTGGTACAAATAACATATCATAGCTTTCAGATAATTGATTACATATCTTTAATTGCTTTAAAGAATTATGATCAGTCACTGATATGATATTTAATCCCTTTAAATTAGCCATATTAAATATATTATTAGGCGTCATTAGGACATCTGCACAAGGAGATAAAACTGAATGAATATGTAAATCATATGCATATTTCATATAAGTCCTCTTTGATAAAAATCTATTATGACCTCGTGCGTTAGTTTTTTAGTTTGTATAATTGCAATACCTTCTTGATTTGCTCGATGAATAACTTCAAATGCTACATTTTGTAAATCCACAATCACAATCACTTGAATATCTAGCATCATCGCCAAAGATACAGTCGTTTGACTAGCAATCACAGTAATTAAGGCTTGTTCATCTTTTATATGTCTAATTGCGGTACTTAATAGGTCAGTTGCGTAAACTGATCTAAATTGATTATTAAGTGTTTTTTCTTCAGTCAATAACTCATAATCATTATTTATGATTTCACTTACTAAGTGCATCTAGATCACCTACCAAAAAAATTAGTCTTATATGTGTACCAAATTCATCGGAATTTATTTCCATGACATCTGATAATCTTTTCATGTTTGTCAATCCCATACCAGCACCAAATCCGTTAGTATTTGCGGCTAGATTAGCAGTTGAATAACCTTCTGTCATTGCAAGCTCTATATCTAAAATACCAGGACCATCATCATAAATATTTAATTCTACATAGTCATTGATAATCTCAAAAGTCATATATCCACCAACCGAATGAATAACAACATTTATTTCTGATTCATATGATGATGCACAAATTCTTTTTGTTATTGCTTTTGGATAGTCCAAACTCTTTAAAATTTTTTTTATATCTGAAGATGCTCTACCTGCAAGTTCAAAGTTTTTCGCAATAATTTGATATTCTTTTTTTACCATTGTATATCATATTTAATGCCTTTAATACCTTCGGCATACATCATCCCACTGACATTAAACATCGTAATATCAGTAGCTATCAATATAATATTTGATTCTAAAGCTAATTGAATAACTTTATCTGATGGCATCTTACCTCTAATCAATAACACTACATTGACATCTAGCATTTCAGCTGTTCGAATAGATTGTTGAGTTGCTAGGCCAGTGATTAAAATAGCATGATCTAAAATTCTTTCATCTTTTACTGAATTCATGATAATGAGTGCATCGCTCATTAAATCTGAACAAAAAGCAAAATGGATATCTCTATTATCTAATAAGTCTTTCGTATAGACTCTACAATCATATTTTTTTACGATATCATGCAGTTTCATCATTTTTATCCTTTAAATCTTTAATAACATCTCTAACTTTACTAACAGATGCATTACCATGAATTACATTATCAACAGAAAAAACAGGAGCTAATCCACATGCACCAATGCATCTAGTAGAGGTTAATGTAATTTCTCTATCCTTTGTTGTTTCTCCATCTTTAATACCTATTTCATTTTCTATGGTTTCCATGACGTTGTTTGAGCCTCTAACATAACATGCAGTTCCTAAACATACACTAACTGTATGTTTACCATTTGGTGTCACTGAAAAATTACCATAAAATGTTACTACACCATTGATTTTAGCAACACTTTCATTTAATTCCTTACTAATAATCTTTTGAATAGATAAAGGAATATAACCAAAAATTTCCTGAGCATCATGCAATGTAGGCATAAGTGGTCCAGGAATCTTTTTGTTTTCATTTATTCGGCTATAAAAAAGGTCTAGTTTTTCTTGACAAATATGATTTTCATTATTCATTTTTTTTACTCCTTGATGAGTCGTTTATTTATATTTTTATTATATCATAAAAAGGGCTTTGTCAAGTTAAACGCTTTAATATTTTTAATGATAACGTTTACAAACACTAAAAATACAAAAGAAAAAGCACACAAACAAATTTTTGTGTGCTCATTTTCACTATTTAAATGTTTTTTTGCCATATTTCAACATGACAATCATTAAGATAATTCCCATCCCAAATTGAAAGACTACTGGAGAAAAACTAGGCTCTAAAAATCCTACAACAAAACTAATCAAACTTGGAATTCCCATTGAAAAAACTACTAATTTCATGCTCTGTCCATATGTCATAAAACTTGTATATCCAAATCTAAACAACTGGATCACTAAACTCATAATTAAAACAAAGAGTGCATATAATGCGATGTTTGTTCCTATATTGACTAAGAGTGTATAAAATATGATGTAGTTTCCAAAGCTTGTTTCTAATTGATTTCCGAAAGATTCATACATCGATTGTCTATCTTCACCGATTGATAAATTTAGACTTCTAAAGCTTACATCATCTTCAAATCCACTATAGTTATAGCCGGTCATGAATTCTCCTTGACCATTGGTATAAACTATTTTATCTTCTAATAATAAAACTTGTTTTAAAGATGTATCATAAGTAGTTTCTTGATAATTTATGATATATGTTATGCCTTGATGTTCATATGTATAAACCATATCTGTTTGACAAATAAGTTTGCTTGTTTTTATTTCACATGTTTCAGGCAATTGCCAATCTGGTGTTTCAGTGATAAAACTTTCTTCGATAAAGTCTAATCTCCAACCATCTTGTTGAATGATTAATAAATTCATTGGAAACAAACTCACTAAACTAATAATGAAAAAGAAAATTAAAACTTTCCACCACTTTTCTTTAACATGAGTAAAAAATTCTGATAATCTAAATGAATAGCGATAATAATTGAAAATAAACATCAGCTATATGCCTCTATTTCATCTGGATTGATTTCTAATATGATTGTATCATAACCTTCAATAGTTAGACTATCTCCTAAGATATAGGCTTGAAAATCAACTTCTATTGTATATGGATCTGGTGTAAGATTATGAATGACTAAAACTGCTTGTTCATAATCTTCATATTGATAATATCTGACATATCCTTGAACTTGTAATTTATTATCTATATAAGTTTTATAATAATTTCCATACATTAATGCTGGATTGTTTTTTCTTATTTCAATCATTTCTTGATATGCAAAATATAAAGAATCTTCGTCATTTATTTGTTCATTTAGATTGTCTGTGTTGCTATTTGATTGATCGCTTGGTAACCAACTTGTTTGATATGTAGCTTCTCCCCATAAAAATGGTTGTCTGCGATATTCATCATAGACGATGCCATATCCTGGAATATTGGTCCCTTCATATCGATAACCTTTCATACCAAGCTCATCTCCATAATATATAAATGGATTGCCTGGAAGAGTTAATAAAACTCTAGCTGCTAGTTTTAATTTTGCTTCGTTATTAATAAAACCTTGACTAGATGCAATTCTATCCATATCATGATTACCTATAAAAGGCGCATCAATAAAGTCCGGATCCATTTCACTAAACGTTTCATATCCTTGTTCTAGGGAACTTGCAAATAACGATCTATTGTTTTCCATACCTATTTTATCTAAAATTGTAGCTTGGGCAGGAAAATTAAATAGTGAATCAGAGCCTATATAATAATCAGCAATGGTTTGATATCTTGAAACATACACTTCAGAAACTACATAACTATCAGGATATGTTTGTTTCATATGTGCATTTAATCGCATAATAAACAATGATGAATCCCAATCTGCATTGACTCCTTCAATGAAGTGTCTAGCGGCATCTAATCTAAATCCATGAACACCCATTTCTAAATAAAAATCTACGATGTTATAAACTTCTTCAACAACATCAGGATTTTCTAAATTTAAATCCTTCATCCCACCAACAAAAGTTTCAAATGCACCACCATTATTGAATATATAATAATCTCGGTAAGGACTTTGTTCTCCACCTAATGCTGATAAGTACCACGGATGTTGATCTGACGTATGATTGATGACTAAATCTAAGACAATATTTATATCTCTTAATTCAGCTTGTTCTATTAAGTTTTCTAAATCTTCTAATGTTCCATAATCAGGATTCACATCATAGTAATCTAGGACATCATATCCATGATATGAAGGTGATGGATTGATTGGAAGTAACCATAAAGCTGTGATTCCTAAATCTGAAAGATAATCAAGATTTTGAGTGATTCCATTTAAATCACCAACGCCATCGTTATCGCTATCAGCAAAACTTCTAACAAATATTTGATAATAGATATCTTGTTGAGGATTTAAAGCCTCAAAATCGTAAGTTTCATCTATAATTGGAACAATTGGATCTTCTTTACAAGCAGTTAATTCAATAGATAATGCAATGACACTTAATAATATAAATAATTTTTTCATTAAAATCCTCTTTTTCTCATCGATTCAGTCTTATTAAATCCATCATATTTTCCTATAGGCTTTTCTAAATCAATAACTTTTGTTTGAAATATATAATCATGAATGGTTCTACTGGTTTTATCAGACATTACGAAAAATGCAACGATCAAATATATACCAAAACTACCTATACTCAATGCAAGTTTGAACAAATCTCTTAAAACCAATCTCCAAAGTTCTGCATTGGTATCATCCAGTTTTACAATCTGAATCTTTTGAATTCTTTTACCTAATGTTTGTCCATGTGATTTTCTTGCTAGATAAGGCAAAAAATAAAATCCTAAAAACGCAGTACCTGATACGATAAAAGGTAGCGGTTTATAATAATCTCCTAAAAAAAGTGATAAAATTACAAAAAGTGAAACAGCTGATGTGTCTATAGCAAAAGCTCTAACTCTCTTTTCAAATGAAGGAACCATAACCATTCTCCTTTAATCTTAATATATGTATATATTATATCACATTATATTTTATGAAACCGTTTGCAATCATAAGAAAAAATAAAGGTGAAATCACCTTTATTTTGTTAATCTATAATAAATTGTGTGGATGTTAAAGCTTGTCTTCTTAATTCGTCTTCAAAAGCAATTCGATCTACAGTGCCTGGTTTATAAATATCAATATAATCTTGAAATGCATCATAATTACCAAAGACATAATCATTAGTTGAGACCCAATAATAGTCACCAGCAACAATATCAGAGACATTCAATCCTTCTCTTAAACTGTATTCAACACTTGAGTTATTGATCAAACCAATTAATTCTATACCTAATATTTTAGCTGAAATAATTTGATTATCAAACGGAAAGATTTCATAAGTTGTCCCGATGGTCATTGCTTGCCCTTGATTTAGAGTTTCTCTTGTTCCACCAGAGTTATGAATACCCACATCTGAATCAGCTGCTTCTCTTATAATTTTTGCCATGAACTCAGTTAACTCAGTTTTTCCATAACTTTGAGATGAATAAATAATAACTTCATTTAACAACGGCTCAATCTGAGAAACATATCCATTAATTAAAGTTGCAAGACCAAAATATTCGTTATTTAATCTTGTATCTGTATATGCATTTAAATTTTGAGCGATATAAGAACTAACTTCTTGATTATTGTTAATGCTAAATTCTATGTGCCCTAATGCTCTTGCATTAGATGCAGATTGCATAATAGGAATACCACTAGATTCATCTACATAAGTTGAATGAGAATGTCCATTAAAGATTGCATCTACTTTATAATCTCCATAACCAGAACTTACTGCATTATTATAATATGAATCATTATCATGAATAATCGCAAATACTAAATCTACATCATATTCAGATCTTAAAATTTTTGTATAATAATTGGTCCAATAAGTAGGATCTGCAAACTCATAATCTTCAATTCTACTTTTTGCAATAGATGATTCAATACCTTCACCAATAACACCTACAACACCTATTTTTAAATCTCCCTTATTTATGACAGCATATGCATCTACATAATCAGGTCTAACTTCAGTATCTTTATAAAAGACATTCGCACCTAATAAAGGATAATTTGCTAGTGTTCCTAATGTGTTTGGATTAAAATATTCTGTGATCACATCTACACCCCAATCAAATTCATGATTTCCGAGCGTAAATACATCTAAATTCATATAGTTGAACATATCAATCATTGAACTACCATAAAAATAATTTGATAAAACATTGCCTTGAAGTAAATCTCCACCACTTAAAAATAGTGTCTCATATGGATTTTGAGTATATTCATCTAAAATGACATTACCTAGTTTGGCTAATCCCATCTCACTATCATCTTCTAGAATAGATCCATGTGTATCGTTAATATAAAATAAGTTAAGTTCATCTGTTTCGTGCGTTTGATCATTTTCCATAACCTGAACACTAACAACTTGTACTACATCATATCCAAATGAATCACTAACGCTATAATAAAGCGGATAAATACCTGGTGTTAATAAATCAACTAAGGTATCGTTAACTTCTATAAGTTCATTTAAATCTCCATCTTCTTGATCATATGCATTGATGAGCTTTAAATAGACTGGATTAGCATCTCCAATATAATGATATATTCTATTATATCCACTAATTATTGGTTTTTGATTATCAATGACTGTTATTGTAAATGTATCTGTTTTTCTATTTCCAGATTGATCATATACCATCAAGCCAATCGTATAAACACCTGCTTGTTCAAAATCAAGCATGCTTTCATCATAGATGATAGCTTGTGTTAAATCACCATCAATTTCATCTGATGCAGTAATGTCTGCTTTATAGTTAGGTATATCTTGCCCAATATAATAGGTAATCTCTTTTATACCAGAAAATTGTGGGAATGTGTAATCAGGAGCTACATCTTTTTCTTCTACTGTTATTGTTATTGTTGCAGTAATTTTTGATCCGTTTGAATCAGTAACTCTATAATATACATAATAATCACCAGCAAGATCATAGTCTACTTGACTATCATCTACAGTAATATCGAATATAGAGACTCCTAAATGGTCATATGCAGATACGCCATTTAAATAGTTAGGTATGTCATCACCTATCTCATAAGTGATGTCAGAAACATCAGTAATTGTTGGAATGCCATATGAAGGTGTATCCACTTCTTCACAACCATAAATACCGATGAGTATAATTAGTAATATAAATGTTCTTAGTATTTTTTTCATTTTCATCCATCCTTTGCAAAATTATTATAACATAGTATACTATGTTTAGCGGCCAAATATGTGTTATAATAATTCGAGTAGAGGTGACATATGAAAAAAGAACATATTTTATGGGAACTTTTTTGGACATTTTTAAAAATTGGTGCACTCACCTTCGGTGGTGGTCTAGCAATGATGCCCATTATGAGAAAAGAAGTTGTTGAAAAAAGAGGTTGGGTTGATGATGAGGATGTTTTAAAAATCCTTGTTATATCTGAATCTACCCCAGGCGTGTTTGCCATAAATTCTGCTACATTTATCGGTTATAAAATCGCAAAGTTTAAAGGCAGTTTACTCGCAACATTAGGTGTGATTATCCCATCATTTATTATTATTTCTATCATTTCATTATTTATTATTCAATTTAAAGAGTTTAAACTTGTTGAATATGCATTTTATGGTATTCAAGCAGGTGTCGCAATTCTTATTTTTAGAGCTGCATTAAAACTATCTAAAAAAATCCATTTCACTTTGTTTTCTATTTTAGTTTTGACTGCATCAATCCTTATATCATTATTCACTGAATTTAGTGTTTTATACATCTTATTATTTAGTGCACTTTTTGCCATCTTATTTGGTTATCTAGAAAGTCTAAAGGGGGTAAAAGCAGATGATACTCGAACTTCTTAATCTCTTTTGGATATTCTTTAAAATAGGTTTATTTACTTTTGGTGGTGGGTATGCAATGATACCGCTGATCGAAGAAGAAATTGTTGGTGGTGGATATGTCTCACAAAGTCTGCTCTATGATTTCATTGGAATTGCTGAATCTACTCCTGGACCTATTGCAATCAATATGGCAACATTTATTGGAACAAATCAACACGGAGTCCTTGGTGCTATGGCTGCAACCATTGGTGTAGCACTACCAAGTTTTATCATTATATTATCTATTGCTACACTTGGATCTAAATTCTTAAATTCTAGAATTGTAAATGAAGCATTTAAGGGTTTAAAGCCTGCTGTGATTGGTTTAATCCTTAGTGTCTCATTTGGATTAATGATTAGAGGTATATTTCCAAATATCGATTTTTCAAAATTAATCTTTGAGTTTGCAGGATTTAATTTTAAAAATCTGATTATATTGACTCTTGTCTTTACATTAGTATTTATACGAAAAAAAATCTCTCCCGTTCAAATCATTGGTATATCTGCCTTATTAGGTATGATTGTCTATTCGGTATTTTAAACTATGAAAAAAAATTTAACATGGCTAAAAGAAGATCTTATTGCACATAGGGGACTTCATCAAAAAGATTTCAGTGTTCCTGAAAATACGATTACAGCTTTTAAACTAGCTATAGAAAAGAAAATAAGTATCGAACTTGATATCAATATACTAAAAGATGGAAATGTTGTCGTTTTTCATGATCATGATTTGAAAAGATGTTTTGATATAGATCAAAGTCTAGATCAAATAACCTATGATGAGCTCAGAAAAATCACTTATAAAAGCGGTGATCATATTCCATTATTGACTGAAGTTTTAAAATTAATTGATGGCAAAGTAAATCTGCTTATTGAGTTAAAACCTCAAGGTGATGTGACAAAACTATGCAAAGCATTTGTAGATATCATTGATCAGTACAAAGGAAGCTTTGCGGTGTTTAGTTTTCATCCAAACGTTGTATATTACCTAAAAAAACATAGACCACATATCATCAGAGGTCAAATATCTGAATACTTTGAAGACAATGTTTTTATGTCAAAAATTATGAAATATTTCATGAAGAGACTTTCGTTTAATCGCTTTACCAAACCAGATTTCATAAGTTATGGCATTCATAATATGCCTAACAAATATCTAGACAAATATAAAAAAAGAGGATTAACAATCATCAGCTATGCTGCAAGATCACAAGCAGATTTTGATTTTGTTAAAACGCATTATGATAATGTTGTATTTGAATATTTTATCCCTAAAAAATGAAAAGGATATCAGAGCTAATCTGATATCCTTTTATTCTTCGTCTTCTTCTTCATTAAAATAATCGACTTCTAATATCCACTGATTGATTTTCATTCTGTAAATATATTCATTAATAACTAGTGTTGCTTCTTGGATTGTATATGTATCATCAAATATCGTTATTTCATCTTTTTCAAGATTATATAAGAACTTGTCGGTCAACACACTACCATTTGAAAAGAGCACAGATCTTTCTTGATTGCTAAATATGTCTTTACCAAATGTTTGTCTATAATTAATATCTAAATTGAATAAATTAGAAATGGTTGGCATAATATCAATGGACGCAAACACTTCATCTTTATCTTCTTTTATTAAGTCTGGATGATAAATCATCATAGGAACTCTTTGAATTGATAATAAGTTTTCCATTGTTTTTGTATCATCATATTCAGCAATATCATCTTGATTTAAGCCATATGCATAATGATCACCATACATCATGATGACTGTATCATCAGCCATATTTTCTTCTTCAAGTCTATCAAGTAATGCTCCTATTGCAAGGTCAAGTTCATAATTTGCTGCATGATAATATAAGATATCATCAATAGGCATTTCTCTTTCTTCATCGATAAAAATTTGTCTAACTAACTCTATGTTTTTTTCTGCGATTGGATGATTATGATTATATGGTAGATGGCCTGAAACAGTAAGCATATAAGTGAAAAACGGTTGTGCTTTATCTTTTAAGATATCAACTGTCATATTTGCTAATTCTAAATCACTTTGCCACTCATGGTGAATAAGTACACCACTTGACTCTTCAAGCATACCTAAAGCAACTGCTCCATAATATTCATCATAGCCTAGAGTTTCTGGATGGAACTCTGATCTAGGATAAAAGTAATCTGTATAATTGTGAAAAGAATATGTGCCATATCCTTGTTCTTCAAATAACATAGGTATGGTATTAGGAAATTTATTATCTCTAAATGTTTCCATTGTTAGATTCACACTCTTGTGTGCGTAAAGCCCAGTTTGACTCATAAATTCTGTATCTGCAGTATTTCTAAAAAATAATGGAGAATAATATGATGTGAAATTCCAACTATGTTGTTGCATCTCGTAAATATTTGGTGTTAGACTTGGATCTATGGCATATGTGTCAAATGACTCAGCCATAATTAAAATTAAGTTCTTACCTTCAAAATAACCTGTATATGCATTATCTTCGTGTTCTACCCTTGTATCTAAATATGCGGTAATCATATCATCAATAGTTTCAACATCATCATTTGAATTAAATGTAGTAACAATATCGCGTTGCAGATAAGTTAACACCCCAAACTTATTAATTGTTTGAAATGCACTTGGATTTTCAACATATAAATCATAAGTGGAATATGCATAAGGTGAATCACCGATTATAGAATTTGTCGTTGGAATAGTATAAACAGCTAATAAAAACACTGAAATTGTTAAAAATGTTGAAAATGCAAAATCTTTTGATGAAACAAATGATAAAAACTTTTTAGGGATTAAATTTTTCTTATATTTTCTAAAATATCTAATAGCAATATAGATTGGCACAATATATAAGATATGTACCCATGTAATTGATGTTACCACTTTACCTAAAAATGCAAATCCAGCATGTGCATCTCCTAAAACGGAAAATGAGAAGAACCCACTTAAAACTCTATAATATAAATCTTGAGTTAAATAGAAAAAGATAATACTTAATATAACAATAAATGTAAAATACCTTACCACTTTACTAGGTAGAGATCTAATTAAAAACACTATAATGAGTGCATAGGCATTGACAAAAATGAAAATTCTAAAAAGATTTTCTATTTTAAATGATCCCATAATGCTCAATCTAAATGTAACTTCTAAAAAAGCTATGATTGAGACAACAAGGATATATAATTTTATGACTAACTGACGTTTCTCTAAATCCATGACATCTACCTTCTCTTATAAGAGATATTATATCAAATATTGTTTGAAAATGCACGTAAATATAATAAAAAAAACATGCTTATGTTTTAACTTTTCATAAGCATGTCTATATTTATTTTGTTTGTAATATTTTAATCCATATCCACATCAAAACTTTCTAATAGTCCTTTTTTCTCATGGTAGTCAGAGTCTCCGTGTTTCGTAAAGAACATTGTGATAAAGCTTGCTGCAACGAAAATAGCCGCATAAGGGAATAAAATTAATCTAGTTTTAAATACATAATCCATAAATACACCCGATAGAATTGGTGTTAAAATTTGAGCTGCCATTGAAAATGCATAATAATATCCAGTATATTTACCCACATTAGAACCTTTAGCCAGTTCAACAACCATTGGATATGAGTTTACGTTAATTGAAGCCCATGCAATACCTGTTAAACCAAAGATTATATACATAACCCATCCAGTACTTTCATTAACAAATGATGCAGATCCAAAACAAATAGTTAATAAAACAATACCGATAAGAATCGCTTTTTTTCTACCAATCTTAGTTGATAAGATACCTATTGGAATAAACGCGATAATTGCGGTTACGTTTGCGACCAATAAAGGAAGTGTAAACGAAGGCAATTGTAGAATATGCGGAACATAATCTGAAACTTTTGAGATAATCGCATTATATCCCATAAACCATAGAAATACTGAAGCTAGAATAAGTATAAGAGATATCTTCTTATCTCTTGGTAATGTATTCATGTTTTGTACTTCTTCTTCAGATTCTACTAAATTAAACTTAACATCTTCTGCTTCTTTATCTAAAACTAGTTTTGGTTCTTTAACTTTCCATAAGAAAATGACTAAAACCGTTAACATGATTACACCAACAATAATAAATGCTAATGTATAGTGAACATATGATCTGCCATCTAGTTTTAAAACTTTAAGTAAAATTAAAGCCGTTGTACCAGCTGCTGCACCCATTAGATTAATGATTGCATTAGCTTTTGATCTAAGCGGTTTAATTGTTACATCAGGCATTAAACTTACTGCTGGTGATCTAAATGTAGACATTGCAATTAACGCAATTAACAATACTGAAACAAAAACAATAAAGTTAAATGGTGATTGTGCAGTTTCTTCCCAAGCAAGTGTTGATAAATATGTCTGATAGTAATCATTAAGATATGCTAGATTACCTACTGATAATTCTGTACCTTGATTATCATCTAATACTTTTGAAATATTCGCATATGAAGTTTCTCTATACTTGTCATAAGCTTTTTGTGTGATATCACCATCAGCTAGTTTTAAGCTTCTCTCAGCTTCCATATCTGTAAGCAAACCATCCCAGAAGCTTTCATTTTTTCGCATATCATCATCTTTATATGCATCATATAAGCCGATAATTTCTGTTTGTTCTATACGCGCAGTTTGAACATTGTCCATATAAGATAGTCCCATAAAAGCAAATGCAGCTACAACGGTACCTACAATAACAAAAGGCGTTCTTCTTCCTCTTTTGTGATTTGACTTATCAGATAAGGCACCAAAGAGAGGTAGCATAAACAATGCTAAGATGTTATCTAGAGCCATCACAACACCTGAAGCTGTTTGGTTTAATCCAAATTTATCAATCATTATTTTTGCAATAATATTATCGTATGTTTGCCAAAAAATAGTGATAATGAAAAAAGCTAAACCGATGTAAAACGTTTTTTTATAATCGAGTTTCATATATACTCCTTTGTTTTTATAGATTTTTATTAATTCAATTATAGCATGTATAGAATTCTTTTAATATGCTTTTTGACAAAGTGATAGAAAAAAGAGGAATTTTACTTCCTCTTTACTTTTTAAACATAATCATATCCAATAGCAATTGCTTTTTGGTTAACCGGAAGCAATGTTTCTTTAGATCCTTTTAAGAAATATTTTAAACTCTTTTGTATAATATCATCTTTAAAGATATTTGATACCTTTAAATATGCACCAAACATAACCATATTGGCAACTTGAGGTGTTCCTAATTCATTTGCAATCTGGTTCATTGGTACGCCATATAAATGAAAAGGTTGTTTCACTTCTTCTTCGATTAATGATGAGTTGTAAAATATATTTCCATCACTTGTGATTTGTTCTTGGAATTTATGAAGTGAAGGTAAATTAAAGACTAATAAGTCATCAGCTTTTTTGAAGATTGGTGAATATATAGGTTTATCACTAATAGTTACTGCACAGTTTGCAGTTCCTCCTCTAGTTTCAGGTCCATATGTTGGTACCCAAACACTATATAATCCTTGTTCATTTGCAGCATATGCTAAAAGTTGACCTGTTAACATGACACCTTGTCCACCAAAACCAGCAATTCTAATTCTTCTAATCATGATCAATCACATCCTTAAACACGCCTAAAGGAAAGATTGGGACCATTTCTTCTTTGATACGATCTAGCGCATCAGTAGGTGACATCTTCCAATTTACTGGACACGTCGATAAAACTTCAATCAATGAAAAACCTTTGCCTTCCATTTGATACGTAAATGCTTTCTTGATTGCTCTTTTCGCTTTTCTAATATTACCAACATCTGTAAGCATCACGCGTTCAACATAAGTAGCACCTTCTACTTGTGATAGTATTTCTGCCATTTTAATTGGTACACCATGCATTTCCTTGATACGACCATCTTGTGAAGTCGTTGTCTTTTGCCCTAATAATGTAGTTGGGGCCATTTGACCACCAGTCATACCATAAGTTGTGTTGTTCGCATAAATAACTGTAAAATTTTCTCCTCTATTAGCTGCATGAATTGTTTCTGCGATACCAATAGAAGCTAAATCACCATCACCTTGATATGTAAACACTATATTTTCAGGTAAAGATCTTTTAATTCCAGTTGCAACTGCACATGCTCTTCCGTGTGCAGCTTGTTGCATATCACAATTAAAATATTCATAACTAAAAACTGAACATCCAACAGATGCAACACCGACTGTATGATCTAAAACTCCCAATTCATCTAAGACTTCTGCAACTAATTTATGCAGAATACCATGTGTACACCCTGGACAATAATGTGTAGGTTTATCAGTAAGACCATTTGATCTTTCATATTTTATCATTTAGTCCACCAACCTTTCATCAAATGTCATAATTGCTTCTACAATTTCTTCTGGTTCAGGAACAATGCCACCAGCTCTACCATAAAATGCCACTTTATGTCTTCCTTTATCCGAAATTAAAACATCATCTAACATTTGTCCTAAAGACATTTCAACAACCATTAATCCTTTTACACTCTTTGGAATCAAATCAAAAGCTTTCTTAGGATATGGCCAAAGAGAAATTGGTCTAATCATACCAACATTAATACCATTTTCTTTTAAGATTTCTATAGAAGATCTACAAATTCTAGCTGTTGTTCCATATGCAACAATGACATAATCTGGATTTCCCATATTAATCATTTCATATTTTACTTCATTTTTAATAACTTCTTTATATTTCTTTTGCAATTTTAAATTATGTAATTCTAATTCATTTGCATCTAAGAATAAACTATTAATTACATTTCTACCTTCATGATTTTTCATACCAGTTGCTGCCCATGTTTTTTCAGGTAACTTTCTTTTTTTAACAGGTCTATCAAGATCAACAGACTCCATCATTTGACCGATAAGGCCATCAGCTAAAATCATAACTGGATTTCTATATGTATCAGCAACATCAAATGCATCTTTCATCAAATCAACTGTTTCTTGAACTGATTCAGGGGCAAATACAATGACATGATAATCACCATTTCCACCACCTCTTGTTGCTTGATAGTAATCACCCTGAGCTGGCTGTATAGAGCCCAATCCAGGTCCTCCTCTCATCACTGAACCAATCACACAAGGCAATTCAGCACCAGCGATATAACTGATCCCTTCTTGCTTTAACGCAATCCCTACAGATGATGATGAGGTCATTACTCTTTTACCAGAGCCTGCCGCACCGTAAACCATATTGATTGCAGCGACTTCGCTTTCTGCTTGAACAAATACTTTACCAGCTTCAGGTAATAGTTTTGATAAGTATTCTGGTACTTCATTTTGAGGTGTAATTGGATATCCAAAATAGCATTCCAAACCAGCTTTCATAGCTGCTTTTGCGATTGCTTCGTTACCTTTCATTAATACTTTACTCATCGTTGTTCCACCTCAACTTTAATGACAGAATCCGGACAAATAATTGCACAATTTGCACAACCTATACATTTATCCATATCAGTAACACTTATTAAGTGATATCCTTTTTTATTCATTCTTTCTTTGTCTAAATATAAAATATCAACTGGACATGCACTGATACACAATTGACATCCTTTACATTCTTCATTGCTAAATGTAAGACTTCCTTTTTTCATCTAATCACTTCCTATCTTTTAATGTAATTATCATGTAGATGATTAATTGTTTCAATTCTATTTTTAGCAAATACTTTTGCTGCTAAATGAGTATTGATATTTTCTCTTTCTGCAATTTCGAATATATCTAATAATCTATCATATATTTTTTCAATATCTCTTGTTGCTCTACCAACGTTATAAGTTAATAATTCGTGATAAACATTGATTAATCCACCCGCATTAATTACAAAATCTGGTGCATATAAAATACCTTTATCTTTTAACATATCACCATGAATATCTTCATCTAATAAAACATTGTTTGCAGTTCCTGCAACAATTTTTGCTTTAATTTGTGGAATAGTTTTAGAATTTAGAGATCCACCTAATGCACAAGGAACCAATACATCAACATCTAATTGATAAAAATCTTCCGGTTTAACAAATTCAACTTGTGGATTTTCTTTTTGTAATCTTTTAATATGTTTTTCATTAATTTCAGAAAAATAAATTTTCTTAGCTTTTTTCTCAACTAAATGCTTAATTAAATAATAACCAGTTTGTCCTGCACCTTGTACAGCAAAAGTGTATTTACTAATATCTTCATCACCAAATTTATGTTTTAATGATGCTCTAATACCATGAAACGCACCTAAAGCAGTCATTGGTGATGGATTTCCACTCTTACCTTCAAGACCTACAACATAATCGGTTTCCATATTTACAAAGTCCATATCTTTTGTTGATGTATTTACATCTTCAGCTGTTATATATCTGCCATTTAAGGATTGGACATATCTACCTAACGCTCTAAAATATGCTTCAGATTTGACTTTATCTGCTTCACCAATCAATACTGTCTTACCCCCACCAAGATTAAGACCAGCTGCTGCAGCTTTATATGTCATACCTCTTGATAATCTTAAGCAATCTAAGACTGCTTCTTCCTCTGTTTCATAATTCCAAAGTCTAGTTCCACCAAGGGCTGGTCCTAAAGTTGTATTATGAATACATGTAATACCTTTCAATCCTGTCGTTTTGTCATAAAAATAGACTACCTGCTCATATCTATGTTTAGCCATGTAGTCAAAGTGTTTAAAATCGCTCATGTTATTCTCCTTCCAATTTTTAAAAGCGCTTACATTTGTATTATAACATAGTTATAATAGTTTGTCATGACGATTTTTAATATTGTATTTTTTATCATAATTTAAAAAAGAAAAGGCGAATTCGCCTTTATAATTGTTCTATTAAATCAACCATTTTATTCAAAAATAGTCCTATATGATATCCATCTACAAAGCCGTGATGTACTTCTAGAGTAAACGGCATGATTAATTTATCATTTAACTTCTTATATTTACCCCATATGATTCTAGGGATTGCATCTTTCGAATCAATTTTGGTAGCATTTGTAATATGCGAATAGGTAAACCAAGGAAAGACTGTAATATAAACCAAATCTTGTCTAATTTCTTCATTATAGTTAATAAATTGGTTGTTTTGTTTTTCTGATTTGTTTCTAGCTTCTTTTACAAATTGATAGATGTCATCAACAAATGTTGTGTTAACAATTTTAAATCTATCAGAATTTTTAATCAAGTCTGTAAATGAGGGATGTATCTCATCATAATATACAACTTGATCATCTTGGATTCTATACTTAAAATTTTCTATTTGATTGATTTCTTTCATAACTACCCACATCATCGAAAAATAAAAAGAAAGATCATTTGCTTTTGCAAAATTGTATAGATTTGTCACATCGATATCAACAGTTATTTGATATCTAGGTAGATCGTAAGACTTAAAAAACTCAAACATTTCAAATCTATCCCATTTTGTTTTATCTATTGTTTTCATTTTTTTAACACTCCTAACAAAAATGCACTTCTATCTTTTATTCTTTGTTTCATAAATTGTGAGTAAAAAACACCATCATATCCATGTACTGAATGCATCGTATGTCTTTCATAAACTTTTGTATTTAGATCTTTTAGTTTTTCAGCAAACATAATTCCTTCATCTCTTAGGCAATCATATTCTGCAGTTTCAATATACGTTTCTGGAAAATCACGAAGATTACTATCCATAAATGAAGCGTATTCTAGCATTCCAAAATCGCCATTTTTTAAATAAGATTCCCACATATCTTCGTTTAATCGTGAATTAAACACAGGTGTATCCGTATATAATTTGATAGATTCTGTTACTTGTCTATGATCAATTACAGGATAAAAAAGAAGAACTTTATTAAAACTTTCTTTTAAACGATCTCTAACAAGGCATGCAACACCAATCGCTAAATTCCCACCTGCACTATCACCACCAATAGATATGTGCTTAATGTTAATATCTAACATATCTGCATGCTCTTTTACCCAAAGATATGCTTGATAACTATCTTCTAAACCATATGGAAAGGGATATTTAGGTGCTAATCTATATTTGACATAAATCGCATTATGTCCTGATTGTAAAGAAATCTTTGATAAATTCCTAATATGAAAGGGTGTCCCTTCAAGTTGAAAACTACCTCCATGCAAATATATTAATGCTTTTTTAGGTGTATTTTGTTTTTTGTGTTTTAGATAAAACACTTTTATCTTTTGATTTTGATAACCTTTTATCTTATAAACTTTTAATTTCATGCCTTTTACTGGTCTTGAAAAGAACACACTTAAATTAAGAAGAAAATTTGTAATCGCTCTTTTCCTTCTCGTCATTTTTTTATATTTTAAACTTTTTAGAATACGTAACTCTTTATCAACCTCATAATTCATATGTTTAATCTTTAAAAAGTTCAAGATATGCTTCATATCCTGTCTTTTTTAAATCTTTCTTTGGAATGAATTTAAGCGCTGCTGAATTGATACAATATCTATAGCCTCCAAGTTCAACAGGTCCATCGGTAAATAAATGACCAAGATGACTATCAGCTTGTTTACTTCTTACTTCGGTTCTAACCATTGAGAATGTTCGATCAACTTTGGTGTTAAGTTTTTCGATAGGTTTAGCAAAACTAGGCCAACCACAACTACTATCAAACTTATCTAAGCTTGAAAATAATGCTTCTCCAGATACAATATCTACATAAAGTCCTTCTTGATCATGATTCCAAAATTCATTTTCGAATGGTCTTTCAGTTCCATTTTCTTGAGTGACGTGGTATTGGATTGGTGTAAGTTCTTTTTTTAAATCTTTTTTATCTTTCATAATTTCCCCTCTTTTTCTAAATTTTTGCGTATGTTTTTAATTCTTCAACTAACTTATCAACTTCATATGTTAAAACCTCACAAGCTTTTTTTAAGTGCTCTATATCATTTTTGATATTAATATCCATCATAGAAGATAAGAGCCATGTCGTTCTTTTTCCACTTAAGTATGCACATGAGCCTTTAAAGTAGTGTATTGCTTGTTCAATTTCTTTTGAGTTTTTTCCATTTATTGCATCGTGTATTCTTAATAAATCATTATGATAGGTGTCAATAAATGTTTTAATGATATCTATTGCGATATCCATGCTACCTTCAAATCTATTCTCATAATCCATGCGATCAAATACAATTTGATGATAAGGTATGAAAATGTATTTTTGATGAGAAATATGATTTCTTAATATACGTTCTAGTTGTTCTATATTAATTGGTTTAAATAAAACATCATTCATTTGTGCTTTTTTCATAAGATCATAATCATTTAAAAATGCGTTTGCAGTAATAGCAATAATAGGAAGATATTTGTATTGAGGACCTAAACCTCTAATTTTATTAGATGTTTCCATACCATCCATCTTTGGCATTTGTATATCCATTAATACGATATCAAATCTTTCTTTTTGTACAGCCTCAATTGCCTTAAAACCACTATCAACCAATTTTGATTTAATGCCTTCTTTTCTTAAAATGTTTTCTAAAACAATTCTATTTAATCTATTATCATCAACAACTAAAGCATATCCTGTTAACTCATTGCTATAAATATCTTTTACTTCTTGTTTATGTCCATTAAGTTTAGCTGTTATCTTTCGATAAACTAGTTTTCTTGATGTAATACTATTCAATAGAACATCAATTTTATCAATTTCCATATCACCATTATATGAAGCAGCAATTAAAGTTTCTGATTTCCCATAATTATTCTTATAGTAATCTATAAGCTCTAATGATTTTTTTTGATTAAAAAAGATTACATCATATTTTCTAGTGATATTTTTTAAAGTTTCAACTTTTATATGCATTGAACTTAGTAAATCATTAATTTTTAATGATTCTTGATCATTGTCTATAATCAGTACTTTGATTTGATTTAGTTTTGAAAAGTCATAGATTGTACTTTTAGTAAGTTTAAGTGTAATTCTAAATTCAGTTCCCTTTTCAAGTTGACTTTCCAATACAATTTCTCCGTCTAATTGTTCAACTAATTCTTTAACAATCGCAAGACCTAGACCAGTCCCTTCATAATTTCTTGAGTTCCCAGAATCAACTTGATAGAATTTATCATATATTCTTTCATAATGAGTTTGATCAATGCCAATACCTGTATCTTTTATCGTAAAGACTAGAGTTTCATTAGCACTGGTTTCTTTAATTTTTTTTACATCCAATGAGACATTTCCTTGATTTGTATATTTTATCGCATTATTGATTAAATTTGTGATAATTTGTCTTAATTTTTTTAAATCGCTAATGAATAAATGATTGATTGAGTAGTCAAAATCAAAAGACAATGATAAACCCTTTTCTTGTGCACCAGTATTTTCTCCTAAAAGTATATTCGCTAACTCGTTTTCAAGATCAAAAATATCTCTGAAATTTTCAATTTGTCCACTTTCTATTTTTGATATATCTAAAATGTCTCCTATCATAGAAATAAGATGTTCAGTAGAATAAGCTGCAATGTCAACATATTCTTTTTGTTCAGATGTTAATCTTGTAGAATTAAGTAAGTATAATGCATTTTTTGCGCCATTCAAAGGTGTTCTAAACTCATGACTTATTTTTGCTAAAAATTGATTTTTTTCTAAACTTGCTTGATCTGCTTTCTCTTTCAATTCAATAAGTAGTTTTTGACTTTTTTGTTTAAGCATAGCATTCGCAATAATCACAGCTAAAACTTTTAAAAGTGATGTTTCTTTCTCATTCCATTTACGCTCGACTCTAACATCATCATATCCAACAAAGCCTAAACAATGTTTATCATCCATTAAAGGAATTGTTGTTAACGATTTAATTCCTTGTTTTGAAAGTGCGATATACAATGGATTGTCATGGTCTAGTGAAGATACATTTTCTAAAATAAAGTTTCTACCCTCTAAATGATGATTCACTAAATCATCAGCAAATATATCCATACTTGCTGTTTGTAGGTTATCAATTTCAGAACTTACTCCTTTATTACACCATTCAAATGTATTACTTGCAATTCTTCTTTCATGGTTATATTCAAATACATAAACTCTATCTACATTTAAAAAATCACCAACTAATTCTAAAGTGTTTTGAATCACTTCGTCAAATTGGTCTATATTAATGTTTACAAGTTCTGTTGCGATTTTTAAAATGATGCTTTGAAATTGATCATTATTTGTCATATAAGTCCTCTAGTTTATTAAATCTACTTATATTATAACGCAAAAAGATATGTTTTATTAAGTTTAAGCCACAAAAAAAAGGCATTAGCCTTTATTTTGTAAAACGATGCGCTATCGAACTTGCTGCTGCTGCAGCAATCGCACCTACGATATCATCTAAAAATGTATTACACTTACCTGGTTTTTTACCTTCTTCATCTAATGTACCAATAATGCCAGGTTTTAGTTTATCAACATAGCCAAAGTTGGTAAATCCAATAGATCCATAAACGTTCACTATAGATAAGGCCATGATTTCATCAATTCCATATAATCCATAATCATTTAATAACATGCTAGATAAAGGTTCACTAAGTAATCCTTTTTCAGCTAATATGTCTAATTCTAAGCCAGTAATAACAGCATATTGTACTTCTCTTTTGTTAACAACTTTATCTACATGATTCAAGCAGTATTCTAATGACAAATCTGGTATATATTTTTTTTGCAAGTCATAAGTGATTTGTGCAATTTCTGATAAATCTACGCCACGCTCTTTAAGTCTTTGTACAACTGTTTCATAAATATTTGAATTTTCTAAATAAGTAGTTTTTTGTTCCACTATAATACCTCCTATAAATTTAGAGTGTATTTCTATTATACACGAAACATTTTTTTAATCAAGATGATTTTTTAATCCTCTTTTTTCACAATCATAAACTCAGAATTTAAATAAATGTAATCTGAGACATCTAAATCGAATCTACCGATAGATAAGTCAGTTGTTAAGATTTGTGCACCACTTTCAATTGCATCAAGATATCTTTGTTCATCAAATATTAGTTGTGTGTCCATACGCGTTCTTACCATATAGTTTTGATCAACAAGTGTTTTAATCAAATCTATGTCAACATCATTTTGAACAAAAAATGAGGCATATTCCTCTGGATTTTCTGAATAATAGCTTCCTATAAACATAGCTTGTGATGAAAGACTATCATCTATATCAAAATAGATTTGATTATATGAGTCTGGATGCATCACAAAGATAACTTTATTTAACAATTCTGTTAAACTTGGCCATCCTTGATTCATAATAATTTCTTTTAGTGTATCATCACCTATAAGCATATCAGAGGGTTGAAACAAATGATCTTTGATTTGTTCTTTTATAAGCTCATCAAACAAAATAAAGGCTTCTTGATCCATCTTTTCTAATTGTGGATCTAAAATCATCCAATCGTCTTTGATTTCTAAAAGAATAATGATTGGTATGTGTCCTGTTTGATGAGATGAAAATAAATAGATTTCCTCTAATAATAGTTCAAAACTGACTGCTTGACTTGAAGAATCTACTAATGGAACATGCGTCAACTCAAAACTTTGATTTCGATATCTAACATCTAACTCAAAACTTCTAACGCCTGCTTCTAATTGTTCGGTTATATTTTTATAACCATAATTTAATGCACGTGCTTCTTCAAATGAATCACCAAGCCCTACAAAAAATCTACCAATCGCAGGTCCTATTTTTTTATAACTATTATGTGATGCTATCATTTGAATGTCATTTAAACGGATGGTTTCATCATCTAAATCAAAATTAACGAATTGATTTTCATCAATACTTTGATAATCAGATGAATCATAATATGTTTTTAATTGTTTGATGTGTTTTTCTTGAGCATTTATATCAAAAACTCTTACTAAGAATAATCGCAAAACGATTAAACCAAAGAGTAAGACAATAGATAATATAGCAATAAGTGTAATGATTATTGTTTTTTTCATAATTCCCCTTTAATTAAAAAATCAGTGATATCTAGCATTTTTAAGCTTATATCCCATAACTTGTCTATGTTTTCTTGATCATAAGTGATTGGATTAGATGAAACATTTACACCATGTCTTATATATGAACCACTTTGTTGATCAAATGCTTCTTGTGTTATTACATTAAACATATGATGAGCTGCATCACTAGCTTGGATCCCTTTTTTAGCTCTCAAACTCCAGATAAAGCTGGCTAATTTAGAAGTATTTTTTGTTCCTATCTTGGTTTGAACTAAACCTGGATCAATTGCAAAGATAGGTATTTCTTTAAATCTTTGAGCAAACCCTTTAACAAATAAGACATTATATAACTTTGATCTTTTATACGATCTTAAGATCGAATAAAATGATTTTGACTCTAAATTATTAAAATTGATACTTGCGCGATAATGAGATTGTGAACTTACGATTAATATTCTAGATCTCATTGATTTCTTGATTCTATTGATGAGTAAATGTGTTAACTGAACTACAGCTAAATGATTGATTGCAAATGTCATTTCGTGTTGATCATTATTTAAATGATATCCCGATGTCACTCTTCCTGCTACATGAACCAAATAATCTAGTTCATATTTGTGTTTATCTAAAATTAACAAAACTTCTTTAGCAATCTTATCTACACCTTCTTGGTCATTTAAATTCCCTTTTACGATAAATAACCTATTTTTATTCAGTAAAGATTTCGTGTCAGCTATCAATTGATCTATTTTTTCATCAGATCTTCCTAAAGCAATAACTGTAATATCTTCTCTAACCATTTTTAAGACAAGTTCTCTGCCAATACCTGATGTTGCTCCTGTTACAAAAGCTATCTTTTGCATCTGATCACCTACTTTAATATGTCATATTCTTATTATACATGAATAGATAAGTATAAAGCTAAATATATGTTATAATATGATTAATTACTGGAGGTATTTATGAAAAATTTAAGCGTTTGCTCTGAAGTTGCACCTTTAAAAAAAGTGTGTCTTCATAGACCTGGGTTAGAATTAGAGAATTTAACTCCCAAATGGCTAAATGAATTATTATTTGATGATATTCCTTGGCTTAAAAAAGCTCAAGAGGAACATGACTATTTAGCAAATGTATTAAGACAAAACGGTGTTGAAGTTGTTTATCTAGTTGATCTAGTTGAAGAAAGCCTTCAAGATCCTATCATTAAAAAACAATTTATTAATCAATTTATTACAGAATCGAATTTGATTCATCACAAATCAAGAGAAAAAATTTATACTTATTTAAATAATATGACCATTAGAGATATGATTTTAACGACGATGTCTGGTATTGTTAAAACTGATTTCCAAACCTATCGTAAACATTCTTTAAAAGATCATATTAGAGATTATCCATTTATGACAGATCCAATGCCAAACCTTTATTTTACAAGAGATCCATTTTCGACAGTTTATAACACTGTTTCATTAAATAAAATGTTTAAAACTGCACGTGCTAGAGAAACAATATATGGTGAATATATCTTTAAATATCATAAAGATTATAGCCAAACAGTTAAAATCTATGATCGCTATGAAGATTATTCAATAGAAGGTGGAGACATCTTAGTCTTAAATAAAAAAGTAATCGCAGTTGGTATATCTGAGCGATCAGAGCCTGATGGTATTGAAAAGTTTGCGCACAATCTTTTTGACCATACAAATGCTGAGGTTGTACTGGCTATTGATCTTCCTAAAAAAAGAAGTTTTATGCATCTTGATACAGTTTTAACACAAGTAGATGTAGATAAATTTTTAATTCATCATGATTTTACAGGTAATCTTAACGTCTATGAAATCTATAGAGGCTCAAGAGCTCATACGTTACGAATTATACCTAAAAAGTATTCAATCAAACGTCTATTTTCTTATCACTTAAAAACTAAAATTACAGTCATTCCTTGTGGTGGAGATGATAAAATTGCATCTGATAGAGAACAATGGAATGATGGGGCAAACGCGCTTGCTATCGCACCTGGAGTAGTCATAGTCTATCAAAGAAATCAAATCACTAATAAAATATTACAAGAACATGGTGTCAAAACCATTATGATACCTGCTAGTGAATTATCTAGAGGTCGAGGCGGTCCTAGATGTATGAGTATGCCTTTAATAAGAGAATAATATGAATAAAACTGCCTAAAATTTAGGCAGTTTTTTTAATGTGATATATCGATAATCATTTGTATCTAAGATCATAAACCCTGATGCTTTAGCAAGTATTTCAAATGTCTTTGGTGTATAAAATGTGATATGAGATGGATCTCTTATATAAAACCATTCAAAAAAATCTGATTCATCTTTTGGATGAAATAAAGTCATAATTGAAACAATTCCAGAATCATTTAGTATTTCATAAAATCGATTAAGAATATCTAGAGGATTATCTAAATGTTCAAATACTTCAGTTGATGTTATTAGATCATATTTATTTTTAAATACTTCTTCATTTTTAGCGTAATAATAATCATAGATATCACAATGAAATAAATCTTGCGCATTAAGTAGTTGCGACAAAACAGGATTTGGACCACTACCAAAATCTAGCGCTTTTCCACTTTTAATAAATGGATATACTGCTGCATCTAAAAAATTGTTTAAATAATTAACATATCCAGTATTTTCTAATGAATTTTGATGTTGATCATAAATTAGTTTTTCTTTTGCTTCTGATACCCGATTAAATCTATCCTTATAAATAACTTCACAATCTTTGCACTCATGAAAGATCATATTAAAACTTGGATGTTTATATGAAATTGTATGTTTACTCTTGCAGAGTTTACAAACCTCCATAATTGCTCCTTTTTAAAAAATCATAAGTATCAAATAATAAATAATTGGTATTAATAATGCAGGTAGAAGATTTGCAACTTTTATTTTTTTAATTTCCATAAAATTTATACCAATAGCTACTAATAATATAGAACCTATCATTGAAATTGAACCAATTAATTCTGGTGTTGCATAATCACTTAAATATCTTGCAAGTAAAGTGATTGATCCTTGGTAGATTAAAACACTAAAAGCTGAAAATATAACACCAATACCTAAAAATGATGCTAAGACCATTGCAGTGATAAAGTCTAAAACCGACTTAATAATCAATGTTGTCATGCCTAAGCCTAATCCATCTTGTATCGCTCCAGTAATTGCCATCGCTCCAACACAAAAGATAAGTGTTGCTGCTATAAAGCCTTTTGCAAGTGGTGGAAGCTTATACTTCTTTTCTATTTTATAGACAAAATCATTTAACCTTTTATCAATATCAATGCTTTCACCAATGATCACACCAATCACTAATGATATGATTATGAGCAAATCATTTTGTGTAGATAAAACACCATTTTCAATGACAATGAAATCTTTGATAAACCAACCTAGAGCAAGGCAAGTTAATCCAAGACCTAATGTAAACATGATCGCTTTTTGAATTTTTTCAGAAAGTCCCTTTTTAAATATAATACCTAAAAAGGTTGCAACTATAATTGCTGCGACATTTATTAATGTACCCATAATCTACCTCTTATAAAAATTAAGAGTCAATCTTTGTTTTTGATTGACTCTAAATATTCTACCAAACTAGTGGATCGTCTTTTATATGTTTATCATATAATTTTATAAACTCTGCCTTTATATCATCTGGAAGTTGATAATCCAAATTTTTAATATGTTCTGCCAATTGTTCTTTACTCTTGATGCCTGGAATTACAACGTCAATTTCTGGGAAACTTAAAATAAAACCCATCGTATATTTTGTTAAGCATTGATCATTGGTAATCTTTTTTAATTTATCTACAAGAAAAGCTCTTTGTTCAATGGTTTCTATATCCCATCTTGATCGAATACCTTCAAACTCTGAATCTTTATGATATTTACCAGTCAACCATCCAGAATCAAGAGGGACTTTAGCAATTAAAGTAATGCCTTTTTCTTTAGCTTTTTTAAACAATGGAATACAAGATTGAAAAAAGACATTAAACAATATTTCAATCGTATCTACGTTTACGTTTTCTAAAACAGCTTCAAACTCTTCATATGTATCTATACTCACACCATATGATTTAATAAACCCTTCTTCTTTAAGTCTTTGTAATTCTTCAAAATGCTCTGTTTCATTGGTTAAAATATCCATATCAGGATTATGCAATAATACTGAATCAATCATAGGTAACTGTAATCTTTCTAATGATTCATATACTTGTTCTTCTAATGAAGAAACACTATAATCAATACTACCATCAGCCATATGACCTATTTTAGTATTAATAATTATGTTATCTTTTTGTCCACTAAGTGCTTCACCTATAATGGTTTCACTCATACCTGCAGCATATCCAGGAGCAGTATCAAAAAAAGTAATGCCTTGTTGAGCAGCTTCTTTAACTAACTTAATGCCATCATCAAATGACATATAGCCCCAAAATTCTGTATTTCCTAATTGCCACGAACCAAAACCTAATCTAGGTGACTTTTTATTCGTTTTTGCAAAGGTAGTATTTTTCATGTAGCACCTCCTGTAATTCTACTTATATTTTATCACACTATCTCTTATTCATATTTTATAAAATACAGAATTTCATAAAAACATGTTAAAATAATTTTATAGGTGATTGATATGAATTTAATTAAAAAAGAACTTTACATTCCAACAACTAAAGATAAAAGAGTAATCAGAGTTTTACTTCCAGATGATTATCATCAAAAGGATATATCTTATCCTGTTTTATATATGCATGATGGACAAAATCTGTTTGAAGATGAGACCTCATATGCTCATACCTCTTGGAAAATACATGAAACAATGACATATCTTAAAAAAGAACAACTCATCGATCAAGATATCATCATTGTTGGCATAGATAACTCTGATTTAAGACAATTTGAATATGCTCCATTTGTATCCAAAGCATTAATGGAAGATATGCTTAAGGTTCAAATAGGTGGTCTAGGCGATGTATATGGTGAGTTTATTGTTAAAAAAGTTAAACGCTACATAGAAAAAAACTTTAGAGCACTTGGTGATTATCAAAATACTTATATAGCAGGAAGCTCTATGGGCGCATATATATCAACATATATCGCATCTAAATATCCTACAACATTTAATGCAGTTGGTGTCTTTTCTCTTGCTTCTTGGTTTAATGAATCAGACTTCTTAGATTACATTACTTATTCTGATATAAAACCTGATATGAAGTTCTTTATTTCAATAGGTAGGTTTGAATCTTCTGGAACAAATCAAAAGAAGAGAAACCAAGAATATCTAAACAATAGTAGAAACTTAAAAAGAACTTTAGAAGAAAAGGAAATCACTGATATATTCTATATAGAAACAGATGATACCCATAATGAACTTGCTTGGAGAAAAATGTTTACTCAATTCATCATATGGTTATTAAAAAAGTAACTCAACCGAGTTACTTTTCTTCAAACATCCATATTAAGACATCTTGTACAAATAAATCCCACAAACGCCATTCATGTCCACCAGGTACTTCTTTATTCACATAATCAATCTGTTTTTCCTCTAAATAAGCTTTAAATTTTAAATGATCATTATATAAAAAATCTTCGGTTCCACAAGCTAAAAATATGCCTGGAACTTTTTTTGTATTACCTAGTTGATCAATAAGATGATAAATATCATGCTTAGTTCCTTTAACAGGAAATTTTCCAAATGAATATTCAAAACGTTTTTGCCTTGGATCATCCATATGTGTACTATATAATCTATCTACATCAATTGCTCCTGAAAGGCTTGCTATTTTATGATATCTGTCTGGATATGTTAATCCAATTTTAAGTGCTCCATATCCACCCATAGATAATCCACATACAAATCGATCTTCTGCTTTATCTGATACATGAAACATGTTTTCTATGATTTTAGGTAATTCAGTTGAAACATAATTAAAATAATTTACACCAACAGCATTATTCGTATAATAACTATTATCCACTGAAGGCATTACAACACATAGTTGATACTTAGATGCATATCTTTCAATTGATGATAATCTCATCCAATCCATATAATGTCCATAATAGCCGTGTAATAAATATAAAACCTTTACTTTTTTATTGTCTTGAACATGCTCAGGATAAATTACATTAACTGAAACATTCATATCAAGTTCTGATGAACTCAATTGACATTGTATAAAACCCATATGACCAACTCCTTATCTACATATATTATACTTTAATTAGAGATAAAATAAAAGATAGATAAAACTCATAAAACCACATATATATTCCTTTGAGTTTAAATGAGTTTAAAGTTATGTTAAAATAATAAATAGACATATATAAAGGAGCAAACAATGGACCAAAAAAACTATCAAAAAAATATAGAAGATATCATCATTTCACTTGATTCTAATCTTGAAGAAGGACTTACTGATGATCAAGTATTAAAAAGACGAGAGACCTATGGATTTAATCAGCTTGATGAGACAAAAAAAAGAAGTTGGTTTTTAAGATTTTTTGATCAAATCAATGATTTTATGATTTACGTTTTAATTGCAGCATCTATATTATCATTTGTTACAGATGAAATATCAGAAGGTTTTCTGATTTTAGCAATCGTTTTAATTAATGCAGCATTAGGATTATTTCAAGAAGCAAAAGCTGAAAAAGCATTAGAATCTATAAAAGCTATGTCTTCACCCCATGCTAAAGTATTAAGAAATGGAACACAAATCTTAGTTGATGTTAAAGAAATCACCGTTGGTGATATCGTCATCCTAGATGCTGGTGATTATGTTCCAGCTGATGTTAGAATTATTGAATCAATTAATTTAAAAACTGATGAATCCCCTTTAACTGGTGAAGCACTTCCGGTTGAAAAAACAACACAAGAAATCAAAGCAAACGATGTTGCGTTAGGTGATCGTACAAATTTAGGTTTTATGGGTACAGTTGTTACCTATGGTAGAGGAAAAGCAATCGTTACAGATATTGCGATGAAAACTCAATTAGGTAAAATAGCAACGATGCTTAGTGAAACAAAAGATGAAGATACACCGCTTCAACAAAGTATGGCTAAGCTTGGTAAAACATTAGCAATTCTAGCTCTTGGTATCACATTTATCATATTTGCAATAACCATAGGTGAGGCTTATATTATAGATGGTAGTGCACCATTTGAAGTCTGGAAGGAAGCACTTCTAACTTCTATTGCACTTGCTGTAGCAGCAATTCCTGAAGGATTGCCTGCAATCATTACAATAGTCCTAGCTTTAGGTATGCAAAATCTTGTTAAAAAGCAAGCTATTATTAGAACACTACCTGCTGTAGAAACACTTGGATCTACTAGCATCATATGTTCTGATAAAACCGGAACACTTACACAAAATTTAATGACTGTGACAAAAGTCTTTACAAACAATAATTATATTGACATTAATGAAAAAACAAAAACCACAGATGCATTAGATAAACTAGCTTTAATGGGTAATTTGTGTAATGATACAAAAGTATCTTTAAAAGATGATGAATTTGTAAAAATAGGCGATCCAACAGAGATTGCGTTTATAGATTTATCTATTATCTTAAAAAAAGATCCTATTCAAATCTTAAAAGAAAACAAACGATTATATGAACTACCATTTGATTCTACTCGCAAAATGATGACAACTGTCCATGATTTTAAAGATGGCAGATATGCTGTCATCAAAGGTGCTCCTGATGTTATATTTGGACGATCAAAAAATATTGAAGGCCAAGACAAAAAAGATATCAAAGTTTATGAAGACGCAAATCAAGAAATGGCAAATCAAGCATTACGCGTTTTAGCTGTTGCCTATAAAAAAATTGACAAATCCCTTGATTTAAAAACATTGAAATCTAAAGATTTAGAAAATGATTTAACCTTACTTGGTCTAATAGGTATGATTGATCCAGCAAGACCTGAAGCTAAAGATGCAATTGAGCTATGTAATCAAGCAGGTATTAAAACAATTATGATTACTGGTGATCATATCAACACTGCGGTTGCAATCGCAAAAGATTTAAAAATCTTATCTTCATCTGAAATTGCAATCACAGGTAAAGACTTAGACAAAATGGATGATGAAGCATTTTATGCAAAACTAGAATCCATTAGAGTCTACGCAAGAGTCTCTCCAGAAAACAAAGTTAGAATCGTTGATGCCTGGAGAAAAGCCGGTAAAGTAGTCGCAATGACAGGTGATGGCGTCAATGATGCACCATCAATAAAAAAAGCAGATATTGGCATTGCTATGGGTATTACCGGAACTGAAGTTGCTAAAGGTGCAGCTGATATGGTCTTAACAGATGATAATTTTTCAACCATCGTTAATGCAGTAAGTGAAGGTAGAACAATATTTGCCAACATTAAAAAAGCAATTCATTTTTTATTAAGTTGTAACATTGGCGAAATCATAACCATCTTCTTAGGAACAACGCTTGGTATCTTAGTATTTAGTGGTCGCGTAACAACACTAACTGCTGTACAAATCTTATGGGTTAACTTAGTTACCGACTCCTTAATGGCAATCGCACTTGGCTTAGAGCCTAAAGAAGATAACATCATGCAACAAATGCCAAGAGATGCTAAAAAATCCATCTTTGCAGATGGTTTAGGTAAAAAAATAGCTTTCCAAGGATTATTATTAGGTTTTATATCTTTTGGGGCTTATACAATCGGTTGGTACTTAGAATCCAGTGCACTTAGAGCTGATAAAATGATGACGGCACAAACCATGACATTTATAGTTCTAGCTTTATCACAATTAGCACATGCATTTAATGTGAGAAGTCAAACATCATCAATATTTAAACTTAAGAGAAATAAATACATCTATTATGCATTGTTTGCAAGTTTAGCACTACAGCTAATCGTAGTATTCCTACCTTTTACAAGAGAAATATTTGGTATTACGACATTATCGATAGATAAATGGTTAATCATCATAGGTTTAGTGTCACTTCCAATTGTTATTGTAGAATTATCAAAATTATTAAAAAATATAAAAGCTTAATAAAAAGTGCTTGTGATTAAATCACAAGCACTATTTTTATGGGATTAACTCTATTAATTCTTCTAGAAGTTTAATCTCTTTTTTTATATCTTCAAAAAAGCTTGTGTCTATCTGACGAAACATTTTTAAATCAAATGTATCGACTCTTGTATCTAAAGCGACATAGGCTTTTTGATCTTGAAATGCAAATTTAACTGTTTTAGCAACATTTTTAAATTCAATTAGTTTTTCAACAAACACATGTTTCATTAAATAAAAAGCTGAATGTTGGCTTTCTGAGTAAACATCATAGAGTTGATTAAATGCAATAGACTCTAAATCGATTCTCACCATTGATGAAAACCAATTAAATCCAAAACTCCTATTTGGCATGATATAAACATCACTTTCAAACTTCTTTTCAAAATCAATAATAAAGAATCTTCCTTGAAACACAGTAACTACAGTTGTAGATTTACCATTGCTTCTCACATCTTGAAGTTTAACATCAGCACTTTCAAATTTCTTACCTTTAATCTCGCCTGAGATATAATCTTCACTATAGTAGCGATCTTCTTTTCTAAGAATCTTTGAATCATAGACAACCTCTTTATCAAATCCTTTTTTCGGATCATAGAAAATACCCGAAATCTCCTCTTCTAATATCTTCTTGACATGAATCATCTTAAACTCTACTGATAATTTTTTAAACTTAGCGGTACCTACTGCTGATATTAGAGCACCGCCTATAAAACCAATCATAAATATTGGATTTGCTGTGAAACCAAAAAATGATATCACGATTAAAATAATACCAATAAACATCCATGCTTCATAAGTTGCTTTTAGTTTATTTATGTTTTTTAGATCCATTAGACTTTACAACCTTTACCCAATTATTACTTACATTGACATCAGTTATTGAACCAATGAATTTTCCGAATTGCGAAAATCCAAATTCTTTATAATTAAAATCCTTAAATGATTCTTCTAATTCTAGTTTCAATTGAGTCAATAACATTTTATTACCTTTTTGAGGCATAACAATATCAATAACTTTCTTTGAAATTTCATCAAAATTAAGTCCAGACTTAAATTCTACAACCATATCGTTTTGAATCGTTCTAAGACCTGAATATGTATTGACTAGACTTGATAAATTTTTAACTCCATATTTTCTAACATCAAAATCTGAACTTCGATTTCTAAGCATATTACCTAAATTACTTAACGGCATCTTATTGCCTTGATCAATAATAATATCTTTAATTATCTTTTCTATATTTGTATCATCTTCATCAACTTCTGATGTGACAGCATCTTCATCTTCTAAATAATCAAAATATTTAAATTCATTACATGCTGATTTAAAAGCTTCTGTAACCTTTTTTTCATTACCTATCCCAATAACCGTCATACCACCTTCTCTTAACTTCATCGCAAGTGGTGTAAAGTCACTATCGCTTGTAATTAAAAAGAAAGTATTTACCTTTTCTTGATACATCATCTCTAATGCATCAATTGCCATCGCCATATCTGCAGCATTCTTTCCAGATGCTACATTGTATTGATGCATCGGCTTTATTGCATAATTTAAAGCTGTTTGGTGCCAATCTTTAGATAAACTGTTAATATCTCCATAAAACCTCGCAATGACGATTCTCCCGTATTTTGCGATTTCGTGCATCACTGGTTTAATATATTTAGCTGAAATATTTTCAGAATCTATTAATAACGCTATTCTATAATCATTTGTTTCCATCTTTTCCTCTTTTCTAAAACATCGTATATTCTATACCTAATTATAGCATATATATAAGTTTTTTAAAATAGGATATATCGAGACAGAATCAATCAACTAAGTCGTAATTTCTATATCTTGCGATTTGTTTTACATCCTTATCACCACGACCAGATAAATTAATAACAATAATCTTATCTTTTGAAAGTGTGGGTGCTAATTTCATTGCATATGATACAGCATGTGAAGATTCTATGGCTGGTATAATGCCTTCAATTTTTGATAAATATTCAAAAGCAGTTACCGCTTCTTCATCAGTTGCACTTTCATATGTAACTCTTTTTATTTCTTTTAAATGTGCATGTTCAGGACCTACACCTGGATAATCAAGACCTGCAGAAATTGAATAGACTGGAGAAATTTCACCGTTTTCTTCAGTTAAAACAATGGTGTTCATCCCGTGTATCACACCTTCACTACCAAGTGTCATAGTTGCAGCATGCTCTTTAGTATCTACACCTTTACCTGCAGCTTCAACACCAACTAGTTTAACTTCCTTGTTATCTATGAAATCATAAAATGCACCAATCGCATTACTTCCGCCACCAACACATGCAATAATATAATCTGGTAATTGATTTTCAACTTCACCTAGTTGAACTTTGATTTCTTCACCAATGACTTTTTGAAAATCTCTTACCATTGTAGGAAATGGATGTGGTCCAACAGCAGATCCAAGTAAATAAAACGTGTCTTCTAATTCTGTACTCCATTTCATTAAAGCACTATCAACTGCTTCTTTTAAAGTTTTTAATCCATCATGGACTGCAACTACTTTAGCACCTAACAATTCCATTCTATAGACATTTAAAGATTGTTTTAGAATATCTACATAACCCATATGAATTTCACATTCTAATCCAAATAATGCTGCAGCTGTCGCAGTTGCAACACCATGTTGTCCTGCACCTGTCTCTGCAATCAATTTTTTCTTGCCCATTTTTTTTGCAAGTAATGCCTGGCCTAAAACATTATTGATTTTATGAGCACCTGTATGATTTAAATCTTCTCTCTTTAAATATATTTTTGCGCCATTTAAATCTTTTGTCATATTTTCTGCAAAATATAACAATGAAGGTCTACCTGCATAGTTTTTTAAATAAAACTTAAATTCATTCATAAAATCTTCATCTTGCTTATACTTGTTATAAGCCTCTTCAACTTCTTTAACCGCCTTAAGAATAGGTCCTGGGACAAATTGTCCACCAAATTTTCCAAACTCCATTATGTAATTCCTTTCTTGTCTTTTTGCTTTAGCATTTTTGTTTTGGGTATAAAAAAAGAGCATCTTCCCGCTAAGGGACGAATTGCTCGTGGTACCACCCAAATTTAAGAAACTAAGAAATAGTCTCTCCTTTAACAAAATACTCCATCATTTAAGACTTTTATATTTTTAGTTTGATAACGGAAACTATCCGGCTCAGGCTACTTATGATTCACCTTGCTTCTTAAAAGACCATTCGTTTAGTTATTAAATATATCCATCTCACACCACCATGGACTCGCTTGATATGTTTACCTAAATTACTTTTCTTTATCTTCGAATTTATAATCTATTATAGTCATTTATTTCTATTTGTCAACAATGTAAAAAAATTTTGTTAGTTTTTTTTAATGTTGACTTGCTGTGAAAAAATAAAAAAAGCAGGCATAAAATCCTGCTTATATTAAAATCAACGTATTTTTTTATCTTATTTTGTAACTAAACTCTTTACTTTATCAACTACATTTGTGTTTTTAAAGGATTCTAATACTTCAACTGGAATTGCAAGAACAATTGTATTTGATTTATCTCCTGACAAATCATTTAATGTAGCAAGTGTTCTTAAATGCATTGCTCCAGGGCTTGAAGATAGTATACGTGCTGCATCAGCTAGTTTTTGTGACGCTTCAACTTCCCCTTCACTCTTTACAATAATTGCTCGTTTTTCTCTTTCAGCTTCAGCTTCTTTTGCAATAATTCGCTCCATATCAGCAGGGATTTTAATATCTTTAATCTCAACTTTTTCGACCTTGATTCCCCATGGATCTGTTTCAGTATCAACAATTTCTTTGATTTCTCTTGAAATTACTTTTAAATTAGATAAAAGTTCATCTAATTTAAATCCACCTAAGGAGTTTCTAAGTGTTGTTTGTGCAAGTTGAGTAACTGCAAAGAAACAATCTTTTACATCTAATACTGCAATCTTAGCATCAAAGACTCTGTAATAAACAACTGCATTAATTGTAATGGTTACATTGTCTTTTGTAATACATTTTTGTTCTGGAACATCTTGTGTAATTGTTCTTAAATCAATTTTTTTGTATTCATGAACAATTGGAAATACAAATCTTATACCAGGTTTTAATACTTTTACAAATTTACCAAATCTAAATTTAACGCCACTTTCATACTCTTTAACGATTGTAAACATATAATCACTCCCTTTGTATGTATTTTACTATATTATCTCAAAACTGTATACACTTATAAATGCGTTTAATATATTTTCACTTTTTGTATTTTTTAAAAAGACGTACATGTATTTGATCTGGTTTGCGTTTATGATTTTAAATTTAATCTATTTTATTAACTTCATTCCATCGTTCATCAAACTTATTTGTCTCAATAATTTGATTGTTATATAAATGTTCGCTAAAGAATCCTACAATCATTTCTTTTAACATCGGTACAAGATAATCTCCATCGAGTTCACCTGTTAATCCTAAAAGCTTAGTCAATGGTGAATACATATAGGCCATAGAAAAGTCAGTGTGAATGGTCCCATTGATTTGATATAAATATGAAGTAGAATTTGATTGATTAACAATATCTATTAAATTTGTATTATTAAATCCGGTTTCCCATTGCTCGCTTCTTAAAAATAGAGAAGGAACATCTAAATGTTTTTCTACATCTATTTCATCAATAGGTTCAACCCATGCATCCATACCAAATACTGCTTTAATCCTTGTATCATTAAGTGCAACCAAAACACCAGCACCAGCACCTGTGGAATGGCCTAATAATCCTATTTCAGCCAAATTGAGTTTCTCTTCAAATTGTGAAACTATTAACCTTTGATTCATAAGATCTAGTTGGTCTATCGTTAGACTGATATCTCCTGCATAAGTGCTTACTAATTGATTAGCATATGTTAAAAAAACATTATTTGAATCTCTATCAGGTAGGGCATCTGAATTTAAATAAACTACTTCATCTTCACTAAAAACAGTTGCGACAGAGCCATAAGTGTGATCAATGCTTACAGCAATATATCCTTGGCTTGCAAGTTCTTCAGCTAAATCTGTATGTAGGTTTCTAAACCCTCTCCATCCGTGTGAAATTATTACTACCGGATATGAATTAAGTTCATCGCTTATGGGTGCACCCTGATAAGCATTAGAATCGATATGTTCGGTGTGATTAAGAATAAATTCTGGCAATCCCATATCACTAGCTAATCCTTGAGCGATAATCCTTCCATCTTCTAACCATGGAACAAGATCATATCCTTTGACATCATCTGATGGATACCATATTTGTACTTTAATTTTTCTATTTGTATCAATTGTAGCATATGCTTCTTCTCTAACGGGATCGGTTAAAATAAAAGATTCTGTCCCTATCAAATAATCCCCTGTTGGCATCACCATATCATATACTGGAAAAGAAAATATAATTAACATATACATAATAGTAAATACGGATGAAGTAATTAATAGACTCTTTCTAATAATCTTAAAAGACTTGATTTTATCAAATCCTGTTAGAGATAAGCTTACTAGTCCTACAAATAAAAAAGTAGAAACAAATAAAGGTATCAATTGCCATCTAGTATCCTCAATAATTATATGGATAAAAAATGATGTTAAAATAACAATTAAAATAGAAATAGCATATTCTTTTTTTATCGTTTTAAACTTGATCAATACACCTAATCCAACCAGTGTAGATAAATACATTAACCCCTCAAATATTTGCATTTAGTATGACTCCTTAATTTATCATTTATATATTTTATATACTAAAATTATAGCACACTATAATTATTCGTAAAGCAATGAGACTTATACTAAATAAAATAATAACTATATTGTTACAAAAAAAGATGCTTTTTGAAATAAGCATCTCTATATTTATACAATGGAGGCCCCGAACGGACTTGAACCGATGATCAGGCAGTTGCAGTGCCTTGCCTTACCGCTTGGCTACAGGGCCATAAACTTGCTTTATTATTATAACTTTTTAACCCCCGAAATGTCAATAAGTTTATGAATAATATATGAATTAACTTGCTTTAAAGATATCAATCCAACAATCCATAGCTTTTACAATCAATTCATAAGTTTCTTGATATTTATTTGTGTAATAAGGATCGTCAATTTCTTGACCTTTATTTTTATTACAAGCATCTAAATATAAATGTATTTTATGTTCATGTTTTCCAGCAATTCTTTTTAGATTCTTGATGTTTTCAAGATCCATACCAATAATAAAATCAAAAGTCTCAAAATCATTTTCACTTATTTTTTCAGATCTCATATCATTAAAATAAGCACCATTTTTTTCTAGAATATTTTGTGTTTTTGGGTGAGGCTTATTTCCCACTTCCCAAGATGAAGTTGCTCTAGATTCAATGTGAATATCACTATCTAAACCAAGTTCTATAACTCTTTTTCTAAACAATCCTTCTGCCATAGGTGATCTACATATATTACCTAAGCATACAAATAAAACTCTTGTCATTTTTATCACCATTCATAGTATAACACATCTTCTCAAATCTTATTATCTAAACATTTTAGCACTTTATTGTTGACAGTGCCAAAAGTTTGATTTATAATATAAATGGCACTCGATATTATCAATTGCCAAAGGAGGCATACATATGAACTTTACACAAATGAACGACTATCAAAATGATCCAGATGTATTAGAAAAGTTTGGACGAAATATAGTTGATGAAGTAAAAAAAGGTAAGATAGATCCCGTCATCGGTCGTGAAGAAGAAATTAGACGTGTAATAAAAATTCTATCAAGAAAAACTAAAAATAATCCTGTTTTAATAGGTGAACCAGGTGTTGGTAAAACAGCTATCGTTGAAGGACTTGCAAGACGTATCGTCGACAAAGACGTTCCTTTAGGACTGCAAAATAAAATGCTTTATGAGCTCGATCTTGCTTCACTAGTTGCAGGTGCTAAATTTAGAGGTGAGTTTGAAGAACGCTTAAAAGCAGTTCTAAAGAAAATTAAGGATTCAGATGGACAAATCATATTATTTATCGATGAAATTCATTCAATTGTTGGTGCAGGTCGTGTTGATGGTGCAATGGATGCATCAAATATGCTAAAGCCTATGCTTGCTCGTGGTGAACTTCACTGTGTAGGTGCAACCACACTCAATGAATATAGAAAATATATCGAAAAAGATTCCGCATTAGAGCGAAGATTCCAAAAAGTTCTCATTAACGAACCTACTGTTACAGACACAATCAGTATCCTCAGAGGTTTAAAATCAAGATTTGAAGCACATCATGGAGTTCATATATCAGATCCTGCACTTATACAAGCTGCAACCTTATCTAATCGATATATATCTGATAGATTCTTACCAGACAAAGCAATTGATCTTATAGATGAAGCTTGTGCTTCTATTCGCATGGAGATAGATTCTATGCCTGTTGAACTAGATGATGTCACTAGAAGACTAATGCAATTAGAAATAGAAAAAACCGCTTTAGATAAAGAAAAAGACCCTATCTCAAAAGATAGATTATCAAAAATTAACTCAGAGATTAGTCTATTGAAATCAGATGAAAAAAAATTAAGAAAACAATGGGAAGATGAAAAAGCTCACTTGAATTCAATCAAACTCAAAAAAAACAGTTTAGAAGCTTTACGTCTTGATCTTCAAAACGCACTAAATGATAACAATTATCAAAAAGCTGCAGAATTGCAATACAGTAAAATCCCTGCTTTAGAAAAAGAAATCGATCAAATGTCTATACAAAGTATGACAGAAGGCAGATTGTTAACTGAAATAGTTACAGAAGAAAGTATTGCTGACGTAGTTTCAAAATGGACACATATCCCAGTGTCTAAACTAATGAGTGGTGATAAAGAAAAATTACTTCATCTAGAAGAAACGCTCAAAAAACGTGTGATTGGACAAGATCATGCGCTTAAATTGATTAGTGATGCAATCATAAGACAAAGAGCGGGTATAAAAGATGAAAATAGACCTATTGGATCGTTTTTATTCTTAGGACCTACTGGTGTTGGTAAAACTGAAGTTGCTAGGTCACTAGCAGATGCTTTATTTGATAATGAACATCAAATCATAAGAATCGATATGAGTGAATATATGGAATCACATAGTGTATCAAGACTTATAGGTTCTCCTCCAGGATATGTTGGATATGACGAGGGTGGACAATTGACTGAAGCAGTGAGAAGAAAACCTTATTCAATTGTATTATTTGATGAAATCGAAAAAGCACATCCCGAAGTATTTAACATATTACTTCAGATACTTGATGATGGTAGATTAACGGATAACCAAGGTAGAACTATAGATTTTAAAAATACAATCATCATCTTAACTTCTAATTTAGGTAGTCAATATCTAATGTCAAACGATCAAGATGCGCTTACAAAAGTTCAAAGTTTGATCAAAACCACATTTAAACCTGAATTCTTAAATAGAATTGATGAACAAATTATATTTAATCCACTAGGCTTAAAAGTTCAAATAGAAATTGCACATAAAATGTTAACTGACTTATCAAAGAGATTAGAAACCAAAAATATTCATTTACAATTTAATGACGCTGTACAAAAATATGTGATTAAGCATGGCTATAATGATGAATATGGTGCTAGACCCTTAAAAAGATTTATCTCAAGATATATCGAAACTTTAATTGCAACAAAAATTATAGAGGGTTCAATCTTACCTCATCAATCCTATGAGATTTATGTTAAAGATGATCAATTAGAAATAAAATAAGTGTTAAAAAGAAAAAAGAAGCTATTTTCATAAGCTTCTTTTTGTTTTTTAATAGTCTTGTTTTCTAATTGAACCATCTAATTTATGAATTACAATAGATGAATCATTATTATCAGCTAAATCTTGAGCATAATCAATGGCTTCAGCTTGTGTATTAAAATACTTAATTGTTTTAGAAGACCCTTCTTTTCTAACTCTCCAGCTCTTATAATACTTACTTTTAGCATCTTTATTTTGAGATACATGATACTTCTTGTTTTTATTGTCATCTGCAGGCACTTCTTCTTTAACAGGTTTAACTGCTTGAGGTTTTGCTTTAACAGGTTTAACTGCTTGAGGTTTTGCTTTAACAGGTTCTGCTTTTTCCGCTACTTTTGGTGCTGACTTTTCAGCCACAACTGCTTTTTGAGGAGCAGGTTTAGGTTCTACAACAACACTCTTTTTCTTTGACTCTTGTTGCATTTTTAATTGCTCTTCTTGCAAAGCTTTTTTCTTTGCACGTTTTTTTCCAAAAAACCACATAAATGAAATCCTCCTTATTTTAGTTTCATTATATAACAAAACTACATATATATAAAATTATTTACATTTTTTATGATTTATGAGTTTCAAACCAATCTGTAATCTCTTTTAGTCTCTTAATTCTTGCTTGAGGTTTACCACCTCTTGATAATTCATGTGTCTCACCTTTAAACCACACAAATTTAGTCTCTAAACCCTTTTCTCTTAAGATAGTATAATATTGCATAGCTTGTTCAATAGGGCATCTATAATCTTCATCTGAATGGATAAATAATAGAGGTGTTTTTACATCCATTGCATATTTGATAGGAGATTGTTGCCACAAAAGATCTGTATCCATAAGTGGATGGCCTGCTGTTTGATCCTTAGAAAAATAAAATCCAATATCTGACGTTCCATGAAATGATAGCCAATTTGAAATACTTCTTTGTGTTGCAGCAGCTTTGAATCGATGAGTGTGCCCAACAATCCAGTTAGTCATAAATCCACCATAAGAACCACCGGTTACAAAGAAGTTTTTGACATCTATTTGTTTTGTCTTTTTAATGACTAAATCCGTAAAATTCATTAAATCATCATAATCAATTGTGCCGTATTTCCCTCTAATATCCGCAAACTCATTACCTTTACCATCACTACCTCTAGGATTTGCAAAACATACAAAATATCCTAAATTAGCCCATAATTGCATTTCATGATAATAAACTTTACCATAAACAGTCTTAGGTCCTCCATGAATATCTAGTATTGCTGGGTATGTTTTATTTGGATCAAAATCTTTAGGATATAAAACAAATCCTTTTACTTCATGATTTCTATCTTTATAAATAATTGTCTTAGGTTTTGCAATATACTTATTCTTAAAGACTATTGAATTAAATCTTGTGATTTGTGTTAATTTAGATCCATTTAGTTTATATACCTCTTGTAGTTTTTGCTTATATAAACCTACCATATAGATTTCATCATTTAATACTTGTATACCTTCAATTGATCCATCCATTACAAAAACTTGTTCTAAATTTTTATCCATATCAAGTGTTATGAGTTCAGTGTGATCATCATTGGTTTTAACAAAATATAGTTTATCTTTATATACAACTGTTGAAGGATTTCCGCCTAACCTTGAATCAGATCCAACAGATGAAGAAACAGTTAGACCAAATGTTTTAAATAAAACTAATTCTTTATGTTTTAATTCATAAAAGTTTCCATCTTCATTTAGACCAAATTTTTGCATGTCACTAGCTTCAACTATAACTTTATCCTTTAGTAAAAATATACTAGATATATTATAATCATCTTTTTGATAAAGTACTTCAGTTGTCTTTGTTTCTAGGTGATATACAAATACATGTGACGTCAATGATCTAACGTGTTTTGCTTGTTTTCCGGTATAGTAAATATGTTTTAAATCTTTTGATAATGTTACGATATTTACATTGAAATCTGGATCAACAATTAGATCAAATGTTTTTGTTGAAGTGTCATAGATGAACAATTGAGATCTCTTTTGTGTAACAAAGCCATTACCATTTGAATAAAATGGAATCTCAGTAATATCTTCATATGCTTTTAATTTTTTCTGTTCTTTTAAAAATGTTTTTCTATCTGCTTCATTTGCCAAATATAATTGATGCTCATCTGGTGTCAACTGCGCTTTTATAACTAATTTATTTCCAATCACTTGGATGACTTGAGCTGGCATTGGAAGATCAAAGGCTTTTTCTAATTTTTCTTCATTTAGATGATAGCGATAATACAGTGATACCTTATCTTTTTCTATTTTTTCTTCTTTGTTGTTTTTTGCATAAGCAAACAATAGCGTATCATCATTTTCCCATATAAAATTAGAATGTTTTTTTAGATTTATAAGTTTTTTTGCTTTATGATTTTCAATTGTATATAAATCATAATGATATTCATTTTTTTCTTCTAATGCTTTCCCACTAACGAAAGCCAATCTAGTTTGTTTTTCATTGGATTTTAAATTAGAAATATATTTAAAATCTATGAAATCTTTTAAATTTAGTTTTTCCATAATTTTCTCCTTTATCTATAAAAAAAGGCGTCTTAAAAAGACACCTAAATTACAAAATTACCTTTCGAAAATACTTTTACTTCTTTATCATATTGAGTAACACCAATAATTTCCATATCTTTACTACCAAACATAAAATCAGAGTGTACCATTGAATTGTTATACCCATGTTTAACCAATTCTGATATTTCTAAATTTACACCATTTTTAATATTCATTGGATAAGCTCTGCCTAATGCCATGTGGCATGATGCATTCTCATCAAATAGTGTGTTTAAGAACAATATGTTCGTGTTTGATATTGGAGAATCATGGCTAATTAACGCAATTTCTCCTATATATTTACTACCTTCATCGGTTTCAAGTAAACTCTTTAAAGCATCATATTCTTTTTCAGCATGAAAATCTACGACTTTTCCATCTTTGAATTCTAACCAAAATTTATCAATCAATTTACCTTGGTAGTTTAAAGGTTTTGTAGCATATACTTTACCACTTGTACCCCATTTATATGGCATCGTAAAATTTTCTTCTGTTGGTATGTTTGGATTAAAGTATGCACCATTAAGTGCAACTTCTCCACCACCAGCCCATACATGGTCTTTAACAAGTTCAACAACTAAATCAGTTCCAAGACTATTTTTAAAATGAAGATGTTTGAAGTTGTAATCATTTAGTACTTTATTATGTGCTAACAATCTAGCATTATGTTCTTTCCACTCTAGAATTGGATCATTATCTTTTGTTACTCTACTAGCATTTAGGATTGCATCCCATAATTTTTCAACAGCTTGTTCTTCGTCTAGATCCGGGAATACTTGTTTAGCCCAAACTGCATTTGGCTCAGAAACAATTGTCCATTGAGACTTATTACCCATTAAAAATTCTCTAAAAAATGAAACAGCTTTTTGCATTGCAATTCCAGCTTTTTGTGACTTTGTTGAATCAACATCTTTGTTTAACCCCGGAATTGGAGATGCGATTGAAATAAAGCAAGCTCCTAAATCTACATAATATTGATACTGTTCGACTAAATAATTTGGAACATTTTGCAACTCTTCTACTGATGCATGTAATAATGATTGATGAGAAACATATTCATCGCTCCATTGTACATGGACTCTTTTTGCACCAGCAAGATAAGCTTGTTCTGTTATCTCTCTAGCTAACATCTTTGTTTCAGTTGAAGTTCTAATAACGACAACTTGATCTTTTTGAACATTTGCACCTACTTTTACTGCAAGTTCAGCTAATTTTTTTATTAATTCTATTTTTGGCATTTTAATCACTCCTATTTATTAATTATAGCATGTTTATGACCTTAAAAAAAGAATCCGCATGGATTCTTTTATCTTTTTGAGTACTTTTTATCATACATTCGAGCATCTACATTTCTTAACAATTTATCTATACCCATTTTATGATCGTATGGAAGAATACCTTCAGAAAATCCTTTAAACTTGTTTTCTTTTAATATGACACTTTCACTGGTCTCTTTATATAACTTTTCTATATATTTCTTAGCATCTGTGTGATCGTCTTCTGTAAGGATACATAAGAATTCATCGCCACCAAGTCTAGTGATTAATGTCTTTTTGGATTTTTTGAGTCTACTTAGTATTCTTGAAAATTCAATTAAGACTTGATCACCTGCTTGATGTCCTAATTCATCATTAATCATCTTAAAATGATCCAAATCAATCATCATCACGGTAAATTGTTCCTTCTTTTCAACTAAAATATTCAAATACTCATCTAAAACTCGTCTTGAATATAAATTAGTCAGATAATCTTTATTACCACTTGTAGTTTCTAAAAATATAAATACTACTAGAACACCTAATGCAGCTCCACTAAATTGAAAATAAAGCGTTTGGTAAAACAATTGAATAATAGATCCAATGATTGGAAATAATAAGAAAATAAGAATCCCTATAATAATTTGAGAATTTTGTCTGTTTTTATTTTTTATGGTCATATAGGTGATATGTATATAAAGTGCAAAAATCATAGCATATCTTAAGAAAAATAAATATCCTCTTTGGTAAGTATTTGTGTCCAAATCGATTGAAAAAAAGACGGGAGTGAAAAAATTAATGAGCAATCCAACAAACGAAATAATTGCAACATGTTGATAATAAAGTCTTTTTCTTAGTCTGTTTCTCTTTTTAAATAATTTATAGTCGATATATGATGACCATAACCCAACTAAAACAGGCGTTAACAAGACCACTAGAAAATCAATCGCATAATTAAGATATGGTAATAAATTGTGTGTGTTTGAATCAGCAATGAAACTAAGTGGTTCTAAAATAAGCAAAAAAAGATTCACTAAAATAAGCCCATAAAATATATTAATAGAAAAAGTTGGAATATCTTTTTTAAATCTATTTAATATGACAATAATTAATAATAATAAACTTGAAAATAAATGAATATGATATGCTTCTATAAACTCAATCATATACTCACCTCTTTAATCATATTATTTTTTATATGTTTTCATAAATTCAAAAAGTTGTTCTTTAGGTATAGGTTTACAGTAATAATATCCTTGTGCTAAATCCCCTTGATAAGATTTAACCATGTTTTGTTGTTCTATGATTTCAATACCTTCAGCAACAATTCTCATATTTAAATGATGAGCTAAATCAATCATATACTTTAACACATGAAACTCTTGAGTGTTTTTATTAATGTTGTTTATGAAACTACGATCTATTTTTATAATATCAATCGGCAATCTTTGTAAATAAGTTAAAGATGAATACCCTGTTCCAAAATCATCTAAAGCTATCATGAATCCAAGTTTTTTAAGTTGTAATAAGACATGAATACTTCGGTCAATATCTGTAATAACAGCAGTTTCTGTGATTTCTAAAACTAATTGTTTACAATCGATTTGATATTGTTTAATCCATTTGTTAAGATATTTTAAAAACGAATCTTGTATAAGCATAACTGCTGATATATTAATTGATATTTTAAAATTGTTATCTCTTTTTGGCCATTTTGATATATCTTTTGCTACCTGATAAAAAACCCATTCTGTGATTTCCTTAATATATCCATTTTTTTCTGATAAAGAGATAAACTCTAACGGAGGAATATAACCTTTAACTTTATTATTCCATCTGATTAAAGCCTCAGCACCTCTAATTGAATTATCTTTTAAATCAATGATGGGTTGATAAGCAATTGAAAACTCATGATTAGGAATCGCATTTCTTAAATGATTTAACAATTCTGTTTGTTGTGTAATCATGGTTACCATTTCATCATCAAAAATAACCAATTGATCTTTACCTTTATTTTTTGCCATTGATAAAGCACTGTCTGCGTGTCTTAACAATGTAATATAATCCTTACCGTGATCTGGTGCAAGAGCAACCCCACCACTAAATGACACATAAAATTCATCTTTATCTAAAACATAAGTTTTTTTAATATTTTTAAAAAATACATCAAGTTCAGTTAAAAATACATTTAAGTCTTTGATATCAAAAGAAACAACGACAAATTCATCAGCTCCAGTATGGCATAAAAAATCATTTGTTTTCAAATGCTTTCTCATCACTTCTGCTACAGACTTGATCAATTCATCACCAATTTGATGCCCTTTAACTTCATTTACATTTCTAAATTCATCAATATCCATATAGATAATAGCCATTGTTTTATCTTCATTATTCTTTAAATATGCATTCACTTTTTCTTCTAAAAGTGTCTTATTTGGCAGTTCTGTAAGTTCATCATAATATGCTAATTGATAGAGTTTAGCATCTAACTCAATTGAATTTTGATGCATGATTTCTAACTCTTCATTTGCTTTTTTAAACTCTATGATTGAAGCAACATATAAGTTTAATCTTTTATAAATAATGATATAAAAGAGACTTGCAGATAAAATAACAAAAAACAGACCCTTAATGGTTTGAATTTGATTGCTCAAATTTGCATCGTTGATAAATGTTTTAACAACCCAATCAGAACCAAAAATCCATAAGATACTAATTAATATATAATAAACAACAATCTTAAAAGACTCATTGACTGCATTGAGTTTTTGGTCTTTTCCCATATTTAATTGTTTTGAAGCTTCATCAATTTTTTTTTGTTCCATAAGATAATCCTTTATGTGTTTAACTATATTATACAATTATTGAATAATTTTTAGTATTAATTTGTTATTTTAATAATATTTTTTAAAGAAATAGCCGCTTTTTGCGGCTATTGATTTTTTACTCAGGTATTTCAATAATTCTAAGTGTATTAGTTGATCCATGTTTTTGAGCCCAACCAGAAGTCATAATGATTGTGGTCCCCGGCTTAAATCCATAATCAAGAGCAACTTCAGTTGCTACTCTATCGTATAATGAATAATCTTTAACATTTTCTCTATAAGCTGCAAATACACCCCAATAATATGACAATCTATTACATGTTTCAAGACTATCAGTGATTGCAATGATAGGAACTGAAGGTCTAAATTTACAAATACGTTTTGCAGTCCCACCTGATTCAGTAAAGGCAACAATCAATTCTGCTTTTGGTAAAGCGAGTGCAGTTTGACTTGCTGCAATACCTATCGCATCATTAATCGTTTGTTGACTTGTAGCAATAGAACGTTCTAATCTTTCTTTATAAGGAATACTATCTTCAATTGCTTTAGCAATTGTATCCATCGTCAATACTGCTTCAATAGGATATTCTCCAGCAGCTGATTCTCCAGATAGCATGATTGCATCTGATCCATCAAGTATAGCGTTAGCTACATCTGATGCTTCAGCTCTTGTTGGTCTTGGTGAAGCCATCATAGATTCTAACATATGTGTTGCTGTAATAACTGGTTTACCCATTTCATTAGCGGTTTTGATAATTCGCTTTTGGTATAAAGGAACAAGTTGTGTAGAAACTTCAACTCCTAAATCTCCTCTAGCAACCATAACACCATCACTAACTTCTAAAATTTCCACAAGATTATCGACACCTTCTTGGTTTTCAATTTTAGCTATGATTTCTATGTTATCTTTACCCATTCTGTTTAAAATTTTTCTAACTTCTAAAACATCTTCTTTTCTTCTAACAAATGATAATGCAAACATATCTACATTGTGATTCGCAGAAAAAACGATATCATCATGATCTTTTTGAGAAACAAAAGGCATTGAGAGTTTTACATTTGGAACATTAACACCTTTTTTTGTCTTAATAATTCCTGAATTCATGATCTCACATTTCATGATGCCATCTTTATTATCTAAGACAGTAAGTTTAATTTTACCATCATCTATTAATATGATGTTTCCAGGTTTCATATCATCATATAATTCATCACAATCAATGTGAAATTTTTTATTATTTCCCAAGATATTTTCTCGATACACTTCAACAATATCACCAGTTTTAAAACTAGCTTTACCGTCTTCAAATTTACCAGTTCTAATTTCCGGTCCTTTTGTATCAGCCATAACGCCTATAAAACGTGCTTTTTCTTTAGCAACTTTTCTAATCATATTTATTCTTGCTAGATGTTCATCATGGTCTGCATGTGAGAAGTTTAATCTTCCTACATTCATACCTGCATCTATCATTTTTCCAATCATTTCCTCAGAATCGATTGCTGGTCCTATTGTACATATTATTTTTGTTTTTCTTTGCATCTTGTTACCTCCAATATTTACTATATCTATTATACATGATTTTGTTCGTTTTTGTTAAAAATTGTTAAGAAAATATCAACCAATTTTGGATCAAATTGAGTCCCCTTATTATCAATAAGTTCTTTGATTGCAACATCGTAATCTAATTTTTTCCTGTATGGTCTATCTGATATCATCGCATCAAATGCATCAGCAATCGCTATGATTCTTGCTCTGATTGGAATATCTTCACCTTTAAGGCCGCGTGGATATCCTTTTCCATCATATCTTTCATGATGAGATAAAATGTCTTGAGCAATTTCAATGTAGTCTGGTGAAGATGAAAGAATTCGATAACCTGTTTCAGGATGTCGTTTCATGATGATCCATTCATCCTCAGTTAATTTACCTGGTTTGTTTAAGATTTTATCATCAATTGCAATTTTTCCGATGTCATGTAGGTGGCTAATCAGGGTTAATAATTCAAGGTCTTGTTTAGTCATACCCATTTTTTTCCCCATTTTTTTACAAATATCAGAAACTCTTTTTGAATGTTCTTCAGAATATTCATCTTTAGCTTTTAATGTATTTAAGATTGCTCTAATGGATTCATTTCGATGCGAACTGCTTTCATATAATTTATTTTTATATAAATTTGTTTCCGCTCTATTAATAACCTCTTCAAAATTATCATTGATTTGTTTCGTGCTAACACCAAAAGATATTGAAACTGACATATGCTTTATATATTCTTTTTCAATTAAAATCTTTGCTTGATTTGACAATCTAATCGCTTCATTTTCATCAGTATTTGGACATAAAACTATAAATTCATCCCCACCAATTCTTGATACAAAAGCTTTATGACTATTACAAGCTATAAGTAGCTTATCAGCAACAGTTTTTATTAACTGATCTCCAGCTTGATGCCCAAATGCATCATTCATGACTTTAAGACCGTTTATATCAAAAAACACAACACTAATTGGATGGTATTTTTCTTCATTTAATGTGATCAATTGCTCTTGGTGTTTTCTTCTGTTATTTAGACCAGTTAATGCATCAGAATAACTAAGTTTTAAAATTTCATTTTCGTATTGCTTTCTAAGTGTAATATCTTGGATAAACACAGTTGCTCCAACAATTTTTTTGTCATTATTATATATAGGTGCATATCTTTCTTCTAAATACGAGTTTTCTTGATCTTCAATTTTTACCACAATTTTATCCGATACACCTTCAAATGCCTTATCTATTGATTTTCTAATTCTATCTCGAATGCCTTGATTCGTGATTGAATCTAAAAAACACATATCATTTTTTACATCGATATTATAAAATCGCTTAATCGATTCTTTATGAAATATATTATATGATAAATAATTATATTCTAAATCAACTGCAAATATTTCCATTTCAAAAGTTGAATCTATACTTGCCTGTAACAATACTTTTTGTTTTTCTAATGCTTCATTAACTTGAAATCTAGTTTTTTCATTGTGTACAACAATAGCAAGTAGCATCGTAACGATTGGAAATACTAATAGATAGATTAAAGCTGTACTTTCTATCACTTCAAAGGCTTGTGGCCATGGAATTGCTAGAAATGATAACAATGTTACAATATGAACGATCACACCCATGATATAAAATTCTACATATTTCGGCATTTTCGGTAATGCTCTTCGAATAAATTTCCAATTTAGTCCAATCATAGCGGACAAAGTAATTGTCAAAATACCTGCATATACACCAGTTCCACCAACTATAATTCTATATGTAATAGCTACTGCTGCAGCAATTCCGGTTGTTATACCACCAAAAAATAGTCCAGTGACACTTAATAAAACGCTTCTTGTATCGAATATAAGTCCTTCTTCTAAAACAAAAGGATTAAGCATAATAATATAAACAACCCCTCCTAATACCACCCCAAAAAAGGCTTGTTTAAACCTAATATTATTTTTTGTTTTAATGGATGCGGCAGCAAATATAAACCCTAATCCAAAAAGCAATATTACATTTTCAAGTAAGCTATTTAATGTACTAGCTATTTCACTTAAAAAAATCAAATAAATCACCTACTATCATTCTATACTCATTATACCATAGTGTACAAACAAAAAAAGTCATGATATTATGACTTTTTTGTTACAAATTCATTTATCTTTGTTTACCCATAAAGAAGACAGCAATTGTTCGCGGTCCAGAATGAGCACCAATAACAGGCCCAATAAAACCATATTCTATATGTTTGACACCAATTTGTTCTTCTATAAGTTTGCCGACATATTTAGCATCCTCAATATCATCGCCATGTGATATAAAAATAGTTTGTTTCTTAGAATCTTGTATAGTATCCTTCATCAAATCGACAATAGTTTGAAGTGATGTTTTTCTACCTCTAGCTTTTTTAATTGGAACCAATTTACCTTCATCTGTCACATGTAATACAGGTTTAACTTTAAGAAGAGATCCTAACAATGCTTGAGCCCCTGAAAGTCTTCCACCTCGTCTTAATGTTCCTAAATCATCAACTGTAAAAAGATGACATAAATTTAATTTATTTGCTTCAACCCATTGTGCTACATCTTCGATAGATAAGCCTTCTTTTTGTTTTGAATATGCATACCAAATAAGCAATGCTTGTCCCATAGATGCAGATAGTGAATCAACAACTATTATCTTTCTTTCTGGATATTTTTCATTTAGTTCCTTACTCGCAATAACAGATGATTGATATGAACCTGATAAGGCAGATGAGAAAGCAATATACAATATATCTTTACCTTGAAGGAGTTTTTCTTCGAAAAATTCTAAGTATGCTCCAACATTAACTAATGAGGTAACAGCAACTTTCTTATCTCTCAATTGATCATAAAAACCTTTAACACTCATTTCTCTTTCATCTGGATAATGTTTAAAAAAAGCTCCTTCAATTTCAACTGAAAGTGGAACAACATCTATTTTCATGTCTGTAACCATTTTAAGTGTTAAATCACTACAAGAGTCTGTAACTATCATATAAGAATTATTCATTTCATATACCTTCCTTTTACTCTTTTATATGGGATTGATTTAGATTCATTAATTTTAAATATTTTATCATAAGAATATTATTTATACAACTGAGGCAAAAATAAATTTAAGCTTTAACCTTTGTTTTTGTTTTTTCTTCTTGCCCTAGTGATTTAAAATATTCTAAACTTGATTTAAGAGTTGCTGCAAGAGGAACAGCTAATAAGACACCAACGAAACCGAATACACCACCAAAAAATATTAAACTTGATAAGACTAAAAGTGGATGGATTTGCACCTTGTTACCTAGAATAAGTGGTGAGACAATACTACTTTCTACTGCTTGTTCAACGATTTGTAAAACCAAAAGAATAATAATTGCGACAATATAGATTATTTTTGTTTCATTTGTCTGCAAAACTTCTAAATGCATCGTAAATAAAAAGACTATTGGAATTGCTAAACCTATCCATGCTCCTAAATATGGTATGATGTTAAATAATCCCATAAGTAATCCAAACAAAATAGCCATTTGAATACTAAAGTTTGGAACAAAGAATGACAAGATTGATAAAGTGACCATAAAATAAATAGCTATAAGCCCGATCATTATGCCTTGCCCTTTTAAATAATTTTTAACTGAACTTTCAGTTCTTAATCCAAGCGCTTCTAAATGAGGTTGAATTTTTTTTGGGAAAATATTTTTTATTCCATTAAAAATATATGATTTTTCCTTAATCAAATAAAATGAAAACACAGGTGTCAAAATCAAAATCATGATAGCTTGAAAAATGGATGATGTTAAATTAGAAACAAAACTTAAAAGTTGTCCAAAGACATCAAATACTTTATCCATTGATAAGCCATTTGTGGTTAATTCACTAATTAAATTTGTTAATTCTTGACTACTTAAATATGATTCTAAAAAAGAACTAACCGAATCAATAATTGAAGTAATCCAATTTGCATCAAGCAAAGTAATCAAACTATCAAATATTGAAGTCATTTGAGTAAACAAATTAACAATGACGATCACAAATAGACCTGTGATTATGATCAGTGCTAAAAAAATACTTAGAATAATACTTAAATTTCTATTTAAATGAATTTTCTTTTCTATGAGTCTAGATAAGGGATTAATTATAAAACTTAAGAAAAATGCAATTGAAAATGGAATAAATACAGATTTAAATGCATTTGAAATATTGGTCATTGCTTGACCTGCTAATAATTTTAGAACATAAATGCTCAATAATGATAATACGACAATAGAAACTATAAGTAATGCTTTAATTAATTTGTCTTTTTTTACTTTTTCTGTCAAGATCTGTTCCCTCCATACAAAAAATATTTTTTATACCTAAAACGCTTATTTATATTCTACCATAAAAAAAGACTCCACATCTAAAATGGGAATCATTTATTATTAATGAGATATATGACTTGTTATAATACTTTCACTAATCCAGTCTTGATAATTTCTTCTTTGAATTATAATGTAGCCCTTTATCAATCTTTATACATTTTTAGTGGAATATATTTAGAAACTTGCTTAGAATAACTCTGATATTCTGGATATTTTTTTAATGAAATGCCTTCTGAAAACATCGAACTACCTAAAAACAGTAATATCAAAAACATCGAACCAACTAATGTCCAGTTAAAGAAGATGTAATTTGTTGCTCCAGCACTTATACAAAAGAAATATAAAACAACCCAAATTGATTGTTCAGAAAAATAGTTTGGATGTCTTGAACGTCTCCATAATCCATTTGTAGTAAACCCTTTATTAAAGGGGCTAGGTAAATCTTCTAATTTTTTTCCTTGTTTTAATAACTCATATTTTTTTGTTTGAAATTTATTTTGTTGATGATCTGCAATGGTTTCCAAAACAATGAATCCTAATAATAATGCTGCGATTAAACCATCAAATATACTAAATATCACTGCTGATTCCATTACTGCAAGTAGAGGTAAAGTTATTGCAAGTATTAATGCATTTTGATATATAGAAATAAAAAATAAATTGAAAAGTGCCCATTTCCATCTCGTATTCAATTTTGGATCTTCTCTTAATACAACCCATCTATAATCTTCTTCACCTGACCAAAATTTAATCGAATACGCACCTTTTTTTGCAAAATTATATGTCAATCGAATCCCCCATAAAGTGATGAGTATTGCCATAACAATCAGACGTGGATTCAACCCACTTTTACCTACAATAACCCATGCATAAACTATTGGTAAAATTGACCATATCTTATCCACTTGAGAATTGTTTCCTGTAATCTCGCCAATTAGAAAGCAATATGCAATACTAATCACACAAATTATCAAGAGTATCTTGAGGGTGTCTGATTGAAGTTTGCTAAGTTGAGGTCCTCCTAAAACAAATCCTAATACAGATAATATGAGTACTGTTAAAACAGTAAGTATAGTTCCTATGTTTTTCTTCATTTGCTTCTCCTCTGTCATTAAATAAAATTAATCATAAGCATTTAGATGATCGTTTTTTTTATTATACTAGGTTTTTTGCACTTCCTAACCATTCTATCACAACATTGCTATTCAATCTAGTAAATATTAATTGGTTAGATAGTTATTCTTATTAAATAAGCCGTTTAATGTACTATGTGTTAAGATTCATCCTTATTTATAATCGAAAAAAGGTGAATTCAAATCAAACACCTATATTTTAGTCTTTATCTTTTTATACTGTTTCTTATCAGTGTTAACAAAATATACTTTATGTTTGGTATCTATTTATTTCGATATTTGTGTTTACTACTGTATATGCTATAATAATATTAACTTTAATTTAGACAATATTTTCTAGTAAGGATGTGCTTTTAAATGTATAATTTAAAACGTAAACATAAAGCTGGTGTGACCTTAATTGAATTAATTGCCGTCCTTGTAATCTTAGGCATCTTAACAACTATTTCAGTTATGCTCATTGGGGGCATTATAAATCAAGCAAATCAAAAAGCTGATCTAGCAAATCTTGCAAACCTAAATGAAGCTACAAGAAATTTGCGCATAAGTCAATTATATTCACAAGAGGATGTATTTGAGGGCTATGATACCGATGAAGATAGATTAACTTATTTATTTGAAGCAGATTTTATTTCAGTTATACCTGTTCTAAAAAATAGTGAGAATTCATTTGAATTTAAAGTTAATGTTCAACAATGGGTTATTATTTCAAATGATAACGTCATCTATACCCCAACTGCAGAAGTACATTTCACTACAGATCCAACTCTTTCCTACCGCATTACAAGCTATGATATCAGTGGGGGATTAAATGTAGTTATCCCACAAACCATATCAGATGTAGTCATAACTGAAATAGGCTCTACTGCTTTTCCTGCACTTGGCATCACTTCAGTTGTTATACAAGAAGGGATAACCAGAATATCAGGGAATGCATTTAAAGACAATCAATTATCATCAATTACAATCCCAAATAGTGTTGAAAGAATATGGCATAACGCATTTAATAACAACCAAATAAATTCAATCACCTTTGGTTCAGGCTTAACAAGAATTGAAGGTGGTGCTTTTGGAAACAATCAGTTAACATCTGTTAGCCTTCCTTCTAACGTCCTATATGTTGGTGATGGAGCTTTTGGCTATGGTGATAATTACATCACTAGTATCACAATAGGTAGCGATGTCATTATTGGTAATTCACATTCATTTGGATGGTATGGAGGCTCTTTTCAAGCATTATACAATGTTGAAAAACTAGCTGGAACATACATTTATAATTCAGGTGTTTGGACACTTCAATGATAAATGGAGAGAGAATAATATTTATAAAGAAATCTTAATTTAAACACTTTCACATGGTTTCATCATGTGAAAGTGTTTTTTTACATTGACTTCATCAATAATGTATAGACTTGCTAAAATGGAGAAAATGCCTTAAATAGAAAAAAATAATTGATGCTAGAGCAAATTATTATTCGAACTAGTATCAAACCATTGTATTCAATATGTGTCCCACTTTTTCATAGCAGTGCATATAAAAAAGGCTCGATACCTTATAGTATCAAACCTATGCTTTCAATATGGGTTGTATGACCTATTTTGCTACAATAACTCGTATTCTATGCAAACTCTCCATATTTTAAATTTTTGTCTTATCATACTTGCATTGAATATTTGTATTTAGACTCGGTCAAAATCGTACCAAACCCGGTCTATTATCACCTACTATTTGATACATGTATCAACCGTTGATTTGCTTTTCCAATTCCCTAAGAGAATCCATTATCTCATTAAATGAGGGTTTAACCCCAAACAACATATCCTGCATTGCTTTGTAATCTTTTTCAAGCTCATCTATGCGATACTTATCAGGAACAAGTTTTAATGTTCCTTTCTTAGCTAAATCATATCTTGCCCATCCTCTTGGATAGAATTTCTTTTTAAATTCAACTACTTTATCAAGGAGATCAATATCTTCTAGCAGACCATCTAACGGCTTGCCTTTAGACATCATATACAAATCATAGTAATGCCTTGAATATCGGTCGGGAATCTTTGATGACCTCGGACGATATGCCTCATGATGAAGTATAGTTGCTTTCTCCCAAACCGTTCTTGTTGGTTTCACTGTAAGCACTTCTGAAAATGATTGATTCATGACATTAGGGTAATAATCATCGATGTATGGACTAACTCTAATAACCTCTGATGGTGTCCACGCTGCTAGTGGTCCAAACTCGAGTCTTATCGTATTCAAGATTGAATAATTATTATACAACCTTGGATACTTAAAGACAATTATGTTTTCCTCAGCTTTATCGCATTCCATATCCACATCAAATCCTAGCAAATCACTTAATCCTGATTTTATTTCATCGAGTAGAGTGTTTTTTATAAATGTTGCAGCTTTCTTATTAATCTCTTGATTGTACCTATTTTGTTGAGTATTACTTCTATTCTCATAAGGTTCATTTTCAGGAATACTAAAAACAGTCCAATCTAGTATCAGGTCAATATCTTCTGAAAATCTTTTAATCAGAGAATATCCTTTTGATAAACTAGTACCACCTTTGAATGTGAATGCTTTCTTAAATTTTGATTTATTGAATAGGTAATCTAGTACTAATACAACCCAAAAGTCCTTTTCAATAATCGCTTCATTCACTTTCATTTTATTAGCTGTGTTTCTAAATATCAATTCACGTTCTTTGTCCTTCAATTTAGCTAATTCATACATGTTCACACCTCGAATATCTCTCTTATTGACTCATAGATCCACGCAGCAGAATGTTTTGACTCCTTTAAGATTCTTTTAATTGTGGACTCATCAAATTTCTCTTTTATTTGATCTTTGTGCATTTCTGTAATATTCCCTCTACCAAGAGCCTTGATGGCCTGAATCAATATTGCTGTATCTTCAGACGTATCATAAATCAGTCGATTATTAGTATGTTTAAATATAAGTTCAATATTCCCGATTGAATATGTCTTATATGGGCCAGAACTAACATATATGTACTGCGCTGGCACTTGTGTTGATAATCCAAGATAATTTAATGCACTTGTACCACTTGGACATATTTTCCAATTATGTGCTCTAGCTAATGCCTGAGCGACTTCATTAATAGACGGAGCTCCATATTCTTGTAAGATTGTACTATACTCGGGAATATCATAAACACCTGAAATAATGCGCCTTATCTCGTTATTTTTCTCCATTCTTTCAAGATTTTTATTTATCGTCTTTATATTACCTAGTTCAATGAAGTCTTTCGCTGTGAAAGTACTGAGCGTTTTTTGTTCAATCTCTTTCTTTATCCTTTCAGCAAATGATTTGTCATTATTCATATTGTCACCCCTTTGTCGCTATTATTATATACTTTTTGCGACATAATTGCAAATGTTTTATGCAATGTTGTAAAAATCTTAAACATAAGTACATACTATGGGTAAATAAGACATAAAGCCACTATTTCCTAGTGACTTACCTATATTTACTATCTGGTTATTTCTTGTCCATTCTGAAGTTCAAACGTGATACTCGAATCCCTATGTACAGTTGCACTTTCCACCATAAGCATCCATATCCTTTCATTCCAATCTGCTAGTTCATCTTCTGATTCTTCTAAATTGTTAATGAACGTTTGCATTATCTTTTTCTGTCCTAGTTTTGATTCTTTTTCAGAGATTAAACCATCTAATTGATCCTTTAATTTATCATAGCGAGCCGACAACTTTTCATATTTCTTGTTGTAAGTCTCTATGTCTGTATCAGTCTTGGAGTTTTCCTTTACCAGTTTATTTACAAGTTCTGTAATCACAACCATCTCATCAGCAATTCTTGATCGAGTACTACATCATAGTACGGTCGTTAAGATTATTGGAGAGAGTTATCGTTTAAAAGAAAGAAAGGAGTTCATGACTTCAAAACAGAATAGATAGGTGTTCTGAATGTACATTTTTCTAGAGTGATTTATGTACAAAATTTAAATGTTATTGACAGTGGTTTTTTATAATAAAATGCAAAAAATCACCATACTAAATGGTGATTCCAGATTTCCTGAACCTATAAAACGGCTATATTACTATATAAAAAAGGCCTGATACAATTGTATCAAACCTATGCTTTTAATATGGAGCGGGTGATGAGAATCGAACTCACGTCAACAGCTTGGAAGGCTGTAGTTTTACCATTAAACTACACCCGCATATTAAATTAAAAGTGGTCGGGAAGACAGGATTTGAACCTGCGACCTCCTGGTCCCAAACCAGGCGCTCTACCAAGCTAAGCTACTTCCCGAATCGTGGCGTACCCAAGAGGACTTGAACCCCCAGCCTTTTGATCCGTAGTCAAACGCTCTATCCAATTGAGCTATGGGTACTTATCAGAGTTTAAAAAACTCATATCTTAAAACGTACTCCTACGTTAATTTTAAATAATGGTGACCCGTACGGGGTTCGAACCCGTGAGTGCATGCGTGAAAGGCATGTGAGTTAACCGTTTCTCCAACGGGCCATCATGTTACAGCACATATAATTATACCAAGATTTCTTGAATTGTCAAGACTATAGAACAAGATTTTTGATATTTTTTTATTTTTCTTTGATTATGGCTTTATATCAATCTTATATGTCTAAAAAAGAATGTTTTTTAAAAGACTTTCTGCTTTCTCTTTATCATATAAATACTTAACGATTTCATAGACAAAATCATATACTGAACCTGCACTTCTTCCAGTAATTATATTTCCGTCTCGAAACGCTTTAAAATTAGGTAGGTATTCACCTTTTAACATGTCTTTTTCTGATCCTGTAAAGCAAGTAAATTTTTTACCTTCTAAAAGTCCTGCTTGCCCTAAAAATCTTGGACCTGCACAGATTGCTGCTACAAGTTTATTCTTTTGATAAAAGTAGGTCGCAATATATTTAATATTTACATCCATATCAACGACTTGAGCAACATATTTACCACCTGGAATAACGACAAAATCATATGTGTCAATATCAATTTCATTGATAAAATAATCAGCTTTTACATATTGATTGAATGCAGTTTTAATATCTTTAGTTTGTTCAAATGTTAAAGCATCCATTTGAATGCCAGATCTCGATAGTAATGCCTTTGTTGCAAGTGCTTCTACATCTTCCATATCATGACTAAATATGATGATTCCCTTCATATGATACCTCCAAAAGATCTTTACAGATTTTTGCTAAAACATGTGAACCTGTCGTTTGTTCAAAAACTTTATATGATTTAAAATGATCTTTCATGCCAATCACATCAGAGATAAGTTTAAGACTAACCATAGGTATATTGTAATAATGCGCTACTTGAAATAAACTTGTACCTTCCATATCAAAAACTGAAGGCTTTTCTATAGGTTCAGTCATAAAATAATCTCCAGTAAATAAAAACCCATCCTTGACGTAATCAAGTTTTTCTTTGATAGCGTTAACCATGTCTGTATTAGATCCAAAGACCTCAGGAAACCCTGGAACTTGTCCTTTTTTATACCCAAATAAAGTGAGGTCAAAATCATGATATGCAGCTTGATTGATTAGAACAACATCATTGACATCATAAGCTATATTCCCACCAGCAAAGCCAAGATTAATGATATAATCTACTTTATGTTTAGAAAGATATTCTGATAGTTTTAAAGCAGCATTAACTTTGCCTATGCCTGTAACCAAACAATTAAATTTATCACTATTTATTTTTTTTATTTCTATAACTTCTTCTTGCATAGCTGAAACAATTAAAATCATTTACGATCACCTAATATCTGTTTAATCTTTGTAACGATTAAATCAACTGCAATAGCATGTTTTGTATCATTTGGAATTAATACATCAGCATATCTTTTAGTTGGTTTAATATATCGATGAAACATAGGTTTTACTGTTTTTTGATACTGAGAAATTATATTATCAAGTGAACGTCCACGCTCTTTCATATCCCTTAACATTCTTCTAATAAATCTTGTATCATCATCAAGCTCAACAAATAAAGATATGTCAGCTAATTCTCTAATTTTTTGATTTTCTAAAATTAAAATACCTTCAATGATAATTATTTTCTTTGGTGTAATGTGTTCAATTTTCTCTGATCTCGTCAATTTGACAAAATCATATACTGGTTTATCAATAGCCTTAAAATTTATTAAATTTGTTATATCATTATATAACAAATCATTGTCTAATGATTTAGGATGATCATAATTGATTAAATATCTTTCTTCCATCGATAAATCTTTTTGATCCAAATAATAATCATCATGATTGATAATAATTACATCATCCAATCCTGCTTTATCCAATATTTCTTGTACAACTGTACTTTTTCCGGAAGCTGAACCACCAGCTACCAATATAACTAAAGGTTTATCCATATTCATCTCCATTATATCTTACATTCTGGCGATAGTTTAGTTTGTGTGACTAAATCAACTAAATAATCATATTCTTTATGTTTTTTGAACCAAACAACAGCGTAAGGACATGTAGATACTACTTTATATCCCATTTTTTCGACATGTTTACACACTTCATGCATCAACTGACTTGCAACACCTTGTCCTCTTAGACTTGGATCAACAAAAGTGTGATCAACGACAACTATATCTTTTTCATAAAGTGGAAAAGTGGCTTCCACTATAATCTTATCTTCACTATTTTTAACATATATCCTATGATTTTCATATATAAATTCCATATTTATCAACTCCTCGTAAAAAGTATATCATATTTTGGTGAAATCACAACTTTTGAATTTCTCATATTTTAAAAATATCAAGCATTTTTTAGCATCCAATCATTTTTATTATTTTAATTATAAATAAGCGCATTTTTTATAATAATATGTGCGTTTATTTATAATTTATGAAGTTTTTTTGATATAATCATAGTATAATTAATATTTACAAGGAGGACAAAGTATGTCAAAAAAACAATTAATTATTGAAACAAGTTCAGTTATCATATCTATTTTATTTATAGCTGCAGCTTTTATCCTGGATTATTTTATTGAACCCACACCATGGTATGTTATTTTATTATTTGGATTATCTTTTGCAATAGGTGGTTTTGCAAAAGCAAAAGAAGGTATTTTAGCAACCATCGAAAATAAAGCTTTAAATGTTGAGATTTTAATGATTCTAGCAGCATTAGGTGCATTCTTTTCTGGAAACTATTCAGAAGGTGCAATTCTTATTCTAATTTTCTCTATTAGTGGTGTTTTAGAATCCTATACAACTTCTAAAAGTGAAAAAGAGTTAACTTCTCTTTTAGAATTAGCTCCAAAAACAGCTATTTTGTATGTTGATGGCAAAGAATCTGAAATTGAAATTGAACATCTTAAAATTGGTGATTTAGTTATCGTCAAAGTTGGTCAACAAATGCCTGTCGATGGACAAATCATCGAAGGTAATACTTCTCTTGATCAATCTCCTATTACAGGTGAATATATTCCTGTTCATAGAAAATGTGGCGATGAAGTCTACGCGGGATCAATTAATATTGAACAAACAATTATCGTTAAAACAACAAAAGATCCAAAAGAATCCGTTGTTCAAAAAATTATTACATTTGTTAAAGAAGCTCAAGAGAATAAAACAGAATCACAAACCTTAATTAATAAGATAGAAAAATATTATGTATACTTTGTAATCTTGTTTGCAATATCGTTTATGATCATTCCCCCTTTATTTGATTGGCTACCAGCTAGTGAAGCATTCAGAAGAGGTATTGTTGTCTTAGTTGTAGGTTCACCTTGTGCATTAGTCGCATCCATCACACCAGCAATGTTATCAAGCCTATCCAATGCCGCAAGAAAACGTATCTTAGTTAAAGGTGGTAAAACCTTAGAAGATATGATTGGTATTCAAGCAGTCGTCTTTGATAAAACAGGAACCATTACAACAGGGATTCCAAAAATCGTTGATATCGTCACTGCTAAAGATCAAGATCATGAATATATTCTAGATTTATTATATAGTGTAGAAAAACAATCAAGTCACCCTTTAGCTAAATCAGTTGCTACTCACCTAAAAGATAGAAAAGAAATTCCTAAAGTGAGTACCAAAGAAGTTTCAGGCAGAGGTATGACCGCAACCCTTGACAAAGATAATTGGAAAATCGGTAAATTTGAAGCTAGTGTCAACCCAAAATGTGATCGTAGACTACAAGCAGCCAAAGCTAAAGGCTACAGTATCATATACATCATTAAAAACGATGAAATGATAGGCTTTGTGTCTTTAACAGATACAATAAGGGATAATGTTCAAGAAGTCATCAAAGAGCTTTATAAGCTAAATATTAAGCCCGTCTTATTGACTGGCGATCATGAAGATACGGCTAAGAACATTTCCGCTGAAGCAGGCATCAAAACATATCAAGCTAATTGTCTTCCAGAAGATAAAGCAGACTATATTAAAACTCTACAAAAGGATGTTGGTAAAGTCTTAATGGTTGGCGATGGCATTAATGATGCACCTGCACTTGCTACTGCTGATATAGGTGTTGCGATGGGTGCTGGAACAGATGTTTCCTTAGAAACAGCTGATATTGTCTTTATGAATAATAATATAGAAAATCTTCCTAAAGTTATTAATCTAGCTCGAAGAATGAGAAAGATTACCATTCAAAATGTTATATTTTCTACAAGCGTCATCGCATTACTGATGATTACCAATCTATTTGGGAAAATAGAACTTCCTTTAGGGGTTGTTGCACATGAAGGATCTACGATCTTAGTCATTTTAAATAGTTTAAGATTGTTATTTAAATAATTATTATTCTATAAAAGGGGCTGTAATGAAATAAACACATTATAGTCTATAAAACACAAAACCACTCT
>JAIOQX010000005.1 GCA_021108415.1 Acholeplasmataceae bacterium | reverse complement strand
GTTTGTTTGTTAATAGCTCTTTTTGTTTTCTAGCTTTGTTTGTTTCTTTTTTGTTACTTTGTTTCTTCTTTTGATACACTCATCATCATTCAGTTTTCAAAGATCGTTCTTGTGCACATCTAATTAGGCGTGCTTTAATATAATACCAAATGAAACTACGTTTGTCAACCGAAATTAAAGATTTTATTTAAGTTTCTTTTACCTAGTTTTTGGCTTGGCCCCTTTTTTAGCGACCTTTTATATTCTATCTTACTTTATACATAAAGTCAATAGTTTTGACCATAAAAGCAAGACTTTTTTCTCTTTAATGATTATTGCCCATTATAAGGCCAATTATTGCAAAAAAAAGAGCAAATTTAATTGCTCTTTTTATGCACTTTTCTATAATCCTGCGATTAATCTCAAGATGTCTTTATAAGTGACAAAAACAAACATTACTAATAATAAGATAAACATTACGTTATTAACTGTATTTTCTACTTTTCTAGGCAATGGTTTTTTAGTAACTGCTTCGATACCTAAGAACACTAATCTACCACCATCAAGTGCTGGAATAGGTAATAAGTTTAATAAACCAATATTAATGCTTAAAAATCCAGTAAATACAATAATTGATAAAAGTCCTTGTTTTGCTGTATTACTAACTAAAGAATAAATCCCAACAGGTCCGGATAAATCTCCAATACCTAAGTTTTCTTGACCATCAAATAACAAACCTAGTGTTGTAAAGACTTCTGACATATCACTAATAACTCTTTTTGGAGCATATGTAAGTGTGTAACCCCAGTTAAAATTTGAAGTTGCTGTAATTCCTAATTGGAATAAAACACCTTCTGTACCTAACTTGTTTAAAGCTCTTTCACTAATTAAATCATATGATGCATTTGCGCTTATACCATCTCTTTGATATACAACGGTAATTGAGCCTCTATTATAATCTCTAAATATATCTACTATATCATTCCAATCATCCACACTATGGCTGGTTCCATCAATAATGATTTGTTCAATCAAATCTCCTTGTTTTAACCCTCCGTCAGTTTGTGCACGACCATAACTTTGTCCAATAATTGCTTGACTATTATATATAGTCACTTCACCAGTCTCTGGATCAACATATGTGTTAACCAATCCTGCCATTTGTATCGCTACACTAACTGCTATATCATTTTCTATAAAGACTTGTCCATCTCTCTCATAAGTAATATCTAATAGTGCATGATCTAGTGTAGACAATGCTGTTGGGATATCTGTCCAATTGTTAATAGCAATGCCATCAATCGCAACTAATAAATCTCCTTGTTGCATGCCTGCTATATCTGCTGCATAATTACTTTGGATGTCGTTAACTTCATTAGAATCAAGATTTGGTTTTTGTACAAAAAATCCAACAATTAAAAATAATAGGAAAGCCAAAATGAAATTCATCATAGGTCCTGCAATAATAACTAGGAATCTTTCCCAAAGTGTTTTGCTTTCAAAACTCTTTTCTGCTGGTGTAATCCACATCTCTTGTTTTTCACTTAACTGATAATTTGCATCTCTCAGTACTGAATACTTAGTGATTTGATCTTCTACTTTAAGTTCGATAAACAAAGGATCAAAGTCTTTTCCATATAAATCAGAAGAAACTACAGTACCATAAATATCAGCCGTAACCTTATCTGTTAATATAATTTGATAAACTAAACCTTGTTCATTAAGTTTTAATCCAATATGTTGATCAGGTTTAATTAATGAATCGCTAATTGCTTCACCTGCCATTGAGACATATCCACCAATTGGAATACCTCTAATTGAATATATCGTTTCACCTTTTCTTCTTTGGAAAACAGCAGGTCCCATTCCAATTGAAAACTCATGACATAAAATACCTGCTCTTTTTGCAAAATAAAAATGTCCCGCTTCATGAATAACAATAATAACACCTAAAACAATAATAAATAATAATATATTTAAAATAACCATAAACTACCTCTTCTCATACTTTCTTAAAATCTCATCTTGTATGTTTTGATTTATATCTATAATCTCTTTTAATGTAGGATTTAAAATATTTTTAAAGTTTTCTACATAAGAAATCACTATATTTTCTATATTAATAAAACTTATTTGATCATCTAGAAATAATTTGACTGCAGCTTCATTAGCTGCATTCATAACTGTAGGCATGATGCCACCTTGTCGTCCAACTTTATAACTAAGTTTTAATAATGGAAATCTATCAAAATCCATTTTTTTAAATGACAAATCTGATAATTCTAACTCTTGGTCATATAATACTCTATCTGGATAAAACAGTGCGTGTGCAATTGGAATTCTCATATCAGATACACTCAATGATGCTTTAATGGTTCCATCTATAAAATAAGTGAGTCCATGAACTACAGATTGATTATGAAGTATAGTTTCAATGAAATCATAATCAAGGTCAAATAAATGATGTGCTTCTATAACTTCTAATCCTTTATTCATCATAGTTGCACTATCAATTGTTATTTTAGCACCCATCTCCCAATTGGGATGACAAAGCGCATCTTTTTTAGTTACATCTTTTAATTGGTCTCTTGTTAAATCTCTAAAAGATCCGCCACTAGCTGTAATCACCATTTTTTTAATGTGTCTCTTATCTTCATGATCTATGGTTTGCCATAGTGCACTGTGTTCGCTATCAATTGGAAACAACTTAACTTGATATTCTTTTAAGTACTTTTTAACAATATCGCCAGCCATCACTAAAGTTTCTTTATTAGCTAATGCAATATCTTTACCAGATTTAATCGCTTCTATGGTTGGCATTAATCCAGTTGATCCTGATAATGCATTGATAAGCAAACCACTTTTAGAATATTGAGAAATTTCAATTAAACCTTGATCTCCAACTACAAATTGAATCATTGGATATTTTTCTTGGTAATATTTTAATTGTTTTTCAAATCTTAGACAAGCAATTTCTGGTTTAAATGTATTTAAAATATATTCATTTTTTGAGTCATCAGATCCAAGAGAGCACCCAATAAGCAAAAATTGATCCATATGTTGTTTGATAACGTCTAAACTTTGCATACCTATTGATCCAGTTGATCCTAATAGATAAAGATTTTTCATAGGATGACAGCTGGAAACAACTTATAAATAAGTAAGAAAATTGATGTTAAAAATAATGCAACAAATAAAACTGAATCAAACCTATCTAATAGTCCACCATGTCCTGGCAGGATATTTCCGAAATCTTTAATATTATATGTGCGTTTTAATCTTGATGCGACTAAATCTCCAATTTGTGCAAAAATGCTTGCAATCATTGTTATAGGAACAATGATTAATCCTTGAACCCAAACAGGTGTTCTCTCTCCAAGTGATGAGAAATTATCTAATAAAGTCATTTGTCCACCAGAGTTTAAAAAATCACCTAAAACAGTTCCTACTTGAAAGAATTGTCCATAAAATAAAGCAAATGATGCTGCTATAATAGTCGCAAACACTGTACCTGCAATAGCACCTTCCCATGATTTTTTAGGACTAATATGTGGTGCCAATTTATGTTTTCCGAATTTCACACCAAATAAATATGCAAATATATCAGTTGCTGAGGTAATCAAAAGAAGATATACAATAAATCTTACCCCTAAAAATCTTAAAATAACAATAGATGCTGCACCAAGTCCTACATAGTTAATAATCGTCAAAGCTTTACCTACATCAAGACCATTAAAGTCTTTAAATAAAACTAGAAAACTAAATAAAATCAATGTAATCAATGGAATCGTAACACTTAATAGACCATTAGCTTCTAAAGGGTTATGTTCAAGATTACCCATGACTCCTGCAACACTAAAGAAAGTTCCTAAAGTTAATATAACAATACCTACTTTAGGTAAAATTTGAAATTTCTTTTCGGTTTCATACATTCTAATCATTTCTGTAGATGCGATGACTACAAATGCAATCATTAAAACTTGAAAGACAGCTAAAAACATCTCAAAGCTGACAGTTGGTATGAGTATTAATGCTAGTATTGCTCCAGTTATCATTCTTTTTTTCATTTCAAGCCTCCAAAACGACGCTGTCTTTTTTGATAAGACTTAATCGCTTTTATCAATTGTTTTTTGTCAAACGATGGCCAATGTACATGTGTGAAATAGAATTCAGCATATGCAATTTGCCATAATAAGAAATTTGAAATTCTCATCTCACCACTGGTTCTTATTAAAAGATCAACTGGTTCTTTAACAAAAAGTTTGGATTCTAATTTTTCTATTGTAATTGGTTTGTCTAATTGATTAACTGCAGTAATGATTTCATCATAGCTTCCATAATCAACACACACATTTAAAACAAAGCCTTTAAATGCTTTTGTCTTATTTTCAATCTCATGCATCACTTTTAATAAAGCTTCACTAAATCGATCTTTTCTACCTGAAAAGATAATTTTGTAATCTATTTCATTAAATTTATCTATATTTTTATAATACAACTCTATAGGTTTAGTCATTAAATAATCGACTTCTTCTTGTGGTCTTTTCCAATTTTCAGTACTAAAAGCATATACAGATAACTTACTTATCCCTAATTGCTTAGCATATGATGCGACTTTAAATAAGTTTCTACCACCCATATAATGACCATATGATCTTGGTTGTCCTCTTTTTTTTGCCCATCTACCATTGCCATCTAATATAATCGCAACGTGATTTGGCACATTTTTTATATCCATCTATCTATCACCTTTATTTATTATAACCCATTTATGTAATAAATGAAATGTTTTAAACATTTTCACATACTCAAAATAAAAAGGCCGAAGCCTTTATATTTTCATTAATTCGTTTGTTTTGATTTTTAATTCTTCTTCTACTTTTTTTACATAAGTATCAGTTAAATCTTGAACATCAACTAAATAACCTTTTTCATCATCTTCAGGTAGACTAAGTTTTTTGATGTGATCATTACCGTCACGTCGGATGTTTCTCATGCTAACTTTTGCATGTTCTGCAAGTTTATCAACATCTTTAACTAATTCACGTCTACGTTCTTCTGTTGGTTGAGGTAATATCAATCTTATACCAACACCATCATTAATTGGGTTAAGCCCTAGATCTGATGCGTAAATAGCAGTTTCAATTGTCTTTAGTTGTGATTTATCAAAAGGTTTAATATATAATTGTGTACCTTCGACAATAGAAACATTTGAAATTTGTCTAATTGGACTTGGTGCTCCATAATAATCAACTGTTACATGATCTAATAATGCAGGATTAGCTCTACCCGTTCTAACTTGAGCAAAATCCTTAATTAAAACATGTAAAGATTTTTCCATATGTTCTTCTGTTTCCATTAATACCATATCAGCTTGTTCGTGATTCATGTTTTAATCCTCCCATTTTACAAGTGTTCCAATACTTTCTTGCAAGACGGCTTTTTTCATATTACCAGGCTTATTCATATTGAACACAAGCATATCAATTTTATTTTCACTGCACATCGATGCAGCTGTTTGATCCATAACTTGTAGTTTTTGTTTTAAAACTTCACGTTGTGAAATTTGATTAAACATTTTCGCTTCACTAAATATTTTTGGGTCTCTATCATAAACGCCTTCAATCCCATTTTTAGCCATTAAGATGATATCTGCATTTAATTCTGCTGCTCTTAAAGCTGCTGCAGTATCAGTTGAAAAGAATGGTGAACCAGTACCACCAGAAAAGATTAATACTCTTCCCTTTTCAAAATGTCTCATTGCTTTTCTTCTTATATAAGGTTCAGCAACTGCACTTACAGGTAATACTGTCATAACTCTTGTTGGAACTTCTAATGTTTCTAAAGCATCTTGCAATGCAAGACCGTTCATAATAGTACCTAGCATTCCCATGTAATCTGCTTGTGCACGGTCCATTCCTAGCTCTTCACCAGTTTTTCCGCGCCATAGGTTGCCAGCACCGACAACAATGCCCACTTGTACACCTAATTTATAGATCTCTTTAATTTCTGTAGCAATGTTTTTTACAGTTATCGGATGAATACCATAGGTTCCATCACCTTTTAAAGCTTCTCCACTAATCTTTAAGATTACTCTTTGGTACATTGTGCCACACCCCTTTATATAATTTATTTACGGATTTGTGCTGCGACTTCTGCTGCGAAATCTTCTTCTTTCTTTTCAATGCCTTCGCCAACTTCTAATCTTACAAAAGATAGAACGTTGTTTTTATTTGTTTTTAAATATTGATTAACTGTTTGATCAGGATCTTTTACAAATGGTTGGTCAACTAAACAAATATCTTTTAAATACTTATTTAAACGTCCAACAACCATTTTTTCAACGATATCAGCAGGTTTACCTTCTAATAATGCTTGTTGAGTTAAAATGTGTTTTTCATGTTCAAGAGTTTCTTGATCAACTTCTTTTCTATTTAAGTACTTAGGGTTTTGTGCAGCAACATGCATTGCCATATCCTTAGCAACTTCTTCATCTTTATTTTCTAAAACAGCTAATACAGCAATTCTTCCACCCATATGTAAATATGAACCAAATTGTTGTGCATCTTCTTTAACTACTCTTGAAACGCGACGAAGTGATAATTTTTCACCAATAGTAGCTGTAGCATCCATCAATAATGTTTCTACAGTTTTACCATTTGATTCTACCGCTAAAGCTTGTTCAGTATTTGTTGCTTTTGATGCAAGTAATACAGAACCTACATTTTCAATTAAGTCTAAAAATTGTTTATTTTTAGAAACGAAATCAGTTTCTGAATTTAATTCATATATGACAGCTTCGTTACCTTCAACAACTACATTACATAATCCTTCTGCAGCGATTCTTCCTGCTTTTTTAGCAGCTGAAGCCATTCCTTTTTCTCTTAAAAAGTCTATAGATTTTTCGATGTCACCATCATTTTTTTCTAACGCTTTTTTACAATCTAACATGCCAGCGCCTGTTCTTTGTCTTAATTCTTTTACCATTTGTGCTGTTACAGCCATATTTAAATCCTCCTTGATATTTCAATATTATTTTTTAGTTTTTTTATTTTTAATTTATTTATAAAAAATAAGGGGATATAATCCCCTTATCGCATTATTTTAGTACATCAATAAGTTCTGCTTTTTTAAGGGTTGAATAACCGGTAATATTTCTCTCTTTACATAGTGAACGTAATTGAGCAACAGTCATTGACTCTAAAGATTCATTGTTTTCAGCTTTAACTGGTTCTGGTTTAGCAGCAACTGGTTTAGCTTCTTTTACAGGTTTAGCTTCAGCTGGTTTAGCTTCAGCTTTAACAACTGGTTTTACTTCAGGTTTAACTGCAGCTGGTTTAGCTTCACTCTTATATGCTGGTTTAGCATCTTGACGAGGTCTAGGTTTGTATTCAGTTCTTGGTTTTCTAGGTGCTTGTTGACGTGGTGTTTCTTCACGGTCTCTTCTTGATGCTTCTTGAACTGTTTCTTCTTCAAACTTTTCAACTGCTCCACCTTGTGCTTCAACAATTGCATTACCCATAACCCAAGCAATAAGTTTTACTGCGCGGATTGCGTCATCATTTGCTGGAATGATGTAATCTACATCATCAGGATCACAGTTTGTATCTACGATACCAAACACTTTGATACCTAATTTACGTGCTTCTAAGATTGCATTTCTTTCTTTTCTAGGATCAACGATGAAGATTGCTTCTGGAACTTTCTTCATATCTTTGATACCACCTAAGAATTTTTCCAACTTAGTACGTTCGTTTTTAAGTGTTAGGACTTCTTTTTTATGTAATTTGTCAAATACACCATCTTCTTCCATTTTATAAAGATCGTGTAATCTCTTAATCCGACGACGTATCGTTTTAAAGTTAGTTAATGTTCCACCTAACCATCTTTGGTCAACATAAAATTGACCTGTACGTTTAGCTTCTTCTTTTACTGATTCTTGAGCTTGCTTTTTCGTACCAATAAATAATACTTTACCACCATCTGCGACGATATCAAACATTGCTTTGTATGCAATTTCGATCTCAACAGCTGTTCTCTTTAAGTCGATGATATAGATACCATTTCTAGACGTAAAGATGTATGGTGCCATTTTAGGATTCCAGCGACGTGTCGCATGTCCGAAGTGAACACCAGATTCTAATAATTGTTTCATTGAAACTACTGCCATAAAATTATTCCTCCATTTTTGTTTTTTTCCTCTGCATGACTTTAAAACATCCCACCTAAATCATTTTAGGCACTTGAGCGTTAAACATCATACATGTGTATTTTAATAGCCTTAATAAATATATCATATTTGTCTTGATTTTTCAAGTTAAAGCATGTTTTTTTATTCTTTTTTGTCGCTACTTCCAAATCCACCCAATCTTTGCTCATGATTAGGGTCATCATCTATTGTTTTTTGGAAGTTTACAAACACACCTTGAGCGACTCTTTCTCCACTTTTTATGGATGCATCTTTATTTGAAAAATTATATAAAGGGATCATAATATGCCCTTCATTATGCTCATTGTTATAATAATCTGCATCAATCACTCCTACTCCATTACTCATCATCAGTCCTTTTTTTAACCCTAGAGAAGATCTTGGATAAATTAATAGAACTTCATTAAATGGAATAAGTGCTTTTAATCCAGTTGGAACCATTTTAATTTCTCCTGGTTTTATGATAACATCTTCAACACTCGCAAGATCATATCCTGCACTGTGTGCTGTCGCACGTCTTGGAACTAAGATATCGTAATCTTTATATGCTTTTGTAATCTCGAATTTTCTCATAAATTTAACTCCTTTATTTTTTCTAATACAATTTGTTCGCGTACTAAAACTGTTTTTAACCCATACGCTTGATGATTTTCATCGTACATGACTCTTTTGTTATGTTCAATAACAAAATCAATATGCTTCCATGTAGGCTTAATGCCATGCATCTTTTCTCTATATTCTAATTTTTGTTTGCCAGTTGATTCAATTTTTACAACATAGTAAATAGATGTTTGTAAATAAATACTACTTTTATCAAATAAACCATATTTGACTTCTTCAATACTCCCTAGGTTTTGTAAAATCGTTATTTTTCTTGCTCCTAACTCTTCTCTTAACTCTCTTTTTAAAGCTTTAATCTTATCTTCATCTTCTTTTAAACCACCACCGGGAAATGTATAATCATCATATAATTTAGAATAGACCATCAAAACTTGATGATCATCATCAATGATCACAGCTCTAACGGTTGTTCTAAATTTATCTGGTTTTTGAACAATACCTTCTTCAATTATAATAGGTCCTAATGATTTCATTTTTTTATCATCCTTGGGTGCATATCTTTATATTTTTCTTTGATCGTCTCACTTGAGACGTGTGTATAAATTTGAGTTGATTTTAAATGTTCATGTCCAAGTAATTCTTGAACAACTCTTAAATCCGCGCCATGATTTAACAATGTAGTTGCAAAAGCATGTCTAATCATATGCGGGTGAATTTTAAATGTTTCACCTGATTTTTTTATAATACTTTTTAAAATAAGTTGTAGTCCTCTAACTGTTAAATGCCCACCTTTGTAATTTATAAAAACATATAAAGTGTGTGTATCATTACCTTTAGCCAATAAAACAGGTCTAATGTAGGTAAGATAGTGTCTCATATCTTTGATTAAATGTTGATGAAGAGGTATATATCTATCTTTTGAACCTTTACCATGTATTAATATTTGTTCTTGGGATAAATTAATATCTTTGATGGTTATATCAACAAGTTCTGATGCTCTTAATCCTGCACTAAATAACAAATCTAGCAATAAATAATTTCGATAACCAAGTGGTGTAGATTTATCTATGGATTCAAAAATCATCTGCATCTCATCATCATTTAAAATTGATGGCAATTTTTTTGGTATCTTTGGTGCTTGTATAGAAGAAAAAATATTGACATCAATTAAATTATTTTTCATTAAATAATCATAAAATGTCCTTAATGCAGAAATTTTTCTTGAAATTGTTTTTTTGCTTAAATCCTTCTCATCTAAATGAGAAATAAAATGTCTAGCAAGTCTTTCTCTTGTCGCATCAAGTAAGTCAGCAGCAAGTTCTTCAGAAGTAATAAACGCATGAAAATCAAGAATATCTTTTTGATATCCTTTTACAGTATGTGTAGAGTAATGTTTTTGAATGGTCATATAATTCAAAAAATCTTCTAAATACTCCAAACGTTTTCCTCCTTAAAAGCTTTAAGTGCATCTAATGCTCTTTGTGCATATAACATTTTTCTTTCTTTTTTCTTATGTTTAAATCCTAATTCTTGAAATAATCCTAGATTTGCATTCATTGGAACAAATGATCTATTATATGATGAAATATAATGTGCCATTGCACCCATCATGGTATGCACAGGAAGTGGACAAAGTTTATCATTTGTCAATAAAGATACTAGTTGTATTGCAGCATTTAAACCTGAAGCTGCAGATTCAACATAACCTTCAACACCTGAGATTTGTCCTGCAAAAAATAGTTTTGGATAAGCTTTTGCTTGAAAACTTGAATTTAATACTTTTGGACTTTCTATATAAGTATTTCTATGCATGACACCATATCTAACAATCTTTGCTTGTTCCAATCCTGGAATCAATTGAATGACTTTCTTTTGTTCCGGCCAAGTTAAATGTGTTTGAAAACCTACGATGTTATACATTGTTTTTTGATAATCATCTTGTCTAAGTTGAACCACAGCATGTGGTTTATCTCTACCCTCTAAACCTAAACCTACTGGTTTTAGCGGTCCGAATAATAGCGTTTGTTTCCCACGGGAAGCCATAACTTCTGCTGGCATACACCCTTCAAAAACATTTTTCTCAAAATCTTTTTGTTCAACTGTATCAGCAGATATCAATGCATCATAAAATCGATCATATTCTTTTTCACTCATTGGACAATTAATATAAGCTGCTTCACCTTTATCATATCTGGATTTTAAATATGCAACATCCATATTTATAGAATCAAAATCAATGATTGGCGCAATCGCATCAAAAAAATGCAAATGCTCTTGATCTAACAATTTACTTATAGATTCAAAAAGATCATCACTTGCAAGAGGTCCTGCAGCAATAATTGTATACGTATCGATATCAATATCTTTAACTTCATCTAAAATAACTTCTATGTTTTCATGATTTTTAATTTTATCTTCAATATAACTAGAAAACATTTCACGATCAACAGCAAGACTTGAACCTGCTGGAACTTGTGCATAATATGCAGCTTCCATAATTAAAGAATTAAAACTTTGCATCTCACGTTTTAATAAACCCACTGCATTTGCAATATCATTTGATCTTAACGAGTTAGAACATACAAGTTCTGCAAAACGACCAGACTGATGTGCCGGAGTCATTTTTTTAGGTCTCATTTCATATAGTTTAACTTTTATACCTTTATTTGCAAGATAATATGCGGCTTCAACGCCTGCAAGTCCTGCACCAATTATTTTTACCATTTCATCACCACTTCTATTATACATGATTATCATAGATAATAAAAAAGAACAAGCCTTTTTTAAGGCTTGTTATACGCTTTTTGAATTTTTAAGTTCTTTTGGTTTTCTAATTTGCATATCAATTAAGACTGGTAGTAATTTTTGATATAAACTAGTTACCAAGATTGAAATAATGACAACATTAACTGGAATCATCGTAAGTCTTACAGTAAGACTTGCTAGTGCAGTCTCTCTTGATAAGAATGTCAATAAACCAATTGTATTTGCGATAGTTACTAATATGTGAGTGAACGTTATAACTATGACAAGTTTTGCTTTATCAAACTTCTTATATAAAAATAAACCTGGAATAAATCCCCACAACATTGCACCTAATGCAAATATAAATGCATATGCTCCATTTGGAAATGCTACAAATCCAACTAAATCAGAAACATATCCCATAATAAGTCCATAAACAGGACCTAATATAATTGATCCATAGATAATTGGAATCGCATAAAACGGAACTCCAAAATTATTAAAACTTAAGACTTGTTTGAAAAATACATCAATAACTATTGAGATTGCAACCAAAGATGAAGCTAAAACTAATTTCTGTAATTCTTTACCTTTTTTCATTAAAAAGACCTCCTTATATTGAGGTCCACTATAATCGCTTACAGCGGACGCATTAGAAAACCGCCACATTTAGTGTTCGTTCCAATCCGACATCCCATGATTAGACACTTAACGCTTTCCAATTACTCTGCACTTTGATTATACATGAAGTTTTGATAAATGTATATTTAATTAACTTAAATCCCAATCAATTGGATTAAATCCATTTGAACAAAGATATTCGTTTGTCTTTGAAAAAGGTTTTGAACCAAAAAATCCACGTCTTGCTGATAGTGGAGAAGGGTGAACAGATTGAATCACTTTATGTTTAGTCGTATCTATATATTTAGCATAACTAATCGCATGATTACCCCATAGTATAAATATAACCATATCATCTCTTTTATTAATCTCTTGTACGACTTCTAAAGTAAATATCTCCCATCCTTTTTTCTGATGAGATAAAGGTTCATGTACTCTAACTGATAATACTGTATTTAAAAGTAGAACGCCTTGTTTTGCCCAAGAAGTAAGATTTCCTGTTTTTGGATAATCTACATTTAAATCTGAAACCATTTCTTTATATATGTTTTTTAAACTTGGTGGATATTTATCATTTAAAACACTAAAAGCTAGACCATGTGCTTGATTATAATTATGATATGGATCTTGTCCTATAATTACAACTCTTAGCTTATCATATGGTGTTAAATCAAAACATGACAATCTAACCTCACGCGGAGGTAGAATGTCATGGCTAAGTTCTTCTTGATTTAAAAAAGCAATCAAATCTTGATAATAAGTTTTATGTGATTCATTTTTAATTAACTCATCCCAAGTCATTTGATTTATCTTCCTCTTTTAATTCTTCTATTTTTGTATCATTATCTTCTTCAGGATCTTTTTTCTTTAATAGTTTAACAATAACAACAACAATACCTATATTAACAATTAACAATCCAATCAACACTGGATTTCTTAGAGCTGTAATTACTTTGCCAACTAAAGGAACTCTAAAGACATACCCACCAATCACTTGGTCATAAGTCAGTTCAGTAACATTTCCAAACTCATCATAGATAGTATCAACTGATGTGTTGTTATCTCCTTGAGTGATATATGCGCCAGTTGTATCGTCAATATCGATGATTCTATGAACAATTCTAATCTTTACCCAAACTGTTTGTCCATTTTGATCAGTACCTCTTGCGTAATTGAAAAATGAAATGACATCTTGTTCTTCAATACTATCTTCTTTTATTCTCTTTAAGATGATAATATCTCCTGGTTCAATATTTGGTCTCATTGATTCAGTTGCAGTTGATATCGATGTGATTTGAAAGCCTAAAATATCTATGACTTTTTCTGGAAAAAATAAGCTAATAGAAACATATGCTAGTAAGAACAAAGTTAATATATAAAAGGTAACTGTTTTAATCAAACGAAGAGTTTTGTTATTCTTTATATTCATCATAAATCTCCTCATCTTTTTTCTTTTTTTGGATTAAAAAATAATAAGCAACATAAACTATTAATGCATGAAAGAAAATCATAATGATAAACCCTCTAGGTGTTGATGCCGTATAATAAAATAATCCAACTAGATTTGCATCTTCTCCAAGTTCACCCTTAACATCATCAAAAGTATATAAGTTTTTGATATTGCCATCAAAAGTTGCACGAAGTGTTTGATCATTTAAATCAATTTCTGTAACTTCTAACTGCCAATAATAATTTCCTTGATCATATAGTCCAAAAATTAATATATCATCGCCAACTTCTATATCTTCTGGGTTAATTTTGTCTATAACCGATACACTACCAATAAGTTGACCTGCTGTATCTTGATTTTTCTTAAATACTACACCATATTGATAACCTACTAAATTTGAAGAATTCTCTTGCATAACAAGAGGAATTCCCATAAACACTAAATGAAGCACTGCTAAAACAACAATGCTCCAAAATATAAGTTTCTTATTTAATTTAAATTTCTTTTTTTCTTTGACTATCTCATCTTCTGGTATGCTAACTTCTTTATGTTGACTTAATGATAATAAGATTTCTTCTGTTGTTAAAAAATTATCCAATTTTTACACATCCTAAATACTTGTTACTGATCGTTAGCTTCCTCAACTACTTTTTCTTCTTTTTTATTTCCATGCTTAACGATAATCACAATGCCTGTTATTATTAATACATTAATGACGATTGCACCAATCCCAAATGGGGATTTCACAAATTCTATGACAGATCCTATCACAGGTAATCTAAATGCATAGCCACCAATAATTCTATCTGATGATATCACTCCAAAAGGTACACTTGCACCTTCTGAAATAACTGTTATTTGATATAAATCCTCACTTACTAAAGTGATACTATCTACATAATAGGTAACCATTTCTGTGTCACCATCATAGTTAATATCTGCAGTAAATGTTATTAAATCGCCTTCTTCTAAGTTTTCAGGCTTAACTTTATTTATGAATACTAAATCATTTGGTTTAATTTTAGGTTCCATCGTATCATATTTTGCAATATAAGTACTTACTTGAAACACATTAATTGTCTGTTTTGGAATGATTGCTTCCATAAGTATAAATAATAATAAAATACCAAGTATAACAAACATTGACCAAAATCCTACATTTTTTAATATTGATTTAACTTTATCAGAATTCATTTTTACGCCCATCCCATCTTATAAATATCGCTATTATTATATCATATTATTTATGCTTTGAGAGAAAAGGGTTTAAATTATTCAATTTTTTATACCATAACTCTTATATTTCATATAATTCCCAATAAGAACTAGAGCTTAGAAGGTCTGGCTGTTGATTTACACTTTGACTAATCGCAATATAAACCGCATCATCATAATAGATAATATCACCAATGCTGTATACATTAAACCAATAGTATTGATATCCGTTAATTTGATTCCATGCATTTGAGGTTGTTCCTGGAGTATTATTGTTTGCGTTTGTCTCATTTACAACTTGATAAACATTTGAATTATATACTGTATATTCACCCAACACATATGAATTTAATGCATTATAGTTAATCGTAGCCATCCCGTTCCAACTATTGATAGTTGTACCTGGAATATTTGATGAATTAGCTGCATTAGCTAATTCGTATACATTTGATTGATACATGACTAAATCACCATTTGCATAAGTGTTATATTGTTGCCATTGTTGCGTGTTGATAGCTTGCCATATACCTTTTGATGCTAATGTTCCTGGTTGGATGTTTCTTTTTTGTCCATTTATACTAACTAACGCTTTATAAAATATACCATTGTATAATGTATAGTTCGTATTATTAGGAACACTCCCATTAAATATAGGCACTGTTAATGCCGTCCATGCAGCATCTGTACCTGGAACTGAACCAGATGCCCATCCACCATTAGTGGTTGTATAATATACTCCATTATAGAAGGTAAAATCTCCATTATCATAAACATAATTTGCAGAATATGCTAAGTTACCCACTAGAGCCCAATCATTTTGTGATCCGGGTTCTGATGTCGTATAATATCCTTTATATATCCATAAAGCACCATCAAAAAAGACGATATCATTTAGATTTGAAGCTTGTCCAGATACCCATGATAAAGTGTCTGTTACCTGATTTTCCCATGGACCATTGATTCCAGTAGTTTCTGGATTGTTATTGATTTGTTCCCATTTAGAAATATAAATATTATCATTATAATAAATCAAATCATCTAATCTATATGTAACTGTTGAATACCAGTTAAGATCATTATAAATTGTCCAGTTATTAGCTGTTGAAGGTATGTTATTTAATGATGTATATCCATGATTTACCCAAATATTACCATCATACCAAACAATATTACCATTTGCATAACTAGTGGTTTCATCATAATAACTAATACCATCTGGTGAATAAGGACCAAATGTCCAAGAGCCTATAGCTACAGTACTATCTGAATTTGTTTGGGCACCTAAGATATTGCTTGCCCAATATGCAAATGTGTTATTTGTGGAAAATGATAACATGAAAAGGACCATGAGTAAACATGATGAGAGTATTCTTTTATGTATATTTTTCATGAAATCACCTCCGTATTTTTCTTATAAAAGCGACTATCAAATAGTCGCTTTTGAATTTTATATTCTGTTTACTATTTTTTAGTTTATTATGCTGCAGGTGTTACTGTAAATGTAACATCAAAAGTTATTGCTTGTCCTACGATTGCATTGTAAATCTCTTGTGTAGCTGGTTCAGTTAATGTAACTGTAACTGTAACTGTTGCTGTTGCACCATTTAATACTACTGTAGTATCACCGCCAACAACTGGATTAACTAATCCAGCATTTGTAGTTGCACCATTTATTTGAACATTTGAAACAACTGAAGCTAGAGTTCCAACATTACCATTATAAGAACCATTTGCTGCTTCAGCCCAAGTTACTACAAAACTAAACACAACTGATTCTACTGCACCTGCAACGCTATCATCTGCTCTACCTGATGGAACTAATGTACCAGCACCTTGTGATGCACCAAAAGTAACTTCTGTAGTCACTGCTTCACCTGTACCAATTGTAACACTATTTGAAGCTACAACATCATCACCAGAAAGTGATCCAGCCCAAAATGCAAATGTAAATCCACTAACTGCTACTGCTAACATAACTAATAAACCTATAACTAATTTTCTTTGTTTCATAATTTTTTTCTCCTTTTAATCTTCCGATTTTTCTTTTTTTTGTTTTTTATTTTTCTTTTATTCTTCTGACTCTTTTGGTAAAACTGTAAAACTTAATGTAAAACTTAAATCTGCTCCCTTAATTGTTTCAAACGCGAGTACTGAGTCTTCTACATTTGCAAATTCGGGATCTACTTCACTTTCATCAAGTGGTTCGATTAATCTAATCACTACTGTAATTACAACTTCTGAATTAAATAACTCATTTGTATGTTCATCTTTAGTTCCATTAATCATAATGTCTACAAGATGTGCATATTCTGTTGAATCACCAATTTTAACTTCAATAGCTTCTACTACTAAGTTCACACTTTTAACGAGTGTTTTATCTATTGAAACTGTATAAACAAATGTTGCTGTTTCATGTTCACCATCGAAGATTGCATTTCCTTCAGGAACTAATGTGCCCGTAAACGAAGTGCCGGTCTCTGTAATTTGTAAACTAGCTTGCTCTCCTCCAAATTCAATAATAACATTTGAATTTGTATTGACATCATTCCAGTATGCAATCGCAGCAGTTGATGTGAACGCTAGTCCTACAATCAACAAGATGATAATAATGATTTGAATGTGTCTTGCTTTTAGCACATATAATACCTCCCTCATCAGGCTAATTAAAAAGCCAACGTTACTTCCGTCGACTATCAATTGTCTTTTATATAAAATAAAAAGCCACTTGATAATCAGTAATCATTTTTTATTCAGAAATGCTGAATAAAATCAAATGACAACTGGCTACCATTAACAGGCCCTGTAGTTTTGCGTCCTTAGATTTCCCTAAGTTTGCCTTTAACATTGCGAATCGCTCGATATTAGCAATTCACGTATATTATATAACAAATATCAAATATGTCAAGAATTTTGTTTCATTTTTTTATTTTTATTGAAATTTTTGAAAAAATAAACGATTTAGAGCGTCTAAACCGTTTATTTCTTCATATTTTTGTTTTTTTTAACTTATTTAATTAAACTTGCTAACTTAGTAACAGTTCTAACTAATTGTGCAGTATAACTCATTTCGTTATCATACCATGCCATAACTTTAACTAATTGACGGTCATCGTAGTTTACGATTTGTGTTGTATTTGCATCATACATAGAACCATATCTTGTACCAATAACATCACTTGATACGATAGGATCAGATACATAAGCGAAAGATTCATTTGCAGCAGCTTTAAATGCAGCATCTACTTCTTCTAATGTTGTGTGTTTCTTAACTTCAACAGTTAAATCAACAATTGAACCAGTAACTGTTGGTACACGTAATGCTGTACCATCTAATTTACCTTTTAATTGTGGTAACACTAGGCCGATTGCTTTAGCAGCTCCAGTTGATGATGGAATAATACTTTCTGCAGCAGCACGTCCACGTCTTGACATGAATCCTTTTTTATGTGGTTGATCTTGTAATGATTGATCAGCTGTATAAGCATGAACAGTTGTCATGAATCCACCAGCGATACCAAAATTGTCATCTAAGACTTTTGCTAGAGGTGCTAAACAGTTAGTTGTACATGATGCACCACTAATAACTTCTTCGCTACCATCTAAAATATCATCATTTACATTATAAACGATTGTTTTAACATCATTTCCAGCTGGTGCAGAAAGAACAACTTTCTTAGCGCCTGCTTGAATGTGCCATAATGCTTTTTCTTTACTTGCAAAAAATCCTGTACATTCTAATACAACATCTACATCATATTTCTTCCATGGGATTTCTTTTGGATCTTTAATTGCATGGATTGTGATTTTTTTACCATCTACAACTAATTGATCACCTTCTGTAGAAATAGAATCTACCTTGAAATTTCTTTGAGCAGTATCATATTTTAATAGATACGCTAATGTTTCTGCATCAGTCAAATCATTGATTGCTACAACATCAAATTTAGGATCATCTGCCATAAGTCTATACGCAAGACGTCCGATACGGCCGAAACCGTTTATTGCTACTTTAATAGCCATAATTTTATATTCCTCCTAATGAATAGTTTTTCTTCATTTTTATTTTACCATTTTAATTTATAAATACAAACATTTTGAAATAAGGATGACAAATGTAAACGTTTTTCTTTAATTTGAACAATGATTTTGGTATAATATGTGTGCAAGATATAAAGCAAAGACTTTTTTTATAGAGGAGCACACATGGATAAAAATATCGAGATAGAGTTTAAATCTGCTATCACTGAAAAAAAATACTTAGAACTTTTAAAAAAGTTTAATTTAGAGAATAATATCTTTAAACAAACAAACTACTATTTTGATACTGATGATTACAAGTTCAATCAAGAAAAGATCGTTGTTCGCATCAGACAAAAAGGTGAATCCAGATTTAAAGTCACGATGAAAATTCAAAATGAACAAAGTGCATCTGAAAATCATGTCTTCTTACAAAAAGAACAAGCTTTAGAAATGATTGAAAATGGATTTAACACAAAAGACTTCTTTGAAGGTATTGATGCTTTTGTTACCTATAAGGTAGATTTAAATAATCTAAGAGTATCCACACCTTATGAAGGTGGAACAATTTTCTTAGACAAATGTGAATATTGTAACGTAACTGATTATGAAATCGAATATGAGGCATCAAGTTATACTGAAGGAAAAAACATATTTGAAAGCTTCCTAAAATCGCATGGTATCAAAATCAAACCGACAAAACGTAAGAGCGAAAGAGCATTTACATGTAAAAGATAGCAAAATTGCTATCTTTTTTTGATTTGACATTGACAAAATGGCTTAATAAAACTATAATAAAAAGATAAAGTGATAAGCGATGGAGGAAATTAATGAAAGATAGAAATTTATTATATTTTATAACGGCACTTGTTGCTACTATATTTATACTTATATCTTTATTATCAAGATTAACAGCTTGGTTTGATATAAATAATTATGGCCTATTAGCCATTCCAACAGTTCATTATCTAATTATACCAGTTGTGTTATTATGGGTTGGTTGGTATTTTGAAAATGATGGTATGCTATTATCAGCTGCTGCAATTTTAAGTATTGTTTTTGGATTTTATCTAGATAATTATGGTTTATTAAATAATGATCCATATATTGTATCAAGATATGCACCTATGGTTAAAACAGTGTTTGTTTTAGGTATACTTTTAAACTTATCAACAATAGTTTTAGCATTCGTTACGTATATAAAATCTTCATTAAAACTTAAACAAGATTAACTTAAATATTTATAAGACAAAAGCCGCAAGTGATTGCGGCTCTTTTTTTTTGCAAATTATTAATCTCTAGTTTGTTCTTGTTTAATTTCATCGAAATAACGTTTAAGAGCACTTTGATAATCACAGTGTTCACCATGTGGACAATCTGTACACATAATTAGTTCTCTTAATCTCTTAGGAATAAAAACTCTTATCTCTTCATCATTATAACCAACCTGTAATTTTTGTCCATCAATCATAATTGGACGTTTTAATACACTTGGGTTATCAAGTATGAAGGCTTTAAGTTCACTGATACGCATATCTTCTATATCTAGGTCTTGTTCTTTAAATACTTTTGATCTTGTAGATATAATATCTTCAAAACCATTTTCAGAATTTTCTAACATGCGATCAATATCTTCTTCAGTGATACGTTGATTGAAAAGGTTCTTTTCTTCATAAGCTACCTTATGATCATCAAGCCACTTTTTCGCTTTTCGACATGATGAACAACTTGGTGTCGTATATATTGTAATCATTGTCTTCCTCCTTGGGGAGCATAGGTATTATCCTATAGCACTTTGTGTAGTCTTGCTTACTAATTATATAATTATTTATAATAAATATCAAGATTTGAAAACAATTTACGGTTCATTTACATAATTTGACATATCTTTATATATTGGCAATTTAGATGAATATACGTTATAATTAGATAAATATAATAAGAAAGAGGTATTAAAATGTCAAAATGGGATCTCAGTATATTTTATCCTAGCTTAGAAGCATGGGATGAAGATTTTAAAAAAATGCCAGAACATATAGAAAAACTGGCTTCATTTAAAGGAAAACTTCAAGATTATGAACAATTTCTAGCTTTTCATAAAGCTGATGAAGCAGCAACTAACCTTTTATATCGTTTATATGGTTATATTCATTTAAATAGTGATTTAAATTTAAAAGATACAGTAAAATCATCAAAAAATCAACAAATGATGATTATGTTATCTGAATTAGGTCAAAAAACTAGTTTCTACTCTCCAGAAGTTATTTCAATTGGTGAAGAAAAAATTATGTCTTTTGTTGAAAAAGATGAGTTTTTAAAACCGTACAAATTCCAAATGGAAAAACTATTCATGCAACAAAAGCATGTTTTATCAGATGATCAAGAACAAATCATGGCTAATTTTGGATCAGTCAGACAAATTCCATCTTCTCTTTATCAAGGGATTGCGATTATTGATGCAGTTGACCAAGAAGTTACTTTTAAAGATGGTAGTAAGAAAGTTATCAATTCATCAAACTATCGTTCAATTCTTCCTACTTTAAAAGATCCTGAAGATAGAAAAAAAGTATTTGAAGCTGCGTTTAAACGTTATAAAGATAATAAAAGTGCCTTTGCAGCTACATATAACTTAGTCCTTCAACAGTTAAAAGCAAACTATAAATCTAGAGGCTATAATTCTTCATTAGAAGCTGCATTATTTAGAAACAATATCCCTGTTGAAGTCTATAAAAACTTAATGGATGTAGCATCTGAAAATACTGACGGGATTAAACGTTATTTAGCCTTAAGAAAAAAACATTTAAAATTAGAAACATATCACACTTATGATCGATTCTTAACTTTAGTAGATGATGATACTAAATATTCATTTGAAGAATCAAGAAACATCTTCTTTGAATCAATTGCTCATCTAGATAGTGAATTTGTCGCAAATCAAAGGGAAGCCGTCAAAGACGGATTTGTTGATGCACTTCCTTCTGATGGTAAAAGAACAGGTGCATATTCTTCAGGATTTTATGGATTCCATCCATATATCCTATTAAACCATGATGAGACACTAGACTCTCTATTTACTCTAGCTCATGAATCAGGACATTCCGCACATACTATTTTCTCAAGTGCAAATCAGCCGATGGCAACTGCAGATTATACTATCTTTGTTGCAGAAATCGCATCAACATTTAATGAACATAATCTTCTAGATTATTTAGTTAAACAATCTAAGACTAAAGAACAAAAAATTGCTTTACTTGAAAAAGCAATCGATGGCATTATGTCTACATTCTTCCGTCAAACACTATTTGCAACTTATGAATATAAAGCAAATGAATTAGTTGAACAAGGCATGCCAATTACAGAACAATCATTATCAAAGATTATGATTGATCTATATAAGCACTTCTATGATATTGATATCGTATCAGAAAATGGTAAAGAGTATGTTTGGGCATATATCCCTCATCTATTCCATACACCATTTTACGTTTACCAATATGCAACAAGCTATTCTGCTTCTTTAAAGATTTATGATAATGTTAAAAATAACAAACCACAAGCCATGGAAAACTTTATCGGCTTATTAAAATCAGGTGGTAGTGATTATCCAGTTAACCAAGCTAAAAAAGCTGGTGCTGATCTAACAAATAAAGAAACATTTATGGCTGTTATCAAGCGCTTTAATGAACTTATTGATGAACTTGAAAAAACACTTGAACAATAATTATTAATTTCGTGATATAATATAATTGCAATGAAGAGGAATAAGTAGTTTATCCATATTTACTTTAAAAGAGAGTTAGAGATGCTGAAAATCTAGCAAGTAAGTATTTAAATGAATGGGCCCTTGGAGCAAACAGCTTAATTAGTGCTTAAACTAATTATTAAGGGCTAGGGAAACCTAGAACTAAGGTGGTACCGCGTCTATTAGACGTCCTTAGATTGCTAAGGACGTCTATTTTTTATTTTAAGAAAGAGGTATAAATCATGAAAAGATTAGTATCAGGCATTAAGCCAACAGGACAATTAACATTAGGAAATTACATAGGTGCTTTAAAGCAATTTGTGAAACTGCAAGATCAATTAGAAGATACAGAATTCTTTATTTTTATTGCTGATCTTCACGCAATAACAACTCCTCAAGAAAAGCTTGCTTTAAAAAGAAATATTAGAAGCATCGCTGCACTTTATATTGCATGTGGACTTGATCCAAACAAAGTAAACTTATTTGTGCAATCTGAAGTTTTAGAACATGCAACTCTAGGTTATATCATGGAATCAACAGCTTATATTGGTGAAATGGAAAGAATGACTCAATATAAAGATAAAAAAGGAAAACAAACAGAAGGTGTGAGAACTTCTCTTTTAACATATCCTGCTTTAATGGCTGCAGATATACTATTATATGATGCAGATGTTGTTCCTATTGGTGACGATCAAAAACAACATCTAGAATTAACTAGAAATCTAGCACAACGTTTTAACAATCAATATGGCGATACTTTTGTAGTCCCTGAAGGGTTTTTCCCAAAGACTGGTGCAAGAATCAAATCGCTTACTGAACCGCTTAAAAAGATGGATAAATCAAGTGAAAATCCTAAAGCATATGTTCTTTTGTTAGATGATATTGCTCAAGTGAAAAACAAAATTAGATCTGCAGTAACAGATTCTGATACACATATTAAATTTGATGTGAAAAACAAACCAGGCATCTCTAACTTATTAACTATATATTCATCCCTAACTGATATGTCAATCAAATCTATAGAAGAAAAATATAAAGATTCAAACTATAAAGCTTTCAAAGAAGATTTAGCAGAGATCGTTGCTGATACATTAAAACCTATCCAGGAAAAATATGAAGAAATTATAAGTAGTTCATACCTTGATGAAGTTCTAGATAAAGGTAGAGATAGAGCAAGTCTTATCGCAAGAAAGAAAATATTTAAAGTTTATAAACGTATTGGACTCGGTAGAATAAAATAAAAAAATAAAAGGACCACTTTTTCAAAAAAGTGGTCCATTTTTTTATATGTGTGCTTCAAACTTTTCAACAGGATAGACAACATCACCATCTATTTGAAGATAAGTGCCTTCTTTAAATTCGATTTTAACGTGTTCTGCTCTATAAACTGAGACATATCTTTTAAATATGACATGCCATCCTAGATAGATCGTTGGAAATATTACAATCAATAACCATTTTGGAATCTTTTTAACAACTACAACATATAAAGCTTTTTCATTTCTATCTGCTTTAGGGGCAATCTTCATACCTCCACCAAAATAAGGTGCATGCATCACTGAAGCAAACCAAACTTTTTTCTCTTCAACAATTTTTGAATCGATATCTAATTTTGCATATATAGGTTTAAACTTAACAAACCCTTCAAATGCATGTCTAAAATAATTTAACTTGTTTTTCTTATACTTAGATGTATTAACTAAATGTCCAATATATCCATCTAAACCTGCTCCTGCACCATTTAAAAATCTAATTTTTTGATCTTGATATTCAACAGTAGGTAAATCTTTTAAGTAAGGCTTGATTAAAACAACTTTCTCTTTAGATTTTAAACTTCTTATAAAATCATTTCCTGTACCTGCTTGATACATAAACAATTGTTGCGGATACTTTAAATCATATATATGATTGGCAAGTCTATTTAGTGTACCATCGCCACCTACTAAAATCATGCGATCATCTTTATTTAGTGTATCTAAAAAAGGTTGAATTTCTAGAACTTCTAAGATATTAACAGTTCTAACTTCATTGCCTTTTTCTTCTAGTTGTTCAACTATATTTTGAATGAAGCTTTCTTTCTTACCATTTCTTGATAAAGGATTGTATAAAACTACATCCATAACCTCACCTACTTAATTACGACTAATGCGTATTTTTTCTTGCCTCTTCTGATCATTACATATTGATTATAATATGATTGATCTTTGCTTATTTCATACTCAAGATCACTTATTTTAACACCATTTACGCTCACTGCTTGACTGGTAATAAATTGTCTTGATTCTCTCTTTGATGAAGCCAGCTTAGTTTCAACCAATAAATCAACAAGCCCTAGGTTTTGTTCTACAACTAATGGTTCAAGTGTTTTTGAAATCATCTTGAATTCAGACTCAGTTAAATCATCAAATTCTCCATTAAAAAGTGCATTGGTTACTCTTAATGCCTCATCTAATGCTTTTTTTCCATGAACTAATTGCACCACTTCACTAGCAAGCATCTTTTGTGCTTCTCTAAGTTCTGGTTGTTTATCAAGTTTTTCTTCTAACTCCATAATATCATCTTTTGATAATAAGGTTAATGTTTTTAAATAGTTCATTACATCCATATCTGATGCATTAATGAAATATTGATATACTTCATATGGGCTTGTTAATTCACTATCTAGCCATAATGCACCTGATTCACTTTTCCCAAATTTTGTGCCATCAGATTTTAATAGTAACGGTGAGCTTAGTCCAACTGCACTTGCTTTGTCACCTTCTATTTTTCTAATTAATTCTAGTCCAGTTGTGATATTTCCCCATTGATCTGACCCACCAAATTGTATTTTACAATCATGATCTTGATACAAATGAAGAAAATCAATAGCTTGAATAAGCATATAAGAAAATTCTGTATAAGAAATACCTACATCTAATCTTTTTTGCACTGTATCTTTTGCTAGCATATAATTAATTGAAAAATGTTTCCCATAATCTCTTAAAAAAGAAATCATATCAATATCTTTTATCCAATCGTAATTATTAACAAAAATAGACTTGTTAGGATCTAAAAACATACTTAACTGTGTTTTTATTTTTTCTGCATTTTCTAAAGACTCTTCAAGTGTTAAAAGCTTTCTTTCACTTGTTTGTCTAGGATCACCGATTAAACCGGTTGCGCCACCAATTAATACAATTGGTGTATGTCCATATTTTTCAAGCAACAGCATTCTTACAATTTGCACTAAATGTCCTACAGTTAATGATTGTCCTGTTGGATCAAATCCACAATAAAATTTAACACTTTGCTCATTTAATAATTTTTTTGCTTCTTCTTCATTACTCACATCTTTAATTAATCCACGCCATAATAGGTCTTCATATAATTTCATTTTTTTAATCTCCTTATTTAAATAAAAATCGCCCTTAGGTTAAAAACGCTAAGGACGAAAAATTTCGCGGTACCACCTTAGTTCCAAAGATTACTCTTTAGCACTTAAAATTTTATAAGTCTCCATAAGTGTACTTCAAGTTTTATTTTCTCCTCATGTTTCACCATTCATGAAGTCTCTTAGCTTAGGTTTTTAAAACTTTACTTTATTTATTTCATCGACCGATTTACTTATTACTTGTTGATTCTCTATTTACAATATAATGCGGCAAGCTAATTCTTATATTATCAACATCTTTAGAATTCATTAATTTAGTCAATAATCTCATTGATACAGCTCCAATATCATATACAGGAACATCAATTGATGTTAAATTAGGTCTTGATAATAATGCATATTTAGTATTTTGGAATCCTGCAACAGCTAAATGCTCCGGAACCTTTATACCGTTATCTCTAGCGATATTCATAAAACTTACTGCAATTGAATCTCTAACACCAATAGCTGCATCAACTTTCTTATCTTTAAAGAAAGTTGAAAAGTGTTGACGATTTACATGAGTATCTCCACTTGTTCTAAAAATCTTAGGTTCTAGGCCAGCTTCAAGCATTGCTTTAGTATATCCAGCTTCTTTTTTATCATTAACTGAATAACGACGAGCAGTTGATAATAAATAGATATTCTTGCGATGATCATCGATCATAAGTTTAGTAATCTCATATCCAGCTTTCTCATAATCTATGCATACCATTGGCACACTAGGATCATCAGATACAACATTAGCTAATACATACGGAATTTGATTTTCTACAAATATACGTCTAACTTCTTCTAAACTTTTTTCTGATAGTTCATCATTTAAATATAGAACACCATCTAATTGTTCAGCAACGATATCTTGCAAGATATCATTAACATCCATATCTTCTCTAATTGAAAACAATTTAACAGAATATTTATAGTTTTGAGCGATATCGCCAATACCACCTAACATCTCAGATACAGAAGCTCTTGTTACATCAGAAATAACGATACCGACCGTTGTTGTTTTTCTGCTTGCTAAACCTCTAGCAATCACATTTGGTCTATACCCTAATTCTTTAATAACTTTCAAGACTCTTTGTCTAGTTTCTTCTTTTACTTTTTCTGGATTATTTAATACACGTGAAACTGTTGCTAGAGAAACTCCAGCTGCACCAGCTACGTCATAAATGGTTGCATTACCCATAAAACTCACCTCTTTTAATATTTAAATATACAAGACCATTATATCACGGTGTGTAAAGGCTTACAAGCATTTTATGAAAATTGTTTCATTCGCTTACAAAAAAAATAAAGAGGCATAGCCTCTTTATAAAAACTTATCGTTTTTCTTTAATTCTAGCTGCCTTAGCAGATAACGTGCGGATATAATGTAATTTAGCACGTCTTACTTTACCTCTACGTGGTACCTCGATATGATCAATCGCAGGTGAATGTAGTGGGAAAGTACGTTCTACACCAACTCCATAAGAAACCTTACGGACTGTAAATGTTTCAGATACGCCTCCGCCTTGTCTTTTAATAACAAGACCTTCGAATAACTGAATACGTTCGCGAGCGCCTTCTTTGATCTTAACGAATACTTTTACAGTATCGCCAGCATCAAATTCAGGTGTTTCTTTGATGTAAGAACTTGTGATTGAAGCTATTAAATCTTGCCCTTTTAATCTAGCCATGTTCGTCTCACTCTCTTTCCTTCCAATGTTCATGCACCTTTTGCAGCGGACCATTGTGTATAATTTCGGCTTTTTTATTATAACAAAGTTCCTTAGAACTTGCAACAATTTTAATGAATTTTAACAATTATGATTTGTTTTTAGATTTAACTTCATCTAAAATTTTTTGTTCATGATCTGTAAGTGTCATTTTATCAATCAAATCAGATCTTTTTTCATATGTTTTTTTAATGCTTTCTCTTTTTCGCCAATCATTGATGTTTTGATGGTGTCCAGATTTTAATATCTCAGGCACCTCATATCCTTCATAGCTATCTGGTTTCGTATATTGTGGATACTTTAACCAACCTTTTTGCAAGCTATCTTCCTCATATGACTCTTGTGCAATCACATTTGGAATTAAGCGGATTACCGCATCACTTAAAATCATTGCAGGTATTTCTCCACCAGTTAGCACATAATCACCAATAGATATTTCTTGATCGATTAAAGCTTCTACTCTTGCATCAATACCTTCATAATGACCGCATAGTAATATCAAATGATTATAAGTAGATAGATCAGTTGCAACACTTTGTGTTAACAATCTTCCTTGTGGAGATAGCATAATGATATGACTATCTTTTTTCTTTAAAGCTTTGATAGCTTCATAAAATGGAGGAAATTGCATCAACATACCTGCACCACCACCATATGGTGTATCATCAATTTTTTGATGCTTACGATCTGAATAGTCTCTTAATTGATGACAATTAATTTCAACTAAACCGTCTTCTATTGCACGTTTAATAATTGATGTCTGTAAGAAGGTTTCAAAAAACTCAGGAAAAATAGTTATAATATCTATAATCATATGAGACCCTCAATAGGTTTGATTATAATTTTATCGTCATCTATTTCGCCAATAAATTCTTCAATAAAAGGAACCAATGCTTTTTTCCCATTAGGTTTTTCGATTTCTAATAGATGTCCTTGAGGTACTTCTATTAATGATGTAGCTACGCCTACTTCAATCATTTGATCAGTTACAACTTTCTTTCCAATTACATCATCATAATGATAATCGTTATTCTCTAATTGGTCAGAAACATCTTGATCGCTATAGACATATAGTCCTTTATACTTGAGAATTTCATTGATATTGTTAAATTCTAAAAATTTAACAATTAACATGTTTTTATTTTCTCTGACTCTTTCAATCGTAAATTCGTGCTTATCTTCACCAATCATCACGAAAACCTTATATCCAACTAAAAAGCGGTCAAAATCACTTAAATTGTAGATTTTAACCTCTCCTTTGATGCCATGTGAACTTGTAATTTTACCAATTCGATACATGAATTTTTTCCTTAAAACGCGTCTATATCAATATGAACACGTTTATTTTCTTTTGATGCCCCTGCATATACAATGGTACGCATTGCATTAGCGATTTTTCCACCTTTGCCAATAACGCGACCTAAGTCAGCTTCATTGACCATCAGTTGGATAGTTATAGTGTTATCATCAGATGATAATATCTTGACCATAACATCATCAGGGTTCACGACTAATGGCAAGATCATATTTTTGATCAATTTTTCAAAATCTACCGCCATACTTCATTCCCCCTTTTATTATTTTTCTAAAACGCTGTACTTTTTAAATAAACTTCTTACAGTCTCAGTAGGTAGAGCACCATTATCCATCCATTTTTGTACTTTGTCTGAATCCACTAAAACTTTTCCTAAAAGTGGATCATAAGTTCCTAAAATTTCTAAGAATTTTCCGTCTCTTGCTTTTTTTGAATCACTTGCTACAACACGGTAAAATGGTCTCTTATTTGAACCAAAGCGTTGTAATCTTAATCTAACTGCCATATTTGTTTTCTCTCTTTCTATTTTGTATACACTACCATTATAACGATTTTTTCTTAACTGTCAAGTCTTTTTCCTTAACAGTTAAAAATTTAATTCTTGATCATATGTTTGTGAAGGTCCAAAATGTTTCAAACCTTTAACACTTTTAACTTGTTTATTAATCATTTCTTCATTTGATTTATCAAAATATACAACCGCATAATGCTGTTTAGTTGAGATATATGCTACATCAACTGGAAGGTTTTGTAACTTATTGATAACATGTTTGCCGTGATAGATAGCTACATAAGATATTCTATTAGTGTACATGGCAACTTCCTCCTTTTTTAATCATTCCAAATTTATTAGGTGTTGGAACGTGTTCTGATATGGTTTTAGAAATCGTATTTAAAAATTCATTAAGACTGGATTCAAATGATAATTCTAATTCTAAATATTTTTTTACATCTTTTAATTCATATAGTGCTTTTTTTGTTTCACTTAAAGTTTTAATGCTTTGTTTATAATCAGGGTGGTATGTTCCCCCTTCGTTTAAAACTTGTTCATATTTTATTTTAGCATCATTAAATGCTTTGATTTCTAATTTATAATTGTGATCAATGCTTTGATTAAGTTTTTTAATTTCTGGTAAAGATGGATCTTTTAAGATTTCATCTAATACATCATATGCTTTCATGATGATATCAGTCATAAATGTCTTCCTTTCTAACTTGTTTATATGTTCCGGGTAATAGATTATCTAACTCTAGATTCCCAATTTTTGTTCTCTTTAAGTATAACACTTCATAGCCTAGCTTTGAAAACATACGTTTAATTTGATGATATTTACCTTCATCAATGACAATTTTTACTTCTTTTTTCATACTTTTTATATCTAGGGCTTTTGCTTTATATATTTGATTGCGTCCATCAAGGATTTCAACACCTTCTAATAATCGTTTTTCATCTACAAACTCTTTATCTAAAACCGCTACATACGTTTTAGATAGGTGGTGATTTGGATGAGTAATCTCATGAACAAATGCACCATCAGTTGATAACAACATCAATCCTTCAGTATCAATATCTAATCTACCCGCTATTTTAAAGTCAAATCGATGATATGGATCTTTTAATAGATCAACCACACATGGATGCATTTCATCATGGTTTGCTGATATATATCCTTTTGGTTTGTTTAAAACTAAATGGATTGGATCTTGATAAAAGATGAGTTGATTATCTATATATAGCTTTTGACTATTTGGATTAAAGTTTATAGAACCATCATAAACTCGTAATTCTTCTATAAGCACTTGATGTGTTTTTAAAAAAGCTTTTGAACTTTTTCTACTACAGTATTTCATAAGACTTAAAAACTTATCTAAACGCATAATATCTCCTATTTGTGATATAATATAGTCGAGGTGTATATCTATGATTTTAATGAAAAATATAATTAGAGAAGGTCATAAAACATTAGAAACGGTAGCTAAAGAAGTTAAACTTCCTTTATCAAATGCTGATAAGAAGTTATTAAAAGATTTGCTAAACTATGTTAAGAATTCTCAAAATGAAGAAATGGTTGAAAAATACGGTCTTCGCCCAGCAGTAGGGATTGCTGCACCACAGGTTAACGTATCAAAGCGCATGTTTGCTTGCCACGTCACTGATTTTGATGGGACGCTTTATTCTTATGCACTTGTTAATCCCGTCTTAACTAAAAAGAGTATGGAATTAATTTATCTTCCTGGTGGAGAGGGTTGTTTAAGTGTTGATAGAGAAACTGAAGGTGTAACACCTAGATATCAATCAGTCACTTTTGAAGCTCTTCATTATGACGAGAAATCTGATCAACTCATTCCAGTTAAACTAGAACTTGAGGGCTACATAGGTATTGTATTCCAACATGAATTTGATCATATTAATGGCATCATGTTTACAACAAAATTATTTGATACAATTCCAAATGCTAAACCCGCTTTTGAGTTTGTAAATGAAGAGGAAGACGATTTATAATTATTTTTTAAAAATAATGTGAAGCACTTTAATTTGATTATCTAAAATGTCATCATAGGTGACATTTTTTGTTTCTTCATTCGGAAAAATTTTCTTTGAAAGCTCATCTTTTTGAGCTTCTTTTTTCTTTTTTGCATTCGAAAACATTTTTTTAAAGAAACCTTCTTTTTTCTCTGGTTCTTCAAATACTGCTTTATAAAACTTATTATCAATAAGTAAAAAACCAGAAAAATTATCTCTAATTAATTTTTTAAATATACTCACAATATCTGTTTTTCCATATCCAATCAGTTTGGGTATGCTTTGGTGATCTTGATCATGACAAGCAAAAGCTTCAATCTTCTTCTTTAACAGACGATAAGCAGTTGTAGATGATTCATGAATATCTAAAAAATAAACTGGATCAAATAAGAAATATAAATTATTTGATTTTAACTTTTTAAATAGATACGCATATGTATTTGCTTTATAACCTTGATCAGGCATTAATAATATTTTCTTTCCTTTTTTGTTCGCAAAATCAATAAATGGATGCATGCATTTTTTAATCAAATCAAATTCTTTCATCACATCATTAAATTTAGGCAATCTTAAAATCAGATAATTTGTCTTAAATTTATCTGCAATCTTCACCATATACTTAAATTCATCTAACGCTTCTTTTTGTTTTGCGTCTGAATTAATATCATATCCTTTGGTTAAAGTATCTATCATAGATACGCGCATCTTAGCATCTTTTAAATCATTTTGCATTTCTTTTATTTCTTTTTCGCTGATTTCAATTAAAGGTTTTTGATTATAATATCTAAGCGCTATATGATCGATATGATGTTTTTGAGCAAGTTTTAGTTGCTCACTAAAACTGATACTACCTTCTTGGTCTAGAAACCCTGTTAATATTTGTTTCATGATTTAATATCTCCATTCATGCATAAGGATGCCTCCAGCTACAGATACATTAAGACTTTCTACTTGATTGGTCTTAATCGTAACAAAGTCATCACAAATGTTTTTTACTTCTGATGTCAATCCGTGCCCTTCGTTACCTAAAACTAAGACTAGTTTTTGATTTCTTTGCGGTTGACCCGATTCATGTGCATCTGCACCTACGATTTGAAATCCTTCATTTTTTAATGTTAAAAGTTTTTCTTCTAAATGAGTTCTTTCGATATAACAATCAAAAATTGCGCCTTTTGATGCTCTAATCACTTTCTCATTATATATATCAGCTGATTTGTGACTCACAATAACATGGTTAAAATTAAAAGCAGCAGCACTTCTAATTAAAGCTCCAACATTATCGGGATCTTGAACATCATCTAATACTAAAACACGGTTAGATGTGATAGGTTCATTTATTTTCCTACAAACACCTATTTGATCAATAAATGTTTCTGTTTGTTGTAATTCTTCCATCAATGGCATGGAAACAAAAGTGCCATCTATTTCTTCATTTGAAGTAATGATTTCAATGAGCGCTTCTTTTTCTTTTGCTTTATCAATTAAATGTGAACCATAAACCAAAAACATATCATGTATATCACGATATTTTTTAGTAATTAATTTTTTCCATAATTTAAATTGTTTATTTTGTTTCGATATGATCTTCACTATCATCATTCCTTTGTACTACGTAATTATCATATGCTTCTTTTACAGAAAAACCAAATGATGCAATATCAAAGTCAAAATTTTGATTGATATCTAATGTGATTACATCACAAACTGCTTTTTCTACTAAAGGTTCATAATCAAAAGTTTTCTCATATTTTCTTGCATATAAATCCATAGGTTTCGTCACTGGATTTCTAGGGACATATATACTACAACAATCATTAAACGGACGAATCGATATTTCATAAGAATCAATCGCTTTTGCGATGTTAATGATGTCTTGCTTGTCATATGTAATCAATGGTCTTAGAACAGGCATTTTAGTGACGCCTTCAACAACTTGCATGCTGTTTAAAGTTTGACTTGCAACTTGTCCAACCGACTCTCCATTTAGAAGTGCTAAGAGTCTATGTTTTTTAGCATATATCTCAGCTATTCTATACATCATTCTTCTTAGTACTGTAATGATATATGGATCAAATACATGACTTAAAATTTGTTCATGTATCTCTTTAAAAGATACAATATGTAGTTTAATCGATCCATAAGTTGTATATGTTGATAAAACTTTAGCTAAATCAATCACTTTTTGTACACTTTCTAAAGGTGTCATTGGCGTGGACTCAAAATGAAAGAGTTCAAGTTCAATTCCTTGTTTCATCGCAAGATAACTTGCGACAGGAGAATCAATACCCCCGCTCATCATCATTAAACCTTTACCACCTGTACCAAAGGGAAATCCACCCATGCCTTTGATTGAAGTTAAATAAATATAAGTCATTTCTTTTCTTAATTCAACATGTAAAACCTCTTCTGGGTTTTTAACATCAACAATTAGTTTTTTATCGACTTGAGATAAAATCATAGGTGCAATTTTCATACTGACTTCTAAAGATGTCATCGGAAAGTCTTTATTTGCTCTTTTTGTATCCACTTTAAATGTTTTGTATAACTTATCTATTTCATGATTAATTACATAAATAGAAACTCTAACAATATCTTCTATATCTAATTTTGCTAGATGCACAATACTAAACGAAAAAATACCTGGTATCTGTTTTAATCTCTTACAGATTTCTTTTTCATCAGCATCTAAATAATCAATATATATACGATCATGTTCAAATTTATATTTGACATCTAAGTCTTTTAGTTTTTCTTTGACGTGTACTCTAATTCTTTTGATAAAGAAATTAATGTTTTTTCCTTTTAACATTAAATCTCCAAATCTAATTAATATTTTTTTCTTCATATATATCACCTATCTTATTTTAACATATATGTTATAATAAATGAGGTGATAAAGAATGAAAAATGAAGAATTATTAATTTCCGCAAAAGCTTTATTAGAAACACAACCAAATCGAATCGCATTACTATCAAATGCGTCTGCATTTATTTTTGATACATTTGAAAATCTAAATTGGGCAGGTTTTTATTTACTTGAAGATCAACAATTAACCGTTGGTCCTTTTCAAGGACATGTTGCTTGTTCTACCATACCTTTAGGACAAGGTGTCTGCGGTAGATCTGCAGTATCTAGAAAGACAATCATTGTAGATGATGTCCTTTCAGATACAAATCACATTGCATGCGATGCAAATTCTAGATCAGAAGTTGTCATTCCAATCGTTATCAATGATAAACTTTTTGGCGTACTAGACGTCGATAGTCCTATATATAGCAGATTTGATCAAGAGATTGTAGAATTTCTAGAATCTTTTGTTAAATTACTAGTAAAATCAATTGACTTTTAACCCTTAGTAGGGTAAAATAAAAAGCGTCGGTAAAAAGCAGGTCGTTTTTTGCTGGTAAGCATGATCCCTACCTTTAGGAGCCCTTAGTAACCATTCTGCTTTATGGCGAAAAGAATATCGGGATATCTTATCAATAAAAACATGGCAATTTTTGCCACCACAAAAAAAATAGGAGGTAAAAATTATGTCACGTTTCACTGGATCAACATGGAAAATTTCACGTCGTTTAGGATATTCAATTTCAGAAACTGGAAAAGAATTGAAAAAACGCCCTTATGCACCTGGTCAACATGGTCAACGTCGTACTAAAATTAGCGGATACGGTACTCAACTTCAAGAAAAACAAAAAGTTAGATTTACTTATGGCGTATCTGAAAAACAATTTAGAAAAACATTTGACGATGCAGCTAAGTTAAAAGGTATTCATGGTGAAAATTTCTTACGTTTATTGGAATCACGTCTTGATAACGTTGTCTACCGTTTAGGTTTAGCTAGAACTAGAGCTCAAGCTCGTCAACTAGTAAATCACGGACACATCTTAGTTGATGGTAGTAAAGTAGATATTCCATCATATCGTGTAAAACCTGGTCAACAACTTAAATTAAGAGAAAAATCTAAAGATTTAAAAGTTGTCAAGGAAGCTTTAGAAGCACAATATGCAACATCAGACTTTGTATCATATAATAAAGATACAAATGTTGGAACATTTGCACGTTACCCTGAAAGAAATGAAATTCTTCAAGAAGTTAACGAACAACTTATCGTTGAATATTACAACCGATAAAAAAATTAATCAAACAAAAAGTGATTTGAGTTTACTCAAATCACTTTTTTTCTTTGTTTGTCTCATAAAAAAGTCAATAAAAAATCCACTATTTAAAGTGGATTTGTATGTGTACTTATTTTTTTACAGCCGCTTTAACTAATGTCAAAAACGATTCAGGATCTAAAGATGCACCGCCAACTAAAGCGCCATCAATGTCACTTTTAGCTAATAGTTCATCCACGTTATTTGGCTTAACAGATCCGCCATAAAGTATTCTAATGCTATCTGACACCATAGCGCCATATAATCCTTTTAATACATTTCTAATGGCTTTGATTGTGTCATTAGCTTGATCTGGAGTTGCAGTTTTACCTGTTCCAATAGCCCAAATAGGTTCATATGCAACAACAGTTTTTAAAGCTTGGTCACTACTAACGTTTAGATAAGCTTTAACAACTTGGTCTTTAACAACTTGATCAGTTGTTCCTGCTTCTCTAATTTCTAAAGATTCACCTACACATACAATTGGTGTAAGCTCATTTTTAACTGCTTGAATTAATTTTTTATTAACAGATTCATCTGTTTCGTTATAATAAGCACGTCGTTCAGAGTGTCCAAGTACTACATAATCAACGCCATATGCTTTAAGCATTGGTGCACTGATTTCGCCAGTATATGCGCCTTCATCTAATTCATGCATAGTTTGAGCACCGATTCTTAAATCTTCGCCTTCTCTTTTAACTAAATCTCTTAAAAAGATTGCTGGTGCACAAATCACTGATTCAACTAATTCTTTTTCTGGAACAGCTACATTAACTGCATAGATAAATGACAATGCATCATCTTTAGTCTTATACATTTTCCAGTTTCCTGCGATAATTGGTATTCTTTTCATCTATTTACCCTAAGATTGAAGAAACATCTTTAATCGCTTCTTCTGCTCTAGTTCCTCTCGCTACAATTTTAACATTTTGTCCAGAAGGAACTGCTAAGCTCATTAATGCAAGTATTGATTTTAAATCAACAACTTTCTTTCCATAATGTAATTCAATTTCTACTGAATATTTTGATGCAGTTTGTACAACTTTTGCAGCTAAACTAGCATGCAATCCCGTTGTAGATTTAATCGTAATTTCTTTTTCCATATTATTTCTCCTTTTAAAACATTGGTGGTGTTGATATCCATAGAACTTTCGTATGTTGTGAACTATGGTTTGTTAAATAGTGTTCTTTGTTTGCTAAATAATAAAACGTTTCACCTTTTCTAATCACATATCGCTTCTTATTAAGAACTAGTGTAACTTGACCTTCTAACACATAGCCAAATTCTTCACCAGCATGAGGATCATCTATTTCAGATTGCCCGCCTGGCTCAATGTCAATCATAATCGGTTCCATCTCATATTTTAACGCATTAGGCACAATCCATGAAATCATGTGCTTAAGCGTATCATTTTCTTTTTCGTAAAAGTCTTCTTTTTTGAAGACAACCGTTTGTTCTTCTTCTTTACTAAAGAATTCATGAATATCTGTACCTAAGACTTCAAGTATTGAAAACAAAGTTTGCATTGATGGAGATGTCAAATTATTTTCAAGCTGAGATATATATCCTTTAGTGAGTTCTAAACGATTTGCGAGTTCTTCTTGGGTCAAATTATTTCCCAAACGAAGTGCTCGTATTTTTTTTCCGATATTCATCATTACTTGTTATCTACACACTCTATACCAGGTAATAATTTACCTTCTAAATATTCAAGTGATGCGCCACCGCCTGTAGATATATGTGTAAATCCTTGGTCTAATCCAAATTGGATAACAGCTGCTGCAGAATCTCCACCACCAATAATGGTAGTTGCTTGATCTTTAATTTCTGTTAATGCTTGCGCAACAGATCTTGTACCTTCTGCAAATCTTGGGAACTCAAATACACCAAGTGGCCCATTCCAAACTACTGTTTTTGCATCCTTAATGATTGACTCAAATTTTTCAACTGTTCTTGGTCCAATATCCATACCCATTTCATCAGCAGGAATTTGATCAATTGATCTTACATTTTTTTCACTTTCAGGATCAAAAGCTTTTGCAGTGATTACATCATCACCTAAGACAATCTTTCCTTTAGCCATTTCTAACAATTCTTTCGCTAAGTCTACTTTATCAGCTTCAAGTAATGAAGTTCCGATTTCATATCCCATTGCTTTAAAGAATGTATATGCCATACCGCCACCGATTAATACTTTATCAGCAACTTTTAATAAATTTTTAATAACTTCAATTTTATCAGAAACCTTAGCTCCACCTAGTATAGCGACAAAAGGTCTTTCAGGATTTTCTAATGTTCCCCCGATAAAATTAATTTCTTTTTCAAGTAAGAAACCAGCAACTGTAACACCGATATTAGATGAAATTCCTACATTTGAAGCATGTGCTCTATGTGCAGTTCCAAAAGCATCATTGACAAATACATCACCAAGTGAAGCCCAATATTTACCTAAATCAGGGTCATTCTTGCTTTCCTTTTTACCGTTTAAATCTTCAAAACGAGTATTTTCAAACATTAAAACTTCGCCATCTTTTAATGATTTAACAGCTGATTCTAATTTCTCTCCTCTTGTTTCACTTATAAATTTAACTTCTTGTTCTAAATGTTCACTAAGTCTGTTTGCAACAACTTTTAAACTATTTTTTTCTAAGTCTTTTTCTTCTTTGATTCTTCCTAGATGTGAAAATATAATTGCCTTACCACCTTTTTGTAAAACATAATTAATAGTTGGTAGTGCAGCTACGATTCTATTTTCATCGCTAATTTCGCCATCTTTTAAAGGGACATTGAAATCTACTCTGATTAATACCTTTTTGCCTTTAAGTTCAATATCTCTAATTATCTTTTTAGCCATATTCATTTCCTCCTTTATTTTGATAATGATTTTGTTTTTAACCGTTCTTATTATAACATTAATTCAAAACATTTTCTATAAGATTAACTATGAAAATGTTTTACTTTTACTTCTCTTATTAAGTTTAAACGATTAATTTGTGTTTTAAATGTTTTTATTGATATCTTTATATCGACCTTAGTTCCATCATAGAAAGTGATGCTTATACCATTTTTAATAGCTACATATGCGTATACATTTGCATAGTTAATCCAGATGCTGTCGTAATCTCGTGCATTTTTGCTTGGAATAAACTGAAGGCTATCAGTAATATAGAGTGGTATCTTATATTTAAAATTAAATGTTTTTTGACAAGCAAAAATATACCCTTTATATGTAAATAGTTGGGTTAAACATATTTTTTTTATATATGTAAAAGCATTCATATGCTCTTCTTTAAAACTTTGATGTTGATATAATTTACATCCATAAGCTGTATTAATGATATAGTTCATATATTTTTCCTCAAAAAAAAGGCCATTTGGCCTTTTCAGTTTATTTCATATTAATCTTTTTGTTTTAGTACTAATTCAGTTTCTGGATCAAAGAAATGTGCTTTATTCATATCTAGTGCTAATTTGATTGTATCACCAATACGAATGTTTGCTCTTGCATTTACAACTGCACAAATATTTGATTCATTAACGACTGTATAAATATTAGTCTCAGATCCTAATAATTCTGCAACATCAACTTTAACTTTTACAATTGCGCCAGGGTAAGTTTCCATTACAACTTCTTCATCATGGATATCTTCTGGTCTAATACCTAATACGATAGGTTTTTCTAGTAAGCCATTAGCTTTAATAATATCTAGTTTATCTTCAGGAACTTTAATCGTATGTTCACCAGCAGTAAATACACCTTTTTTATCAATTTTACCGTGGATAAAGTTCATTGGAGGTGTTCCGATAAATCCAGCAACAAACATGTTTTCTGGGTTATCATAAATTTCTTTTGGTGCACCAACTTGCATTATATAACCATCTTTCATAACAACAATTCTTGAAGCCATTGTCATCGCTTCAATTTGGTCATGGGTTACATATACTGTAGTTGTTTCAATCTTATTATGTAATTTAATTAATTCACCACGCATTTGAACACGTAGTTTAGCATCTAAGTTTGATAAAGGTTCATCCATTAAGAAAACTTTTGCGTTACGTACGATTGCTCTACCTAACGCAACACGTTGTCTTTGTCCACCTGATAGTGCTTTAGGTTTACGTTTTAAGTAAGGTGTAAGTCCTAAGACTTCAGCTGCGTCAGAAACTTTTTCATTAATAACATCTTTTGGCATTTTTCTTAATTTTAATCCAAAAGCCATGTTATCATAAACAGTCATATGAGGATAAAGTGCATATGATTGGAAAACCATTGCGATATTACGATCTTTAGGTGCTTTATCATTAACCATTTCATCATCAATGTATAATTCACCTGATGTAATTTCTTCTAATCCTGCGATCATTCTAAGTGTAGTAGATTTACCACAACCTGATGGTCCAACAAAGACAATAAATTCTTTGTCCTTAATTTTTAAATTGAAATCAAATACTGCTTGTACACCATTAGGGTATACTTTGTTAATATCTTTTAATTGTAGCGTAGCCATAATTTTTTCCTTTCATTTACTAAAGTACTTTTATTATAACAAGTTTAAGTGCATAAAAAAATGTGCATAGTGCACACTTTTATATTGAAGATATGAAAGGTGCTTTGTGCACACTTTTATTTGATCAACAACAAATGATATATCAAAAATCCATCTGTAAATGATTTCACATCAAATCCAGTAACTTGATGAAACTTATCTAATCGTTGTATCAAAGTATTTCTATGAACATACAAAGATTTTGCTGCAAGACTCATATTTTGATTTGATTCAAGATAAATCTTAACAGTTTCAATCATCATTTGATTTTGACTATACTTTTTTAAAATATAATACTTAAATGATTGATCAAGTGAGTTAATGAAATGCTTTACAATAATTTGATCATCGATAAATGCATATGCATTAAAACTAATTTCAGCAAGTTTTTGTGACATAAACTTTTTATGATCTTCTAAACTTTTTTTCGTTTCATATTTATAGGATTGATATAATCTAAAATCTACAAGTGTATCTTGAGATAAATTTAGAATGACATCTTTTAAAGAAACATCAATATCATGTTGATAATACATCCAAATGTGATGATTAATCACTTTGATATCTGTAAAATTAATAAACTCAGAAAACAACGAAATAATCGTTGCTTCATATAGTTTGATATCTTCTTTACTTTCAATACATATGTATCTATACATTAAAAACCATCCTTATTCTTATAAAACATGTCTTAAATTGGTAATAAAGGTCTAATAAAATCATCTATTGTATTAAAGTCAATCATTTGAACGTATGTATCTCCATATAGATATTGTATACCAATTACTTCTAACTTTAAATTATAGATTGGTGATCCATTTGCATTTTGTGATGAAGTAACCTCCATGTATGGTGTATCATCTTGATATAAAAATCTACCTAACTTCTGTATATTTTGAGTTGGATAACTATTAGAAATCATCAATACAAGTTCATCTGTTAATGGTATATAAGATGCAAACTCAGCAATTTCATAATCAGTTGAGTTTAAATCCACCCTTAAAATACCCAAACCTAATATTGAATCTGCTGCAAATATTTCAGCAGGCATTTTTTGTCCATACGCGTCAGTTACAAAATAATGTACACGTCTTGAGACCAAATCAATAATTTGATATGTTGTTAAAACATAAAAATAATTCGAATCTTCAAAAAATATAGTTCCCGTTCCATGATAAGTATTTGTTACTCTATTGAAAACATCAAGTACATCGGTTTCAATCATAAATACAGAAGTTGAAGAAACATTGCTTGCTTGATTCATTAAATTTCTAAAATCGTCAAAATTAACAACATCATTAATCACATACTCGTTATATTGGTCAGATAGCTGACGAAATTCAAAAGTATCTTCTTCAACTGAAAGTATTGAACATCCAGAAATCGTAATGATCAAACCAAAAAACATGACAATCAAACTAAGCTTTTTCATGATGTCACCTCTTCTTGATAAGGAATATCATATAACTCAAAAAATTCAAATATTTTAGCTGTTGGAATTGCAAATGAAAATTCGGAAGTTTCTTGATTATTTATAAAATTACCTGCATAAATTATCCCAACGACTTCATAGTCTTCGTTAATAACAACAGATCCACTACTTCCTGTCTCAACTGGTATATCCATAATTAAAACATCAAAAGTAACACCAGTTTCATCATCATTTGAAATATTAATCATATCAAAATCAATAAGTTCACCAATCGTCATTGAATTGATTTGCCCATTTGGATAACCCATTGCAATCGCGATATCTTTAAAATACAAACTTGTTTGACTAAATGGTATAGGATCCACGTTAAATCCAGATTTAGTAAATGATAAAACTGCTAAATCATATTGATTATCTAGTGCAAGCAGTGTAGCAGTATGATCGTTTCCTAAATAATCCATAACAGTAATTGATGCATATTGTGATGTATCGTTATAAACGACATGATGATTAGTTAAAACATAATAGGATCGGTCATCTTCATAAAATATAAATCCAGATCCTACTGAGGTAACTGAGGAAAGCGATACTTTTTTAGTAACTCTTACAATAGATTGTATGGTAGTTGTTGATAAATGATCATATATATCAACATACATGTCATATATATCTTGTCTAGCTTCTATATCACTTTGATATTCTAAAAGAAGATCATCATATGTCACTTGTCTAATACAAGATGATAATCCAATTGAGATTGCTATTAAAATGGTAAGTATCCATAATTTTCTTTTCATATGACTATCCAATCTATAATATTTTATATATTATACATCACTTTATATCTATTTTACGCTAAAAAGGCTATAAAAAAAAGATATTTGACACATATCAAATATCTTTTTACTTAATTTATAAATTTTTATCCAATTGAACCTTCCATTTCAAGTTTAATCAATTGGTTCAACTCAATTGCATATTCCATTGGAAGTTCTTTTGCGAATGGTTCTATAAAGCCCATAACAATCATCTCAGTTGCTTCTTCTTCAGAAAGACCACGACTCATTAGATAGAATAATTGTTCTTCACTAATTTTAGAGACTGTTGCTTCATGTTCTAAGAAGACATCAGAGTTTCTAACAACATTTGTTGGAATTGTATCACTAAATGAGAAATCATCCAAAATAATTGTATCACATTCAACGTGTGCTTTAGCGCCTTTAGCCTTCTTACCAAAATCAACTTTGCCTCGATAGTTAACCGAACCACCACCACGACTAATTGATTTTGAGATAATTGTAGATGTTGTATTTGGTGCGACATGAATCATCTTAGCACCAGCATCTTGAATTTGTCCTTTACCAGCAAAAGCAATTGAAATTGTTGTTCCTTTTGCTCTTTCTCCTAATAAGACACAAGATGGATATTTCATATTTACACTTGAACCAATATTTCCATCAATCCATTCCATATGTCCATTTTCATAAACAAATGCACGCTTAGTCACTAAATTGATGACATTATTACTCCAATTTTGGATAGTTGTATATCTACATGTTGCATCCTTTTCAACAACAATTTCTACAATTGCTGCATGCAATGAATCTTTAGTATAAGTTGGTGCAGTACATCCCTCAACATAATTAACAGATGCGCCTTCATCAACAACAATTAGTGTTCTTTCAAATTGTCCCATTTGTTCAGAATTAATTCTAAAATAAGACTGAAGTGGTTTTTCTACTTTTACACCTTTTGGTACATATATAAATGAACCACCACTCCATACTGCAGAGTTTAGTGCTGCATATTTATTATCACTGTAAGGTATCATTTTCCCAAAATATTTTTTAACCAATTCAGGGTGCTCACGAAGTGCAGTATCTGTATCTACATAAATAACACCTAGATCTTCTAATTCTTTCATTGTGTTATGATATACGACTTCACTTTCAAATTGTGTTGATACACCAGCTAAGAAATTTCTTTCAGCTTCTGGAATACCTAGTTTTTCAAATGTATCCTTAATTTCTTTAGGTACATCATCCCAGCTTGTTTCAGCACGTTCACTAGCTCTTAAGAAGTATGTTATTTCATCAAACTTAATAAAAGATAAATCTGGTCCCCATTTTGGATTTTCTAATTCTAAGAATTTTTTATAACTCTTTAATCTAAAATCAAGCATCCATTCAGGCTCGTTTTTATATCTAGAGATAGCACGGACAATCTCTTCATTAATACCTTTACCGGTATTAATAACATCTTTACTTTCAGTTCTAAATCCGAATTTATAATCACCGACTATGTCGTCTATTTTCTTTTTGTTATCATCCATCATATTTCTTTGTCCTCCTTTATTTTCTTTAATCCCAATTCACAAGCTTTCCAAGCTAATGTTGCACATTTAACTCTTGCTGGAAACTGTGAGACACCTTTATATACAACAGCATCCCCTTTAAGAATATCTGGATTAAACGGATATCCTTTGATGAGTTCATAAAACTCATGGATAATATTTTGAGCATCATTAACTGATTGATCGATTAATGTTTGACTCATTACACTCGCACTTGAACAACATATAGAACACCCTGTTCCTTGATGTAGTAAATCAGTTATTTTATCATCTTCAACTTTAACCTGCACTGTCATTTCATCACCACAGCTTGGGTTATTTAAATGTATAGTCACATAACTTGGATCTGCTACAAATCCTTTGTGTTTTGGATATTTGTAATGCTCCATGATGACTTGTCTATATAAATGTTCAATGTTCATAATTTAACTCCTTTATTTAAAACGATAAAAAGAAATCTTGAGATGCTTTTATACTAGATATCAATACGTCACAATCATTGATATCATTATAGATATGAAATGAAACTCTTAATGTAGATCCTACACCTAAAAATCTAGATACGAGTTGTGCACAATGATGTCCAGCTCTAACACTTACTTGATATTGATCAAGCATCGTTGCGATATCATGAGGATGTATATCATCTACATTAAATGTAATGGTTGATATATCCGCTGTTTCGTTATATATTGTTATGCCTTTTAAAGTTTTTAATTGATTTAGTGTATATTGTTTTAAATGCATGGTATGTTCATGTATTTGATCATATCCTATTTTTTGGATATATCGAATCGCTGCAGCAAGTCCGATTGCACCACTGATGACAGGTGTTCCAGCTTCAAATCTTAACGGTGCTTCTTTAAATGTTGCATGATCTTTAAATACATCATCTGCCATTTCCCCACCATATTCAACAGGTTCCAACATATTTAATAACTTACTTTTTCCAAATAAAACACCAACACCTGATGGACCAAACATTTTATGTCCTGAAAATGCTAAGTAATCTACATCAAGCGCTTTGACATCAATTGCCATATGTGGAACTGCTTGTGCAGCATCTAATATGACAACTGCACCTTTTTGATGTGCAAGTTTGATAATCTCTTTAATTGGTGTCACATAGCCCATCACATTTGAAACATAAGTGATAGCAACTACTTTTGTTTGATCTGTTAATACAGTTTTGAATGCTTCAACTGTAATACGCCCTTCTTTAGTTAAAGGTACATATTTAAGTTTAGATTTTGATTTTTGAGCAGTTACCATCCATGGTAATATACTTGAATGATGCTCTAATTCAGTAACAACAATCTCATCATCTTCTTTTAAAATATCGCGATATGCATTAGCAATCATATTTAGTGAGGTTGTTGTCCCTCTAGTAAACACGATTTCATCTGCATTTGCATTGATAAACTTAGAAACTGTATCTCTAGCTTCTTCGTACAACTTAGTTGCTTCATAAGCTAAATCATATGCGCCTCTATGTACATTAACACCTAAAGATTGATAATAATGATCTACATGATCAATAACAGTTTTAACTTTTAGCGAAGATGCTGCTGAATCTAGATATGTAAGTTTAGGTTCTCTATTATAAATTGGAAAATCTTTTCTAATTTCTTTAACGTCTATCATATTCTCGAATTAACAAGATTCACAAATCTATCTCTTAATGGTTCATCATCAATTTCATCGATGATGGGTTGTAAAAATCCATTAATGATTAGTTTTTCTGCTTCCTTACGGTTAAGCCCTCTGCTTTGTAGATAATAAAGTTGTTCTTCTTCAATCTTTCCTATGGTTGCGCCATGACCAGCTTTAACATCATATTCATCAATTAATAAAATTGGGTTTACTTCAACAACAGCTTGATCTGAAGTAATAATACCTTTTAAGGTTTGGAAAGCATTTGCGTTCTTCATACCTTTCTCAATTTTTTCAACACCATTTAATATAATTTTACCTTGTTTATTAGCAATCCCAATATTAGTCATATTCCCATATGTATTAGGTGCTTTGTGTACAATTAATACATCAATAACTTGTTTATGATCATCAGATGAGACTGCAACAGCTCTCATATTAACCTCTGCACCCTCACCAATGAGGTCAACATGCATTTTAGCATCGATTACATTTGATACAAAGCCTCCAATGAGATCAAGTGATGCGAAACGCTCTGCAGTGAAATAATGCTCTAAAAGAGCTTTTTCGCTTGCTAATTCACTGACTAGTAAATATTTAACATGACTATTTTCTTTTGCAATCAAGTTTAGATTGTAATTATTATCATTAACTTCAAGACTAGAAACTTCTAATATAATTTTTATACTTGTATTTTTTGATACAACAATCATTAATTTATCGTTATTGTCGTCTTTTAATGTAATTTTTATAGGTTCTGGATAAGTTTTGTTTTCAGGAATAATAAGTTTATGATCTTCAAAGATGAAACCCTCTGGGATGGATGAAATCACCTTGTGGTTTTTAATTACGATAGATTCCATTATGCTTCCTCTTGATCAAATTCGATACCTAATTCATCCTTAATCCATTCATATCCATTTGAATCAATTTTCATGATAAGTTCTTTACCACCACTTAAAACAATTTTTCCATCAATCATAATATGTACATTAGTAGGTGTGATATGATCTAGAATTCTTTGATAATGTGTAATTAAGATACATCCAAATTCATCATTTACCATATCTCGTACGTTTTCGCCTACAATTTTTAGAGCATCTACATCAAGTCCTGAATCAATCTCATCTAAAATTGCAAACTTAGGTTTTAATACTTTTAATTGAAGAATTTCATTTCTTTTTCGCTCTCCACCACTAAAACCTTCATTTAAATATCTATGTGCTAAATCTGGTCTCATTTTTAATTCTTCAACCATTTTTTCATACTTTAACGCAAACTCAAATAAGCCTACTTCTTTGCCTGAGGTTGCTTTTAAAGATTGACGCATAAAATCACTATTTGTTACACCTGGTACTTCTGCTGGATATTGCATCGCTAAAAATAAACCCGCACGTGCTCTTTCATCAACTTCCATCTCTAGAATATTTTGACCATCTAAATATGCTTCACCTTCAGTGATTTCATATTTTGGATGTCCCATTAATGCGCTAGCTAAAGTTGATTTCCCCGTTCCGTTTGGACCCATAATTGCGTGAACTTCTCCAGATTTAACTGTTAAGTTTACACCTTTTAATATTTCTTTACCTTCAATTTCTACATGAAGATTCTTTATTTCTAATTTTGCCATATAGACCTCCTTAAATTACCATATCTATTATATACTATAAGGTTCTTTTTTTCTAATTATATGCTAATAAACGCGATTTTTTTAGGTAAACGTTTTCAATGTAAAAAAATTGTGTTTTTGCTTTTCATTGTAAAAAAATATGATATTATATTGGTGTCTAGTTAACACTTTTTGTTAACAAAACTCAACTGTATTTTTCTCCCAAAATACAATTACCCTGTCGATCAATGATATATGGACTGCCATCCACTTATATTATTGTGAAAGGTAACTCCCTAAAAAGAACTTCGTATAGAAGTTCTTTTTTTCATTAATGAGCTTTAAATATGGACTTTTGCAAGCCTTCATGATATCATTTATATAGACTTCTTTTCATAAGAAAATATAATTAAGTAGGTGTATTACATGTTAGACAAAACAAACAACAAGTTAACTTTATTCACGATGCTTGTCGGGGTCATCTTATTATTTGATCTAGGCACGATCATCTCAAATTTATATGTCGCTCCTGTTCTTGAAGGATATGGACTTCCTGACATATTTATTTATTTAAAAACTTTAATCTTTTTATTTATCTTTATCGTTTTAATGATTTGGCAAAACAATAAAGACTTTCAACTCAATAAATCTTCTTTAAGAATCATGGTGTTTTTAGGATTATTTACCATTATTGGATACTTCTTCAGCTTATTCATGTATAAATATGTTTTATTATTTGATACAGCTGAAATCATTAGAGATAACATATTATATGGTAACCCAAATCTTGTTTATGACTTTTCTGCTATGAATTATAAGACACTAACTTATATAACTACTATTTTTGGTGGATTCAATTCTGAAGCTATTTTATTTGTTGAAGCACTTGTCTTCCAGATATTTGTATTTAAAACAAAAGATTTATTAATTGTTGAAGAAAAAACTCACCAGTATGATATATTCCTATATGATCAATTTATACATATATTATTTATTGTATTATCAGTTGCAGCATTCTTATCAATCAATTTATTGACATTTAGATATGATATGCTTGGATCATTTGAGATGGGTATTTCAATTTTTGGATTTATTATTGTCACATCAGGTATCATTCCAGCATATAGACTCTATCAATTAAGAAGCCAAGCAAACACTAAATCATACTTCAAAGGAACCTATAGATTACTCTTAGCTTTAGTTATCATTACCCTTATTACATTTATTGCATTAATGGTACTTAACGTTATGTTCTTAGAAATTAATCGAGGCACTTATAGAATCGTTACTTCATTTATAGGTATTATAGTGAGTATTGTCTTAGCAATCAAGATTTATTCAAAGATGAGTTTAGACAATAAGTAATTAAATATTAGTACAAAAAGCTTTGTCATTTGATGAAGCTTTTTTTATGCAAAAAAATACCAGGTATATTGATACCTGGCACTCATTTAATATTTTGATTATAGTATGTTTCTAATTTCGTCAAGATGATATTTATAATATAAACTTGGACTATATGTATCAGAATAGAGCATTACTGCTAAATTTTGGGGTCTATAGATTCCGATGTTGATCGTAGAAATCACAAAACTTTTCGTACGAACAAACAGTATCTCTTTAATCATATCTCTTGTTTTATCATCTAAATCATCAATTTCTTTAATTTGTGTAATGATGATCCGATTTACTTTTTTCTTTTCTTTAAAGAGTTCATCTCTTAATTTATTAATCTCTTTATCGATTCGATCTAAGTAAAAATCTGTGTTCTTGTTTTTAATGACAACCATCACGGTTAATATATTAGATCTAAATATTTGTTTAATATGATCTAATTGACATTTATAATAAATTGTATATGTCTGATTGTCTTGATATCTCTCAAACCCATTCTTTTTAAACAAATCTATACTCTTATCTAAATTAAAGAGTTTAGTAATTGGTAATGGATTTCCTTGAGAGGCTCTAATACGAACAAGATATGACATGTTAGCTATTCTATCTAATCTGTTTTTAAATAGCGATCCACCTATGATTAGTCCTAAAAATATAGAAAGAGTAATTGGGTATGTGATGTTTTCATTTTCAACATATACATACATTAAGATAAGTCCTGTAACAGCAATAACTACGACAATAACCATCATCATCAAACTGATAAAAAACTGTTTATTTACTTTTTTTACATCATTCATCTTAAAGCTACCACCGATAAGATAATACCTGCAACAACCAATATTAATGATCCAATAAACATTTCTAAAAATATAGTTGTTTTGATATTTACATCTTTTTCATTTTTATAATCGCTAAATTTTGGATATGTGTGTCTAAATCCAGTTGAGAAAAACGATCTAAAAGCATAATTAAACCCTTGGAATACTTTGTATGACTGTGTCATCGCAATGATTGTCGGAAGTATAGTAATCATACCTACAACAAACAATACATTTGCTGCTTTTGTTACAGTCACAACTGATCCATATACCAGCAAATGTAGTAGGTATGAGCCCAGTACAAGTCCTGCAAAAATCAGTAACAATCTAATAAGTTTCATTATTTACCAGCTTGTTTTTTATATTTTTTATATTCTTCAGTGTTACATAATACGAAATGATCTGGTTCGATTTCTCTTAATTCTGGACCTTCTTTAGAATAATCATGTTCTGCTTGTGGATTATATCTCTCAGTTTTTCCTCTTTGTTGTTCAAAAAGTGGATCTGGTTGAGGAATTGATCTCATTAATGATAATGTGTAAGGATGCATTGGGTTATCAAAGATTTTGTCTTTATTACCAATTTCAACTATCTTACCAAAATACATAACAGCTAAACGATCACTAAAATATTTAACTACAGATAAATCATGTGCAATAAACATGATTGTAATGCCTTTTTCTTCTCTTAAATCATTAAGTAAGTTAATAACTTGAGCTCTAATCGAAACATCAAGTGCAGATATTGGTTCATCGGCGATAATAAATGATGGTTCAACAACTAAAGCACGTGCAATACCAATACGTTGACGTTGTCCACCACTAAATTCATGTGGATAACGGCTTGCATGTTCAGGTACAAGTCCAACAGTTTTTAAAGCTTCCTTAACTTTATCATCAATAACTTTCTCGTTTTTAAATCCATTAATTCTTAAACCCTCTGCAATAATTTCTTTAACAGTCATTCTAGGATTAAGTGATGCAATTGGATCTTGGAAGATCATTTGCATCTTACGCATTAATAACTTGTTTTCATGAACAATTCCGTATTGTAGATTAGATAAATCTTGTTTTCTACGGATCTTGTTTAATTTTAATTCTTTTGAAGCATTATTTGCTTTTTCAACAAGTAATTGATGTTTTTCTTTAGCTGCTTGATAAGCATCTTTGTCTGTTTTTGACATAGAAGATAGAGCTTGTTGAGAACGATCTACATCTTTTTTGAACACTTCATACTCATCAGTTAAACTAACGTTTAAAGCATCATATTTTTCATTGATTTCGTTATATTCAGGAAATTTTTCTAAATTCTTTTTAGCATCTGTAGCATGTTCACTCACATTTTTTTCAAATTTCTTATCTTTTTTTGCAAGTCTATAAACTTCAAGTGATGCATTCTTTGCTGTATTAAACTGTTCGTCTACTTCAGCAAGTTTTTCCATATATAACTCTTTATTAATCACTTGTTTTTCAAGTGATAATTTAAGTTTTTCTTTTTCTTCATCTCTTGCTGCTTTAGCAACAGCCATATTTTCTTTATGAGTCTTTTTTGCAGCCTTAACATCACTTACAATACGTGTGCCATGGAAAAATGCTTCTCCACCACTTGAATTGTAAAGTTTAATAATGGTTCTACCTGTCGTAGTCTTACCACAACCAGATTCACCAACAAGTGAAAATACTTCACCTTTATAAATCGTAAATGAAACGCCATCTACGGCTTTGTTATACATTTTATTTCGTCCTGAGCCAAGTTTGAAATGTTGTTTAAGATTCTCGACTCTTAGGATTTCTTCTCTTTTTTCACTCAATTTTCATCACCTGCACTCTTAACATTTTTTGTCTTTGATTGAGCCACTCTAGCTTTTGCATCAGCCTTATATTTATTAATTCTGTCTTGAATAATTGAAGGCATTGGTATTTTTGGTGCATTTTCATGCAATAACCAAGTTGCAGCATAATGAGAGTCGCTTATTTTAAAGAACGGAGGTTCTTCTTCAAAGTCAATCTTCAATGCAAACTGATTTCTATCTGCAAATGCATCACCTTTTGGTGGATATAACATATCAGGAGGTGTTCCAGGAATAGATAATAGTTTTTCTTTAGTATCTAGGTCAGGTACACTTGATAATAATGCCCATGTATAAGGATGTTTTGGATCATAGAAAATATCACTTGCGCTACCATATTCAACAATCTTACCAGCATACATAACTGCTACACGATCAGCCATATTAGCAACCACACCTAAGTCATGGGTAATAAAGATAACTGATAATCCACGTTCAACTTTAATTTTCTTAATTAGATCAAGAATTTGTTGCTGGATTGTAACGTCTAATGCTGTTGTTGGTTCATCACAAATTAATAGTTCAGGACCTGCAGTTAAAGCAATTGCAATAACGATACGTTGTCTCATCCCACCTGAAAATTGGAAAGGATATTGAGTGAAACGTTTTTCTGGTTCCGGAATACCTACTTCATTCATAATTTTAATTGCGCGTTCATAAGCTTCTTTTTTAGTGACTTTAAAACGACGTTTGTAAATTTCTTTGTTTTGTCTTACTGCTGCTTTTGCTTCTAAATAAGCAGCTTTAGAGTCACTATATGAGCTACTTTCTTTAGAAACTTTAGATAATGCAAGCTTTTGAGCATCAAGTTCTGCTTTTAGACTTTGATATTCAACTTTTTCTTCAGCTTTAACTTCTGCAATTTCTTTTTTAATTTGTATTTTAGCTGCTTTTTTAGATTCAAGATATTTCTTCTTTAATCCTGGAAGTCCTTTTTCTAATTCAGAAACTTTTTCTTTAGTTTTCTTTTTAAGTTCAGCTATTTTGAGTTTTTTATCTGCTTTTTGGATATCATCATCTTTATTAATTTCAAATATTCTGATATCTCTATCTTTTTTTAGTAAACTAATTCTAGTTTCTAGATTTAGATAATCATGAAACTCGTTGTGATATAAATCTCTTAAACGATTTTTAAATCGATTACCACCAACCAACATCGCTTCTGTAATCTGTTTTCCGACTCTCATTGTAGGATTTAAACTCGATAGCGGATCTTGGAAGATCATACCAACCTTACTACCTCTAATTTTATGAAAGTTTTCTTCAGATAATTTTGCTAAATCTTGATTAGCATATAGAATTTCACCTTTATCGATATTACCATTTTTAGCTAAAATACCCATAATAGCTCTATTGGTTACAGATTTACCAGAACCTGATTCACCAACGATTGCTAAGGTTTCACCTTGATATAAATCAAATGAAATACTTCTAACTGCTCTAACTAATCCATTAGGCGTCTTAAAAGATATGGTTAAATCTTTAACCTCTAATACTTTTTCTTTATTCATCATTATTCACTACCTCTCAACTGTGGATTTAGTGCATCACGAAGAGCATTACCAAACATGTTGAATGTAATCATTAAGATTGCTACAATTAATGTTGGGAATATAATTAACCATGTATTACCTGATAAGATTTGTTCTTGACCATCTTTAAGGATAACCCCAATAGATGTACCTGTTAATTTGATAGGTCCAATTTCTAATTTTTGACCATTACCAATACCAAATCCTAAATATGATAAGTTAACTTCTAAGAAGATAACGGCTGGAATACTTAATACAACTCTTGTGACAATGGTTCCTAGCGCATTTGGAAGGATGTGCTTAAAGATAATACGTCCATCAGATGCACCAAGTGTTCTTGCTGCTAAGACATATTCTCTACCCTTATATCGATAGAACTGGAATCTCGTGACCTTGGCCGCGCCGATCCATCCGTCGTAGACCATGAATATAAACAGAGCTAAGAAGCCCGGCCCAATGAGAACGGTAATTATCCCAATCATTGTAATTTGAGGAAAACTTCCCCAAATATCCAAAAATCTTTCCATTAAAATATCTACTTGGCCACCATAATAAGCACTTGTTGCACCCCATATAACACCTAAAACGATATTAACAGCTGCAGCTAAGAAACCTAATAGTAATGATGTTCTTAACCCTAACCAAATTAGTGTAAATAAGTCTTTCCCAAATGTATCTGTACCAAATATGAAATATGGTTCACTATCAAATTCTAATGCATATTTTCCATCTACCATTGTAAAGTAGTTTGTATTGGTTTTACCAGTACCTGGAACCAATTTTACTTCTTTACCAACAACTTCAGTAATTGGATAACCTTCACCAAAAGTCCATGTATTTGGCGCATCGCCATATACAATAGATTCTAACATACCTGGATTATCAGCTAAGATTCTAAGATACTCAACTTCACCCATTGTACGTTCTCTATCTCTAAGTAATGCTGCATAAGAATCATATGTAAATGACGCTCTTGTAATGACAGCATTTTTTCTATCTAATCTACCATTTTCCACATCTGTATCAATTGTAAAAATATTTGATGCTGATAATGAGTATCCACTAAATTCTGCTGTAACTTCATCATTATATTTAATCGATACTGATTCTAATGATATATATTCATCTCCACCTAAACTTAATTCAGGTAGAACGTGTCTAACAATGATAAAACCTGTTGTGGTTGCACCAAGTGCATCCATAGGGTTTATTGATGTTATGCCATCTTGAGTTACAGTACCTAATAAAGTCAAATCAGCATAAGATGTATAATCTGTTGAAAGTATTGTAGGCGCAAGATATAGTTCTAATACACCTGTTGTTTGCATTTCATTTACATCAACTTCAATTGTAGAGCCGTTAGCTAATACGAATCCAACTTTAGATTCTTCACCAGTTTCGTCATCTACTTCAGTATTTGCAACTACAAATCCAAACGAATTTTTATTATAGTTAACATATAACTCATTTGTACCACCACGATATGCTGGATCTTTAACAGTACCCACTAATGTATTATTTGTTAGGGTATCTAAGAAAATATATTCTACTTGGAATCTTTCTGTAGGATAGCCTAATCCTGTTACAGGATCAATTGTATCATAATCAATTGTTTGATTTAGATATTCTTGAACGCCATCAAAGATACCTAATTTTTCAATTAAAGGAATTCTTGGTGGTAATGTTTTTAACGCTGAATTTGTTTGATCATATGCTGTTTTTGGCGTTAATATTGGAACAAATATTGACATCAAAATAAAGACGCCTAATATAACAGTTGCAATTACATTATATTTATTTTTTGTAAACCGCAACATAGCATCTTGAAAATAAGATAACTGTTTTGTTTTAAGCGGTTTATCTAATAACCTTTCGTCTTCTTGGACTAATTGGAAATAATCTTTAGAATATTCTTTTTTCATTATTTTTTAGCCCCCATTCTAATTTGTGGATCTATGACTCCATAAGTTAAGTCAACGATCAGAACAGTAACAAGTCCAATGACACCATAGAATGCACTTGAAGCCATGATTACATTATAATCATAGTTACCTGTAGCAAGCGCAGTCAAAGTAACTCTACCTACACCTGGTATACCATACACTCTTTCCAAGATGAATGAACCACCTAATAAAGCCGCAAACGAGCTTATAATAACTGGAACCATAGGAACTAGTGAATTTCTAATAGCATGTCTTAAAACAGCTTGTGTATGGCTTAAACCTTTTGTTTTAGCAAGTAACACAAACTCTGAAGTTAAGACTTCTGATAACTCAGCACGTAATAATCTAGTTAACCCTGCAATAGACGGTAAGCCTGCTGCAACTACTGGAATAACAAATCCTTCTGCAATCTCCCAGAACGATTGTAGTGCGACCAGTGGGAACCTAGAAGGCAAGAAGCCATCCATTTGATAACTAAATACCACGATTAGTAATAAAATGAATACTAAACTTGGTACAGATAAAAACACCATAATAACAATTTGCATGATATTATCGACGATTGTATCTTTCTTAAGCGCTGCTATAATACCAAATGCAAATCCAAATGGTAAATAAAAGACTAGCGTTGCAATGTTTAAATAAAACGTAATTGGCATTCTCTCTTGAATAATCTTAAAAGCCGGATAGTTAACTCTAACTTTAGTCGATGTACCCCAATCCCATTCAGTAACAACATTTTCTAGCCATTTAAGGTATTGTTGAGGAATTGGTACTCTGTAAAAGACTTTTAGTACATTTGAGTCTCTTACTGGTTCCACGACAAAAACAGTTTCATTAATATCGGGATTATTTGTACGAATCTCATTAAAAATTGCTACTTCTTCTGGATCATTTTTGTCATAGTACTCAGATACGTAGTAACCGTCAGAGACTTGTTTTTCAAGCCATGTGTCTTTGTCTTCGTTTTTAGTTGGTGGATATTCAGGAGCTAATTTCAACAACATAAACGTAATTGTAAGTGTTGTAAATAGAATAATGAATATCCAAATAACTCTTTGAATAATATATTTTGTCATTTGATCTCTTCCCTTACTTTTTGATTTATTATATCATAATTCATGTGCTATTACACCATATTTATGTAATAAATGTAGTAGCACATGAATTAGATAGATAAAGCGTAATAAGGGGGGCCACACTATAAGTTAATATATATGGCTCCCCTATTACCTCTATTTAATTATTTTTATAAATTTTTATAGAATTTTTACTAGTTAGAAATGATTATATTATAACCAAGCCCAACCAATATAGTAATCACCAATGTGTAGAACTACAACACCATCTGACCAACCTTCAGCCCATGTAGTAGCATATACTTCTGTATAAGCAAGTGGTGCAGCAACATCAGTTGCGATTTCAGCAAGTGTAGTATAACCTTGATCTACGCCGATATAAGCATCAGCAGCGATTTCAGCATCTGTAAGAGGTCCCATAGAAACTGTTAAGTTATAGTTACCATAATTAGTATAGATATATTGTTGAATTGCATCATCAGCAGTTGTTGATAGACCAAGTGATTGATAAAGTTTAAATGCATTGTTTTCTTCAGAAACTACATATAAGAAGTTCTTACCACTTACAGTAACAACGATATAAGCAGCTAGTGAATCAAATCCTTCATCAGTTGCAATATTAGCAAGTGTATCACCTAGAACATATTCAGCTAGAGTAGCTCCGTCACTTGATGAATCAAGTTCTTCGCCATTCATATCAAGGTATGCATCAATTAGATCATCTGCATTATCCCAAGCTGTTTGTTCAAGACCGTCTTTAACATATACATTACCAACTAAAGCTTCGATTAGAGCGTTATAGCCCCATCTTTCATACACTAATTCACCGTCTAAGTTATTATAAGCAACAGGAATTAAAGCAGTTGTAGTATCAATACCCCAGTTAAGTGTAAATCCACCACGGTTATCATCACTATATACATCTAAGAAACTTGGAGCATCTAGTAATGAACCACTAATACCACCAATACCTAAGTCAGTAGCAGCTGGCATCATGTAATCATAATAGTTATTAGGGAACGCAACGTCTCTAACATCAAATACTACTTTTACAAAGTTTGTATCATCAACTAATAAGTCTTCATATTGTTCAACTAAGTTAGCAACCATTGCTTGCGCATTTGTGTTACCACTTGAAGCCCATGTAAAGATTAATTCGATTTCAGTGTAATTACTTGCAGTACCTGCAGCATAATATCCATCAGCAATACCTTCAGCAACTGCATCTTTAAATAATTCTAATGCAACGTCTGGGAAGTAACCATATGAACTACCACCAAAGTCTTCTAAGATAGCTTGACCTGCAGCTCCACCACGTACTGACAATCCTGATTCACCATCTAGGAAGTAAGTTGAAGTGAATAATGTGAACGCTGGTAAGTAAGTACCTACAACGTTAACAGCAGCTTCATATCTATCGAAACCATACATTAATGCTTGTCTCATAGACTTGTACATTAAGATAGGTTCTGGAACGAATGTTTCATCAATTGCATTACCAGGAGTATTTTCGATGTAAGCATCTCTATTAGCTTCTGTACCGAATGCATTGATTTGTAATCTCCATGTTGTTGGGTCTGGTGCAACCTTAATTCTAGGGTCACCAGCATAGTTATCAAGTTCTGCAGCAGGAACTGAAGCACTTTCTAATCTACCAGCAATAAATTCTGCAAATACTTGATTTGAATCTTCAATATAAGTATATTGACGACCAGTATAGTTGTACATTGCAGCATCTGGATGTAATTCATTTTTCTTGAATGTTAATAATTGTCCTGGAGTCCAAACATCAAAGTAGTAAACACCACTTGAAGCTACTTTAGTTGGGTCAGCACCATAAGTACCACCATCAACTGTAACTGGATCACCAAGTTCTTCAAATAATTGTTGGTTAATTGGAGTTAATACGCCACCAGCAAATCCGTATAATACGTCAAATGCTGCTTTTTCAGTAGTGTATTCTAATTCGATTGTATAATCGTCAATTAATTTAATACCAACATCAGCCCAATTAGCAGAACCATCTAAATATTCAGCAGCATTCTTAATACCTTGAGATACAAAGTCGCCACCACCAGTTCTAGCTCTGAACCAATCGTTATCTAATGCATATTTCCAAGTCCATACGTAGTCATTAGCGTCTAATACTTCATAATCAGCGCCTAAACCTGAAACGTCTGTATCTGGATGGAATTTCCACTCAAGATCGTCTCTTAAAGTGATTGTCCATTTTTTAGCATATGTTTTACCATTTGTTTCAGTACCATTAATAGCTTGTGGTAATGAAGCAGCTAATTCTGGAAGAATTTCATAACCAGTCTTAGTTGAATCAAAGAAGAAATTATATAGTCCACCTTTGAATAAGTCAGCAAAATCAGATGTAGCTGAATCATCAGCGTTCCATGGATTTAATGAAGTTGGGTCAGTGCTATAAGCAGATCTCCAAGTATATTCACCAACATTACCATATGTAGAACCATACATTAATACATTTGAATCATCTTCAGTAAATTGTGAGAAAGCAATACCGAATCCCATAACACCGTTATAAGTTTCACTGAATAATTGTACTCTATCTGCATAAATTACTCTTGAAGCAGAAGTATATAGAGGAACACCTGCATATACATTTTCTAATAAGTAACGTTCTGCAGCTGCAAATAAGATATCTTTATCTTCTGCAGGTAATTTAGAAAGATCAACACCGCTTAAATATTGTGCAAGTGGATAATCTTCTAAAGCACGATCACTAACAGTTACGCTCTTAGTAGCAGTAGCCATATTACCAGCACTGTCTTCTACTTCGTAAACAACTGAATAATTACCTACAACAGTATTGTCAACATTATTTGTTTTGACAACGATTGATGCAGTTAAGTCTCCATCTTCTTCATCTGTAGCAGTGACGCCAGCTAGTGGGTCAAATTCATCGAATAATACGATAGCTACAGCACCTGTACCAGCAATTGATGGTTTAGCATCAACAACAACAGGATCTTCTTTACAAGCAACCACAGTTAAACTTGTAAGCAATAACATAAATACGACAAGCAATTTTTTCGGAAATTTCATTTTTTTCTCTCCTTTTCTTATCAAAATTGATTATGTTTCATTATACCAAAAAATATTTGAATATACAATATCAAGCGTAAAAAGTACTTGAAAACGTTTTCTGAGGCCGATATTGTACACTAAAACCATGTTTTTTTATGATCTTTTTAGATAAATTGTAAATTAATCGTTCAAAATAGCTAAAATGACATCTTCATCATATAAGTCTGCCATGTCTAATACATAATCTGGTGCAATACCAAATTCATTAGAAACAAACACATATGGATCTTCTTCTGTACCAGAGCCTGTACGATATGCACTGATATTGTTAGAACTCATTGTAAATGCAGTACCTGTAGGTAGTAAGATTGGTGTAATTGATGATGCTCCACCACCTGATTGAACACCCATGATTGGACCTAAATCATTTTCCATGAAAATTGTAGCAAGTGAATTGGCTGCACTAAATGTAACTTTAGAAGTTAAAAGTGACCAATTTAGATTAGGATATGTAGGTGTACCATCAATAACTACATAGCCACTTGATGCTCCGCCTGTATCTCCATCTTTAGAACTTACTCTAAATGGTTGATCTGTTACAAATCCAACAACTCTATATAATGCACCTACATTACCACCGGTATTATAAGTTAAATCGATTGTTACATTTTCTAGACTTGGTGATTCAGCTAAAATAGCATCCATTAACATTTCTAAATAAACAGCGCTATCTGAGTTAACCATACCTTCAACATCTACAACAAGTGGCCAATTGCCACTAAATGTTAATGGTAATTTATTAACGATACTTACATAAAATAAATCATAGTCTTCATCAAAGTCTACTTGAACCATATAATCTTGATCACCAAGTGTATATGAATAATAACCATTATCTTTAGATTCATTTGTGTTTTCTACATCATATTGATGTGTGTAACCTAATGTTACTAAAGCTTGTTCATATGTAGCTACATAACTTGAATCTACACCTTTAACGATGATTTCCATCATATCATCAGTTTCATCGCTTGTATTATAATAGAAAAATTTATTTCCCATTGTAATATCTGGTAATACTGTTGAAATATCTAAGATACTAAATACATCTGAAGCAATACTTTGATCAAATAAAGCACTTTCTTCGATATCTGCTGTATCAAATCCATCAAGTGTTACAACCACTGATGTCTTAGCATCATCTAAGAACCAATAAGATGGACGGTTTTCTGTAGAACCCCATTTAGCTTCAATTTCATCTTGTACATTAAAGAAACCTGTACCATCACCTTGATACCAATTCATACCTCTTGGTCCTAATTGGCCAACTGATGTTAATTCAGGACCACCCCAAGTTGTTTTATTAAAGTATGATGGATATCCATAGCTTGTATGTAGTTCATCAATCTCTTTTAAGATCATTACTGATAAAGCATTATCAAAGTCTTCAGGATCATCTGTTAACAATCCATCAATATTACTCATTAACATATCATAATAAGTTTCTACTTCCATAATTTCTTTTAATCCATAGAAATAATCCATATTAAATGCTAGGATATTAAAATTATGAACCATTAAATCAGCTGGTAAGTCTGTATTACTCACTGTAGAATTTTTCATCGTTCTATATTCTGATGATGAAGCACTTGGTAGTGAATAAATGCCAAATAATCCATCATTATTATAATATACGTTATAGTAACTAGATCCAGCAAATAATTGATTGACTATATAATAAGGAAGCAAAATCTCATTTTCATAGATAGCCATATCTAAATTGTATAGATCAAGATCATAAATAATATCTTCACCTTCATCAAAATATGCATCTGGATTATCGTTATCATATTCAATATGACGACCATAATTCGTTTCTGTTGAATATACATAAGCCCAATAGAATCCTGGGTCATTTGTAGTGATTGTATTATCTGTTGCGTTAATAGTAACAATTAAGTCATATGTTTGATCTTCATCTTCATCATAATATTGATAAAATATTTCTAAAGAATCTACATCTTGAGTAAATGTGAATTCTACTTCAGAATCAACAAATCCATCTAATAATTCTAAAAAGTCAATGACATTAACATATGGGACATATCCATCTGCTTCAAAAAATAGATCGATACTACCATCTGCAACTGTATATTCAGTTGTTAAGTTTTCAAAATCAACTGATCTTGAGCTTGCGATCACAACTTCTTCATAAACTGGAACATTAACATTAAATATATGTTCAACTCTTGCGTCATTTAAAGTGAACGTACCTTTGATTGTTTGAACCTCAGGTGTTGATCCCATTGCAAGCGGTAAAATAATACCTGCATCAGAGACATTAGTTGAATCACTCTTCCAAGTAATTCTACTTCTATTAATTTCACCTCTAATTGGTAAATCAAGTTGAAGATTGTTAATATAAAAATCAGCTTCTAGAGCAGCTATATCTTCAGCAATTAAATCTTCATCTGTAGGGCCTTCTGGAATAACTTCTTCCCATTTAGCATTAAGTGTAAGTGCTGCAGTCACCGCAGTTGTAAAAACATATTCTACATTTTCATCACTTGTATACCAATAGCTAAAAGTAAACCCTTCTTTAGTTGGATTAGCTGGCATAGTTGCTACTGCGTCTTCTTCAACAGTTTGATTTGCAACTGCGCTACCTCCATTTGTATTAAATGTAACGACAAACGTTACAGGATCTGTTGGGTCAATTGGGTCAACAGGATCCTCCCCATCACCACATGCTACAATTGTAAAAATCATTGTAAACAAAAGTAGAATCAGTGATAATCTTTTCATAAATGCATTTTTCATATAAAGTGTCCTCTCCTATTTCTTTTATACTATTTTAATCTTTTTTTTCAAAAAGTCAAAGTAAATATAGTAAAAAAAACTGTATGATACATGAAATGCACCATACAGTTTAATATATATATTAATTATTCTTGTTCTTCTAGCGAATAATCCATAGCTAGATATCTTTGATACATCTTCCAACGTTTTTGAGCATCTTGTTTATTTCTGTCAAGTAAATCAGCAGCATGATCAGGATTGATTTGAGCTAATTGTGAGTATCTAGCTTCATTTAATAAGTAATCATGATATTTATCCCATACTGGTTTTCTACTATCAATTTGGAATGGATTTTTGCCTTCTATTTCTCTTCTTGGGTCATATCTAAATGTTGGCCAATATCCACATTCTGTAGCAAGTTTACCTTGTGCAAATGAATTAGTTAATCCACCTTTAATACCGTGTTCGATACATGGTGAATAAGCAATAACAATTGATGGTCCATCATAGCTTTCAGCTTCTTTTAATGCTTTAACAACTTGAGCTTGAGAAGCACCAGCTGATACTTGAGCAACAAAGACATGTCCATAGCTCATTGCGATTGCAGCTAGGTCTTTTTTCTTCGTGTTCTTACCAGCAGCTGTAAACTTAGCAATAGATCCTGTAGGCGCTGATTTAGATGATTGTCCACCTGTATTAGAGTAAACTTCTGTATCTAAAACTAAGATATTAACATCTTCAGTGTTTGCCATTACATGGTCAATACCACCATAACCAATATCATAAGCCCAACCGTCTCCACCTAAGATCCATTGTGAAACTTTAGCAAAGTAATCTTTAACATCTAGTAAATCTTTTGCATAAGCTTGATCAATTTTTTCTAATTCAGCTACGATTTCAACTTTTAATCTTCTAGTGATTTCAGCATCTTTTCTATTGTCTAACCATTCTTGAGATAAACCTCTTAGTTTTTCAGGCATTTCTTCTAAATGATCAAATAAAATTGTTTGAATTCTATCTCTTATGGTTTCATATGCGATTCTCATACCAAATCCAAATTCTGCATTATCTTCAAATAATGAGTTTGCCCAAGCTGGACCAAAACCTTCAGCATTTGTAGTATAAGGAGTTGCAGGGAATGAACCACCATAAATTGATGAACATCCTGTCGCATTTGCAATCACTAAATGATCTCCATAAAGTTGAGTCAATGCTTTAATATATGGTGTTTCACCACAACCAGCACATGCTCCAGAGAATTCAAATAATGGTTGTCTGAAACTCATATTCTTAGGATTGTTATCTCCCATATCTTTATATGTTACTTCATTAAAGAAATAATCAGCGATTTCTTGTGAACCATGAGCCAATTCAGTTCCGATTGGAACCATAGCAAGTGATTTTTCTTTAGTAGGACATACTTCAACACAGACACCACATTCTGTACAATCAAGTGTTGAAACTTGAATAGAGAATTTGTATCCTGCCATGTCTTTACCTTTAGCATCAATGAATTTAGCGCCTTCAGGTGCATTAGCTTCTTCTTGGTCTGTTGATAAGAATGATCTGATGACACCATGTGGACAAGCAAATACACATTGATTACATTGAATACAATTTTCGCTTCTCCATTCAGGTACATAATTTGCAATACCACGTTTTTCATATGCAGTTGATCCATTTTCCATATGTGCATCTTCATAACCTAAGAATGCTGATACTGGAAGAGAATCCCCTTCAATTGCATTAACGATATCTGCGATTTTTTTAACGAAATCAGGACGTTTGTCATCATGATTTTCTACAACATCTTCTAAAGTAGCCCATTCTGGTTTAACTTGAACTTCTACTAAGTTGATATATCCTGCATCGATTGCTTGTTCGTTTAATTTAACAACTGCATCACCTTTACGGCCATAAGCTTTTTTAGCATATTTTTTCATTAATTTATTTGCTTCATCAGCATCTAATAAATGTGCATTTAATTTAAAGAATGCAGATTGCATAATTGTATTAATTCTTCTGCCTAATCCAATTTCATAAGCAAGGTCTACAGCGTTAATGATATAGAACTTAGCTTTTTTAATTGCAAGTTGACGTTTAACTTTATTTGGAAGAAGTGTTTCAATATCTTCTTTTGGAGTTTGTGTATTTAATAAGAATGTACCTTCTTGTTTCAAGCCTTTTAACATATCATATTTTCTAAGATATGTGTCAGTTGAACATGAAACAAAGTTTGGATAGTTTACTAAATAAGTAGAACGGATTGGTTTGTCTGAAAATCTTAAGTGCATACGTGTAACACCACCAGCTTTTTTAGAGTCATAAGACGCATAAGCTTGTGAGTAAAATGAAGTATTATCACCAATGATTTTTGTAATGTTTTTAGACGCACCAACAGTACCATCTGAACCTAAACCAAAGAATAATAATTCAGTTGTATTTTCATCAGTTAAGTCTAGTGTTTTATCAATAGTTAATGAAGTATGTGTAACATCATCATTAATACCTACTGTAAATTGGTCTTTTTGTTCACCTGTCATGTTTTCAAATACTGAAACAATCATTGCAGGCGTTGTATCTTTTGATGATAGACCATAGATACCACCTAAGATTTGTGGTTGATCTTTAGCACCATAATAAATTGATTTAACGTCTAGATATAATGGGTTTCCGGTTGCTCCAGCTTCCATTGTTCTGTCTAATACAGTTATACGTTTAACTGTTTTAGGCATTTTGTCTAAGAAATACTTAGCACTAAATGGACGATATAGGTGAACAGTTAATAAACCAACTTTTTTACCTTGTTCCATTAAATAATCAATAGATTGTTTAGATGATTCACAAACAGAACCCATTGCGATGACTACATCAGTAGCATCTTTATCACCATAATAAGTAAATGGTGCATAATCTCTACCAGTTACTTTAGAGATTTCTTGCATATAATCATTTACGATATCAGGTACAACTTCGTAATGTGTACCTTGTAGTACTTTAGTTTGGAAATAAACATCATCACTTTGAGCAGTCCCTCTTGTTACAGGTCTTTCAGGATTTAATCCGTGTGCTCTAAATTTAGCAACCATGTCTCTATCTAATAAGCGATCAAATACTTCATAATCCATCACTTCAATTGATTGAACTTCATGTGATGTTCTAAATCCATCAAAGAAATGAACAAATGGAATGCTAGATTTGATTGCAGCTAAATGTGCAATACCTGCTAAATCCATAGATGATTGAACAGATGTAGATGCTAGGAAGGCAAACCCTGTTTGTCTTGCAGCCATTACATCTTGGTGATCACCAAAGATTGATAATGCTTGTGCTGCAATCGATCTTGCAGCAACATGGATAACACCTGGTAACATTTGACCAGCAATCTTATACATGTTTGGTATCTTTAATAGTAAACCTTGCGAAGCGGTATATGTTGTGGTCAATACACCCATCTGTAATGACCCATGCACTGTACCAGCAGCACCTGCTTCACTTTGCATTTCGATAATTTTAACTGGCATTCCGAATAAATTCTTCTTGCCTCCTGATGCCCAAAGGTCAACATATTGTGCCATTGGTGAGGATGGTGTAATTGGATAAATACCAGCTACTTCGGTAAAAGCGTATGAGCAATAAGCTGCGGCTTCGTTACCATCCATTGATTTAATAACTTTCTTAGCTACCATAAATACTTCCTCCTAAAATTCTATATCTAAATTAAAACTTTTAATATATCAGCTGCATTCTCTTTTGGAGATGCCTTTTCAAAAATGTGTGTAATGATACCCTCTTCATCTAAAATAAACGTTGAACGATTGACACCCATATATTTTCTACCGTACATGCTTTTTTCTACATATACTTCAAAATATTTGCAAACTTCAATCTTTTCATCACTTAATAATATAAATGGAAGGTCATGTGTTTCGACAAATTTTTTATGACTTTTCACACTATCTTTCGAAATTCCAATGACGATGATATCATGTTTTTTAAATTCATCATATGAATCTCTAAATGCACAAGCTTGTGTTGTACATCCTGATGTTAAATCTTTTGGATAAAAATAGATGACTACCTTTTTGCCTTTATAATCACTCAAAGTGTGTATCTTATCGTTGGCATCAGGCAAACTAAAATCTTGGACTTTTGTTCCTATTTTAATCATCATATTCCTCCTTTTAAATAAAACGAGCATACCATAAGATATTATAACTCATTTTAGGCTTTTTTTTAAGCCTTTTTCAGAATTTCACATATATTTAATTCAGTTTAAAAAGATTATAAAATTCATCTCTCCAAATAAAAAAACGACGAAGTCGCTTCTTTTAAAAAGTTGGTGCGGGTAACAGGAGTTGAACCTGCACGCCGTAAGGCGCTAGATCCTAAGTCTAGTGCGTCTGCCAATTCCGCCATACCCGCGCAAAAAGAATTATACCTTTTTTTTACAAAAGTGTCAATTCTTTTTTCAAACTTTTATGATATTTTTACTTTTTCTTTCTCATGATTAAAACTGCTGCAATTGGTACAACTGGAATTAAGGATAATAGATAAATTGGTTTGAATTCAAATCCAGATTCATCCACAACATCCATTAAAACTCTTGTTTGATATATTTGATCATCAACTTCATAATTTAAATAGACATAATACTGTCCTTTTGTAGATCCTCTTAAAGCATACTCGTTATGATCTATGTTTAAATGAGTTGCATGTATACCTTCATCTTCTAATTTTAAAGATAACCAACTAATGATATCAGAATCGCTTTTAAGCTCTTCTGGCGTGACAGTGATGATATATGCCTCATTTATATTAAACTCAGGTCCTCTATTGTCTATCACGTGAATATAGACATCTTTATCTGTTCTATTTGATGCGTAATCCGTAGCTGAGATAACAATATGATAAACACCAACTTCTGTTTGAGCTAAGTACTGGTCTAAAGATATATGTAAATTGTTTTGATTGACTCCAACATCATCAGTAACTGTATAATAGCTCAATATATCTTCATGAGATAAAGTATCGTCTCCGACGTATAAATAAATCTCATCAGTCCCTTTAATGGTAGGTCCCATCGTATCTATCAAATCCACATCAAAAGTTAATGTAGAAAGATTCCCACTCGTATCAGTTGCAGATACAGTTATTGAATAAGTTCCTATATTCGTTGCAGTTGAATATGTATCTTGAGTGACCGTTAAATCATGGTAATCCATGTCATCAACATTATCTGATACTGAAATATATGTCTTTATTGTATTGATACCCACTTTATCAACTAATGGTACTTCAATAGGTTCTGTAATTGAAATAACTGGTGGTGTCAAATCTTCTACTTCAATCATCAAAAAGAATTGTTTTTTTATTTGGTTATAATTTGCTTCATAGATAATCTCATATAATCCAGGGCTTTTATCACTTGATGAATATGTATCTGATGTGACATCAAGACTTATAGCTTCATCAAGAGGATTCGTCGCATCTATATAAGATGATATTGTTTCTAGTGATAAGAGTTGATCATAATTGATAAGTAATTTGCCTTGATGATTGATTTGTTCATCATTTGATAGATATGGCTCAAATCCAAAAAAATCACTGTAATCTCCCTCATATAAAACCATTTCATAGTTTGGAGATATATGATTTTCTGGTATATGTATAGAATCTATTCCAATATGTTCCCCTGTATTTGTAAATTCTACATAAACCAAACCATTTATTTCATCCTTTATATAAGGATAATCAAGAACTTCTGTGGTTGGATAAAAGGTGATGGCTAAAACCTCATTTTCTATATTTGGATAAAGATCTTTTAAAAAAGCTTGGCTCATCACAAATGTATAATCTGTGTTAGGTTTGACCTTAAAAGCTTCGATTGTATAATAGGTTTGTTCGTCTCCTGGATTTTTTAGCATTAACCTAAAATCAAAATAGTTTCTTCCTGTTGGAAGATTCTCTTTCATCGCATAACTGCTTTGATTAAAACAAATAAAACTTACACTTAATAAAACGATAAAAATCAATATTTTTTTCATTATTTTAAACCTCCTATTTCATAGTAAGGTTTTTCATGTAATTTTACTTTTTTTATTTTTTAAAGAAAAAAGAAATGATTTCTCATTTCTTTGTCTTTTTAATGGTAGGCCCAGCTGGATTTGAACCAACGGTGAGGGAGTCAAAGTCCCTTGCCTTACCCCTTGGCTATGGGCCTAGTAAATATAATGGGGCGGCTGAAGGGAATCGAACCCTCGCAATGTCGGAACCACAATCCGATGTGTTAACCACTTCACCACAACCGCCAAGTCTATTGCGCAATTACTATTATACAATATTTTTGTGATTTGTAAAGTGAAATTATGTAATTTTTTTGATTTGGTTGCCTATTTTATATATATCATGTATTATATTTTAGGAAAGGTGTGATTTTATATGATGAAATGGATTGGGCGATCAATTTACGCTCTTGCAATTGTATTTATATCAGTTATTGTATATAGATATGCTTATACAGCAAAACTCCAAGAATATTATGATGCAGAAATAAGAGATTATATTGATGATGACGAAACTTTATTAAAAGGTCTAAATACATTACTAACTATAGATTATTATAGAGAATCTCCTATCCTATATCAATATACTAGTGAGTCTGGTGATTATCAATTTAATTTAACCGCTTATGCAATAGGCATTACTTATGGAGATGTTTCATATGATGGGATGATGTTTGTTGTTAATAATATCGCAATCATCGAAGATGGAGAATTATTAGTTGATCCAGTTTTAAAAATTACTGTAACTTTAAGTGACAACACTTTACTAGTTGAAGAAGAGTTTTCGACTATCGGTAGTGTCTATTATGATCCACTTCTACCTTTTAGTATTTACAATGTTCCTGCTTTATTCTTATTTGATGCAGAAAACTATTTGCTCATACCAAATGAAGATGAAGATGCTCCTGAAACTTATGCGACTGTTGAAAACATCACATTAGAGTACTCAAATGGAGAGGCTAATGATGATGATCAATATATTTTTAATGAAGTTCCTTTATTTGTGGGATCGAAAGTAGAATATAGAGATGCAGCATTCTTAAAAGATTCTACATTTAATATCGATCAAGATTTATATCAACTACAAGATGACTTTGGAACAGATGGATTAACTGAAGATGATCTTTCAACTTATAATTTAATTAATGAACAAGATGATCTTACACCTTATAATGGTGCAATCTGGAGAATCATGGTTCTATATGTATTATTGATTGTAGTCATCACTTACTTCTTGTTCTTCCATAAGATGGTTATGGGACGTATACAATACAAAAAAAGATTAGCAAGTAAACAAGCAGATGTGAAAAACCCTGAAGTTATATTTAAAGATGAAGATATAGATACAAAAGACGAAAAATAATTTTCGTCTTTTTCTTTGTATTAATAATTGCATTTTAATCCTTAATTATGCTATACTAATACATGCTGTTAGGGATATGGTGTCAATGGTAGCACAGCGGTCTCCAAAACCGTTAGTACGGGTTCAAATCCTGTTATCCCTGCCATTTATAAATTTAAAAGAGCATTTCTGCTCTTTTTTTTATAATATAACCTTAATTTCAGTTCCTTTTTGTAATGCTGATGTTAACTTAATTTCACCATTATATTTAATCACAATATGTTTCACTATAGCTAGACCTAATCCTGTACCACCTTCTAGTCTACCTTTATCCACTCTATAAAATCTTTCAAATATTCTAGACTGTTGTTCTTTATCGATACCAATGCCTTGATCACTTACGCTAAAGCATACCTTTTGATCTTCTGTCTTTGTTAAAGACACTTTGATCACACTTTTTTGAGGTGAATATTTATAAGCATTTTCAATTAAATTTTTAAAGAGTTTAGCAAAATCTATCGGATCTGCGTGATAGATTAATGCTTCTTTATCAAATATAAGTTTAATATGCTTATCTTTGTAAACTTGCTTTAATCCAGTAATGACTTTTGAACAAATACTAGATAATTCAATATCTTGGAAATGTTCTTCTTTAATGTTTTCTAATCTAGATAACATCAGCATATCTTCGACTAATGCATTCATAAATTTTGTTTGTTCAACAATTTTTCCTGATACATTTTTAACTTCTTCTTGTTTTTTCAACATATCTAGTTGAATCAATTCTGCATATCCTCGAATCGCAGCTAAAGGTGATTTAAGTTCATGTGATGCATGTGAAATAAAATCTTTTTTCATTTGACCTAATTGTCTATCTTCTGTGACATCTTTTAATGTTACTAAAACTTTAGCAAATTCATTTGAACTAGATTCTGTATGAAGTGGTAGGACAAACGTATCATAATATTGATTATTAATTTTAATATCTTTGTGGAATAATTGATCAAAATCAATAGTTTTATCAATCGCATTTTCTAACTCATGGTCTCTAATAAAGTTATAGCTGTTTTTGTTTAAAAGATCTTCATTTAAGTCAAATAAATCTTTAGCTTTTGAGTTATAAAAAATTAAGTTTTTTTCATGATCAAATAATAAAATAACTTGTTTGATTTCATTTAATATTTCATTTGATTGTTTTTGATAATTTTTAATGTGTATCAGATTTAGTGATGTATCATAATTGATTTGATTCATCTCATGCAGGATATCGTTAATCTCAGGATAATTGCTATTTAAAGACATCATCTGATATTTACCTTGATTTAATAAACTCAATCCATCTTTTACTTTATCCCATGGTTTCAATAAATTGCTATTCACCTTTTTAAGCCCTATGTAATAGACAATTGAAATGATGATCGAACTTATAATAAAAATCCAAATAGATTGGTTATATGTGCTTATTTGAGACTCATATGGTATTGAGACTCTGATATACATATCGTTATCTAGTTGTTTAGCGATATAGAGTAATTCAACACCAATCGTATCAGATTTTCTTGACTGAATCGATCCAAGATCAAGAATCTCTGGTCTTTGGCTTTTATCTTTACCCACTGCATCATCATGCGTGTCTGCTAATACAAAACCGTTAGCATCTAATATCGTAATTCTTCTATCATTTTGTGAAAATTGTTGAACAAATTCAAAATCACTTTCATCAAAGTTTACATAACTGGTTTCTACTTCATCTATCAAAAAAGACATCAATGAGGTTTGATGTTTTTTTTCAATTTGATACAAGGATATAAATGCAATCACAAAAAATAACGTCAATGCACTTAGCAACAACAACATATTATTTCTTATAATCGCTTTTTTCATTTGATTTGATACCCTACCCCACGTATGGTTTTAATTTCTAAATCAGATTGATTTTCTTTTAATTTTTGTCTTAATGATTTGATGTGCATATCAAGTGTTCTTGTTTCTCCAATAAAATCTGTTTGCCAAATTGATTTAAAAATATCTTCTTTAGAGACAACACCACTTTGATTTTTAATTAATAATCTTAAAATATCATATTCTTTATTGGTTAAATACACTTCTTTTTTATCAATCATACATGTATGTTTATGATCATCAATTTTGACATTTTCAAAACTAAAGATATGATCACCTTGAACATTTCTAAGTCTTGCTTGTAATCTTGATGTTAATTCTAAAACGCCAAATGGCTTGGTCATATAATCATCTGCACCTGCGTCAAGGGCAATCACTTTATCCATCTCATTTTGAAGCGCTGAGATCATCATGACTGGTATTTTTTTATCCATTTTTCTAATCAGTTTTAAGATCTCTACACCTGATGTATCAGGTAACATAATATCAAGTAAAACCATATCAGGTTTATTGAGTTTATACGCATCAAAAAAAGGTTGTGCAGATGAAAATCCAAGACCTTTAAATCCGGCATTTTCAATTGTTTTTTCAATCACATATTGAATGTCTTTGTCATCTTCTATAAAATATATAACTGCCATTGAATGACCTCCTTAGAATAACAAGGTATTTTTATGCGTACCTTTAACAATAAATATAATCCATTGTGCAATATTAACTGCATGGTCTCCAACACGTTCAAAGTATTTAGCTACCATCAAAATATAGATTAATTCATTTGCATCAATTTTATCATGTTTTAACTCGGTTGTCATCTTTAGAATGAGTTGTTGAAACAATTGATCGACTTCGTCATCTTTTTGAATTACTTCATGAGCGATATTTTCATTGACTTGTACCAATCCTTTGATGCTTAATAAAACCATCTCTTCAACTATTTCAGCCATTTGTGTCGTAATTGGAAGTAGTCTTTTATTGGTTTGTCCTTCTAAGTGAAGTGTCATTTCTGCAATGTCTGTCGCATGATCTCCGATTCTTTCTAAATCAGTGATTAATTTTAAGATACCTGTAACTAATCTTAAATCGCTTGCAAGTGGTTGTTCTCTCCAAATAATGTTTAACGCAAGTTTTGCGATTTCTTCTTCATAGCGATCTACTTCATCATCTTTTTTAATAACTAGTTTTGCTAGTTCTTGATCTCCATCTTTAAATGCAACAAGTCCTTCTCTTAAATTAGCTAAAGCTAGGTCTGCCATATGTGCTACATTCTTCTTTAACGCTTCAATCATTTCTTCTAAATGTTGTCTTAATGTCATTTTTTTTCTCCTTTTATCCAAATCTACCGGTTATATAAGATTCTGTTTGTTTGTGCTTAGGGGTAGAAAACATATGATTTGTATCTCCAAATTCAATAACTTCTCCCATTAAGAAAAATGCTGTTTTATCAGATATACGTGCAGCTTGCTGCATGTTATGCGTAACAATAACAATGGTATATTCTTTTTTTAAATCAACGATTAAATCTTCAATCTTTGCGGTTGCAACCGGATCTAGCGCACTGGTTGGTTCATCCATTAATATAACTTCAGGCTTCATCGCAATCGTTCTTGCGATACAAAGTCTTTGTTGCTGACCACCAGATAAAGATAGTGCACTTTCTTTTAATCGATCTTTTACTTCATCCCAAATCGCTGCTTGTTTTAAGCTCTTTTCAACGATATCATTTAAGACTTGTTTATTCTTAATGCCTTGGCATTTAGGTCCATAGGTAATGTTATCATAAATGCTCATTGGAAATGGATTGGGTTTTTGAAATACCATACCAACTTTAGTTCTAAGTTCTATGATATCTGTCCCTTCTTTATAAATATCTTGGTCGTGATAAGATACATCACCACTGATTTTACAAGAAGCAATCAAATCATTCATTCGATTTAATACTCTTAAAAATGTCGATTTTCCGCATCCAGATGGCCCAATTAAAGCTGTTACTTCTTTTTCATATACATCTAATTCAATTTGTTTTAATGCTTGTTTTTCTCCATAAAACAAATCTAGGTTTTTTATACTAAAGGTTTTAAGATTTTTATTTATCATTGTACGACACCAAACTTTCTCATAAATCTTTTTGATATTAATTTTACTGATATATTTAATATAAGTACCATCATCAAAATAATAATCGCAATTGTTGATGATAATTCTATATTTGCTGGCTCATCTGTCATCATTGACCAAATATGAACCGCTAGTGATGTTGATCGATCGGTTAAATGAATTTCATCTTTAATCGAAACACCGATTGCAAAAACTAATGCTGCACTCTCTCCAATGATTCTTCCTATTGCTAGAAGCGTTGCGGTTAATATGCCACTAAATGCGCTTGGAAGGATTACCTTGAATACAGTTTGCGTCTTGCTTGCACCAAGCGCTAAGGAAGCGAATCTATAGTCATCTGGGACAACTTTTAAGCTTTCTTCTGTTGTTCTAATGATGATTGGTAATAAAATCACTGCTAATGTCATAGACCCAGATATTAGATTTCCTGTTGTTGCGGATGTTAATTTAATTGTAATTGGAACAAATATAGCTAGGCCCATTAATCCATAAATAATTGATGGTACACCTGTAAGTGTTTCAATAAAAGTTCTTAATAATCGATTAAACTTATTATTTTTAGCATATTCATTTAAATAAATGGCAGCCCCTATACCAATAGGAAGCGCAAAGATTAATGTGAGTCCAATCAAATAGATTGTTGTAAGAATTGATCCTCTAATCCCTCCACCTGTTGTTTGAAACTCTAATTCTCTAATATCATCTTCTAGATCAAGGAGTGTAATCATGTTTTGTGCCCCTCTAGATGATAATGCACTTGCTGATCCATCAAAAGCAATTCGAATAATTTCATAATCTTTGGTTAAGGATAATGTGAGTGATCCAACACCTTTATTGTTTAAATCTTTTAAAGGTGACTCGGGATCAACATATGTCACAACAATTACATTTTTACCTTGAAGATTTGTGTCATCAGTTAAAGCCAATCCCCATTTCTCTGAATAATAAGTATCTTGATCAAAAGTCTTAGTTGTTTGATAGATATCTAAATCATATCCTTCATTTAAATCAGATATATAAGTCACAGCAGTATAATTATGTGTAATTAAATCAAAGTTTAACAATTTAAATCCATTGACAAACACAAAGCCTATAATCATTAATAAAACGCCAAGTGAAAAGAATGCTGAAGCATAAGTAACACCTAGATACATGTTTTCTTTTGTTTTTCTATTTAACATCGACATGTCCCACCTTACGTTTAATAATGTTTAAAATCAGATTTGTCAATAAAATAACAATCATCAAAATAATACCTACTGAAAATCTGATGTCATAATCAAGACCAGCTGTTTCTTTCATGCCTTCTAACATGGTTGTTGTTAGTGTTGATGTTGTATCAAGAATATCAAAAGATAATCCAGATCTTCTCCCTCCGGCAACTAAACTTACAGCAGTTGCCTCGCCTAGAACTCTACCAATCCCTAGGATTGCAGATGTAAAGATTCCTGATTTTGCAGCTGATAAGACAACTTTAAAATTGGTTTGCATAGGTGATGCACCTAGTGCTAATGACCCATGTATAATCTCTTTATCAACAGATCTGATCGCAACCTCTGATATAGAGGTAATCGTAGGAATGGTCATAATTGCTAAAACGATGACCGTAGATAAAACCGAATTTCCCCCTTTGGATTGATATCCAACTAATGCACTAAGTTCATAAACAACCTTTAAAACCAATCCTGCACCGAATAATCCATATATAATAGATGGAATTGATGCGAGCAATTCAGTAACTGTTCTTAAACTTTCTGCAAGTTTTTTAGGTGCAATTTTTGCGATAAATAACGCAGTTAATACACCAATTGGGAAACTAATTAATAATGATAGAAAGGCAATATACATCGTCGATATAATGATAAAGCCTACACTATATAAATTAGAATTAAATGCTTCTCCCCTAAGCCAAACATCGCCTGTGATAAACTTGAAAAAATTCACATTGCCTAATCCACCATTATCTGAAATAAATGGTGTAATACCTTCAAATAAAATAACGCCCACGATCATAAAAATAAATGATGATGATAAGATTGCAAGAAAGAATAACACCCATCTTACGATCACGTCAACCATTTTATTTTTACCATTTTTTGATTTTCTTATATCCATCAATTGTTGTAACATATCATCATCCTCTACACGCAATAAAAGACCAAGCAGGTCTTTTATCGTCATTCATTTTATATTTTATTCACTAATTAAATCTGACCATTTTAAATAAGATCCATTATATATTTTCTTTAAATCATCAGCTGTTACATTGCTTAATGGGTTATTTACGTGAACGATTGCAACAATTGCATCCCATGCGAGTTGTCCATAAAGTTCGCTATTTAATGCAACACCACCAACTTCTAATTCTGAATCTTTAAATGGTCTTGATGCAAATCCTACATCTTTTCCTACAGATTCATCTTTTTGATCACCAACAACTCTCTTATAAGCATCTCCTGATCCTGTATGGTCATGATCTGCTACAAAGTTACCTGCTTTTGCAACAAATGCTTGTGTTAATGCTTCTGCTACTTTTTGAATAGAATCTGATCCACCAAATCTAACAGTGACACCACTATTATCTTGATTTGTTACTGGATAATCTGCTTTAATATCATCCCAAGTTTGTGTTGCAGGTAGTGCAACAGCTCCAGCATTATTTATAATATCTGCAGCATCTGTTGTTTCTAAGAATGCGATAAATGCTTCAACTAGATCTTCAACTGTTTCATTTGGAAAATCACCTGATTGACGAACCATCCAATTAAATGGTCTTTTTAATCCATATGTATTATTAATGACATTGTCAACAGTTGGTTCAACACCTTCAAAAGATAAACCTTTAATATCATCTGTTAAACTTGCAAGTGATACATATCCAATACCATATTCATCTGTTGCCATTGAAGTCATAATACCTGTGTTATCTTTAATTACAAAACCTTCAACTAATACATCATCACTTGATTCAGCTTCAGAAAATCCAATACCACCCATAAAACCAGCTCTTGTACCAGAAGTTGTATCTCTTGTATAAACTGTTATGTTACTATCTGTTTCAAATGAATCACCACTATTACATGCAGTTAACATCAATGCTGATGCAACTAATAAAACTAAACTTAAACTTTTCATTATTTTCATTTTTTCGTTCTCCTTTTATTTTTTCGATTTCATTATAACCAATATATAATTTATTAGAAATCATATTTTAGTAAGAGTTTTGTAAATAAAGTGTAAATCAAAGAAAATAAAAAAATAGAGCAAATATGTGCAATATGATAAGTTTTTTTTAATTCATTGTAATCAATCTTAATAAAGTGTAAAATACTACTATACAAATCCAACTAAGGAGAACAAACATGAATGTTATCGAACTCAAAGATCTAACGAAATATTATGGAAAAGCTAAAGGCTGCAAGGATGTAAATTTATCAGTCAAAGAAGGCGAAATTTTTGGATTTATTGGTCCAAACGGTGCTGGAAAATCTACAACCATTAGAACGATGCTATCTCTAATTTATCCAACCAGTGGAACTGCAACTATCTTTGGTAAAGATGCCATCGAATTTGGAAGTGAAGTTAGAAAAGAAATTGGCTACCTTCCATCTGAGATTTTTTATTATGACAAAATGAAGGTTATTGATCTTCTTAATTATTCAGCTAGTTTTTATGATAAAGATTGCTCTGCTAGAATTAGTGAACTTGCAGAGATAATGGAACTAGACTTAAACAGAAAAATTCAAGATCTATCTTATGGAAATAAGAAGAAAGTAGGAATTGTTCAAGGACTACTTCATAGTCCAAAATTACTCATCTTAGATGAACCGACTACAGGTTTAGATCCTTTGATGCAACAAAAATTCTTTAATCTAATTGAACAAGAAAATAAACGTGGAGTTACTGTTTTATTTAGTTCTCATATCCTAAGTGAAGTTCAACAACTTTGTAATAGAGTTGCAATTATAAAAAATGGTGAAATTATAAGTGTACAAGATATTAAGAGTTTAAAAAACGATTCATATAAAAAGTTCTTAATTACTGGCAAAAACTTAAATCATGGCAAATTTGAGATTGATGGTGTGACACAATTAGTTCAACAAGATGATAAAGTTACCTTTTTCTTTAAAGGCGATGTTAATCAAATCATAAAAATCCTATCAGTGCTTAATATAAAAGATATTTCAATTGAAGATCCAACCCTTGAAGAAATCTTTATGCACTACTACGAGTAGGTGATATGATTATGAATATATATAAATTTGAGTTTTCACAATTAAAAAACTCTACCATTATATGGTCACTATCTGTACCTTTAGGTTTAGCTTTTTATATGTTGTTTTTCCCAATGATTGCATCAGATACTGGTGCACTTGAATCCATTATGGCTAGTTTTCCTGAAGAATTTTTAGCAATCTTTGGCATGAACGCTGATCTACCCATTTCTAGTCTATTAGGTTATTTCTCTTTAACAGTATCTATGATCTATATCCCATTAGCGATACAAGCATCTAATTATGGATTTCATATCTTAAGTGTTGAAGAAAGAGAATTTACAGCAGATTTCTTATTAACAAAACCTATAAATAGATTAAAGATTTTTATATCAAAAATAGGTGCAGCTTTAACTAGTCTACTGATAACTAATATATGTATGTGGATTGCTACAATATCAATCCTATATATCGTAAAGGGCGATGAAACATTTGAATTATCTAAAGTGATTCTAATTTTAACCTCTTTTGCATTTCTTCAACTTGTGTTCTTCTCTTTAAGTTTATTAATCTCAGTATCTGTAAAAAAAGTCAGTAGTGTGCTAAGTTATTCTATGGGATTAGGTTTTGGGTTATATATCATTTCAGCACTTGGATCAATGTTATCTTTTAGTTTTTTTAATATATTATCTCCATATGCTCATTTTGAACCAAATTATATCTTAGTTAACTCAAATCATCACTGGGGTTATGTACTTATTACGATAGCAATGATTATCATTTCAATACCTATGAGTTATTTCTTATACAATAAAAGAAATATCTCATCATTATAAGGAGGATGTTATGAATATTATAAAAAGAGAATTAAAAGCAAATCTTAAATCCTTTCTTATTTGGTTAATTCCTCTATCATTAATTATGTACATCGTTACTTGGGAATTTCAAAGCTTTGCGGGAAATTCCGAAATCATAGATGCTATGGAAAGTTTTGAATTTCTTTTTCAAGCATTAGGTGCATCTATTACTGATATTACAACACCTGAAGGTTATATATCATTGGTTAGTTTATATATTTTTCTACCTTTAACCATTTATTCAGGTCTATTAGGATCTAATATCATCTCTAAAGAAGAAAAAGATAAAACTGCAGAATACTTATTTACACTTCCTGTTAAAAGAACTCAAGTTATTAAATCTAAATTGATCGTTTCTGTAATTTATTCATTGCTCATCAATGTCTTACTATTAACTGTTATTTGTTTATCGTATCTAAGATTTGATCGAAGTGATCAATATTTTAATTTTATTATTAATTTGTCGATTGGTGCTTTTCTAACTCAAATTATATTTTTAGGACTTGGAATGATTTTATCTGCAATGCTTAAACAATATAAAAAATCAGGATCATTAACCATTGCAGCTTTAATGGGAACTTACCTGATATCAGTCTTAATTACTATGGTTGATGGAAAACTAGATTTTATAAAGTTTTTAATTCCTTTTCAATACTTTCCAGCAAATGCGATGTTACTTGGTGAATTTAATATTTTCTATATTATTTTATCTATTGCTATATTTGCTACAACCTCTACGTTTACCTTTATTTTCTATAAAAAAAGAGACTTATATTTATAAGCCTCTCATCTCATATGAACTTTAAAAGCTGATGTTTATCATTAGCTTTTTTTTGTATATTTTTCTAAAAAAGCTTTAACTTTTTGTGGACTCACATCAATTAAGATATCTTCATCTTTAATCAAGACGGGTAGGGCAAGGACCATATATTTTTTAACCATAGAAAAGAACAACTCATAGTTTTCTTCTTTATCAACAATCGTAATATCATCTTTATATTGATCTTTTAATGCCGTTTTTAAATATAATTTTAATTTTGAACAATTTGGACAGTTTGGTTTTGTTAACATATATAATTTACTCATTTTAACCCCTTAATTATTGTTTGATCTTTTTAATCATATTTCTATACCCAAGATATAATAATAGTCCTGCAAGTAAAGCTGAACCAATCATTAGCCAGAGCATATGGACTTCTGTTCCAAATAAACCAATTTCAGTCATCCCAAAATATGGTCTCAATTCAGTTTCAGCTTGATTAGACCCAAAGCTTTGAGTCAGTAATCTCATCGGTTCTTCTAATAATACATTTTTTAATAAGATAGTCATTTGCGTAAATGGTATGACAGACGCAACATTTTGAACTGTCTTTGAAAATAAAACCAACGGCATATAAATCCCACACATAAATCCAATTAAAGTCCCTAAGATACCTGATAGCGTACCAAAAGCATTAACTGATTTTAACAAAGTCACTAAATAGATCATGAGTGATGCTGAAATAAAGGTGAAAAATATTAATAATAGCGTTGCATAAATAATAACAGATAACGGGAACCAATATCCACTTTGTATACCAAGATAGATAATGATTAATCCCCACATGACAATTGTAAAAAACGCAGTTACTATAATGGATGATACATAATAACTAAAAACTATTTTATATCTCTTAACTGGTGTTACTAAATAAGCATCAAGTGATCTTTTTTCTAAATCAGTGATTATGTTACCCATAATACCTAGAGAAAGTGAGACTGTATTAATGACTAATATGCCACCCATCATATTGCTTATTTTTAAATAATCAATTAAACCAGGGTCTAACATGCTAGCATAAGCAGGATCTCTAAGCTCAGAAACAAAGTTTTCTCCAAGAAACGCAAAATATAAAACCAGCAAAATTAAAACACTTAGAAATGAGAAAAAGATTGCTGTTTTATCTCTTAAAAATTTTAACATATGTCTTTTGACTAATGAATTAAACTCATACATATAGAGAATCCTTTCCAACTACATTGACAAAAACATCATCCATAGAACCTTTAACAACTTCAAGTTGTTTAATATGATCTTTTAAATTTTCAATTAAGTTTAGTGTTTCTTTTGTATCTTTAACGATGATGATAAATTGATCAGCTATTTTTGTATATGCTTTATCTAGTGATTCTAATGCTTTTTTAAACTCATTTTTATCATGTGCTACAATTTTGATACGATCATAGCTATATTTTTCTTTTAAAAACGCAGGTGTACCTTCAACCATAATCTTACCCTTATTAATGATAACGACATGATCTGCATTTGCAGCTTCTTCCATGTAATGTGTTGTTAAAAATATAGTGATTCCTTTTTCTTCTTTTAATTGCTCGATAACCTTCCAAACAATTTGTCTAGTTTCAGGATCTAGCCCTGTAGTCGGTTCATCTAATAATAAGATTTCAGGATTGGCAAAAAGTGCACGAGCAATTTCTGTTCTTCTTTTTTGTCCGCCAGATAAAGTTTTAAACTTTTGATTTTCAAACTCTGTTAAGTTTAAAAATTCTGCAAGTTCTGCATATCTTTCTAAGACCTTCTCTTTAGTTTTAAGATATAGAGCACCTCTATATAGTAAGTTTTCTTTTACCGTTAATACATCATCTAATACATTATTTTGAAAAACAACACCTATTTTTTCTCTAAAATACTTATCGTCTGTTTTCCCATTAATCATAACCTCTCCACTATCTTTTTCTAAAAGGGTTGTGATCACGTTAATAGTTGTTGATTTTCCAGCACCATTAGGCCCTAAAAAAGCAAAAAGACTCCCTCTTTTCACTGAAAAAGAGATGTCGTTGACTGCAATAATTTCTTTATACGATTTAACCAAATGCTTGACTGCTAATATTTCATCCATCATTTTATCCTTCCTTATATAATATCTTTGTTTTGTGGGTCAAAAACTAGAGTGGTTAACACTTTATGTGCATATATGTCATCAGATTCTATCATTTTGATGGCAGCCATCAAAGGTATCACTTGATAGATATCTTCTTTTTTTATATCCATCATATCAATGAGTTTATAAAGATATTGATGTGCTAATTTATAGGATTTCAATCTCAATATAATATATGTACTTGCCATATCCAAAATAGGATTAGCAAGTTTAGCATGAATCCAATCCATAACATAATATTGATCAATGTTGACTACTACATGTGAAGGTTGATAATCAAAATGACATAAATGGTTCTTATATTCTAACTTTTCCAATATATTTAAAGCGATACGCTTAACATCTACACCTAGTTGTGAGCTTAAAATCCATCTTTTAAATACGATATGTGCATTTTCTAATTCTAATCCAACATAAGCATTAATTCTTGATTGTAAGTGAACAAAATCTATTAATTTAATATGATTAAATTTATCAATGATATCAGTTTCTAAAGTTTTTTGATTCAAAAAAGGCATTTTAATTTCATGTGCACTTATCTTAATCATTTTCGCAACTTTTAAACTCGTTTTTTCTATTAAGATATCATGAATATAGATTTCTTTATCAATCCATTCTTCAGGATAAAAATCATCGTATGTTTTATACGCTGTATCATTATCGATATATACAGTTGCCATATGACCTTCTTTTAAGATTTCTTTCATATTAACACCCTATTTTATAAGATTATATCTTTTTTTTTAATAAATGTAAACTTTTAAGTCAACAAATCATGTTAATCTTACGATAACATTACGTTTATCATTTGTTGTGATATAATAGATTTGCGTTTGCTTATAAAGCAAAGAACAGATGTATAAATCATCTGCTGGAGGTTTCATGAAAAATCATTTATATTTAAAAATTAGTCTCTATACGCTAGGTATTATCATTATTGCTTTAGGTATTAATGTCGTTTATAGTTCTACACTTGGAGCTGGTGCATGGGATGCAGTCGCTAAAAACTTATCAGATGGGACAAAAATTACGATTGGTACCGCTAGTTTTATCGTAAATGTCTCTGTATTGGCTGTAGTTTCTTTATATAGGAGAGAAAAGAAATACTTATCGATATTAATTCCAATTATAGGTATAGCCTTAGCTGTTGACTTTTGGAATATCGTAGTCTTCAAAGGTCGTCTACTCACAGCTGTTGAATTCCAACTAATCTTTTATGTGTTTGGTGCAATACTCTTAACATTTGGCTTAGCAATCATGGTGATCTCAACATATCCAGCAATGGTCTATGAAGAACTTACTTTAATGGGTATGAAAATATTTAAAATAAAAAAATTCTTTACGATGCGTATATTAATCGAATTATTCGCGATTGCCTTAGCAACATTGATCGGATATATTGCTCAAATAGGTTTTGGTGCAGTAAACTTAGGCTCATTTATCCTAGCTATAGCAGTTGGACCTATGATTTCTATACATTTAAAATATTTATCTAAACTTTTTAAATTTCTTAAATAATCTAATCATATAAACAAAAAAAACAGTTGGAAAAATTTCCAACTGTTTTATTTTGTAATACAAATATTTATTTACCTATGTATATTTCTTCTTCGTATACAAGGACACTCATGATATCTGCAAAGAAATCATTTATTCTTTCTTCTTCTAATACTGTTAAATTATCAAAGTCAAGTAGACCAAGTGCTTGGAATTCATCAATAAAGCTTTGAACTGCATCTACTGTATCTAACTTAAGATCATCAACAAATGATTGCTGCATCATGGTTACATCTAAGATATCTTGGTTTGATAGGATATCATCAAATATGATATCTAAAGTATCTAGAATCATCGTTTCATTTGCTGGAGTTAATGTATCACTCATTACAGTAATGATTGCTGAATATAAGCCCATTTCATAGTTTCCTAAATTGGTATTAGTTATGATAGCTATTAATGATAAACTTGTAATGCTATCAGCGTTTTCTAATATATCAGATTGTAATGAAATTACATTTAACATAATTGTTTTTAACTCAGGAACTAGTGCTGCATATATTGCATCAAAGTCTAATTCTGGTTCATTGATTTCGAAGATTGTTCTTAATGGTAATTCTAATGCATCAAACAATACTTGAAGTTGTGCTGAATCTACTTCATCAAAGATTTCAATATCAATATTATTGATTTCACCGATAATTGAAGCAATATCAGTTAAGAATGATACCATACTCATACCGTCGCCAGCTTCTAAATTAATAATTGTTTCTATTAAACTTAATTCAGAATCAATCATATATGATAGAACATCTGAAGTTGTATCACCAAAAATATCAACTAGTGCTTTATATGTGTCAAACTCTAATGCCATATCATCTAAGAAGCTTAAGATGATTGCTTTTTCATCTGGATCAATTCCCATTTCATCATTTTCGATTTGCTCGCTGATTAAATCAAATACCATGACATATATATCTTCTAACATTTCATCAGTAACTAATGCTTGCATTGCAGAGATTGTAACTGCATTATCTACTGCGAAATCTTCCATAAAATCAACAACAAATAATATAAATTCGATTGCGACTTCTGGATTGTTTTCTAAATCAATCATACCGTATTCATCTTCTGCATCAGCTAAGATTGCCATTGCATCATCGATTAGCGTTTGATCAATATCAGATACTAAAGCTAACATTAAATCGATTGCAAGCGCATCTGCTTGACCTAAAAATGCTGCGTAGCTCATATAATCTGTCATGTCAACACCAGCAACACTTCCACCAATGATAAACATTGTTTCATAAACTGTTGTAAAATCTTGAGCTGATGGCATTGCTGTTTCTAAAACAATAACAAGTTCATCTTTTAAAGTAAACATTTCTGCCATAGTTAATTCTTCGCCATCAATCATATCTTTAATTGTATCTATTGTATTTTGAGAAAGTGATTCTTCAAATGTTAATACAAAGTCAATGACAACAACGATTGAATCAATAATTTCATCTTTATTATCTTCAAATATAACTTTAATTTCTTCTTGTGTTAAGATTTCATCTTCATATTCATCAATATACATTTGGACAAAATTGAAATCCCAATAAATTATATTATTTAGATTGTATAATTCGCTAATTGTATTATAAATATTTTCAAAATATGCAGTGCCTTCACTATCAGCTATAATCGCTACAGATAAATCCATTAAATCTTGGATATATCCTACTACCATTGGATCATCTGAATAATAACTTGGTTCCATTGGATATCCACCATATAATGCATAATTTGAAATTTCATACATTGAACTAATGATTTCTCCATATTGGCCAGAGAATAATGCATCTACTGCATCTTCTTGAGCAGGAGTTGCAAATGATTTCATATAGTTATACGCTGCAAGATATGTTGCTGAAGAAGTAATAGCATCCATTCTAGCTTGAATGTCTGGTAATTGTTCTTCTTCGTATGTAATTCTCCACTCTAAATCTCTAATGTTAACATCTAGCATTGCATATACTAATTCATATAGCATGTTTGCAACATCAATGGATTCCATATCGTAATCATCAAAGATATCAAATCCCATAATGATTTCATCAACTGTCATATCATCTGCTAGAAGACCTACCATAAGAAAAACTTCATTGAATAATGCAATTGCATCAACTTCTGACATACCATTCATAAGAACGCCAGTTGAATAAGCATTTGCCATATCTAATGCATTTAAATACTCATTGTATTCATATTCATCTTCAAAATCATCTTCATCTAAATCAAGTGTATATGAACTGTCCATTTTTCTAATAACTGCTAATTTAATCGCATCTTGTTCAACATTAAGTTCAACAACATAAGTAACACTTGCTGAATTAGCTGATTCATCTGTACCTGCTGTTGCAACTACATAAACTTGATAACTACCTACAGCAAATGATTGTTGAGATAAGTTAAAAGTTGCTTGAGTCGATGTGAAAGTTTGTGAACCCACATGAACTGTATAGCTTGTAGCTCCTGTTACAGCTGTCCAAGTAAGTATGCCATTTGTGATTGAAACACCTGTAGGTGCATTTAATTGAGTGTTTACATCTGCTTCAACAGTATAAGGTAATACTGTAGATGGTAAAGATATCTTTTCATCCTTAACCGCAACAACTGAGATTGAATAATCTCCAGCTGCAAGTTCTTGAAGTGCTAAATTATAAGAAGTTGTTTGTACAGGAACTTCTGTCGTATTAATAAAAACAATATATGAATCCGCTTCTGCAACGGCATCCCAACTTACAACATCACCTGTTATTGCAACATTAGTTGGTGACTCTAAATCAACATCAACTTCTTTGTTACAAGCTGCAAGCCCGAAAACAAAAGATATAAAAACAAATAATAAAATAATTTTTTTCATTGTATCCTCCTTTTTTATGAAACTAATCCCATAAATGTTAAATATTATATTGTGTGTATTAGTTATTTCCATTATATTACTTCGTAATAGAAATAGCAATTATTTAATCTATAATCTAATTGTTAATAAGATTTAATGATTTCTGATAATTTGATATGTAAAACTTGATATATGTATATAGCATATTGCACAGAAAAAACTAATGTAATGATAACTGCTCCATATAATAATGGTACTGCACTAAATTTGACTGGCTCATACTCTCCAAATAGAATAGATAAATCTGAAAAATATGATGCAATGACAATATATCCAATACTTGAGGTTACATAAAAGACTATTAAAGTAATCAAACCTTCTTTTATTAGGGTTAATACCATTCTCTTTTTTGAATAACCAATTACATAAAGTCTTGCATAATTAGATTTCACTTGCACAAATAATAAATGTGCGTGATTGATCATTGCTATCACAAAACATCCTATAATTAACGATAAGATAACTGTAATATAAACAGCTACTCTTTCCATTTCATAGATCAGTCTATCCATAGATTGATTCACATCTGTGATGCGAATCATTTGATCGCTAAACAAATCTAAAAGTTCATCTCTTAACGTATTTTTATCTATATTAGAATTAAGGATAATCGCTTGATATGGACTTTGTCCGCTTAAAACTTTATGCATATTTGTAAATGCCAAATCTCCTAGCTGTTTCTCAAAAAATCCTGATATATAAAAGCTTTGTGTTTTATATGTAGGATTTACATAAATATCAATTTGGTCACCAATTTCAAGCCCATATAATTTATAATATCTATCTGGAAGTAATATTTTTAATCTTGACTCATCATCTAAATCATTTAAGTCTTCTTGATTAATATCAAGATTAAAAAATGTCGATATCTGATCTTGATCAATAGATATTAATTGACTAATTGTTTGATTTTGTTCAACTACAAATACTTCAGTATACAATCCTACTTTTATGGAATCTTCAACATGATCAAGTTCTTTTATTTCATCATATACATCATCAAATCCTGTAACGATATGCGTTAAGATAAAGTCAGTTTGATAACCATTTCGATAACTATCTGATCTTATGTCCATATACCCATTTGTAAAAATTAATAGCATAATTGTTAAAAATGCGATTAGTATGACTGATGTATAATGCTTAAATGCTTTTTTAGATACCATCATAGATAAATGATAATATAACAAATTCTTTTCCTTAAATTTACCTAAAATAAATATAATAGCTCTTAAACTAACTTTAGCAAATACGAACATAAAGATGATTGCTAATAAGATCTGAACAATTACAGATAATTTTCCAAACAACTGATTGATAAAATTGATTTCAAATAAAATATATACCAAAATTGTTCCAGCAAGTATTGATAATGATTTTTTAAAATTAAAACTTACTTCCCTACCTTCTTCTTTTAGATGATTAACATCTGATGTTTGATAAAACGTATTAAAGTAATACACAACCATTACAACTGAAAACAATAAGACCGTAATCAATGCATAGATTAAATGCACGAACTGAATGTCGTATACTAAATTGATCTTAAGATAATTAATGCCAAAATCTAAGATAAAATTTGTAACCCAAATCGATATGACAAATGAAAGCATAAAAAAGGTAAACATCTCAATTAATACTAAACTTAAAGAAAATTGTTTTTTACCTCCTAAAACATGAACTTGAGAAAAGATAACTTTCTTTTCATTAAAATATACCAATAAAGTTGTCTGTAAAACAAACAAAATAGACACAAAAACAATACTTAGCATCATAGAAAAGATGGATATATTCCTTGATACAAAATGATCTACAGCGTTTTGATCTATGGTTTGTGTGAATGAAAGCTTCTCATATTGTGATATATCTTGCAAAGATTGGGCTAATTGATTATATGAATACTCAGGCTTAATATCTATATAGACAAAATTATACATATTTTTTAGCAATGAAGATGGCAAGCTATCTAGGCTTGGACTTAATGAAGAAAGAAAGAATAATAATGACTCATCTTTATCTATGAAAATAGAGTTTTCAATAAAAAGATGTCCATCATCGATGATATCTTTGATGATAAAAGTCTTTTGTGTTTCTCTAGCAAATAAAGATACACTATCATCGATATTTAATCCATATGTTTCTGAGAAAGACTTTGTAATTATCATCTCATCATCAGCTAAATCTATCTCATCATTCGTATATGTAGATATTTTTGATAAGTCTTCTTTACTTGATGAAAAAACATGTACATAAACTCTATCTGTTTGATTGGTTTCTAATAAAACATCAAACTCAAAAAAAACAGCCTTATCTTCTATCATTTGGCTGACATCATCATTTAAATTCATTTGAGAGATAGAAAAAAAGCGTGCATCACCACTTGAACTGATATTCATCACCATATCAAATGATTGGTACTTTTCTTCTAATTTATTAACATAATAGATTCTAAAAAAATCATTCATAGAAAATGCTAGAATGATGACTACAAAAATACCTAAAAATCCAACAGTTAATAAAAAAGAGCGCATTGGATTAAAGATGAAGTTTTTTAATGCATAACGCCAAGCAAATAAAAGTCTATTGAGACTTTTTCTCATCATCAATCACCTTTCCATCTAGCATATGCAGAGTTCTTGTGCCATATGATGTTGACTCTATATTGTGAGTTACCATAAGAATGGTCTTATGATACGTTTGATTAAGTGTTTTAAACAGTTCCATGATCTTTATACCATTTGCATAATCTAAATTTCCAATCGGTTCATCTGCAAATATAATTTTAGGATCGTTAATTAAACATCTTGCGATCGCAACTCTTTGTTGCATACCACCAGATAATTGAGATGGATAATAGTCCTTATAGTCCTTCATACCGACGATCTCTAAAATATCAAGGACTTCTTTTTTTGATTTTTGAGAGCCTAATACTGAGGCTAGCAATACATTTTCATATGCTGTTAAATTAGGCATTAAGTTATAAAATTGAAATACAAATCCTATATCTTGACTTCTTAATTTAGCTTTTTGATGGTCATTATAGTCAGTTAATAATTGATCAAACATATAGACTTCACCTTGATCATATGATTCTAGTCCACTTAAAACATAAAGCAGTGTAGATTTTCCTGATCCTGAAGGTCCAACAATTGAGATAAACTCTGATTCTTTTACAACAAAATCGATACCTCTTAATACTGGAGTGACCAATTTTCCTGTCTTATATGATTTTTGTAGAGAAGCTACTTTAATTTGAGCCATAAAAGATACCTAACTTCCTTTTGATTAACTTAAGTTTATCATAAATAACTTAGCTTTTAAATACAAGCGAACAAAACGCATCATAAGCTTATAATTCAATTAAATCTCCTGGATGAAAATACAATAGACGCTCGTCTAAAATATTTTTCATCCGATCAAATGCATAAGAACCTGTACAATGCCCTGTATAGTATGTGTTTATATGTTTATGTTTCATAATCATCGCAATATCATCTATATTTTGACTAGATTCTTCATATGCTTTAAATCTGCTTTTTAAATGAAATCCACCAAACACGTGTGATAAGTTATTATTTTCGATGAGTTTTTGGCTTTGATTAATGATATTTATAATACCTTTATGCCCACAGCCAGCAAATAGCGCAACTTTATGATTGTCTGTGACAATCAAGTTTTGTTCGTGTTTAAAATCATCTAACACATATTTTCCATCAATTTTTTTATACATGGTATGATTGCTATTTGGAAAAAATAGATTTGCATTTACATCTGCCATGATAAACAATTGATCATCGATTTTAAAATTACCTTTGATTTTTACAAATCTATTAGAATCAGATAATTTCTGATCAAGTCCAATATATGTATATTCGTCTTGTTTTCTCATCGAATAAAATAAATCAAATGCATTTTCTTGTATATAAATCTTAGCGTGTTTATTGATTCGCATAAAATCATCTAATCCACCACCATGATCATAATGACCATGTGAGATAACAACAATATCAACTAAACTTAAGTCAATGCCAAATTGTTTTGCGTTAGATATAAAAAGTGAACTTTGTCCAACATCAAACAACACTTTATGATGCTTTGTTTCAATATAAAAACTAACCCCATGTTCACTACCAAAATGATGGTTTATCTGTGTATCTTCAATTAAACAGTAGACTTTCATAAATACGCCTCTTTTTTATTTAGAGTTTATATACTTTATCTTATCACTAATTTGCTATTTTGACATAAAAAAATCCTTAGCAACTTGTGCTAAGGATTTATATAAAATTTTATTCTTCTACTTTTCTACCACAATATGAAAAGAATTCAGGACCTGTATGAATGCCTAAAACAGGGGTTAATGGAGATAAGGTAAGTGTTCTAACATTTAATACCTTCATCATCATTTGTGCCAACTCTTCTGCTTTTTCTTTTCCGTTACCATAGTGAACGGTTAAATCTATTTTGAAATTTTGGAATTTTTCAACAAACAAATTTTTCATCGTCATTAAAGATCTCTTTAATCCAAATCCTTTAGCAAGTGTGACATACACACCTTCTAAATCTACACTAATGACTGGCTTAAGATGTAGAAGATCGCCAATGGTACCTTCGACTTTACCAATACGTCCGCCTTTTTTCAAATACTTTAATGTTCCAATGGTATATAAAGCTAGTGAATCATCTTTACGTTGTTTCATTAAAGCTTTTAATATATCTTTAACTTCAACGTTTTTATCTGCAAGCTCTATAGCTTGTTCTACTAAGTAACCTTGTCCTGCACCAATCGTTTTAGTATCATATTGAGTGATATTAATGCCTTTAGTCGCTTCTAGCTCAATTCTAAATGCATTATAGGTTCCTGACAGACCTGATGATATATTGATGACGAGTAAATCAGTATATCCTTCTTTTTTAATTTGTTCAATCGTTTGTTTTAAATCACCTATTTCAGGTAAGCTTGTTGAAAAGTCTTTTTCATCAATTTGTGCATATACTTCTTCTGCGGTGATTTCTTTTTGATCTCTATAGCTTTTTCCATCTGCAATAATCATAAGAGGCACTACAAATAAGTTTTTGTGTTTTTTAAGGTATTCTGGTTGTAAATTTGAACCTGAATCGGTTAATACTGCTATTTTCATAATATATTTCTCCTGTTTTTTTATATGGGTTATTCATTAAATTGTTAACTTCTAACTCATATTACCATAAACATTTCAAAAATCCTTCAATAATGGATTGTAGCCCATAATTTTCAAATGCTATTTAAATATCTATGGGGTTTTTCACATTTTTGTTGTTAATATAAACAGAGCTAATAAATATGATAAACATCAATATACCAAAACTCATAAACAATGTACGCATCGAATATTCAGCTAATAGACCAATTAATGGTGCACCAATAACAATCATTAAAGATGTCATTTGTGATTCAACACTTAAGACGGTTGCTCTATTATCTGGATCACTTACATCACCAATCGTCTCAACCATTAAAGGTCTTCTAATATTCATCATGATATATAACGATAAAAACACAAGAAAGACAACCCAAATGGAATCAAGAAAGATGCTTAATGCAATCATAGAAACACCTGTTAAAAACCACATAAATGATATGATTTGTTTTGTTTGTCCAAATTTTTTAACACGATATGCATTTTTACTTGATACTGCACTTATCAAATAAATAACCGCATAGATTAATCCAATGTATACCTTCGTATTTTCTTCATCGGTTAATGAAGAAAATAAAACCAAAGAAAGAGATACAGTTAATAAAATTGGTTGAATATAATCTTTAATACTCTTAAAAGTTGCTTGATAAGATGCTGAATTAAAAATTGCGCCTCGTACCTTTCCTTTTGTTAATGTATATTTGATACTTTCAAATCCATGCATTAAAAATGATTTATAAGAAAATTTAACATCTTTTCTATCATTTAAATAACTTGGATAACTTAAGATTAATAATAAATCAAGTGTATAAGGTATCATCGCAAACAAAAACAAATATTTAATCTCTGGTAACCATAAAACAAGTCCAATCGATACAATACTTGCGATCATTGAACCAATTAAAGAATAAGATCTTGTTAGACCATAGATCTTAGTCTTTGAGACTTTTATCTCATGTTTATCAATATATGCCATGATCATAGATTTATGAGTTCCAGACCTAAATGCTTCTCCTAGTGCATATAAAATCATAGAGATCGCAAACATATAAAATTCAGTTGAGATAAAAAACATTAAAAACGATGCTAAATAAAAGATAAAGCATATAACTAACTCTGTTTTCTTACCATAACGATCTGCAATCACACCAGAGGGAATTTCAAATAGATAGATAATAATCTCTCTAATTGAAATTAAAAGACCAATGTGAAATAAATTTAATTGAGCTAATAAAAAATAAATGATTAAATAAGGTTCAAAAAACCTTAAATTTTTCAACAATCCATAAAACCCAAATTTAGTTATCTGTTTTTTGTGTGCACTTAATTGCTCCATCATTTACTCCTATATTTATCATATGTATATTATAACATCATTTATAGACAAAACATATAAGTCGGGTTGTAATAAAAGCGCTTTCATGTTAAAATTATTTTGGAAACAAACATTTGATTTATGACATTTTAATACCAACAAAATTTCTAAAATTTATGCTTATATTCGTAATTTAATTTTTCTCTAAAATTATGAATAAAGTATCAAAAAGAAACGGGGTTTTATTGATATGCGCTTAAAAGAAAAACCAATTGTAGTTAAAGATATTCTTCTACCAAATGACAAGATAAATTATGAAAAATGGTCAGTTGTGGCTTGTGATCAATTTACAAGTCAACCAGAATATTGGGAACATTTAAAAAATCTTATTGGTATTGAACCCTCTACATACGACATGATTTTACCTGAAGTTTATTTAGAAAAGATGTCAGACGACACGATAAAGTTTATTAACATGAATATGCATCATTTTATAAATACAGGTGTCTTTAAAAATCTAGGCCCTTCTATGATTTTAGTTGAAAGAAAAACATTGGATCAAAAAACAAGATTAGGTCTCATGCTTTCAATTGATTTAGAAACTTATGATTTCAATTTATCAACAAAACCATTAATTAGAAGCACAGAACATACAATCTTATCAAGAATTCCCCCAAGAGTTCATATAAGAAAACATGCACCACTTGAATTAACACATGTGATGTTGTTGGCAAATGATGATAAATTAAATATTTTAGAAAATCTTTTTGCCAAAAAAGATGACTTAAATATTGTTTATGATTTTGATCTTAACATGAATGGTGGTCATATCAGAGGCTATCAAATTACTGACTGTAAGCCTATTATTAATGATTTTTATAGTTTAATCACAGACCCTAAAGATCCTATATTGTTTATCGTTGGAGATGGTAATCATTCGCTTGCTACTGCTAAAACACATTGGGAAGAAGTCAAAGTGAACTTATCTAAAAAAGAAATCAAAAACCATCCAGCAAGATTTGCATTAGTTGAAGTTGTTAACATTTATGATAAAGGTCTAGACTTTGAAGGCATACACAGAGTTTTATTTAATGTTGATAAATCATTTATTAAAGAACTACAAGATGCCATTGATCAAGATGTAGAGTCTTGGATATATACTAAAGAAGATGGAAAAATTCCATTTTATGTCCCAAAATCTACAGCATTGGCTTACGAGCAGATCCAAAGTTTTATTGATAACTATTTAACTTATCATGCTGATTCAATGATAGACTATATCCATGGAGATGATGAACTGATTAGTATTTGTGATAAACATCAAAATTCTATTGGTATTCATATGCCTATATTAGCTAAAAAAGATTTGTTTCCATTTGTTCAAATGGGAAAAGTACTTCCAAGAAAATCCTTTTCTATGGGTAGTGCTACTGCAAAAAGATATTATTTAGAATCTAGATTTATTAAAAACATAAATTTTAAAGAAAAAAGGAGAAAAATATGAAAAGAGTATATAATTTTTCTGCCGGTCCAGGAGTTCTACCTGAAGCGGTATTACAAGAAGCTGCAGCTGAGATGCTAGATTACCAAAACAATGGCATGTCAGTGATGGAAATGAGTCACAGATCTGCAATGTTTCAAAAGATTTTAGATGATGCACAAAACGATTTAAGAACTTTAATGAATATTCCAAGCAATTATAAAGTGTTGTTCCTTCAAGGTGGAGCAACTACTCAGTTTTCAATGATTCCTATGAATCTATTGAAAAATGGAGTTGCTGATTACATCGTTACAGGAGCTTGGGCTAAAAAAGCAGCAAAAGAAGCTAAAAAATTTGGAAAGATAAATATCGTTGCTTCATCAGAAGATAAAAACTTCTCATACATTCCAGATGTTTCTGATCTATTATTATCAGATGATGCTGATTACCTTCATATGTGTGATAACAATACAATTTATGGTACAAAATTCAAAAAACTTCCAAATGCAAAAGGCCATATTCTAGTAACTGATATTTCTTCTTCTATTTTATCTGAAGAAATCGATGTGACTAAATTTGGATTACTTTATGCAGGTGCTCAAAAAAATGTAGGACCAGCAGGTACTACAATTGTCATCATTAGAGAAGATTTAGTTCGTACTGATCTACCAGAAAATATGCCAGTTATGATGAGATATGATATTCATGTTGAAAAAGGTTCTATGTATAATACACCTCCTACTTATGGCATTTACTTATGTGGTAAAGTCTTTAAATGGTTATTAAACTTAGGTGGTATCAAAGCTATCCAAAAAATTAATGAAGAAAAAGCAGCACTTCTCTATGATTATCTTGATCAAAGTCAACTATTTAAAGGTACTGTAGAAAAAGAATCTAGATCGTTAATGAATGTAAGCTTTAAAACAAACAACCCTGAAATAGATGCCAAATTTATCGCACAAGCTAAGGAAAATAATATTGTAAACATTAAAGGCCATCGCTCTACTGGTGGTATGAGAGCATCTATGTACAATGCAATGCCAATCGATGGTGTTAAAGCATTGGTTGCGTTTATGGAAAAATTCGAAAAAGAAAACATATAGAAGGTGGTTTTTATGTATAAAATTCATTGTTTAAATAATATATCATCTAAAGGACTTTCCTTGTTACCTGATAATTATCATATGGTGGATGATATAAAAGATGTTGATGCTATTTTAGTACGTAGTGCTAAAATGCATGAAACAAAACTTGATCCAAGTGTTCTTGCAGTTGCAAGAGCTGGTGTTGGTGTCAATAACATTCCCCTAGATACATTTGCTGATCAAGGTATTGTTGTATTTAATACGCCAGGTGCAAACGCAAATGCTGTTAAAGAATTAACCATTGCTGGCATGATCATGGCAAGTAGACATGTCGGAGATGCACTAAGTTGGATTAGTAAGAATAAAGCAGATGCTGATATCCAAAAATCAATTGAATCAGCAAAAAAACAATTTGCTGGAACTGAAATATTTGGAAAAACAATAGGGATCATCGGTTTAGGTGCTATAGGACTAAAACTAGCTAGATCTTGTGCAGCCCTTGGTATGGATGTTTTAGGTTATGATAGAAATCTTGACGTGATTAAAGGTGAAATCCTACCTGAATCTATGAAGATTGCTAAATCTAATGATGAGATTTATGCATCATCTGATTATATCTCACTTCACCTACCTTTAAATGATCATACAAAACACATCATTAATAAAGATGTGATGAAAAAAATGAAAGATGGTGTTGTTCTTCTTAACTTTGCAAGAGATCAATTAGTTTGTGATCAAGACTTAGAAGAAGCTTTAAATGATCGAAAGATTAGTGCCTATGTTACTGATTTTCCTAATTTTAAAACAGCTAATATGGACCATGTGATTGCAATCCCTCATTTAGGTGCATCTACAGCTGAAGCTGAAGAAAACTGTGCAATGATGGCAGCTCTTCAAGTCAAGAACTATTTAGAAGTCGGTATTATAAAAAATAGTGTGAATTATCCAGATATTCATTTAGAAGAAAAAACATCTTTATCTAGACTTTCCGTTTTATATAAATCAGATGAATCAATAAGAGAATCTGTTGTTTCAGAAATTATCGGTCAAACACCAACTGCTGTTCATGCTTATCAAGCATATCGAAATGGTTATGGTGTCATTGTTTTAGATATAGATAGTCAAATAGATTCAAAAGTTCTCTCTTCATTAAAAGAAAATAAACATGTACAAAAAGTCAGATTGTTATAGACATGAAAAAAGTAGTTCGATTTGAACTACTTTTATTTTTCTATATTAAGTTATTTGTTTTTGCAATAGACATATACAACTCAACACCCTTGATTAAAACTGCTTCATCAAAATTAAAATAACAACTATGTAGTGGATGTGTATATCCTTTTATCTCATTTTTAGTGCCTAGCATGGTGAACATGCCAGGTACTTTTTGTTGATAAAACGCAAAGTCTTCTGCAAACATCATTGGTTGTATGAATGCATAACTATCTTTATCTAAATCTTTAATAACTTGATCGACAAGAGTTTCATCGTTATATACAACTGGATAAAAATCTTTCATCTCATAATCAACTTCTAAATCAAATCCTAATTTTGTACCTTGAATCATTTTTTCCATTCGATCTTTAATTTGATTATAAACAGAGTCTTTAAACGCACGAATGGTTCCGCTCATTTTCACTTCTTGAGCAATGATGTTTCTTGCCTCTCCACCTTTAATCGTTCCAACCGTTAAGACACTTTGATCAAATGGATCTATATTTCTTGAGATAATGGTTTGGAATTGCGAGATTAATTGACTTGATGCAACGATGACATCATTGCCTAAATGAGGTTGTGCACCATGTGCAGACTTTCCAGTCATCGTTAAATCGAATTCACCGTTTCTTGCCATCATAGGGCCTTTAACGACTCCATACATGCCTTGTTTAAGTCCTGGATATAAATGAATTCCAAATATTTTTTCTACTTTAAATTTATCCAACATACCTTCTTCAATGATGACTTTTGCACCACCTGGAAATTCTTCAGCTGGTTGAAAAATCAAGACGATAGATTGACCTTGTAGATCAATATCTTTGATTGCATATGCAAATCCTAAAAGCATCGCCATATGTCCATCATGTCCACATGCGTGCATATTTCCTTGATGCATGGAAGGTGTGGGGTGATCAGATTTTTCACTCACAGGTAGTCCATCCATATCAGATCTAAAAGCAATTGCTGTATCTAGCTTTCCTTTTTTATATGCAATCCATCCTGTTTTAGCAGTTGGATAAAGCTCAAATCCCATTTGTGTCAATTCAGTTTTTATGTATAAAGATGTTTTAAATAAATCAAATTGTAATTCTGGTATTTGATGCAAATCACATCTATATTTTTTTAATCTTTTATCCATAAAATATCTCCAATTTATTATCTATTAAAATATAACTCAAACTCATAAGGATGCGGTAGTTTAGCTAGCGCTTCATGATCTTTTCTAAGTTTTTGATTATGACTATCAATCATCGATTTTGTAAAAATACCATGTTTTGTTAAGTACTCATGATCTGCTTCAATTGCATCTATCGATTCTAGCAAGTCTTTAGGTAATTGTCCAATTTTGTTTCTCTGGTCTAGCGGAAGATCATATAGATTTACATCATATGGTCCATATCCTAATTGAGATGGATCAATCTTATTTTCAATACCATCGATTGCTGCCATCATTAATGCTGCATAGACTAAATAAGGATTACTCATCGCATCAGGTGATCTATATTCAAATCTCTTTTCTGATTTATCTAATGTATATCCTGGGATACGAATGATTGAACTTCTATTAGCTGTTGCGTATGCAATGCTTACAGGTGCTTCAAATCCAGGAATTAATCTTTTATATGAATTTGTTGTTGGATTGGTAAGAGCTGTTAAGCTTCTAGCATGCTTTAACAAGCCACCCATCATGTAATGTGCGATTTTAGATAGTTTAGAATAACCATTTTCATCATACATGATATATTTTCCATCTTTTTTTACTTGAATATGAACATGCATGCCTGAACCACATTCATCTGAGAATGGTTTTGGTAAAAAGGTAATCACTTTTTGTTCTTCAAGTGCTAAGTTCTTTAATAAGTGTTTAAGTTTCATAGAACGATCAGCCATCTCAACAATAGATGCGAACTCTACTTCTATCTCAACTTGACCTGGTCCACCATTTTCTCCGTGATGATACTTAATCGGTATATCTATCTCTTCTGCTTTAATCACAACATTGGTTCTAAAATCATAACTTGCATCAAGTGGAGAATCTAGATGATAGCCTTTATGGTTTCCAACTTTATTGCCTAAATTTTGGACATCACTTTTCCCCATATTCCATTTAGCTTGCTTACTATCAATCTTAACTTCCATATGTTCATTTTTGTTTTCATATGAGATATGATCAAGTACATAAAACTCAAACTCTGGTCCAAGTAATATTTCATCCATATATCCACTATCTAAGATATACTTTTCAGCTTTTTGAGCAATATATCTAGGATCATCTTCAAATCTAAAAAACTTTTGATCTTTTATCATATAGATATCTGCTATACATGTTAATGTAGAGACTTTAGCTGTTGGATCAAGATAGCAAGTTTTAACATCTGGAACCATCATCATATCAGAATTTTCAACTGTTGAAAATCCATAAGATGACGCATCAAACCCTATACCTTTACGCATAATATCTTCATTTAACTTTTGTTTTGTTATAGATACTCTTCTCCATGATCCGACTAGATCAGTGACTTTAAAATCGATTACTTTTACATCTTTTTCATTTGTGTAAGCAATCATTTCCTTAACGTTATTAAACATATTTTCCTCCGAAGTTAGTTTTAATTTAAGACATTTTGACCTGCCATCATCATATCTTATTTTATATTTAAAAATCTTTTTTATTCTCTACTTATATCATAACATATTTATAGCGTATAATACTTTCAAACTCTAAAAAAACACCTTATCTCAAATCCCTATATAAGTTATTCATAGGCTTGTGATAAGATGTTTTAATTTTTATTAAAATTTACTCAATATATGCTCTAAATTGTTCTTTAAGATCCTCTAATAATTTGTAATATTTTCTACTTTTAATAATATTTGATTTTGCTCTATCACATGCATCATTAAATATACTTACTTCATATCCATTTTCTTGGATATATGAAAAGAATGCAGATGAAGTTAGTTCTTTAATTGCTAAATTATATACCTCTGTATGATCATCTTTATTTAATACAAGTTTTTCTTGTTTTAGTAATATCTTAACTTGCTTTAATTCTTTTCTACTAACTTTTCCATCATCATTAGAATATATGTAAAGCAAAATCATTAATACTAATTTCACTAGATTTCTACGATATGCTTGATCCCAAGTCTCATTAGGATTAAAATACTCAACTTTATTTCTAATTTTGCGGATTTTATTGATTCTTGTTTGATGTGCATTGCTTCTATTTCGAGAAGAATTTGATTTTAAAAACATGATTTGCACTCTTGAGTAATTACTATATCTAGCCATCATACCCCTCCTATTTATTTACATTAATTATAGCATATATTGCACATCCATAAAAAAATCGTATATAATACACTTAAAGGGATGTGGTTATATGCATAAAAAATTAATTTATGGCATGATACTTGGAGCAATCCTAGGTATCTTTTGTATTGTTGGTGCATCTTTAAGATTACCTGATCATGCATCGTTTAGTTATCTTTTATCATTTTGGTATAACAGAGTTATTCTAGGTGCACTTATTGGCCTACTACCTAGTTTAAAATCCTTAAAGCTATCTTTGCTAAGAGGTCTACTTGTTGGAGCGCTTGTTTCTTTTGCGTTTTATAGCGCAACAAATTTTCTAGATCTAATGGGATTTTTTGCAGGCTTTGCTTACGGTGTCATTATAGAATTTGTATTATTTAAGCTCAACCAATCCAATAAACTATAATAAAAAATACAAATTATAAAGTTTATGATTTGTATTTTTTTCTTTATCTTAAATTACTTTGTGCCAAACAATCTATCTCCAGCATCACCTAAACCAGGAACAATATATGCATCATCATTTAATTTTTCATCTAAACTAATTAGATAAATATCAACATTTGGATACTTGCTTAATATTTTATCAACACCAACTTGTACGCCAATAATCGATAGAACAGTAATATCTTTAACACCTTGTTCCGTTAAAAACTCTATAGCCTTTGAAATGCTACCTCCAGTAGCAAGTAAGGGATCTAATATAAAACACTTACTTGTAGAAATATTTTTTGGGTATTTTGCATAATAAACTTGAGGTTGCAGTGTATCATGGTCTCTATACATGCCAACATGTGCGATTTTAACACTAGGAATCATATTTTGAATGCCTTGAGTCATTCCAAGTCCAGCTCTTAGAATAGGAACTATTACAATATCTTTAGCTAGCTCATATCCTATAGTTTTACTAATAGGTGTTTCAAGTTCAATTTCATTGAGCTCAAAATCTCTACTAACCTCATACACCATCAAAGCACTTAATTCCTCAACGACTTCTCTAAACATTTTTGTACTACAATTTTTATCTCTAATGATACTCATTTTGTGTTTCATCAAAGGGTGTTTAAATACATGTAAACTCATATAATTTCCTACTTTCTTGTTAAAAAAGGCAAACGTTTGCCTTTTTTTATATTTTATCTAGATTTGATTTGTTTATATTTGTGATACTAAAAAGAACTTTTTGAAAGTCTAGTTTTCTAGATTCCTCTTTTATCTCACATACTACCAAAAATTTATTCATTAAATCTCTCCTAGCTTACTCACTTAATGCTTTGATAAGTTCATCAGAAGTTGTGGTCCATCCAAAAATACCACCTTGCTGATTAATCATACGGATAGCCGCTATTTGATCTTGTGGATCAAAAGCTGCAGTGCCATCTTCAATCATTAAACACTCATATCCCCTATCATTTGCCTCTCTAATGGTCGAATGCACACAAACATGAGTTGTTACCCCACAAACAATTAAACTCTCGATACCTTTAGTTTCTAAGATTAATTGAAGATCGGTTTGATAAAATGCTCCTTTACCAGGTTTATCAAGAATAACTTCCCCTTTTATCGGTTTTAATTCTTCAACAATATCGTGACCAAATTCACCCCGAATAAGGATTTTTCCCATAGGTCCTTCTTCACCAATAGAATCAAATCTTCTTTTTTTTGCTTTAGGTACATCACTCATATCAGGTCGATGACCTTCTCTAGTATGAACTATAAACATGTTTTTTGCTCTTGCTCTATCTAATATTTTTTTGACTGTAGGAACAATAGATTTAGTCGGTGTAACATCATTGCCTAATGCTTCGCCAAAGCCACCTACTTCACAAAAGTCTCTTTGCATATCAATAATAAGTAGTGCAGTTTTTTTTAGATCAAAATCAAATTCATAGGGTTTAGCTACTACTTGGTATTCTCTCATCAACAATCACCTCGTTTTTCTTATAGTACATATAATATCCAAAGAATATAACTGCCATAGCTGCATATCCTATTGTCATACCTAAGTTGGCATTAATTGCAACAGTACCAGCATGAATGATTCCAAAGAATGATAGAACAGCTGCTAATGAAGTAACGATCGTTGAATGCAAGAATTTATGGTCAATAATATATACCGCTAAAGATCCTAAAATGATACCAACAATAATACTTCCAGCTCCTAAACTCATCATACCTTCATAGTTCAGACCTGCATTATTTAAAGTTCCATATCCAATATCTGCAGCAGATGTACCTGCAGCACCTACAGCTATGTCTACTGCATTTCTTGTCCAGTCTGCTAGTGCAGGGACAATTGCAAGTACGACAGCTGGTGCATATTTATGTTTAACACTTGTAAATGCTTGAGTTGTAATGACAATACCAATATAAAGCAGAATTGGAAGAATTGCAACGACTGGAATGATATTTAACAATACAGAGAATAGTCCAAATGTAGTTAAAACAAATATTGCTAATCCTCCAGCAGCTGAATATCCTATCTTAGCTCCAGCTTCTTTCCAACCGGGATGTCCAATAAAGATTGCTGTAGGAAATGGATTTCCAAATAGTGATCCTAATATTGTCGTTGCACCATCAGCGATCATTGCTTCTTTAGTTGAATAATGATCACCAGCAACAGCTGCTGACTCACAATTATCAATTGTTTCAAAGAAGTTATAAATACCTAATGGAATGGCTGCAAACAAGAAAGGAACGGCTTCTTTAAATCCATCAATATATCTGCTAATACTTGGTACTGGTATACCCATTGTAATATTACTAAAACTATCTGCTAATACAACACCATCCATTAATCCACTTGTCCATCCAATTACAACACCAACGACGATTGCAACTAAACCAACAGGAATGTTAAATGGCATCTTAACTTTACCAATCCACCCTAATAGGACAATAGCTAGTGCAACCATACCAATATATGGAATTGCAAAAATACTAAAAGCAGGATTTAATGCGATATAAGTAATTGATACCCCTGCAAGTGATCCGAGCATTGCAGCTCTTGGCACTACTTTTCTTATTTTTGTTCCTACAAAGCTACCAAGTAACTCAATTACACCTTCAAGTAGAGACCAAACAAGACCAGCAGCCCATGCAAGATATGCATCGCCAGTTGCCCAGTATACTGGACCTATAATTAAAAATACAATCAAGAACATGTGTGGAACACTGGTTCCTGCAGGCAGTGCAGTTACATCGTTTCTTTTTTCTTTTTTTGCTAATTTAATTGCCATAAATGTGTAATAAACAGATGACATTAAAATTGATAATCCAACTGCAGGAAGTATCCTACCATAGACGATATTTCCTGGTAGACCAACTACAGCACTTAATAGACTTGCCATAACTAGAACGTTTGTTAAATTATTTGTAAATAATCCAAAAAAACCATTCCAGTCGCTTTTTTCAAAATATTTTATTTTCATTATATACCTCCATATTAAATTCTTATTTTTTAAAAAATAAGAATTAAACTTAGCTATTCTACAAATCTTAAAAAGCGCACAAAAACAATTGTTATGTCATGCGCTATTTATGATTTAGTCTTTAGAAATACTAGTTCCTGTTTGTCCCTTAATAGCTAGAGCTGCTTCTTCAAGTGAAGCTATTATTGCTTTTCCATTTGGATTATGTTCAACAAATGAAACTGCAGCTTGCACTTTAGGTTCCATACTACCTTTTCCGAATTCACCAGTTTTAATATAATAATTTGCTTCTTTAATACTCATATTTGAGAATTCTTTTTGATCTGGTTTGTTAAAGTTTATGCAAACTTTACTGACTCCCGTAAGTATAACAAAAACATCAGCTTTAATAAGTTCTGCTAATTTTGCACTACTAAAGTCTTTATCTATGACTGCACTCACTCCAGTTAACTTATCTGTTTTAATGACAGGAATACCTCCCCCGCCAGCTGCGATGACAACATATCCAGAATCAATTAGTGTACTTATTACATCTTTTTCAACGATATCTACCGGTTTTGGACTTGCGACAACTTGACGATATCCTCTACCTGAATCTTCTACCATTGTTATCCCTAATTCTTTTACCATTTGTACAGATTCATCTTTTGAATAAAATCTACCGATAGGTTTTGTAGGATTTATAAATGCAGGATCATCTTTATCCACAACTGTTTGAGTCACAATTGTAGCAACCTTTTTATCAATATTTCTAGCTAGAAGTGAATTTCCAATCGCATTTTGTAAATGATATCCGATATATCCTATACTCATTGCTCCACATTCTGGAAGCGGCATTAAAGGAATCGTATTTTTTACCTCATGTGCATTTTCAAATGAACTTTGGATCATGCCTACTTGTGGTCCATTTCCATGAACGACTACTACACTATGCCCATCTGCAACTAAATCAACGATACTTTGTGCAGCATGTTTTACTAATTCTTTTTGCTCACTTGGATTATCTCCAAGAGCATTACCACCTAATGCGACTAATATTTTCATTTTCTTTCTCCCTTTACGTAGTCTTCTAGTGCTTTTTCAAAACAAGCCATTGGTGGACTAACTAATCCTGCACCAACTTGGCCAACGCCAGCTTCTTTATGTGCCATCCCTGTATTAATAATTGGTAAGATATTGCTTTCTACAACCTTTAAGATGTCAATGCCTAAAGCTGTTGGCATAAAATCTAGTGGTGGCAATGTAAATACTTGATGTGCTCCTGCAGTAATTTGATGCATTTCTCTTGAATAATCAAATGCTTGTTTGACAACACCACCGACAAATTGAACAATTGCTGGTGCTCCACCCATTGCAAATCCACCTATACCACAGGTTTCGGTGATTGCACTATCTCCAATATCTGGAGCTGCATCTTCTTCTGTAAATCCAGGAAACATTAAACCCTTAACATAATTAGCAGGAGCAGTAAACCATTTATCGCTATGTGCTAATTGAATTCCAAAATCTACACCATTTCTACTCATAGCTACCACGACTGTAGAGTCTTTAGTTCCTCTTGCACTATCTAATGCTAGTTTACAGTAAGGCATAGATAAATTCAAGAAATAGTGTTCATTATTTTTTATAAAATTAAGTGTTTGTTTTTTCATTTCATCAGAAAAATTAGTTTCAACAATATATCCAGCAACTTCTCTTAAAAATAACGCTGATGAGGCTTTATTTCTATTGTGACATTCATCACCCATATGAAGTGCTTGAGTGATCAATGATTTGATATCAATTCCACCAGCAATTTCGACTGCTTGATTTAAAACTGGCATAACTACTTCTTCCATAAATTTAAGACGCGTTAGCACTTCTTTACTATTTGCACCATAACGTAGTACTTTTCCAAGGCCTTCATTGATAGTACAGTAACTGTAGTTACCATGTGTTTCATTATAAAGTACATGAACAGCCATTGAAGCAGAGACAATACCCGCCATTGGTCCTACTGCATTATGATGATGTGCACTATCAAAAGTAATTGCTCCAGATAGTGCTAATTTTAGGGCATCTTCATGGTTTTCAGCTAGCCCTTCATACATAATTGCACCAATGATTGCGCCTTTCATAGGTCCAGCCATTTTTTCGAATGCGATTGGAGGTCCCGAATGAAGAATCATATGTGACGTCATTCCAGGAATGACATCAATAGCTTTTTTCACTGAGACAAGTTTTGCTTCTGCTGCCTTTATTTTTGAGACAACTTCATCATTTGCTTTATTAATTACATCCATATTTGGTCTAACCTTGTTTAGCAATGATAATAATTTAATGTCACCACTTGCAGGTGGTCTCCATTCAAGATGTACATAATCAAGATTTTGTGATTCATAATCATTTTTAAAACTAGGAGATCCAACATTAACTATTTTTAGATCTTCACTAAATAATTTATTCACGCTCATACTGCACCTCCTACAATTGCTGCAGCAATTAATGCTGCATGTGCATTGGTTTTCGCTACAAATACACCTTGATCTCTTAATTGCTTTTCTGATTTTTCTAATCCTTGAGAATCTTTATCAGTTCCGCAAACATATGCTACAAAAGAGATGTGTCTACCCTCATTTTTAGCGAGTTGTCTAGCTTCTATCATTGTATCAATAGTAACACCGACTGGATCATCATGTGATCCAAGTCCTAATTCGAAATCCAAAAGGATAACTGAAGTTTCAGGGTTTTTCGCTTCTAATAAAATGCGATCCAATCTAATAGTAGGTTCAATCATTGGATGAGGTTTACCTTGTGTAAAAATATCATCTCCCAGATCTACTAAGTTATGCCCATTACTCTTCATTGGATCTTTCATTTTTTCATCTACTTTTTTAGCAACATTACTTGTTATATCTTTTAAGTCATCTCTTAAAACACTTAATGCTTCAGCAGTTAATGTACCTCCACAGAATAAACCTTTTACTTTAGTTTGAGATTTAGCTTTTAAATCTTTTTCGTTTTCTATATTTGCTTTTAATTCATGATCTAATTCTGTTAAATTAGGTGTCTTCTTACCAATAAGTTCTAGTGCTTTTTGACCAGCTTCAGTTAATGTAGATACAAAATATACATTGTCGATATTTTGGTCAACTATAGCATCTAATAAACAGACAACTACTTTTTTATTTACAGTTTCTAATTTTTTAATGATCTTATCTAAAACGGTCTTATGAGGAGGTTTACTGATTAATACAATAACTTCAGTTTGATCATCAGAATTTAGTGCATCAATGCTCTTAAGCATCATCTTTCCACCTACTGCTTCTGATAAATCACGTCCACCAACACCTATTGCTTGTGTGATTCCTCCACCAAATCTGTCAATAATAACAGTCACTTCCTGTAATCCGGTTCCACTTGCTGCAACTAATCCAATATTGCCTTTAGAAACTATGTTTGCAAAACATAATCCTTTACCATTAATAATAGCTGTTCCACAATCTGGACCCATAACTAAAAGATCTTTTTTGATGGCTAAATCTTTTAATGCGATTTCATCTTCAACACTAACGTTATCACTAAACAACATGACATGCATGTTATTTTCCAAAGCTTTATATGCCTCATTTGCAGCATATATACCAGGAACACTAATAATAGCGATGTTGCTATCCTTAGCTTCTTTTGCTTGTGATATTGTTTTATAAACAGTATCTGTATTATCCTGTTTTTTATTCTTATTACTTAATTGTTCAATAACTTGCTCTGCCCAATCTTCATTTTTTTCTTCCATCTCTGCGCCTAATAATAAATCATTAGGAGTCGCTTCATCGAACACTTGATCGTATAGACCAACTGAATCCATCATATCTTTATTCATATCTGTACCCATAAACATAACTAAATCTTTAAGATTTAATGCTTTTTTTATTGCTACAGTTGTACTCATTAGAGTTACTGAATCATAATATGAGTTTTTTAATACTTTAAAATCTTTCATTATATCCCTCGCTCTTTTTTTATGCCATGCAGAAATCCTAGAAGCATACCCACACCACTGGTATCTCCAATGTTCATCATTTTCATTGCATGTTCCGTTTTATTTTTCTTAAACAATTCTTCTATCATATCCGCATAAATATTGGAATATATGCGCTTATGAGTATCTTTAATGTTTTGTGCACTGAGCTTCGTTGTTTTTTCATTTGCTAGCTCTACTAATTCTTCTATCCAATCAATTGATTGTCCAATTGTATTACATCCCATGATATATCCAACAAGAATATCATCACCATATGGAGTTAATCCTTGTCCAAGCCCCAAAATAAGTTTTGCATGAATTAAATTAGGTTTATCTAAAAATTGATTTACTCGATTTAAAACTATTTTCATGATGCTAGGATTATATTTCACAAACATCTGACTTTCAATATGCTTATCAATTATATCTAGTAATTGAATGATAATTAAATCTATATCATCTCTCATTTTATAAGTCAAGTCATAACTTTGATAATCCTTAATCGACAGATTATCTATGTCCAGTTTTAAATCACCTACATATAAGAAATTTTCTTCTATATATGCTTTTTGATATTTTCTAATATTTAATTCACTAAATATAATGTTTTTATCAGTAACAATATGATGCTTACCTTCTGGAATTTTATCTCCGAGTGTAACTAAAGTATTGGACACAGATAAATGAAGTGAGTTATTATGGATTGCATATATAAATGCTTTATAATCTTTAATCATTTCATAAATCTCTTGATCGATTGCAATTATCTTTAAGTTTGTATCCATATCCCCCAGCTCCTTTGTGTTTGTTTATGATTTATTTGCAAATGCTGTTTTAACAGCATCTATCAATTTCTTAGAATCAGTAACATTTCCAAAAACTCCACCTTGCATCTTAATCGATTTAATCGCAGCCAAATGATTATCATAATCGGTTGCACCCGTTCCATCTTTCATTAAAATGCACCAATATCCATAATCATTAGCTTCTCTCATAATTGTATGGACGCATACATCTGTTGTAATACCAGAGATTACAAGATGTGTAACCCCTAAGTTTTTTAATAACATATGTAATGTTGAAGATCCAAAAGCACCTTTTCCTGCTTTATCAACCACATGCTCGCCAGCAATTGGATATACATCTTTTTGAATATCCCAGTTTTCTTGTCCTCTAACCAAAAGTCGACCTAATCCATTTTTAGGAATTTCACCAATACCGACTCCTTGGCCTATAATTTTGGATCTTAATATTTTATTAAATGGCGCATCAGATAAATCAGGATCATGCCCTTCTCTTGTATGAATTACTTTCATATCAGTTTTTCTAACTACATCAAGTGCATTTTTGATTGGATCCAAAGCTTGTGCAGTAAGTGAAAGGTCGTATCCCATCACATCAACATATCCATTTTTTCCACAAAAATCTGTTTGCATATCAATTGATAAAAATGCAGTTCTTGCAGAATCCATTTCTATATATGCTGTGTCACCAAAGTTCGGATTATCTTCTACTTCTAATTTTATAATTTTTCCAATAGGATTTCCATATAACCATTTAGGATATTCATATGTTTTTGTTTTTTTAAATACTTCATAAGCTTCATTAACTCTTTCTAACATTAAGTCTCTATTTTTTGAATAAAACGATTCATAACTTCTAATTTTAGACATTATTCGACTCCTTTTTCTTTTCTTTAAATATAATCTGTTCTAATATAACAGCAATTATAATAACAGTAATTACAGGATTTTTAAACAATGTTCCCACAATTCTTGGTATTTCTTGATAAAAGTTTTCTGGCAATACACTTAAACCAAATGCTAGAAATATAGAAAAACCAACGATAAAGATTTCTCTAGTTTCAAATGTTTGACTTTGATGCCAGTTTTTAGCACCTATGCCAATTAAAGTTGATGCCACACCCAGTAAGACTGCTCCAGCAACTGCACTTGGCATCGCTGCCATTAGTCCTCCAATATTTCCAAAGAAACTAAATACAATAAATGCAATACTTGCGATGATGATAAAAATTCTAGATGCAATTCTAGTTAGCAATACAAATCCTAAATTCTCACCATAGGCTACATGACTTGGTACACCAAAGATTGATGCAATCACACCTTCAACCATACCAAAGATTGAAAAGTACCTCTTTTCATCTTTTTGTGTTTGCTTTTGTCCAACAATTTGTGAGTAACCTTGTATATTTCCATATAGATTAACTGCAGAAAATATATTAACAATAATCATAATAATGATGAGATCAATCGGTGGGAATTTAACACCATAAGGAAATAACTTTGGAAGCGTTACAACCGGCATACTTCTAACTAGTTCCCAATCAAGTTGATTAGTCACAATAAATATCAAGTATCCCAAAACAATTGTTATCAAAACAGGTATACTCGCTAGTAAGCCCTTACCCTTAATTGATAAGTATCCACAAATAAGAGCTAGTAAAATCCCAACATAAAACGCTAATCCTAATCCTTGATTACTAATCAAGCTAATCCCAACTGCACTTGTTGATAGACCAACCATCATAATCATAGCACCAGATACCAAAGGTGTCCATACTTTACCAATTTTACTAAACACACCTAAAAAGCCTAATATAGCAACAACAAAGCCTGCGATAATATATGCATTAAAAGATTGCAATGCATAGTCTTTACCCCCAACTGCAAAGGCTGCAACAATCGCTAGTGATGGAATAATATTTGGTCCTGAGACCATTGATAACTGATGTCCTACAGATACTTGAACGAGTGTAGTAACACCTATCATAAAGACTACTCGAACCATATAAAGACCTAATTCTTCACCTGTAAGTTCTAAACCAAGCCCAACAATTGAATAACCCCAAACAACTGGATAAAACATAATCATAATCCATTGTAGACTATATAAAAATAAATCTTTTTTATTTTTGGGTTTATCATTTATGTTGTATATTAATTCAGTTTTAGCCATAAACTCACCTCATCGAAATACAAAGGAATCTTTTATAATGATCTAAAAAGCAAAATTGCTTATTAACCATAAAAGATCCCTTATATATTAATAGTATATTAAATTCTAATAATTATATAATACCTACGATTAAAGCTGTAGTAAATACTAAACCAGCAGCAACTAATACAAACTTTAAGTTTCCTTGAATAACTTCAAATATAGAAACTTTAAATCCTTCACTTAATGCAGCAATATTAATTTGTACTGGACTTATTTGTGTACCTAAACCAACTGATACAGCGATTAATCCAAATGCTAATGGAGATAATCCAGGAATCAATATCATTGTAGGTAAGATCAATGTCAATACACCTGCAGCAAATGCACCTGAAGGAATCGCAATAATAAATGCGACAACACAAGCTAGAAATACAATAATCCATTCTGGAGCATTAGCAATCAATCCTGCTAATTCAGCAAATGTTCCTAAGAACGCAATCATGTTAATAAATCCTAAGAATATACCAACACCAAACAATGTAGTTAAAATGAAACGTGAACCATCAATTAAATTTTCACTAACTTTATTTGCATCTTCCTTGCAGAAAACAACACATAATACAGCAGCAATGATTAAATTAATAATTGGAACAAATACTGGTATTGGGAACAATCCATTTAATTTTCCACCAAAGATTACTAACAATAAGAATACTAACGTAGGGATAATCATTAATGCTAAATCTTTATTTGTTTTACCAGCAAATTCACTTTGAGATGCATCATTAGTTCTCAATAAATTACGTCTCTTATGTACTCCATAAAAAGCAAGTGCGGCACCTAGTAAGAATACAATAATTGTTACAGGTAACATCATGTTAGCAAATGCACCAACTTCCATACCTGCAGCATTTGCCGCTAAGCCAGTTTCAGTTGAAGCAGGAGAAGTTGTAAATCCAATTGCAGTTGCAATAGCCATACCTGCAACTACTTCTGGAATAAATCCTACAGCTGCAAACATTAACGGTGCGATTACCATAGTGTTCCCAGCACCAAGACCCGCCATATAAGTAGCCAATGCTTGAACTAATACGATTGCAGCAGCTAGCCAAGCTAGTCTACCTTTTAATTTACGGTTTAATAATTCAATTAAAGCTTTAATAGATCCAGAACGAGCAATCATTACAGCACCAGCTGCATAGATAACAGGTACTAAATATTTAGAAAGCATATCTTTGATACCAACATTTACGATCAAGTTTTGAATATCACCAAACTTCAAACCAGCTTCTAATTCACCTGTAGCAACTAAGATCCAAGAAATCACGATAGCTGCAACACCTCCAAATATACCTGCAACAAGCATGTGTTTTTTCTTCACTAAGAAGAAAACAATTACGAACAACGGGATAAGCATTAAAATTAAATTCATAAGTTTTTCTACCCTTCTATTTTTTTATTTTTTTTGTTTATTTATTTCTTATTAATAATAACTGCAATTGGTCCGCCACCATCAGGACCTTGATGCTCTCCACCACCAGATACATAAACCATAGGATCTCCGACAACAGCGGCAATGACTCCATTAACAACTGCTCTAGCATGTCTTGTATGATTTATGTCAGAATCTGTTAGCATTGTATTTCTTCTACCTCTAACTTTACCTTTCGTACTTGCTTCAGCTTTAGCTAATACATTAACTATATCTTTTGCTTGCTCTTTAGTAGGTAGTTTATCAACTTTCATTCCAGCGCTATCTAAAGCTTCGATAATTGCTTCTAAATCAATTGCATCTTTCATGACACTATGTCCAACTGAAAGATCTGATGCTGAATTATTAGAGTTACCTAATAATATAATTTCGCAATTCATTAACTCAATACCAGCTGAAGTTGATGCAACACTCGAATAAAATGACCAATCATGACAAATAACTTCATTTGTCACTTTTTCTGACTCTACTTCTCCAAGTGCAACTGCAACACCTAGTGCTGAAGCACCTCTTGAATAGCCCATAGATTTATATGTGTCAGTTACAACTACATCAAATCCTCTATCATATGCGTCTTGAATTCGATCAGATGTAAGTAGAGGACATTTTATTTGAACAAAATGAACATCATCTGTACTATCTAGTCCAGCATCTTTCATCAATTCTTTAACTACTCTTGCAACCTCTTGAACCATCACTACAGTTCCAATTTCTTCTGGAAGAAAATCTCTAGTGTATCCTGATGATGCAACTAAATATTTGCCCTCTCTTCTTTTAGTAGCAACATCTGATTTAGTAAATACAGTTGCATGTGGTGCCATGACACCTTCAGTTCCACCTGACATCACGAAAGCTACTTTATGTAGCACATCATTTTCCTCTAAGTTTAACTCTTTAGCTAAATACGATTTTAACACCGTTGTAGATAGTGCCCTTGTAAAATCATTAACACAACCATTACCTTCAGTTTTTCCCAATACTGCAATAATATCATTCGCGATAATTTGTTTTTCATCAACAAGTTTTTTAAATTCTGTTAAATCATCTGGTGCAGACATTGGAATTTTAAATACATTAATTTTTTGCATAATCCAATTCAAATCCTTTCTATATTTTCTAATACTCTTTGTTTTCGCTTTAAGTATATCAAAGCGTTTTCATAAAATATATGTGCATAAGTTACAAATGGAATACCTTTTATATATCGCTTTCTAACAACAAAATAGGTTTTTTGTTAATTTTTTTGATATAATAAAATAAAAAGGAGTTACATATGATTAAATTAAGTCAACTTTTAAAAATTAACGTCATTGAGTCTTATGAAGTTTTAACTGGTAAGACTAACCTAGACCGACTTGTATCTAGTGTTTCAGTTTTAGAAACTCCAGAGTTTGAAAAATACGTTATCGAAAACTCACTTATTCTAACAACCTTATATCCAATTAAAGAAGATGTTGCTTTATTTAATAAGCTCTTAGACATATTAGATAAAAAGAATAGTTCTGGTATTATCGTTAAAATACATAGATATGTTGAAAGCATACCAAAAGAAATCATTGAAAAAGCAAGCCTTCTAAATTTTCCAATCATCACCATTGATTATGACGCAAATCTGTCTACTGTTTTTAATTCTATTTTAAGCGAAATACAGGGTAGTGAATATAACAGAAACAACCTAACCCCTTTTTATACTAATATCTTAAATAGCATAAGTGATAATCCCTCTACAGAAGCATTAGTTGAAAGTGCTAAGGATATAGCTGATTTAGAGGTTCTAATTTTTAATCCAGTATCAAAAAAACTTCATTGTTCAAATGAAGTGATCAGATCTTATTATGAGAAGTATTCTCATCCAACAAATACACTTGTTAAGGATAAAGATTTACTCTTATATGTAACGAACATTGAATATGGTAATGAGATTATCTATCGTATAGCTCTATTAACCACCGAAGAAAAGAGATATCTTTTATATAATTATGCAGAAATATATAAGATGCTTGCGATATTTGTTTTTCAAAAAAAGAGAGAAATTTTTATGAGACAAAATCAATTTCTATTGGGCTTTGTCAGTAATATAACTTCGAATTACAACACAAACGAAGAACTTATGGAAGTTTCTCAGTTTTATAACTGGGATGTGAAATTTCCATTATTTTTGATGTTGTTTTCCATAAAAGGAGAACACAACCCTCAGCAATCAGTTTACTGCATCCAAAGTTTAATTATTGAATTGTTGGAAATCCCTCACAAAACGCTTAGATATATTGTCATGGATGATTTAATACTATTTATCGTGAACACAACTTATGAATCTAACATTTTAGAGACAATAGAATTACTTTATGCTCGCTTAGAAATTGATATTCCTAATACTAAAATTAAGCTTGCCTACTCTAATCCTATTGACCAAGCTCATGAAATTCCAAAAGTATTTGCAATACTTTCTAAAACAGTGACCAACGCAAACAGAAAAAATATTGACCTATCTATTTTTAATGAAAATCACGTTAGACTTATAAGTTTATTGAAGTCACTTAACTATGAAGAACTTCATGATTTTTCTATTTCGATTATAGGTAGATTACTTGATTATGAAAAGAAAACAAACCTACCTTTAATGAACACCATCTATAAATATATTCAATGTAGATTTTCTATTAAGAAGACAGCTGATGCACTATACATTCACACGAATTCATTAAAATACAGATTATCTGTAATCGAAAAATTAGGATATAGAATCAATAATATAAAAAGTCACTTCTTTGATTTTTATCTAGCTCTATATGTTCAAATCAACCTATTAGAAGATATCAGTGATAAGTAAAAAAACGGTATTGCAAAAAGCAATACCATTTTCATTACTTAAGTATAAATTTATAATCTTCCATATATCCATATATCGGAGCAACCCCAATGATCGCATCTCTTGGTGAAGTTGAATCTATGACAATGAAGAATTTTGCGTTTTCAATATGGTAATCTTTATGCATGATTTTCATACCATTTTTACTAATTGCATCAAATAATACATTAAAGTCTTCAGTCGCCCCCATTTGTGCACCATGCGCTGAAATAAGAGCCGATTCTAAAGGTTTAGCATTCCCAAAACAATTAAATGGGTCTCTAATATTATCAGAACCTATTGAGATATTAATTTTATGATCATAGACAATTGATTTTATAGGTGCGATTCCTCTTCTAATGTTTTTTGTATCTCCCCTACCTTGTAAGTAAAGATTTGTACTTGGTAGTGGAACAATATTTAGCTCTGCGGACTTTGCATCTTTTAAAATTTGATCAACTACTTCTTTATCATTACTTGCTAATGAGCAACAATGTGCTGCTGTAACTCTACCTTGATAATCAAATGTTTTAGTTAATGAAATTAAATCTTTAATCGTTAAAGTATTAGGATTATCTGTTTCATCAATATGAACATCTAAATCTACATCATATTTTTTTGCTAGTTCAAACAATCTCTTTAGATGTTGTCTAGGATCAAGATCATATGCTGGAATTCCACCTAGTACATCTGCACCTTGTTTTAAAGCTTGTTCTAAGTACTTAAAGTTTTCTTCGTTGCCTAAAAAACTGTCTTGTGGAAATGCAATGCTTTCTATAACCATCTTATGTTTGTATGCATCTCGTAATTTATGGATGATTTTTAAGCTTCTAAGTTTAATACCCTCATCTATATCAATGTTGGTTCTCAAATATCTTGTTCCGTTATCATACGCCATATCTATAACTTTTTTCATTCGCTCATAGATATCATCATCACTCATGGTTGGTTTATATGAGGTCATAATTTTGATTGCTTCTTCTAATGTCCCACTTTGATTGATGACTTTATCTCCAATGAGTGCTTTATCTAAATGCATGTGAGTATCTGAGAAACCTCTTAACACCATTTTACCTTCTAAATCTATAATATCTGTTTGTTCAAATGAATCTAGACTTTCATTTAGTATTCTGACCTTATTTAAATTCACTAATAAATTTACTGTTTTGTTTTCATGCACTAAATATGCATTTTTTAATATAAACATATAGATCACCTCTTGATTTCATTATATGCGAAGTTAGTTTTTACTTCATTGTCTATTACATACAATAATAAAACTATTTTATTGTCGTTTATCAACAATATTTATACACTAATGTTCATTAAGAGGGAATATGTTTTTTTTTACTTAAATTTTTTAAAGTAAGATTTATTCTTTTTTTAGTTTCGTTTTGTCTTGTTCATCGTTCCTATGTTAAAATAATATGTAAGATATAAATGTTTTACGCAAAATACGAAACGAGGTTATTATATGAAACAATTATCAGATATCGGATTAATAGGCATTGCAGTGATGGGTGAAAATCTAGCCCTAAATATAGCAAGCAAAGGTTTTAGTGTTGTTGTCTCATCAAGAAAACAAGATACTATAGATACCTTTTTAAATGGACGTGCATCAAACTATCCAATTACAGGTACAACTGACTTAAAAGAATTAGTAAGTTTATTAAAGAAACCCCGTAAAATCATGCTTATGATTAAAGCAGGAAATCCAGTCGATCAAGTTATTGATCAATTGATTCCTCTACTTGATCAAGGAGACGTTATCATTGATGGCGGTAATTCATTATATACAGATACAAACAGAAGAACAAAATATTTAAAAGAGCACAATCTTTTATATATAGGAACTGGTGTATCAGGTGGTGAAGAAGGTGCCCTAAAAGGTCCATCGATTATGCCTGGAGGTTCACCTGAGGCATGGCCTTTGGTTAAACCTATCTTACAAAAAATAGCTGCAAAAGCCCCAGATGGTGGCATTTGTTGTGACTGGGTCGGTGAAGATGGCGCAGGTCATTTTGTTAAAATGGTTCATAATGGTATTGAATATGGTGATATTCAATTAATCTCTGAAAGTTATCATATCATGAAGTCTTTATTAGGTTTATCTAATGAAGACATGGCTCATACTTTTTCTAAATGGAATAAAGGTGACCTGGATAGCTACTTAATAGAAATTACTGCAGATATTCTTGCATATAAAGAAAAAGATGGAACTTATTTAATAGATAAAATCCAAGATACAGCAGGTCAAAAAGGAACTGGAAAATGGACCGTTAATGCTGCACTTGACATGGGTGTTGGCTTAACTTTAATTGCTGAATCCGTTTTTTCTAGATTCTTATCATCTCAAAAAGATGAAAGAGTTAAAGCTGCTAAAGTTTATCCAAAAGAAGACATTCAAGTATTAGAAAACAAAGAAGCATTTTTAGAAGATTTAGAAAAAGCACTATATGGCGCAAAGATTCTTTCATACACTCAAGGTTATGCTTTAATGAAAGAAGCTGCAAAAGCTTATGAATGGAATTTAAACTACGGTGGGATTGCATTGATGTGGAGAAGCGGTTGTATTATTCGATCTGTCTTTTTAGATAAGATCAAGTCAGCATATGAAAAAAATGGAAAATTAGAAAATCTACTATTAGATTCATATTTTGAAAAGACAGTTAAATCATGTCTTCCATCCATGAGAAAAGTCATCTCTACTGCTGTTTTAAATGGCATTCCTGTACCTGCGCTAAGCGCTGCTTTAAGCTATTTTGATGGATATACCACAGATAGACTTCCTGCTAATCTATTACAAGCTCAAAGAGACTATTTTGGAGCTCACACCTATGAGCGTGTTGATAAGAAATCAGGTGAATTCTTCCATACCAATTGGACTGGTAAAGGTGGAGACACATCTTCTACTACTTATAACGTATAAAATAATAAGCATCATATCAAATTTTGATATGATGCTTTTTCTTTAATCTAATATATTAACTGTAATACTGCCTGTATCTACTTCTATGTTTAACATAATAGAGCCATTTGTTAAACGATATGTTTTGCCTTGAGCATCTCCATTAACTCTAATACTTCCTGTATCAGTTTGAAGATCACAACTCATATTAGCTAATGTAGAATGTTCAAAATCAACTGATCCTAAATCACTTCTCAGATCATAAGCATTTGCACTACTTTCCTCTACATTAATTGAACCTGTATCAGTTTCTAAATCCATAAGAGCTGATATAAAAGAATTAGTGACAATAATACTTCCAGTATTGGTATATATATCTAGGTTATTAGATGTAACTTCATCGACGTATACACTACCTGTATCCACTAAAACATCTATATCTTGTAATGTGTTTAAATCTTTTACTCTGACGGTTCCTGTATCAACTTTAACACTCAAACTATTTAAATCTATGTTTTCTAATTTTATACTTCCGGTATCCGTTTCAACATTGACATGATTAGCCTGACTTGGCCCGTCTATATATTTGATTTCACCAGTATCGCTTAATAATGTATAATCTAGACTCAAGTCAGAAGGTATAAATAGTGTCAAAGACATCACTTCATAAGACCCAAATTTGAATTTAAACCAAGAAAAAGATGTTGGTTGACTTTTTTGTATTAGAGAAAGAACACCATTTGATTCATTAATTGTCCACGTGTCATCTTCTTTTGAGTAATATGTAAGATAAAGATCATCAGTCTCTGATTCTTTGACAATAATATGTCTAGTATCTACATTAATATTTATCTCATCAATAACTGTTGTAGATACATACTCTATTTGATCGCCATATGCTTCATCATCAATAAAGAAATCTCCAAGATTTCTTAAATCAAGACCTTGACTAAATGCTACAGCTACTAAACTAACACCAATCACAAATACTAATAAAATGATTCTATTAAATATCTTCATACTTTTTCTCCTTATTCTTAGCTAGTTTACTAAATAATTGAATCATCTGTCTAGAAATGTATATCGCAATTTTTGAAGACCACATAAACATAAAAGCCATAAATGAAAAGCCGATTAATGATAAGCCAACAAATGCAAAGATTTCTGCTTGACCTAGTCCAGATTCAAGCATATTAACTAAAACAATCACAATACCTGTTAATGTTGAAATAATGGCTGCACCTAATCCTAAGATGATAGACCCAAATACAATAAGCATAATAATATATGCAAATCCAATTGGGACTAATAATGGTGTGGACAACAAGAAGTTTAAAAGCTGTTTTGAACTTTTCGCAACCACTCTATACGTATCATTTGCACGCTTCATGATGACATCAGTTGTCATTGATTTTGCGATTTCTTTTGCATCATAGTCACTTAAGATATCCTCTATAAGTTCTCCATCAGATAATCTTTCTTGTATCATCTCTTCATAATAAGATATGATATCAGAAACCTCATTGACATAAAATCTGCTTTTTAATTCTTTTTCTAGTTCTTTTAAAAAAGTTTTCATATAATCCTCATTTCATCAATATATCAAAAATTTTTCTAACATCTTCCCATTCAATTAAGAACTCTTCCACATGTTTTTTCCCAATTTTTGTTATTTGATAATATTTTCTATTTCTTCCTTGAAACAATTCATTATAAGTATTTAACTCATTTGCTTTTTCTAATCTTCTTAAGATTGGATAAAGCGTTGATTCAGTAATCGGTATATGTTCTACAAGATCATTTACAATCTTGTATCCATATGAATCACCTTTCATGAGCATGGCTAAAACGAATATTTCAAGAATTCCTTTTTTCACTTGCTGTTTCATAAATTCACCTCATACTACCTTATGGCTTATATTATACATTGCATAGTATATGTTGTCAACACTTTTCTATACTTTTTATTTATTGTTTTTTTCATATCTTTGATATGTATTTAAAAAAACACCTTAGTTTATCTAGAATTCTAGATGCTAAAGTGTTTGTTTTTATAATTTTAAAATGAAAAAACTTTATTTATGTCTCAATTTTGAAACATTATTTTGTATAAAAAACGGTATATTTGATATCAAGGCTAAAATAGGTGAATACACAAATATTGGAACAATCATCCAAATAACTGGCCAATACTGTTGGTTTCCGTTAAATGGATTTGTTTTTAAAAAGTCAAAAACAAAGACATCAAAAATACTTGCTGCATTTTTATAATGTTCTGAAACTCCAAACACGAAAGATGAGTTTCTTATATTCACATCGCCAAAACCATTAGGATCTATCCATCCTAAATTTAGCAAGATGACTTCATTTAAATATATTGTTGTTAGCATGAGCATAATCATAATTGGTAAAAAGATGAGTCTTTTGAATTTGAATTCATGAAGCTTAAAGTATCCCATTAAAAATGGAGCTAGAAAAATCACTAGATGCGCATAATAAAACCTAATCACATCAAAGCTAAATGCACCTTTCATGCCAAAGTAAACACTATCGAAGGTGTCAAATATTGCTTCTGTAGGATAAATATAGGCTATAAATCCAGAAAAAATACCCGCAACAATCATATAATCTTTTAAAATCTTACTCTTAGATAAAAATATAAATGGAAATACCAAAGTCGAAACTGCACATACATTTTCAAATGATGACTTTCTGATAATTTCTGGAAACATTGTATTATATGGATAAAATAATAACTTGATAAAATGAAGGGCAAATGCAGAAAATAACAAAAATAAGATGACTTTTCTTTTAACCTTGTCATCTTTATTTTTTAAATATAAGATTAAGCCTGTCGTAATTAAAATTGCGATTGCAAAATATAAAAAATAATAGAAATTGCCTACTTCAACATACATATAAATAATTCCTTCAACTTTTTTTATATTATAACATGATTAGCCTAAAATAAGTTTAATAATTGTTATGCTTATCAAAGTAGCTAAAATAAATAATGTATCATTTATATATAAATCTGGAATGATCAATGTTTGCAATGCTAATGCATACAAAATATAAGCAGCTATTAGCAACACAAAGACTTTTAAAAGAATCAATCCAAGACCCTTAAAAAATTTATGTTTAGAGAAGTTTCTAACCATAAATGCAATGATTCCACCTAGAAAACTAAAATACATGATTGTTATATGTGTATTTAAATCATATACATAATTTGATCTTACAGATAAAAATCCATGCAAGAAAGTAACAATCATTACGATAAACAAGACTATTGAAACAATTACACTTACTTTAAACTTCTTTGTTGTATCCGTTTTAAACATCACAAATAGATCTTTAAATCCCATATCAATCACCTCATTTATTAAAACGATTTTATCACTGATTTAGTAAAACCTTTCTTAATACGCTTTGATATAATAAAAAACACCTCTTAAAGGTGCTTTATATTAGAGTATTCCCCATATATAATCCAACAATTATATATAAACTAAATCTAATCTTAAATATTAAAAACTTAAATATTAAAACGTAATTAACATAAATCTTGCTTTAAATCTATTGAATCCTTAATTCCTTACAATATCTTCAATTCAGTAAAAACTAAAAATCTATATATGGGGAATACACCTTCATCTTACCACAATATTTTTTAAATACAAGTAAAAAAACTTTTTATCTTAAAAACCTCTTGTTTGACCTTTATAAGGAGGTTCTTTATCATTTATATATTCATCAACACCTGGTCCACCAAGTTTTCTTAGTCTATAAATGCCATAAATATAGCTTATAGTCAATATCAAGATCAGTAACGGAAAGCCTAATAATGTATTTACCAATACAAATCGTCCAACATTTCCAGTTAAATAAATAGCTGATTCTAATATGGTTCTAAATATAAAATATGCAAACCATAAGTAAGTCACTTGCATATAAGCTGGTCTAACATCATCTCTCCAAAACCAATCAAGTGGCCATCCTCTTGTTAAATGTGATAAATATGCTGCCATTGGTTTTCTAATAACTAAAGAGATGGCCGCAATGATCACAGATAATGCACTACCAATAATATCTGGAATAAAATAATCAACTGGACTTTGATTTAAATAGGAAAAGAATGCAGCAATTGAAATAGCAACAAACCCAAAAAGTGCATATTTGATTTCATCTTTCTTATATATTCTAATGCCTAATATAATAACAGCTAGACTAACTGAGGTCACCAATGCAATTTCTAAATTAAAAAAACTTAAAACAATTGCGAATAAAATTGGTGGTATCAATGTATCTAGAGTTCTGCCCTTCAAAACTAAGATGAGTTCTTCAGATACTTCTTTTAAAAGATTTTTCATTTTTTAATTAAATCTTTAATAAGATTTTCTTTTTGATATCCCAAAAAGAATTCAAGCCAATCATTATTACTTTTAATCAAAGCAATCAAAACATATACACTAACCGAGAAGAATCCTAAAACCATTACAGATATAATCCATAAAATACTATAGACCTTCTTTTCTTCTCGAAAGTAAATCCACATAGAAAATATAATAAATCCTACATATAAATCAACAAGTGAAACAATCCCCCAAGGATTGTTTAAGATGATTGATCCATCATCAAAAAAACTACCATTAATAAATCCGTTTAATAAAGCAATCGTCATCGCAAGTACACCGATTGCAGATATAATCTTAGCTATTTTCATTTGACACACCTTCTTTTAACAATTTTTTTAACTTTAATATCTCTTCAATTTTATCATCATTAACTTGATATAACCCTCTAGAGACTCTTAAAAAATATCCTTCATAGTTTTTTTGTAGGATGGATGCTGTCTTTTGGATGTGAGTTGCTGCTTTAATTTCTTTAGGTGAACACGGATAATGTTCAATCATATAGACGGCAATCTCAATTACTGATTCTTTATATCTGGTTATCTTTTTATCTCTTGTACCACCAGTATTCTTATTAAACTTTCTTAAGCGAAATTCTTTTAGAGTTTGTTGCTTTCTTTTTTTATATCTGGTTCTTGATCTTTCCATATCATAGATATTTGCCTCTATATTGACTTCAGCAACTTGATCATCTACTAAAATTAATCCGATTTCTAATCTTTTTAATAAATAACTTAAGTTTCTATACGAAGCTGATCTAATTTTAATTGCTGATTTCGGAAGTGCAATATAAACTTGATCGACAATCTTTTGCCGATCAATTGCTTGATATATTAATTTAATTGATAGTTTTGTCTTTAATTCTACTGCAAGCATAAACTCATCTTTCATAGCAAGTACATCTATGTCTTTCACCTCAGCTTTGACATCAAACCCTTGTGAAATTAATAAGTTTTTAACAGGTAGATAAAGTTCTGTTTCTCTCATATATAACCTCTTAAAGTTTAATATCTAAGCTTACCGGGCAGTGATCACTGCCTTCTATTTCAGTTAGTATTTGTGAATCAATTACTTTATCCATCAGTCTTTGACTGACTATATAATAATCTATTCTCCATCCAACGTTTTTTAATCTTGACTGAAACATATAGCTCCACCAACTGTATTTTATCGTATCTGGATAAAGTGTTCTAAATGTATCTACAAAGCCTTTTTCAAGAAGTAAAGAAAACTTATTTCTCTCTTCATCAGTAAAGCCAGGATTTCTAGTATTTGAATTTGGATGTTTTAAATCAATTGGCATATGCGCAACATTTAAATCTCCTGTATAGATTACTGGTTTAACTTGATCGAGTTTCACTAAATAATCTCTCATTAAATCTTCAAATTCCATTCTACCTTCTAATCTTAATAACTCACGCTTTGAATTTGGAACATAACATGTTACAAAATAAAACTCATCGAAAGATAGGGTGATTACTCTACCTTCATCATTATATCCTTCTCCATTAATACCATAGATTACTTCATTAGGTTTAATCTTTGTATATACAGCAGTACCTGCATAACCTTTTTTATCCGCATCATTCCAATATTCATAATATCCATCAAAACTCCATTCTTTTTGAAGTTCTTGCATCTTCGTTTCTTGTATAGAAAAGATATCAGCATTTATATCTTTAAAAAAAGATTCAAATCCTTTTTTCATCACTGCTCTAAATCCATTAACATTCCAATTGACTAATTTCATATATATCCCCTTGTTTTTTCATCTTGTTTTCTTATCTTTTATTTTAGCATATATCTTTAAATATTACATTTTCAAGAGTTTATTGTTTTTAAATAAAACTATCAAAAAAAACCTCATTTTCAATAAACGAGGTTTTATGAGTCTATTCATGTAGTATTTATCAACTTAACTTGTATATATACCTGCTTGAGAAAAAACAATCGTGCGTGCTAAATCTTCTACTCTAATAATATTACTCAAAGTAATTTCTGTATTCGTTAAAATCAAATCGTTTATACCTTCGTTAAGTTCGATACTTAAATATGGATCATAATCTGCTCTAGTGTGATAAAAATTTAAATATAGAACTGGTGTTTCTCCATCTATTTGAAAAATGCCTTCATTTACAACGTTTAATATAATATGTGTTGTCTCGTCTGTTTTGACAGAAGATTGAATCTCGCAATAAAGACCATGGAATGCTTCTCTTATAAAATAGTTATTTTGCATCTCGTTTTGAGATATTCCGATTTTAACATGCTCATATTCAAATTGACCATCATGTCCACTGATATAGGCTGTTATTTGATAACGAACAGTCGGTGATAAATTTGCAAAATGCACAGTTTCAATGATTAACCAATCATTCGTATACATTGATGAATTGACTTCTATGGTTTGTTCTTCTACGACATAATTATCCATAAAGACAACTGATAAAACAAAGTTTACAGATGTAATGGTTTGTTCTGGATCATGAACATTAAAAATCGCATTTGCTTGATGATATGGATCATTATCATCAGTTGGTAAATAGATATTATAATCATCAATTTCTGCTCTAGATTCTATAGATTTGATTCTATATTTAAACCCTGCAGAATTGGATGCTACATTTTCTCCAATGACTGAAAGAGATGCGCTATATCTTCCCATTTCAACCGATACATAAGCTTCTGGATTATTGGTATCATAAATCAAATCTAATGTATAATCAGTACTTGATTTAAAATTATTTTGCCCAAGAGGATGAAATGGACGTTGATCTTTATGCTCATATCCGTAAACAAAATAATATCTAGAAGCGTTTGTATAATCTAGGATTTCATAATGGAAATGTATTTTTCTTTGAATGACATCAAAAACTATATCTGTAATATTTACATTAAACATAGGATTTGTATATGAAAGCATTTCAAATTCAAACCCATATGTGTCTAAATTATTTATTGGCTGATCAACAATATCATCTATATCATCTATAGGTTGATCAACGATATCATCTGTGCCATCTATATCAGTTAAGTCATCAGTATCTTCTACACATCCTACTAAAAAAATAAGCGCACTTATAAAGAGGAATATTCCCACTATACGTCTCATCTTGTTCTCCTTGAAATATTTTAATATTTTTTATATATCTTGATGTGGTATTTCTTATATATAAATATTATACCATTTTTTTTCTTTTGTATATCTTTATCTATCATATTTATATTTTTGATTTTTATTTATCTAAACTCAGATAAACCCCACAAAAATTATAACAAATATTAATAAGCACTTTTTTATCAACATGATATAATATGATATATGAGGATGTGACTAACTATTAAAAGTCAAGGACTTTAATAGATAAAACAGTAAAAACCTCCT
>JAIOQX010000006.1 GCA_021108415.1 Acholeplasmataceae bacterium | reverse complement strand
GTTTGTTTGTTAATAGCTCTTTTTGTTTTCTAGCTTTGTTTGTTTCTTTTTTGTTGCTTTGTTTCTTCTTTTGATACACTCATCATCATTCAGTTTTCAAAGACCTTTTGCTTCCACGCTCTGTTGCGCGTGCTTATACATTCTATCATTATAAAAGAGCCTTGTCAATATCTAAGATGCATTTTCATATATTGTTTTTTTAAGGCTTTATATAGAATGGTGGAGGGGGGCAGATTCGAACTGCCGAACCGTTAGGAACAGATTTACAGTCTGCCGCGTTTAGCCACTTCGCTACCCCTCCATTTTTGGGCTTGCCTTACTATTCTATCTTATCATATTGAAAAAATCAACACTTTTATAAATTTTTTTTTATTTTTATAAAATATCATCAAAAATAGGCATTTTAAATGGATGTTTAACCCGAAATTGGCACATCATTTATTCTAGTTAGTCTATTTTTACTGTTTTTTTGATTTTTTTATCTAATTCTTTTTTTAAAATCATAATTTCTCTATTACATTTTGCACACTTTATTTTTAATTCTGCACCGGTTCTTATAACTATCCAATCATAAGAACCGCACACATGTTGTTTTTTTAGAGTAATCCTATCATTTAAATCGTATTTCATTTTTTTAACAACCTATCCAACATAGAATCCAATCCGTTTTCTTCGTAATAGATTGTGATTTTTTTATCATCAATTCTCACCTTATGTTTTAAATATGAAGTGAGTTGTTTTTCTTCAGATACATATCTAGTTTTTGGTGTTCTTCTAATTTTATTAGTTTTATCTTCACTTTGTGTTAATACTTCTACTTGTCTAACACTAAGTTGTTTGGCTAAAATCATTTTAGCTAATTTATTGATTTGTGTCGCACTTTCTAATTTACTTAGTGCTCGAGCATGCCCCATACTAATTTGTCCTGTAAGTAACATATTTTGTGTTTCTTCTGGAAGATTAAGTAATCCGAGCATATTTGTTACATGTGATCGACTCTTTCCTATTTTATGAGCCAATTCTGTTTGTGTAAGATTTAAGTGATTCATTACAACTTTATATGCTTCGGCTTCTTCAATTGGTGTTAAGTTTTCTCTTTGTAAGTTTTCGGCTAATGCTATTTCAGCTACTTTTGATTCTTCATATTGTCTAACAATTGAAGGAATAGTTTTTAAACCTACTATTTGTGCTGCTCTATATCTTCTTTCGCCTGATACAATAATATAACCTTTTTTAACCTTTTTAATGATTATAGGCTGAAAAATCCCATGTTCTCTAATAGATTGTGCAAGTTCATCTATTTTTTCTTGATCAAATATTCGTCTAGGTTGAAAAGGATTGGGTTTAATTTCGTCTAGAGATATCTCATCAATAACTTCTCCATCCAAAACATCATCAACGTGATGTTCTTTTAACAAATCGTTTAATGTTCTAGGTTTTTTATCTTCTTTCATTATTAGCAACAACCTCCTTGGCTAATGATTTGTAGAGCTTTGATGCTGGAGATCTAGGTGCAAATGTTGTTACAGGTAATCCATAAGTAGGTGCAACCTGTGCTGCTACATTACTTGTAATGATGGTGTCAAATACTCCTGCTTTAAAATAATCTTTTATTTCATGTACAATTTCCCATCCTGCTTTTGTTCTCTTATCTAACATTGTTAACAAAACACCTTCAATATCTAATCTTTTATTATTCACTTTTAGTTGTTTTTGGACAATTCTAATAGTATTTAATAATTGAGTTAATCCATCAATTGCAAGATATTGACATTGAACAGGGATTAAAACAGAGTTTGAAGCGTATAATGCATTTAATGTTAACAACCCTAGTGATGGTGGACAATCGATGACGATATAGTCATATAAGTGGGCTATTCTGTGTATTTTTTGATTTAGCGCATATTCTCTATCATCTATATCAAGTTTAATTTCTAAATGAGCAAGTTCTATTGTTGCAGGAATAACATCTACATTGATATCGGATAGATGTATGATACTATCTTCAATTTCAATTTGATTGAGTAATACGTCAGTTATTGTTGAATACAATAAACTCCTATTGATACCTAAACTTGTAGTTGTACTCGCTTGAGGATCCAAATCAATTAATAACACTTTTTTATTTAATTCTCCCAAGGCAGCTGATAGATTTACACTTGTAGTAGTTTTACCCACTCCACCTTTTTGGTTAGAAATAGCTATTATTTTTCCCATGATTTCTCCTTTTTTAAAGCGATTTTTTTTTGATTATTGCAAACGGTCTAGGATAATTTTTTTGTGTTTTTTTATATTTTTTAATCACAATGTGAGTTCGATCCCCATATAATAACGGCAATTTGATATCAACAATTCTTTCTATTTGACCACCTAATACTTCTAGAGCGTGATGTGATGACTCTACTTCATCCTTATATAGAGATGATTTATATGCAATAAAATATCCATTAATTCTATTCATTGGTAAACCTAGTTCTAAAATCAAAGGCAGTTTCCCTAAAGCTCTTGCGGTAACTAGATCAAATTTTTCTGAGTTTAATTGTGCATAATTTTCGATTCGATCATAAATCAACTTTACATCTTCAATTTCTAATTTGTTTAGAAGTTGTTTTAAAAATGTAATTCTTTTCCCTAAAGAATCAATAATTGTTACATCTAAATGAGGAAACAATATTTTCAATGGTATACTAGGAAATCCAGCTCCAGCTCCCATATCACATATACTGTTCACATGAGCAAGATCAATAGTTTGAATGAGCGTTAACGAATCATAAAAATGCTTGTAATAAACTTCTTCTTTTTCAGTAATTCGAGTTAAATTCGTTATTTTGTTATATTCAATCAAAAATTCATAATATAGATCAAATTGATCACATTGCTTTTGCGTTAATTCTATTTTAAAATTACGCTTTATATCTTCTTTAAACATAAATTATAATCTACTTTCTGATTCAATATAGATCAACAATAAAGAAACGTCTGCTGGATTGACTCCGGATATCCTAGAAGCTTGTCCAAGGGTCTTAGGACGTATTTTAATCAACTTTTCTCTACTTTCAGATGATAGATTGTTTATTTTATTATAATCGAGCATATCAGGAATTTTTTTATGATCTAATCTTTGCATTTTTTCAGCTTCTCTAAGTGCTTTTTGTATATATCCTTCATATTTGACTTTAATCTCTAATTGCTCATATATTTGGTCATCAAATTTTTCTTCTATGAAATGTTTAATATCAATTTTATTCATTTCAGGTCTTTTCAATAAATCAGATAAAAACACTGCTTCAAATATTCTTGCAGAGTTTCTTGATTCTAAATATTTATTATTGGTTTCGTTTGGCATCACTTTATATAAAGACGATATTTCAATTAATCTTTCGAAATTTTTCTTTTTTTCTAAAAACTTGTGATATACATCTTCGTTAACCAATCCAATCTCATATCCATATGTTCTTAATCTTAAATCTGCATTATCATTACGGAGTAAAAGTCTATGTTCGGCCCTTGAAGTAAGTAATCTATATGGATCAAGAACACCTTTTGTGACTAAATCATCAATTAAAACTCCAATATAAGCTTCATGTCGTTGCAAAATAAATGGTTCTTTTTGATCTAATTTCAATGAAGCGTTAATACCTGCCATCAATCCTTGACCTGCAGCTTCTTCATAGCCGCTTGTTCCATTGATTTGGCCAGCACAAAATAAGTTTTTTACAAGTTTAGTTTCTAAAGTCGGATATAGTTGAATTGGATCTATAGCATCATATTCTATCGCATATGCATGTTTAACAATCTCAGCATGCTCTAATCCTGGAATTGTTCTAATCATTTCTTCTTGAACATGTCTTGGGAGACTTGTTGATAAGCCTTGAATATACATTTCATCAATTTCTAAACTTTCCGGTTCGATAAATATTTGATGTCTATTTTTATCACTGAAACGAACTACTTTATCCTCTATAGATGGACAATATCTTGGACCAACGCCTTCAACTACACCACTATACATAGCAGATTCATTTAAATGTTGATTAATAAGTTCATGTGTGATTTCAGATGTATGTGTCAAATAGCAAAACTCTTGTGGATTATCTTCATAATAAATATCATCAAAGCTAAATGTGTAATTTAATCCATCACCTGGTTGTATCGAAGTTTTAAGATAATCAATACTGTCTCTTTTAACTCTTGGAGGAGTACCTGTTTTTAATCTAATCACATCAAAACCTAAAGATTTTAACTGTTTACTAATGCCAAAAGTAGTTGGGTCACCTTGTGGGCCAGATAAAATTTTTTCTTTGCCTATAAGGATATTACTACTTAAATATGTTCCTGTAGTAATAATGACTGTTTTCGATAGTATTTTAGTTCCATCATTTAAAATGACTCCTTCAACTTGATTGTCGTTGATAATCATTGATTCAACTAAATCTTCTTTTAAAGTCAGGTTTTTTGTGTTTTTCAATACTTCCAACATTATTTTTGGATATTTTAATTTATCAATTTGTGCCCTTAACGCTCTCACGGCAGGACCTTTAGATGCATTTAGCATCTTAATTTGAATTTGTCCTTGATCTGCGCTTTTAGCCATTTGACCTCCAAGCGCATCTATTTCTCTTACAACAATGCCTTTTGCAGGTCCACCAATCGATGGATTACAAGGCAAAGAAGCAACCTTGTTAAGGTTGCCTGTTATGAGCATCGTATTTTTATTTAATCTGGCAGTTGCAAGCGCGGCTTCAATACCTGCATGCCCACCACCAACTACAATACAATCGTAGATCATTATATCACTTCTTTTTTATATTGTCTTTTTTAAAAATGCTTCAGCAATTGCTTCTTTCGTAAAGTTAAACACCTTTAAAACGTCTTCCGCTGGAGCACTTGCACCAAATGAATCTAATGCATAAACATCTTTAGTATATTTGTACCATGGCATGCTGCTAGCCATTTCAATAGCTAATATTTTCTTTCTCTTTGGTAATACTTGTTTTTGATATTTTTTAGTTTGTTGTTCAAATGCAAATTGAGAAGGCATACTTACAACACGAATATTTAATCCTTGTTCTTTCAAGATTTCTTTTGCTTGCATTGCTAAGTCAACTTCAGATCCAGAAGATAATAAAATACCATCTAGTTCTTCTTCTTCTTTTGATATGATATATGCACCTTTTAGCACACCTTCATAACTTGTATGCTCATAATTAGTCACATTTTGTCTTGTTAATATGATTACAGTTGGTGTATCTTTAGATTCAAGTGCAATTTTCCATGCTGCGATCGTTTCACTAGCATCAGCTGGTCTGATTACATTCAAATTAGGAATTGCTCTTAATCCTGCTAATTGTTCTATTGGTTGATGCGTAGGACCATCTTCACCAACAGCTATTGAATCATGTGAGAATACAAATATTGAAGGAATATGCATAATTGCTGCTAAACGAATCGCTGGTTTCATATAATCACTGAATACGAAGAATGCGCCACCAAAAACTCTTAATCCTCCATGAAGTGTCATGCCATTAACAATAGCACCCATCGCATGTTCTCTTACACCAAAATTAATGTTTCTTGCTAATCTATGGTCTCTATCATAGTTACCATCTGCGCCTTTAGCTTTTGTTGAAGCCGTTAAATCTGCAGATCCACCTATAATATTTAAATGTTTTTGTGATAATCTTTGTAAAACTTTTCCGCTTACATTTCTAGTTGCTTCATCTTTTGCTTGCGACAAATCTTCTAAAGATGTTAAATCAATTTGATCATCATTTTTAACAAATGCATCAAATAATTGAGCTTCATCTTTATATTGATTTTGATATTCTTGATACATTTGATTCCATTTTTTATGAACACGTTGTCCTCTAAGAGTTACCTTTTTACGATAATGATTATATATTTCTGTAGGTACTTCAAATTTTTTATACGGCCAATTTAATGTCACACGTAATTTTTCAGCTTCTTCCATTCCAATAGGCGAACCATGAACTTTAGATGTACCTTGTTCAGTTGCACCAAATCCAATTGTAGTTTTAACTTCAATTATTGAAGGTCTATTGCTATCTTTTTTAGCTTTATTGATTGCTTTATTAATCAGATTTAAATCATTGCCATCTTCAACTAAAATATGTTGCCATCCCATTGCCTCAAATTTTTTCTTGTGCTCTTCACTATAAGCTAATGAAACTTTTCCGTCTAGTTGAATATCATTTGAATCAAATAAAACAATAAGTTTACCTAGTCCAAGATGTCCAGCTAAGCTAACAGATTCAAGTGCAACACCTTCTTGTAAGTCTCCATCACCACAAATGACATACGTATAATGATCAATCACATTAAAATCAGGTTTATTAAATCTTGCAGCTAAATGTGTTTCAGCAATTGCCATACCAACGGCATTAGAAATACCTTGTCCTAGTGGTCCAGTTGTAGCTTCAACTCCTTCAGTATGTCCATATTCTGGATGACCTGGAGTGTTTCCGATTGATCTAAAATTTCTAAGATCTTCCATTGATATTTTATAACCTGAAAGATGGTTTAATGCATACAACAACATTGACCCATGACCTGCACTTAGTACAAATCTATCTCTATTTATCCAATTTGGTTTTTTAACATCAATATTTAGATGTGCTGTAAATAGTTTATATGCCATTGGAGCTGCACCTAAAACAATTCCAGGATGTCCTGAATTTGCTTGATTGATCGCATCTACACCTAAGAATCTAATCGCATTAATTGCATTATTTTCCATCATTTAATTCCTCATTTTCATTTTTTTCTTCTATTTCTTCATTTACGATTTCAACTTCATCACTTACTGGTTCTTCAAATTTGAAATATGTTTGATAATGTTCTTCTTGAGATTTAACAAGTTGATCAAACTCTTCTTGTCCAATATAATCTCTAATTTTATCTTGTGTTGCTATATTTTCATCTCTGACTTTTTTATTAACCATTTTAGATTGAAAAATATTACTAATCACAACCAAAATGATAAGTCCCAATAAAATCGGTAGTGTTTGTTCTTGGAAAAAAACAATCGCTAAAATCGCCCCTATTGCATATAATGCAAGTGTTGGGATAATAAATCTATTATTTATCTTTTTACTAATAGTCGATACTTTGTCTAAAAATCCTAGCCAAATTACGTTAACTTCATATTCATAAAAAGGTTTTAGGGCTTCATAATAAGTACTTTCTATTAAAACTTTATAATCTGTACCATCTGAAGTCCATACCGCAAATCTACCTCTTCCAGCATATTGAGTTAAATAAGGTGTTTCATCCATATAGTGAAACTCTACGGTTTTCCCATCAATAACTTGTTTTTCAACCGGTTCATTTGTTAATTGTTTAAAAATCTTAGCATTCAATTTCATAATTAATACCTCCGTCATTTTTATTATAACATTACATCTAATTTTTAGACATAATTATGGTAAATCATCTAAAAATCCCTATCAAGCATCATCACCCACATAATAAACTTGCTTATGGCTGCTTCGTTCAAGACCTGACCAGGTTCACAAGTTACTATTGAATGATGATGCTTGATAGGGACTTAATTTATTTGTTTCTTAATCTTTTAAAAAAAGTTTTGATTAATTTTTCGCTTTCTTCATGCAAAATCAATCCCTCAGTTTCTACCTTATGATTAAAAGGTAGGTCAAATAATTGACAAACACTTTCTGCGACACCAGCTTTATAATCTTTGACACCATAATAAACTTTTTTTACTCTTGACTGAATCATTGCGCCTGCACACATCGGACACGGTTCCATTGTAACATAGATCTCACAATCTTCCAATCGCCAAGATCCTATTTTTTTAGCAGCTTTCATCATCGCTAAAAATTCAGCATGCCCATGTATAATTTGCTTGGATTCCCTTAGATTATGTGCTCTTGCGATAATTTCATCTTTATAGACGACAACAGCTCCAACAGGAACTTCGTCTTTAAGTGCTGCTTTTTTTGCTTCTTTTAAAGCAGCGTTCATAAACTTATACTTTTTTTGGTTTTCCTGGGACTTCATGATAATGTCTTGATCTAGGTTCATATGATTCATTAGCTCCTACTAAAATGGTTGGATCTTCGTAATGAGCAGGCTTACCATTGATGATGCGTTGTGTTCTAGTTGCAGGTAATCCACTTTTTACACATATTGCAGTAAGTTTTGTAACAAACTCTGCTCTTGATAATAAATCAGGCATCGGTCCAAAAGATTCGCCTCTAAAATCACGATCTAGACCACCGACAATAACTCTAATCCCTTTATCAGCTAGATGTTCAGCAATATCGACAATATCATGATCAAAAAATTGAACCTCATCTATAACAACAGCATCTGTATCATCTTTAATGTAGGTAAATATTTCTTGACTTTTATCGATAATGATTGAAGGCTTTTTACTCATATTATGAGAAACGATTTCTTCTTTAGCATATCTAGTATCAACTTTGGGTTTAAACACTAAGACATTTTGTTTTGCATATTCAAGGCGTTTGATTCGTCTAATCAACTCTTCTGTTTTACCTGCAAACATCGGTCCGCATACTACTTCGATAAATCCATTTTTATAAGTATGATACATAGTTTTTCCCCTTAATTTATAATATTTTAATAAAAAACGTGATTTAACATCACGTTATTCATTGTCTTTTTTATCTTGATTGTCTTGAGCTTGTTGTGCATTGATCCCGTAACGTTTGTTAAATCTTTCAACACGACCAGCAACTTGAATAAATGATTGTTGCCCTGTGTAGAATGGATGACAATTTGAACATGTATCAATTCTAAAGTCTTTAGCTGTTGTACCTACTTCGTGTTCAAAACCACATGTAGAACATTTTACTTTAATAACGTTATATTTTGGATGAATTCCTGTTTTCATAACTAATCTCCTTCCGCCATAGCTTCTTAGCCATAGTAAGTTTTTGCTAGTTCATTATATCATTACTATTTTAATAATTCAAGTGATATTTTTTTTATTTATCTTTTAAGATACTTCATGATACCAAACATCCCATAATGCAACAAATTTTCGTGCCACAAGTCCTGTAATAATTCCTGCTGGAATACTAAGTAAAAGCATTAAAGGCATCCAATAGAGTACTGCAACACTACCTATTACAAATATACCTGCACCAATTTGTCCAAAGACATGAAATATCGATCCAATAACACTTACCCCAAGAATACTGAAGATGTTTAATTTTTTAAAGATACCCATTGCAATCACAGCTGCCGCTGCACCACTTAAGCTCATATAAAAAGTTGGACCTAATAATCGCCCACTTAAAACACCTACTAAAATTACTCTAAGTAAGGTTAATGCAGTGCTATCTCTAAAAGAATATACATATAATATGATTAATGTAATCACATTTGCAAATCCTAGCTTTGCTCCTGGAATAGGTGATAGCGCAAATGCTGATTCTATTAAATTAAGGACAATTGCAATCGCTAAGAAATTTGCAATTAATATCATTTTTCTAGTATTTTTCATAAGTTTAAACGGTGAAATCTGAATCATTATCAGTTTCAAATTCAACACGGACACGATTTGGTAGGCAAATCAGTGGTCTTCCGTTTGATGCTCCTTCTTTACTACAAATATTGTTTGGGCTTTGCTCTTGGATCACTTGAACAGTTTTACTACCGAAATCATATGTTATAATAACGACTTGTCTAATACCATTAACTTCAAAATCACCTAAAAGGGTTATAGTTCTTTGAGATTCATCTACGATTGGATAATTTTGCGTATATGAACTTGGTACACTTTGTGTATCCATTACATTGACTTCGTTTTTAATAAAATCAATCGTAACTAATGGTTCATTTGAAGGTCCATAATATATGTGTGCATAACTTGCGTCTTCTACAGGCTTTAAGACTTGAAAGTATAAGAAAAAACCACCTACTACAAACAGTAGGATAACAATCAAAAAGATATCTCTTTGATTTTTAGTTGTTTTCTTATGCATAATTAATGCTCCTCAAAAACGTTATCTTGTAAATACGTTGTGATTGTTTGCTCCTGATTAAAGATAACTAATTCGATATCTAAATCTTCTTGATGCAGCAACAACCACGCTTCAAGTACTTCTGGGCTCATTGAAAATAGTGCAGTAGAAAGTCCATCTAATAAACCTGCATTTTGGCCTAAAACTGTAACGGTATGATAAAACTGTGTTGGTGCTTTTGTTATTGGAGATACGATATGATGGTATCTATACCCTTGATTAAGAACATATTGTTCATAATTTCCACTTGTCGTAATACTTAAATTTTTAACATTTAATGTACCATATGTAGCTTTATCAGTAATTTCTGTTTTTACAGGATTTGCTAATGATACTTTAAAAATATAATCTTCATCTGGTCTATTTTTATTTTCACCCAATATGATTGAACTACTTCCTGAAACAATAGAATAATAATTGATATCTTGTGCTTCGATATAATCTGCTGCTTTTTGTGTAGCATAGCCTTTGGCAATCGCACCTAAATCAAGTTTAATGTCATCCCCATGAATGGTTACATAATATTGATCATTTTCTGATTCTAAAATGATTTGGTTATCACTAAAATCTAAAAGTGCTACCTCGTCTAAAGCTTCTTGATAATTGAGATCAGAGACTTCTTTTTCATATGCATCATATCTATCTAAAATGATAGGTGCTTCATTGATATCGACAGTTATACTTGAGATAACTTCATCGTTATTTTCATCATATTGAATAGAGGTAATAATTCCTGTTTGATTGACTAAAACTTTGTTTTCTTCAGATTTTGCACCATCATAATAATGATATACAAATACTAAATCTCCCACATCATAACCTTCTGTCACTTGTGTCATAAGATTTTTCCAAACATCAACAGCTTTACCTATCGATATGTCAAAATAATCATCTGTCAAAACTTTGACTTCTTCTGCAAACATTAATAGGTCATATAATTCTTGATCAATTTCAACTCTTTGTCCAATCATTTGATTAATTGAAGTAATATTTTGCATGTAAGAAGATGTTTCATCTAGCGCTTCATATGAAGTCGATAAATCGTGATACATACTAAAAATTGCGTCAATATCTTCTTGATAGGTTTGCGCAGCTTTCTCGTTTGGCGCACTAAGTGATACATTAATAAAAGTATCCATGTAATCGTAATAATTATATGTATATACTTCTTCTGATTGACATGATGCTAACCCTAAAATAGAGGCTAACATCATTATAAAAATTATTGTTTTTTTCATTTGTTTACCTCCATCTTTCATCTTTACTATTATATCATAACCTAGAAAAGAAAAGGACAAATTAATGTCCTAAAGTTTAACACCGTTAATTGAACCATCATCATTAGGGTGTTCTTTTAAATACGCTAAAATAGGGTTATAATGCTTATCTGGTTTACCTGGTTTGCATCTAGAAAGATTTTTAACTTCTCCGTTAATAATGCCTTCAGCAAATGCATGACAGCCTGGTGTCCCACAAGCTCCACAATTATAATTTGGTAATAGTTTTTCAACTTCATTAATCCGTGGATCTTCAACAACAGTCAAATACTTATTTGCTAAAGATAAAACCACTCCCATTAAAGCACCTAGAGCACCTAATATCATAAAGGGGTATAATGCTTCTATCATAATTTGACCTCCTTCATGAATTCAAGAGTATCGCTAAATCCGCAACTACCACCATCGCGTGATGCGCAAGATTCACAATTTTGAGCTTCTAAATAAGCTTCTTTACAACTTTCTGGAATTGCTACTTTATTGTTTAAATACATTGTGCCAACATATAAAACAATGATTCCGATCAAAATAGCCATTAAAATTAGAAATTGTGGCATTAAATCATACCTGACAATCCAAGAAATGCTAAAGCCATAAGACCTGCAGTAACTAATGCAATTGGCATTCCTTTTAACGCTTTTGGCACATTTGCGCTATCTAATCTAAGTCTAATCGCTGTAAATGTAATAATAATAAATGCATAACCTAATCCAGAACCTAGTGCATAAGTTAATGCTTGTACATAACTTTGAGGAACAGCTACATTATTTAGAGCAACCCCTAATACTGCACAATTTGTTGCAATCAAAGGAAGATAAACTCCTAAAGATTTATATAAACTTGTACTGACTCGTTTAATCACTAACTCTGTTAATTGTACCAGTGATGCGATTACTAGAATAAATGCGATCGTATCTATATAGGCTATATTTAATGGTACTAAAACTAAATGATATAAAGGATATGTGATCAATGCTGCTAAGAATATAACAACAATAACTGCAAAACCCATCCCAACAACTGACTTCATCTTTGTAGAAACACCAAAGAATGAACATAGACCTAAGAATTGCATTAAGACAATGTTATTGATTAACATTGCAGAAATTAATATCGCGAGTAAATTCATTATTTCTTAGCTCCTTTCTTTGACTGTCTCAGTGCAGTAATGATCGCAAGCAAGAATCCAATCACTAAGAACGCTCCTGGAGGTTGAACCAATACAGAGAATGCATATTTATCCAAACCAGCATTTCCTAATAATGTATATTCAAAACCTAAAGGTAGAACTTGTCCAAACTTAATCATACCAGTTCCAAACAATTCTCTTGCAAAACCAATCATAGATAATGAGATCCCAAAACCAATTGCAACACCCAATCCATCTAACATAGATGGAAATACTTTGTTTTTTGAAGCGAATGCTTCTGCTCTACCAAAGACAACACAGTTAACTGTAATCAACGCAATGAAGATCCCGAGTTCAGCTGCAAGTGCTGGTGCAAATGCATCAACAACCATTTTTAAAACTGTTACTTCAGTTGCGATAATAATTACATAAGCTGGAATTCTAACTGTAGAGGGTACAAACTTTCTAATAGATGAAACTGTCGTATTGGTTAATGTAAGAATGATCATAACCAAAATACCCATACCAAATGCGCCTTCAAATGTAGACGTTACTGCTAATGCAGGACACATTCCTAAAACCATCACAAAGATTCCGTTTTCTTTCCAGATACCTTTTGTGAAAATATCCATCAAACTTTCTTCTTTTTCTTTTGCTTTTTTAGGAGGTATTTTTTTTACTGGAATTTTTTTAGCTTCTGTCATCTTAGTTCACCTCACTTACAAATGCTTCTAATAAGAAATCAATTAATGCTCTCGTATTAGATGCACCACTTGTTACATCTTGACTACCATTTGAATCAACTTTTGCTTGAATATCAGCCAGTGTTAATCCAACATATTCTTCTAAATAAGTTTTATTTTTTGTTCCGTATGATCCAGATGAGTGATTGTATGTATCTTCTGGAAGATCAACACCAACGATTTCTCCACTCATATCAAATATGATATCGATAACGATTGTGTCAAAAGCACCATCTTGGTATTCACCTCTACCTGTAATACTATAAACATATCCAAGGTCATTTGCTGAACTATCTTTGATCATAAGTTTAGATGTAATATGTTCTGATGGCACAAACGTTTCATCATTGACAAGTTCATAATCCATAATTCCAAATATATCTACATAAATATCTTCTTCAGTTAAGTTATAATGTAGCACTACAACTTCTTGAACCATCGCTTTTATCGCATCAGTTGATACTGTAGCTGGATTATCAGTTGCACCAGATACAATATCTGCATCAAAGCTTGGTATATTATTAACATTTAAATAGCTAATTCCATCATAACTATCTTGCATATATTTTTGAACACCTACAACAGCCCATGCTGATTGATAAATATTAATATATTGAACATAAACTTCATTATAAGTTGTTATACCAACCAAAAATTCAATCAGTCCATAATCTAGACCAGAACCTGTTAAAGGAAATCCATTTTTAATGGTCACACGATATACTGTACCAACAACATTACCTTTACTATCTTCTGCTGTCCATTTATAATCAATTAATTCAAAATTTTCTGAAGTTGCTGACATACTTGGTAGATTAGCTAATTTTATGCCATCTACTAAATCAACTTTTTGTCCAAATAAAATATCTTCATCATCTTTAAGCGACACACTTTGATTAACTACAATATAAGCTAGACCAATCACAAGCATAATAGCTAAATTAATAAGTAAGACTAAATTTTGTTTTTTCATCTTATGCCACCTCACTTATGAATGCTTCTAAAAGTTCATTAATTAATGCATTTGTATTAGAAGCACCTGCAACTATATCAGAATGATCTGTATCAATAACAGCCTGTATTTCAGTTTTTGATAACCCTACAAATAATTCTAAATAAGTAATATTTTTATTTTTAAAGCTTCCACCTGAATGATTATATGTGCTTACTGGTAATAAAATTTCAACAATTTCATCATTTACATTAAAATAAACATCCATCACAATACTTTCAGGCGTTCCATCTTGATAATCTCCACTACCAGATAAACTATAAACATACCCTACTTCATCAACACCTTGCATAACTAATGATTTAGCAATCACATGTGCTGTTGGTACAAATGCATCATCACTTTCTAATACATAGCCTGTACCATATACTTCATCAAGTGGATCTAAGATAATTGCACCAGCAGTTAAACTGTGTGCTGCTGAGACATCTGCTAATAAAGCTTGCAATGTTGTTAAACTACCAGTTGCGCCTGAGATCAAGTCACTACTTGGAGCTAAATTCGAAATGTCAGATCCAATATATAATGTTAGATTTTCTTTCGTACCTGGAACATTATATGTTTGTTCGATTGCAACAAAAGTTGCACCTATAACTTTTCCATCTAGTCCTACACTGACAACAATTGTCATATTCCCAAATTTATTTGTGTTATACGCTTCATAAATGTAACCTAATACATTATCTGCTGCATCATAACCTTTACTCACACTTTGAATTGTTGATGGATAATCATCACCAACTTCAATATCATCAAAATCATCTATACCATTAAGTACAGTTTCAAATGCCTCTACTTTTGCTGCTAACAAGTTATCTTCTATAACTGGGGCAGTAAGCGCATTGACACCACCAATGACTACACCACATGCAATTGAAACGACTGCTAATACGAATGTATAATAAAACATTGGATTTTTTTCAAAGAATTTTTTCATTATGCTAACCCTCCTACGCCAAAGAATACAATAGCCATTAAACCTAGGATTGCAATACCAGTTCCAATAAAGAATGCTGGTTTAAATTTATTTGTCGACCATTGAGGATAATCAATTAAAGGCACAAACATGTTTGCAAACAACAACGCAAACGCAACACCTTCTGGATATGCACCAAATAATCTAATTAAGACAACTAATGCCCCTACTAGAATTCCATACATCCATCTACCAGGTCTTGTAATCGGAGATGTTACAGGATCTGTGATCATAAAGACAGCCCCAAATAAGATACCACCTGATAATAAGTGGAACAATGTATATTCAATCACTTGATCAGGATATAGTTTTAAACCTGCAACAAATATTAAAAGTGTAAATGTTGCTAAAGATGAAACAATCACTCTAAAATCTGCAGATTTACGAATCAATAAATATGCCATACCAATTAATATGGCTAATGCACTTATTTCACCCATTGCTCCAGGAATATTTCCTAAGAACATATCGATTAATGAATAACTATTTAACGTATAAGGAAATCCAGCACCAGTTCTAATTGCAGTTAATGCAGTTCCACCAGCAATGATATCTACACCTTCATAAGTTCCAGAAAACATATTTGTTAATGCCAGTGCAATAAATATACGCCCTGCAGCTGCAACATTAAAGATATTAGATCCCATACCACCAAATAACATCTTAGCTACAATAATACCAAAACCAGCCCCAGCAACTACAGCGTATATTGGTAACTTTGAAGGAACCAACATTGCAAATATTATTGCACTTACCGCAGGAGCGGTAATGTTATTGATTGTAAAAGTTTTATATCTTGATTTTAATCTCTCTTTAAAGCTGTCACTTTTGACAGGTTTTTGCATCATGCCAAAAGCGATTGCTTCTAGACCTACCATGACAACTAGCGAAACTACAATTCTAATAACAGAATCCCAACCGAATCTATAAATAGAAAATAATACAACAGGAATTAAAGCGATTAACACATCAATCATCATGCGCTTAGTGCTTACATCCTTACGAATATAAGGACTTGTTTGTTTAATTGTTTGCATCATATCGTCCTCCTATTTACTCGCAAAGCGTTTTGCTTTGCGCATGGTTTCAGTTAAATGAATTTTAGATGGACATACATAAGAACATAGTCCACATTCAATACATTTATTAACCTCTAGATTTTTAATCATATCTTTATCTCTAATTTTATATGCGTTCATAATTTGCACTGGTTGAATCTCAACAGGACAAGAATAGACACATGAAGCACAATGAATACATGGTTCTTCAAATAATTCTTCCTGATTTTGAACGATGAGTGATGTTGTCGTATGTGTCATGACGATATCATCTTGTGATACATTCACACCCATCATTGGACCACCTAAGATTAAAACCTTAGGAATATCGATATCTTTATATCCTCCAACATTTTCAATCAATTCAGTCATCAAAGTACCAATTCGTGCTCTAAATTTTTGATTCTTGATACCATCTCCACTTAATGATATATATCTTTCCAATACTGGCAATCTATGTTTAACTGCTGCAAATATAGATGCAAGTGTAGACACATTAAAATTAAGTACACCATACTTAGATAACAGTTCACCTTGAGGAATCTTAATACCTAAAGCATTCTTTATCGCAAGTAATTCCCATCCTTGAGGATAATAATTACCAACTTTTACAATTTTTATATCATAATTAGAATATTCTTTTAAATCAAAAGCTAATCTTTCTTCAATCGCTTTATATTTTTTCTTAATTGCAATAATTCCTTTTTTAGCTCCAGAAGCTTTCATCGCATAGATTAAGCCTTCGATAACAGCTTTTGGATTAGTCATCATTAATGCATAGTCACTAATCAAATTTGGTTCACATTCAACCCCATTTGCCATAACCACATCAATTTGATCTTCTGTACTTAGTTTAATATATGTAGGAAATGCACTTCCTCCTAGACCAACCAAACTTGTTTCTTTAACAATATTAACAAAATCTTCTTTTGTTAACGCGTTAATTTCTTCTTCTGTACGGTCTTTAATAGATTCATGTAATTCATACTTGAAATCATTTTTTACAATTAAACAATCTACAAGTTTTCCACTTTGATCAACGTGTTTCTCATTCCCCATCACTTCACCACTTACAGTAGCATGCATAGGTTGTTCAAAGAAAGCACCTTTTCTGGTTCCAATGACTTCTCCGACTTTTACAAATTGACCACCAATAACACAAGTTTCACCATCAGAACATCTAGAACTTGTTACTGGATAGTATAAATACTTTGAATCAGTGTAATCAACGATTGGTAATTTCTTTAATTCTTTTTTACCATCAGGAATTAATTTTGTTTTTTCAATCATTTCTGTTTTCCTTTCCCATATAACGGATATTTTTTTGCTATGTTTATGACTTCGTCTCTTACTTGATTTAAAATATCTTCGTTATCGATATTTCTTAATACTTTATCAATGAGTAGAGCAATCACTTCCATGTCTTCTTCAATAAAACCTCTTGTTGTTACTGCTGGAGTACCTAATCTGATACCACTTGTATAATGTGGTTTTTCATCATCAAAAGGTAATCCATTCTTATTGCACGTTATACCAACCTCATGCAATATTGTTTCTGCTTTTAGTCCTGTAATTTTATATTGTGATTTCACATCAACCAATAATAAATGGTTATCAGTCCCACCACTAACTATGCGACACCCTAATTTAGCAAGTGCTTTAGATAGTGCTTTAGAATTTTTTACAACTTGTTCTTGATATGTCGTAAATGAAGGATCTAAAGCTTCACCAAACGCAACACCTTTTGCTGCAATCACATGCATCAAAGGTCCACCTTGCATACCTGGAAAAACAGATTTATCAATCTTTTTAGCTATTTCTTCATCATTTGTTAAGATAATTCCTCCACGAGGGCCTCTTAATGTTTTATGTGTTGTAGATGAGACAACATGTGCATAATTCATAGGCGACGGATGACAATTTGCAGCAACTAAACCTGCAATATGTGCCATATCAACTAGTAAATATGCTCCAACTTCATCTGCAATTTCTCTAAATTTTTTAAAGTCAATGATTCGAGAATAAGAACTTGCACCTGCAATAATCAATTTAGGTTGAACCTCTAAGGCAACTTTTCTAACCTCTTCATAATCAATCATTTCAGTTGTTTTATCTACTCCATAGAAAAAACTCTTATAAAGTTTTCCTGAAAAATTCAGTCTAAATCCATGTGTTAAGTGACCACCTTCAGATAATGACATACCTAAAATTGTATCGCCAGGATTTAATAACGCTTGATATACTGCCATATTTGCTTGAGAACCAGAGTGTGGTTGCACATTAACAAATTTTGCGTTAAATAATTTTTTTAATCTGCTTTTAGTTTCAGTTTCTATTTGATCTACAAATTCACATCCACCATAATATCTTTTTTTTGGATATCCTTCAGCATATTTATTCGTTAAAATTGAACCTTGAGCTTCTAAAACAGCTTGCGAAACAAAATTTTCAGACGCAATCAATTCAATATTGAATTCTTGTCTGTTTTTTTCACTTTCAATGAAATTGTTCATCAAAGGATCACACATTTTTAAGTTCATATTTTCCTCCTAGCGTAGTCTTCGACTTATTATAACATAATAAGAAATAAATAAAAAGATAATCTAAAGCATTTTCATGCGATCATCTTTTCTATTTTTTTCCTATTTTATAGTCTTTATAAATCACTTTGATCTTGCTTAACATTATGGTAAACATCTTGCACATCATCAAGTTCATTCAACATATCTAATAATCTTGAAAAAGTGGCTTTATCTTCATCTGTCGTAAGTTCTGTATCCATAATAGGTAACCACATAATTTCTTCAGTAACAAATTCAAAATCTTCATTTTCTTCAGTAAATGCAGTTCTAATTTGATTGTAATTATTAGCGTCTCCTAATATGGTTACACCATCTTCTTCAGCTTCTATATCAGTCACATCAACATCATTTAACACTAACGTTTCTAACACTTCATCTTCAGTAATCCCTGGAATTGTGAAAACTGCTTGATGGTTAAATTGATGGAGTACCGATCCTGAAACTCCTAGTTTTCCATTCGTCTTTGTAAAAGCATTTCTAACTTCAGCAATTGTTCTATTCACATTATCTGTTAAACATTCAACAATTAATAATGAATTCCCTGGACCAAACCCTTCATATCTAACTTCAGCATAGTTTTCTTCAGAACCACCTTTAGCTTTATCAATCGCACGTTTAATCACGTCAGCTGTAACTTGATCTTTTTTTGCTCTTTCAATAATTCTCTTTAATGCTTGATTTAATTCTGGATCTGGTGTGCCGCTTTTAGCCGCCATATATATTTCTTTTCCATATTTTGCATATAACTTACTTTTTACAGCTGCGGTTTTACCCATCGCAACTTTTCTTACCTCAAACGCTCTACCCATAAATCATTGACCTGTCTTTCCGAATTTCTCTTCGTATGTTTTCATGCTTTCTAAAATAATTTTCTTTGCTGCTTCTCTACCTTCAATATCAAGAATATAAGTCTTTTTACCTTCTAATGACTTATAAACTTCAAAGAAATGTCCCATTTCTGTTAATAAATGGGCTGGTAGTTCGTGAATGTCTTTATATTGTGTTAAAGAAGGATCTCCAAATGGTATCGCAATAATCTTTTCATCAATTTCATCAGAATCAATCATTTTCATAACTCCAATCGGATAACAAGAAACTATTGATAGTGGTTCAATATCTTCTTGACATAATACTAAAACATCTAAAGGGTCATTATCTCCCGCATAAGTTCTTGGAATAAATCCATAGTTAGCTGGATAATGGGTAGATGTGAAAAGTATTCTATCCAATATAATCATACCTGTATCTTTGTCAAGTTCATATTTTTTCTTTGAACCTTTAGATATTTCAATACATGCTATAAACTTGTCAGGTGTGATGCGTGATTTACTAATATCATGCCAAATATTCATTTAATCAGTCTCCTTTTTCAGTACATTATTATTTTAGCATTATATCACTAAAAAAAACACCCCAAAAGTGAGGTGAATTTAAATATATACTTATAGATATATTTTATTATAATAGTTTATACATTAAAAACTAATTATTTTATGTGTTTCAAATAGAGTTCGTATGTATTTTCTAATAAACTATGAATGGTCATAGGTCCAACTCCACCAGGTACTGGTGTTAGATATGAACAAACATCTTTTAGATCAGAAAAATCTGCATCTCCAATAAGTTTTCCATCAACTCTATTGACACCAACATCTACAACAATCGCACCTTTTTTTACCATATCTTTTGTTAATATATGGGGTTTTCCTGCGGCAACTACGATAATGTCAGCTTGTTTGGTATATAAAGCAATATCTTTAGTTTTTGAATGACAAACAGTAATGGTTGCGCCTTGATCCATCAGGAGTCTAGCAACAGGAAATCCAACAATGTTTGATCTTCCGATTACTACAGCATTCATTCCTAAAAGATTGATATCATATGCTTTTAACATTGTCATAATCCCTTTAGGTGTAGCAGGATATATGGTCTTCTTTTTTTGATAAAGATAGCCTTGATTTATTACATGAAATCCATCTGCATCTTTATCTTTTGAAATCATATCAATTAATTTATCATCATCTAAGTGTTTTGGAATAGGCAATTGTAATAAGATGCCATCAACTAATTCATTTTGATTTAAAGATAGAATTAATGCTTCTAATGCTTCTTGTGTAACTGTTTCATCTAAATGATGCATGTCATGTTTTATCCCAACAAGATCACACGCTCTTTTTTTTCCTTTGACATATGAAAGACTCGCTGGATTATCTCCAACTAAAATAATTGCTAGCATAGGACTTCTTTGATGTTTTGATACAGATGCTTCAATCTTTTGTTTTAACAATAAATTTCTTTCTTTGCTTAATGCTTTTCCATCTAATAAAATCATATAAATCCTCCTAATCTATCAAATTGCCTTCATGATCTAATTTCATATCTAGAGCTCTTGGGGTTTTATTTAATCCAGGCATTGTCATAATACCTTTAGTTAATGCAACTAAAAATCCTGCACCCATTGAAGGTCTTATGTTATTAATTTCTAAAGTGAAATTTTTAGGCAGTCCAACTAATTTTGAATTACCTGATATAGATAGAGGTGTTTTAGCCATACATACAGGTAGATTCCAGCCCAACTCTTCATATTTTTTAAGTTGTCTTAAAGCTTTATCAGAAAATTCAACATCTTTTGCCCCATAAATGTTTTTCGCTATTTTTTCAATTTTAACTCTTGGCAAATCGCTCTCTTCATACGTATGAACTAGATGCGATTCTTTTTGTGTCAATTCAGAAATCTTACTTGCAAGATCTACCATTCCCAATCCGCCTTCGCTAAATCCTTTGCATAGGGAAATCGGATGATTGTGCGCATTAGCCCAATCAAGTAAGACTTTGACTTCTTCATCACTATCATTATAAAAATGATTTAATGCGATGATATAATTCATTCCAAAGCCTTTAATATTTTGGATATGCTTTTCTAATAATGGCATACCAGCCTCTAAAGCTTTAACATCTTTTTCATTAAAATCTTTAGCTTTTCCATGTGATTTTAATGCTCTAATTGTTACAACCATAACAACAGCATCTGGAGCTTTAGGAAGATATGGAACTTTTAAATCTAAGAATTTTTGCATCCCTAAATCTGCACCAAATCCAGCTTCAGTTACTGCAAAATCGCCTAGTTTTAAAGCCATTTTAGTTGCAACTATACTGTTACATCCATGAGCAATATTTGCAAAAGGACCTGCATGAATTAATGTAGGTACTCCATCAATGGTTTGAACTAAATTAGGATTCATAGCTTCTTTCAATAAAAGCACCAATGAATCTGCTCCACCTAAATCTTTTACAAAAACAGGATTATCTTCTTGATCATAGCCAATCAAGATTTTATTAATTCTATTTCTTAAATCATCAAGGTCAAGTGCTAGTGCTAAAATCGCCATAATCTCTGATGCAGCAGTAATCACAAATCCATCTTTTCTTGATGGTGTTTCAATTGATCTTAGTGCACGATCATTCATATCCATAGCTCTCTTCCAAGTTACAGATTTAATGTTCAATTCATTACCTTGATATATATGATTATCAATTAATGCACTTAATAGATTGTTTGCAGCAGTAATCGCATGAAGATCTCCAGTAAAATGAAGATTAATATCATCAATAGGGACTACACTTGATAATCCACCACCAGTTGCTCCACCTTTTAGGCCAAAGACAGGTCCTAAACTTGGCTCTCTCAATGCTAGAACTGGAGATTTTCCAATTTCTTTTAATCCTTGAGCAAGACCAATTGAAATCGTTGTTTTTCCTTCACCTGCAGGTGTTGGATTAATCGCTGTAACTAAAACTAATTTGCCATCTTTTTTTTGTTCTAGTCTTTTCATCACCTTTAAATCTATTTTTGCTTTATAAAAACCAAAAGGTATACACTCGTCTGATTGCACACCAATTCTTGAACAAATACTAGTAATTTTTTCCATGTTATGCCTCCCAAAATATAAAAGTATCTTAATTAAAAGATACTTTGATTATAACATATATTTATTTTTTAAACTGTTTATGGGACTTCAAAATATATTCTGCTTTATCTATCATTTCTTCTGTCGGTTCTTTAATATGTGCTAATTCATATAATATGCCCATATCATTCCATTTTTTTATTCCTTTTGAATGATAAGGTAGTACTTCTATATCTACAATATTAGTAAGACTATCTGTAAAATCTCTCAAAGCTTTTAAATCTTTATCATCATCTGTTATCGTAGGTATAAGAACATGCCTAATTATTGTTGGAATCTTTAATTGATCTAGTAGTACAGCAAATTCTAAAACATGTTTATTTGTACTTTTTGTCAAAATCATATGCTTTTGATCATCCATATGTTTAATATCTAAAAGCACTAAGTCTGTGTACTTCAGTAATTCTTCATACGCGTTGATACTTGTTTTTCTATAGCATCCTGCAGAGGTATCTAAACATGTGTGTATATTTCTTTCCTTAGCAGTTTTAAACAATTCAGTCACGAATGGTAATTGCAATAATGCTTCACCACCACTGACTGTGATTCCACCGTTTTTGTAAAAATAACTGTACTTTTCAAAATCATGCAAAACTTCTTCTACGCTCATATTAATATTTTTGTTTGTGCTCCATGTATCTCTATTATGACAATATTGACATCTAAATGGACATCCTTGTAGGAATAAAACATATCTAATACCGGGACCATCGAAAGTTCCAAATGTTTCTATTGAGTGTATATTACCTAAAATCTTATCTTCGCTAAATAGATTCATGAAAAGTTCTAGAAATTACTTCAAGTTTTTGTTCATTTGTTAAATTAGAGAAATTCACGGCATACCCAGATACTCTGATTGTTAAATTTGGATATTTATCTGGATGTTCATATGCATCTTTTAACATTTCTCTGTTAAAAATGTTTACATTTAGATGATACCCACCAGTTTTAAAATATCCATCCAAAATATGAACTAAATTTTCTACTTTAATATCACCCTCAAAAGTAAATCTATCTTCAGATTCTACACTCTTACCTAATGCTTGTGGAACGATTGTAAATGTATTTGATATTCCATCTTGACAACTCTCGCATGGTATCTTTGATACACTTAATAATGATTTTAATGCTCCCGATTTATCTCTACCATGCATTGGATTAGCGCCTGGAGCAAAAGCGTCACCTTTTCTTCTTCCATCAGGTGTATTTCCTGTTTTTTTACCATATACAACATTTGAAGTAATTGTCAAAATACTCATTGTTGGAATTGATTCTCTATATGTATACTCTGATCTTATTTTATTCATGAATAAATTTATAACATCTATTGCCAATTGATCTGCACGATCGTCATTATTACCATAACATGGAAAATCCCCAGTTATTTCAAAATCTGATATGATATTACGTTCATCATAGATAGCTTTTACTTTAGCATATTTAATAGCTGATAAAGAATCCGCAACAACTGAAAGTCCAGCAATACCTGTCGCGAAATTTCTGATTACTTCTGCATCATGAAGAGCCATTTGTAATCTTTCATATGCATACTTATCATGCATAAAATGTATGATATTAAGTGCACTCACATATGTTTTAGCTAACCAATCTAACATGATATCGAAATTTTTCATAACTTGATCAAAATTTAAAACGCTATCTGTAATTGGTTCGAAAGGTTCTGCTACTTGGATACCTGTAATTTCATCTTTACCACCATTAAGTGCATATAGTAATGCCTTAGCTAAATTAGCTCTAGCTCCAAAAAACTGCATCTCTTTTCCAATAGCCATAGGTGATACACAACACGCAATTCCATAATCATCTGAATGATTATCTCTCATTTGACTGTCATTTTCGTATTGAATACTACTTGTATCAATACTTACTTTCCCACAAAACTTCTTAAAATTTTCCGGTAATCTTTCATCCCATAAAATTGTTAGATTTGGCTCTGCAGATGTTCCTAAATTATATAAAGTTTGTAAGTATCTAAAACTATTTTTAGTAACCCAAGATTTACCTTCTAGAGTCATTCCAGCAAGACTTTCTGTAACCCAAGTAGGGTCACCCGTAAATAAATCATTATACTCTGGGGTTCTAGCAAATCTTACCATTCTTAGTTTCATAATGAAATGATCAATTAATTCTTGAGCATCTCTTTCAGTTAAAGTTCCCGCTTCTAAATCTCTTTGGATATAAATATCTAAAAATGATGCTGTTCTACCTAAACTCATCGCTGCACCATTTTGTTCTTTAATAGCTGCTAGGTATGAAAAATAAGTCCACTGAATAGCTTCAGTTGCATTTTTTGCTGGTTGTGAAATATCAAATCCATATGATTCTCCCATTTCAATTAATAATTCTAAAGCTTTAATTTGTTCTTGAATTTCTTCTCTTAAACGAATATTTTTTTCATTTAATGGATATGCATAGCGTGTTTTTTCAATTTTCTTTTCTTTAATTAATCGATCCACACCATAAAGAGCAACTCTTCTATAGTCTCCTATAATTCGCCCTCTACCATAACCATCTGGTAGACCTGTAATGATTCCTGAACGTCTAGCTCTTCTAATGTCAGCATTATACACATCAAAAACGCCTTGATTATGCGTCTTTCTATATTCGTTGAATATATGTTTAGTTTCTTCATCAACATGATATCCATAAGATTCTGCAGCTTTAACCGCTACATTAATACCACCGTATGGATGAAAAGCTCTTTTGAAAGGTTTATCTGTTTGTAACCCAACAATTTTTTCTAAATTTTGATCAATGTATCCTGGTCCGTGTGATGTGATTGAAGCAACAACTTTTGTGTCCAATTCAATAACTCCACCATTTTCTTTTTCTTGTTCTAGAAAACCTAAAAACATTTCATTTAGTTTTAGACTACTTTCAGTAGGTCCTTCTAAAAATGATGAATCTCCTAAATATTCTTTATAATTAAGTATCATAAAGTTTCTAACATCGATTTGTTCTACCCATTTTCCTTCTTTAAACGTTCTCCAAGCAGACATAAAAAATCCTCCTATAGTATATTGATTTAGTTATATATCGCATATTTTGATAATTTTATTATAACTTAAAAATGCACCAGTCTTTACTGAAAGCGTTTCAATCAAAATTGAAAACGTTTTAAACTTCATTACTTTAGAAAAGTTATATTTGTTATCCACAAATGAAAAGGTTATAATATAATTGTATGCATATATAAAGCATGCAATATTAAGGAGGTATACCCATGAACATTAATCCTTTAGGTTTAAATATTTAATCAAAAGCTCTTTCGATTTATTTTAAAAAAGTAACCGAACACGAGCAGTTTGTTATGAACACAAAAAAAGAGGTAAATTATGGATAAAGCAATACTCGTCGGTTTAAATATTAATCAAGATGAACAATCAGTTCTAAAATCCCTTGATGAATTAGAGCATCTAGCAGATGCCCTAGGTATAAAGACAAAAGATAAGGTTTGTCAGAACGCTAAAAAAATTACACCAAAATATTATGTAGGTAGTGGTAAAGTTTTAGAAATTAAAAAAATGATCGAGATACTAGATATCGATATTGTAATTTTTGATGATACACTTTCCCCTGCTCAATTAAAAAATCTTGAAAAAGATCTTGATGTCCAAGTTATTGATCGTAGTTTTTTAATTATGTCAATCTTTGCAATACGTGCACAAACTAAAGAAGCAAAACTTGAAGTTGCACTTGCACAAAAATACTACTCACTTCCTCGTCTGATAGGGTTAGGTAATTCATTATCTAGACAAGGCGGGGGCACTTATAACGCTAAAGGCCCTGGTGAAACAAAACTTGAACTTGATCGTAGAAAAATATTAAGAGAAATTGGTCAAATTCAAGATGAATTAGAAAAAATAAAAAAAGAAAAAGAAGTTTCTAGAAAACGAAGAGCAAAAAATCAAATACCTGTTGTAGCTCTTGTGGGATACACAAATGCAGGTAAATCATCTTTAATGAATTCATTAAGTGAATCTCTAAATCATGATTCTGAAGCAGTTTTAGAAAAAGACATGCTTTTTGCAACACTTTCTACAAAAGCTAAAAAACTTCAAAAGGATAATTATCCACCTTTTATTCTAGTAGATACTGTTGGATTTGTTAACAAATTACCACATGAACTTGTTCGCTCATTTGAATCTACATTAAGTGATGTAGTCCATGCAGACTTATTAATCCATGTTGTAGATGGTGCTTACTTTGATCAATTACAAATTGATGTAACAAAGCAAGTTTTAAAAGAAATAGGTGCAGATCACATAGAAAATGTCTTGGTGCTAACTAAAAAAGAAATCGCAACACTGATTCCAAAAGTTGACGAAGATTATATTTTCTTATCGAATAGAACAAAAGAAAATATTGATTCACTTATAGATGCAATTTATGGTCATTTATTTAAAGATAATAGAATCCATGTTTTAAAGATTCCTTTTGACGAGGGTAGTCTCATATCAACATTAAATGAAAACAACACGATATTAGAAACAAGATATGCTGAAGATGGAACTTATATAAAGACCATTTTAACACCTGACCAACTTAGACAATATCAAAAATATGTACAAAAATAATTAACAAAATGGGTGCTCATCAGAGCACCCATTTATTTTTGAGATTCATGTTTATTCTTGATGTTTAACCACTTCTTCATCGAAGAAATGATTTATTTGTTTAATAAATTCTTCTTTATCATTAATATGCGATAACTGCTTTCTTAAACTTGATGCATGCGGAATTCCTTTTAAATACCATGGTCCATGACTTCTCATTTCTAAGCATGCAACATGCTCACCTTTCAATTCAATTAAAGCTTCAAAATGAAGAATCATCATTTCTTTTATTTCATCATACGTTGGTTTATCTAAAATTGTACCATCTTTTAAATATGCATCAATTTCTCTAAATATCCAAGGATTTCCCAAAGCACCTCTACCAATCATGACTGCATCACATCCGGTATAGTCTAGCATATGTTTTGCACTCTTGCCATCAACCACATCTCCGTTACCAATAACTGGAATATTAACAGCCTCTTTAACACTTTTAATGACATCAAGATCTGCAAATCCAGAATAACCTTGAGATCTAGTTCTTCCATGAACAGTGATTGCTGAAGCACCTGCAGCTTCTATTTTTTTGGCTACTTCACTTGCATTTATACTATTTACATCCCAACCACTTCTAATTTTTACAGTAACTGGTTTAGATACTTTTTCTACAATTTCTTTAACAATATCGTAAATTTTATCTGGATTTTTCATCAGTGATGCACCTGCTTGTGCTTTTATAGCAACTTTTGGAACAGGACAACCCATATTAATATCTATAACATCACAATTACTGTGTTTATCAATATAAATAGCAGCCTCAACCATTGTCTCTAAATCTGATCCAAATATTTGTTGTGCCATAGGTTTTTCAAAATCTGTCATGTATAAAAGATTTAATGTTTTCTCATTTTTATGAAGCAAACCTTTATCTGATACCATTTCAGCAAAAACTAAGCCTGCACCATATTTTCTAGCTAGAACACGAAAAGCGCTGTTAGATACTCCAGCCATTGGTGCAAGTATGATTTTATTTTCTATTTTTAAATCTTTTATCTTAAATGCCATAAAATTCACCCGATTTATTGTATCATAAGTTTAAAGACAGTGCAATTATGCTACAATATCAATGTAAAGGAAAGTGACTATATGAAAGATTATGCTTTAATTGCGTCTGCATATCAAAAATCAGTGAGAATTTATGCAGCACATACAACAAATCTAGTTGAACATGCTAGAAAAATACACCAAACATGGCCTACTGCAACTGCTGCATTTGGACGGTTTTTAACTGTCTCTGCGCTCATGGGCTTAATGTATAAAAATGATGAACGCATTACTTTAAGAATAAAAGGTGATGGCCCTATTTCTTCAATGCTTGTAGAAGCAAACTCAAAAGGTGAAGTCAGAGGTGAGATTAACAATCCTAATGTTTATATCAAATATGAAGATGGTCCAAAAAAAGGGAAACTCAATGTAGGTCAAGCAGTAGGCAAGGGATTTATCTACATAACAAAAGATCTAAATATGAAAGAATTCTTTACCTCATCGGCCCAAATACAGACTGGAGAAATCGCAGATGATTTCACTTATTATTTTGTAGTTAGTGAACAAGTTCCCTCTTCTGTTGGATTAGGTGTTTTAGTAAATACAGATCAAAGTGTACTCGCAAGTGGTGGATATATTCTTCAACTTATGCCAGATGCAAGTGAGGAAGTTATTGCTCATCTAGAATCGGTCATTGCAAATTTGAAGCCTATATCTACTTTAATTCATGAAGGTAGAACACCTGAAGAAATTATAACTCTTTTATCTGATGGCACCGAACAGATATTAGAAAAGAAAGACTTAAATTATGTTTGTAACTGTAGCAAAGAAGGATTTGCTAAATCTCTTTGTTCTCTGGATGAACAAACAATGAGAGAACTCATTGATGAAGATGAGGGTGCTGAGATTGTTTGTCATTTTTGTAATAAGAAATATCATTTCTCTAAAGCTGAACTAGAAGATTTAAACACAAAAAGAAAATTATAAAATCAAAAAGGCTATCATATCGATAGCCTTTTTTATGTTTATTTGTTTTATTACTTATTCTGTTTCAACTCTTTTTAATAAATCCTTAGTTATCTCTTGATACATTTTTTCATCCAATTTATATTTCCATCTATAAACAAAATAAGATGCGATGATTAAAACTAAAGGCAGAGCAATCATCGATATTCTTAACCAAAGCAACATATTATCATTAACTAAAGTAGAAATTAAAGTTCTAATCTCACTGGTTTCCATGTCTGGATTTGCATTTACTGCATCAGCAACTGGTTTGATAACTTTTGAATTTAATCCTGAAAATGCTAGCGTCATGGTCACAATTACATTTTGAAATGCAGTTGCAAGTTTTGTCACAAAAGGATTGATAGAAAAAACGACACTATCATTTCTAGTTCCTAACTTCCATTGTCCATACTCAATTGTATCAGCCAGCATAACAAGTACTAATACTTGAATGAGTCCTTGACCACTAAATAAGACAAGTCCTGCAATACCGATAAATAGCATGTTCATTGGAAGGATATATTTAACACTCATAAAGATTAAATATCCAATGACTACTAATATAACGCCAATGGTAAATACATTTTTTCTTCCAATTTTTCTAGATAACACTGGAAATAGTGAAATTGCAGTTAACTGACTCACTGCTAGTATCCCTGAAAAAATCATAAACTCTGTTCCACCATAACGATTGAAATCAAAATCAAAGAAATATATACCAAGAGCAGTTGTTATAAAATATCCTGTATTAAATAACAATATCGCAATAATGATGACGACTAACTGATCATTTTTAAAGATAATCTTTAACAAATCTTTAAATTTTGTTTTATCTTGCTTTACATGTGTAATCGCATTTTTTGGTTCTTTAACAAAAAAGAACACACTGAGCTGTGATGCAATAAAAATCAAACCGATGACAACAGCTAAAATCATAAATGCTTGTCTTGGGCCACCTGCAAAGTTTTGATAAAAGATTGGTACAAATGCGATAACGATAAACATCCCTAGGCTTGCGAATATTCTAGCTAAAGATCCAATACTTTCTCGCTCTTTAGGATCTGTCGTAAATGTCGGATACATTGACCAATAACTAATATCATTCATCGTAAAGGTCATCCCTGATAAAACATACAATAGAGAAAACACAATGACAAATGGCCATCCAAGTAATCCAAAATCTTGGAATAGTGCAAAGAATACAACAGCCGATGTAATCGCACCAAGTAATAACCAAGGTTTGAATTTACCAAATTTAGATCTTGTGTTATCAATAATGATTCCCATAAACGTGTCATTAATCGCATCCCAAACTCTAGCGACTGCTATAATCACACCAACAGCGACTAATTCCCAATCAGGTAATCCAACTGCGTTAGTCAAAAATACAATCAGATACGTAGAATATAGAGCATACATCATATCTCTGCCTATTGCAGCAGTTGAATAAACATACTTTGATTTTTTATCAAATTTTTGAATAGTTGTCATTTTATACTCCCTTTTGTTTATCTCTTATTTTTTTAATGCCTTTAATAATCTTTAAATTGAGAATATCTACAACGCCTTCTGCTTGATATAGCGACAACGTTTCGTTACTAAATAAAGCAAGCATCCGGATTGGAGATTCCATTAATGATCTTTTCATAACTTCTTTCATCCAATGATCTTGTACATTCTTTGTTTGTTTTGTAGCCATATTTGATATAACAATTTTTACTAACTTACCCATTAATGTATGATCTGTATCCGATATCGTAGATGATAGGGTAAAAGGTCTTTTTCTTTTAACTCTCTTTAATGGTAAATCTCTATGATAAATCTTAGAAAAATCTGACGTGTTATATTCATATTGATTATAGCTTACCAATGGATGCTTTATCTCTTTGCCTTCTATATGTATTTCACTTTGATCAATAATAAATCCAGAGTGTTTACATAATTCAATTTGATAATCTCCCGTTTCAGTTACAAATCTTTTTTGATAGATGTCATAAAAACTAAAATCTTCTTTGTTTAATGTAAATGATACTGTTTTAACCTCATTTGGTTTTAATTCAATCTTATCAAAAGCTTTTAACTCTCTTTTTGCCTTATAGACGCTACTTTCATTATTTTCAATAAAGATTAAAACAACTTCTTTTGCTACCATTTTCCCAGTATTTCTCACTGAAACACTTATTTTATATTGTTTATCAATTTCTTCAACTAAGAAATCTTTATATACAAAACTAGTATAACTTAACCCATGTCCAAAATGATATCTCACTGGTCTTCTAAATGTCTCATAATATCTATATCCAACAAAAATCGATTCATCATAATATACAGCATTATTGTCATCAGTAATAGATACATTACACATATTTGCATCATCAATCCATGTTTCTGCAAGTCTTCCGGAAGGACTCACTTTACCATACAAAATATCCATAAGCGCTAACGCTGAAGCTTGACCGCCTAAATATGTTATCAAACATCCTTTTGATTTTTCAAAGGGTTTTAAGTTTACAACCGATCCACTCATCACAACTAAAATAATGTTTTGATTGACTTGATATATTTTCTTAAATAATTCAACTTGATTGTTTGGTAAATCTAGTGTCTCTCTATCAAAACCTTCAGTCTCTAAAACCTCTGGAACACCAACCGCATAAATAACTTTTTTTGATTGATTAGCAAGTTCTAATGCTTCTTTTTCAAGTTTTGGATCTATTTTTTGACTGTCAATTGAAAATCCTTTTACACATTTTAAATTTTTAGAATAATTATCTGCAATATCAATAATTTGTGAAACTTCAGAAGCATTAACATGTGAACTGCCTCCACCTTGATATCTCATATGGTCATAAAATCCAGAAATAAACACAACATTTTCTTTTTCATTTAAAGGAAGTATGTCTTCGTTTTTTGTTAAAACCATAGATTCTCTTGCAATCATACGAGCTTGTTCGTGTTGTTTTTTAAAATCTATTTCAACTATCTCTTGTTTTTTATACTTTCTAATCATTTTTTCAACTCTTTGAGCTGAATTGATGATTTCTTGTTTTAAAACACCATCTTTTGAACTATCTTCTAATAATTTTTTTGTCCAATACCCATGACTTGAAGGCATTTCTAAATCTAGAGTCATCTTGACTGATTGGCTTCTGTTATTAATCGCTCCCCAGTCACTGACTAAAACACCTTGATATCCCCATTTATTTCTTACTAAATTTTTTATAGATGGATGCTCCGAAACATAAAGTCCGTTTAACTTATTATAACTAACCATCATACTCGCTGGATTTTCTTTTAAAGCTCTCTTAAATCCCCGATAATATATCTCATGTAAAGCACGCTCATCAACAACACTATTGATGGTAAATCTATTTTTTTCTTGATTGTTACAAATAAAGTGTTTTAATGATGTACCAACTTTCATATCTTCTACACCACGAATATAGGCTGCAGATAATTCTCCAGATAAAAGTGGATCTTCTGAAATATATTCAAAATTTCTTCCACACAAAGGTGTTCTTTTTATATTTATACCAGGACCTAAAACCATTTGAACACCATTTGAGATTGCTTCTTTAGCTAGGTTTTCTCCAAGTTTTTTCATGATGTTTCTATCAAACGAGCATGCAGAAAGACTTGCTGTTGGAAAGCAAGTAGCCTTAACAGAACCTTGAACACCTAGATTATCTGTTGAATCTAGCTGTTTTCTTATCCCGTGAGGACCATCTGTCATTAACATTGAGTCCAAATCATTAAATGGTTTTGTATACCAAGTATCAAGCCCATCTAAAAGTTTTACTTTCTCTTCAAACGTTAAACTCATTTAACAACTACCTCTTTTTCTATCACTTGATCTCGCAAGGTCACTTTAATTTTACCTATACCTTTTGATACGGATCTTACCCATATTGCAATTTGTCCTGAATTAAGTGTTTGAATGGATGGTCCAATGAGTTGAATAGATCCTTTAGTTTCAATTTGAATTGGATCGAATAAATACTGCTTAATGTTGTTAAACTGATCTTCACATGTAAATTCAAATCTTAAAGTATCATAAGTGTCTTCGACTATCATTTCTAATTTATTAGATTTTAATTTTATGATGAAGTTTTCATCATATGTCTTTGTGATTTCTTTTACTTTTACATCTTCTTTATATCCTTCAAAACGATAGGATACATGTTTATCTCCCCAGCCTGTAGTATATTTATAAAATAATTTCATACCATCATCAAGCGTCAATTTATATTTTTTTAATAACCATGCCATCATAAGTTTATATCTTAGTGGTATATTCATACCATTCATAGATATCATTTTAATTATTTTTTTAATTTTGTTTGCATCTTTTGGAAGCATGTGTTCTTGTTCTTCAATCATTTTTCCTACAAAGTCTTTTATGATAACTGGTGGATGTGCTAAATGTGGATAAGCTTCTTTGTTTGGATAAAAAGTGTCTACATACATATCATTCTTATATAGTTTTATGGAATCAAGATTGGTAAACACATACACTTCTTGAATATATCCGCCAGGATACTCACCCAGATTCATGTTTGATGATAACTCTAATACAAAAGGTGCATCCTTTTGTGATAAATAGCTATATGATGCCGTTTTAGGCATACGATAAATATCTCTTACACCATGATAACAGATGCCATCTCCACTGCCAAATTCTGGATGTGTATGATAATCATTTGTTACCCAACCGATTGATCCTGAAATTCTACTTTTTGGATTTCTCATGTCATTGATTACTTGTAGATGTCTTTTAGCTTGATCTAATCTCTTTAATTCTGTGTCATATGCTTTTGTTGGAAACATGTGTCCGTTATGCTCAGACACTAAATAAGGTACATCCTTTTTTGCAACTTTCAATTTGTTTTGAACCCCTGGATTATTTCCGGTATGAGAAAAATCATTATAAGTATATACATCTTCTAAGAATTCAGATCCATCAAAGTTTCTAATACCGCAAGTCTGTCTTGTTGGATCGATTGTTCTTGTAATCTCATTTGTTTTAGCATAAAAATCATGATCATCAGCTGATTCATTAATACGAACACCCCATAAGCATATTGATGCATGATTTCTATCTCTATAAAGCATGCGTGATAATGAATCATAGGTTCTCTCTTTAAATGATTGATCTCCTATGTATTGCCAACCAGGTATTTCTTCTAAGACTAAAAGTCCAATTTCATCTGCTCTGTTTAAAAAATGTCTTGAACATGGATAATGTGATGATCTAGCAATATCTAATCCTAAATTTCTCTTTAAGATATCTGCATCTTCTCTTTGAGCTGTTTTAGGCATAGCATATCCTTGATATGGAAAACTTTGATGTCTATTTAGGCCAATTAGTTTTTTTAGTGTTCCATTTAAATAAAATCCTTCTGGCTTAAACTCTAATGATCTAAAACCAAACTTATGTGTATATGTATCAAAAACTTCCTTATCTTTATATGAAACAACAATTTCATATAAATAAGGATTATCTAGAGACCAAAGTTTTTTGTTTTTTATATCTAGTTCAAATATCGTTTTATTTTGATTGATTTTAAATGATTGTCTGATGATTGATTTTTTTTGCATATCTAAAACTTCAACATCTAAAAGTCCTTCTTTTTTAGATGTTTCTATTTCAAATGATAATAAGTCATCATCAAGAGGATTTTTTGCATATGTAAAAACATCTTTAATATAAGCGTCATTTAGTAAATTAAGATAAACTTCACGGTAAATCCCTACATAGCCTAGATAATCAACAACTCCACCAAAAGGAGGAAGGTTTTTTCTCTCTTCACCTGAGACAATAACCATTAATTCTTGTTGTTCTAAACTATCATCAATATGATCTGTTATATCTAACTGATAAGGTGTATATCCACTTTCGTGGTGACCAATGAGTTTTTTATTAAGATAGATGTGACTTTCAATTGCAACACCTTCAAATAGTAATTCAACAATTTGATGATTGGTAAAATCAATATCTTTTAAATAGTAAAGATACGTGTATTTCTTTCTGATGTCATCTAACTTAAAATAATTGTTTTCAATCATAATTGGCTGATTTGGAATATCTACTTTCTCAAATGCCTTAATATTAATTTGTTTTAAATCTTTTTCTTCGAATGGTTTAACATACCAAGAAAAATTAATTGGAATAACTTTTTTCATTTTCTCATCTACTTTCTTTGACCATATATATTTGTGAACTAAAATCACCTAGTATTCTTACTTGATCATTATAATATGTGCCCATAAATTGTTGTTTCATTTTATAACCTTGCATTAATACAATACCTGATAATACAGCATGCTCTGTAGCATTATCTAATTTTTTAAATTTAGAGATTAATCTAAATAAAGCTTTATTTGGATTGAGTTTTATAGGTAAAGCATGTGATATTAAATGACCAAATTTATCGAGTGGCATTTGCTGTTTCATAGATTTAATATCATATGTTTTATTTGGATTTAACTGTTTTATCTTCAACAATTCTAGATTAGGACTTGGTTCAGCTAGGATTTGATAATTACCAACAATATGTGTATCTTCTAAACTTGCCTGAAAATTCATTTTTATATGTTCAGTTTCATTAAATCTATAGAACCTTCCAAATTGTAACACATGTCTATATGTTTTATACGTCTCAATTTGTTCTTTAATAGATTTTATTTCAAATGAATTTAAAAATTTAAAATCTAACTCATATCCTAACACACCAAACATCGATACATTAAATCTAGTGTCTATAGGTGTTTTTCTTAACGTTTGCTCGTGAGGGCTCATTGAAACGTGATTGCTGATGCAAGATAGCGGGTAAAAATATGATATACCTTTTTGAATCTCAAGTCTTGCGATAGGATCTGTGTTATCAGATGTCCATATTTGCGGACCATATCTTAGCATTCCTAAATCAAAACGGTTTCCTCCACTTGCACAAGTTTCTATTAAAATATTTGGATACTTATTTCTTAATTGTGATAATACATCATATAAACCGAGCATATAACTATGATAAAACATCCCTTGATTAGGTAGAGATGAAGAAAACATATCTGTCATATCTCTATTCATGTCCCATTTGATATAATCTAATTTTGCATCTTCAATAATATTTGATATTTGATTAACGATATATGTTCTAACATCTGGATTAATCATATCTAGTATCAATTGATGTCTTCCCATTGCAGGAGTTCTTCCTTTTATTTGAATAGCATATTCAGGATGTTTTTCATATAATTTTGAAATTGGGTTTATCATTTCTGGTTCAAACCACAATCCAAATTTCATCCCCATTTGATGAATTTTATTTGAAAGACCTTTGAGTCCATGTTTTAATTTTTTAAAATTAACATCATAATCTCCAAGACCTGATAAATCATTATTTCTTGATGAGAACCAACCATCATCTAAGACAAATAGTTCAACACCTAATGATTTAGCTTTTTTAGCCAAATTTATAAGTTTTCTTTCATTAAAGTCAAAATAGAACCCTTCCCAACTATTAATAACAATAGGTCTATCTATGCCTCTAAATTGCCTGGGAATAAGGTGATTATTAATAAAATCATGCATATGATGAGATAAATCATTAAGTCCTTTTGAAGAAAAACTTAATACTGTAGTTGGAGTTTCAAAAGCCTCATTTGTTTTAATATCTATTTCAAACATAGAGGGATTTATACCTTGCATTACTCTTAAAATACCATGACTAGATTGATCAATGGCTGTATAGTGATTCCCACTATAAATTAAATTAAATCCATAGCAATTACCATAATCTTCGTGCGTCCCTTTTTCAAGCAAAATAACACCTGGATTATGTCTATAACTAGAATTGCCCGTCATAGAACTATTAATATATGTTCCAGCCGCAATCGGTGTTATATGTTTGTGAGCTTCTTTAATCGCTCCGCCATCAAGTGTTAACATATCATAATTGGTTCCATATATATCAAAACTCATACTCATAATTTTTCTGATATTTATGTCATCTTTTTCATCATTTCTAATCACTGTTTTTCTAGTGATAATATCTGTATCAAAAAAACTTGTATATACTAAATCAAGATAAACATTAAATTTTGTATCTTTTAAAGTCACAATTAAAGACTTTGTGTTTTGATCGTCATCATAAGGTGTAGGTAATTGACTAGAGACAATAATACCATCAACGATCTCATGTTTAAAATATACAAAATCTGAAACAAATGTCTGATCAGGCATTTTAATCTCTAAAGGTGTTAGTTTAAAATCCCCTTTTCCAAAAGACGAATATTCTAAAGGAGTTAAATCAAGTGGTATATCATTTGGTTTATCTTCTAAATAGTCAATTACACCTCTTGCTTTTGCAACAAGTTTTGTATGTAGGTGTTCTAAATCAGAATCAAGGAGTTTATCACCAAAATATAAATGCTCTAAATGTCCAGTCTCAAGAATTTTAAATGCATATGATAAAGTTTTTGTTTCTATACAAAAATAGGGTTTCTGATATTTAATCACGTGATTTCTCCTTTATGTATATTCTGGCTTCATATGGCGATAATACACTATCATAAATCTTCTTTTCTACGTTACTTATAACAACTTTTCCTTCATATGTCTCTTTTAATTTTTGAATTCTATTTGACATATTTAAGATGACAAATGCATCACTATATGAATCTGATCTTTTAAAAATGTAAACAAATTTTTTCTCTGAAACTGATTCAAACTCACCATATCTTAATACACTATATTTCTTTCTTAACTTAATTAGTTTTCTATAATAGTGAAGAATAGAATGGGCATTGTGTTCTTGATCTAAGACGTTGATATCTTTTGTGTTTGAATTTTGTTTTAACCAAGGTTTTGCTTTAGAAAATCCTCCATCTTTTGTCCATTGCATAGGTGTTCTAGCATTATCTCTTGATGTCTTTTGAATCATCTTAAATCTAATCTTTTTAGGTATACCTAGTTTGCCAGCAACTTTATAAATCGTATGTGACTCAACATCTTGAAACTCACTCATGTCATTAAACAAACAATTAGTCATTCCAATTTCTTGTCCTTGGAAAATGTATGGTGTACCTTTTAATCCAAACAAAAGAGTAGCTAGCATTTTTGCACTTTGTTGATGATATATTTGATCATCTCCAAACCGTGAGACCGATCTTGGTTGATCATGGTTTTCTAAATAATTAGCATTCCAATAAACCTCATTTTGCCATTTTGTTAATACCTTCATTAGTTTCTTAGGTTTAAATTTAGTTTTAAACCATTTATTAGAAACTTGATCAACTTCCATATGTGCAAAACTAAAAATCATATCCAGTTCTTCATCTTCTGGATAAATTAAATCATTTGCTTGCTTAGGCGTAACCATAACAGTTTCTCCAACTGTAAATGTATCGTATTTACTAAGTATATCTTTTCTTAATTCTTTTAATATTTTATGCATACCATCTTGTTGATGGTAATGTTCTTTTCCAGTTAAGACCAAATGCTTTTTTCCATTTTCTAAACTTGATTTGAATATAATATTAATAACATCACATCTAAATCCATAAATACCTTTATCCAACCAAAATGACATGACATTTTTAATATCTTCCATGACATCTGGATTATTCCAATTAAGATCAGGTTGTTTTTTACTAAATAGATGAAGGTAGTATTTATCTCCTATTTTATCCCAAGCTTTTCCACCAAAAAAACTGGTCCAGTTATTTGGTTGATCTTTCCATATATAATAATCTTTATATTTTGGATCATTTGCAATACTCTTTTTAAACCATTCATGTTCATCAGAAGTATGATTGATCACTAAATCCATCATAATTTTCAAGCCTCTTAATTCAGCTTCTAAAATGAGTTTATCCATATCTTTCATGGTTCCAAACTCAGGATTGATATTAAGATAATCGCTTATGTCATATCCATTATCATCATTTGGCGAACAATAGACTGGTGATAACCATATAACATCAACTCCCAATGATTTTATATAATCTAATTTTAATGTAATCCCTTTAAGATCTCCAATTCCATCCCCATTGCTGTCTTTAAAACTTCTTGGATATACTTGATAGACTACTAAATCTTTTTTTAACCCCATATCAATCACTCACTTCTTTTAAAGTTTATTATATCTATTATAAGACTAAATGCTTAAAATAAAAAGACCTCTTATCATATTGATAAAAAGTCTTTAGATTTACTCTTGATTTTTTAATCTATCTAGCACTTTTTTCAAAGGTAATCCCATGATTGTAAAAAAGTCACCTTCATATTTTTCAACTAGATGTCTACCTTCTCCTTGAATCCCATAACTACCAGCTTTATCCATAGGTTCACCTGTTTTAATATAAGCTTTTATTTCTAAATGACTTAAGGCTTTCATTTTAACCTTTGTTTGATCAAAAAAATTGTCTTCTATATCTCCTTTAATCATTGAAACACCTGTATATACTGTATGCCACTGATCAGATAATACATTAAGCATACGAAAAGCGTCTTGTTCATCAATTGGTTTTCCTAAAATTTTATTATTAAAGACAACGATTGTATCTGATCCAATGACGATATCATTTGGATGTGAGTCAGCTATATGTTTTGCTTTTAATCTTGCAAGATACATAGCGACTTCTTTTGGTTCTAGATTTGGATCAAATGTCTCTTCAACATCACTCGTGATAATCTTAAACTTTATACCTGCATCAGTTAATAGTTTTGCTCTACGTGGTGAACCACTTGCTAATATAATCATCTGACACCTCCTGCTCGAGTATTATTATAACATAAGTATCAAAGCCTTATATTCATTATTTATCAAGATATATAAACTATCTTTAATACATGATATAATGTAATTATATCGGAGGTGTTTTTTTTGCAACAAATCATAGACAGATTAACCCATGAAGTAAAAATTCCTGCAAAAGCAAAATGTATCGTTTCAGTGAGTGGAGGCGCAGACTCAATGATGCTTCTATTTTTGCTTATGCAAACAGATTATCAAATCGAAGTTGTTCATTTTAATCATATGAAACGTGAACAATCAAAAATTGAAGCAGATTTAGTAAAATCTTATTGTGAAAAAAACCATATACCTTTTCATTATTATTTAATTAAAGTTACTGAAGGAAATTTTCATCACCAAGCGCATCATTTGCGCTCACATTATTTGAAAGAGGCTGCAAAAGTTGCAAAAGCAAACTATATATTAACAGCTCATCATCTTGATGATCTATTTGAAAATGTTTTAATGAAGCTCACTAGAGGCTCTAATCTATTGGGTTATGCCGGTATGCAATTATTTCATACAAGTAAATCAATTTGTTATGTAAAACCTTTGTTATATACGAGTAAACAAGATATACTTGAATTTGTAAAAACAAATCAAATTCCATATTTAAATGATCAATCTAATGAAGGAAATAGTTATTTAAGAAACAGATATAGACATGCTATCGTTCCAATTATGAAGCAAGAAAATTCAAACCTTTTAAATCAAGTTGGTCAATACAACATGCAAGTCACAAAAGCATTTAAATATATTAGAAAAACTACTTTAGAGATATTAAATGATAAGTTAGAAATTGATTTACTATCTTATCCTACTCTTGATCCAGCAATTCAAGAAGATATGATTGCATATTTATTAGAGTCATATCGTTTTAATATATCCTATGAAATCATCATGCAAATCAAAGAAATGCTGCTTCAAAATAAGCCAAATGCTAGATATCAACTATCTCAAACTTATTTTTTCACACGAACGTACAAAAAGGCTTTAATAAAGGAAATATTACCTAAAAAAGAAGTGAGTTTTGAAGTGAAAAGTGGTAAAAATAAGCTCGCAAATGTGGCTATTTTCACATTTTTAGACAATTCAAACACTCCTACTGAAGAATTAGAAAAATTATGTTATAATAAATTAGCATTTCCATTAGTCATTAGACATCGACAAAACGGTGATAAATTAACATATGATTATGGACATAAAAAATTAAAAGATTTATTTATTGACAAAAAAGTACCCCTAGATAAACGAAACCAATTATGGGTTTTAGTTGATCAAGATAATCAAGTTCTATGGGTTCAAGACTATTACATCAATCAAACGCTAGGTGAAAAAAACTGTGTATATTTCAATATAAAGGAGCTAAAACATGCATAAAGATATCGCTGAAATACTAGTATCTGAATTAGAAATCAAAGAAATATGTGAATCATTAGGGAAAGAAATCACTAATGATTATAAAGATAAAAATCCAATTTTAGTGGGTCTTCTAAAAGGATGTATTCCTTTTATGTCCGACTTATCTAAAAAAATTGAACTCAAAGTTGACATCGCTTATATGTCAGTAAGTAGTTACCATGGAGGTATTAATTCTTCTGGAGATGTGAAGATTAAAATGGATTTAGATATTCCAATCCATGATCGTCATGTTTTAATTATTGAAGATATTGTTGATACTGGAAATACAATTGTAACCATCGTTGAATTGTTGATGCATAGAGGTGCAAAATCAGTTGAAATCGTAACTTTATTAGATAAACCAGAAGGTAGATTAAAACCTTATGAACCAAAATATATTGGTAGAACAATTCCAAAAGCATTTGTTGTAGGCTATGGATTGGACTATGATGAATACTATCGAAATCTACCATACGTTGGTATATTAGATCCAAAAGTATATTCGAAAAAGGAAAGCAATTAAGAGGTGAGCATATGAATCAAAAACCAAAAAGACCCATGCCAAAAAAACCAGATATGAAGAAAAAACCAGATTATATCATAATGATCTTTACGTTAATCATTATGCTTGGTATCTTCTTATTTTTAAGAGATGCCTTAGCTGGTGAAGTTAACAATCTTACCGCAAGTGAAATTCAAGCTGCAGCTAATGCAGGTCATATAGAATCAGTTGAATATGAATTAATCGGTGGGGAAAATTATGACTTAGTAACCGTTACAGGAGCTGTCTATGAACAATATGCTCCATTATATGATGATATTATATCGTTTGAACGCGTTATGCGTATCGATCAAGCACAAATCGTTTTAGATACAGTAGAGGGTTATGGTGGTACAACTAATATTATTGAAGTATCAGGTATTACGTTCTGGAGTGTTGTTATTAATATTGTTCCATTTATTTTAATTATCGTTGTTTTATTTATTATCTTTAGAAACGCAAGCGGACAAAACAATAAGGCATTTGATTTTGCAAAGAATAGAGCAAAATTAAACAGAGAAAAAACTATTACGTTTAAAGATATAGCTGGTATCGAAGAAGAAAAGGAAGAAATGGTTGAACTAATCGACTTTTTAAAAGCCCCAAAGAAATATGTTGACATGGGTGCAAGAATTCCTAAAGGTGTCCTTTTAGTAGGTGCTCCAGGTACTGGTAAAACATTACTAGCAAAAGCTGTTGCAGGTGAAGCGAATGTCCCATTCTTCTCAATTTCAGGTTCTGATTTTGTTGAAATGTTTGTAGGTGTTGGTGCTTCTCGTGTACGTGATTTATTTAAAGTCGCAAAAGAAAATTCTCCTTGTATCATCTTCATTGATGAAATCGATGCTGTTGGTCGTCAACGTGGTGCCGGTCTTGGTGGCGGAAATGATGAAAGAGAACAAACTCTAAATCAATTATTAGTTGAAATGGATGGATTTACAGGTAACATGGGTATTATCATCGTGGCCGCAACAAACCGTCCTGATGTTCTAGACCCAGCACTTCTTCGTCCAGGTCGCTTTGACAGACAAATTACTATTTCTGCACCTGACATAAGAGGTCGTGCAGCAATTCTTAAAGTACATGCAAGAAATAAAAAAATTGATCCAAAAATTAACTTTGATGAATTTGCTGGTAGAATCCCAGGATTTACGGGTGCTGATATTGAAAACTTATTAAATGAAGCAGCATTGCTTGCTGCTCGTGATAATAGAACCTTAGTCCTAGAGCCTGATTTAGATGAAGCAATCGATAGAGTTATGATGGGACCTGCTAAGAAGAGTCGCAAATATTCTGTTGAAGAAAAGAAAACAGTTGCATATCATGAAGCAGGACATGCAGTTATTGGTATAAAACTTCCAGATGCAAATGTTGTTCAAAAAGTAACTATTATTCCAAGAGGTTCAGCTGGTGGGTATAACTTAATGACCCCTGAAGTTGAAAAATTCTTAGAAACTAAAAAATCATTATTGGCAAAAATCACAAGTTATCTAGGTGGTAGAGTTGCTGAAGAAATCGTATTTGATACTGTTACTACTGGTGCATATAACGACTTCCAAATGGCTACAAAGATTGCTAGAGCAATGGTTACAGAATATGGGATGAGTGATTTAGGTCCAGTTCAATATGAATCTAGTGGTGGTAATGTATTCTTAGGAAGAGATTATTTCAAGGAAAAAAACTTCTCAGATCAAGTTGCACATGAAATCGATTCTGAAACTAGACATATTATTACAGGTTGTTTCAATGAAGCAACAAAAATCATCACAGAAAATCGTGATTTATTAGATAAAATTGCACACTACTTAGTAGAAGTTGAAACCTTAACTAAAGCCGACATCAAAGAAATCGTTGAAACTGGCGAATTATCTTGGGCTAAAAAAGATACAAAGGTAGCTGTTGAAGATGCGTCTTGACAAATATCTAAAAGTAGCAAGAATTATTAAACGAAGAACTGTTGCAAAAGAGGCCGCAAGCAAAGATAAAGTTGAAATCAACGATAAAGTTGCTAAACCTTCTTCTGCAGTTAAAGAAAACGACATCTTAACACTTCATTTAGGACAAAAAATAATTAAAGTGAAAGTCATTTCACTTGTCCAAAAAAAAGATGTCTTAATGTATGAACTTTTAAGTGAAGAAAAAAGGCCATAATATTCATTTATGGCTTTTTCTATGATATAATATCAACGATTAGGAGGATTTTAAATATGTATCCAGATGATATAAATGAACAACAATTAATAAGAAGACAAAAAGCTCAAGAATTAAAAGAACAGGGTGTTGAGCCTTTTGGACAAAAATATGAAAGAACACATGAAGCTAAACAAATCATTGACACATACGGACAAGATGATCATGATACTCTAGAAGAAAAACAAATCGAAGTATCTATAGCAGGTCGTATCGTTTTAAAACGTGGTCAAGGTAAAGCTGGTTTTATGCATATCATGGACCGAGATGGACAAATCCAAGTCTATGTTAGACTTGACCGTATTGGTGAAGAACAATATGCATTATTTAAACATGCTGATTTAGGTGATATTGTTGGTGTCAAAGGTGTTTTGTTTAGAACAAAAACTGATGAGCTAACCATAAAAGCTTCAACTTATACTCACTTAACTAAAGCCCTAAGACCTCTACCTGATAAATTCCACGGTCTACAAGACAAGGAAGAAGCTAGACGTAGACGCTATGTCGATCTCATTGTAAATCCAGATGCTAGAAGAGTTGCGATGACAAGACCTAAAATTATTAGAGCGATTCAAAACTATTTTGATTCTAAAGGGTTTATTGAAGTCGAAACGCCAGTCCTACATCCAATCTTAGGTGGGGCAGCAGCAAGACCATTTGTTACACACCACAATACACTAGATATGGATTTTTATTTAAGAATTGCAACTGAACTACCTTTAAAGAGATTAATCGTTGGTGGCTTAGAAGCTGTTTATGAAATCGGAAGACTCTTTAGAAATGAAGGTATGGATGCTAAACATAATCCAGAATTTACAACCATTGAAGCATATCTAGCATATGCAGATATGGGTGATATGATGGATTTAGTTGAGGGTTGTTTATCAACAGTTACACATGATATTCTAGGTTCTTATGATATCAATTATCAAGATCAAGTCATTCATATGCAAGCACCATGGAAACGTTGGCATATGGTTGATGCAATTAAAGATGTTTCAGGTGTAGACTTTTGGAAACAAATGACACTTGATGAAGCAAAAGCAATCGCTAAAAAACACGATGTTCACATCGAAAAACATTTTAGTTATGGACATATTGTTGAAGCTTTCTTTGAACATTTTGTAGAAGATAAAATCATACAACCAACTATGATTTACGGACATCCAATTGAAATCTCTCCATTAGCTAAGAAAAACGCTGATGATCCTAGATTTACAGATCGATTTGAGTTATTCATCATGAAAAGCGAATATGCAAATGCTTTTAGTGAATTAAATGATCCTATTGATCAAAAAGAAAGATTTGAAAATCAAGTTAAAGAAAAAGAAATGGGAAATGATGAAGCTAGTGAAATGGATATTGATTTCATTGAAGCATTAGAATATGGTATGCCTCCTACTGGTGGTATCGGTATTGGTATTGACAGATTTATTATGTTATTAACAGATACGCCTAATATTAGAGATGTTATCTTATTCCCACATCTAAAAAACAGAACTTAATACAATTTAGAAGATGACTAAAAATAGTCATCTTTTTTCTTAAATTTGATGTCTTTTACTAAAGTAAACATAGATATTTATATATATGACTAAAAAAGTTGGAAAAAGGCTGTTTTACTGTTGTTTTTTGAGCCAAAATGATTTAGAATACAAGTGTATGTAAGCGTTTTTATATTATAACGTATATTCTCGTATAAAAATACCGGAGGAAAACATGAAAACTATCGTAATCGGCGTCATTGGAGCTGATGTTCATGCTGTAGGCAATAAGATCATTGAGTTTACATTAACAAAAGAAGGCTATAATGTCGTCAATGTTGGTGTATTATCATCTCAAGAAGATTTTATTAACGCAGCTATAGAGACATCGGCTTCTTTAATTTTGGTATCTTCTCTATACGGTCATGGTGAGCTAGATTGTAGAGGCATGCGTGACAAATGTGAAGAATCTGGACTAGATGATATATTGCTATATGTTGGAGGCAATATAGTTGTCGGCAAACAGGATTTCACAGAAGTTGAAAAAAGATTTAAAGAAATGGGCTTTAATAGGGTCTACCCTCCTGGGATAAAGATAGAAGATGTTATTCAAACCATAAGACAGGACATAGGGGGCAATTAATGAAAACATATTTGCTTGTTGATTTTGGTTCAACTTTTACCAAATTAACCGCTGTTGATTTAGAAAAAGAAGAAATTATAGCAACTGCAAAAGCAATAACAACTGTTGAGAAAAACATTATTTTAGGCTACCAAAAAGCACTCGACAGACTTTTTGAAAAAATTGGACATGACATTAAATTCGATAAGATTACTGCTTGTTCTTCTGCTGCTGGTGGACTAAAGATGGTAGCTATTGGTCTAGTTGAAGAATTAACAACTGAAGCAGCGCGCCGTGTATGTTTAGGTGCAGGTGCAAAAGTAGATCTTGTCTTATCGCATCGAATTAATCATTTTGAAGTTGATCAAATAAAAGAGAAAAACATTGATATCATCTTATTAGCCGGGGGTGCAAACGGAGGCAATACAGAATGTGTCATTCATAACGCAAAACAGCTTGCAAAATCGGATATAAAAGCTCCGATTGTTTTTGCGGGTAATAAGGATGCTACTGATGAAATTGAAGACATTTTATCAAAGGCTAATAAGGAGTTTTATATTTGCGAAAATGTAATGCCTAGACTTAATGTCTTAAACATAACAAGCGCAAAAGATAAAATCAAAGATATATTTGTGAAAAATATTATTGAAGCAAAAGGAATCAAAAAAGTTGAAAAACTTGTTGATGAAGTTGTTCTTCCTACACCAAATGCTGTATTAATGGCAGCTGAACTTTTATCTCAAGGTTTTGGTGATGAGCCTGGTTTAGGAGATTTGATGCTTGCTGATGTGGGTGGTGCAACCACTGACATCTATTCGATGTCCTCTGGTCTACCTACCCAAATGAATGCAATCTTATCTGGCCTTGAAGAACCTTACGCAAAAAGAACTGTTGAAGGTGATTTAGGGATGAGATATTCATCTCTTGGTATTTTAGAAACATTTAGCGCTTCTGAAATTAGTCATTTTAAAGGATTAGATGTTGATATCGTCTATGAAGCAAATAAGAGACATGATGATATAGAATTCATTTCTTCGACAGATGCTGATTATGTTGCAGATGATATCTTTGCTGGTAAATGCATAGATATTGCAACCACAAGACATGTTGGAACTTTAAAAGGTGTATATACACCTATGGGTATTATGTATTATCAAGTAGGCAAAGATTTAACTCAGACTCAATATTTTATTGGAACCGGTGGTGTGGTCATCAGTTCTAAAGATCCAAAAGCTATATTAAAAAATGGGATCAAACACCCAAGCAAGCCTATGGAATTAAGACCCAAAGACCCTGAGTATTTGTTAGATAAAACTTATGTATTATCTGCAATGGGCTTATTGTCTATGGATTATCCAGAAATCGCACTTCGCATCATGAAAAAATATATGATAAAACTATAGGAGCTAATCATGAAAGTAAGAAATAAAAAATGGTCTGAAGAAAAATTCTTAGAAGTCAGAAAAGAAGTACTTGCGTCTTGGCCAACAGGTTCTTCTGCTCTATTAGATTTAGATGTTGCGATTAAAACATTAAAAGCAGTTCCTGATCATAAGAACTTTGCATTAAAATTACTTCAAGCAGACAAAGAAAAAAGAACATATATTCAACCAAGAGCTGGTGTTGCAACACTTGATGGTCATATCGAGTTAATGAAACATTTAGAACAAGCAGGTGCTGATTTTTTGCCTTCTACAATTGATTCTTATACAAGACACAATAGATATCAAGAAGCTGAGGAAGGCATTGAAATCAGTCTTAGGGAAAATCGATCGCTATTAAATGGATTTCCTGCTGTTAATCATGGCGTTGAAGGTTGTAAGAAAGTACTTGATGCAGTTAATGTTCCATTACAAGCAAGACATGGAACACCAGATGCAAGATTATTATCTGAAATCATTCATGCAGCAGGGTGGACATCTAATGAAGGTGGTGGGATATCTTATAATATTCCATATGCTAAAAATATATCATTAGCTGATTCTATTTATTATTGGCAATATTGTGATCGCTTAGTTGGCTATTATGAAGATCGTGGAATTCATATCAATAGAGAACCCTTTGGACCATTAACTGGAACACTTGTTCCCCCTTCGATTGCAATTACAATAGGTATTATTGAAAGTATCTTAGCTGCTACTCAAGGCGTTAAACATATCACTGTAGGATATGGTCAGTGTGGTAATGTCGTTCAAGATGTCGCAGCTATTCAAATGTTAAAAGAATTGACAGAATACTATTTATTCACCTTTGGTCATAAACATATGCATGTTACTACTGTCTTCCATCAATGGATGGGAGGATTTCCAAAAGATGAAGCAAAAGCAACTGGATTAATCGCAATGGCATCTACGGTTGCAGCTTTATCAAAAGCAACTAAAATGATTACAAAAACACCCGTTGAATCTATTGGTGTTCCAACTAAAGAAATGAATGCTGTTGGTATCAAAGCATCTAAGATGGTTGTTAATCTATTAAAAGATCAAGCTTTTCCTGATTCAGAGAAACTAACACTCGAAAAAAATATGATTAGAAAAGAAGTCACATGTCTCATGGATAAAGTGATTGATCTTGGTTTAGGTGATGTTGCAGTTGGTGTCATTAAAGCATTTGAATATGGTGTTATTGATGTACCTTTTGCACCAAGCAAACAAACTATGGGTTTGGTGCTTCCTGCAAGAGATAACGAGGGTTGTATAAGAATATTAGAATTTGGACATCTAGGTATGTCTGAAGAAATTAAAAACTTTCATAAAGATAAATTAAAAGAGAGGGCTTTAAAAGAAAATAGAGCATTAGATTTCCAAATGACTGTTGATGATGTATATGCAGTAAGTGATGGAAGTTTAATTGGTAGAAAAGCAGATGAAAATTAAAAACGTATTATTTACAAAATCATACACAGGTTTTTATTTCGATGATCAAAAAGCAATTAAAAATGATGCAGTTCATGATGGGTTTTTATATATAGGAGAACCTCAAACTGAAGGCTTTGAAAAAGTAAGAGTTCCTGGAGAAGCTGTGTCTATTCAACTCATTTTAGATAATATGGATGTAGCGGTTGGAGATTGTGCTGCAGTTCAATATTCTGGAGCAGGTGGTAGAGATCCATTATTTCTTGCAAAGCATTATATACCCATCTTAGAGACTCAAGTTAAACCTTTGCTTGTTGGATTAGAACTCACTACTTTTAAAGAAACTATGGAGTTTGTTGATCATATTAAAAATGATGGTAAACGTCTTCACACTGCCATAAGATATGGTTTATCACAAGCAATATTGTCTGCCATTTCTCTAAAAGAAAAGAAATCCATGGCTGAAGTCATAAGAGATGAATACAATCCCTCTTTAAAGATTTTAAAATCTATTCCTATGTTTGCACAAACAGGTGATGACAGATATACAAACGTTGATAAAATGATACTAAAAGAGGTAGAATCTCTACCTCATGCATTAATTAATAATGTAAAAGAAAAATTAGGCATGCAAGGTGAAAAACTGATTACCTATATCTTGTGGTTAAAAAACAGAATTTTATCACAAAGACTAAGAGATGATTATAATCCTATTCTTCATATAGATGTTTACGGAACTATTGGTATAGCATTTAAAGATGATATGGATAAAATTGTTTCATACTGTAGAGATTTAGAAGAAGCTGCTTCTCCTTTTAAACTTAGATTAGAAGGTCCTTTTGATCAAGGCAATAGAGAAGACACCATGTTAATGCTACAAAAATTGACAGCTCTTTTAGATCAAGAAAAAATTAACGTAGAAATTGTTGCAGACGAATGGTGTAACAATTTAGATGATATAAAATACTTTGCAGATCATAAAGCAGGTCATATCTTGCAAATTAAAACACCTGATTTAGGTGGACTGCAACATATCGCTGAAGCAATCCTTTATTGTAAACAAAAAGGGATTGGTGCATATTGTGGTGGAACTTGTAATGAAACTAATCTATCAGCTATAGCAACTACACATGTCGCAATTGGTGCTGGTGCAGATTTATGCTTAGCAAAACCAGGCATGGATGTAGATAGCGGTTATATGATTGTTAAAAATGAAATGGAAAGAACGATTGAACTTTCTAAGATGAAAAGATAGGTGATGTTTTTTGAAAACATTTGCAACTGCAGGAACATTTGAATCTAATGATTGCATCGTCACTGTAAAAAAATCAGATACTTTAAAAATTGAAATCGAAAGTGTCGTATTTGAACAATTTGGTGCACAAATAGATCTTGTCGCAAGACAAACTCTAAAAGAAATGGATATCAATCAAATACACCTTTATATCAAAGATAAAGGCGCACTTGATTATACTGTCATTGCTAGGATTAAAACAGCTTGCAAGCGGTTAGGAGTCTATCATGCGTAAAAGTTTATTATTTATTCCAGCCAATCATCCAGCAATGTTACAAAATGCTGACGTCTTTGAAGCAGACGCAGTTATTTTTGATTTGGAAGATGGCGTTCATTTAACTGAAAAAGATGCTGCAAAAGATTTACTTAACTCTTTTTTAAATAAATTTAAGTTAAGTAACATTGAAGTCATCGTAAGAATTAATGAGGTCAATGATTTAAATGAGATTATTAATGAAAGAATTGATACGATTTTATTGCCAAAAGCTGATCAAAAAACACTTCTTCTACTAGAACAAAAGTTAACTGTATTAGAAAAGAAACATAAATTAAACAAAAAAATTGGAATCATCGCATTAATAGAGACTCCAGAGTCAGTATTAAATGCATTTGATATCGCTAAACAAAAAAGAGTCAATGGCTTATTATTAGGTGCTGAAGACCTAGCTACCTATCTTGGTGTAGTTAGAACATTAGAGGCTCATGAAATAGAATTTGCAAGAAACATGGTTATCTATGCAGCTAAATCATTTCAAATAGATGCAATTGATACACCTTTTGTAGACACAAATGATTTAGATGGTTTAAAACAAGATACATTATATGCAAAATCATTAGGGATGAGCGGTAAAGCTTGTATCCATCCAAATCAGATTGATATAGTAAATACATCATTTCTACCCTCAATTGATGAAATCAATTATGCAAAAAAGATACTTCTAGCTAAAGAAAAGGCTGATCATGATGGATTAGGTGCTTTTTCTGTTGATGGAAAAATGATTGACCAACCTATAATTAAAAGAGCATTAAATATTTTAGAAAAAACTAAGGAATGATTAAGTGATTAAAAATAGTATAGGAAAAATGATTCCTGATGGATATAATCCTTTTATCTCTGACGATCATTTCAAAACCAAATCTTATCAACCAATCAATAAAGTGATACCAAAGTCAACTTGCAAGAGACTTGACTCTATATCGCTTTTATTTGATGAGCTAAATATTAAATCAGGAATGACACTTTCTTTTCACCATCATTATAGAAATGGTGATTTGCTTTTAAACATGGTTTTAGAAGAAATCAAAAATAGAGATTTAAAAAATATGACTTTAGCTCCAAGTTCTATATTTCCAATTCATGAGCCATTAGTAGATTTAATGAAGAATCAAAATGTGACTTCTATTTATACAAACTACGTAAATGGAAAAGTTGCTGATGCAATTAGTCATGGATACTTAAAAGATCTTTTAATTATGGATACCCATGGAGGTAGAGCAAGAGCTATTGAAACTGGTGAAATCGCTATTGATGTCGCATTTATTGCTGCAAGTGCTGCAGATATAAAAGGCAATGCAAATGGCATTGATGGAAAAAACCCTTGTGGTCCCCTAGGTTATATATACCCTGATTTATATTATGCAAAACATAAAGTCGTTGTTACAGATACAATTTTAGATCAGTTATCTCAAAACGATATTGATCAAAAATATATTGATTATTTGATTAAAATTGACCAAATCGGCTTATCTAGTGGTATAGAATCTGGAACAACATCTATGACCAAAGATCCTGTGCAATTAAAAATTGCACGAGATACTGTCAAACTAATAAATGCGCTAGGTTATATTAAAAACCAAATGAGTTTCCAAACTGGGGCAGGTACTACTAGTATCGCAGTTGCAGCTTATTTAAAAAACGAAATGACAAAACATCATATAAAAGGTTCATTTGCAAGTGGTGGTATTACTTCTAGTTTAGTTGATATGCTTAATTGTAAGTTATTTGATAAATTATATGATGTACAATCTTTTGACTTAACTGCGGTTAACTCGTATAAAATCAATAAAAATCATATCCTTATGGATGCCAGACAATATGCAAATCCTTACTATAAAGATGCAGTTGTTAACAATCTTGACGTTGTCGTTTTAGGTGCAACTGAAATTGATCTTGATTTTAATGTGAATGTGACGACGACTTCAACTCATCAACTCATTGGTGGTAGTGGTGGTCATAGTGATACAGCATATGGGTCAAAACTAACAATTATTACAACTAATTTAGTTAAATCAAGAATTCCTTCTATTAGAAAAGAAATACAAGTCATCTCCACACCAGGAGACAGCATAGATGTGATCGTAACAGAGCGAGGGATTGCAATCAATCCAAAAAGAGTTGATTTACTGTCTAAACTTAAAAACTCTTCACTTAAAATATTAACCATTGATGAACTTTATCAAAAAGCAATCGAAATTGCTGGAGAACCTAATACATTTAAACATAAAGATAGAGTCATTGGACTTGTAAGATATAGAGATGGATCTATTTTAGATTCAATTTATGAGGTATAGATACTTAATGACAAATTATATTTTTAAAGATGTTTTATTACCAGAAGAAATAGATGAGGTAAAAGAACTCCTAAAAGTAAATCATTTAAACTATGAACCTAATGTCACAAAGACAATAGGTTTATATGACAAGCAAAAATTAGTTGCTACTGGTTCTATTGATCACAATGTCATTAAGATGATTGCAGTAGATCCAAATTACACTTCTAAAAATTTAAGTTCAAAAATATTGTCATATATACTCTTTGATATGGAAGCAAAACAAATCGATCATTATTTTTTGTTTACGAAACCAGAAAATAAAAAGATATTTAGTAGTTTTAATTTTAATCAAATCATTGAAACCAACGATGTTGTTCTATATGAGAACAAAGAAAAAAACATCACTGAAACACTGACTCAAATGAAACAGGACCTACCTTCAAAAAGGGGCATAAGAAATTGTATCGTTATGAACCTAAATCCAATGACTTTAGGTCATCTACATTTAATTGAAACAGCAGCAAATCATAAAGGCGATTTAATCATCTTTTTAGTTGATACTGATGCATCAATTATTGATTATAAAACACGACTTGATATCTTAAAAAAAACAATCAAACATTTAAAAAATGTTTATATATATCCTTCAACTGATTATATGATTTCAAGAGCTACTTTTCCGACTTACTTTCTAAAAGATCAGAACAGCATGGAAGTCTATACGAAGCTTGATGTTTCAATCTTTAAGAAATATTTTATGCCTATTTTTGAAATAGATTTCAGATATGTTGGACAAGAACCTCTAGATCCTTTAACCAATCAATATAATCAAAGCTTAATAGAACTGCTTGTCAATCAACTTAAAGTGATAGACAGAAAAACATATAAAGATAATGTCATTAGTGCGTCTTATGTAAGATTACTTGCAAAACAAAAGAAATATGATGAGCTTAAAAAAGTTGTTCCTAAAGCTACTTATAAATTTTTAACGTCTAAAAAAGGAAGAGCATTATTCAATGAGTAAGTCTATTTTAAAAGCCAGAGAAGAACGCTATGAAACAATTAAAAAATTATCTTATACTTATCCACATCTTATTGTATTAAAAGCTAATACACCGGGTAATGATAAAAACAGATATTCCGCTTTCTTTCTTATTGAGAAACTAAATAAAAGTATTATACATAAATTTGATATAAACTATAAAACACTTAAAAAAGGCTTTGATGGGCCTTATTATGTTTATTCAATTTCCTGTGATTATCCTATGAATATAAAAAAAGAACTCATTGAGATAGAAACAAATCATCCACTTGGAAGACTAATCGATCTTGATTTTTATGTTAATTCTGAAATAGTTTCAAGAACTGATTTTAATCAGGAGTTGAGAAGTTGTATGATTTGTAATCATAGTGCAATAGATTGCATGAGAAACAATAGACATTCACTTGATGATGTGTTAAATCATATTGATAAAGTCATATTAGAATATCTTAAAATTAATATAGCTTCTATTATAAAAGATACTATGCTTAGTGAATTAAATCTTGAAAATAAGTTTGGTCTAGTAACTCCAACTTCTAATGGTTCTCATGAAGATATGAATTATGACATGATGTATGAATCAATTGATGTTTTAATACCATATTTTTTAGATATATTTGAACTTGGATTTAAATCAAAAGGTAATGATAGTTTATTTGAAGAAGCTCGTATCATCGGAATAAAAGCTGAACAAGATATGCTAAAACATTCCAATCAAGTAAATACGTATAAAGGGTTAATCTACATACTTGGTATAGTTCTTCTATCGCTAGGTAAAATCGTTAAAAATAATAAACCTTTATCTTATTTATCAGCACAAGTAAGAGAGTTGTCTGTAAATGTATTAGAAGACTTTAAATTAAACATGATATCATCTGGTATTAAAGCTTATAAAGAACATGACGTTAAAGGCATTAGAGGTGAAGTTTTTAATGGGTTACCTACTATTGTAAATGCCTTGGAAAAATTTAGAAATATTGATAATGAAGATTCTAAATATTACCATCAAATTCTATTGTTTTTTATGATAAATGCTGAAGATACTGTTTTACTTAAAAGATGTCAGACAATAGAAAAATACAATCAAATAAAGAATATGATAACTAAAGTGGATCCATATGACATTGAAGATATTAAGACATTCACTAAATACTGTATAAAACATAATTTAAGTTTTGGTGGCTCTGCGGATTTATTTATTGTATATCAATTCATCAAAAAAATAGAAATACTAATTAAATAGAAAAACAGTCACAAAAATCATTAGATTTTTGTGACTGTTTTTAAATCTTATAGTTTAACTTTAGAAAATAGACACTATATTTGGATCAGCATGCATTACTGGATTGTTACCACAGTATGCATGTGATGAGCATTTAGCGTGCTAAATATCACCTAGAAATAACAATATTAATGGCATAAAAAATTACATGCCTAATGTCTTCTTTATAGCTTTAATCAAATAAATTGGTGTATCATCCACACCCTCTTCATGGTATGAACCATCAAACATTTGTTTATCATTGTGATATATTTGTCCTTTATCAGCTATATAAATATGCACTTCATCATTTATCTCTATTTTAACCATCATATTTCCAAATTCTTTATTAAGCTTTTCAAAGCTTATAAGTTGTCCGTTGATTGGCTCAATTATTGTTTCTATTTGATTTATAAACTCTTTTTCTTTTTTGATCCTTTTGGTTTTTGACAAAATAATTCACCATCCTCTTCTATTATATTAAAATACTTTTAAAGTATTTATTAATATCCGGATATCCACTGAATGCCTCTTTCAACTAAATATCGCAGTTCGTAATACAACATGCATGAGGAGTCTACCACTCTAGTAGGTATAATTTCAAACTGTGAGCCAGCTTGTATAGCATCTTTTATATATTGCATATTGTTTGTTGATCTCACTGTGGGACTAAGAGAATTGTATAGTTTTGTGCTGATCTGATAAGACCCTGCTCCAACACTCGCTGCAGTAGCGGAATATCCATAATGTCCCAAAACGGTAACTTGTTTTATTGGAAGTATATAATACTTTGTAATTGAGAGTCCGTAAATTCCAGTTGCGTTAGTAATAAGTGATCCAATTCCAGCACCCAATGCTCCACCAATAACACCACCACCAACTATACCGGCCATTGTCCAACCAAATAATTCCCAACCTTCAGCACCTTCATTTTTAGCAATATTATTTGCTATTATTCCTCCGGCAGTTGCTCCAATTATAGCACCTGCAACTAATCCAATTATCATAAGTGAAACAAAGAACTCCCCACTAGGATCTACGTACATTACTGGATTGTTTGCACAATATGCAGCAATATCAATATCTACTTATTTCTTATTTTTTAATCTATTTCAATGCTTCTATATTTATTAACTTCATCTTTAACAAGATTCCCACCATATATATCATATGTAACTGTTACAGGAAAATCTTTAACTTCTAATTTATATATAGCTTCTGGGCCTAACTCTTCATAAGCAATGACTTCACTTTTTATTACTTTCTTTGACAATAGTGCTCCAGCTCCACCAACTGCTTGTAAGTAGACAGCTTTTTGACCAATCATCTCTTTAATGAATTGATCACTTCTATCCCCTTTGCCTATCATAACTCTTAATCCTTTTTCCATCAGTGGAAGACTATAAGGATCCATTCGATAACTTGATGTAGGTCCACAAGAGCCAATAGGTCTTCCCTCTTTAGCTGGAGTTGGTCCTACATAATAAATCACTTGTCCTTCAAAATCAAAAGGAAGTTTTTCTCCTTGATTAAGTGCATCTACCATTTTTTTATGTGCTTGATCTCTACCTGTATAGATGACTCCAGAGATATAAACCATATCTCCTGCATGCATCTTTTCAATATCTTTTAATCTTATAGGTGTAGTTATGTGCATCATAATACCCCCGTCTTATGTCTTGAGGCATGACATTGTAGATTGATTGCTACTGGTAGTGAAGCAATATGGCATGGATATGTATTAATCTTAACCGCAAGTGCTGTTGTTGATCCACCAAATCCCATAGGACCCACACCTAATTTATTAATATCATCAAGTATTTCTTTTTCTAATTTTTTTAAGTCTTCATCAGGATTCACATCATTAACTTCTCTTAATATAGCTTCTTTAGCTAGCAATGCTGACTTTTCTAAATTGCCACCCACTCCAATTCCAACAATTAAAGGTGGACAAGGTTTACCTCCTGCATAAAAAATAGTATGCAATACTAATTTCTTTATACCTTCAATACCCTCAGCAGGTGTTAGCATCTTAACTAAACTCATATTTTCACTACCTCCACCTTTTGGAGCTAGTGTTATTTTTATTTGATCACCAGATACTAATTTAACATGAACAATGGCTGGTGTATTATCTGTAGTGTTTTTTCTAGTAAAAGGTCCGTCAACAACAGACTTTCTAAAAAAACCTTCGTCGTATGCTTCTCTTACCCCTTGATTAATAGCCTCATATAAGTCACCTACGATATGAACATCATATCCAACTTCCACAAAGCAGACAACTAATCCGGTATCTTGACACATAGGAGCACCATCGTTTTTAGCTATTTCATCATTTTCAACAATCTGTTTTAAAACATTTTTACCTATATCCGATTTTTCTTGTTTTATCTTTTCTCTTAAAACATCCATAAAAGAAACTCCTAGATCACAATTAGCATCTAATGCGAGTTCTTTTACCATATTTGTTATATGTTGAACTTCTATATTTCTCATAGTATCACCTACTCTAATTATACATGAAAAATATATAAAATCACACATAAAATACTTGCACATAATACCTATAAGTTTTTTATGTTTTGTGATACAATAAATATATATAAAGCGCTTACATTTAAAGAGAGGACATAAATCATTGATTTATGAAAACACAATATGATTATATTAGACGGTCACTCACTGACCTTAAACCAGTTGGTATCAGTTGCACGGCATCATGAGACCATAAAACTATCAGAAAAGAGTATCGAATTAGTTAACAAAGCTAGTTCTTTTGTTTTAGAACTTGCGACATCTGATAATCCTGTTTATGGTATAAACACTGGATTTGGTGATTTAGCAAACGTTCAAATTGAAAAAGATAAGCTATCTCTTATTCAATTAAATCTACTTAAGAGCCACGCTTGTGGTGTTGGTGATCCTCTTAACGAGGAAAGCGTAAGAGCAATGATCCTCCTACGTATTAATGCACTCATTCAAGGATATAGTGGAACACGTTTAGAAACTCTTGAATTGATGATCTCATTTTTAGATAAGAACATCATACCTGTAGTCTTTGAAAAAGGTAGTTTAGGTGCTAGTGGTGACTTAGCTTTACTGTCTCATATGAGTCTACCTCTTCTTGGATTAGGTGAAGTCTTTTATAAAGGTGAGCGAATGCCAGCTTCTAAAGCATTAAAGCTCGCTGATCTTAAAGCGCTAGATCATCTATCACCTAAAGAAGGTTTGAGTTTAATCAACGGAACACAAGGCATGTCTGCCATTGGTGCCCTTGTCTTATATGACGCATTTAGATTACTCAAATTTGCAAATCTTTCCCTAGCTTTAACTATGGAAGCTCTAGAGGCGATCATTGATGCCTTTGATCCTAAGATTCAAAGCATCAGACATCACCAAGGACAAATCAATATAGCTAAACACATTACTTCTGGTTTATCAGGAAGTCTAAATACGACTCATCAAAGTGAAAAAAGAGTTCAAGACGCTTATTCTATCAGATGTGCTCCACAAGTTCATGGTGCATCTTTAGATGTTTTTTGGCATGTTCTAGATATCTTAAACAAGGAAATGAATGCAGTCACTGATAATCCCCTACTTTTTGTTGAAGAAAAACAAGTCTTGAGTGCTGGAAACTTTCACGGTCAACCACTTGCCCTAGGTTTTGATTACCTTGGTATGGCTATTGCAGAACTTGCAAATATATCTGAAAGAAGACTTGAAAGATTAGTCAATCCTAAATTAAATAATGGACTCCCTCCATTTTTAACGACTTGTTCTGGTGTGAATTCAGGATTTATGATTACTCAATATACTGCAGCATCATTAGTCAGTGAAAACAAAGTCCTTGCACATCCTGCATCAGTTGATTCAATTCCATCTTCTGCAAATCAAGAAGATCATGTTTCAATGGGTTCTATTTCAACTAGAAAAGCTAGAGACATATTAGACAATACTTATAAGGTTATTGCACTAGAGATGTTTGCAGCAACCCAAGCCATTCATTTTAGAGGTTCTACTCAATTAGGCAAGAAAACTAAATTAGCTTATGAATTAATATCTAAGCATATACCATTTATAGAATCAGATGAGATCATGTATCCACATATTCATAAAATAGAAACACTACTAAAAGATGAAACAGTCTTTAATATACTTTTTAAAGGAGAGGATATCTTTGAAAAATAACATTAGTTTAACAGATATTTTTGATGAACTACCTGATTATCCAACATTTGATCCAACCATCAGAAGAGCACCTAAGCGAGAGATGAACTTAAATAATGAAGAAATACAACTCGCATTAAAAAATGCCCTACGCTATATACCTAACAAATGGCATAAGATTTGTGGGCCAGAATTTCTAGATGAATTGCTCACTAGGGGAAGGATTTATGGATATAGATTTAGACCCAAAGGACATATCAAAGGTAGAGCGATTGATTCATATAAAGGTCAAACGCTAGAAGGCAAGGCTTTCCAAGTCATGATTGACAACAATCTTGACTTTGATGTTGCCTTATATCCTTATGAATTAGTAACGTATGGAGAGACTGGTCAAGTCTGTCAAAATTGGATGCAATATCTTTTAATTAAGAAATATCTAGAAATCATGACAGACAAACAAACACTATCCATCTTATCAGGACATCCTTTAGGGTTATTCTTATCTCATAAAGATGCACCTAGAGTTGTTTTAACTAATGGTTTAATGATTGGTGCTTTTGATAATATGGCTCAGTTTAATAGAGCACAAGCATTAGGGGTTGCAAATTATGGACAAATGACAGCTGGTGGCTTTATGTATATCGGTCCCCAAGGTATCGTTCATGGGACTTATTCAACTCTACTTAATGCTGGTAGATTAAAGTTAAATATACCAAATGATCAAAACTTATCGGGTAAACTATTTGTCTCATCAGGATTAGGTGGTATGAGTGGTGCACAAGGAAAAGCTATAGAGATTGCTGGTGGTGTTGGTATTATTGCAGAAGTTGATCCTTCAAGAATACAAACAAGATTTAATCAAAAATGGGTTTCACAAATAGCATATACACCACAAGAGGCTTTCAAGATTGCTAAATCCAATCAAGATAAAGAATCAGCAATTGCAATCGCATATCAAGGAAATATTGTTGATCTCTTAGAATATGCAAATCTTAAGGATATCCATATTGATTTATTAAGTGATCAAACTAGCTGTCATGCTGTCTATGATGGTGGTTATTGTCCAGCAGATATATCATTTGAAGAAAGAACAAATCTATTAAATACAGATAAATCATTATTTATAAAAAAAGTTAACCAAACACTTCATAGACATTATCAAGCAATTAAAAAACTAAGCGAAAAAGGAACTTACTTTTTTGATTATGGAAATAGTTTTTTAAAAGCTTTATATGATTCAGGACTTACTGAAATATGCAAAAACAACAAAGATGACTTAGATGGATTCATCTATCCTTCTTATGTAGAAGATCTAATGGGACCACTTCTTTTTGATTATGGCTATGGTCCATTTAGATGGGTATGTTTATCAGGTAAAGATGAAGATCTTGACTTAACAGATCAAGTGGCTGCAAGTCTTATTGATCCAAGTCAAAGATTTCAAGACAAAGATAATTATGATTGGATTATTAATGCTAAATCAAACAATTTAGTTGTTGGTACAAAAGCAAGAATTTTATATCAAGATGCATATGGTAGACTACGCATTGCCCTAGCTTTTAATAATTTAGTAAGATTAAAGAAAACTGGTCCAATCATGTTAGGAAGAGATCATCATGATACAGGTGGAACAGATAGTCCCTTTAGAGAAACCGCTAATATAAAAGATGGATCAAACATCATGGCAGATATGGCAACTCATGTAGCTTTAGGAAATGCACTTAGAGGTATGAGTTTAGTCTCACTTCATAATGGTGGCGGCGTTGGAATTGGAAAAGCTATCAATGGGGGTTATGGTATGGTTTTAGATGGTTCTACGAAAGTTGATGAGATTTTAAAATCTGCTTTAACTTATGATGTCATGGCTGGAGTTGCTAGAAGATCGTGGGCAAGAAATGAAAATGCAATCGAGACAATTAAACATTTCAATTCACTGGGAAATGATCATCATGTAACAGAACCCTATGTTGTAAATGAAAAAGTATTAAACCAAATCTTAAAAAAAGGAGGTTTAAAGAAATGAAAAAAATTGTTCAATGTGTTCCAAATTTTTCAGAAGGCATAAGAAAAAATATCATTGAAAAAATTGTTGAACCTCTAAAAAATAAAGAAGGATTTAAATTAGTTTCTTACGAATCAGATCAAGATTATAATAGAACAGTTGTTACAATAATTGGAGATCCAGAATCTATGATTTTACCTCTTGTAAATTTTTTCGAACAGGCACTCATTCATATTGACATGAATCATCAAAAAGGACAGCATCCAAGAATGGGAGCAGTCGATGTTGTTCCATTTATTCCTATTGAAAATATGACAAAAGAAGAGTGCATAGAAATTGCAAAAAAATTAAGTGCTCAAATTTCTAAAAAATTTAGCATCCCAATATTTTTATATGCGCAAGCTGCAACACAAAAAAATAGAGTTCTACTTCCTTCAATTAGAAAAGGTGAGTTTGAAGGTATGGAAGAAAAACTAAAAAATGAAATTTGGAAACCCGATTTTGGAACATCAAATATTCATAAGACTTTTGGAGTGACGGCAGTTGGAGTTAGAGATCCGTTGATTGCTTATAACATAGATTTAGATACTGATGATATTGAAGTCGCAAAAAAACTTGCAAAAACAATTCGTAAATCTAGTGGAGGTTTTCAATATGTTCAAGCAGGACCGGCATACTTAAAAGATAGAGGTCATGTTCAAGTTACAATGAATATTTTAGACTATAAAAAGAATCCAATCTACAGAATTTATGAAACGATCAAAATGGAATCTTTAAGATATGATGTAAAAGTTACTTCATCAGAAATAGTTGGTTTATGCCCTTATAATGCGATTTATAGCTCTTTAAAGTACTATTTTAGCTCAAATTTCTTAAATATTCCAAAAAATTTAAGTTTTAATGATATAATTGAACAAGCAAAAAAATATTTAAATTTACGTGACTTTGAAAAAAATAAAATAATTGAGTATCATTTTAAGGAGAAATTATGACTGCGGATTTAATCATCTATAATATTAGAAAACTTTATACATCGACCGAAAAAGCGCCTGTAAAAGGAAATTCCATGTCTAAAATTAAAATGATTTCTAATGCGTTTATTGCAATCAAAGATGAAACCATTTTAGAAGTTAATTCAGGCGATTTTAAAAACTATATCAATTTTTCGACCATACTTATTGATGCAAATCACAAAATTTGTCTGCCTGGATTCATAGATTCTCATACACATTTAGTTCACGCTGGTTCTAGAGAAGATGAATTTGAAAAATTGAAAAAAGGGGTCCCTTATTTAGAGATTTTAAAAAACGGCGGAGGTATTTTAGGCACAGTAGAAAAGACAAGACATACAACTTTTGATCAACTTTTTAATCAAGCAAATAAATCTTTAGATACTATGCTCTCATTTGGTGTAACTACTGTTGAAGGTAAAAGCGGATACGGACTAAATTTAGAAACAGAGTTAAAGCAGTTAAAAGTTATGCATGAATTGAACAGAAAACATCCAGTCGATATCATATCAACTTACATGGGTGCACACGCTGTTCCTAAAGAATTTAGTCATTCAAAAAATGAGTATATCCAAAAAATGAAAGAGGATTTAGTTTATATAAAATCTTCAAATCTTACAAATTTTGTAGATGTATTTTGTGAAACAGGAGTTTTTGAAATTGAAGATTCTAGAGAAATTTTACAAGCTGCACTTGATTTAGATTTTAAAATTAAAATACATGCTGACGAAATTGATTCACTTGGTGGTGCTGGTCTTGGAGTTGAACTAGGTGCAACTAGTGTTGATCATTTAATGGCAATTAGTGATAAGGATATTCGATCACTTGCTAACTCAAATACAATTGCAAATATACTTCCAGGTACTTCTTTTTATTTGAACAAACCATATGCAAATGCAAGAAAGATGATTGATCAAGGTTGTGCGATTTCTATATCATCTGACTACAATCCTGGAAGTTGTCCCACTGAAAATTTTCAACTCATTTGTCAACTTTCTGCCAATCACTTAAAAATATCTCCAGAAGAAATTTTAAATGCTGTGACGATTAATGCTGCATATCATTTAGGAATTTCTGAACGCACTGGATCATTAGAAAAAGGAAAACAAGCTGATATTATTTTGCTTGATGTTCCAAATCTTGCCTATATGTTTTATCATTTTGGAATCAATCATGTGACCGATGTAATTAAAAAAGGGAAAATAGTTGTGAAAAACAAATCCCTACAAAGGAGAAAAAAATGAAACTTGTAGAACATAAAATTATAGATTTTATTAATCTAGTAGACTCTAACTCACCTGCACCTGGTGGCGGTAGTGTTTCAGCACTCATATCAAGTTTAGGTACTTCTCTTGCTAGAATGGTAGGCCATCTAACCATATCTAAAAAGAAGTTTTTAAATCTTGACTCATCTATTAAACTAGATTTCGAAAACGCTCTAAATTATCTTCTAGCAATTAAGGATGAACTGATCATACTTATCGATAAAGATACTCTTGCTTTCAATGAAATTATGAATGCATATAAATTATCTAAAGATGAGCCAGAACTTAGATCAAAAGCTATTGAAGATGCAACTCTATATGCAATTGAAATCCCTTATAAAGTTTCGGTTATTTCACTAAAAGCTTTAGAGTTACTACCTATTATATTAGCTCATGGAAATAAACAAGCTATATCAGATTTAGGTGTCGCAATTTTATCTCTTTCTTCTGGTATCGAAGGTGCACTATATAATGTTGCTATAAATCTCTCTGGATTAACTAATCAAGAAACTAAAGATTTTTATACTAAAGAATATGATCATATACTAAAAAGAACTCACTACATAAAAGATGAGATGCTTACACTTATATATAAAGAGTTATCCTAATAAAATAAATACACTTAAATTGTTTTAATAAAAAAGAGAAACCATAACTTTAGGTTTCTCTTTTTGGTATCTTATTATATCTTGGTATTTAATGGATCAAGTGTTAAATTTTTAATCCATTTACCAGATGCACTTCTTCTATAAACTAAGAATAGTTTAAATATTTCTTCAAAGTTTACAAAAACAATAATCATATATAATGGTAGGTTAGAAAAATACGATAAGATAAATGCCAATGGAACGCCTAAACCCCATAAAGCTGTTACTTCAGAAAATAAGGCATATTTTGTATCCCCACCTGATCTCAAACTTCCAACTATAATAATAGCATTTAAGAACTTAATAGGTGCATAGACTGCAAAGATACGCAAGATTATAATAACCATATCTTTGACCTCATCAGTAAGGTTACCAAATAAAGGAACAATAATTGGAGCTAGAGTAAATAAAATAGTTCCTAAAGCTATACCAAATACAAATCCAAGTTTCCTAAAACGCTTCTCCCATTCTTTTGCAGTTTCTAATTCGTTTTCACCTAATTTATTACCTAGCATGATTGCTGAAGCGTTAGCAACAGCTATCGTAGCTACCCAGAAAAGAGAATTGATCTGATTTGACAAATAAATAGATCCTACCGCTTTTTCACCGATTAATCCATAAGCTATTAGGTATACAGTCATGCCTAGACCCCAAAAGCTTTCATTAAGAACCACAGGTAGGGCAGTTCTATATAATTTTTTAGAAAATTTGAAAGTAATTCTTTTTATAGATGATAGATGTATTTTAAGTGCACTTTCTCTACTTAAGAATAAATAAGAAATTGATAAGAGTGCAACAACAGTAAATGATATAATTGTTGCTATTGCTGCTCCTTTAACACCTAATGCAGGAAATCCAAATCTACCACCTATCAAAACATAATTTAATGCTGTATTTAATAAAACACCAAAGATTTGAAAAATAGAAGGCATTAAAACTTTTTGAACATTTCTAGAGAGCATACTGATTGAAAATGCAATGGTCATTGAAAAGAAACTAAATCCAATAAAACTTATGTATTGAACACCTAAATCTATAACATTTTGATTAGGTGTTTCATTCAAATTAAATAATTTAATGATTTGTGCTGGAAAAAGTTGTGTGAATCCAAAAAAGAATAGAGCAATCACTAATCCTGATGATAACATCAAAAAGAATACTTTAGATATATTATCATATGCTTTTGAACCATAATATTGTGCTATAAAAATACCAAAACCAGAAAATAATCCGAATTGAATGATATTGAGTAAGAATAAAAATTGACTACCTATACCTACAGCAGTCAATGCATCATCACCTAGCTCTGTAACCATAAAAGTATCAATAATCCCCAATAGTGAACCTAAAAGCTGTGAAAAAAAGATAGGAACAGCTATTTTTATTAACACGCTATAAAAATGTTTGTTTTTTTGTTTTGTTGTCATCATAATCTCCATTAACTAAATCCAATTTATTATAACACGGTTTTATAAGTAAATTATATATTTACTTTAAAACTACACTATAAATCATATAATTTTAGTAAATATTTACTATACATTTTATTTATAAATTGATATAATGAAATAAATGAGGTGATTTTCATGGCTACATTAAAAGATATTGCACGAGAAACAAACGTGTCCATATCAACTGTTTCTCGAATTTTAACTAATGATAAGACATTAAATGTTTCAGATCAAACAAGATCAAAGGTTTTAAAAGTCTCAGAAAACCTTGGTTATCAAACAAAGAAAAACAAACAATCAAAATCAAATCTAACCATCGCTCTTGTCCATTGGTATACTCGTGCTAAAGAATTAGAAGATAACTATTATCTATCTATTAGATTGGGTGTTGAAAAAGCAGCGCATGATCAAGGCATAGAAATCATAAAAATATTTCACGATAGTCTGTCACAACCATTAACTCCTGCAGATGGTGCAATTGCAATTGGTAAATTTGATACAGAAGAAATATCAAAATTTAAAAAAATATATAAACACATCGTTTTTGTAGATTCATCTCCTGATGTTAACACTTTCGATAGTGTTACAATTGATTTTGAACATGCTTTTAAAGAAGCAATAGATTTTCTAAGAAGTCAACATATCAAAAAGATAGGCTATATTGGTGGTAGAGAATACACACATACGCTTAGACAACCGATCGGAGATAGACGCGAACAGTTCTTTAAATCTTATGTTAAAGAACATGAACATATCCACATTGGTGAATTTAATATTGCATCAGGTTATGACTTAATGAAAAAAATCATCGCAAGTAATAATCTAGTAGATGCTTATCTTATCGCAAGTGATAACATGGCGATTGGTGCTCTTAGAGCTCTTTATGAAGCAGATATAAAAGTTCCTGATGATGTGTCAGTGATTGGTGTCAATGATATTGAACAAAGTGCTTATACAATTCCACCGTTATCAACTATTAAAATTTATAAAGAACATATGGGAGAAGTTGCAGTCAATTTACTTTTAGAAAAAATAAAAGGTAGAGCGATCACTCAAAAAGTTATTATCCCAACTAAGCTAATTTTAAGAAAGACCACTAAGGAGGTATCCTCATGTTAAACCATATCGAAAACTTAATTTTGTATGAAATTCAAAAAGGTGTCATCAAAGAGCGTGATTACACCTATGTTAAAAATCAATTATTTAGACTTTTACAAATCGAACCTACAGATCAAAGTGTAGCCTTTGAATCCATTAAATATCCTTCAGAAGCTCTAGATCCAATTTTAGATATACTAGAACAAAAACAAATCCTAGATGGCTCACAAGTCGCAAGAGATTTATTTGACGCAAAAATTATGAATGTATTTGCAAAACTGCCTTCTGACATCGAAGAGATATTTTTTGCTTTATACAATCAAAAACATAGCCTCGCAACAACTTGGTACTATGATTATATGAAACATCTAAACTATATACGAGATGAACGTATTAAAAAGAATGAATTCTTTAAAACTACTTCTGTTTATGGTGATGTAGAAATTACCATTAATTTATCAAAACCAGAAAAAGATCCAAAAAGCATTCTTGCTGCATCAAAGGTTAAGAGTTTATCCTACCCAAAATGTGTATTATGTGCAGAAAGTGAAGGTTTTGCAGGAAATCCTTCAAGAGATTCTAGGGATCAACATCGATTAATCGAACTTGATATCAATCATGAGTCGTGGTTTTTACAATATTCTCCTTATACTTACTATAACGAACATGCGATTGTTTTATCAAGTGAACATAGACCTATGAAAATTAATCAAAACACATTTGAAAACTTACTTGAGCTATGTGAACAATTTGATCATTACTTGTTTGGATCTAATGCAGACCTACCCATTGTAGGTGGATCTATTTTATCTCATGATCATTACCAAGGTGGAAACTATGTTTTTCCAATAGAAAAAGCTGATACATTATCTTTATGGGAAAAAGAAGGCATTACCTATGAATTAAAAAAATGGCCATTGTCTACACTAGTCATTAAGAGTACATCAAAAGATGATTTAATTCATAAAGCTGTTTTTATATTAGATAAATGGAAAAACTATAACAATCCTGATTTGAGTATTAAAGCATATAGTGATGATGTTCCTCACCATACCATAACACCTATTGCAAGAATTAAAGATGGCTTTTATACGTTAACTTTAATATTTAGAGATAACCAAACAAGTGATGAACATCCTTATGGTATCTTTCATCCACACGCTGACAAATGGCATATTAAAAAAGAAAATATCGGTCTTATTGAAGCCATGGGCTTAGCTATTCTTCCAGCAAGATTAAAAGAAGAAATGAAGCATGTGAAAGCATATTTATTAAATAAAAAACCTTTACCAGAATTAGCAATGAAACATGAAAAATTTGCTAACGATATATTATCTAAAAATCAAGTTGATGGTCAAAATGTAGATCATCTCATCGAACAAAAAATAGGTCAAGTATTTGTGGCTATATTAGAAGATAGTGGATGTTTTAAACAAAACAAAGAAGGCCTAGATGCATTTAAATCATTTATTGAGGATGAATTAATATGAAAAAAAATATGATTGAAAACTTTAAAAAACATTTTAATAGAACCGATGGTCAAGTCTACTATTCACCAGGCAGGGTTAATCTAATTGGAGAACATATTGATTATAACGGTGGATTTGTTTTTCCTTGTGCTTTAAGTTATGGGACATATGGGATTGCGGCTATGAGAGATGATCGATATGTCAGAGTATTTTCAAATCCTTTTTCAAAAGAAGCATATATATTTGATTTAGATCATTTGGTTAAAGATCAAACACATGCTTGGGCTGATTATATTAAAGGATCTATTAAAGCTATTCTTGATAAAGGCTATAAAATAGAATTTGGAATTGATTTATATATTGAAGGCACACTTCCTGTTAATGCTGGATTATCTTCTTCTTCATCCTTAGAACTGTTAATCATATATATTTTTGATCAATTAAATAACCTTAAACTAAATAGACCGGAAATGGCTATATTAGGCAAAAATGTAGAAAACAACTTTATTGGTGTTAATTCAGGAATCATGGATCAATTCATTATCGCAACAGCTAAGAAAAATCATGCAATCTTATTAAACACTGACACGCTAGACTATCAACAAATTCCATTATATTTAAAAGAATACAGTTTGTTAATTGTCAACAGCAACAAACAAAGAGGCTTAGCTGATTCTAAATACAATGAGAGATATCAAGAATGTCAAGATTCACTTTCTATATTAAAACCTAAGTTTGGTATTAAAAATCTTTGTAGTTTAACCGATGAGCAACTAGAACTCTCTAAAGATCTTTTATCTGAAACTGTATATCGTAGAACGCGTCATGTTCAAACAGAACAAATGAGAACCATTCTATCATCCAAAGCTTTACAAGATGGACACATCGAAGCATTTGCAAAACTGATGACAGCATCTCATATGTCATTGAAAAATGATTATGAGGTTACAGGTATAGAACTTGATACCCTAGTTGATGCTCTACTTGATTCAGGTGCAGTTGGTGCAAGAATGACTGGTGCAGGTTTTGGTGGATGTGTGGTAGCAATCGTCAAAACTGATGAACTAGAAAAAATTACTAAACTTACTCAAGAAATCTATACAAATAAAATCGGATATGAACCCTCATTTTATAGTGTATTACCTGAAGATGGTGTTTCAATCATCTAGGTAATTAAGTAAAAATAAAAAGCTAAAACTTTTAAAAGTTATAGCTTTTTTTATGTATTCGTTTTGTTTATCTAGTAATGCTTTCTATTAGATCTAGTTCAGCTTTACTGAACTCTAAGTTATCTATAGCTTTTAGATTACTTAATAATTGTTCCATTCTACTTACGCCTAATAAAACACTAGAAATACCTTTTGACTGACACGTCCAACTTACTGCCATTTCAGCTAAACTTTGACCTCTTTTGATTGCAATTTCATTAAGTTTAACAACTTTATCTAAAACTTCTTTTGTGATATTATTTTCATTTAAAAACGGATTTGCTTTATCTCCAGCACGTGAATCTTTTGGAATCTCTTTTAAATACTTTGTCGTTAAAAGACCTTGCGATAAAATACTAAAAGGTATAATGCCAACACCTTCTTCAACCATCGCATCAACTAATCCTTCATCTTGAATCCAGCGATTCAACATTGAAAACTTTGGTTGATGTATCAATAAATCAACTCCATATTCTTTTAAAAGTTTTTTAGCTTCTACTGCTCTATCTGCTGGATAATTACTAATCCCCACATATAATGCTTTACCCATATGCACAATGTCAGCTAAAGCTTTCATTGTTTCTTCTAGTGGTGTGTCATAATCAGGTCTGTGATGATAAAAAATATCAACATACTCCAAATTTAATCTTTTTAAAGATTGATTAAGAGATGCAAACAAATACTTTCTACTTCCCATATCTCCATAAGGACCAGCCCACATATAATAACCTGCTTTTGTAGATATAATAAGTTCATCACGATAAGGTTTTAATTCGTTTGCTAATATCTTACCTAAATTTCGCTCAGCACTTCCCCATGGTCTACCATAGTTGTTTGCTAAGTCAAAATGTGTGATGCCATGATCAAAAGCAGCTAAAACTATCTCTTTAACCTCTTCAAATGGTTTTTCTTCTCCGAAATTTTGCCAAAAACCAAGGGATAATTGTGGCAGTAATAATCCACTTTTTCCTACTCGATTATAAATCATTTTTTCATATCTTTTTGGATTTGCTGTATACATGATTTTCTCCTTTTATTTTTTGATTTAGGTTACTTTAAAACTGTAAAAAATGGTATTTAATGTCCAAACTCTAAGACCAGTTTGATTGTCAGATGAATTTTGTGAAGTGATTTGTGATGTAAATTTATGTGTAAATAAAAACAAATCATCTACATAAACTGATATTTGTTTATTATAAGTTGCATCTGATATATCTTCTACAACTAATTTGATGTCATGTCTTTCTGCCCACCAAGGATTAGAATTATCTCTTTCCCCACCAGATGTTACAAAATCTCCTGAGTCATCAAATCCAACTCCATATCTAAAAATTGGTGACTGTTCAGATCCACCTATTCTAGGTCTAATAATGATTTCTCCTCTAGAATAGCCTCTATCAACTTGTAAAATAAATCCTGTATCTTTATTATTTTCATCAATTAACGTTTCAAAGAATATTCCATATCCCCCATAAGTTTGATTGTTAAGTTGTGCGCTCACTTCAATTGTATATTCGGTTTTATTATTATCTATAAATAAAACACCATAAGATGTATTAATACTAGTTCCGTTATCTGTAAAAGATCCAGTAGAGATAACACCACCTTGCTCAATAACTTCAGTTAAAGAATCCTCATTGAAATTATAATCAACATCAAATGGATCAATAATTATAATTGCCTCTGATGAAAGTGTCCAAGATTGTGAAACGATATCCCATACAAATGAATATGGTGCATTAGGCTGCTCAACTTGTGTAATATATCCTTGTGTAAAAAGCAGTGATATTCTTTCACTATTTGTTTCTAGTCCTTCAAATGCATCTTCAGTAGAAATTTGATCCCACAATATATAATTTTTAGTCGCATCATTTAATGCATCAACTGTTTTTTGATATGCCTTTGTTTCTGTATTAGAAATTAGATTACCAATGACAACAACACTTATGCTAGCTATTATTCCTAAAAGGACGACGACAACTAATAATTCAGTTAATGTCATAGCTTTATGCTTTATACTTTTATTCACTATTAGTTTCATCTCCTTTTAATATTTAATCTTATTATATCACTATTTTTAAGTATATGTAATACATGTATATCATACTATCATATAAAAAAGAACATATTTTTAATATGTTCTTTAAAAGAGTTATAATATTTTATTAATCTATAATAAGTAGATCATTGGTAAACAGATATGAAGATAAATTAATCACTCCACTTTGCTCTGTATTAATATGTAAATATAAATTAAACCCCTCAGTAAATTTCCAAAAGTCTGCTACACCTGTTGTCGGGTTACTCAAATTGATTTGATAATGTATTTGTCCAGGTACTAAAGTTAATTCATAAATTGCTGTATCAACTTCAAATTGAACAGTTGTTTGTTGACCAACAACCGCAATAAAATCTATATACTTATAATAGAATTGATTGTTTTGTACAAAAGATCCATAAACTCTTGTATATAGAGTTTCATACCCATCTCCCTGTGTCCAAGATATTTCTTGATTTAGGGTTTCTATTGAAAATACGTTTCCTATTTGCATCCAATCAGTAATATCAATTTCTTGTGTGACATCGTAAGATACATCCGCAGTGTTGCTAAACTCTGATACTTGAATTGAAAAGCTTCCAGAGCTTTGAGAATCATTTACATCTGGTGTTATTCTAAATCCTTCGATTCCATCAATATCTATATCAAAATAGTGTAATCCAAATGACATCGTAAATTCTATGTTTCCTAATTCATCTGCTATCAAATGATGATCCAGTCTTTCAGACCAACGAGTTGTTACTTGAAATAAGAATTCAGCATATGGCTCAGTTGTGATTGCTACATTAATATATGCAAAATCAGATAAATGACCTTCTACTTTTGAGTATATCGCGCTTGTTGCTGATTGTTTTTCATATGTGACTATCGTTTCGCTTGTGTCGTATACAAAACTTGCAGTCATATCATTTTCTCCATACCACAATTGATTAAAACTAAAATCTTCTTGGTCGCCTAAATAGTAATTAATCGCATCAACATATTTTCCTACAGCTGCTTCATTGCTAAATTCTGCTTTTAAGATCTCAAATTGTCCTGTTGTAGGTATTACCATATCTTCTTGAATATAAATTAAGATTTCATTAATCGCATCTTTAGTCAAATCAGACAGTTCATCTAAATATAATGTTGCGTTTTGAAATTGCCCGTTAAGCTCTAAATTAACAGTAGGTAGAACTTCATCTACTTCTTTATAAGTTGTCCTTACTGTTATAGAAATTTTAGTTCCTTCATCACCTTTAAATCTAAAGTTCATATAATTATAATCAGAAAAATCTCCATCTACCATGGTACTTACTTTAACATCTGGCCCAGGCAATATAGAATAATTAACCTTTTGACTTGAACTCATATCTGAAATGGTTAATAAGTGCTTATATCCATACCAATACTGATTCACATCAAATGTATCACTACTCGTTTCATATAAGTTAACCATAGGTGAGCTGTTTGTGTCTCTATAACTTTCAATTGTCATTTCATCTTTATCAAAAGCAAATTGATTGATTTCAAAAGATCCAAAATGTCTGCTAGCCCCCGCAGTTGCTATAATCTCGATTCTAATAATCAAATCTTTAAAAATATTATAATCTTCATCTGCTAAGTCAAACTCATAGTATTCATATTCATCAGTTAGTTTAATTTTAAATGACTGTTTTGTTTCAGAAGATACTTCGTATTTCTTAGAAATAATATTTAGTTGAATATAATATTGTCCTTTTATAGAGAGAACTAATTTTTTATAATCTTCAGTTGACTCATCAATAGTCTTTGATAATACGGGGTTTGCATCACTGCTTTTATCATAAGCAACAAAAGCTAATGGATTAACTCCATTATCTTGGGCATAGACATAAGTTGGATCCATCCATTTGACACCATCTGAAATTAAAGATGTTATTGTGTTTTCATTTATTGGATCTATTGGGTCATCTTTTTTATTACATGCACTTAAAAAAACCGTAAATAGTATAAGAATCATCACTATTTTTACTAATTTCAATGTTTTGTTTTCTCTCATATAAACACTTCTTTCTTATTAAAATATATATTGCTTATACTGACTTTTTCTATTATTTAAATTTATTTTATACCAATGCAGCAATAAATGCAATAAAAAATCAAACGTTTGATAAAATTAAACAATTATGTTGACTTGTCTATCATTTTGATTTATATTAAGTATATAAGAACAGGTTTAGGAGGTATACTATTGTGAAAAATCAAACGATGATTTGGGGGTTACTTACCATGATGTTATTTTCTTTAGGTCTCAGTATCAACATAAATTCAAAAACTCAAACTGCTTCTACTAGCGTCGATCAAGAAAACATAGTCTTAGAATTTGCCGCAATCAGCGATATTCATCTAAAAAGTTATCCGTCCATAGAGCAAGATCGTTTTGCATCAGCAATCAAATTAAGCTATCAAAATACAAATAACTTAGATGCAGTTGTCATAAATGGTGATTTTACAGATGGGGGTCATGATCCTCAATATGCTAGCTTTATGAGTATTCTTAATCAAGAGGTCTCTGGAGATACCGAAGTCATTGTAAATTTAGGTAATCATGAGAATGGTAGAAACGAATCTGATTCACACGCATTTTTCACAGAAACCATGGGATATGGAATTGATCATGTCTTTAATGTAAAAGGATATACTTTTATCACACTTGGTGTCCATTATGGTGATAAATTTTTAGACTCTCAAGCTATTTGGTTAGACGAACAACTAGAGATTGCTACACAAGAACATCCAGATCAACCAGTATTTGTCCTCATTCACTATCCTGCATATCAAACAACAGTCAATTCTACTGGTAACGGTAGAACTACTTATAAAGAAGTTTTAGAAAAATACGCTCAAGTGGTTCATATAAGTGGTCATTCACATCCAGCCTTACAGGATCCTAGAACAATTCATCAAGATAAGTTCACTTCTTTTAATAATAGTTCATTAACTTATTTATTCTATGAAAAAGCAGATTACACAGGTGCACAAGATTCAGCATCAGTTGGACAATTTGCGATTATCAAAGTAACTGATACTAATAAAGTTATTATTGAAAGACATGTCATAGATGATAATCAAATGGAAAACTCAATAAAACTAGACGGTGATTATTTAATAGATATACCACTTGGTAGAGATGGCTTTACTTATACGACTGGTTGGTATGACGATGGAACAAATCCATATTTTAATGAAACTGCTGATATCAATCTCAATAAGGTACAAAACAATTGGTTTGTAACATTTGATCAAGCATTAGATCAACAGTTTGTGTATTATTATCATATTTATGTAAAAGACTTGCAAACTAATGAAGTTGTTACAGTTTTAAAACCGAATTCTCAGTTCTATAAAATTGAAAGTCCCGATCAGATTACTCGTCAAATTAATGAGCCTTTAATGCCAGGTAGATCCTACGAAATTACTATTGTTGCGATTAGTGTTACTAATAGATTTAGTGAACCTTTAATAAAAACAATTAATACTTAAATAGATTAAATAAATAAGAGCTTCGAATAAGGATATATTATACTTATCAGCTCTTTTTTATTTAAAACGTTTTAGTCTACATAATGTTTGGTATAATTAATGTATGATATTTATATAAAGAGGTATTTATGGTAACCATAAAAGATATTGCAAAGCACTGTGGCGTTTCTGTTTCAACAGTTTCTTATGCATTAAGTAACCATTCTACAATTTCAGAAAAAACAAAAGAAAAGATACGTAAAGTTGCAAAGGAACTCAATTATATTCCAAACGCAAATGCGCGTAGCTTAAAACACAAAAGCACTAATAAAATTGGTGTTTTTGTTCCTGGTTTTCAAGGTACAATTCATCCATCCATTTTAGCTGGTATAGCTCATGTATTAAGAAACATAGAAGACAAATACAACATGATTGTTACCTTCACAGATGATGATATGTTAATGATTAAAAATCACAGTGTCGATCTTGCGATCATCATGGACGGTAAAACAACTCAAAAAACAATTAAAGATTTATCAGCATATGTTCCTATCATCACTTTTGATCAAAATTCAATTGGAGAAAACATTTATACCACTTCTGTTGATAATTTTAATGCGACATATCAACTAACAAAACATCTAATTGATCAAGGGTGTAAGCGTATAGGATTTATATTGGGGTCTCACGCTTCTTATCACAATACAATTCGATTTGAAGCCTATAAAAAAGCATTGGCAGATACTCAAATACAGTTTGATTCCGATATCGTTTATGATGCAGATGCATTTACAATTTATAAAGGATGGGAAGTTATTTCAAATCATATAGATTCAAAATCTAAGCTACCTTTTGATGGACTAGTTTGCTGCAATGATGAACTGGCAATTGGCGCTATAAAAGCATTAACCGAAAATGGTTATAAAGTACCCACAGATTGTTTAATTACAGGATTCGATAATATTGATCAAGCTAGATATCACGATCCAACAATTACTACAGCGCATATCGATTGGTATGAATATGGTATTAAAATTGCTGAACTGGCATTAAGAATTTTAAAAAAAGAGCATCATGAGAGCTCATTTATTATTTCAGCTGAAATAATAAAAAGAGAAAGTAGTCAAATATAAAATTTCAAGTAAAGAAAGGGAAATTATGAAAAATCAATACCCAATAATCGTTAAATTTATTGCAAAAAAAGATAGTATAGAATTTGTTAAGACTGAACTCATAAAGATACTTAAACCTACAAGATCTGAGATAGGTTGTATCAAATATGATTTACATCAAGATCTTGATGATCCAAGTATTTTTATGTTTTATGAAATATGGGCTACTAAAGAAGCATGGATAGCTCATGATTCAAAGCCTCATATCAACGCTTTTAGAAAAGCGATAGAAGGTATGGTACACTCTATAGACTTCAATAAATTAACACTAATATAATCTATACGACTTTACTCAATAGAATTGTTCTGAGGAGATGTGATTGTTTTGAAAAAATATATTGTTATGACTTTGCTTTTTCTATTGTTGGTTTTAACTGCTTGTCAGACTTCCAATGATAATGTTATAGATGACCCAGTTGATATTACTGATTCGAAAGATGAGGATAAAGATATGAATGATAATCGTTGTCAATTAAATAATCAAATAACACTTAATCAAACTGAAACACTAACTGCTTCTATTTTATGGGAGCATAGTGATGTTTGTTCTAATTTAGTATATGAAGATCAATATATTCAATTAGATGATTATCAAGAACAAGGCATCTTAGAAACTCAGAGCTTTTATCTTTCATCGTTTACTGAACTTGTACCAAGTTGGAATATATTAATAGATGAATTCTCTAATGTAAGTATCTTAATCTCTGTTGGTAATGACCAAGGATTTAGTAAATATTTTTCAATGGCATTATGGAAAGAAAGTTATAAGTCTTCTTTTAGCAGCCAAGAAGATGAGTATGCAAGGATATCAATTGATACACTTATCGCAAAGAAAAATGATATTAACCAAGTAAAATTTAAAATTATTTTTAATAAAAGTCAAACAGATCAAACCAAGCTTAAAAACTTAAGTATAACAACTGTTTTATCAAATACTCTACCAGATTTTAATACATCATCATTAAACACCTATAGTATAAATGTTCCATCACAACAACAGCTTAGTATACCAAATATAGGTAATTTAATATGCTCTCCAACTTCACTATCAATGATCTTAAACTATTACGATTATAGTTTATCCCCTGAAAATGTTGCGTCTGCTATATATGACAAAGGTGCTAAATTATATGGTAATTGGAGTTTTAATACTAGTTACGCAGGCGGTTTTGACTTATACTCAAGAGTTGAATATAGTAACAGTTTATCAACACTTATGAATTATATTGAACAAGATATTCCAATAGTTCTATCTATAAGTACATCTCATAAAGATTTGCTTCATGGAAGTATCATGGCTTATCCTTCTGGTCACTTAATTGTTTTAAAGGGATTCATATATCAAAACAATAATTGGTATGCTTTGGTAAACGATCCTGCAGAATATAGTGATGCTTTAGTAGAAAGACAATACCTGCTTAATGAACTCTTAGATGCTTGGAGGGGTTATATCTATGTTGTTCAAAAAGAAGCTTTTTAAATCAAAAATAAAAGACATATGAGATGAATAATTTTCTCATATGTCTATTTTTTTTATGTTTTACTTTAAAATGTTTTCTATCCTATGGATAAACTCACAATAAGAATTAGAACACTAATTAATAAAAATGCTATATGTGAATAAAAATAAAACTTAATCGCTTCTAGTTTATACTTGATTAGAAAATATATAAAAGGGATTGTTAGAATAATTGCGACAACAATAAACGCCATGGCAGCAACTGCCATTGCTAGACCCGCTCCACTATTATTTCCAGTTAGTGTTTGAGCCAAAAATGAAATAAATACTATTATTAAAAAGATATTAATAACTACATTTACTTTCCCTAAAAACTTAGTAACTCTCACTTTTTTTCTCCTTCATGATTTAATATAATTTAGAACATCTACTGCATGATATGATAAATCTCTAATCAATGGTTTTACAAGGTTTATTTCATCACCTGATGTAACCAGTGGTAATTCAAACTTGCCATCACGCTTTTGAGGCAAACCCATCGCAGAGACCAACCCATTACATAAACACTTTCTACCATAAGTATCCTCTATTTTACCTCCTTTTTTGACATAGTCTTCTACTGGTTCTGATGGGCATCTATACCCTATGGTTCCATTTTCTTTTTGATATGGTTCTCTTAAATAGCCTAAGTCACATATACGTCTTCTCTTTTGATATAACGCTTCTTCACTTAATGTATCTAAAGCAAGTGCGACTTTGAAAGGAAAACCTGTAGGAGATGCTTTTGCATCTGTGATTACTTTGATATCAGATTCAATAATCTCTTTTAATATTGATTTTTTTAAATGTGGTTCAAATCCAGATTCATCACTTAAAGCAAATATAGTTCCAACTTGAACACCATTTGCTCCAAAATCTAAAGCTTGTTTATATGCATTTGGATTTCCATAACCTCCAGCTAGATAAAAGGGTAGTCCTAATTTTTTTATTGCTTCTAAATTAATTTCATCTTTAGCTCCGTAAATAGGTTCCCCTAATTCATTGATGAGATAATTTCCTCTTGGTGGTGCATTATGACCTCCTGCAATATGTTTTTCAACGATAAAACCATCTGGAGATCCAAAATCACTTTTCATCAAATATGCTCCTAAAGTATGCGATGATATAATCGCAAAGAAATTTGGTCTATTTAATTTGATATGACTTAAATTTAGCAGACTAGGATCAAATATCATCTCTGTATGGTTTGTGTCTCCATAGACTTTAATTGGAAGGCTAACTGTTTCATGTTTAGTTAGTTTAGAGACAACCAAGGGCATTTTAACAGGGATTCCTGCACCCATTAAGATATAATCAACCCCAGCTAGGATTGCTCCATATACAGAATATAGTGTAGGCATTTGAATTTTTTCTAAGAAATTAATGCCTACTACACCTTGATGCCCCTTTTTAGCCAAATAAACCTCTGCATACGTAGAAACAACCATTAACTCAATAAAACTTAAAGAAGGCTTTAATGTGGGCATCTCAACCATTTTATAAGATCCGTCTATATTTAGTTGATCTAAATATTTCTTCTCTATTTTCTTTACAACTTCCTGATTAGGATAACTATGAAGTGCATCAACATAATCTTGTTCACCTCTCATCAATCGTCTTGCAAACGTGAGTGCAAGTGCTGTTCCTGAGACGACACCTAACTCTCCTGCTTTTGATACTTCTTTAGCTAATTGGTATGAGGAAACTCCAACACCCATACCTCCTTGTATAATTGTAAACTTATGCATTTAAATTCTCCTGACTGTTACTTTGTAACATTGTTTTTATAGGTTATTCATAAAATTGATAATTTACTTTGAATATCAAAATAATTGCTTGATTTATTCTATCATTTTATTTAACATTAGTAAATAAAAAAACGACTTACGATATTTTTTAAGTCGTTTTTAGTTCTATATTCCTTTAATAAATAAAAAAAGAGTCTCTATTACTAGAGAACTCTTTCTTATAGACTCATTTGAAAATTATAGTTTAACAACGTTTGCTGCTGTTTCGCCGCGATCGCTGTTTGCAACGTCAAATTCTACTTTGTCGCCTTCATCAAGTGATTTGAATCCTTCGGTTTGAATTGCGCTAAAGTGTACAAATACATCTTTACCTTCTTCTGTAGAGATAAATCCATATCCCTTGTCAGAATTAAACCATTTTACTGTTCCTGTCATGTTAATTACTCCTTTTTTCTTTTTATTGATTTACCGCCATTACTAGCTTCCACCAGTTATTAGTATACACTAAAAACGAATAAAATCAAACTAATTAAACAATATATTTAAAATAAAGATACTTTTTATCTTATTTTTCCCTTTAAACCAAGATTAATTGTTAAAATTTAGTTATTTTTCAAAGTATTTTTTTAAAATCATTTTAATTCTATTCTTGAAATCACATATAATGTATCTACTTATTCGAACATATTAAATAATGATTAGTCCGCTTTCATATGCTACAACTTATTAAAAAGAACTAAATGATTAATTAAATTAGAAGACCCGACTACTCTAGGGATAACAAATAGTTGGTTTTTTGATATAATAATTTAGAGGAATAAATTTATGAAATTTCATTTATGGTCATTTTTGCATTATTTCATGATTATATCGCCCTTTATCATTGCTTATATTCTATATATAGCATATAAAGATAAGTCTGAAGACTCTAAAAGAAAAATAGGTCTTTTTTTAGTATTATTTTCGATACTTCTTCTTCTTTTTAGGAATATTGAAATCTTTATCATTCAAGGATTTATATTTAGTCCAGAGCTAATACCACTGCAGATATGTCATTTTGCAAATTTTGTTTTACTGTTTGCTTTTTATAAACGAGATGACACATTATTTGGATTAGCATTTCTATTTAACCTCCCACTTGCCTATCTGTCTTTACTTTTTGCTGATGGATTAGAACACTACTCTAGTATTCTTAATTTTAGAGGCGTTGCATACATATTAGGCCATATGTTGATAGTCATTATTACACTATATGCATATTTTTCTGGTTTCATCCATATTACATTAAAAAAATATTTCCAGGTGGCCAAACTGGTTACGTTACTTTATATAATTAGCTCTGTTGTAAATAATATCTTTAGACTCCTTTTTAATTCACCTTCTAATTATTTTTATACTGAGCACCCTGAACCGGGTACACCACTAGAGTATTTTTATAGTTTGGGAAATGTAGTTGAAATTGGAGCATTTAGAATAAACATCATATATATGATAGCAATTCTTCTATTTGGATATATTACAGTTTACTTATTTTATTTACTGTCATTTGAATTTCCAAAGTATATTAATAAGCATAATGAAAAAGAAAATTATGAAACTATCTAGTTTAAACAAAAAAGAGAACTGACTCGTTTGAGCCAGTTCTCTTTTTTGGTTTTCTACTCATCATTTTTATTTTTTTTAGTCTTTTTATTATGCATGTATTTTTTCCTAACTATAAATCCTCCATAACCAATTGGACCCAGAATAAGAACAAAAGGTAGTATATTCATCAATCCAATTGCAATACCATCTAAAACAATGAAAACCGCATTAAGTCCATTGACAAAGCCATTTCCAAGTCTATTGAAGAATGGCAATTTAGTGACTATTCTACTTCCATAAAATGTGACATTCACTTCGCTGTAATCAACCAGACTATCAAATAAATTTAGTTCTCCTTCTAGATTCATCAATTCAATCTCCAAGTTTGATAATTGCTCATTAATCGTTAGCATATCAGAAAGAGATGCATCTTCATATAGTTCTTGCAGCCTTGTTATTTGTAGATTAAGTGAATCAATTCTGTTTGTTTTATCTTGATACTGTAGAGATACATCTTGACTAGTTTTTGTAAAACTTCTTAATTGAAAATTGCTGTTTAATTCACTTAAAAAGTCATCTAGACGATCTGTCTTTACTCTTATAGTAAAAGTTGCTTGGCTTGATCCAATATTCTCTTGGTCAAACCATTCATCCAAATCTATAAGATTTCTTAGTGTTTGTATGCTCTCATCAAGATTGGTAACATCATATTGACTATTAACTTTATATATGATTTTTCTTTCTGGTATATCATCAGCTAATAAAACATTTTGCTGTTCATCTTCAGGTATATATTCAGATAGATCTTCACTAGCACTACATGCTGTAGTTATAAATAAAAGTATAATCATAGACCAAATTATTAATATTTTTTTCATAAATTCCCCTCTTTCGAATTAAGATTTAGTTTATAAATATTATATCATGATTCATCAAATAGCACATATAGTTTCTGAAAATGTATATCCATTTAACTTAACATTTATACTTTCTATAATTATATTATTAATTGGTGTATCTGCACCATTTGTCTGAACTTCAGCAATGATATCTAAAATATCAAATCCGCTGATTAGCCCACCAAAGCTCGCATATTGACCATCTAAAAATGTACTTGCTTGATGAACAATAAAAAACTGACTGGTTGCACTATTTTTTATTGACGTTCTAGCCATAGAGATAACTCCTCGATCATGTGATAAATCATTTGTGAAACCATTTGAGCTAAAATCTCCAAATATTGGACACGATGTATTGGATACAATACCGCCTTGAATCATGAAATCTTCAATAACTCTATGAAAGGTTGATCCATCATAGGAATTATTTTGAATATAGTTAATAAAATTATTAACTGTGTTTGGTGCTACATCAGGAAATAATTGTAATTTCATTTCTCCGCCATCTTTGATAGTGATCGTAACAACTGGATTGGTTTCTTTAATATAAAGATAATATGGTAGTGATTCATAATCTATAGTATCTTCTATTTGATCTTCTTCATCTAACACTTCATCATCGTTTTTAGTTTCACATCCAGATAATGCCATTACAATTATAAGTAATAATATATATAATTTTTTCATGTTTCTCATTCTCCTAAGTATCTTAATTATATTTCATTATAACATTATTATTCACTAAATTATTAAGAAACTATCCTTACTATATGAAAAAGAACACTTCAAATTGAAGTATTCTTTTTTTATGTTTTTAATTTAATGCTTTTTTATATACTATCTTGTAAATGTTACCGAAACAGTAAAACTTTGACTTGCGCCATTTTTGCTAACGGTTATCGTATAGATTGTATTTGTTGAACTGATTCTATTGGTATTAGTAATTGTTATCACTACATCAAGTGAATCTACTATCTCATTAGCTTTAGCTAAGAATGCTGTTTGCTTTATAGTATTACTATTTAATCTTGATACCACAACTGAATTTGATCCAAAGTAATTTGTTATAATTACTTTTACTGCTGCAACATCAATAATATCTTGAACAACAGTCAATCTATTTTGCAGTGCTGTTTTTGAAGTTCCATTGACTAATGCTGTAACTAAGCTTTGTGCTGCATTCACATCTGCTTGTGATTGTGATCCTTCAGCTAATATAACAGCGTTAGTTGCTGTTTGAAGATTGCTTATCTCTGTTTCTGCAGATGTTAATATACTAAGTTGAGCAACCAACGCTTTTGCTTCAATTGTTAATGCGCTATATGCTGCTCTTGCTTGAGTAATTTGAGTTGCATCACTTAGAGAAATTGATCCTGAACTTGGAATCGCAAGAATTAGAACATCCACTTGATTTGCTGCTTGTGTATGTATTACATTTTGAACTGTGTCTAATCTATCTTGAAGATCTGTTTTAACCGTACCGCTAGGTAACTGTGAAACTACTGCTTGTGCACTATCGACATCAGCTTGAAGATTTGATCGTTCCGCTTCTAGTACTAACTCAGTTGCCTCATCTGTTAAGATTTCTAAAACTAAACTGTCTAATAATGCTTTTTCACTTGATAGTTCTGTTTGAGCTGCTGGAGTTAATGCATCATATGCAGTTAATGCAGTTTGAACAATTGCTTGATCACTGACTTGAACAGTTGCTAGAGTTAATGCTAATGCAGTTGCATGATCTGCTCTAAAATCTGCTACTTGTGTTGCGGTAGGTATTTGTTCATTAATTTCTGCAAGTAAACTATCTAGTAATGCTTTTTGTGATGATAATTGTGCTTGCGCATTGATACTTAATAAATTATAATCAGCTATCGCTTGTTGCACTGCTGTTTTGTCACTGACCTGTACTGTAGCAACACTCAACAATAATGTAGATGCGTATGTTGTTTCAAATGATGAAATCTCATCAATCACATCTTCAACATCATCAAGTCTATCTTGAAGAGCTGTTTTTTCAGTGCTACTTGGTAGTGCAGTAACTAATGTCTGTGCGGCATCTAGGTCTGCTTGTAGATACGTAGTTTCCGCATTTTCTACTGCTGCAGTCGCTTGACTAAGTTGTATTTGATTATTTATCTCTAGTATTAAACTGTCTAGTAATGCTTTTTCACTTGTTAAAGCTGTTTGCGCTTCAACGCTTAATAAATCATATGCATCAAGTGCTGCTTGTATTGTGTTTTGATCACTAATCTCTACAGTAACTAACGATAAATCTAGGACACCTGTATATATAGTATTATATGTCTCTACTTCTAATGCACTTGATACAACATGTTCATAGATTCTAATATCGTCTAAATTGATATAATCAGTTGAACTATTATTTGCTGTAAATCTAACATTAACTGCTTCTGTGATATTAACATCTATCTCAGTGTAGCTTAATGGTGTACTTGAAATAATGTCAACAACTAAATCAGATCCACCTGATTGAAGTCTTATCCAAGTACCTGGATTTGAACCTAATTCGTATTCAACATAGAATTGATATGTTTGTCCACTACCATAGTTTAGAGCACCATAATATAGTGTTATAGTATCAATACCATTTATAAATAGATCATTTGATTGGAAATATGCATTATCTCTTAAGGCAAGTGATCTTGTATCATTCCATACATCATAACTTGGATCATTTGATATGTAGATATCATTTCCATACCAAGTTCTACCATTGATTACCACTGTACCGGTTAGACCAGAATCATATGGTTGTGCTTCAAAATCAAGGAATTCACTATTTTCAAATGCTATAATTTCAGCTAATAAGTCTGTTAATAAGTCTACTTCAGGTGTTAATTGAGCTTGTGCTTCGCTAGATAATAGTCCATAAGCAGTAAGTGCTTGTTGGATTGCTGTTTTATCTCCGACTTCTACAGTCTCTGTTGTTAAACTTAAGACAGCTGAGTAATCGTCTCTAAATGTTATGATTGAGTCAATACCATCTTGAACTGTATCTAATCTATCTTGTAGATCCGTCTTAATGATACCGCTTGGAAGTAGAGAAACTAATAGTTGAGCAGCATCTAAGTCTGCTTGTAGATATGAAGTCTCTGCATTTTCTACTGCAGTCGTTGCTTGATCTATTGAAATTTGTAGGATTAAACTATCTAGTAATGCTTTTTCACTTGATAGTTCTGCTTGAGCTGCTGGAGTTAATAGGTCATATGCATCTAATGCTGCTTGAACAATTGCTTGATCACTGACTTGGACTGTTCCAAGAGTTAATGCCAATGCAGTTGCGTGATCTGATCTAAATTCTGAAACTTGTGTTTCTGTTGGTATTTGTTCATATATTTCTGCAAGTAAACTATCTAACAATGCTTTTTGAGATGTTAATTGTCCTTGTGCCTCTAGACTTAGAGAGTTGTATGCCGCTATTGCTTGTTGAACTGCTATTTTATCACTCACTTGAACTGTTGCTACACTTAATGATAGGGTGGATGCATATGTTGTTTCAAATAATGAAATTTCATCGATTATATCTTGGACATCATCAAGTCTATTTTGAAGTGCTGTCTTTTCTGAACTTGACGGTAATGCTGAAACTAATACTTGTGCTGCATCTAGATCTGCTTGTAAATATGTACTTTCAGCAGTTATAACTGCATTGGTTGCTTCAACATATGCTTCTTGAATATTAATCTCTAAAATTAAACTATCTAATAATGTTTTTTCACTTGTTAATTCTGCTTGCGCTTCAACACTTAATAAGTCATAAGCTGCAAGAGCTTGTTGTACTGATACTTTATCGCTTATTTGAACTGTTGCAGGAGTTAAATCTAATGCACCAGCATAAATAGTTCTAAATGTCTCTACTTCTAATGAGCTAGTAACAACATGTTCATAGATTCTGATATCGTCTAAGTTCAGATAATCTGTAGAGCTAATATCTGCTGTAAATCTAATGTTGACAGCTTCTGCAATGTTAACATCTATTTCGGTATAACTTAAAGGTGTGCTTGATATGATATCGATAACTAAATCAACACCTCCTGATTGTAGTCTTACCCATGTGCCTGGATTTGAGCCCAATTCGTATTCAACATAAAATTGGAATGATGATCCATTACCATAGTTTAGTGCGCCATGATATAGGGAAATAGAATCTATACCGTTGATAAATAAATCGTTAGATTGGAAATACGCATTATTTCTTAAAGCAAGAGATCTTGTATCATTCCATACATCATAACTTGAGTCGTTTGAAATATATACATCATTTGCATACCATGTACGACCATTAATATCTACAGTACCTGTGAGACCTGAGTCATATGCTTGTGCTTCAAAGTCAAGGAACTCACTATTTTCAAATGCTATGATCTCAGCTAATAAGTCTGTTAATAAGTCTGCTTCAGGCGTTAGTTCTGTTTGGGACTGGCTAGTTAAAAGCCCATATGCAGCTAGTGCTTGTTGAACAGCTATTTTATCGCTGACTTGAACAGTTTCAGTGGTTAGACTTAAAACAGTTGAATAATCATCTCTAAATGTTAACACTTCATTTGTATAATCCCATTCACCAACACCTACTGAAGAACTTGAAACAACCTCACTACCCATGATATTACTTGCCCAATAAGCAAAAGAAATACTAAAATTACTAATCATTAAGATCAGCAGCAATTTAACAATGATGGATTTTTTTCTAAATTTCAATTTAGACATAAGCTTTTTACCAATAAAAAAACCAACTAAAAATGTTGGCATCTGGCTATCTATTTCTAGACCCTATAGTTTTGCGTCACTAGATTGCTCTAGTTTTGCCTTTGTACATTGATAATTATATCATGGAATATAAAAATATGTCAATTTTACAAATTCTATTTATAGTATAAATAAGCGAAAAGACTTTAAAACTAAGGTTTTTTTTAATTATTGTATACATATTCTTTAATAAAAAGATTTTTTTCTATAAAAATAGCCGTCAATGCAATGTCTGCAATGATGGCTATGATCATATGAAATCATGTAGATTATCTTGAAGAATATATAATTTATTTTATAATTTTTGATTTTCTTGATGTACTGAAACTTGAGGAAAAGGAATGTTAATTCCATTTCTATCAAACAATAATTTCATTTCTCTATTTAATGATCTTCTAACATTGTGTCTGTTTTGTTCTTCTGTTTTTGCAACTACACGACAAACAACTGAAGAATCTGCTAACTGTTCAACTCCATAATAAAAAGGGCCTTCTTTAATATTTGGTATTTTTTTTCTTATCACTTCTAAATTCTTTAAAATGATTTCTTCGATTTTTTCTAAATCAGCTCCATACTCTACACTTATATCACATATAGAGACTGATAAAGAACTTGATGTATTGATTACGTTTTTAATATCTGAGTTGTTTATTAATAATACATCTCCATATAAATCTTCAATCTTAGTAATTCTTAAACCAATTTCTTTTACCGTTCCTCGCATTTGTTCTAATTGTACGATATCACCTACAGAAAATTGTTTCTGCATGATAATTGCTAATCCAGCAAATAAATCTTCTAGTAAACTTTGAGCACCAAAACTTACAGCAAGTCCTATGATTCCAGCACCAGCAAGGAGTGTTGGTGTATCAATGCCCCATGCTTTTAAGATTAAAAATGCAGCTATAACAAAAGATAAATACTTCACAAAGCCTTTATATAAGTTTCCAATAGTTTCACTGCGTTTTCCTTTTTTGGTTGTCATATAAACAATAAAAATAAATATTTTATTTAATATCCAAACAAAAATTAATACCGCAATACTTTCTAGAATAGTTACATAACGATCTTCAATAAATCGAATAACATTAAAGAATTTTCCTATACTATTTTCAATCACTAACGCAAAGGTTGATCCTGGGAATATAATATTTGATAAACTACCTAATAAAACAAAAACTAATATTGCTACACCTACACCAATAATTCTAATTTTTTCACTTTTTGGTCTACTTTTAAATTTCATATGCTTTCTCCTATTTTTCTATATTTTGATCAAAAATAATGTGATTGATTGTTTGATCTGTTTGATTTCTGACACCTATAACTATTTGATAATAATCAAGATCTGGTTTAGATATATTAAAACTTATAGATTTACCATTCTCATCTGGTGTGAAATCAAATGTTTGCGAGTCATCATAATGGTGTGATCCATCGATAATTTCATAGATAGTGTAATATGGGACTTGAAAAAAATGGTTCGGATCATTTAAGTGGATGTAAACTTCAAAATATGTATCAAATTCTGTAACCTCATACTCAATAGTATAATCAGCTAAAGTCGTGAACTCTTCTTCATGAATCATAATTATTTCTTCTCTAAGTGTGTGTGGATCGATATATTTTGCCTTAACAACAACTTTATAAAGTGTTTCTTTTTTTAAATTGGAAAAACTAAATGATAAACTTCCATGATGCATATCAACTTCACTTTGAACAATCTCACTTTCATCAACTAACATATGCCCAAAATAAAGATATGCCACGTATTCTATATCATTGGTAAAATAATAATCTTCATAAAATTGATATGTTACGTTATGATTTGTTTTTTGGTCTAAATAAAGATATGTAGATATTTCAAAAGGTATATAAAATGTAAGTTCATCTAACACAACATCTTCTCCAGAAATGAGGGTCGCCTCCAAATAAAGATGAACACGCGTATGCTCATTTGGTACATCACCTAAGATGATACTTTGATTTGAACTAGTAATTGTTACAACATCATAAAACTGTGGTTCTTCATCTGGATAAAGGTATGTGTAGTATAAGTTTACCTCACTGAAAAGATTATTTATATCTTCATAAATCACTTTAACTTCATAATCGAAAAAGAAATCAAATGTATCTACGAGTTCGTATGAAACAATTGCGCCATTTGAACTTGCTTTAGTTTCCACTCTCATAGAAACTAACTTTTCATCTCCAAATCCCTTACTACCATATACCTCTAGTTTATAACTTGTATTAGATGTTAAATTTTCAAATACACCTACATTGACACCTAATTCAAGAGGATACTCAAAATCTTCAAGTTGACCGTCTAAGACAACTTTTAGACTTGAAAGATCAAGAGCTTGTTCTTCATCAGTAACTAAGATTTGATAAACGATTTGATTTTCAAATATATTGACATTTTCAATTGAGGCAACTGGACTTTTAGGTAATCTTGTGACTACTGCTACAACAACAATCGCTGTTAAAGTAAAAGAGGCCATAAAATTACGAAGTATCTCGTATCTTTTTTTGTCCTTTTTTTGTTTCTTATATTTTTCTTTATCTGCCATTGAAATACCTCATCGGTTAATAATGTACATGAATATCGATTAACTGAGTTGTTATTAATTATATTATACTACTTCTAATTTAAAATACTAAAAAAATTTGATATTTATTTATAATAATCTACTTATAAAAGTGAATATCCGAACAAAAAATAAAGCATCCTATCAACTCTAAATTTAGGTTGATATGATGCTATATGTTTTAATAATTAAGTTTGATATAAAATTTTAGTTATCTTCTATTAATCTTGAATAATAGGATAGTCTCCTACAACACTTTCCCAAACATTAATGAAATCAAATCCTAATGTATTTGTTAAAAACGTTTGAGATTGAAGATTAGTTATTGATGTAGAAGTTGTATTTGCCGTATTTTGAGTATAAGTTGGAGAAGTAATAGTTTGTCCTGTTCGTCTATAAAGCGTCGATGTCGATCCTAGGTTTCTACCAACAACTAACCCTATATAGCGCGTTCCTGTACTCGTACCTGTATAAGTAATATTTCCAGTCGCAAACACTAAAGAGACGGATGCTCCACTTGTGTTAAGACCAACTAATCCACCTATATGTGAATTTATAGTGTTGCTTGCTCCCCAACCACTAGTTGAAGCAGTCATATTGTTAGTTACATTTCCTGTAGCATAGCTTTTTGAGATTGTTCCAGCATTATATCCAACTAGCCCACCTACATACACATTACTTGTGCTTGATCCAAACCAACTCGCTGAGATCGTAGAGTTTAGTGTGACATTAACACGTGCATAAGAATTAATAATCACTCCATTGTTTCTTCCGACTAGACCACCAGCATATAGGGCTAATGTGCTACTACCAAAAATACCATTTACAGTATTGCCACCACTAATTTCGGATCCTATAACTTGAACATTAGATATGGTTCCGTTATTTGCGCCTACTAATACACCTACATATGTTGTTTCATTTGTGTTATTACCACCACTCAAATCCGATTGAGTAACTGTTACGTTTGACACATTGACATTTGATATAACTGATTCAGTTCCTGTATTGATAAACATACCTAATTCAGTTCCGGGAGTTGTGTTTTCGTTGTTAATGCTAAATCCACCAATCGTATATCCATTGCCTTCAAAAGTTCCAGTAAAATTTGTAATGGGATCAAATTCATTATCTGCATAACCAGATAGGTCAAGATCACCCACTAAAACGTAATCACCATCTAGTGGTAGATCTCCGTTTAACAAATCGATTGAGACTTCTTCAGTAAGTACAGTACTTCCTGGTGGAACAAATGTCCAGTTCCCTATGGAGACTGTGGAATTGTTTTGACTCATGGGTCCAGAAACATTACTCGCCCAATATGCAAAAGTAATCGTAAAATTACTAATGACTAAAATCACGAGTAGGATTGTTATGATTGATTTTTTTCTTAATAAAATTCTTTTCATTTCTATCACCAAAAAAAATACCACCAAAAATATGGTAGCTGGCTATCTTTTTAAGACCCTATAGTTTTGCGTCACTAAATTACTTTAGTTTTGCCTTTATCTTTTAATATTTTATCACAAAATAAATTCAATATCAATGAATTAGAAAACCTACATATTGTAAAAAAATAATGTATATATAAATATTGATATTTAATGAAAAACCGCATTGTTTAAAGCTAAACAAGGCGGTTAAATGCTGTTTCTTAATTTTTTAAATAAGCTAACAATTACTTATTCTTTTCCAATTTTTAGCACACATAAAGTATCATCTAATTGTTTGAAATATAAATTTTTCTCAGCTTCTAATTGATCATAAACCATTTTGATTAATTCTTGATCATATGATACCTTGACTGATACGTCTTTATATACTGGTTTTTTTAGTTCAAAAGATATATTTAGCTTATGTGTTTTTTCTACGGTTTTAACTTTTTGTGTGTCATTTTGAACTAATGCATAGAAAAAATCTGGTTTTTCTACAACACTTAAAAATCCTTCTGTTTCTTCAAATTTGAATTTTAGTACTTTCATATGAATTTCCTTTTATCTTTCTTTAACTTTACTATAATTATATCATAGACTCATAACTATTTCGAGAGTGAATCGGTTCTGATCTTATCAAGTTTCACTATCTAACATTGTCACTCTTATTTCTGTGAAGGAATTTTTTTATTATATAAATAAGAATAGGGATCGAATAAAGAATAGCAATTATCCAGTAAAATCTAATAATTAAATTAATCCAAAACACATAACTAACTTTCATTGGAACTATTCTATACAATGAGATAATTAAATAAATTAAACTATAAATTAGAGTCATTGTCAAAGTGGCATATCGATTTAATATAAACCTTACTACATTTATATCCTCAAATTTCACTTTATATTTTTTAAAAGTTTTCGGTTGAAAAAAGAGCAATATAATACCAACCACTATTAAAAGAAGCTGAATTATTAAATTTGCTACATCATTAATACTATCTTGATTATTATATGTAGTTGTCCTTAAAACTAAATTAATCCCTCCTCTTTCATATAATTTCATAGCTAAATCTTGATCTTGAAATATCCTAAAATCATAACGAATCAAATCATCAAGAATAATTTCGATATTATTTTCTGAGAAGTAAATAGCATTCATTAATTCAGTCTGCTCTTTGATAACACCTGAGATCACAAACTCCATGTCATTAATTATTATGGTTTCATGAACACTATTTGAATTATTAAATAGTTTTATCGAAATTGACTCACTTATTACTATTTCATTATCATTCATAAAAGTACCACCATATATGAACTCAAATTCATAAAAGCTTACTAGACTTAGCTGAAACCAATCAGATGGATATCCAACTTCAAAAATATCATTTGTGCTAAAAATCGCTTGATAACTGACATCATTAATTAAAATATAATCAGATTGTACAAGAATTTCATTATAAAATATAATATCATTATTAGGGTTTGAAGCACTCCTGTTGTATGCATATTCACTTAAAAATCCTACGTTTTCTTTAAAAATATATCCTCTATGCTCGTGGTATACTAGTAATACTTTTGTAGTTCCAATCATGATAGCCATAAAAATTAACATCGTTAAAGCTAAACTATAAATTTTGCTTCGAGTTTTTTTATATTCGTTTAATGTTTGATCTTGCATGCTTTTCCCCCGTTTTTAGTAATCTTAACTGCCATTTATTCTTTATCTTTCTTATAAACTTCTCCTGCAGTTATAAACACACCAACTAAAAATATAATCATTCCTATTGTTACAAATAATGAAGCCGAATGTGAGTCAAATATATCAGAGAAATATCCAAAAGCATTTCTTCCGCTCATTACAGCCCCACCGCCAATTAATGCCCCAGAAACAAACATTGCTCCAGTTATCATTAGAGCAAGTCCAAAATACAATTTTTTCATTTATACCCCTCCCTTTTATACAATTATAACATCTTCTTCAATAAAACAAACTATTGAATTATAATAATTCGACTTATTTTGCTTACAAAAATATTGACAAATACATTTATGTAGAATATACTGTTAATAATACAGATAATACAGATTGGAAGTGATGGCTTGAAAGAACAAAAGTTAGATCTTTTCCTACAAATTAAAGATAAATTTAAAACTCTAATTGAGAAAGGCGCATATTTAGAGGGTGAATTTTTACCGAGTGTACGTAAAACTGCTGATAATTTAGGTGTTAATCCAAACACAGTTCAAAAAGCTTACCAACTACTTGAGGAAGAAAACTATATTGAAATTATTCCAAAAAAAGGTGCGTATGTTAAAAAGCAGATACTCTCTAATCAACTCATATCGAATACTCTTTTTGATGCACTTAAAAAATACTTAAAAACACACACTAAAACAGAAACTCTAAAAACAATAAAAGACATGATGGGGGAAATAGATAATGATTGAAATAAAAAATATATACAAAAACTATGATGAAAATCAAGTAATAAAGAATCTAAGTCTAAAATTAGAAAATGGTACAATCTTTGGACTCATTGGTATAAATGGTGCGGGTAAATCTACATTGCTTAAAATGGTTATGGGCATTATTAAGCCTTCTCAGGGAGTAATTAATATTGATAAACAATCCGTTTTTGATCATGTAGAGGCAAAGAAAAAATTATTTTATTTATCTGATCAACCACCATTTAATCATCAAATGTCATTTAAAGATTTAGCTGATTTATACAAGGTCTTTTATCCATTTGATAATCATTTATTTGAGAGTATATTAAATCAGTTTGGACTCAATGTTAATCAGAATTTATCACAAATTTCTAAAGGCATGAAGCGTCAAGGATATATAGCTTTAGCTTTTGCATCTGGAGCAAAATATCTTTTATTAGATGAAGTTTTTGATGGCCTAGATCCTGCAGCAAGACTGAAGTTTAAAAAACTAATGATTTCTGAGGATCATAAAGATAAAATCATGATTATAACTTCCCATTCACTTCGTGAACTAGAAGATATTTGTGATACATTTGGTCTAATTGATGATGGTCACTTTAAGCACTATGGAAACATTGATACTGAAGTGCACAAATTGATTAAATATCAAATTATCTTAAATGATATCAATCCGATTACTCTCAACAAAAAACCACAGTACTATCAACAAGATGGTAGAATTCTTACACTAGTTATTGAAGCAACCGATGATATAAATCTTTATATAGATGAAAGTTTATATCGAATAAAGGATGAACTTCCACTTTCGTTTGAAGAATATTTTATGGTGCATCAAGGGGGTCAATCATGAAACTCTATTTAAAGTATTTACTATCTAAAAAATTATTACAAACAATTGTTATGGCTATGATTCCATCTTTTATATTAATCATTACTCTGCTATCTTCTTCTTTAGATAGAAACAATTATGGCATGGTCAGCTATGATGATCCGCTCATCTTTAATTTATCTGTCGTGCTTATGATGATTATTGTAACTATCATTGTGATCTTTAGATTTGGATCACTTAGAAATGAAAAAGAAGTTGATTTGTTTTATGCGCTTCCGATTTCAAGAAAAGACTTATTTCTATCTCATTATTTGTTTGGTCTACTTCAAGCGGTAATTGTTTGGACAAGTATTTTTCTACTGGGCTTGATTGCACTTAATGTTAGATATCCTTTTATATACCAATTTAAATATTTCTTATTTCTTTATATGCTTGTTATTTTATTTATACTTATTATTTACACACTATCAACTTTTGCATTCTTGAGAGCTAAAAATATCATTGATGGCATCGCATTTATCATTTTGTTTCAATTGTTTTTTCTATCTTTAAGCTTTGCCTTTAACGTAAGTCTATATGTAGGTTTTTCTTCTAGTTTTATATTTAATCCATTTTATGCTTTAAGTTTAATTAGTACATCTTTGATGAGAGGAGCTGGACTTGGAAATTCTGGATATGGGATAGTTACTGGAAGTGATTGGATCATGATTATCATAAACTTAATTATTTTTATTAGTTTAGGTATATGTATGTTTATTTATGATTTAAAAAATATAGAATCACAAAAAACAGAGTATATTGGATCAATAAGTTCATCTAAATTAGGCTATTTATTTTATATTCCTTCTTTATTATTCTTACTTACTTTATCTACTTTTAATCTCATTGGTTTAACTTCTTATCTTATGTTTGTAATTCTAATGTCTGCAGGGTTTATTGGATTTTTCATCTATAGAAGATCCGTTAAAATTAAACCAAAAGATCTAATATTTATCTTTGTTCCTATGTTTGCAGCAATTATATTTTCATTTTTAATACGCTAGATAATAATTTTCTATATTTTTTATCAAACATGTAATTAAATATAAATATTGAATTAAAAATCCCGTTTCAATTAAGAAACGGGATTTTTATATTAGTCATTTTTTTTAAGTTAATGTACTTCGACAACTGTTTCCTCTATATCAATAATGCTTTCATCTTCATAAAAATGAATCCCGTTATGGTCAAAAGCGACAACTCTAAAATCTATTTCATTTTCAGAGACACTATAAGAAGGTGCAAACCCTTCCAACAATGCTATCTTACTCACGGTATCTAATCCTGATAAGAAAGAAAATAGCATCAATTCATTTTCACTTTTTAACACTGCATTTAAAATACTGCTTGTATTTATACTACTTAATACTTCATGATAACTTATCAAACTATCTTTATCATATGAGTCTATAGTAAGTAACACTTCATCAATATCAAAATCAATTACGAATACATCTTTAAGATTGTTTTCATTAGCTGAGGTAGGTACGATATAAACTCGTTGCTTCTCAATATCAAGGGTAATAAATTCAATCATATCAGTGATCGAATATTTCTTTTTGATTTGATCAATTTCACTATTAATTATAGAGAAAATAAAACTCATATATTTAACTGTGCCCTTATCTACAAAAACGAAGTTTTCACTTTCATTACTTTCAAATACTAGTAAATCATATATGTTGTTGTTGACTACATCTAGAGTTAGTTCAGTTGTTAAAACTGTAGAGCTCGTGTTGTTTTGTTTTATATCATCATAATTAAAGTCATATGTTTTTGCACATCCAACCATAATTATGCCAAAAATAAATAGAAAACAAACATTTAAAACTTTTTTCATTTTACCCTCCATAAAGCATAAATTATTAGAACCTATAAATTTCACTTTATAACTAGAGTATCATATTTATAAATAAAGTGCAATGAGTTTTAACACATAGCTTTTATAGTTTCTATATCTTTATTGGTTAATTTAAAATCAAATACATCGAAATTTTCAAACTGGTGTTGATTACTATGTGATTTAGGAATCACGACTAAACCTTCATTGATTTGATAATTTAAAACAACCTGACTCCATGTTTTCTTATATGGCTTAGCAAGTTTGATCAATACTTCTTTAATTTTAACATCTATTTTAGCAAGTGATTGATATGCTTCAGGAATAATATCATTAGCTTTACAAAAATCTATTAATGATTGTTGATGCTTACCTGGATATGATTGGAACTGATTAAGTACAGGTTTAATACTTGCATGCTTTATCAAATATGCTAGTTGATCTTCATTAAAATTAGACACACCAATCGATTTAATAAGACCTCTTTTTACAAATTCCTCTAATACGCGCCACACTCTTAAGTTCTCTTGGTTAGTTTCAAGTGGAAAATGCATTAAATATAGATCAATATAACCTATATCCAAAGCTTTAAGCGATTGTTCTACATGATATTTAACAGATTCATCTGTTTCAATAAATTCTTTTTTCTCAGGAATTTTGGATGTGATAAAAAATTCACTTCTATCAATGTTTGATTCCCTAACTGCTTTACCAATAACTGCTTCATTGCGATAATAGATAGCAGTATCTATTAATCTATAACCTAGTTTGATTGCAGAGGAGAGTTCTTTAGTATCATAGGTGATCTTGGCAAAAAAATCATTATTTTCTTTTCCAAAAGTATTTGTACCAGTGCCTAGTACAGGTATAGTTAATCCGTTATTCATTTTTAAGTATTTCATATAAACACGTCCTTTTCTTAAATTTATTATATCAGTTACTAAAAGGTATATCCTTAAAAGTGATCATCAATTTTTAGACAACTATCGTTATCATGTGTTTCTTTACTGCTGCAATTATCTATTTAAGCATAAATAAATCATAAATCTCTTTTAGCTTTACAATTTGTACGCGCTCATCAATCATGATATCATTTCTACATAAATCTTGATTACCCTGTATCTTCCATTCTTTATTAAATCTAGTCTTTAGTGCTTGGATGATATCATAAAGTGATAAAGTATCATTACTATTAATTAAGTATAAATCCGCAGGATTATTCTCTATAGTTGTTCTGATCGCTTTTACTGTATCATTTAAAAACGATACAGATGGATAAAAACAGGTGCTTACATGAATAGATCCATATTGATCTAATTGATCTTTGATAAAGTGGAACATATTGTTAGATGTCATATCAGCTTTATCAGAGATCTGCCAACCGATACGTAAAACATACGCATTTTGATTAACCTTTCTTACTAGATTCTCGCATGCATACTTATATGCGCCATAATCGTTAGTCACTGTAACAACGGTGTCTTTCCTATAAGGTCCACCTGCATTATCTTCAAAAACAGATGCAGTCGAGATGTAAACAAAAATAATGTTATGATCAAAACAGTATTTTGATAGTGCTTCTGCCCATTTTTTGCTTCCCATAGCTAAATGAAAAACAATATTGGGTTTAACTTCTCTAAGATAATCTATCGATAAAGAAATATCAGAGTCATCATTAATTCTAATATGTTTATCATATGCTTTATACCCGTTTTTCTCTAACTCGACTTTTAGATATGGTGCTACCGTACCTGTGATACCTGTGATATAAGCTTTGTTCATAGAAAAGACCTCTCTTCAATACTATTTATATTATATACTTATTCATTTAATGGATTCATTAACTTTGAAATGAAAAACATCATCTTTTGTTAAGGTATCCAAATATTCTTCAATTATCGTAAAATTTCTTTTTGTGTCATGTATTTTTAATCTTAATATTTGCAAATTTCTAAATCATATACACCCTACTAGTTTTTATTGTATCACATAAATATTATAGGTCGACCAATATATATTTGTACATAAGAAAAAGTTCTTCTCGATGATGAGAAGAACTCTTGATCATTTAATAATTTCATATATTCTGCTATATCTTTTTATATCCTTTATAATTCTTGATATCGCCTTTAAGTATGTTTATAAAGTAGACTATCAGGATTTAATACCAAGGATACTTTTTCTCATTTGTTTATATTCATCTTCACTAATCAAGTGATCATCTAGTAGTTTTTTAGCTTCAATGAGTTCTTCCTCTATTGAATCATCTTCATCTTTTGTTTTTTCATTCTTAATTTCTGATAAAGCTTGCTTAATTGATGGTGTTACCGCTGGTATTACTGTATGTGCAGACTTAGAAATTGCCTGTCTCATATCTTCACCTGCATAATCTATTACTTCTGACTGTAACTTAGATCCAAACTTTACAATTTGTGGATTAAATCCCGATACAATAATTGGTAGAGATAAAACGGCTAAAAACATGCCTGGAACAAAAAGTGCAAAATTTGGCTTCCAAGTAATGCCGTCCCAACTTATATCTCGAAAAACGGTGCTACCTAAAATTATCAGTAGAACTGCTATAGCCAATTGAGTAAAACCCCATATTTTCAATTTCATCGTAGCTTTCATTTTTAGTTCCCCCTTTATAGAAATAGTTTTTTATATTATAACATAAAAATAATAAATCATTTTTATCATTTATTGATTAACATCAACAATTATCTGTGTGAATCTCAACTTTACTAAAATCTGATGTCCAGATACCTTCTGTTTATTTCACAACAGTCCAACCTTATCTCTTTAATTATTGAATATATCAATATAGCTTAATCTGTCTCAGGATAATAGTATCTGTCAAAAGTAGTTGAATCGACTGTAATTCCATACTCTAAATACCACGCTTCATAGTTATTTAATATATAATCTATTTCTGTGTCTATCATTTCATCTGTAAAAAAATCACTAAAAAGACCATCGATATCCAAAACCAAAACATCATCCTCATTGGTTCTGATGTTTAAATCTATATCTTTATCATAGAAAGGCATACCATCAATATATGTGATATCAGATTCATTTATCATGTTATCGTTATCTAAATGAAGTAAGTTCCATCTTACTCTTTGAAATTTCCTATATGATTGTGGACTATCTATACTTACTAAGGCCTCTATGTTATTATACTCATTTGTGTATTTTATAGTTGTGTAATCAATCACTAAATTTCTTGGATAAAACTCTACATAATAATTCACTTGTTTGTCAACATCATAGTAGTTTGTCGCATGACCTAATTCACCCCTATTATCATATTCAAACAACTTCCCAAATTCAACATCTACATATTCATACATATACAATTCATTGTCATCAGCAATTACATAGGAATACATGTGATCATTATAAACATATTCTGCAAAAGTAGTAGAACTAGGTTTTCCATCATTATAGTATTTCGTCTCAACTGACATACCTTTACCTTTATTCATCTTTAGCTCAATGTGCTTATTTTCTTGTTTAATACTATATGTTATCGAGTTCAAATTACGTCTTACTTTTACCTGATACTCATTATAATTCACATTACATTTTGTATAGACTGGTGTGTTTACAAAATAACACTCAGTATTCATTGTGTTTATCAAACTAAGATCAGTCGAAAAAATATCAGAAGTTTCATAAGAAGACAGCCCTCTATCTGTAGAAGGAATTGTAATATCCATACTGTTGTTATTAAAGTAAAAATCATTATCTTTATAATCTGAAAACTCTTTAATATATTTTAGAGTTCCCCTACTAAGAACTGGTTGTATATAAACGAATGTTATTACTGATGCCAATACTATTCCAATAAGAAATCTTGTTACAATTTTTATTTTTTTAGATTTTAGTTTTTTCAATTGATATCTCCCCCAACATTTATCTTATGTTATTACATAAATTAAAAACAATGTTTTATTTAATTTACAATAATTATATTATAGCACGTTTTACAATAGATTATTGGTATTTTATAAAAGAAAAACCTGAACTGGCTTTTTTGTTGTGTTTATGTCAAGAGTTACAACTATTTGTGATATGGCTCATTAGATTATTTTTATTTGCGACTTATTACTTATCATATATCAAGTATTCCATCTAAATGTAAGTTTTATATTCCCACAAGATCACAATTGATATTTATTTGCAAGTTCTCTAATATTATTATATTTTACCAATAATTCAATCTTTGATAAGCCTATATCATCCCATAGATATCCGTTGTTTTCTGAAAGGAAATCATGATTTGAACTAATTATCTTCATTACCACATCAATCTTTTGAATTGTATGTTTCGAACAACTTTTTCCAGATATATCATCATGTATGTCTAATACATATGAACGTAGAGACTCTAAAGCATAAAGTTTCTTTAACGCTTTTTTGCTTTTTAAAGCGTTGCTCCATTTATCTAATTCGATTTTATTCATTTCAATAATATCATCATCTGCATTTTTACTTATGAGCCATTTAATTTTTTCTTTAAATATCTCAACCGCTTCTTCCTTTTCTATTTTATAAAATTTTAATATATCTTTCTCATCTTTTATATTTAACAAATAAGGTAAAAAGGCTCGGGTTTCAAACCTTTCTACGCTATTAAATAATGGATTAGACTTTCCTTCTGAATTAAAATCTGTCAATGGATTATGGGAATACATATATCCAAAATCAAATAGGAATATATCTTCTTGTTCATTTACTAAAAGATTACCTGAACATAAATCCCATTCCATTACACCATACTTCTCTATGTTCCAAGTTAACTTAAATAGATTTTTGATTATTTTCCTTGTATATTTAACTGGTACAAACCCATCTATCCAATCAGATAACATAATGCCTAGACGATAGTCTGCATAAATAGTTTTTACAATTCCAGCATCTATTATAGAATCTGATTTTCTAAACATCTCAAAATCTCTTCTTCTTTGTATTTCATTTAAATAGGATGTTTGTCCATCTATATTTTTGACAAGACTTGTTTCTCTCTTAATCTTAAGATTATATGTTTTACTGTCAATTTTCAACTTATAGACAGTTGCAGTTAATCCATTATCGAAGATTTTCTCTACATATCCTAATGCTTCTAATTTTAGAGGATCTTTCAAAAGATTTATACTTATTGGTAATTTAGATTGATCGCCTATAATAATATTTTCATTACTATTATGAAAATCCATTTGCTTTTTTTGTCTATCATTCATAGCTTACTCCTTATCATACTCTTTATATAAGTTATTTAAAGTTTCTTTATCTAGGAAGCCTTGTGATGCTGTTTTGTATCTTATTTTATTTGATGCAAAAATTTGTGCTTTCATAATTGCGGTATCCGCATCATCACCATTAAAATAACAATGGATAAAACATGCAAATAATGCATCTCCAGCTCCAACAGTATTAACAACATTAACAGAAATTGCTGGATAATATTGTATATTACCATTCTCACAGAGCAAACACCCTTTATTGCCTAATCCTACACCAATAATCTTATAGTTATGTTCTTTATAAAGGTTAGACACAAGTAAATGAATATCTCCTTTAAAGTTGTCATCGCTAAAAAAGATTATATCTGATAAGTTCATAAAATCTCTACCATATTCATTTGATAAATTACTAACATCCTGCAAGTCGGTTGCGATTGGAATTTTTTTAGCGCTAACAACATGTAGTAAATCTCTAGAGAATCCAGCCATTGAGAACAATGCCACATCAAAATCATCTGATAGGTTCTTGTATGTTTCATGTTTCATTTTATATAGATAATCTTTTCTACCTTCTCTTAGAATAGAGCGATTCCCTTCTTTGTCATATAAAATGGTTGAAACTAATGTTGCTTTATCCTTTTTTTCAATAATACATTTTGCATTTGTGTTAATAATAGCTTGTTTGACTACCTGTCCAAAAACATCATTTCCAATACCTGTTAAAAAAGTAACTTCGTCTCCTAATTTTCCCAATATATTTAAGTGTGAATATCCAACACCAGCGATATCCATTTCAACTTTATCATCCATAAAATGTATTGATTTGTAATGATATGGAAAAGATTCAATTGGTATATTAACTTGAACTCCTGCGGTACCTAAAACTAAAGCTCTCATATTTATCACCTCTTATTAAATAGAATATCACAATAAGCATTATATAACCAATAACATATGTAATACAATAAAGATTCATTGTTCAAAAATCATAGCTTTCCATAACTCCTTGATTCATTGAATTTATTATTCTTTTTTTGCTATTCATGCTTGATTCTTTTTATTACGATTTAACATAGTTTTATGGACTATCTCTTTTATTGGTTTAATAGATCTTTAATCAATGTGTAATAATAGTATCTAAAAACCTAACCTAGGTTTGGTTTTAGGTTAGGTTGTGTAATTAGTGAATATCTACTTAAATTGAAGAAATAGCTTTTTAAGGATATCTTCTGTTTAATATTAATTGTGAATTGTTAATACATATATTTATCTTTAGTTTAAAAAATCTTATATCATATTACAAAATACACTTAATATCGAAACTATCATAAACCCAATAATAAATCTTCTTTTATCGGTTTTTGGCTCTTTGCTTTTTTACGAACTTGAAATAACTTTAAAACCTAACCCTAATAGAGCGTCACTCACCAAACTTACAAAATTTGATTCTGCACCCCAATTAAATCTGAAAATTACACCTTGACCTCCACCACTGCCAGCAACATCCACTGTAATTATTTCATCAACTTCAGTTACCATAATCGAAAGACTCGCTCTACTTGAGTTTCTATAATAGAACTTCTCAAATACCAATAAATAACTTGAAGAATCTTCTACTCCTCGCTTCGCCTTGTAAATCAGTTGATTGGTTATTCCAGATTTTGATATATTATCTTCTAAAACTGAAACAATATCTTCTATACACCCTCTACCTTGTAATACTGCCGTTGCCATAATAATACCTCCTTGATTTTTTTTGTTTAGTTTATGCATGAATTCTCCCACATACATAATAAGACATTTAGGATTTTCAAAACAACTGATAGTTTTGAATACATGATACTTTAGCAATCTGAATAGATTAATTTTTTCAGTGATGTGACTTACTTGGTTTTTTTAGACTCTCTGGCTGTTGTTTGCAGAGTTTCAGTGATTATTTTATTTATGCCATACTTATTTAAAACCTTGAGGCCAGCGGCGGTTGTGCCACCTGGAGTTGCTATTTTTTTTATAAGTTCATCTGTTTTTAATGTTGATTTTTGAAGTAATTCAGCTGAAATGATCATAGATTCTGATACCATCTTTACTGCAGCATCATATGTAAAGCCACTGTCTAATCCATAATTTATCATTGACTCCATTATCTCTAAGTAAAATGCTGGTGATGATCCACATAATGCTGTAAACTCATCAAATTTTTCTTCTTTAATTTCTATTGCTTTTCCAAATGAATTAAGAAATGTATCAATAATTATTGATTCATCTTTTGATACTTCTTTATTAACACAATAAGATGTTACACTTCTACCGATCATTGCTCCTATGTTTGGCATTGTTCTTACTATAGTCACATCTTTCTTTGCTAGTGTCCTCAATTTGTCTAAGGTAATACCAACTGCAACTGAAAATAAGATTTGGTTTTTTAAAACTAAAGATAGCTCATCAAAAACAGAATCTAGTTCATGTGGTCTAACCGCTAATACAATGACATCACATGTTGATGCAATTTCTGTTATACTTTTTGCAACATTGACATTATGTGCTTTGCTTAAATTTAAAGTCTTTTTAAGATCAATATCATATAGATAAATGGATGTCGGTAATTGATGTGTGCTCTTTACAAGTGAATCGAATATGGCCTTTGCCATATTCCCTACTCCTATAAATCCTATGTTTAGATTCATATTATCATTTAAGATTTAAAGTGTAACAAATGCGATATGAATCACTTTAAGTCTTTACTCCTTTTTTATTGTTTAAAAACTTGATTACTTCGTTATATATTTCAATCTTATTTATTTCTTGAAAAGAATCATGTCTTCCTTCATCTATCAAGTATAATTTAGACTCGATGTGATATAAATTCATAAGCTCATGTAATGCTTTGGTCTCATCTCCATAATTAGTAGCTGGATCATGTGTGCCACTTATCAAGAGAATCGTATTGTCTTTTGATATTTTAACTATGTTTTGTTTTTTATTAACGTGTTTAAATAATTTTATCATGTCCACAAATACACTAACACTTAATCTAATATATAAGTATTTGTCAGATTTATCTATTTCATTTTGTTTTTTATCTCTAGTTAGCCACTCTATGAAGTGGCTCATCTCTACTTTTTCTCGAAGTTTTAATTGTGTTGATCTGAATATATTATCAAAGAATTTGCTTGGTTTTTTTGCCCCAAATAGTTTTAAGAATCTTCCAATGATGATGATTATCCCCATACCTCTTGTAGAAGTTAATCCTGTACCATTTAATACAACTTTTCGATACTTTAAGTTATTATCTATCAAACAGGATCGAAGTACACTAGAACCCAAGCTATGCCCTATTGCATATATGTTTAAATCAGGATAATCTGTTTTTATCTCATTGTAAACAGAGTCAACTCCAACTTTTAAATTGTTTATTCCGTTTTTACCAAAATACACTACATTTTCTTCTTTGCGTCTACTGTTGCCTTGGGATAATTGATCATGAAGGTAGACTATATATCCGTTTTTATTCAAGTACTCTGCAAAGTTGCAATACCTTAATCCATGCTCATTAATTCCATGGACAATTTGTATAACTCCAATTGGGTTATCTACTTTATTCCAAATATATAGATGTAGGATATTTTCATTATTATCTCTTATCTTTCTTTCAACCATAATTTACCTTCTTTATCCAAATACAATATCTTTTATTTATAATTTTTTTTATCTATACAATTTTACCATATTTCTTTCATAGTAGACAATCTTATCTCTGTAATAAAAAGACCCCATCTCAAATAAGAAATGGGGATTCTGATAGCGATGTTGACCCGTAGAGGCTCACGTTTTTTTCAGTGACTATCAGACTAGCCCGATATGGACATCTATATTTCACTGATAGATATGGTGACATTGTGATATTTAGACTGATTGAAAGATATTTCTCGTGATACGACTCGTTATATCATTTTTAATTGTAACTTATAATTGTGTTCTGACCATATTCAATTTAATTCACAATATTAAATACATTTCTACTTAATATATTATAAGTAATGTTTTGTTTCAATTCTTAATCTCTCATCACAATAATAGCAAGAAAATCAGAAATCAAAAATGGTATTCTCAATCTTGAAAGCACCATTTTCTATTGCTGTTTAATTAGATATCTCGTTTCCAAATATCACCATAGATGATTGCCTTAAATGGGGTGTACCCACCTTTGTCATCAAATGTGAAACGAATATAATAATCTCCTGCTGTTAGGTTGATTGAAGAGCTCCATTCATCATTAATCATTGTTCCTTCTGAAGTATATACCTCAGCATTTACATAACCACGATCAAACTGGTTATATGTCATATCTAGAACATATAGTCCATCTTCGTCAACAGTGAAATAAACAAAAGATTCTAAATTATCTTCATTATACCAAGTAAAGAACTCTTCTGTGTAGTGAGATAGCGTAATTGGATCTCTTTGGAACTCATCATTCATCTCTATGAAAGTGTATGTGAGAATAAATTCAAACGGTTCTTCAGAACCTCCTGTCCAAAACTCATACAGTTCTCCTTTTGGTATATAGAATATACATTCATCATCCATATATTTATCATCTAAGTTAAACGCTTCCCCATTATAAATATGGCCTTCTTCACCTGCATGAGGATCGTAAATATAATAATGTACATATTCATGGTCTCCTAAGATTTCACTTTCAAATCTTAAGATACGGTCTTGATCGCTTTCAGGAACAATAATCCTAAAATGATTGTTGCCATCTGGTACATAATTTATATTTTCAACACCACCATTATTATCAAGTGTAATTACTATGTGTTCTGGTGTTGCTGAAAACAATACACTGACGTTTCCCATTTCTGGATAATCTGCATAATATTCAATATAATACTTACCTATATATGTAGATGTGAATGTATTACCTAGCAATTCTACTGTGTTCCCATCTTTATCATATACTGTAAATTCCAATGATGAATTATTACCTATAGTAACTTTATAATCTCCTAATTCGGTAGCATCAATGCCAAACCAGTTTACACCACGATTGAAATATCCAATCTGATTGTATGCTTCTAGTGTTATAAAGGTAGTAATTCCATCCTTAGATTGTGGGAAGTACCAATACAAACCAGATAACTCATTAGGATCAATATAATTTATTGTGTCAACAATTTCCGTTGTTTGTGATGATTCTATAGACACTTCATAAGCTTCTTCACCTATGGTTTCTAATCCATAAATTGTATAAGATATTTCATAAGCAGTGAAGTCTTCACTAAACTCAATTAGAATCGTCACTTCCTGGTCTTCAAATCCTCTTATACCTGCTTGTTCATATAGTTTCACCACATCAACACCACCTGTGTTGAAGTATTGTGAAGTTACAACAAGTTCAAACTCTGTATCGCTATTTTTGGTAATTTCTTTAACACCATCTGTCGCAGATTCATCTCCTATAAACTCACTTACAGCATCTAAGAATGCTTGTTCTGAGGAATCTTTATCGACAACATCGGTAGTCCCCATAGGATTCTCTATTTCATACTCTAGAAGCCCATGTTCATTATTGAATAAATAATAAGTATATTGATCATTATATGCATTATCTGTAAGCGTATTGAATCTAAAGTATCTTTGCTCTAGGTCGTAAGTTATGGTTATTCTAGTTGTTGAAGAGGAAAGTAATGATGCTCCATCCTTGATCTCTATTGTTGTGTTGCTTGATAGTTCAAATTTTTGATCTTGGTCTAGGTTTTCATTAAACATAGCCATAGCTTGATTGAACTCTTCAACGTCACCTTCGGTAATGATAGGATCACTCACTACTCCTTCTAAATCGTTTCTAATATCTTGATCGATATAATCGTATAGTTCACCATGTAAATCTGAAGCAAAGAAGTCCAATCCTTCAATTTGTGTCGCTTCTTCTATACCTTGTAAATCATGTATTCTTATCTGATCTAAAAATGCCTTGTTTGCTTTTGGATGATCAAGATCAATTCCAAGCATATTCAAAGAGAGTACCTCATCGTTGATTTCTTCATATTCTGTAAACTCTAGCCAGATTCCCATAAATCCATTACCGGGAGAATCATTATAATTTACTCTACCATTATATAACTGGTTATCTTCATTGTCATATAGACCAATCACTTCGTTTATTTCGTCATTCACACCACTTTCTGGAACAATTGCGTAATCCCATCCTGTAGCATTTAGTGCATTGACTTGTAATTTGATTGTACCTTCTAAATAACTTCCACCATCGTATGAAAAGACAGATCCAAGATCATCAAGAACCAAATAATATTCTCCAACTACAACGCCTTCTGCTACTTCAATATGCGTTCTAACATTTGTTTCACTATCATATACTGATAAGTTATATCCATCAAGTGGAGTTGGTCCTTCAACCATACCAGCACCACTAGAGATAGTGAACTGGCGGTTTTCTTCTATACTGGTATACCTTAATGATGAGTTATCACCTAGATAATTAATGTAGACAGCATCTTCACCTTCTGTAAATGTGAAGTAATTAAAGTGCATCTCTGGATTATCACTAGGTTTTGAACTACCACCATTGTATGAATGGTGCAAACTTGAACACTCTAAGATGTCATCTTCTATTCCTGTTTTCAAATACTGATGGCTCCCATATTCAGTTAAAGATTCAATTAATACATATCCATCTTCGGCGAGTACAAACTTGTACTCCCCTTGTTCAACACCTACGAATTGCCCTAGTTCTTCCGTCTCTATTTCAAAGCGGACACCAAGCTGTATATCCTCTTCGGCATTTTCAATAATATTTCTAATACCCTCAATAAACATTCTTGTATTGATCAACTGTTCTAAATAGTCTTCTGAAACAATATCACTTTCATCACGATTATTGTACAACTCATCTCTAGTTAATTTCTTTGTCCCTGATACTAATTTAAGATTGTAATCAAAAAATGAACGACTAGCTTCTACCTCTTCACCATCAGTAAGTTCATCTAATCTTTCTTCAATAACAACAATCTCATTATAGAAATCATCAATAGAGTACTTACTTTCAATTGGTGGTTGGTCTTCTAGGTTATCGTTTGGTTCACACCCACTCATTACAATAATCATTACAATTGTAAAAATGATAATTAAGCTTTTTTTCATGTATTTACCTCCCCTTTTTAATTCACTTTCTTATATTATATCAAAGAATGAATAGTTTTAAAATAAATTCTCATGGCACAAGATGCTTTTATGGGTATAAGCATGATGGAGAATGCTTGTCTTGAGCCGATGTTCAAGCCAAAAGTCCGAATTTTTATGTCAAAACACAGAAATTATGACACGGCTTAAAGAGATTTGTAATGCTCTATATATCGTAAGTTGCTATTACTTATGGGACCGCTCGTTGTTGTTTATTCTAAAAGAGCAGCTGCTAGGTCAAGCACTTAAAGTATTATCGAAAATTTATATCAGCATAAGTTACCTTTTTATACACATTTTATAGACTTATTATGGACTTTCTTCGCCTGGTGATAGTTTTAATTATTTTGTTATAAGTTTTACAATCTTAAGATCTTATATTAAATTTATTGAAAACTTTATACATACGATCCAAAAATCTATAAAACTATTATTTAAAAAGTTATTTAATATATATAAAACTCCATATAAAAAGCCCATTTATTATCCTAAATGAGCTGTTTTATGATTATATTGGTGACCCGTAGGTATTCACACTAATAGCAGTGTATTTCAGTCTAGACTGTTATGGATATCTTTATTTCACTGGTAGTTTTGGTGACCTTAAATATACTTTATTGATTAGAATCAATACTAAATATATTAATAAATCAAACCGTATAACTCGATATTTGTAGTTATTTTTTTTTTGGAAAAATACTTTTACTTCTTTTTACATACGGTAATAGTTCGACGCTTCCAATAAAAATTACCAATAGACTTGTACTTAACAGTAATCCTTTTCTTAAACTAAGATATTCATAGACTACATCGCTTCCTGTTGTGATCCCTATTTTTATTAATCTATCACCATAGTTGAAATCAGAATCATAATTGTTTCCATCAACTAAGATATCAATGATTGGATTAGCATCCTTCTTTGTAGACATTAGTTTTTGAGTATTAATGATAAATGCATCATGCTTTTCTTCAGCAATTTCAAATGCTTCAAAATCTTTAAAATAGTATGGCACATAGACATATGAATCACTTTGAATTTCACTAGGATCTATGCCATTTGAAATCGCTCTATCTATATTTGCCTTGGCTGAAGTCGTGTTAGATACTACACCAATGATATCCCATTTTTGATTATTTATCATTAAATCTTTTCCCACAACATTAACTTTGCCAAATTGATTTATAGCTGTATCCTTATCAATCACAACAACTTTATCATTTGAATCTTTATTCCAAATTTTTCCATACAATAAAATCGGTTTTTCAATATGTGTTAATCTCCGTATATCAAAAGCAATGACACCATTGTCTATAAAATTTGAAGTATATGCATAAACTTGTAAATCTGTAGTTACTTCTACGTATCTGAATAATGTAACATTGTCTTCTCCATAAGTACTATTTAATTCATTTATTTGTTCACTTGTAAAATCATCTCTATAATAAGATTTCCAAGCATATATACTTTTAGTATAAACGTGATCTTTTGCGAGACTTAACCCAGTCACTCCAATGGTTGATAGTGTAACAATTACGAGTGTAGATACTATAACTATTAAAATTCTTCTTTTGATAAACAATATGACTTTTTCTCTATAGACTCTATTATTTAAAAAGTATTGATTCAAAATAATAAGTCCGATAAAAGCAAGCATATATATGTAAAAATAAGGGTATCTACTTACTATCATTTTTACATCATTAATTTGACCTTTATACTCAACTTTGAAGGCTATAATTAAGATAATTGAAGCAATGATTATATTCCAGTTTCCTAAAAAACTATACTCCACGTGGATATCTCTATTCTTTTTAAATTTAAATGTTCGGATACCTATTAAAATAAGTGTCACAAATATTAACAAGATAACAATATATCCTAAATTATTGTCAAAATAATTATCCGTAAGCATTCCAACTTCAATTAAAATTACCAATAAACTGATAATATACCACTTAGATGTTGAAATCATTAAATATATGATATAGGCTGTTGCTGCTAATATTCCAACAAATAATGCTATCTTTGGTGGTAGAAAACTAAGTGCTATAAGTAATGAAATTAATATAATTGAAAGCACCACAAATTTCTTATTTTCAGAAATAAAGCATTTAATCAAATTTCCAATATTTTTGTTTTTTTGATTATACGCTTGTCCTTCAACTATAATTTCATAATTGACATCAAAAACAATAGCTATTTTCTTTATCATATAGATGTCAGGAACACTTCTTCCGTTTTCCCATTTACTTATGGTTTTATCAGTTATATGAAGCGAATCTCCAAGTTCTTTTTGTGTCATGTTTTTTTGTAATCTTAATATTTTAATATTTTCAGATATCGACATCGTATGCACCCCACTCGTACTAATTGTAACACATAAATATATAGGCTGATTCATTATATATGTATCTATTTCGTAGAGTCTATATTTTTATGCTCTAGAAAAGAACAAATCATGATAATTTCAATTATTCTGCATTATCATGATAGGAATATCTTCTTATTACAATTTATTAAAATAAGCTGCTACATATATATACGAATCAATTGTGTAAAACCTAAAAAATGTGATTTGTGATTTTTATAAAGCATATTCTTTTAGCATAACAAAAAAACATCCAAACTTACATTAATATAAGTCATGTTTATAGATGATTTTTTAAAACTTAAGATGAATTTCTAACATCTAGATAAAATTTTACTTATATGGTCATAAATTTAATAGTTTTTTAAATAAAATAGATCTTCTATTAATTATTGTCCTCATATTGGTAAATTTGAAATAAAATTGCTGCCAAAAATTATTTAAACTATATAAAACTCCATATAAAAAGCCCATTTATTATCCTAAATGAGCTGTTTTATGATTATATTGGTGACCCGTACGGGGTTCGAACCCGTGAGTGCATGCGTGAAAGGCATGTGAGTTAACCGTTTCTCCAACGGGCCATTAACGATGGCGGAGAAGGAGGGATTTGAACCCTCGCACCAGTTTCCCAGCCTACACCCTTAGCAGGGGCGCCTCTTTAGCCACTTGAGTACTTCTCCAATCGTTTGTGATGCGCGATTTCGCGCTTTTATAGAATAACGTATTTTTTGATTTTTGTCAACTATTTTTATGTTTATACATTAACTTCATATAACTTTTAAACAACAGGGGACTTAAAGCTTTTTAAATCCCCTATTATTTTATTTTTGTATTGTGTTTTCTAACATAGTAAGTCCAACTTTACCACGGTTTGTATCAATGTTTAGAACGTACACTTTTACAATGTCTCCTACATTTACAACATCTTTAGGGTGTTTGATAAACTTATTAGACATCTTTGAAATATGTAGTAGGCCATCTTCTTTTAATCCAACATCTATAAATGCACCAAAGTCAACTACATTTCTAACAGTTCCTTCTAGTTCCATACCTACAGCTAAATCTTCTAATTTTAAGATATCGCTTTTTAATATAGGTTGCGCAAACTTATCTCTTGGATCTCTAATCGGTGCGATAAATGCATCTAGGATATCAGTTAAAGTATATTGATCGACATTAAGATCTTGTTGCAGCTTAGATCTATCCATATGTTCAACGATTAGTCTGACCTCATCTTTACCAAACATATCTCCAGTTAAATTATATCTTTTCATAATTTCTTTTGCTACTGGATAACTCTCTGGATGGACTGCAGTCATATCAAGAGGTTCAACGCCTTCTGGGATACGTAAGAATCCAATTGCTTGTTCAAATGATTTATCTCCAAGTCTGGGAACTTTAATAATATCTTCTCTATTATTAAACTTACCAATTTTATCTCTATATTTAACAATATTTGTAGCACTTGTTTTATTTAAACCTGAAACATACATTAATAATGCTTTACTTGCAGTGTTAACATTAACACCAACATTATTAACTGCTTGTGTAACGACAAAATTTAGACTATCATTTAATTTTTTAGGTGCAACATCATGTTGATATTGACCAACACCAATACTCTTAGGATCAATCTTAACCAATTCAGACAAAGGATCTTGAAGACGTCTAGCAATCGATGCTGCAGATCTTTCTTCAACACTAAAATCAGGAAACTCTTCTCTTGCAAGCTCACTTGCTGAATAGACAGATGCACCAGCTTCATTAACGATAACATACTGAACTTTCATGTCTACTTCTTTAATTAAGTCTGCGATGAAACTTTCGGTTTCTCTACTTGCTGTGCCATTTCCTATTGCAATCACTTGAACTTTATGTCTATGAACTAAACGAAGAATATCTCGTTTTGATTTCATGACTTGTTCATCTGTTATAGTCCCACCTTTAGTTTTCTCATGTGGATAAATAACACCTTTTTCTAAGACTTGACCTTGTTCGTTACACACACTTAGTTTACAACCTGTTCTAAAAGCTGGGTCAACCCCCAATACAACTTTACCTTTTAGTGGAGGTTGTAAAAGAAGTTTTTGAAGATTATCTGCAAATACTTCTATTGCTTGTTCTTCGGCTATTTCATTTAATTCCGATCTTACTTCTCTTTCTAATGAAGGATAAATTAAACGCTTTAATGCATCCTCAATTGCTTCCTTGATTAAAGGTGTAGCAGGTGATTCTGTATTTTTGATCATCTTTTTTTCTAAATACGATGTCATTGTTTCTTTATCTAAATCAATTTTTACTGAAATCACTTTTTCTTTTTCAGCTCGATTGATCGCCAAAATACGATGTGGTTTCATATGCTTTACTGGTTCTGAGTAATCATAATACATCTCATAAACTTTTCGTTCATCAACAGCGTTTTTCTTTAAAGATGTAGCTACAACTCCTACTTTTACCATTTCAGCTCTTAATGATTTACGATAATTTGCATCATCTGAAATCATTTCAGCAATAATATATTTAGCACCTTCAATTGCTTCTTCGATTGATGCTACTTTATCATTAACAAATTTGCTAGCCTCATCTTCGATAGAAGTTTCTGGAAACATTAAAACAAAGTTTGCTAGTGGCTCTAAGCCTTTAGCTACAGCTTCTGTTGCCTTCGTCTTTTTCTTTTCTTTAAATGGACGATATAAATCTTCAACTTCGACAAGTTTATCTGCTTTTAAGATTTGTTCATTTAACTCTTTAGTTAACATCCCTTTTTCATCGATTAAACGGATGACTGCTTCTTTTCTATCAAGTAAGTTATTTTGATATTCCCAAGTCTTGTGAATCTCGTTGATTTGTTCTTCATCAAGGCCGCCAGTTGCTTCCTTACGATATCTTGCAATAAATGGTATTGTATTACCTTCATTTAACAAATCTAGGACACTTCTAACTTGTTTATCCCCGATACTTAATTGTTTTTTAATCCCATTAATTATTTGTTCATTCATGTTTTTACTCCTTTATATAACATAAAAGGGCACAGCCCTTTTATAGATTTCCTAATTGATCAATGATATCTGCTGCTTCTGTTTCTAAAGTGAAGAAATCATCAATACTTTCTGGTTGCACATCATATATGAGTAACATATCATTTGCATCAGCACTTAAACTTAAATGAGTTAAATTTGCATCTTCAAGTAAAGTAATGTTTTCATATGCATCTAAATCGATAAACAATAATGCTGAGTCAACTATATCTTCCATCGCATCAATTTCTGCTTTTATATCTTCATTAATATCTGAACTGTGATAAAAATAAAAGTAGAATACGTCATATTGATTTAAGATAACTCTTAAATCCGCATATTGTGATTTACCTGTAAAATAATCTAGATCTCCATATGTTGTATTGTTAACATATTTTGTTATTGCTGCTAACTCTTCTGTTTGTAAGTGATTATAATCTTCATATGGATTCACTTCTTCTTGAGTCATATAATTATTAACAATGATTACAATAGCCGCAACCACTAAACCAAGAGCTATAATTGCTACACCAATTCTAAAGAACTTAATTTCACCTTTAGAAGGTTCTCTTTTACCCTTTATTGGACTAACAGTTGGCTTTTTAGGTTGAGGTGCTGTTTGTTTTGCTTTTTGTCTTTTTTTTGCGTTTTTGTTTTGTTTTTTCGCCATGTTTTCACATCCTATCATAAAAAATTATACCTAAATTTAATTAAAAATACAACTATTTATCTAAATATGTAAATATATAGATAATGTTAAATTAACTTTCTTTTTTTTCAATCAGACAATAACTCATCGCATACTTGTCTGTATGCGTTATTGTAATATGAATAATTTCATCTACAAAATGTGATGAGACAACAAATGGTTTCCCAAATTCATCATTTAAAATAGAGAAATCTGTATATCTAGCATTACCATTACCTTTGGATATAGCTTTAAAGATTGCTTCTTTAGCTGCAAATCTTCCGCCTATATAGCTTAGTTTAACTTGTTCGTTATTTATGTCATTAAAGATTAATAACTCTTCTAAACTCAATATCCGGTTGATGAAGCGTTCATCAAGTAATGCTTCAATTCGATCTAGTTCAACTAAATCTATTCCGATACCTAATATCATTTGATATCCCTGCTTTCTCTAATTTGATCAGCCATTTGTTTGATTTTTGCAAATCTATGGTTTAATCCGGATTTGCTCAAATTTTCTTTATATTTTTCTTCATACAATTCGCTGAGCTCTCTTAAAGAGATTTCTGGATTATCTTTTCTTAATTCCATAATTTGTTTTATTTTTTCAGATATATGCGTTTCTGGAATATATGTTTCAATTAACTCAATATCTTTGATTTGTTGATATGCTGCGACAATTGTCTTTTTTTCATTTGCTATTTCACAATTCATCACTCTATTAATAGAATTATTAAAATCTCTTTTGATTCTAATATCTTCAAATTTAAACACACTATTTTGAGCACCTATGACTTGAAGAAAATCACTAATACCTTCAGCATCTTTCAAATATGCAATATATCCGTTTCTTCTATGAGTCACTCTGGCATTTAAATCAAATGCATTCATCATTTGTTGAATGAATACAATACGATCAGCATCAGGAGTATATATCTCTAGATGATATTCTGCGGTTTTAGGATGATTCACAGATCCACTTGACAAAAATGCAGCTCTCAAATATGCTCTCTTAGCCTCTGGTGATTGAGTTAACAACCTCTGGCTTTCAATAGAGTCTTCTAACAACCCATGTTCATTAACAATATCTTCGACTTTGGACTGTATACGGATAATAACTGTTTGTCTTTGATTTAATTTGATTTGTTTTTGTGTGATTAAGCTTGTTTCAGCTTGATAAAGTGTTCTAACCAATTGTAAAAACCGTTTTGCAACGGTTGGATTGTTCGTTTTGAAATCAAGCATTTTCAACTTGTTCTCAATATGAAATTCCGTATGAAGATTTAGGAAAGCTGAAAATTCAGCTAACTGTTCTTCTAAACCGATAGGTATAGAGACTAATTCTTCTTTTACAATTTTCGCAAAGCTCATTCTATTTCCAAGTTTCCAAATATCTCAAGGCATTTTGTGTTGCGATTGCACCATCTGCAGTTGCAGTTACAACTTGTCTAATTTGTTTAGTAATTACATCTCCTGCTGCAAAGATTCCATCAACTTTAGTTTGCATCTTTTCATTAGTTTCAACATAACCATATTTGTTAGTGATTCCTAAATCTTTGACCATATCAGTTACAGGAATTAATCCAACATATTCAAACACACCATCTGCATCTACAGTTTCTTCTTTACCGTCTACGGTTGACTTAATGACAACTCCAGTTAATCCTTTATCATCTTTTAAGAATTTAGATACAACTGTAGAATATTTAATATCTACATTTTTCATTGATCTTAAGATTTCTTGAGCTTTTTCATCTGCAGTTAAGTCATCTAAGTTTTGAACAACTGTAACATGAGTTGCTAGTGTTGCAAGATAGCTTGCTTCTTCAACAGCACTGTTTCCTCCACCGATAACGACAACTTTACGGTCTTTATATAAGGGACCATCACAAATTGCACACCAGCTGATGCCGTTCATCGCAAGTTCATCTTCATTTTCAACACCCAATCTTCTAGGTACATTACCTGTAGCTATAATAACTGCTTTAGCTTCATAAGTTTGATTTGGTGTAACTACTTTTTTTACGCTTCCGTCTAGTTCAACTTTAGTAACTTCATCATATAAAACTTCTATGTCTAGCTCATATGCATGATCAATCATCATTGTAGCTAATTCATATCCAGCAACTTTTTTAGCACCTGTATAGTTTTCAATTTCATTATATTTTGATAATTGTCCACCTGGTGTATCTTTTTCAAACATAGCAACCTTTAAGTTTGCTCTTTTCGCATAGATTGCTGCAGTTATACCTGCAGGACCTGCTCCAATAATTAAAACATCGTACAACATATTTTTATATCTCCTTAAAATTTTTATCTATTTAAATTATATCTCTTAAATTATCTAAATCGTCAATCACATATTCTGGTTGTTCCGCTAACATTTCTTGTAGTCTGTGAGAATATGTCACAGCACAGCTTTCAATACCTGCTTTTTTTGCAGCTCTTATATCATTTTCATGATCGCCAACGTATAAAGCATCTTCTTTTTTTATATTTAGAATCTCTAAAGCTTTTAAAAGTGGGTCAGGATGTGGTTTATGATTTTGAACATCATCATATCCAACTAAAATATCTATATGTTCAAACAAGTTAGTTAATTTAAGATGATATGACGCAACATCTTTTAGTTTAGAGGTAACGACTCCAATCTTACATCCATTTTTTCTTAAATATAAAATAGTTTCTTTTGCGTTTGGATAAGCTTCTAATCCAAGTTCTATCATTTCATTTGAAACTTTTCTGTAATGCTTTATCATTTGATCAACTAAATCTTCATCATCAGTATAAAAATTAAACGTTTGCCATAAAGTCTGTCCTAAGAAATTAGATAATACTTTATCATTTAATTCAACATCTTTTAAGTAAGCTTGAAATGTTTGTTTAAATGCTTCTAATATAATTGTAGGTGTTTGAATTAAAGTACCGTCTAAATCAAATAGGATTGTCTTCATGAGTCACCAACATTTCATTATAATAGTTTAAATCTTTAAAGAAAACTCTCTTTAAAATAAGGACTAAAACGCCACCGCCAGCAAATAAAGTTAACGATAATAAAATATTTGCTTTAAAGCCAAAGATAAACAATGGATCAGTTCTTAGTGGTTCTATAATTAATCCACGACCTAGACCATACCATATCAGATATAGACCAATCATATCTCCAACTTTAAATAGTTTAAAACGTCTTGTAATTAATAAGAACACAAGCCCTGTAAAGTTCCATAATCCTTCGTAGAAGAATGTTGGATGGATGATTGTTCCTGCGGCAGTTGTCATATTGACCTTAATAAAGTTAGGTAATACATTTAAAATAAATTGACTTTGAATCACTGGACCATGAGCTTCACCATTCATGAAATTTCCCCAGCGACCAATGATTTGACCTGCTAAAAATCCAATAGCCATCATATCTGCTAATACCCAAAAATTAAGTTTTTTCTTTCTAGCAAAGAAAATAAGAAAAACTATTGCTGTGATTACAGCTCCATGGATAGCTAGTCCGCCTTGAGTGATGTTAATAACATCAATGAAATTTTCATAATTAGGTGATGGATCAAAAATAACATAATATAATCTAGATCCTATGATAGACAGTGGTACAGCAAATAAAAATCCATCAAATAATGCATCAGGATCCCATCCTAGTTTTTTAAATTCAAAGTAAGCAAGTGTCCCTGCAACTATAATTCCAGTTAAGATAAATACTGCATACCATGCAATAGACGCAAACCCTAGATTAATTGCAGTTTCATTTCTTAAAACCATATCATGTGATAAAGATGAATCTAAAGGGGATCCATTTAAAGAAGATACTGCTAGTGTAATTAATAAAACAACACCTAAAAATATACCTCCATATAAATAAACACCTTGTTTGTTTTTCTTCAAGTAATCAATCATCGTCTTCTTCGTCCTTTCTTTCTCTTCTTGCTTTTTTAGATACAGCTTCTGTTAAATCTTTTGCAGCATTATATCCTAAAAACTTTAATTTTTGATTCATTGCAGCACTTTCAACTAATGTTGCTACATTTCGACCAGGTAGAACTGGAATCGTAATTTTTGCGATTTCAGTATTAAAGAATTTAACCGTTTGTGTTTCTATACCCAAGCGATCATAGAATTTCCCTTGTTCCCAATGTTCTAATTCAACAACGATTCTAATTTTTTTAGTTTCTCGATATGCACCTGCTCCAAACATAGAAACAACATCGACAATCCCAATACCTCGGACTTCAATATATTTTTCTAATATTTTAGGCGCACTACCGATTAAAACACCTTGAGCTGCTTCGAATATATCTACACGGTCATCACTGACTAAGATATGACCACGTTTAATGAGTTCTAAAGCAGTTTCTGATTTACCAATGCCTGATTTACCAGTAATTAAAGTTCCCATGCCGTCAATATCAATTAAGACACCATGAACACTTGTTCTAGGTGCTAGTTTTGAATGCAGGTAAGCATACAAAACAGAACTTAAAGCAGTTGTTCTTGTATCACTTTTAATGATACCAACTTCATATTTTTCACCGAGTTCTATAAATAAATCACTAATCTCTACGTTGACTGAAAATATGATTGCTGGTGGTTTTTGCATCATGATATCTTCAATTCTTGATCTTTTAACATCTTCTGGTAATAAATTCATAAAATGATCTTCTTTTGATCCGATTAGGATTAAGCGTTCATTATCAAAAAAATCAAGAAAACCAGCAAGTTCAACACCTGGTCTTGATAACATTTCTGCTTTAATTTCATTTTCTAAACCTTTTTTACCTGCAATAATTTTTAATCCTAGGTCATTCATTAAATGTTTAACTTTTAATTTCATGATTTACCTACCTTCTAAAAACTTTATTTTTTTTGTATATAACCATCTTCTTAAATATACCGATAACACAAATCTTAATCCGCTAAATATAAATGAGAAGATGATAAGTTGTTCAACCCCTGGAAAATGAAACCCTGTCGTAACGATTACATCAATTAAATATAAAATAATGATTTGTGTTAAAACAGATAACAATCCCATGGATAAAATTAGTATTCTCATAAAATATTTGAATAATAATATTTTTACAAAGTTTTCAATTAGTGTTAATAAGATGATTGCTAATATGTATCCGATGATATCCATCTCAATTAAAGGTGCTTTGACTCCTATCGCAAGTCCAATGACAACAGCACTAATTAAAAAGTTGATGATCAATGAAAACGTCATATGAACTACATAGTTTCTATGCAGTAAAAATCCAAAGCTAATTGCGGTATTTTTACCGCTTCTATTTTTCTTTAATTGTTCAATCAATCTCTGAATTTCTTCATCGGTTGGTTTTTTAGGATCTTTTTCGTTCATAGTGCCCCCTTAACATCATTTATTATAACAAATATTGATTATTTTGTTATGATAAAACTTTTTTTAAATACTGCCCTGTATAACTTGCATCTACCTTAGCAATTTCTTCTGGTGTTCCTTGTGCAACAATATAGCCGCCAAGCTCTCCACCTTCTGGACCAAGATCTATAATATGATCCGCATTTTTAATAATATCTAAGTTATGTTCGATCACAACCATCGTTGCACCTTCATCTACGATTCGGTGTAAGACTTTTAACAATCGCTTCACATCATCTGTATGAAGTCCAGTTGTTGGTTCATCTAGGATATAGATGGATCTGTTAGTAATTCTTCTATATAGTTCACTTGCTAATTTAACTCTTTGAGCTTCTCCACCAGATAGTGTAGTTGCTGATTGTCCTAATTGGATATAGCCTAGTCCTACATCATGAATAATTTTTAATTTATCATGAATCTTAGGATGATTTTCAAAGAAATGCATTGCATCATCAATTGTCATCTCTAATACATCTGCGATATGTTTACCTTTATATTTAATTTGTAATGTTTCATGGTTATATCTAGCGCCACCACATACTTCACATGCTACATAAACATCTGGTAGGAAGTGCATTGAGATTTTTTTAACCCCATCTCCTCTACATGCTTCGCATCGTCCACCTTTGACGTTAAATGAAAATCTAGATTTTGTATATCCTCTAGCTTTTGCTTCATTGGTCATTGCATATAAATCTCTGATATCATCAAATACGCCTGTATAAGTTGCTGGATTTGATCTTGGTGTTCTACCAATAGGAGATTGTGAGATTTCTATGACACGATCAATTAATTGATGATCATTAATAGCTGTATGTAATCCTGGCTTATCTTTTGATTTATAGTATTTTTGTTGCAACCCTTTTAGTAAGACTTCATTAACTAAAGATGATTTACCACTTCCTGATACACCTGTGACAACTGTTAGTTGTCCCAGTGGAAAGGATATAGAAATATCTTTCAAGTTATTTGCTCTAGCACCCATTACTAAGATATCTTTTTCCATGCCTTTTCTTCTTTTTTTAGGTACATCAACTTTTAATTCACCCCTTAGATATTTACCAGTTATACTGGTTGGATGATTCATTACTTCTTGTGGTGTGCCTTGGGCAACAACATGACCACCTTGTTTACCTGCTTTTGGTCCAATGTCTATTAAGTAGTCGCTTGCTAACATGGTTTCATGATCATGTTCGACAACAACTAAAGTATTTCCTAAATCTCTCATTTTATGTAGTGTATCAATTAATTTATGATTATCTCTTTGATGGAGTCCTATAGAGGGTTCATCTAAAACATACAAGACTCCTGATAATTTTGAGCCGATTTGAGTTGCTAATCTAATTCTTTGAGCTTCTCCACCTGATAGTGTACCTGCTTGGCGATGCAGTGTTAAATAACCTAGTCCTACATCTTTTAAGAATGTGAGCCTATTGATAATTTCTTGAAGTGCAAGTCTTGCGATTTGTTTTTGTTCAACGCCTAAAGATAGATTTTCTAAGAATACAATTTCATCATCAATAGAAAGTCTTGTGAATTGATCGATATTTTTTCCACCAATTTTTACGGATAATGCACTTGGATTCAATCTTGCTCCATGGCATGTGTGACATTCTGATTCAACCATGAAGTTTTCAATCCATGTTCTAATCCAATCACTTGTGGTTTCTCTATAACGTCTGGTTAAATTTGTAATGATACCTTCATAATAATCATGTGTTTCATGTTTTCTACCTGATGTTGATTTTAATTTAAAATGCAATTTATCTGGTGAACCATATAAAATGATATCTAATTCTTCTCTTGAAAATTCTTGCATCGGTTTTGCGATATCAATTTGATAAAACTTACAGACTTCTTCAACCATTTGGCTTGTTAAATTTTCTTCATCATTATTTTTATATGGAATAAGTCCTCCATCTAAAATCGCTTTTTCAGGATTGATGACTAAATCTTCAGTGATTTCTAATCGATAGCCTAGACCATTACATGATGGACATGCTCCTATAGGTACATTGAAAGAGAAAATTCTAGGTTCTAGATCTGGTATCGTAAAATCTGAATCTTGGCAACTATAGTTTTGACTAAATGAGATGATTGCATCATCATCTACTAATACTTTAGCTTTTCCATTTGCTAGTCTTGCAGCAAGTTCTAGTGCATCATAAAGTCTAGATCTAATCCCATCTTTGATGATGAGGCGATCGATGATTAAATAAAAATCATGATTTTTATTTTTATCTAACTCTTCCATCTCTTCAAGTAAATAAGAAGTGCCATCAATATATGCTCTTGTAAATCCTTCTTTTAAATATTGCTCAGCAACTTTTTTCAAACTTCCTTTTTGTCTTTCGATTACAGGGGACATGATGATGACTTTACTTCCTTCTTTAAAGCTATTAACTCTAACTGTCATCTCTTCAATGGTTTGTTTAGTTAATGGTTCATCTGAATCTGGACAATATGGAATGCCTATTCTTGCGTATAACAATCTTAGATAATCATAGATCTCAGTCACAGTACCTACTGTTGATCTAGGATTATTTGATGTTGTTTTTTGATCAATACTAATTGATGGAGATAATCCATCAATTCGATCAACATCTGGTTTTTCAAAGTTACCTAAAAATTGTCTTGCATATGCTGAAAGACTTTCCATGTATCTTCTTTGTCCTTCTTGATAAAGTGTATCAAATGCAAGTGATGATTTACCACTTCCTGATATACCCGTCATAACAACTAATTTATTTTTAGGAATTTCTATATCTATATTTTGTAAATTATTTTCTCGTGCGCCAAATACTTTTATTTTGTCATCCATTTAATTTCACCTTGAAGTCTTCCTCGTTTAGCACTTTTACATTTAACTTGATTGCTTTTTCTAATTTAGATCCAGCATCACTACCTGCTAAAACATAATCTGTTTTTTTACTAACTGATGAGCTTACTTTACCACCTAATTTTTCAATTAATGCTTGTGCTTCATCTCTTGTATATAAGTCTAGTTTCCCTGTTAAGACAAACGTTTTTTGATTAAACTCATGTTCTATAACCGCTTCTTTTTCAAAAGATAGGTTAAGACCTAATTGTTTTAATGATTGGATAAGGTTAATATTTTCTTCCTTGTTAAAATATGAAACCACAGATTGTGCAATCATTTCACCTATTTCATTAACTTCAACTAACTCATCATAAGTTGCATTCATTAATGCATCAATATTTGGATACGTTGTGACTAAGACTTTAGCAACTTTTGCGCCTACATGCTTAATACCTAACCCAAATATAAGTTTATCAAAACTAATGGTTTTACTATCTTCAATTGCATCAAGTAGTTTTTCTACTTTCTTATCTGCAAATCCTGGAAGACCAATCAGTTCATCTTTGTGTTCTTTAAGTGTATAAATATCTGAAATAGAATTTAAAAATCCTAGTTCATGAAGTGTTTCAACAACTTTTTCTCCTAAAGTATCGATATTCATCGCAACTCTAGATGAAAAATGAATGAGTGCATTCATGTGTTTTCCAGGACAATCATCATTGACACAGTAATAGTCAGCTTCACCTGGTTCTCTTTTGATTAAATGGCCACAAACTGGACAGTTTGTAATCATTTCAAAAGGCGTTTGATTTTTTCTTTGTGTTAAATCAACTTCAATAACTTCAGGAATGATTTCTCCTGCTTTATGTACTTTAACAACATCTTTAATTCTAATATCTTTAGCTTTGATATAATCTTCGTTATGTAGTGTAGCACGTGATACCTTAGATCCTGATATCGTTACAGGTTCTAATTCAGCAACCGGTGTAATCACACCAGTTCTACCGATTTGAAAGGTAATATCATTTAAGGTTGTAAGAGCTTGTTCTGCTTGAAATTTATAAGCTGTAGCCCATTTAGGGTATTTAGCTGTATACCCAATTGATTCATGCATATCAAAAGCATTGATTTTTATAACAACACCATCTGTTTCATAGTTTAGGGTTTTTCTTAAAAGATCATATTGGTCAATAACTTTAATCAATTGATTGACATCTTGAGATATTTGAAAATGAGGATTGATTTTAAATCCTAATTTTTTTAAATAGTTTAATGCCTCTTCTTGTGTATTAACATATTGGTCTGCATCAACGATTTGATATAAAAATGCATCCAAATTACGTTTAGCAGCTACTTTACTATCTAATTGTCTAATGGTTCCTGCAGCTGCATTTCTTGGATTGGCAAATAATGCAAGGTCTTGTCCTAATCGTTGGTCATTTAATTGATTGAAGCTTTTATGAGGCATAAATATTTCTCCTCTAACTTCTATATCAATATCTTCGTTTAGTTGAAGTGGTAAACTTTTAATGGTTTTAACATTTTCTGATATATCTTCACCAACAAGTCCATTACCTCTTGTTGCAGCTTTAACAAATTTCCCATTTTCATAAATGATACTAACAGCCAATCCATCTATTTTTAATTCTGAGATGTATTGATATGTTTGTGTGACTTTTTTGATGCGATCATCAAAGGCGATTAACTCTTCTTGGTTAAACACATTTGATAGACTCATCATAGGCACTCGATGATTAACTTTAGTAAATCCATCTAAAACAATCCCGCCTATTTTATCAGTTGGAGAGTTGCTTAGTTTATACTCAGGATTTTTATTTTCTAAATCTATAAGTTCTTTTAAAAACTGATCGTATTGATAATCAGTTAATGTAGGCTTATCAAGTGTATGGTACTCATAATTAGCTTGATTGATTAAGTTTGTTAGTTCTTCGATTCTAAGTTTTATGTTCATATGAAATCACCCATACATATTATAACATTAAATATCTTATTTATAGTGGGTTACGACTTGTTTTATTTGCCTCCTAGAAGATATATCTTCTATAGGCTAATGAATTTGTCAATTAAGGCGGATTATATTTATTCTATTTTATAAACCTTGGATTTAATCCCACTTTCTCTAATAAATAGTGATGGACTTTGCCTTTGAAGGTATTGATTATATCTGGTATGTGTAAAAATAAGATGTGATTTTGCTCTGGTCATTGCGACAAACATTAATCTTCTCTCCTCTTCAAGATATTGTTTTTGATTTATTTTGCATGAAGGAAAAATATTAGATTCTAGTCCCAAAATAATAACAACTTCAAACTCTAAGCCTTTTGCCTGATGAATGGTTAACATGTGAATGTTTTGATTTTGTGCAAATGGATGATATTCATCATAATAAGAAAAATCAATTTCTTTGAGATAGTTTTTAAGATGATAACTCCGATAATGATTGCGATATAAAACCGCAATTTCTTTTGGTTTAATACCTTTTTTTATATGTTCATGAATGATATTTTTTATCGTTTCTGATTCTTGATCAACTTGCATAAAGATATAACTAGATATATGTTTAGTCTCTTGATTGTATGCATTTAAATCTTTTTTTAAAGTTCTGTAATTTCTCTTTATCAAGCGATTTGCGTGTTTTATAATGGTTGCATTTGATCTATAATTTATCGTGAGCATTTCTACTTTCGCGTTATAGTCCTTAATAAATGCATTAATGATTTTAGGTTCAGCTCCTCTAAATTTATAAATGCTTTGATCGGGATCTCCAACACACAGAACTTGTGTGTCTTTAGTGATTAGAGATTTTAAAATTATGTATTGTAGGTGGTTGGTATCTTGGAATTCATCTACAAATATATATTTATATTTAGGTTTCTTTTTCTTTTGATTCATCATCTTATAAAAATCAATTAAAATATCATCAAAATCTTTTAGATGATAACTTTTTAAATATCTTTGATATGATTCATATATTTTAGGTTTCTTTAATTTGAACAAAGAATTTTTATAAACCTGTATATCTAAAAGTTCTGTCTTACTATATGGATGTTCTTCTTCAATAAATATTTGATAGTTGTATGAATTCTCTTTTTTTAATGATTGTAGACAAAACTGATGAAAGGTATGAATAGCAAGGGTTTCATCACCTATTCTTGATTGCATCTCTTTAGAAGCTTTATGGGTAAATGTTAAAGCAAGCATATCTTTTTGATCAACGCCTTGATTGATTAAATGCTTAATTCTTTCAATAACAACTCTAGTCTTACCGCTACCTGCACCAGCTAATAAAAAAAGAAAGCACTCTTTTGTGTAGACCACTTTCTTTTGATATTCGTTTAACTCCATATGAATCACCTCATATGATAGTATTTAGTTTTTATCTTTATTACTTCTTAACTTTTTTTATGGATGGATGACTTTCTAAAAGGTTTTTAATACCATGTGGCATCGCAAATGCGATGGTTGCTATCTCTTTATCAACTGAAACAACTACACCTCTACCAAAAACTTGATGATCAACATGATCGCCTGTATTTAAAATGTGGCTCTCTTTTACATAAGTTACTTTTTGACTTGGAAGTTCTGATATTAATCTTGATTCTTTCAAAAATCTTGATGGATATCCCATCTTCATTTGTCCATAAACCATACGTTTTTCAGCATAAGTCATATATAATCGCTCTTTTGCTCTTGTGATCCCAACATATGCTACTCTTCGTTCTTCTTCAAGTTCATAAGTGCTCATTAACGCACGATCGTTAGGGAAAATACCTTCTTCTAAAACAACCATAAAGACAATCTTAAATTCTAACCCTTTGACTTGATGGTAGGTCGCAAGCTTGACTCTACTTTCTTCAGTTGTTTCTTGATCAAGATCAGAATATAGAGCAATTTGGTCTAATTGTTGATTTAGTTTTTCATAAAAACTACCTTCATAATAAACATCGCCTCTAGTGAAAACAGATTGAAGTTCTTTCAAGTTATTCATTCTATCTTCTGCACTTTCACTATCTTCTAGTTTAAGCATATCCATATAACCTGTTTTACTCATTAAAATAGGCATCATTTGATATAGATCTTCCATTTCGTCAAATGCTTCTCTTAAATCAAAGATAATTTGTTTAAAGGTTAAAAGTGATTGTTTCGCTTGTGTGCGAAGATCTACATAGTCAATTGCTTCAAACATAGAAATACCTAACTCTCTTGCTTTATCTTCTAATTTTTGTATACTAACAAGTCCCAAAGATCTTTTAGGTACATTAATTATTCTTTTTAAATAAAAATCTTGAGAGGTGTCATTAACAACTCTAATATATGCGAGTGCATCTTTAATTTCTTTTCTTTGATAAAAAGAAATACCTCCATAAATCACATATGGAATACCTTCTTTGATTAAAGCATCTTCAAATAATCTTGATAACGCATTATTTCTAATTAGAATTGCGATATCATCATATTGATAATTGTCTCTTATCAATTGGTTAATTTGATTGATGACATAAAACGTTTCTTGATAATCGCTTTGTTCTTTATTATAAATAATAGGCATACCTTGCCCTAAATCACTTTCAAGATTTTTTTCGCTAGGTCTATTAAAGTTATTTGCGATGAGTTTGTTGGCGGCATTTAAGATTAAATTAGTTGATCTATAGTTTTTATCTAAGATAACTTCTTCTGCATTAAAATCTTTAATAAATTGATTTGAATTATTATAATTAGCTCCTCTAAAACCATAAATAGATTGGTCAGGATCTCCTACTACAAATAAATTTTTATGTTTTAATCCTAAGATTCTTAATATTTTATATTGAATCACATCAGTATCTTGAAATTCATCAACTAAAACGTGATCAAATCTATTTTGATAAAGTTCTCTAACTTCTTTGTTGTCAGTAAAAAGTTCTAAAGGATAGATGAGTAGGTCATCAAAATCAATTAATTGATTTTCTCTTAAATAAGTCTGATATCCCTTATAGATTTTTTCTTCATCTGATCTTTCAAACTCTTCCATCCGATTTGATTTAAACAATGAAATCAAATTCTTTAATGCTTTAACTGAAAACATTTTTGAGTCAAATCCTAGATCTTTAATCACATCTGATACTATTTTTTTTCCATCATCTTCATCAATTACTGTAAATGAAGATCTATATCCATAAGGTAATTCAGAGATGTGTCTTCTTAGAATTTGAAGGCCAAACGCATGGAATGTATAAAGCCATACATCCATCGCATGAGGTCCAGTCATATCAATGACTCTCTCTTTCATTTCTCGAGCTGCTTTATTTGTAAAAGTTACAGCTAATATACGGTTTGGTTTGATACCTTGCATAATCAAATATGCAATTTTAGCAGTTAGAGTTCTGGTTTTACCAGTACCTGCTCCAGCGACAACAAAAAGCGGTCCGCCTGGATGGATTACCGCTTTTAATTGTGATTCATTTAAGGTTGCTAGCCAATTCATGGCTCACCAACTTTCTATTTGTAACTGCTTCTTAAAGGTACGATTTCGTTAAATATTAAATCCTCTTTTGTAGAATCATCATCCACATTGAAATATCCATTTCTTATGAATTGGAATTTATCTTGTGGTTTAAAGTTAATTAAATCTTGTTCTACATAGCCATGTTTGACGTGCCATGAGTCTACATTAAAACGATCTAACAACTCCATAGAATCATCTCCTATGATCATTGCATCAAAGAAATTAAATTTTGCTTTGTTTGCAGTAGTTGCTTCAACAAAATGAATCGTTCCATTAGGTTTTCTTTCATCAAATCCTGAACCAGACTTAGTCTCAGGATCATAAGTCGCAAGCACTTCAATGATATCTCCAGCATCATTATATTTAACTTCATTTGCTTTAATAAAATAAGCATGAAATAACCTAACTTCAATATCTAGAGCTAATCTCTTATATTTCTTATTTGGCTTAGTTAAGACAAAATCCTCTTTTTCAATATAGATAGTCTTACCAAATGGAATCTTTCTTGAACCCATCTCTGGCTTATCAGGATGATAATCAGATTCAAGATATTCTATTTGATCATTTGGATAATTTGTGATCGTTACTTTTAAAGGATCTAAGACAGCCATCGCACGATATGCGATATCTGATAGGTCATCTCTAACAGATGCTTCTAACATGTTCATAGAGACTGTAGAATTGATTTTAGACAATCCAGTAGATAATATAAAATGTTTAATTGCACTTGCAGTATATCCACGTCTTCTCATACCAGCTAGAGTAGGCATTCTTGGATCATCCCAACCAATAACTTTTCCATCTTCTACAATTGCTCTTAAAAACCTTTTTGATAAAACAGTATTTTCTATGTTTAAGCGACCAAATTCAATTTGTCTTGGAATCTTAGGCATTTCTGTTTCTTTAACTACCCAATCGTATAAAGGTCTATGATCTTCAAATTCTAGCGAACATAAAGAATGTGTAATCCCTTCAATCGCATCTTCGATAGGATGTGCATAATCATACATTGGATAAATGCACCATTTATCTTTTGTATTATGATGATATGCAAAGCTTATTCGATAAATGACTGGGTCTCTTAAGTTCATGTTTGGACTAGCCATATCGATCTTAGCTCTTAGGACACAAGTTCCTTCTTCAAATTTACCATTTTTCATATCTTCAAAAAGAGAAAGGTTTTCACTCACACTTCTATCTCTATATGGTGAATGAGTTCCTGGTGTATTGATGTTACCTCTTGTGTTTTGTATTTGTTCTATGGTTTGATGATCAACATATGCTAGACCTTTTTTGATTAATATAATAGCTCTCTCATACATTTGGTCAAAATAATTAGATGCATATAAAATCTGAGCAGGCTCATAGCCTAACCATCTAATATCTTTGATGATTGCTTGTACATAACTTTCGTCTTCTTTTACAGGATTTGTATCATCAAATCTCAAGTTTGTATAGCCACCATAAGCTGCAGCACTCTCAAAGTCTATAATAATTGCACGCGCATGTCCAATATGTAGATGTCCATTTGGTTCTGGTGGAAATCTAGTAATGATTTGATCGTGTTTTTTGTTTTCTAAATCAGTTTCTATAATTGTTTTTATAAAATTTGAATGGTTTTCCATATATAACTCACCTCAAGTCTATTTTATTATATGCTAAAAAGGGTTAAACCTCAAGTTAAAGAAGTATAAAAATATTTATTTTTTTCGTGATTTTGTTGCAATATAACAACCGATATTTAATTCATAAAGTCTACCAGCATTATTCGTATCTTCAAAGATATCAAGTAGTTCAAATCCAGCATCTAACTGTCCTTTGATTTGTTCTTCTGTTGTATGTGAAAATTGGATGCCATAATCGTTTTTTATCATAAAATCATATTGTGCTTTATTGGTAAGTGGATCAAATGGTAATTTGTTTACAATCATCGTCTCTGTTTCATCAACAATAAAGTTTGTCCCGATATCTAGACCTGATAATAAAATGCCATCTTTTCTTAAGATGCGTGCACATTCTCTAAATACATGTTTAACATCTTTAACATAGACATTAGATACTGGATGAAATATTAAATCAAATGATTCATCTTCAAAAGGTAATCTTTTGGTCATATCTCCTTTGACTATTTTAATATCATATCCTTCTCTTTGTTGAACAAGTCTTTCACTGTTTAATTGTTCTTCTGATAAATCAAATACCGTAACATCAGCTCCAAGAGCTGCAAAAATAGGCATTTGTTGCCCGCCACCACTAGCAAGTCCTAAAATTTTTAAGTTCTTAAAAGGTAGGAACCAATCTTTAGGTACTGAAATATTTGGTGTTAATACAACATCCCAAATACCTTTGGTTGCGTTTATATAAGTTTGATGGTCAATTGGTTTTCCCCATTCCCATCCTTCTTTATTCCATCTATTCATCGTTTCTTCATTTATTTTTACAAAATCTATTTTCATATATCCACCTCTATTTATTTTAACATGTATTTGATATAAAGAAAAAGCTTAACTAAATATTTTAGTCAAGCTTCTTTTTCATTTTATTAAGGCGTTAAGCCTAAGAGATCTTCTAATGTAAGTGAACTGTCTTCTAACTCTTCTAATAGAGAATCAAAGACTTCTTGTTGCTCAGCATCATCTAATCCTTCTAATGTATCCATGAAATCTTCAACTGCTTGTTCTGGATCACCATTTGGATCATTAAGACTAGCAATGATATCATCAACTGAGTCAATAATTTCTGGTGGAAGATTTGTATCTCCACTTAATCCATCTAAGACATCTTCTAGAGTATCTTGAAGGTCACCTAAGACGATTGAATCACCAAGACCAACATACATTCTAAGTTTATTATCAATCATTTCTACACCGTTAATCGTCATACCAGCTTGACTCATTTGTTGATCAAAATCTCTAATGACGAGATTTCCGTCTTCATTAATCAAATCTGTATCACCTAATATGGTTAATATATTTCCTACGTGTTCCTCTGTTAAAGTAACATCACCTGCAGTCAATTCATTAAGAACGATGACTAAGTCAGATCCATCAATTGTTGGAAGTGCATCTATTTTAATTATAGTTTGGAAACTATGTGTAGGCTCTAAAATAGATATTATTTTTAAAGGAATGTTAACAACAAACGTATTATCAATCATGGTTACATATGGAACATATGCAGACATTTGATAATCTTCAAGTAATGGTGATTCTATTAAAACACCAGGTGATTGTTGTTGATCTTTTAACATATAGTCTAGAACTCTATTTAAAGTCAATTCACGGAATTCAATATAAGGATCACTATCTGTCGTTAAAGCAGATAGAACAATTGAAGTTGCTTTTGATTCTAAAAGATCTTGTAGCTCTTGATCTGTTGTAATTTGTTGAGCTGGAGTTAATTCAAATCTTGGTGTTGCATCTTTAGTTTTACCTAAAGCAAGAGACGCATCAAATGTGCCTTCTTCAAATCCTATAGTTAATAACTCATTTTCATCTACAAACGCCATTAATGAATTTAATAAGGCTGCTTGTTGTGTATCCTCTATTTGAGAATCAACTAAAGTTTGTACATCCAGTCTAATTTCTCTTTTTACAGGATCAAATGTAGCCATACCATTAAGTTGGTCATTGATCATCGCTTCAAGGTCATTACCCGTAATTGTTGAGATTGCCCAATCAGCTGCACCAAAAGCCCAAGCAAGTGGTAGATTACCAATGGTTAATTTATCTAGGGTTAAAACTATTTCATCTGTGCTTGCTTCAAGTTCAAATGTAATTAAAAGTCTAGTTTTAAATGTAATCCCTGCTGTAAATAAATGTAATCCAGATTCAATTTCAACTTTACTTTCTTTAAAGGTAACCCAACTACCTTGATATCCAAACATAGGTTCTTTCATTACATAATTTTTATCATCAGCATCCGCACCATCTACTAGATAGTTAGGATTTATGCCTAAAAATGTTTCTTTTAAAATTAGGTTTGCTTCTTTTTGAGAAATACCTAATGCAATGACTGATTCAGCATCATTACTTTCTAAGAAAGTGTTGACTTCTTCATCTATCATATCTGCAATTAATACTGTAGATCCATCAGATGTAAAATCATCAACAGGAATATCTACGCTCTTATATAACAATGCTGCCATAATAAGCGGTATAGCAACAATCGACAAAATTGGTATAACTATTATTTTAAATAAAAACTTCATTTAAATCACCTCTTTATTTGAGTATATATTATAACATTTATCTTAAAAACACAATATCAACGCATTATAATATATCTTTTTTTGCTTTATAAGGGTAAATAGTATAAAACAGTAGCCTTAAGGGATTTAACATGAAATGTTCCTCCTTAAGGCTAAAATTATAATTTATTCGATTTCCATCATTTCAAATGGGATTGTAGATAGCCCACCTATTAAATAATTAGGGTGTGCACCTTGCTTTTGATATTGATAATATGCTGCAGCACCGATCATGGCTGCATTATCTGTACAATATTTCATCGCTGGAATTAAAATTTCTTTATCTTTGATTTTTTCAGCTATTCTTGCGCGTAATCCTTTGTTTGCTGCAACTCCACCAGCAATAATCACTTGATTAACATTTAGTCTTTCAGCTGCAAGTTTTGTTTTATCAACTAAAACATCTAAGACACTTTCTTGAAAAGATTTACACATATCATTAACTCTAATCTCTTCATTTTTTTGATTTGCGTTATGAACTAAATTAATCACTGCACTTTTTAATCCTGAGAAACTAAAATTAAGTGAATCATTATCTAGATATGCTCTAGGTAATTTATATGTCTCACTGCCTTGTGCAGCTAGCTTATCAACTATTGGTCCTCCTGGATAAGAAAGTCCTAGTGTTCTTGCTACTTTATCATATGCTTCTCCAACTGCATCATCTAGTGTTGTACCTAACATTTTAAAGTTCATATGATCTTCTAAATACAATAATTCAGTGTGTCCTCCACTAACTAAAAGTGCAACGGCTGGAAACTTAATTTCATTGTCAATATTGGCTGCATAAATGTGCCCGATTAAATGATTGACACCAACTATTTTTTTATTGTTGGCAAATGCAAATGCAGTTGCTGCATTGATACCTACAAGTAGGGATCCTATAAGCCCTGGTCCTTGAGTTACCGCAACTAAATCAATCTCATCAATAGATAGTTTTGATTCTTTAATTGCTTGTTCAAAAACTCTTGTCATATGGATAACATGGTTTCGTGATGCGATTTCTGGGACTACACCACCAAAGACTTTATGAATATCAATTTGTGATAATACAATATGAGATAAAACTTTTTTACCATCAGATACAATGGCAACACTTGTTTCATCACAACTACTTTCTACTGCTAAAATGTTCACGAATTCACCTCTTTTATAAGCACATATCCATCTTCTGTTTCGTAATATTTCTTTCTGATATGTGATACTTTAAATCCTAATTTTTCATATATATGCTGAGCTCTTTTGTTGCTTTTTCTGACCTCTAAGCTCATTGTTTTTACATTGAGTTTTTCTAAATACTCTGTTGTATAAGTTAATAATTCAGTTCCTAATCCTTGATCTTGATAATCTGGAAGAATTGCAAAATTCATCATCTCTGCTTGAGCATCATAAACTCTAAAGCCGATATATCCGACAACTTCAGATCCCATCACATAGACAAAATAATGACTAAAAGGATTATCTGTTAATTCTTGTAATATAAACTTTTCTCCAAGAGATTGTTTAAATACTTTTTTTTCTAATTTAGAGATATAAAATATATCCTTAGTTTCCGCTTTTCTGATCATGATTGTTCTCAGCTTCAGTCTTTCTTAAATAGTTTGGGACTAAATCGTGTACGTTTTTTACTTCTACACTCTTTTCATAAATATTTTTAGGTGAAATTAAAAAATTTCTATCATCTATAAATATAACTTTAGATCCTTTATATGCATCAATAGCAGTTAAGTCATCTAAGTATCTATATCCGTCTTCTAATAAGATGCTACCTTTATCATGAACTTGAGAGAAAACAAATCCTCTTCTTGCGTCTATTAGAGCTGCAACTTTCTCTTCATATCCACTTGTCATGAAATATAGAGAACTTACTGCTCTTAATTTTATATTTTTTGTATAAGCTAACATTTTGCCAACCATGACAGCAATTCTTAAGCCTGTATAACTACCTGGTCCAATGCCGATAATGATCTCATCAATATCATCTAAAGTTAATCGGTTTCTATCAATGACTTGATCAATACGATCAACTAAATACTTTGCATGATCTCTTTTAGCTATTCTGATACTAAAATCTGCTAGGACATCATCTTTAGCATATCCAACAAACATCACACTTGTTGAAACATCAAATAATAATCTTTTTATCATACGTAATCCACCGCTCTCTTACAAGGATATCCAATGCAATCTAAAACAAACTCTCTTTTATTTTCAGAAAGTTTATTTATTTTAATAAGTAGATAATCATCTGGCAGAAAAGCATCAACTTGATATGGCCATTCTACAACGATCATACCTGATCCATCAATGTATTCTTCAAGGTCAAAATCTGAACCTTCTTCAGATAATCTATATAAATCTAAGTGAAATAGAGTTCTTCTTCTATCTTTACTGTCATATTTTTTTAATATAGTATATGTTGGACTATTAACGATTTGTTCAATACCTAATCCTTTAGCAATCCCTTGAGTTAATGTGGTTTTGCCTGCTCCTAAATCACCATCTAGTAAGATAACTACATGTGGTTCTTCTTTTAATAATAATCCTATTTCAAAACCTAAGTTTTTGGTTTCATCTGCATTATGTGTTATTTTTGTCTTCATAAAACTCCTACTTTAATACGTGTTCATATCCTTTTTTACCTAAAAGCGCGAACATATTTTTCTTATAAGCTTCTACACCTGGTTGATTAAATGGATTAACTCCGATTAAGTATGCACTCATCGCACATGCTTTTTCAAAGAAATAGACCATATATCCAAATGTATAACTATCAAATGATGGAATAGATAATAACATGTTAGGAACAAGTCCATCTTTATGTGCCATCATCGTTCCTTTTAATGCTTGAGCATTTACATAAGATAAAGTTTTTCCTGCTAGATAATTTAATTCATCTAAATCATTTTTGACACTTGGAATGATTGTGTCTGGTGTTGTGTTTTCTACTTTGATGACTGTTTCAAATAGGTGACGTTCACCTTCTTGAATGTATTGGCCTAGTGAGTGAAGATCTGTTGAGAATCCTGCACTTGCGACAAATAATCCTTTATGATCTTTACCTTCTGATTCACCAAAGAGTTGTTTCCACCATTCATTTAAATATAATAAATTAGGTTCATAGCCAACAAGCATTTCAATCTTATATCCTTTTTTATATAAAAGATATCTTGTCGCAGCATATAAATATGCTTCGTTTTCTTCTAAATTAGGATTTGAAAAGCGCACTTGTGCATCATATGCACCCTTAAGCATTTCTTTAACATCTAGTCCATCTGCAGCTAGTGGCAATAGTCCAACAGGTGTTAAGACACTATATCTACCACCGACATCATCAGGAATGATAAACTTTTCATATCCTTCTTCTGTGCTTAGGCTATAAAGCGCTCCTCGTTGTTTATCAGTAGTAGCATAAATTCTTTGTCTAGCTTCAGGTATGCCCACTTTGTCTTCTAATAGTTTTTTTAAAACTCTAAATGCGACAGCTGGTTCAGTTGTAGTTCCTGATTTAGAAATAACGTTAATGCTAAATCTTTTGTCTTGAAGATAGTTAACTAAGTGATTTAGGTAACTACCTGACATTTGATGTCCTGCAAAAACGACTTCTAATTTTTTGTTTTCAAAAGGGACTTTCATGAATTCTAATCCTGCTTTAGCACCTAGATAAGATCCACCGATACCGATGACGACTAAGACATCACTATCGCTATTAATCTTTTTAGCAGATTTTAAGACGCGTTCAAATTCATCTTTAGGATAATTTTCTGGTAGGTCTAGCCAACCTAAAAAATCACTACCTTTTCCTGTTTTGTTGTGAATCATTTCATGTACTTCATTTACTTTTTCTTGCAATTTTTCTGGTTGCTCGCTCAAAAATGAGCGTGCGTCGTCAAGCACTAAATTGATATGTGCCATATGTAACACCTCTATTTCTTTGTTTTTTCTATCCAAAACGGTAACGCTTTGTATAATGATTGAAATCCAATTTTAATTTTTACCATCTTTTTAATTCTTGGATGGACGGGATTCGCCTTTTTAAAACTTAATTTAAGTCTTTTTTGTGCTTCATCAATTTCTAAAATGGTGGCTTCTACTTCATCTCCTACACATAATATATCCTCAATAGATGCTACATATTGATCAGATACCTCGGATATGTGAATCAAGCCTACATAATCGTCATATGATACAAAAACACCGTATGGCTGAATACCTGTAATTTTACATACAATATTGTCATTTAGTTTCATATCAAAAACCTCGTTGTTATTATATCATATTTCATATAATTATCTATGATATCGCAATTATTAAACCGTTTTTTCATTTGTGATTGAAAATAAAAGAAAAAGTTTATTTCAATATCAGAAATAAACTTAGTTCTATGAAATTTTTTGTGAACTAGTTCAAATAAATAGTCTGTAATCGTTGATTTCATCAACATTGGTTAATTTTTAGTTTGAAATGTGCCTAAATTTATTAATGATTGAATTCTTTCGACTTGTTCTCAACTCTAAATATTAATTATTATATTCGAAACCATATTTGTTGCTATGCAACATGTCTAATTCTATATTGAATATGACACCAAGTATTTGACCTTCAGCTTCATTTTTGTATACTGGTTCAATAATAATGTTGCTATCAGAGAAAAACCTTATATGCAACTCTACAATTTCAATTGAGTTATCATCAATAAGAACCGATAGTAGATAAAATGAATGATTTACATAAAATCCTCCATTGATTGTTAACTCATTAGTATTGCTAAATAGTTGAGTTAACAGAATTTGAAATTGATTTAAATCATTCTGAAGTATCGCATTGAAATTTTCTTCATTATTTTCATCACTAAGGAGGAGTATCCCCTCCTGAGTAAGCAAAAGAATATTGTTATTCCAACTTGTTTCAGCCAATATAACTGTTTCAGCCTTATCAATTAATTCAGTTTGTTCATTTATATTTAATTTTCTTCTAGAATCACAAGCAACTAAACCGTAGATAAATAAAAGAAATATCAGACTTATTGCTAGATTCTTAAAAATTCTAGTTGTAGACATCAGTTTCAATTCCTCCTTTATCAAACTCATATAATCTTTGTAATTCATTAACAATGAATTGACGGTTAATACCTGGAAGATTAAACAAAAACAAATCAGCAGATGAAGGTCCGTAATCTTTTTGATTCCAAGTTCCATCTGTATTAGGATAAGCAGTATGAGAATGGATAAAGCCTATAACACTGCTAGTTGGAATTGCAAGAGTATATCCAATCACGAATCCTAACCAATTTGTTGTATTACTCCCTTTGATTGTCATATTTATAAAATATCTTGTTCGTCCATTTATAACTTTTGATAGTATAATAGCTCCTCTTTCCAAATGATCTATTGATGTCAACTTACCATTGATTTGTCCCCATCTTATTACTGCTTCTTCAATAGAGTTGAAATACTCAGTTTTATATAAACCAAAATATAGTTTTATTCTTCCTGTGTGATCAGAGCCATTACAATTTCTAATATCCATATATGTCATCGGGTCATTTTGTGATGCAAATGAACAATATCCACTAGGGTCAACATTCATCACAGGATTATTTTCTGTATAGGTAAACATATTATATCCTAATACTGTATTACTTGCTTTTAACATCCCATCTGCATTAATAAATCTTCCAGTTACAGGATTGTAATATCTTGATTGCAAATAGTATAGTCCGCTTTCTTGATCATAACGATATCCTCTATAACGATAAGGATTTGCGTTTGCTAAAGCTGAAGATGTTTGAGCAGTAATATTACCGTATGCATCATATCTATAATATACCACAGTATAACCAGCGGAATCAATGAGATAAGACACATTTCCAAGCGCATCAAACATATAAAAATATTCAGATCCATTATATCTCATAGAGATTAAAGATCCATCTACATCATATGTATAATAGATTTCATTGGTTCCATCTGTTTCATATAAGACTAAAGATCCATTTAAGTAATAAGTTGTTGTGACTGAACCTACAGTTTTTGAATCTCTGATTCCATCTTGATTGTATGTATATGTTGAAGTCATAGATCCAATTGTTTGAGATATTAAACTACGTTCTTCCCATGTGAATGACTTGTCATAAGATGTACCTCTGGTATCATCTATTTCAATAACATTACCTGAATTGTCATATTCGAAAGTTAGTGTATAACTTAATGATGAATTAAGTACATCTGTATATACCATACTACTGATTTTATCTTTCCAAGTTGAATGATAAGTACATACTTCAGTTTGTAATACTGAGCCTACTGTATTGTTGCCTTGAACAAAACTATAATATGATTGAGTCTCTAGATTGCCATAATCATCATAGACATAGGTAAACGTATAATTGTCTATTTCGTTGTTTTCTCTAACAAGTTGATTCTTTGCATCATAATAGTATTCAAGAATATCGGAAGAAAAATCAGTTATCTTTGTAATATAGCCTTGCTCATTATATTCCATTGTTTGCATAATATTGTGATGACTATTGGTTTGAGTGATCGTTTTTATTCTTCTGGATACATCTCCATAAACAACATCAATACCCTCAGAATAATTAAAGAAGATTGTATTAATTGTTGTGGAATTCAGTGTTGTGGATATACCAACTAATCTTCTTAAGTCATCTGTTTCAAATGTATAGTTTTTAGTTACATCATCAAACTCTGTTTTATCATAGATTCCAGATGTCAAATCATAATTAAACGCTGTATCTCGGCTAAATCCTGCAATATCAAATGTATAGATGTGAAGATTTCCTGCATTATCATAATCATATGAAACTACATCACCATCTTGATTTATTACTTTTTTAATGCGTCCTACAAGATCATAATTATAATAGTATTCTTGATTATCTCTTATATCTTTCAATACTGTAAGATTACCTGATTGGTTATACTCATATGAATATCTTTTTACATATTGATTAGTTTCATAAAACCATAAACCCTCAATTTGATTTTCATCATTATAAGTTATTTTTATTTTATCCCCATTACCAAATATTTCTTCAGATACTCTATTTGTTTCATACGTTATATTGCTAGCGATATCAGTATCATAAGTATATTCTTTTAACACAGAACCAGTAAAATTCCCTTCAGTTCCAGTTCCAATGTAAACATATTCCAATCGATATAAATCGTCATATTCGAGTTTGTAAGTCATACCGTTCATTTGAATTTCATCAAGTACATCACCAGTGTAATGATAGGTGATTGTTGAATTATCTTTGGATATAGTTTCTATTCTGCCTTTTTCATCATATGTATAATTTGTTGCGATGTCTATTTCATTATCAAAGGATGTTAAAAGTCCATTAAGAAGTCCCATTGTATATTCTATTTCACTTCCAAATTCATCTTTTGTTTTAGAAATATACTGACCTTGGGTAGTATAATATAAATAATTCTGATAGTATGATCCATCAACTACACCATCATTATTTGCATCTTCTCCAATTTCAACTCTATAGACCTTATTATATTCATTATAAGTTATTGATGTAGCGACATTGTTTTGTGAAACATCTTTAAATAAACCTGAACTATAGGCCCCAAAATATGTAATTTTATTATTTTGATCTGTACTTTTATCAAGTAAAAATCTGTTATCTACATCATATTCGTATTGGATCAAACCACTTGATTCAGGCGTGCTAATATATTCTGTATTTCCATATGTATCATAGCTATATTCGGTTCCAAAAGATTCATTATACATTTGTATACCATCAAAATATACAGTACCTTCACCTCTATAATATACCTTTACATTGATTGATGTAATCGTAGTATCTACATATATTTTTGAGGCTTGATATTGCCATGATTCGATATCTGAGTCAAATTCGTAGTAATACTCATCTGAATTTGTTCCATCAGAAAGTGTCACGTAAATTCCAAAGGCTCTACCATCTGGATTTTGATCATAATGTTTATTTGGTGTTACATCGCCTTTAGCCCATGCAGAAATAATATAATTACTTCCTGCTTCAAATTCTGAACTTGTTAGAGTGGTTTCAACATATTTACCTAAGTCAGCATCACCAATGATTAGAATGTAATAATCACCTAGAATACTATCATATAAATCGCCTTGTTGATTTTCAATACCATCATAAACTCGAGTTGCATTACTCAATGTCCATCCAGTTGTGTTCATCTCAAATGATGGATTATCAAGTATGTTTACTCTAGTATCTTGAAAGGCATTCGTAATTTGAATATTATCAAAATAAGCTGCTCCAGAATTGTTATTGTATAACTTAACTTCAACCACTGAATTGTTTGAAGAAATATCAAAATCCACATATACATATTGCCATGCTCCCATCTGAGTGATAGATGATGAAGTATAAGTCGTACTGCCTATCTTGACAGCTAGATATGCATCATCTGAAGTATCTCCATATATATACCCACCAAGTCTATATCCGCTACCTTGATCAAGAATTACATCTTGTTCTAAATGTGCTACTTGATCACTATATACATAAATTCTTGCTGAATTTTCTCCAAATAAGCTATTTATATTTGAATAACCAGCTGTAGGATTTTTAGGAAATCCTGCTGTCCAATCTATTACAAAATCCCAATTTGTATCAGTACTAGGTGTATTATACTCAAAGCTATGGTTTCCAATTGGATTTAATTGAGTTTTTTGAGGAAGTGATGATTCAACGAGTTTATGATTTAAAAATAAATTTTTACTTTCAAATGTTCCAGTCCAAGGATTCAAGTATCTATAATATGTAGCATTTCCAAAATCATCTAATATATTTACTGTATGTCCATAACTATCAAATGTATACATCACTGAATTTCCTAGATGATCTTCAAATGTTGTTTGATATAACGCATATTCAATATCAATGAATCCTAGATTATCATTATCCATGGTATAGATATATTGATCAACTTTATTTAATGTGTCATATTGGATTTCAAGATTCAGTCCTTCACTTGAAGTTATCGAATCTAGTCTATCATCTCCGCCTAGTGAATCATAATAATCATAAATTACTGTATCTGAAGATGCATTTGCCATAAATGTTGAAAACCCTTGATATGTAGAATTCACAATATCTAAACAACTTACTTGTCCTCTATAATCCTTATGATATGACACACTAGATAGGTTATCGTTATTATCCAGTGCATTTCGAGAATAACCATATTCTATAACTTCAACTAAATTATATGAAGTTCAATTTCCGTCTACATCCCATGTTTGAGCAAGTTGAATTAATTGGTATTCTAAATTATGAGTTGTTGAATCATATTCAAAAGATATAAAATTACCATAAAAATCAGACACTTTGTCTATTCTATTGTTAGCATCATGATGAATACTTAGAAACTGTCCTGTCTTGAGATCTTCGATTCGAACAAGTCTTCCATTATTATAGATACTTCTAATCCGATCAGGAGTATACACAATAATATCTAGATTTTGATCATTATTATAATCATCAACTACAAGAATGTTTCGGCTTCCATCATCTGCTAAGTACGTCGTTAGATTATTGTCTCTAATAAGTGGTTCATCAGTTGAAAAATCTGCAGGAACATACTCAAAATAAGTCTTACTTCCATTTGAATTTGTAACTATTCGTTCACCAGTTGTTGCATTTACCGATGCATAACTATCAAAATTCGTTCTCCATCCTAGCCCATATCCTATATTAATATCTTTAAGATTTTCACTATAATACATGCCTATATCAATAACAAGACCTTCATGTTTTCCAAAATAATCATTTCTAACAAGATTGAGCTCGCCAGTAAAATCATTAATCATAGCTGTTCCTGCATCACCAACCGGAGCACTGTGATAAGTCCAAAAGTTATATAATCCTGTTGTGTATTGATAACCTACGATAACGTTAGGTCCAATTGTATCTCCATATTCTTCTGATGCAAAATACATATGATCGTTAGTTACTAGTGTCTGTTTGCTTAATTCAACAATACCAACTGAGCGATTATCTTCTAACCAATCGTTCATTACTTTTGTCATATCCCAGCGATAATACTCAATGCCTATATCTCCAGGATACACATAATCATAATCTTCAATAAATGTGTCTACATCGGCAAATGTGTTTCTATTAATATTGGTCCAAGATGACGTATAATTGACTTTTTTTAAGTTAATTTGACAACTTAAAAAATCACAATGATTGTAAGTTGTTCCATAATATGTTCTTAATTGCAGATGTGCATAACTTACAATCGCATCTTCTGGAATCTCTACAGTTGAAATTTCGATATAGCTTTTATAACTATCTATGCTGTTTTTCCCCACCAAAAGAAAACTACTATATTCAAATGCTTTTGTAGATGTGACATATTTATCTCGTATGCCAGGACTATCAGATCCATTAATCACTAAACTTGGATCAATCTTCACTGGATATGATGCAATTTGTAACCATTCATCATTTGGAATGATTGTAATTTGATACACTTTATTACCTATATGATTAAGTTCATATAAAACATCAAATGATGTATTTAATTCATCATCAATCATATATAGTTCATCAAAGGAAAAAACAACCTCTTCATCTTGGTTTAAAAACAAAATACTTCCATTTTCATCTTGAATAAGAGATAAATCTTTTAACTTATATTCAAACGTTAATCTGAAATCTTCAATATAGTTGTTGAGAATAATATTTTCTTTAATTTTACTGCCCGTTAATATATACTCAATATCTACATCTTGAAGAGCTTGACTGTATAAAACTGATTGATTTATATTTATCAATTCTTTGATATCATTTGTTTCTGTTTTAGATTCATCATAGCTCACTGTTGATTGATTAATATCAAGAATATTCCAATCAATACTATACTTATCTAATGTTAATTTAATCGATTTATTATCATCAATTTTTTTCGGGAATTTCACTTTAAATTTATTATCCTTGTTTTCCAACTCACTTCCAGTATCATTTAAACTATTGTTGATTTGTTTCCACTTTCCATCTTCTTGATAATGAATAATATCGTTATACATAGCTACTTCATATGTGCCATCGACTTTTCGAAAAGTCTTTGTGTTTGCTGTTCTCTCATCAATCATTTCTGATTCAATTGCTACTTGACTTTGATCAAAATTAGCATCCGTTGTTGTGGGATACTTTTCCATAAGATTCTGATCAGAAATGAGATCCTGTTCAGGTATAGTTGATGCTTGTACTTGAAAAGCACTCCATGGTACCATACTCCACAATTGACCAAACAAAGCTAAAAAAATAAGCACCTTTTTACTCGCATTTAGTAATCTAACCAAAACCAAAATCTGTTGATCTTTTAATGATTTTTTCTTAAACATATTCAATTATCTCCCCATTTTAGTTTGTGAAACTATTATAATCACATATTATCATAAAAAATAAATAAAGTAAATATTGTTTAGACTTATTATGATTTTGTTCAAGGCAACAATACTTTAGGCTCAGTATTACAAGCTGAAGTATGTACTTATCATTCTACTTGGAAAGATAAGATTAGTAGCATGGTATATACAGATACTGTTAATTCATCTTTGAGTTATACTTTAACTTTTACTTATGACAATTCTGGTAATGTTATTGAAATAGATGATACCAGAGGTACATCTTATGACAAGTCATTCACATGGGAAGAACGTAGTTTAATATCTCAAACAATTGGATCTATGACTTCAACATATACATACAATCAAGATGGAATCAGAGATTCAAAAACTGTAGGTTCAGTCACAACAACTTATTACTTAAATGGATCTTTAGTCTTATATGAAACAGATGGAACCAATGAAATCTATTATACATATGATGTAGATGGATCTTTAATCTCTATGAGATATAATGGATCTGAATATTTTTATATGTTTGATGCGCTTGGAAATGTGTCTTATCTCATTGATTCCGCTGGTTATACTGTGGTATATTATAGATATGATGCATACGGTAATATTACTGCTCAAACATCTTCAGCTTTAGCAAACGCAAATCCTTATCGTTATAGAGGATATCGTTATGATCAAGAAAGCGGACTATACTATTTGCAATCAAGATATTACAATCCTGTAACTGGAAGATTTATTAATGCAGATGGGATGTTAAAAGCAAGTAATACAGTATTAGGATATAATATGTTTACCTATACAGAAAATAATCCTGTGATGAATGTTGACCCTAGTGGATATTGCTATTTGTACACGGATGATGATGGAAACACTTCAGAAAGTTTATATGGTTGTGCATCTGGAGGTGGAGTAGGTACACCAGTTGGTGGTGGAGGAATCCTTGGAGGTGGAGGTTCTAGATTCACAGGAACTATACCTTATAATGATGTGTACAATACAGATATTAATTCAGGTATGGGCAATATGATCTTCACTTATGGACCAACATATTATTGGATGACAGGAACATATATTCATGGTAGCCCAATGATGATAGGTGATATGAATCATGTATTATATGAGGATGAATTTGGAGGTGGAGGTCATATGGATTTTGGGCAACCACTCAATCCGGGAAAAACATATTTTCCAAGAAATTGGAATGAAAATAATATTTACAGGGTAATAAATAGTGTAATAGATTCACCCACTTCATATCGAGTTAGTCAAGGTCCTTATGTTAGATATGAAGGTTGGTATGATGGTGTATACATGAGGGTAGTTACATATAAAAGTGGGGGAGTTAAGACTGCTTATCCATTACCTTATGGTCCCGCTTCTAATTAGGTTGGAGGAAATATAACCATGAAAGAAATACAAGTTCGCGAGTTGCTTTTTAGAATGAATCAAAATATAGGAAGAAGGTTAAATAACTCAAAAATTGTTGAAGAATTCAACTATGAAATTCTTCAACATGAGTATTGCCTATCATTTGAGTACGGAGTATATACTATTATTGAATCTAAACTAAAGATTAATAAGAAAGAATTTGAAATTATGGAAAATTATTTTACTGAACAATGTTCTGGTTGGAATAGTCATTATGATTATTTAGGTGAACTCAGTCTATTGGTAGATGAAAATGGGATCAACTGGTTATTTGTTGAAGGTAACATATCATAATTATTACAAAGATGATGATTTGTCAATGCCAGTAAGTAGGAATCAACTTGAAGGGGAAATTGCATATCATTTTTGTGCTCTGCTATGAAAAAACAGGACACGTATCCCCCCTCTATTGTTTAAAAAAGAGGATATAATTGATAATCTTAAATATATTATATCAAATGTTTAACTTGATTTATATAGACTCATTGATATTTATTTTATTCCATTCATCACTCTATATTCTACAGGACTTAAGTAATTCAATTTCCAAGACGGTCTTTTGTTATTGAAGTAATTCACATAGGTTTCAATAGCTTTCCATGGATCTTGAAAATCATCAATTTTTAAGTTCTTTTTAATGTCTGCTTTAATCCATCCATTAAGCGATTCGATTACTGCGTTATCAGTTGGAGTAGCTACCCTTGACATGCTTCTTGTAATCGGATAGTTCTTATTTGCTTTCTCAAACTTACTTCATGCATAAATATTGCCTTGGTCACTATGCAGGATGGATTGGAATACCATATCTTACCTTAGGTTCAATTATAAAAAATTAAGTGGTAGACCAACCCATTTTTTATAGGTCGCCTAAAACCACTTAATATTTTAAATACCTCAATCTAGAACAGAGTTTAGCACTACATTGGTAAATAAGCATGTTTGAAACAATAATTATTTGAGTTCATTTCATATATTGAAATGAACTTTTTCTTTTATAGGCAGCAAGACATAAAAATAATTTCATTAAAGAAAATTCGGTTTTATAAAAAGCTTGAAACCCCTGCAATATAGGAATCAAGCCTCAATTTAAGATAATATAAAATTTTATTATAGTGTTTACTTGACGTTCAATAGTTCAAAGCACTTGTTTTTATAAATAGTTTATTGAATAAAATCTATAATTTGATCTATAATAATATCCTGTTGCTCTTTAGTTGTAATTCTTGCATCTCCATCATCTTTTTGCATTCCATACCATCCAAATTGGGCATGGTTTCCTCCAAGAATTTCAAATTCTTGCACATCTTCTGGTAATAGAGCTCTACTACTTTCGATACCCTCTAGATCCAAAACCTCATCAAACTCTGCAGTAATGATTAAGACATTCTTATCCGTGACATCTGAAATAGGATAGCTAGCAAGAAAAACAATATCACTTACATAATCTATTCCACTACTAAAAAGACTTGCTACTGTACCACCCAAAGAATGACCGATAACAACATTATCCATATCCTCTTTTAAGAATCTTGCTCCGTAATTTGGAGTTAAAATCGCTAGGTTAAATACTGTTTTAACAATAGTGACGTCATATCCTTGTGCTGCAAGACTAATGGCTAGATACATATAACTTTCTGGTTTAACTTTTCCACCAGGAACAATCACTATATTTTTAATAGGATTTTCTACTAAATAGCTGATTTGATCAAAATCATTAATATACGCAATCTCTTGTGTATCTAATAGTTCAACTTCTTGATACATTTGGTCTAATGCTTTATAAGATCCTCTCGTATAAACAAAAAGTCCAAATATCAATAAAATAGATAAGGATAAAATAGTAATTAATGTAATTTTAAATATTTTTTTTATACTTCTCATAGGCTTACTTACTTTCAATCATTTCATGAGCCCATGAAATGATTAGATTTTTATTGCTTTCTAGATTTTTAACATGATTTAATAACGATAAGGATCCTATATAACTATTAAACATGTTAATTGCTTTTTCTCCTCTGACTAAAGCCTTACCTGCTCCACCTTCATGTGTGTAAAAATAAGCTACTTCTTTATCTTTAAAGATACCATCTTCTAATATAGTTCTAATCGCAGGTGCAAATGTTCCAGCCCATATAGGTGATCCTAAAAATATAAGGTCATATGCATCAAAATCAATATCAAATGGTTTTAATTCAGGTTTTTTCTTAAAGACGACTTGTCTACCACCCCATATATATTTATAAAAACCTTTAGATTTTAATTCATCTAAAGGTTTGATTTCATGAAGGTCAATATTTAAGTTTTCTTTTATAAATGTTGCCATTTGAAGTGTATATCCTTCAAATGAATAACATAAAATAATTGCTTTTTTCATTTTATCCTCATTTTAAAAACGCTTTTTATTCATATGCAAGATATATACCTAATCCACCAAGTCCTACATGTGCAGAGATGACAGGTGAGATAACACCAGTTATCTTAACTTTTACTCTATCACCTAATTGATAAATCTCATGCTCTAATTGTTTTGCTTCTGTAGAACGATCAACATAAGCAATTCTAACCACAACATCTTTTCCGTATTCCAAAAGTGTCTCTACTTGCTTAATCAGATATAATATTACATTATTAAAGCTTCTAGCTTTATGTTCAACATCTAAAACACCTCTTCTAAATCTTAAAATAGGTTTTATCTTTAGCATGTTACCAATAAACGCAGATACTTTGCTAAGCCTACCATTTAAATAAAGCGTTTGAAGATTATCAACAGTAAATACTAAAGATCCTTGTTCTTTTAAATCATTAATATATCCCATTGTTTGACTAGCACTATGTCCTTCATTTAAAAATTCAGATACTTTTTCAGCTATATAGCCAGACCCATTGATTGTTGATTCTGTATCAATAACTAAAACATTATCATTATCCATAATTGTTTTTGCTAGGTTTGCACTATTTACAGTACCGCTTAGAGTTTTTGATAAAGTTAGGCAAATAACTTCATCATAGGTTTCAAGTTGTTTTTCAAAAGCTTTTTTAAATAGTTCTGGTGCTGGTTGTGATGTTTTCACATGAACTTTATCTTGTAATGCTTTTACTACTACATCTGGATTGATACTTCCATCTACATATTCTGCATCACCGATAATAACTTTTAAAGGTACAACGATGATATTTTCTTTTTTTATAAATTCTTTATCCAATCCGAAAGTTGAATCAACTACCAATCCTACTGTTTTTCCCATATAACTTCCTCCAAATTTATCATTTAAAAAAGACGGTCAAAAAGACCGTCTATTGTTTAATCTAGGTTAACGACTGCAATAATACCAGGTACATTTTCCAATAACATTGTCTCTATACCTTGTTTTAATGTGACATCTATAGCGACGCATCCATCACATGCACCCATCATTTTGACATAAACAATCCCATCTTCAACATTAACGATTTCAATGTCTCCACCATCTCTTTGAAGATAAGGTCTTACTTTATCTATTAATACATGAACTTGTTTTGTTGTTTCATCCATTTTTATTCACCTCTTTTAACAATATAAGTATATAACATATGTAAAGAAGTTGCAATCATTTTAGTCTTTAGATTTTTGATTTTTTAATCGTTTTAAAATATAGTATCCACAATTAAAATTACATGACTCATTTAAGTAGTCTGGAATACGTTTATAACCATTACTACTTTTAGGATCTGAATTAAATCCTTTGATTCTTAATTTTTCAGATGACATATCTCCAACAAGATATGTATATCTATCAAATGCGACATCTACATAACGCTCTGTAAACTTTAAAAGATCAAATGTTTCTCTATAGTCTTTTAATAATTCAAAATTTCCAAATTCTGTTTCTATTAGCATACTTTCACCTTCTTTAGTAGAACAACTGCTTCTGCAGCGATTGCTTCTTGATTTCCTATTGCGTCTAATTTTTCATAAGTAGTTGCTTTAATACTTATCTTTTCAATATCTATATTTAAAACTTGTGCGATTTTTGTTCTCATTTGTTCAATATATGGATTAAGCTTAGGAAGTTCTGCATATATTGTTGAATCTAAGTTTACAATTTCATAATCCAATGCTTTTATTTTTTGATTTACTTCTTTTAATAGCTCGATAGATGAAATATCTTTGTATTTAGAATCTGTGTCTGGAAAATGAGTACCTAAATCTCCTAAAGCTAGCGCGCCTAGTAGGGATTCAGATATTGCATGTGTTAGCACATCTGCATCACTATGACCAACAAGTCCTTTATGATGTTCTATCAATAATCCACCTAATATTAGTTTTCTTTCTTCTTTTAATTGATGGATATCAAAACTATGGCCGATACGCATATTTGAATCACCTTCTAATTGATATTTTAAATTAGTAAAATCTTGTAAATAAGTTAATTTAGGATTTGGCTCTTCGTTATGAATGACATGGATAGATGCATCCTTGTAAAAGTTTTGATATAAACTAATATCATCATCGAAATTATCATTATTTCTTAATGAAGCATATCTGATCTTTTCAGTTAAGAATGCTTGTGGTGTTTGAGCTAAAATATATTCATCTCTATTTAGGGATGTGATTTTTTGGTTTTTATCATGCTTTAGAGCTTGTGTAACAGGTTCAGCTAACATAACTGCATCGTGTTGTTCTAAAGCTTTTTCAATATTTAAGATTGCTTTTTTAGAAATTAATGGTCTTGCTGCATCGTGAATGTATACGTAAGGTGTTGTAACTTCTTTTAATCCTCTTTGAACACTTTCACTTCTGGTCTTACCACCAATCACTATTTTGATGGATGGATCAATATGCTCTGTAATATCTTTTAAGTCATTTTTGGATATGACTAAACATATATCAAATCCAAGTGATTTAAAAACATCGACGCTATACATAAATATAGGTTTATCATTAATCTTATATAAAATTTTAGATATCTTTAATTGTGACCTTGATCCTGTTCCGGCCGCAACTATCAGTGCTGTGTTCATAATGACCCCTTAATGTAGTGGTTTAGTTTTTGATCAAATGAAGAGATTTCAAAATGATTTAATTCTTGAAAATCGTAAATAACTCCAAGTGTAAAATCTATTTTATGATTTTGGATATATCGATCATAATATCCGCCACCATATCCTACTCTATGACACGCTTTAGATATGCAAAGCGCAGGTACAACCATAAAATCTATTTTATCTGTATAGACTTGATCTGCTTTTGGTTCTAAAACTCCAAATCTACTTTTTTCAAACACCATATCTTTAGTGTATATGTAAAAATCTAAGTTTTTTCCATTTACCCTTGGAAACAAAAATATTTTATCTTGTTTTAATAATTTTAAAAGATTTATCTCTTTTCCCATAGGATAAAATAGTGCAACAGTTTTTGCTTGAATAAACTTTTGATAAGAGATAATCTGATCAATAATATGTTGATCTCTAATCATCTTTTCTTCTGAATTTTGATTTTTTCTTTTTTCAATCATTAAATCTCTAATCTCTTTTTTTGTCATGAGACGATATCTTTATAATAACATCCATGAGATGAAAATTGTGGATTAAGTGATATCTTTAATGCTTGATATGCAGCTTGATATAATTGATGTTCCTCGTGTGCATCAGATCCGCCTATTGCAATACCTGCAAAGACTTCTAATGATTCAGAAATTGATCCATATTGCATATTTAGATTTAAGAAGGTTGGATTAGATTTAACACCATTAGATAAAACTTCCATCTTTCTAGGATCAGTAATTGTGATCGCAAACTCAATACCAGTAATTCTAAAGATATCTCCTGATTCTGAAACGAAAGATGAACTCATCTTTTTGATATATTCAGCAATAAACATATTACCGACTTCTCTACCATGATCTTCATTTACTTTAGGAATGTTTTGTAATCTAAAGACAACTAGTTGAAAATATCTATTATCATTAAATAGTTTATGCATGTGCGCCATAAACTCATTTCTATCTTTTAATTGATCTAAGATATCTATTTGGCTTGCTTGGAAATGCTTTGTCTTCATTGGGTTTAATGTGCCCATAATGATTGCAGCATTGGTATCTTCAAATAATCTTTTACCCTTTTCCTTAAACCAAGTATATCCACCTTTAACCTTAATTCTATATGAGGTTTGATATTGTGTTTTATTTATGGTTAAATCGCCCAATAATGCTAAATACTTCTTTAAGTCTTCAGGTTCTATTAATCTTCTAAAATCTGTTAAATCTAAAAGGTTACTTGGAAGACCAAGCATACCAACTAGGCTATCTGATGCCCAAATCGTTCTCTCATCTAAATCAATATAGAACAATCCTTCTTCACTTAATTCTAGAGTTGCGATAAACTTATGTCTAATACTTTCTAACTCACTATTACGATCATTAAGTTCTTTTTCTACTGCAAGTAAGTTAAAGTCAGTTTTCTTTTCACCAACACAAATTCTACCCTTATATTTGCCTAACGCAAATACAGGTTGCATCACAAGTCTTAAGATTACTGGATTTCCTGTATCATTTAAAAACTGTAATTCTTGAACTTCTGAATCATTTGGTTTTGCGTTTTCTTTATAGTTCTTGTAATAGTTTTCTAATTGTTTGTTGTTAATATCTAGCCCGTTTAACTTGGTAAATCTAACTGTTTTGTTTAACATGTTAAACAGTTTTTTGCCAATGATTTCATCTTTTTCTATACCTAATTCTTGTAATAAACTTAGAGAGATATCTTTTACTTTCTCTTTTTTATCGACGACGTAATATGCATTCCATCGACTATTTTTTATGGATTTAACAAATAGTTGATAATGATTTGCTTTAAGCACAGAGGTTTTAAATGCGAAATATAAAACCATGATAAAAATGAAATAGACAACAAAATTAAATATAATATATAACAATGTATATAATTCATTATCTAAGATGTAGTTATTATAAATGACAAAAACCATCACAGCGATGGCTATGTTGAAAAATGCGATAACTAATCTATTTTTTAAAAGTTTTTCACTTTGAATACTTTGCATAACAACTAATACTAAAGTGAATATGGAAATAATCAGAGGATAAATCGGATGTTGTAACATTTATATATTACCAACCAAAATGCGGTTTTGCGTAAATAAAGAATATGATGATTGCGGTGATGATGAGTGATGCAATCACGTATAAAAATTTATGTTTGGTAAAAACACTTGCTATTTTCTCTGATATATTTCTATTTGATATAACTTTAAATGGTTCAATAAAAAATGATAAGAATTTCTTCATGTGAACCTCCTATTTCATAAACATATTTAAGTATTCTAATAATTTTTCTTTGTCATTCATCTTAAGTAGAATACCTTCTATCGCAACTGAAACATTACCTGTTTCTTCAGAAACTAATATAGTTAAACTATCAGTGATTTCACTGATACCTAAACCAGCACGGTGACGAGACCCCATTGTTTTATCATAATTTTGATTATCTGATAAAACAAAATATGATCCTGCACATAAAATATGATCACCTCTAATAATGACAGCTCCATCATGAAGTGGTGTATTTGGTGTAAAAATATTAATTAATATCTCTTTTGAAACATCACTATTTAACATGATTGCTCGATCTGCATATTGATCAAGGGTATTATGTTTTTCAATGGTTATTAAAGCACCGATACTTTGTGAAGCAAGATACATAACTGCATCAACAATTTGTTGTTTTGTTCGTTCTGACCCCATTTCAAAATCTTCTTTAGTTTTATCTTGTTTCCAAACTATTTCTAAAGAGCGTCTCAAATCAGGAGCCATAATAATAATCAAAACAATCGGCAGCCAAGAAACAACATATCCTAAAATCTTTGAGGTAGCTAGGATATCTGTCGCGTTGCCAATATAATAAATCACATAGATAAAGACAAAAGAGAAAACGACACTTAACATTCTCTTGTTTACAATTAAAAATTTTAGAAGAAAAAATACTAAAATCCAAATGATATAAAAATCAAGTAAGACTTTCCATATTGGTTGACCGAAGATCATATGATATCCACTCCTTTTGCTAATTCAATTATAACATAATAGACTTACCTATTAAACTTATAAATGTTGAAAACGAAATAATAGAGAACCTTTAAAAAGATTCTCTATTTGTAATTATATTAAAAGCGATTTAATTTTTTGTGGCAGCCCATCAATTTCTTTTAATGATATTGAACATAAAGCGATTCTAATCCCATTTTCCATTGGGACCACATAGATGCTTTGTTTAACAAGTTTTTCAAAAATATCCATCGGTTTATCTGTTAAAACAATCACATAGAAGCCTGATCTAAATGGATATGTTTTTAAACCAATTTCATTTGCTTGAGAAATAAATAGTTCGCTTCTTTTTTGTACAATTGATTTAATTTGACTTAATTCAACATTAAACTTTTCTAAGTTTTCTTTCTTTGAGAAATGATTTAACAATTCAATAGAAATTGTTGGTGTTGCTGACCACGAACCTCTTGCTTCATTCACAAAGCTAGGTCTGAAATGATCTATTTTACCTTTTGATTTTGTTAAGCCTATTGCTGCACCTAATCTTAATCCATAAACACCAAATGTTTTAGATCCACTAAACGCAAGAATAGTCATAACATGTTCTTCTAGTCTTAATAATTCTAACATTTTGATACGTTTATCTTTTTCACTCGTATATTCTAAGTATGCTATATCATATAAAAAGACAATGTCGTTATTTTGATACTTATTCAAGATATCTATAATTGATTTAAACTCATCAAGACTTAAGGTATATCCTGTTGGATTATGACATGGGTCATTAACAATTACCACAACTTGTTTTTGTGTTTCGCATAGTTTTCCAAGTTGTTGATCAAAACTCTTTAAATCAAATCCATCTCCATCAAACATGTTGTGTTCAAACAATTTGATTTTTGCACGATCTGCAAATCGATCATACTGCCATCTAACATTTGAAACAAAAATGTAATCATTGGGTTTTGTGTAAACTGAAAATGTTGATGCGATTGCACCACTGCCACCCGGTGTTGCACATGCATCCACAAACATTTCTTTTCTGATTTGTTCTTCATAAGGACCAAAAGTCCAAGAAATCACATGATCTTTAAATGCTTTTCCCCCATCAACTGCTGGATATGGCAATATGCTCATATCAGGTAGCGCTCTTAGCGCTTTTGATACTGAAGGCATGCCTCCAATATGTCTTTCTTCATCAAAAAACATTCCAATAGATGCATTAATGACATTAGGATTTGTTTTTTGTTCCTCTAATGCTGTTTTTGAAATTTGTAGTATATCTATAGCCATCGATACTCACCTCTTATTCTAATTATATATGAAATCTTCCAAAAATAGGTCAAATAAATAAAGCCAATGCTGTTTGATATGCTTTGTGATCAGTTGAATATGTATATGACCCCTTACATAACTCAACCTTATTTTAGCTGGTTTAAAGTTTTCTGCTTTTTCAAATAGTTTTTTACCATCCATTTTTGATGATACTTCCATAGAAAGTATTAATGTCGTTTGGTTTAAATCTACAATAGTTTGATGAGCCCCAATTATTGAAGATAATTTTTTGTATAATTTCTCATACATGTATAATAGTAGGTCTGCATCAAGTTGACCAAATCTATCGGTTAACTCATTTTTTAAGTCTTCAACATCCGCTAAGTTATTAAGTTCACTAATGCGTTTATGTATTTCTATTCTTGCGCTATCTTGTGCAACATATTGTGGATCAACATGTCGTTGTGCATATATTTGATCAATTTTTGTAGATTTTTCTTTTTCTAAAGATTCACCAGTAATGGCTTCTTCTAATAATTTCATGTAAAGTTCAATACCAACACTGTCAATAAATCCAGATTGTTCAGCACCTAGAATATCACCGGCACCTCTAATCGATAAATCTCTGGTTGCTATTTTGTATCCACTGCCTAAAGCTGTAAAATCTTGAATAACGGATAAGCGTTTTTTTGCTTCATCATTTATGTTTTTAAATTGATCATATAATAGATAGGCATATGCGATACGATCAGATCTACCTACTCTACCTCTTATTTGATAGAGTTGTGATAATCCTAATTTATCAGCCTCATGGATAATTAAAGTATTTGTGTTTGGAATATCTACACCAGTTTCTATAATTGTGGTCGATACTAAAATGTCAAATTGATGATCTATAAAATCTGAGATAACAGATTCTAATGATTCTCTATTCATTTTGCCATGAGCAAATGAGATTCTTGCATTTGGTACTAATTTTTGCAATCTCTTTACCATGCCCTCCATACCGGTGACTCTATTAAATAGATAAAATATTTGGCCTCCACGAGATATTTCTCTAGTGATTGCTTCTTTGATTAGAGCATCTTGTCTTTCTACAACATAAGTTTGGACGGGATATCTATTCATCGGTGGTGTTTCAATCATCGATAAATCTTTTAATCCCATTAATGACATCTGTAATGTTCTAGGAATAGGTGTCGCTGATAAGGTAAGTGTATCTACATTATGTTTGATTTCTCTGATTTTTTCTTTATGTTCGACACCAAATCTTTGTTCTTCATCAATGATTAAAAGTCCAAGATCTTTATATTTTATATCTGGAGATAATAATCGATGGGTTCCAATGACAACATCAACATATCCTTTTGCTAATTTTTCGATCGTTTGTTTTTGTTGTTTCGGTGTAACAAATCTTGACATTAAAGCTACATTTGCACCATATTTATCAAATCTCTCTTTAAATGTGTAATAGTGTTGTCTTGCTAAAACGGTAGTTGGCACTAAATATAAAACTTGTTTTTGATTAAGAACAGCTTTAAATGCTGCACGAAGTGCTACTTCAGTTTTTCCAAAACCTACATCTCCACAGATAAGACGATCCATTGGTTTTTCTTGTTGCATGTCGTGTTTGGCTTCTATGATTGCTTTTTGTTGATCTTTTGTTGCTTCATATTTAAAATCTCTTTCGAAAGCTTCCATCATGTCATTATCTTTTGAAAAAGCAAACCCTTTAGCCTGATCTCTAATTGCATATAATTTAATGAGTCTATCACTTAAGTCTTTAATCCGCATTCTTACGCTAGCTTTAGTTTTTGTCCAAGCTTTACCACCTAATTTAGATAATTTAGGTTTTTGACCTTCATGTGAACTATACTTTAAAACCATATCAATTTGATCCATTGGAACATATAGAGCTTCTTCATTTGCATATATAATATGCAAATAATCTCTTTTTTCTGAACTTAGTTCCATTGTCTTTAATCCGACATATTGCCCAACACCATAATCGTAATGAACTACATAATCACCAATCGTTAAATCTTCTACTTTTCTAATTTTTGTAGATTGATTTAAAACACTTCGGTAACGAATTGCTTTTCTAACTTTATATGCAAACAATTCTGATTCATCTAAGACAATGACTTTATCAATCGTAGAAATAAATGATCCGTGACTTGATATGTCTAATAGATATACACCAGTTTCATCTTTTATACTTCTTTCATATGTTATGTTTTTGGATTTCAAAAACATTTTCATCTCTTCAAAATAATGATTTGTTTTAATGCATAAATAGATTTTATATTTGCCGATATAATCTATCATATCCGTATAAAACAATTCTAAGTTAGATTGGTATTGAATAGAGGATAAAACATTAAGAGATAAAGCCTCTGGATTTGAGATACCAAAATTATCAATTTCTATATGATGTTTTGCTAAATTAATATCTAAAGGTAGTCTATATTTAATGGATAAAAAAGCATTGCCGTTCATCGTAGTTTGATAGGTTTTTAAATCATCTTGAATATGTTCTTCATTGATTTTCATCTTATGAACATCAATCATGTATATTTCTTTTTGATCAGAAAAATCTAGAACTGTTGTTTCTTTTTTATTAAAAAATGGAATGTATAAACCTAGTGTGTCAAGCTTTTGTCTAAGTTCAATAGATTCTATATCAGATAAGAATTTTTCGTTTTCTCTTTCTGATAAGTTAAAAGCCTCAAAATGTTTTTGAATGCTTTTAATCGCTTTATCTTTCATTTGATCTGTATAAAATAATTCATGCATAGGTGCAATTTCTATCGTGTCAATTTCTGCAAAACTTCTTTGTGTCTCAACACTAAACATTTTAACTTGCTCTAGCATATCATCAAAGAAATCCAATCGATATGGATGTTCATGATTTAATGTATATATGTCAAGAATATGGCCTCTTAATGAGAATTCACCAGGTTTTTCAACAGTAAATGTTCTTTGATAACCACTATAGACTAGAAAAGTAGTTAACTCATTTATATTGTATGTTTCATTTTTAAAAAGTCTTTTTACGCTGTGCTTATAATCTTCTGGTGTTAACTGTCTTTGACTAATGCCTTGCATCGTTGTTACAACAATAAATGGCATATGTGTCATCAATTGCTTTAATGTATATAATCTCTCACTTTTAAATTCTGGAGAACCAAGTGCCATGATTGATGTTAGTGTTTCATCAGCAGGATAAAAGAGCACATCATCTTCATCATTTAAAAGTGACAACGTATCATAATATTTTTGTGCTTCATATAGATTTGCTGTAACAACAAAAACAGTTTGCTTCATCTGCTTAAATCGTTTTGTGATTAAATAGCAATTATAGCTGTCTGTAGAAGATTTTAAGTAAACTGTATCTTTGTGTTGATTTAATTTTTTTTCAAGGTCACTATTTATATGAATGACATCAAGCATCATCTACACTCCTTTGAACAAAAACCCCAAACTTATGTTTGGGTGTTAAATCTTGTCATGATATCTGAAAATGGTATGTCATCAATAAATTGATTGATGATATCTTGTGAATGTTTAATTGCAATGGATATATCGATCATTTCTTCTTTTCCAAATTGGCTTAATACGTAATGATCTAATTGTAAGTTAGGATTGTTTCCTACACCAATTCTTACTCTTTTAAATTCATTAGTGTGTAGTAATCCTATCATGTTTTTTAATCCATTATGTCCACCATGACCACCAGATAATCTTAATCTTAGTTTTGCGGTATCTAAATTAATGTCATCTACAAATACAATAATGTCTTCAATTAAAACATCATAATACTTCATGATTTTATAGATTGCTTCTCCTGAGAGATTCATATATGTTGATGGTTTGATAAACATTACTTTTTCATTTTTTATATTTGTTAAACAAGTTTCAGCATTAAATTTGTTATCAAATTTAAAAGATTGTTGAATATCACCTACATATTGATCAACAACCATAAATCCGACGTTGTGTCTCGTGTGATGGTATTTACTACCAGGATTACCTAATCCAATAACTAATTTCAAACTTTATGATTTCCGTGAGTAATTTTATCAAAAATTTGGCTGATAGGTTCATCGTTTACAATATGTAGGATTGATTGTCCTAAAAGTGGTCCAATAGACAATTGAACGATTTTATCAGTATTGCAATTATCAGTTAATTGAATAGTATCTGTAACAACGACTTGTTTAATTAAAGATTTATTGATTCTGCATAATGCATCATCAGAAAATACAGGGTGAGTTGCTGCTGCATATACTTCTAAAGCACCCGCTTCAATTAAAGCTTCTGCACCGGCAATTAGCGTGCCTGCTGTATCAATGATGTCATCAACCATAATTGCGATTTTACCTTTCACATCACCAATAATATGTTGAACTACTGCTTTATTAGCTTCCGGTCTTCTCTTATCAATAATAGCTAAAGGTGAATTAAACATTTTCGCAAACATTCTAGCTCTTGTTACACCACCATGATCTGGTGATACCACAACAACATTGTTTAAATCTTTTTCATGTAAGAAATAATCTGCTAATAATGGTGCGGCTGGAAAGTTATCAATTGGTTTATCAAAGAATCCTTGAATCTGAGCTGCATGTAAATCTATTGAGATCACTCTTGAAACACCTGCAACTTGTAACATGTCTGCAACTAGTTTAGCTGTAATAGGTTGTCTAGATTTTGATTTTCTATCTTGTCTAGAATAACCATAATAAGGCATAAGAACTGTAACTGATTTAGCTGATGCTCTTTTTAATGCATCTGCAAAAATTAATAGTTCCATTAAATGTTCATTCGCTGGAGCAGATGTTGATTGAACAACAAATACATGGTGTCCTCTAACACTTTCTTCAATGTTTACTGATATTTCACCATCAGCAAACTTCAACACTTCAACTTTAGATAACTCTATACCAGATGAAGCTGAAATTTCTTCAGCAAGTTTCTTGTTAGAACTTAAAGCAAATAATTTGATTTTCTTTCCATAAACAATAGACATATATTTTACACCTCTTTATTTTTCTCACTTCTATTATACATGATTTCGACTCATATTTTTAGTTATTTTAAAATAAAATAAATAAAATTTTTCTGAATTTTAAATATCAATTCTTAAAGGATTTGTCAATTCATATTGATTATAATATAGCTTTATTTCAAAAAAAATACACCTTGGTCTACAAAGTGTATTTATACAAATATAATATTATGCTTCTTCGCTACCTTGTTCTAAAATTTCAGTGTAAGCTGTAATTATAGCTTCTTCGATAAGCTTTCTCATATCTCCATGGATAGGGTGTGCAATATCTCTAAAAGTTCCATTTGGAGTCTTCTTACTTGGCATTGCAACAAACAAGCCATTTTCTCCCTCAATAATTCTAATATCGTGTACAACAAAACTTTCATCAAAAGTAATGGTTGCAACGCCTCTTAATCTGCTTTCGCTTTGAACTGTTTTAACTCTGACATCTGTTATCTTCATTATGCCCTCCAAGACGGTTTCATTTTCTACCTAAATTATAGCACAATCACTTGATGATATAAAGTTTTTTTATGTTTTTAATCTAGTTTTAAGTAATTTTATATGGTTTTTATTAGCTTTTTTTATAATTTCGTCTTCTTTTTGAGTAAAATTAATCATAAAGAAAGTTGAGCCACTTCCGCTCATGAATACGTTATCATCGATATTTTTCATCTTTTCATACGCAGTTTTTAATTTTGGATAGCATTTTAATGCTGTTGGCATTAAGGCATTATAGGTTATTTGATAGAATAAATCCCATTGTTTATGCTTGTATGTTTCTATGATTTCTTCAAATGATTGATTTTGTTTAGTAATTTTATGATTTTGAAATACAAATGGTGTAGAACTTATCATATCCGGATAATATAAAAATATGTCTTCAGCTTCTGGATTATCTAAAAATTCTATATACTCACCTCTACCTGAAACATATGCAGCTTTTTGATATAGGCAAAATAATGTGTCTGATCCAAGCGATAACGCAAGTTCTTCTAAGTCTGTTTGATTTAAGTTTAGATTCCATAATCTATTTAACCCTCTGATGGTTGCTGCAATATCAGAAGATCCACCTGCAAGTCCTGCTCCGATAGGTATCTTTTTATTAAGTGTGATGTGTACACCATAATTTATATGATATTTTTCTTTGATTAAATATGCAGTTTTTAAAACTTGATTATTTAAAATCTCTATATTACTTGAAAGTTTAATATCATTTGATAACTCAAATGATAAATCATCATGTAGTTCTAATGGAACCATAATCATTTTAAGATCATGATAGCCATCATCTCTTTTTTTTATTACATCTAATGCTAAATTAATCTTTGCATGGGCTTTTTCATAAATCATATGACCACGCTCCTGCCATATCCATAAATTGATTGATGGTTACTTTTTCAGCTCTAATGTTTGGATCAATATTAAATGATTCTAAAAAACTCTGAATTTCTGTTTTATCTATTTGATATGCTTCGAACCAATTATTAACTAACGTTTTTCTTTTTTGTTTAAATGCTGATCTAACAATACTTAAAAAAACTTTTTCTGCATTTGGTTCAAGCAACGGCTTATCTCTTTTTTCTATTCTAATGACTGCACTATCTACATTAGGCTGTGGTACGAACATATGTCTTTTGACATCCATCATTTTATAAACGTTGCCATAATAAGACATAACTACTGATAGATTATTATAAGTTTTACTTCCAGGCTTTGCAATCAAACGCTCACAAACCTCTTTTTGTATCATTAAAGATGCTGTTTTTATTTGTTTGGTTTCAACTAACTTAAAGATAATTGGAGTTGTAATATAATAAGGGACATTTGCAACCACATGAAGTTCATTTCCATAAATAGAAATGTCAGAGGTCATAAAATCTTGATAGATAATTTGAGTGTTTTCATATGCTTGTTCAATTGGATCTAGGATAGGTTTTAAAGATGTGTCTATTTCAAAACATATCAGTTTATGAGCTTGTTGTGCTAAAAATGAAGTAAGTGCCCCTTGACCTGGCCCAACTTCTATGACATCTTTATTTAAGATATTTGATTCATTGACAATTTTTTTTAATAGATTTTTATCTCTTAAAAAGTTTTGTCCAAATCTTTTTTTTGCTTGATGTTGCATTTAAGCACCTCTAAAACTTGTTTTTTATTGATGTTAAACTGAATCAATCTATCTAATAAAGTTTTTCCATTTACATGTCCTAAATGAAGTTCATTAGATAAATATACTCTAAGCTTTTTGCTATCTTTTTGCCCAATAAGTTTTGATTCATATAAGAAATGCATATCGATATCACTATGTGATATTTCATGTGTCATTTTTATATGATTCAATGCTAACTCTATATCTTCTTTTTTAGCGTGTTCAACGCCTATTTTCTTACGATTTTTGCTATATGCTTTATCTTGTTCAATAAACGCATGAAATATATTTTTTAGTTTTTTGGATAATATTTTTCTTATTCTCTCACCTGCATAATCAGGATCTAAAAACAAAATAATATCATGTGTTTTATCCAATTCTATTAAAGCATCTAGCGTTGAATCTAAAATTGCACTTCCGTTAGTCGTTAAAATGAATATGTCTGGATAAAGTTGTTTTAATCTAGAAAAATCATTTCTACCTTCTACTACAAATACTTTTGGTCTCATAGAACTCTATAGAAGAATTTTTTATCTTCTTTGATTCCCGACAACATTAAACCATTCATTATGTCTGACTCTGCTTCTAGAGTAGAAATCGATCCATCTTTTAATAAGATATCAATTTGATCTCCTATATCGGCTTTATCATTTTGATATGCTCTATTAGATACGGTTTTATGTGCAGTAAAATATTTCAGTTGTTTTGGATCATAAGTAGATTTAATTTTATTAATGAACGCTTGATTTTGTTCGTTATCATCTACATATTTCCATATATGTCTGTTTAAAAAATCATCTGATAAAGTTCTTAAAATATCATCTTTAGATTTTGTGAAACTAGAGATTAATCCATTGATGAAAAAATCATCTATTTGGATAAAACTATCCAAATCATTAGGATTTACAATCAATCGTTTTAACGGATTAATATCTGCAATAAATTCAAAATCATTAAGACATAAATCTTTAACTCTCAAATATATCTTCTCTAAAATAACCTCATGTGCTCGAGCAACTGGATGATAATAAACTTGCCAGTACATGTGATATCTACTAATTAAGTAATTTTCTATAGCATGTATACCTGATAAACTATACATTATTTTTCCATCTTTGATATGCATAACTCTCATCAATCGATCAAGATCAATATGACCATAAGCCGTCCCTGTGAAATATGCATCTCTTTCTAGATAATCTAGACGATCAATATCTATTTGTGATGATATAAGACTTTCTATCAATTTAAATCTACCTTCTTTTAAAAGAATGCTTGCTACATCTTTAGCAAAGTCTTTATCGATAGTCGTTAGTATATCTCTAATTTCATATCGGTTTGTAATCATTCTCGCTCCAATATGTTCATGGTTAACTTTAAAAACATCTTCAAATGCATGTGAGTATGCTCCATGTCCAATATCATGTAAAAGTGCTGAACACTTAAAAAGCAATTGGCTTCTTTGATCAAGTGAAGCAGATAATTCTTTTACACTTAAAAAACGATAGGCTAATTCATATACACCTAAAGCATGTGAAAATCTAGAATGTTCAGCTCCATGAAAAACCATCTGAACACCACTTAACTGTCTGATACGTCTCAATCTTTGAAATAAGTTCGTATCAATTAATTTTTTTATAACTAAATCATCTATATGGATATACCCATATAAAGGATCTTTTAGGACTTGCTGTCTATCTAACATTTCCAAATAAAACAACTCCTTTATTGTAAAAAAGCACCTATAGGTGCTTATTCATTAATAGTGTATGATTTAACAAGTTCTACTTGATCACCTGTATTTAACATAAATGCACTACCATCATCAGTATCTAGATGACAGTCAAGTAAATACTTAGGACTTACTCTACATAAAACATTATCAATGATACCTGCTTTAATGCCATTAATCTTAAGACTTACAATTTGTCCATCGACTACATCAAATGTTTTTGCTTCTTCGTCAGAAAAATGAATATGACGATCTGCAATAATTACACCTTCGCTAAGTTCGACTTGTCCTTTTGGACCAACAAGTGTAGCTGCTCCTGAACCTTTAACGTCACCTGAAGATCTTACAGGTGCGATAAACTTAAATCTTAGTGCATCTGATCTAGAGATCTCAACTTGTGAAGCCGGACGAACCGGTCCTAGAATACGTACACCTGATAAAAGTTTACCATTTGGACTCATAACGTCTACTTTTTCGTTTGCAGCGTATTGTCCTGGTTGACTCAAATCTTTCATTGGCGTTAACTCGTAACCTTTTCCAAAAAGTGTTTCTAAATGTTCTTGTGTTACATGGAGATGACGGCCTGAAATTCCTACTGGTATTTTTTTCATATATAATTCCTCCTACATACGAAATGATTATATCATTTTTTAATGCTATTTTCAATCAATCTATGATAGAATAAAGCCAAGAAAGAGGTGTATGATATGGCGACAATTTTTGAAAAAATAATTAATAGAGAAATACCAGCTTATATTGTTTATGAAGATGACTTGGTCATATCTTTTTTAGATATTTCACAAGTAACACAAGGACATACATTGGTAGTCCCTAAAGAACCATATAAAGATATTTATGAAATGCCTGAAAATATATTAGGCCATACGATGAAAATTGTTAGTAAAGTCAGCAAAGCTTGCAAAGAAGTATTTGAAATTGAAGGGCTAAACATACTTAGTAACAATGGAGCATATGCTGGACAAACAGTTTATCATTTTCATTTTCATGTACTCCCTCGTTTTATAGATGATGGGGTATCTATGAAATTTCCTAATCATATGAATGATATGACAATTGCAGAATATAAAAAAAGAGCCCTTATGATTAAAGAGGCTCTATTGTAAATGTTACACCGTTTTTAACATTTTCTACTTTTAAAATTAAATTAAAATGTTGACATGTTTTTTGAACTATACTCATGCCAAGGCCAAATTGACCTTTGTCACCTTTTTCATACGGTTTAAAAAGTTGTTCAATAAATTTATCGCTAATTGGCTCACCATCGTTAAAGAAGGTGAGTTTTTTATTTTCCAATGTAATAATTATCTCTTTTTTAGCATATCTAAGCGCATTATCTAAAATATTGCCAAACACTGTAAACAAGTTTTCTTTTGTCGCAAAATATTTAGAATCATCTAAATTTGTTTTAATATTTAGATGTGTTCTATATTTTTGTTGATCAACAATGTTTTTAATAATTTCTTTAATACTTACCATCTCAAATTGAGATGGATCTTTTAAATACTCAAGTTTGTTAAGTTCTAGTAATTGTTTAACTTTTTGATTTAGTATATCTGCCTGTTTAATGATAATCTCTGCTTCATTTGGCTCAGATATACCATCTGTGATGGCTTCTGCGTACGATCTAATAACCGCAATTGGTGTTTTAAAATCATGAGAAACATTTTGTAGCATCTCTTGTTTGATATTATCACTTGATTCGATTTCTCTTCTCATTTTTTCTATAGTATGAGCAAGATCTGTGATTTCATCTGCACCATCCATGCGAATAGGCACGCGATAATTATTTTTTGTTAAAAGAGAAACTTCATTTTGTAAACGTTTAACGCGATCAACTGTGATTCTTGACCATAATAAAATTGTTATATTACCTAAAAGAATAATCGCAATCAATGATACAAATACAAATGCTGAATATCTAGTGTTTGTAACAGATAAATAATCATCAGCTGTAAATACGATTGTAAAATCAGTTTCTGATCTTCTTTGAAATCTAAAGTAATATGTCTGACCACCTTTTGTATCTTCAGCTTCAAAGCCTGGTCTAATGCTAAAGATTTGAAATAAACGTGTACCTGTATAATTACCATCTAATATCTCAAAATTAGAACTATATAATAATCTACCATCTTGATAGACAACATATCCATTATAACGATTTTCATCTGGTTTAGATAAAGCAGGGTCTTGAATAACTTCGTTAAAGTATGCATTTAGTTGATCTTTATTTTGTTGTGTTCGTGAATCTTTAATGATTTGACTTACAGCAAATAAAAAAATGAAACTTGTAAACAAAGTCACAACCGTAAAAATCAGATTAATTTGTTTTGATAATTTCATTTTTTTAAATCGTCTCATAATAATCTATAACCATATCCATAAATAGTTTCAATTTTTAAATCTGGCATTTTATGTCTTAATCTTCTCAATAAGTCATCTACAACTCGATCACTACCATAGTAGTTTTCTCCCCAGACATGCTTTAAAATATCATCTCTAGAAAATGCTTTGTTTGTATGCTTAATAAAAAATAATAAAAGTTCAAATTCTTTGTTAGTCAAATCAATCATCCCTAAATTTGATTTAATCTCACGTTTTGTAAGATTAATTACATAATGATCATATTGAGCAATCTCAGATGACGAGTATTGTTGTTGTCTCTTTAAAACAGCTTTTACTCTTAAGATCAATTCTCTTGGAGAATATGGTTTAGCAAGATAGTCATCGCTACCTAATTCAAGTCCCATGATCTTATCAAGATCTTGATCTCTAGCAGATGTAAAAATGATAGCTGAAGTAGAATTAACTTCTTTTATGGCTTTAATAAGGTCATAACCACTCAACTCACCTGTTAACATAATATCAAGTATCCATAAATCTACTTGATCTTCGATATGCTTGATTGCTGTTTCTCCATCATAAAAAACAGTGACATCAAATCCTTCTCGCATCAAGTATTTTCGTATAATTTCTGATAAATCTTTTTCGTCTTCAACATAATAAATTTTCATATTGCACTTCTCCTTAAAAGTAAAATAAGTGTGCTTGCGCACACTTATTATAACATAGAGTATATAAATAGAGAGAAAAATGAAGTACTTATAGTATAGCAAAACACTATGTGAAGTCTATGTTTTTTTCATGTGAAATTGTGTTAATTGATCACTTTAACTCCCATATACGGAACTAAGACATCTGGTATGGTTATACTGCCATCTTTATTTTGATAGTTTTCTATGACTGCAATCATTGTTCTACCTATAGCAAGACCAGATCCATTTAAGGTATGGACATATTCTGTTTTACTTTCTTTTGTTCTTTTAAATCTAATATTTGCACGTCTTGCTTGGAAATCTTCAGCATTAGAAATTGATCCGATTTCTCTATATTTGTTTTGAGATGGAATCCAAACTTCAATATCATAAGTCTTAGCCATTCCAAATCCGATATCTCCGGTACATAAAGATACAACTCGATAAGGAAGACCTAATTGTTTTAATACTTCTTCTGAGTCTAACAGCATATCTTCTAGTGCTTTATAAGAATCTTCTGGTGTACTAAATTTAATGAGTTCTACTTTATTAAATTGATGTTGTCTTAAAATACCTCTAGTATCTCTACCAGCAGATCCGGCTTCAGATCTAAACGCTGTTGTGAAACTACAATATTTTAATGGTAGTTTTGATCCATCAAGTATTTCATCTCTATATAAGTTGATGGTAGGAACTTCAGCGGTAGGATTAAGATAATAGTTTTGGTCTTTTAACTCAAGTTTAAAACTATCTTCTCTAAATTTAGGAAATTGTCCGGTTGCGAACATACTTTGTTCATTGACTATAAATGGTGGGATGATTTCTATATAATCATTATGCTTACTATGCAAGTCCATCATAAACTGTATTAAAGAACGTTCTAATCTAGCTCCAAGTCCTTTATCAACGACAAATCTTGTTCCTGTGATTTTTGCAGCTCTTGAAAAATCTAGAATGTCTAGTTTTTCACCAAGATCAACATGATCTAAAGGTTCAAAGTCAAATGTTCTTGGACTTCCTACTTTTTTTATTTCCAGATTATCATTTTCATCTTTTCCAACTGGAATTGATTGATGGCATAGATTTGGTGTGTTTGCAAGTATATCAAATATTTTCGCTTCTATATCATTGAGTTTTTCATCATATGCTTTAATTTCATCACCTATATCTTTAACTTGATCTAGAATATGTGATGCATCTTGCTTATTTCTTTTAAGTTCGCCTATTGTTTTAGAAGCTTCATTTCTAATCGCTTTTTTTGATTCAACTAAACTGATTAAATCTTTTCTACTATCTTGTAATGTGACAAGTTCATATAAATATGAAAAGTCATCGTTTCTTTGTGATAATCTTTTTACCACTTGATCAATATTTTCTGTGACAAGTTTTAAATCTAACATGATTGTATCCTCCTTTTGGATATAAAAAAGTCCTTAGACAAATTGTCTAAGGACGAAGTTTCGCGGTACCACCTTAGTTCTAGATTTTCATCTAGCCCTCTAAATTATCTATAACGCAGATCTGCGGGTGTGATTAGCACCTCTAAAGAGTAGATTCATATCATAATCACTTAAACACTTTCACCAACCGTGTTTTCTCTAATTAAGTAGATATTTTGATATTACTATTCTCTCATACGAGTTATTTATATTATAAAGGCATATCCATTAAATGTAAAGCCCTTATTTAATTTTAGCTTTTTCTTTAAGTAAAGCCTTTAGCCCTTTATTTAACTCTTTATTTTCTAAACCAAAGTCTAGGATTGCTTCTATATAGTCAAGTTTATTTCCAACATCATATCTTTTAGCATCAATATCATATGCATAAACTTTTTCTTCTTTCATTAATCTCAAGATTGCATCTGTCAATTGGATCTCGTTCCCTTTTCCTCTTTGTTGATTCTTAAGATATTTGAATATTGTTGGTGTTAATACATATCTTCCGCCAATCGCAGATCTTGAAGGTGCTACTTCGATGTCTGGTTTTTCAACGACATCACTTAATTCAACGAGTCTATCTTTTTTCTCATGCTTTGGTGTACATATACCATATTTATAAGTATCTTCATAAGCAACTTCCATGGTACCTAGAATTGATGCTTGTGTTTTTTCAAAGACATCCATCATTTGTTTAATAGCAGGTACTTCTTTAGTCACATACATGTCATCACCAAGTAAAACAACAAATGGATCATTGCCGACAAAAGCTTCAGCTTGTAGGACAGCATGACCTAGGCCTAGTTGTTCTTTTTGTCTAATGAAATGAAGGTTTGCGCCTTTACCAATTTCTCTTAGCATTTTGAATTCTTCATCTTTTCCTTTGTTTAATAGTATTGTTTCTAATTCTATGTTGTAATCAAAATAATCAATGATGGCATTTTTATTATTACTAACAATTAATAAGATATCTGTAATCCCACTTGCAATTGCCTCATTGACTATATATTCTATTGTTGGTCTATCAATAATAGGTAATAGTTCTTTAGGCAGAGCTTTAGTAATTGGAAGGAATCTTGTCCCATATCCTGCTGCTGGAATAACTGCTTTTTTAATCATTGTATCTCTCCTTTATTTTTCTTTAAATGTGAAATTTTATATGTCAAATAAACACCTAGTATAAATAAGATACCACCAATAACATACATATACCATGCACTTTGAAACACATTAGATGATGTGTTATCTTGTAAGGTAAATAATACATTAAATGGCGATATAAAGACAATTCCCAAAACTGCAAAGTAGAAATGAGTCTTATAGTGATGAAGTAGATAATGCATGAGTTTGCCTACAAGTATCAAGCCAATAAGTGCGCCAAGGATTAATAGGGCTAACATTGGAAGTTGAGAAACAATGGTTGAAAAATCTAGATTGACTATTGCTATAACGATCTCATCTACTAATGTTAATAGAATTTGAAAATATCCAAAAGCCATTAACATCGTCGATCCACTTAATCCTGGAATGATTAATGCAACTGCATAAATCACACCAACTAAAAATACAGATATATAATATATAAATCCAGTTTGAGTGCTTTGAGTTTCTGTTACAAAAATAAATCCAACCATAAATAGAATTGCAATGATCATTACAAAGAAATGATGCCATTTATATGTCTTAGATTTAACTTCTTTAATGAGTGAGGGGATTGCCCCTAAGATAAAACCGATAAATAAAAATGTGATTGGTATTGGCGCAAGTTCATAAAAGAAATTAATGAATACAAATCCTATAATAAATCCTAACAATACCCCAACGATATATTGCCAAACACTTTTGATTGATTGTATAGGTGCTTTTAAAAAATCGTTTAGCGCATCTATTAAATCTTGATATATTTTTAAGATAGCCGCAACCATAGACCCTGAAATACCGGGTAATATGGATCCCATGCCTACAAAACTACCTTTGATTATTTTTATAATGTTTTTCATATGGTCCTCTACTTAAATTCTCTTGTGTATTTCTATTATATGTGATTGTACCTATTTTAACATACTTTTTAACTTATGAATATGCTATAATATGTTTGGTGATAAGATGATAGAAATTATTAAATACATTATATTAGGCATCATACAAGGCATTACTGAAATCTTTCCGGTTTCTAGTAGCGGCCACTTAACAATTTTTAGCAATTTGTTTGGTGTAGATTTAACAAATTTAACCGTTTTTCTGATGATAACCAATACGGGTTCTTTTTTAGCTCTATTGCTTTTCTTTAGAACAGACATTAAAGAGTTAATTGTGGGAAGTTACAAATTTGTCTTTAAAAGAGAAGATGCTTTTAAAGAAGACTTTCAATATGTTTTAAAGTTGTTAATCGCAGTCATTCCAATAGGAATATTTGGTCTTATCTTTAAAGATTTACTTCCAAATGATTTAATGTCTGTTGGTTTTGCACTTATCTTAACTGGGATATTATTGTTTTATGTCTATAAAGTCAAAGACATTCAATGGAAAAATCATGTCTCATTCAAAAATGCACTCATCATGGGAACTTTTCAAATATTTGCAATCTTTCCTGGTATCTCAAGAAGTGGGATTACAATGACCGGTGGTTTAGTCCAAAAAATTGAGTTGAAAAAAGTATTGAAATTTTCATTCTTAAGTTATATCATTGTATCAGTTCCAGTGATGATCTTAGGATTTTATGAAGCTTTAAATGTAAGTGAATCTATTCATGTCATCGGATATAGTTTGGCATTTGTGATGAGTTTTGTCTTCTCTTATATATCAGTTCGTATTTTATATAGATATGTAAAAGTTAAAAACTTAATTTACTTTTCAATATATTGTTTGTTCGCTGGTATGGTATCAATCCTATTATATTTTATCTTATAAAACATAAAAAGGTGATTATTCACCTTTTTCTTTAAACAAAATATAGGCAATCATTTGGATGATTGTAAATAATATGACAAACATCAAGAAAAATCTAGCATGTTCAAATATAGAGTTAAATATATATGATAAATCAAATATGTTCCAAGAATTTAAGCGAATAAATCGTCCTAAATAAATACCTATAGATGATAAAATAAATAGCATGGTAACACCTATATACTCATAATCCTTTAAGTGCTCTGAAATGATTGATTTTATATGAGCGATAGACAAAATCCCTAATTTTAATCCTATGAGTGCTCCAATGACAATATCAAAGAAAATATACCAATCATAGATATCTAGTTCGTAGATGTTAGGATAAATATTAAAAAAGTCGTAATGTTCAAAATGAATGAAGTCTGTTAGTATGTAAAAACTGTTTGGGAAAAATATGATATATAAAAATATAGTTAATATAATCCATATCATATGGATCTTTTTTTTATGTAAAATGACAATGATCGCACTTAAGACATATACACATATGGCTAACACCATATTCCACGAAAGAAATACAATTAATCCATTAGATAAGCTCGCACCTAAAATAAAACTCATAGGGACAAATAGACAAGCCAATATAAATGTAGGTGTGATGAATGTTTTTAACTCTTTAATCTTCATCTTTAATCAGCTCGTTAATTCTAGTTTGAAGATCTGCTTCAGATAAAATATAGTCACTTAAAATCTTATACCTTAAAATATAATCATAAAACTCTATGCTTACTGTTTCATTTTCAGGATAGATTGCGTATCTATTTCTCATCGAATAGATATAATCATCTAAGATGACATCAGTAATTCTGTTATCAAGTGCAAATGTAGGTTCTTTACTCATCGCGTGTACGCCAAAATACATATCATCTTCAACAGGTAGGTCAAATAATTCAATAATAGTTCTATACACATCTACTTGAGATCTAACAAGATCTTGTTCACCTGTAAGCATGCCTTTTCTAATTTGATAATCTCCATAATCTACATATTCATCATTGCTTGGTACATATAAAAAGACTGAGATTTGTTGTAACATGCGTCGTTCTTCCAAAGAAGATATTGGTTCATCAAATAAAATAGATAAATCTCCATTTTTAATACCTGATCCGTGATCACTATAAAAGACATATACTGAATCATCTAATGTTTGATCATTTCCAAATTCATCCATAAAAAATCTTTGGATTGTGTCATTATAATATTTGGAATAATTGATATATCTTAAGGTTATATTTTGAATAAGATCCACGTATTGAGGAAAGTCTGATTCTCTTAGACTTCCATAAGGATCAAAATCAAAGGGAGTATGTCCCATCATTGTAATTGGAAATAAGAAGTATTGTCCTACTGTAGAAGCTAATGTAGATCCATATTCGCTTACATAATCTGCAAGATAAAAATCGCTCACCCAAGGTGAATCATGGACTAGGTTATCTATTTGATTAAATAAATAGCCATCTTCTATGATATATCCATCTTCTATAAAATCTTCGATAGAGTAAAAATCATCAAATGTATACATATCAGGATAAACTACATCTCTATTATAAAAAGTCTCTTTATCTCCATGGATTGCTTCTGTATAGTAATTTAATTCATTAAAATATTTAACTAATGAGGTTAAATCATAATTCATTTCGTTATATTCCCAGTAAAGTGTCTCATCTCCAACTGGATTTAATCCAGATAGTATAGATAACTCACCATCTGAGCTTACACCCATCCCTACGTTTGTATATACATTGTTTAAAACAAAACTTTCTTTAAATAAGTCTTTTAAAAATGCAAAGTTTTCTCCAATGTCGGGATGATCAAGTAAAAACTGGTTTAATGATTCTAAGTGAATCAACACTAAATTTTTATCTTTTAAGATACCTGTAAGATCATTTGAAGTCGATAATGCTGGATCAACATATAGCGAATCTACAGCTTCATCAACCATCAATCTATTACTATAAGTTTGTCCATCAAAAAAATTAATGTAGCTTTCTTGATTTTTATTGTAGCTTTGAACAAGAGAAATCAACTCTTCATCATTATCAATATCAAGGATTTCTTCATAATCAAGGGTAAAATTAATACCAAAGAGTTGTCCAAGATAATAAGGATATACACCTAAGTTTTGAACTGCAAATGTTGAATACATTGATTGAACAGGTGCATTATTTTGATAGAGTCTTGAATAATTATTTAAAGAAAAAAAGAATATTGATCCTAAAGCAAGTAGTGAAATGAGTACTCTTTTTAGTTGGAGTTGTGGTTTAAATAGAGATAATGCCACTTTATCAGATAATATGTATAATACAGTGAGTGTGATTACAGGAAAAAATACAACAATTCTATAATATGTAATAAGTTCAAGTAAGATTTCTAATACAACACCAAACGCAAACCCATCTGCTGGATTTCTAAATAATGCGAGACCTTTTCTAGAAAATGCCGTTCCATAAAATAAATTAAAAAGTCCCAGTGCGTAAACTAATACATTTAAAAATAATGTCGTCAAAATCATTGCTTTTATTCTAGATTTTGCTTTTTTGAAAATTAAAGAAAAAATTAAGACGAGTAAAAAAAGAATAACAAAATTCCCTAATATCTGATTTATTTCACCAAAAAATGTATGTAGAAATGGTTCAATATAACGATTTAGATGTTTAATCGTTAAAAAGTAAGTATTGATTATGTTTAACCCAATAAATAAAGTGATAAACAATAGATATGTATTTTTTGAGTTTAACTTTTTCATATATATAGTCCCCATCTTTTAATCTAGTAATTATATTATACACTATATTTTTTGACATTTCATATATAAGATAAAAGAAAAGCCCCTAAGGGGCTTATGCAGGAATAACTGAACCATTGTATTGTGTTAAGATAAAATCTTTAATTGCTTGTGACTCTAAAACTTCTATTAAAGCTTGAATTTTAGGTTCATTACTGTCTGATGCTCTAATAGCTAGAACATTCACATATGGGTTATTATCAGTTGTTTCTATAAATATTGAATCCGTAAGTGGATTTAGTCCACCTTCTAACACATAATTTGAGTTAATAATATATAAATCTGCTTCTCTGTTGTTGTAAGCTGATATTAAAAAATCAGGTGCTACATCAGTTTTGAAAACTAGTTGTTTTGGATTTGTAAGTATAGATGCTTGGATATCAAAATCAGATGCTGTGATATCAATTCCCTCTTTTAAGGTAATCAGTCCTGCTGCAGCAATAAGGTTTAATGCTCTACCATGATCTGAAATTGAATTACTTAATAAAATGGTTGCTCCATCTTCTATATCAGATAGAGAACTATATGAATTAGCATATAATCCAATCGGCTCAATATGAACATATGCACCTATAACTAATTGTTGATTTGGATGATCTAAATTGTATGCATCTAAGAATGGTACATGTTGAAAGAAGTTTGCATCAGCATCTTTTGCGTAGACTGCTGGGTTTGGAAAATAATAGTCTGATGTTGTGATGATTTTTAAAGTGTAGCCTTGTTCTTCTAAGATTGGTTTCGCTTGATTTAATATTTCAGCATGTGGGATTTGGGTTGCAATCACTTCGATGACATTTTCATCTGATTGTCCACAAGAACTAAGTCCTAAAATTGCTAATAATATGGTCGTTAATAAATATAATTTTTTCATTTGTTTTTCTCCTATTTATGGTCTAATTTTCTGGAGATTTTATCTCCTATAATTTGTATGATAAAGACTAATGCTAATATGGTAAATATAGATAAATACATTAAAGGATAATTGCTTCCAAACTTACCATATTCATATGCTAAAAATGCCAGTCCACCTGCCCCAATAACTGCAGCTGCAGACATAAATCCAATTAGGGTCACAAGTGTTAATGTAAACCCTGAAATGAGTGAAGGTAATGCTTCTTTAAAAATGACATATAATAAATATTTAAATGATCCACCCATCGATCTAACTGCTTCAATTGTATCATTTGAAACTTCAAATAAACTCATGTGAACAACTCTTGCAAAAAACGGAGTTGCACTAATAATGAGAGCAGGAATTGCTGCTTTTGGTCCTAACATTGTACCGACTAAAAACCTAGTTACTGGAATCATCATAATGAGTAGAATTATAAACGGTATGGATCTAAAGATATCATTTATGGTCGCAATCACTCTATGTGTAGCTTTAATTGTTTTCGTTTGTTTCATTAAGTAAGAATTTTGTGTCATATATAATGTAAATCCTATAATAAAGCCAAATAACAGTACAAATAGTCCTGTAATCCCAACAATATATAGCGTTTCATAAAACGCATCTATATATAATCTAAGTGCTTCTTTATTAAGCATATTCTTTTACCTCTATATCATTTGATCTTAAGTACTCAATGGCTTTTGTTTTATGGTTGCCAATCATCTCTAAATATAGATATCCTATCGTTTGACTACCTATGGTTAATGTCTTAGCAAAGTGAATATTAACATCTATATCGTATGTTTTAATCATTTGGCTTAAGATTGTATCATTAACATGCTCATGATGATATATCAGTTCTAAATAGTGTTTATCCTTTAAATGTGTGGGTTCATCAATCACTTGTTTGATCAATGATTTTGTAATATCTGAAAAAGGATTGATAAACAAGTCTTTTGTTGATCTATCTTCGATGATTTTTCCTTGATCCATAACTACAACTCGATTACATAAATCTTTAATGATTTCTATTTGGTGTGTTATAAATACAATCGTAATTTTAGTTTTCTGGTGAATCTCTTTTAATAGACTTACAATATCATAAGCTGTCTTTTGATCAAGACCTGAAGTTGCTTCATCACATAGTAAATACTTAGGTTGGTTAACGATTGCTCTTGCGATACCAACACGTTGTTTTTCACCACCAGAAAGTTCTTTTGGATATCTGTTTTTCTTATCTGATAATCCCACTAAATCTAGTGCTTCCATAACTTTTTGATCTCTTAAGTTTTTAGGAGAGTTTTTGATGTTTAACGCAAGCTTAATATTTTGAAAAACTGTTAAGTTTGAGACAAGATTAAAGTGTTGAAAAATCATCGAGATATCATGGCGCATTCGATTCAAATCCTCTTGTTTTAAATCGTGGATATTTATACCATCAATAATCACTTGTCCACTGGTCGGTTTAATTAAACCATTCATACATCTTACAAGTGTTGATTTACCTGCACCGCTTAATCCTACAATGCCTATGATTTCTTGTTCATCTATATGAAGAGATACATCATTAAGTGCCTGAAATGATTCATTTTTTAAAGTATATGTTTTTGAAATGTTTAACAGTGTAATCATCTGATTTCTCCTTTTTCTAATAAAAAAAGTTCCTATCTCAACGATAGAAACTTGTATAGATCATGCACTAAGTTTTCCCATCGTTTATAGCATTACCACCTTGTTTTACAACTGGTTGGTAGACGATCATAGAGCTATATCTCTCCCATCTTCTTGATAGTTTTAATTATTAAATTATAGTTATTGTAACATATGAGATTACACAATACAATAGATAAAACGAAAAAAAAGATTTTGTAAGAAAAAAGAACTCATATGAGTTCTTTATATCCTAAAGTTCTTTATTTTTCTTCATCAAACAAGCTATCTGTTGAAACAACTTCTTCCTTAACTTCTTCAACTTCATCAGGTTCTAGCCCTTTTGATTCTAAAGTTTTCTTTTGTTCTTCAACAGGGATTGAAACTTGTTCAAACTGTTCTTGCTCTGCAACAACTTCTTCCTCATCCTCTTGTTTTGGAACAAGCGCGATGGTTGCTACATGATGATCTGTTCTTAATTTAATGACTCTAACGCCTTGTGTTGCACGTTTAGTTTTAGATATTTGATCAACGTGTGTTCTAATGACGACGCCTTTATCAGATACCACGATTAAGTCATCTTCATCACTCACTGCTTTTAAAGTACATAGACGTCCATTTTTATCTGTGACATTAAGTGTTTTAACACCTTTACCACCACGCATTTGACATCTATATTCATCAACGTTTGTACGTTTACCATATCCTTTTTCAGTAACAACTAAGATTTCTTGTTCATCAGATTCAATGATTGCAGCACCAACGATTTGATCAGCGTCACTAATATTCATGCCACGTACACCAGAAGCTGTACGACCCATTGAACGAACATCTTGTTCGTTAAATCTGATTGCTTTACCATTTGATGCGCCAAGAATAATATCTTTTTGACCATCGGTTAATTTAACACTTAATAATTCATCATTTTCTCTTAAGGTAAGTGCAATGATACCGTTTGTTCTAATGTTTTGATATTCTGAAATTTGAGTTCTTTTCACTATACCATTTTTAGTCACGAACGTTAAGAATGAATTTTCGTCTTCAAAATCTTTAACACTTGTAAAGTTCGCAAGTGTTTCATCTTTATCGAATTCTAAAAGATTGACGATTGGAAGACCTTTAGATGTTCTAGATCCTTCTGGTATTTGATATCCTTTGATCTTATAAACTCTACCTTTGTTGGTAAAGAATAGATGATAATCATGAGTTGAAGTCATTAAGATGTGTTCAACATAATCATCTTCATGTACTTTAATACCTGACATACCAACGCCACCACGATTTTGAGTCTTATATTGATCGACTTTCATACGTTTAATATATCCGTTATTTGTAACGGTAATGATCACGTCTTCGACAGGAATTAAATCTTCATTTTCAATACTTAAATCTTCATGAAGATTGATTTCTGACATTCTTGGATTTGCATATTTTTCTTTGACAATTAATAATTCTTCTTGAATGATTCTTGTCTTGCGATCATGAGATCCAATGATATCTTTAAAGTCTGCAATCTTAATCATAAGATCTGCTGCTTCACTTTCAATCTTACCAATTTCTAAGCCAGTTAATCTTTGTAATCTCATATCTAATATAGCTTTAGCTTGAATATCTGTTAAGTCGTATGCAGCGCTTAAAGCTTCTTTAGCTTCATCACCTGTATTTGCTTTTTTAATGATTTCAATGGCATGATCAATATCATGAAGTGCTTTTAATAAACCCTCTAGGATATGTGCTCTTGCTTCTGCTTTATCTAGATCATAAATTGTACGTCTTTGAACAACTTCAACTTGATGTTCTAAGTAATTAACGATTACATCTTTTAAGGTAACCATCATTGGTTGTCCTTTGACTAATGCAATCATATTAATCCCAAATGAAGATTGTAGTTGTGTATGCTTAAATAAATTATTTAACATGACATGTGGATTTACATCACGTCTTAATTCAATAACAATACGCATACCTTTTCTATTTGATTCATCACGTAGATCTGTGATACCATCTACAATTTTATTTTTAGCAATATCTGCTATCTTTTCAATTAATGTTGTTTTATTGACTTGATAAGGAATTTCAGTTACTACAATTGAGTTTTTATTCTTGTGTGTGATGATTTCTGTATTTGCTCTAATCGCAATGATTCCTTTTCCAGTTTCATAGGCTTGTCTTAATCCAGTTAATCCTAGGATTTGGCCTCCTGTAGGGAAATCAGGACCTTTTACATAATCCATAAGTTCGGTATTTGTAATTTTTTGGTTTTCCATATAAGCAAATATACCATCAATGACTTCACCTAAATTGTGAGGTGGAATATTAGTTGCCATCCCTACAGCAATCCCTGTAGATCCATTGACTAAAAGGTTAGGATATTTAGCCGGTAGGACACTTGGTTCTTGTTCTGAACCATCATAGTTATCAATAAAATCAACTGTGTTTTTATCGATATCTGCGACTAATTCTCCAGCTAATTTACTCATTCTAGCTTCGGTGTAACGCATTGCTGCAGCACCATCTCCATCGACAGAACCAAAGTTACCATGTCCATCAATTAATGGCATTCTATAACTAAATGGTTGAGCCATACGAACCATCGCTTCATATATACTTGAATCCCCATGTGGGTGATACTTACCAATTACTTCACCGACAATTCTAGCTGACTTTTTATAAGCACTAGAAGCTGTCATATTTAAATCGTTCATCGCATATAAAATACGTCTTTGCACTGGTTTAAGTCCATCTCTAATATCAGGTAGAGCTCTTGAAACAATAACGCTCATCGCATAATTTAGGAATGATGATTTCATTTCAGATGATATGTTAATCTCTTTAACTTTGCCTTCTGTTACTTTTTTAGTTTCTTCCATGTTCATTTCCTCCTATGCGTCAATATTATCTGCATAAATTGCATTTTCTTGAATAAAGTTTTTTCTAGGTTCAACTTCTTCACCCATCAACATGGTAAATACCATGTCTGCATCAAGTGCATCTTTTAGAGAGACTTGAAGTAATGTTCTAGTTTCTGGATCCATGGTTGTTTCCCATAATTGTTCAGGATTCATTTCCCCAAGACCTTTATATCTTTGAATAGCCGGTCTTCCGCCCATTTCTTCTAAGATCTTAGCTAATTGTTCATCATTATAAACATATTCAACACGTTTACCTTGTTGTATTTTATAAAGTGGTGGTTGTGCAATGTAGATATATCCTAAATCAATTAATGGTTTCATATATCTAAAAAAGAATGTTAATAATAGTGTTCTAATATGTCCACCATCAGTATCCGCATCGGTCATGATAACAATTTTATGATATCTAGTCTTAGTTGCGTCAAATTCTTCACCAATCCCTGTTCCAATGGCTTGAATCATAGATAGAATTTCTTTATTGCTTAATATTTTATCTAATCTTGCTTTTTCAACATTTAATACTTTCCCGCGTAGTGGAAGAATCGCTTGATATTCTGATTCTCTACCTTGTTTAGCAGATCCACCCGCAGAGTCCCCTTCCACGATGTATACTTCTGAAATTTGAGGATCTTTACTTCTACAATCAGCTAATTTAGACGCAAAACCTAATTGGTCAAGTGGTGATTTTCTTCTCGTTGCTTCTCTAGCTTTTTTAGCAGCTAATCTAGCGCGAGATGCTAAAATACTTTTTTCAATAATCGCTTTTGCGTCATTAGGATTCTCACTTAAATATCTCTCTAAACCTTCTCCTGTAATTTGACTTGCAATTTGTCTAACTTCTGGATTTCCTAGTTTAGTCTTTGTTTGGCCTTCAAATTGAGGATCAGGATGTTTTACAGAAACAACCGCAGTTAATCCTTCTCTTGTATCTTCACCAATTAAAGAATCATCTTTTTTAAGTAAATTATTTTCATTTGCATATTTACTAATGACTCTTGATAATGCTAATTTATATCCATCTTCATGCATCCCACCTTCATGTGTAGGAATGTTATTCGCAAATGAATAAATATTTGTTGCATATGAATCGTTATATTGCATTGCTATTTCTAAAGTGACACCATCTAACTCTTTTTCTGTATAAATGATATCTTGATTGACTTTGCCTTTGCCTTTGTTTAAAAAACTTACATACTCAACAATACCACCTTCATAGTGATAACTCATTTCAACAGGTTCATTTCCTCTAGCATCAATGATTGTTATTTTAATCCCTCTGTTCAAAAACGCTAATTGTTGAACTCTTGATCTTAAAATTTCATAATCATAAACACCTGTTTCAGTAAACACTAAATGATCAGCTTTAAATGTAACAATTGTTCCAGTATGAACACTTTCACCTATTTCAATAACATCTGTCATAGGGAATCCACGTTCATATCTTTGTTCATAATTTTTATTGTTTCTATGAATTTCAACAACAAACCATTCTGATAAAGCATTAACAACAGATGCACCTACACCATGTAGTCCACCTGATACTTTATATGATTTTCCATCAAACTTACCACCTGAATGAAGAGAAGTTAAAATCGTTTCAACTGCTGGTCTATTGGTTTTTGGATGTAGATCGACTGGAATCCCACGACCATCATCAGTTACCTTAATGATATTTCCTTCTAGGATTTCTAATTTAATATTAGTCGCATATCCACCTAGTGCCTCATCTATCGAGTTATCAATGATTTCCCAAACTAAATGGTGTAACCCTCTAGATCCAGTACTACCAATGTACATACCTGGACGTTTTCTAACTGCTTCTAAGCCCTCTAGTATTTGAATATTTGATGCATCATAATTTGACATGTGTACGCTCCTTTGTTAATTCAATCATTTGAATGTGTTCCATATTTATTGGCATCACACTATTCATGATAATTTGATGTTGTTTTGGTAATGTTTTTAAAAATATATCTTGTTTTTGTTGATCAAGTTCTGATAAAACGTCATCTAGAAGTAAAACAACTTTGTGATTTGTTCTGGATTCTATCCATTCTAGAAGCGCTAATTTTAACGCTATGACGATTAATCTTGTTTCACCTTGCGAGGTATAAGTTTTTGAATCAAATGCGTTAAACCTTATATAAAAATCGTCTCTGTGTGGTCCAGCAAGTGTGCTTTGATACAAAATATCTTGTTTTTGTTGTTTTTGTAAATATTTTTTAAAACTTGTTTCATTTTGATCAGGTTTATAAATGATCTCAACATCATTTTCACTAAATTTTTTGTAATTAAATTTAAACAATGTATTTAATTCTTCTAAAAACCGCTTCCTTTGGGCAATAAGTATAACCCCTTGTTCATAAAGTTGATCACCTAAGATATTTAAAAATGTATAATCATCTTTAATTTCTACTTTTTTTAACAAGCTATTTCTTTGTTTTAATACTTTTTTATACGTATTTAAACAATTTAAATATGTTTTATCGATCTGTAGTAACTCTAAATCCATAAATTGTCTTCTAACAGATGGTGCACCTTGAATAAGTTCTAAATCATTAGGGGCAAACATGACAACATTTAAATGTCCTACAAATTCACTTAACTTTCTTTTTTCAATTTGATTAATTTTTGTTCGTTTCCCAAATTTTGAAACGACAATCTCGTATGTTTGATCATCATCTTTAATCACAACTTGTGCAAACATTTGATCAGTCTTAATGATTTCTTTCTCATCAGATGTTCGATGTGATTTTGTTGTTGAACAAAAATATATAGCTTCTAAAACACTTGTTTTTCCACTTCCATTTTCACCAAAAAGATACACAAAGGGTTTCACAATCTTAAGGTTAAATGTTTCGTGATTTCTAAAATTCTTAAGAAGAATGTTTTGAATCATTAACGATATAGTGAACAGTTTCAAATATCATAACTTGATCACCGTGAAATAGTTTTTTACCGCGTTCAGTTCTTCTTTCATGATTAACAAAAACTTCTTGTTGCATTAAAAAAAACTTGGCTTCTCCACCAGATCCGATATAATCAGTTGCTTTTAAAAATTGACCTAAAGTTATAAAATCTGTGTTTATCTTGAATTTTTTCATATATTTACCCTTTGCCTTTGTTTATATTATAACATAATATAAAGAAAAATACACTAATTTAAGCGATTTATTTGGTTATAAATATCTTTTGCCAGTGAATATAAAAAAAAGCCTTAAAATTGAATCTAAAGCTTTTTTTATTTTTTGTTATTTTGTTATTTTTATAATTAATTAGTCGATTCTAACTGGTAAAATCAAGTGTAATAATTCTTGATCTAAGTTACCTTTAATCACGAAAGGTTTAACTTCTCCAGCAAATTGAATTAAAACTTCATTCGAAGAAAATGACTTTAAAGCATCTACTAAATATCTAGAACTAAATGCAATTTTTATCACTGGTCCGATCACATCTGATGAAGGAATAATTTCTTCTAACGCATCTCCGACTTCACTATTTGTAGAACTCATTTCTACAATATGATCTTCTCTTAAATTTAATTTTATGATATTGTAATTGGTTTCTCTATCTCTTGGAGAAAGTAGTGATACACGTTCTACAGCTTGTAGTAATTCTTCTTTGTTGAAAGGAATTGATACTGGAAACTCTGTAGGTATAATTCTCATTGTATCTGGATAAGTGCCTTCAAGTAATCTTGTTTGAAATAAAGTATTTTTCATTTTAAATAACACTTTATTTGGATTGATATATAACTCAACATCATCAGAAGAAGTATCTAATATTTTACTTAATTCATCTAACGATTTATTTGGAATAACGATATCAAATTCTTTTGAATGTGTTCTTAATTTAACGTTTTTTTGACTTAAACGATAACTATCTGTCGCAACACAATACAAATGATTTTCTCTATATTTAAAATTAACACCAGTTAAAATAGGTCTTTTTTCGCTTTGTGCGGTTGCAAAATTAGTTTCTTTAATGATGTTTTTAAATACTTGACTATCTAAAACGATAGGATCATCAAGATCTAAGAAATCAACTTCTGGATAATCTTCAACATCCATTAATCTTAATTTAAACTCAGAGCGATCTGCTTTAATAACTATTAAATGATCTTCGATTAATGCAAATTCAACACGTTTAGATGTTATCTTTCTCATGATTTCAATTAAATATCGTCCAGGTATTGCAACCTTACCTGTTTTTTGAATTGAAATAGATTGATCATCTATTAAAACTTGAATTGCAACATCTGTATTACTAGATGTTAAAATTAAATGATCTTCATTAACTTCAAATTTAATTGCATATAAAATTGGTAATGGAGTTTTTGAAGGTAATCCTTTTTGTACAGTAAGTAACTGACTTAATAAAACATCTCTATCAATACTGAAAATCATAAGCGGAAGCTCCTTTTTTTTATTATTTAATCTTTAAATATTGTTATTGGTAGCGGTGGATAAGTGGAAAACTTATCATATAGGCTTAACACTGCTATTATTATACCATATTTTCCACAAATTATACACATTTATTTTTGTGTGAAATGATCGATTTTTTTATGAATTGTATCGATTGCAATTTTCAAACTTAAATCTTGTTTCATCTCATTTTCTATTTTCTCACAAGCAGCTAAAACAGTTGAATGATCTCTACCTCCAAATAATGATCCTATTGTTTTATAAGGGATATTATACTTGGATTTAATAATATACATTGAGATATGTCTAGGTAATATATATTTTGAATGTCGTTTTTTACCGATTAAATCATCTATTGTAATGCCATAAAAATCACTTACAATACTTTGGATTTTATCATAATTATTTTCATTTAAAGAATCGCTTCTTCTCTTTGTTTTTAATAACGGTTCTAGCGCTTCATTAACGGATTCTACATTTAAATCTAAGTTATTAGTTAAGCAGTAGAATAAAACTCGTTTTAAAGCACCCTCTAACTCTCTAATGTTAGTTACAAATGATGAAGCAATGAATTCTAATACATTGTTTGGAATATCGTGAATATCTGATGATTCTGTTGCAAGTTTACGTTTTAAAATTTCGATTCTATGTTCTAAATCAGGTACTTGAATATCGACTGTAAGTCCAACTTCAAATCTAGAAGTTAAGCGTGACATGATATTTTTTAATTCTGAAGCAGGTTTATCACTTGTAATAACGATTTGTTTATTTTGTTGATATAAATAATCAAATAATTTAAAGAATTCCATTTGGGTTTTAGTAGCACCACCCATAATTTGAATATCATCAACTAATAAGACATCAATATCTCTATATTTTTGATTAAAATCATCCATTTTTTCTTTTCTTAATAGATTTGCGAAATCTTCAATAAATCCATCAGCTTTTACATACATAATTTTCTTATGAATATCGTTATCTAAGATAAAATTACCAATGGATTGCATTAAGTGAGTCTTACCAAGTCCAACATCACCAAAGATATAAAGAGGATTTGCTACTGTACCAGGTTGATCAGCAACTTTCATTGCCATTCTAAATGCAAAATTATTACTTTTACCTACGACAAAGTTATCGAAAGTATATGTTCTATTTAGATTTCCAGGTCTATATTTAATACTCAGATTTCTCTCTGGACTGATTAGCGTTTCTTCAGGAACTATCTCAGATTCTGTCACAAATTTAAATCTGATTTTTTTCTTATAGTATTTTTCAGCTAACTCATTAATTTTATTAATATAAAAGCGATTAATTCTATTTTTTATAAATTCATTAGGAACAAGCACAAAAATTTGCCCGTTGGCATATTTATGCGTCTTTTTTAACGGTTCAAAAACATCTGTGTATAATTCCTCAGAGAAAACTATCTCTAAATCGTTTAGTATTTGTTGCCATAATTGATCGTATTCATTCATTTTTGTTACCCCTTAATTACTGTAGTATTATGATATCACAAAATAAAGGTAAAAATAGAAAAAGTTACCCACATTATTTGTGGATAACTTTTTTGCTAAACTTTTAATATTTTTTAATAATGTGGATAAATATATCTATTTGACGTCTTTACTAAAGGAATTATAAAAGTTATCCAGTTATCCACAATGTGTATAAAATGTGATAAACTTATCCACGATAATTCTTTAGGTATGTGTAATTCTTAACTCTAATAAAACGTATGAATTTCATGCTAAAATCAATATATATTTAAAATATAATATTTTTATTGACAAAGACGGATACATTATATATAATAATAAGGCATGGTTTCGCAAGAAAGGTGGTTTTAATTGTGAAAAGAACATATCAACCAAATAAGCAAAAACGTCAAAAAACTCATGGCTTTAGAGCTAGAATGGCTACTGCTGGTGGTCGTCGCGTACTTGCAAGACGTAGATTAAAAGGCCGCGCAGAATTAACTGTATAAATTTAAATTATTTTAAAAACACTAGGACTACTCGATTAAAATAATAACTTTATGTTATTTTTGAGTGGTTCTTTTTTTAAATAATTTAATCAGAACAATCATGAAGAAAAAATATCGTATTAAGAAATATAGCGAAATTGATGCGGTGTATAAAAAAAGAATTGTGAAAAATGACAGTTATTTTGCAGTTTATCAATCCGAAGATCTTCAAGCTAAAAATTTCAGATATGCAATGTCTATTGGAACTAAATATGGCAATGCAGTTCAAAGAAATTTAGTCAAAAGAAGAATTCGTATGATTGTTAGCGAGTTACAAGATCAATTTATTATAAATAAATTGTTTTTGATTGTAATCAGACCAAAAGCAAGACAACTAGAGTATAAAGATATTAAATCTAAGTTGATCACGCTGTTTGAAAAATCTAAACTAATGGAGAATAAACATGAAAAGACATTATAGAAAAATTATATTTATGGCGATGACACTCTTACTTGTCATCACACTAGCATCTTGTGGTGGTAGTGATGAGGCAGGAAAAGTCATCGTAAATAATCCTTATGGTGAAAATGGTGAAAAACTAGTTTTTGACTATGAGGATAGAAATTCTATCATCTTTAAAGGAGATAATGGACTTTCTTATTGGGTATTAAATGAATCAGGTACAACTTCTGAAGAGCCAGTCGCTTATGAAGGGCTTCTTCCATCCAATGCATCACCTGATGATATTGGTATTGAAGGTGGAATTCAAACCTTCACATTTACTGTAGAGGATCAAGAGGTTTCATTTAGAATATATATTAAACCTGAAACTGTTGTAGAAGATAATGACATCGCAATGATCGTCTTTAGATTTCCATCAGAAGCTATCCTTTATAATATAGGACAAACATTTGATCCAACAGGCATTGAAGCATATGCTGTTGAAAATGATGGAGACATCACTCAAGTATCTGAAACAATGACTGATGAAGCATATGCTGCATTATTTGATGATTTAGGATATGATCCAATGGGCTCAGATGGATTTAAAGATAAAGAAAGTTATGAAGTTGCATTCACTTATGAAGGCTTTACAGAAACATTTGAAGTCTATGTTGCTGGTGGTGAAAAACCAATAACAACAGAAGATGCTGGATTCTTTGACTATATCTTAGTTATTCCAGTAGCGTTCATCATGAATTTCTTTGCAGGTCTTATGGGTAATTCATTTGCATTAGGTATTTTATTTACAACGTTAGTTGTTAGAACATTAGCTTGGCCAATTTATGCTAAGAGCAATGATATGACAATGAAGATGAATCTAGCTCAGCCAGATATGCAACGTGTTCAAGCTAAGTTCGCAAATAGAAAAGATCCACAATCACAACAAATGCAACAAATGGAAATGATGCAAGTTTATAAAAAACATGGCATCAACGTGTTTGGTTGTTTAATGCCATTCTTGCAAATGCCAATCTTTATCGCAATGTATGGTGTTGTTAGACGTATATCTTTAGAAGGTGGTATGTATGCTGATTCAGTATCTAATACAAACTTCTTAGGTGTTAATCTTGCAAATACTAATGATGGAATCACTGCACTTATACTAGCAGCTATCGTAGGGGCAACAATGTTTACTCTACAAAAGATATCAATGAAGAAACCAAGTTATGCTAAAAACACTTATAAGCATAACGCAAATCCTCAAGGCGCACAAACTGAAAAAACAATGAAGTTTGTAAGTTATTTCATGGTTATTATGATGATGTTTATCTCTTACCAAAGCAATGCGTTAGCATTATATTGGATTTTCGGTAATATTTATTCACTAAGCCAAACTTTATTTAACAGAAGATTAAATGAGAAAAAGCATGCTAGATTACAAGAAAAGCAATTGTTGGGGTGATGATATGTTAAAAAGAATAGAGATAGAAGCAAAAACTTTACAAGAAGCTGAAAAAATCGCAGTAGAAAGTTTAAGAATACAATTAGATAAAATCAAATTTACGGTTTTAAAAGAGAAAAAAGGATTATTAGGTTTAGGTGCGTCAGCATTATATGAAGCTACACCTAATATTAATTTAGCAACTGAAGGTAAGATATATTTAGAAAGTATTCTACAGACACTTGAGATAGAATCAAGAATGGAAGTTAGATCAGTTGATGATGGAAATGAGATTTATTATACAGTTGATAGTGATGAAAATGCATTATTAATCGGTAGAGAAGGTAAAACACTCTTATCGATGCAATATATGCTAAGAAATTATCTAAACACATTTACTGAAGGTCATCTAATTGTAGGTCTTGATATTGGTGGGTATCACGAAAATAGAAAAAGACAACTAGAAATACTTGCTACAAAGACAGCTAAAGAAGTTGCACAAACTAAAATATCTGTTAAACTTGATCCTATGAATTCATATGACCGTCGCATCGTTCACACAAAATTAAGTGAATGGCGAGATGTCATTACCGAATCAGAAGGTGAAGGCGAAAATAGAAGATTAGTAATTAAACCAAAATTATAAAATATTGAATGAAAAGCCTTACTCCTAAAAGCTATCAGTGAAATACGATAGACAGAGTAAGGCTTTTTTATATATGCTATTTTTTAGTTATTATGATATAATAAAAACACTAACAAATGGATGTGAAGCCAATGAAAAAACTCTTTTTTATGGGTAAAATTAAGAAAAAAAAGAAGCTGAGAAAAATAAGAGTTATGACCTTTGTTAAAGGGTTTATTTTATTGTTAGTTGGAGCAGGCATCTTTACAATTGGTAAGGCAGTCACAAAAGATATTTTAGTCAGAAATGAGATCAACGATTTCAAAGATAGAGCTGTTTTTGAGTATCAAGAAAACTTTGAGTATTCGCCAGGTATAGAACAGGTGAGACGATATTATAAAGTTCCACGTGAAACATTGTATGAAACAGCAGATACACGGTCAGTCTTTAATGATGATACTAGAAAATATTTAGGCCAAGCAGGAGATGTCTTTTTATCTCAAAGATCGCCTTTTGTGGGTCAGTTTTTCGTCGATCCATTCATATCATACTATTTTGGAGGACATGCAGCCATAAAAACTGATACAAACCGTTTTATAGAAGCTGTAGGCTTTCCGGATGATGATGAAACTATTTTAGATATCATCAGACATCCTGGTGATGAACCGCACGATTATAGTGTAACCATAAGCCAAACTTCAAACAATTATTGGTTAAACCCACGATATAGATATGAAAGCAGCGTGGAATATCCTTATTTTGGATCTTATTATAGAGATAAATTTATTGGGGTAAGAGTTAAAGATGTATCTTTAGAACAAATTGATGGTGCGATTGCATATGCAGAAGATAAAGTAGACAAGAATTTATACAATTTCTTATTTTTTCTAGATATGAAGTATAAATACTATTGTACAGATTTGGTATCTAGAGCTTATCAAGATGTGATGATTGAACCTGATGATCAAAGTGTTTATGCAAAATCATTAAATGATGACGGGTTTATCACATCAGTTAATGATATTGTATTAAGTGATGATACATATTTAATATTTTATGTTGAAATTAAAGATGAAATAGTTCATATTTACTATTTGGAAGACGTATAAGGAGGGAAAATAATGATTGATTATGTTATTATAGGGCTTATTGTGGTCCTTATGGGGATGTTTGTATATCTTTTTGTGATGATGAATAAAAAAAGTGATGTGCAATCACCGATATCTATCGAAAAAGATATTCAAGGATATTTTAATGAAAAACTAGCAAAAGAATTTGGAGAGTTTAAAGCAAATATGGCAACTTTGGTTGCCTCATCAAATCAACAAAGTCAAAAAGATTTAAACGAATTTAAAGACTATATGATGGCTAAAATTGATAAACAACTTAAAGAGATCAATGATAAAGTAGAACAAAGATTAGGTCAAGGGTTTGAAAAAACAACCGAGACTTTTACGAATGTTATCGAAAGATTAGCTAAAATTGATGAAGCTCAAAAGAAGATTGAGACATTGTCTAATGAAGTCGTTAGTTTGAATGGCCTGTTAACAGATAAAAAAACTAGAGGGATCTATGGCGAAGTACAGCTATATCAATTATTAAGTGCTGTTATGGGTGATAATAAAGAGTTATACGAAAAACAAAAAACTCTATCTAACGGTAATATTGCTGATGCGATGATACACGCTCCAGAACCTTTAGGAAATTTAGTCATTGATTCAAAATTTCCTTTAGATAATTATAAAAAAATGACAAATAAAGCATTGGGACTTATAGAGAGAGATCATGCAGAAAAAGAATTCAAAAAAGATGTCAAATATCATATTAATGCTATAAAAGATAAATATATCATTTTAGGTGAGACTGCTGAACAAGCGGTAATGTTCATCCCAGCAGAAGCTATTTTTGCAGAACTTACAGCATATCACCAAGACATTATGGAATACGCACAAAAACATCAAGTTTGGATTGTTTCTCCAACAACATTACTTTCTACACTAACAATGATACAAACCATTGTTAAAAATATGGAAAGAGATGAACAAACAGATATTATTCTTAATGAATTAAGAAAATTAGGAGAAGAATTTAGACGATATGATCAACGATGGGACAAGCTAAATCGTGCCATTTTAAGTGTTTCTAAAAATGCAGAATTGGTCAATAAAACTGGCCAAAAAATTAGTAAGAAATTCATCCATATTTCAGATGCAAAATTCGATTTAATAGAATCTGATGAAGCAGATGATGAAGAAGAATTTGAAATTGAAGAAATTGATGAGATTTAGAACAATTTTTATATTATTATAAATAATAATATAAATATGGCCAAAATTGAAATTGATAAAAGCGATAAAATTCATGAAATGATCATAACATTGACAAATTCATTTTATCCATATATAATGATATAGAAATCGATGATGAGAAAGTATGTTATACACTCTTTAAAAAGCGAGTTGGAGATGGTGCGAGTCCAATTAAAAGATATAACAAAAAAACACTCTAAGTGATAGAAGAAATCTTTATAAGAGAGTAGACCTATTCGTAGACCTTGCGTTAAAAGGAATTTAAGTGCTAGATGAATCATCTAGAACTAAGGTGGTACCGCGTATATATACGTCCTTAGATTGTTTTTAAGGGCGTTTTTATTTTTATTAAGAAAGAGGTATTTTATGGAAGCAACAGTAAAAAACATATTTAGAAATCAAGAAACGTTTAAAGACCAAGATGTTACACTTTATGGATGGGTTAGAAATAATAGAGCACAAAAAGAGTTTGGGTTTATTAATTTTCATGATGGAACTTTTTTTGAAAGTATCCAAGTTGTCTATGAAGATCAAAAATTAGATAATTTTAGTGAAGTTCAAAAAATTAGAGTTGGATCAAGTCTTGAAGTTAAAGGTGTTTTAGTCTTAACACCTGGGGCTAAACAACCTTTTGAAATTAAAGCAACTTCAATTGTTTTATTAGGAGATTCTCCTGAAGATTATCCGATTCAACCCAAAAGACATACGAGAGAATTTTTAAGAGAGGTTGCTCATTTAAGAGTCAGAACTAATCTTTTTCATGCAGTATTTAGACTAAGAAGTGTTGCAGCATTTGCCATTCATGAATTTTTCCAAAAGGAAGGATTTATCTACACTCACACACCTATTATTACAGGAAACGATGGTGAAGGTGCTGGACAAATGTTTAATTTAACCACACTTGATTTAAACAATATTCCTAAAAATGAAGCAGGTGAAGTTGATTACAAAAAAGACTTCTTTGCAAAACGTACAAACTTAACTGTAACAGGGCAATTAGAAGCTGAAGCTTATGCACTTGCTTTCAAAAATGTTTATACATTTGGACCTACTTTTAGAGCTGAAAATTCAAACACACAAAGACATGCTTCTGAGTTCTGGATGATTGAACCAGAAATGGCATTTGCAGATCTAGAAAAAGATATGGATAATGCAGAACAAATGGTTAAATATGTCATCCAATATGTCTATGATAAACTGCCTGAGGAAATGGAGTTTTTTAATAAGTTTGTTGAAAAAGGATTAAAAGAAAAATTATTGAATGTGTTAAATAAACCATTTGCGAAAGTAACGCATCATAAAGCCATAGAAATCCTAAAATCAGCTAAAGAAAAGTTTGAAAATCAACCAGAGTTTGGTAAAGATATTTCAACTGAACATGAAAAATATTTAACAGAAAAACATTTTAAATCTCCAGTGTTTGTAACAGATTGGCCAAAAGATATTAAAGCATTTTATATGCGTCTAAATGACGACCAAGAAACAGTTGCTGCAATGGATTTATTAGTCCCTGGATCTGGTGAATTAATTGGTGGTTCTCAAAGAGAAGAACGTCTAGATTTACTAGAAAAACGTATGGAAGAAATGCATGTTCCAAAATCTGATTTTGATTGGTATTTAGAGTTAAGAAAATATGGTGGATGTAAACATGCTGGTTATGGTATGGGCTTTGAAAGATTGATTATGTATCTTTCAGGAGTTGAAAACATAAGAGATGTGATTCCATTCCCAAGAACACCTAAACATTGTGAATTTTAGTAAAAAAACATAACAAATGAAAAGATAAGCGCTTTAGTGCTTATTTTTTTGATTTTTAACCTGATTTAAGCATGTTTTCATTGACATTTTATGTGTAACATACTATAATTTAAATACCCCTAAAAGCGCTTTCATATTAGGTTAAAGAAAAGATTACGTAAAATTACAAAAATGAGCCAAAACTCCATTGATATTTACAGGGTATTATTATATAATAAAGGTGTTGAGGTGAGCAATTTATGTATGTTGTACAAAATGCTTTTCAAACCATTAATATGGAAACGGAATCTTTCGTTTTTTTCATATACGAAACATGAGTGCTTTTGGGAAAACCAATAGTGCTTTTATTTTTACAAATATATAAAAAAATTACAATAAGGAGTATGAACATTACATGGAGATTAGATTAGAGAATTTAACAAAAGTCTTTACTGACAAGTCTGGAAATCAAACTAGAGCAGTAGACCAGTTAACAGTAACAATTCCATCAGGCAAGTTAGTTGGTTTGCTTGGACCTTCAGGATGTGGTAAATCTACCACTTTATTTATGATTGCAGGTCTACATCCCGTAACTGAAGGAAAGATTTTCTTTGGTGAAGATGACGTAACTAGACTGGCACCAGAAAAAAGAGGGATAGGGCTTGTTTTTCAAAATTATGCACTTTATCCACACATGACAATTCGTCAAAACATTATGTTTCCGCTTGAAAACTTGAATATTAAACGTCAAGAAGCTGAGCAATTAGTAGTTGAAATGGCAGAATTGGTAGGTATTGGTGATCAACTTGATAAGAAACCATCACAACTTTCAGGTGGACAACAACAAAGAGTTGCGATTGCTAGAGCATTAGTTAAAAAACCAAGAGTTTTATTACTTGATGAACCACTATCAAACTTAGATGCACGATTAAGACTTCAAACAAGAGAAGAAATTAAACGTATTCAAAGAGAAACAGGTATTACTACCATCTTTGTTACACATGACCAAGAAGAAGCAATGAGTATTAGTGATCAAATGGTAGTTCTTAATTATGGTAAGCAACAACAAATGGATGCACCACAAGATATGTATAACAATCCAGATAACATATTTGTTGCGAAATTCTTAGGAAACCCACCGATTAACATCATCGAAGGTGAAGTTAAAAAAGGAAAAATCGTTTTATCAGACGGTAAAGTACTTGCGGAGACTAAACTTAAAGATGGTATGTATGATTTAGGAATTAGACCAGAAGACTTTAAAGTAGATGATCAAGGTTTTGATGTGGATACAACACATATTGACCATACTGGTAGAGATACAATGATCCGTTTCTTGATTGGTGATAAACCATTAAGAGCACTTGTTGAATCAGAATCAGTTGAAGGTAAAAAGTCAATTAAATTGGCTGTTAAGCCTAATAAAGTACACGTTTTTGATAAAGCAACTGGAAATGTCTTATTATGAAAGAGTTTATTAGAGAATTAAAATGGTCTATTCGGTCTAAAACACATCATATGGCAGTGAGATTAAATGATTTTCTAGAGAGACATCATTTAAGATTCTTTGCGCATATGCCTGGTTGGTTTAAAGCTATATTTTTCTTACTACCAGCACTATTAGTGTTAGGAGTATTTACATTTTATCCAATCATCAATTCATTTTTAGTATCATTTTATAGTGGATATAACATTGTAACCGGTGAATTTGATGGATTTACAATTATTGGTAATTATGTAACTGTATTAAGTGAATCTGGATTCAGACAAGCTGTATTAAATACTGGAATTATCGTTTTTGTTAGTGTTCCGATTGCAATTGTAGCAGCATTATTCATTGCTGTTGCGATGAATTCAATCAAACCACTTAAAGGATTTTTCCAAAATATATTTTTCTTACCATACGTAACCAATTCAATTGCAATTGGGTTAGTATTTGCGTTTATGTTTAAAGGAAACTCCAATGATTTATTAAATCTTGGGTTAGCAAACCAGGTTGTTAGTTGGTTTGGTGGCACACCTGTTCCATGGGTAGGCGTTGGTGCAACTTATTGGTCAGCAATGTTTGTTATCCTAATTCATGGTGTTTGGGCAGGGCTTGCATTTAAAATTATTGTGTTCTTATCAAGCATTCAAGGTATTGATAAACAATATTATCAAGCAGCACAAATTGATGGCGCATCAAGATCTAAATCATTTAGAAGAATCACAGTGCCTTTAATTTCACCGATGATTTTCTATATTTTAGTAACGTCAATTATTGGTACATTTAAGACTTATTCTTCTATTGTAGCAATCATTAACACCTCTGGTGTGATTACAACCGGAGCAAACGGGCAAGTCAATTTAAAAACCATCGTATTCTTTATTTATGAATACTTACAAGAAACAGGACGAAATGGTGCGTTAAGTGAAGCTGCAGCTGCAGCAATCATATTATTCTTAATTATTATGGTCTTTACAGTCATTCAATTAAGAGTAAGTAAAAAACGCGTTCATTATTGATTAGGAGGATATGATGAAAAGAATAACTAAACAGATAAAAAAATTACAACTCATAGCTAACCTAATTGATATTGCATATTTGGTATTCGCACTTATTGTGGTTAGTTCACTGTTTGTCATGTTAATTGAACCGGGAGCAATCACTGAAGTGGTTGATCCAAATACTACATATAACCTATTAGGTTTTGAGTTTTTACAAGCTGGCGTCAATACAATTATTGCTTTATTATTAGGATATCTATTGGTTTTTGTTCCAATGTCGTTCCAAAATATGAGAAGATATTTTTCAAAAGAAGCAATTGAAGTTGATGAATGGTCTTATCGAACACAGCATTTATATGCATTCATGAGTTTGATTACTATAAATCCAATTTCAGCAGTATTAAGATATGAAATAGGATTCCAAATGAAGGATCTGATTAAAGGATATAGATTAAAACAAACTTTAATCAATGCTTGGGAGAAGACGAAAAAGTTTGTCTCAGGTGAAACATTTAGAATTGCTAAAGAGCGAAAAGAAAGAAGAGAAGCTCAATCAGAAAGTCAACAAGACTTAGAAAAAATTAGTCGACGTGATTTTACATTTAAAATTGTGAGATTGGTAGGAACTTATACTTTCTTAACTTTAATGGCTTTATTTATCTTCATTCCTTTTTATTGGATGATTCTAACAGCTCTAAAAACTAACGAAGAGTTAACAACATCTCTAAATCCGAGATTTGTAATTGGACTTGGAGAAATGCAATGGGTTAACTTTAAACTAGCGATCACTCGATTTGATTTTGGTACATATATCTTTAATACCATAAGAGTTGGTATTATTACGATGTTAGGTACAGTAACAACAACGATTCTTGCAGCATTTGCATTTGCTAGATTAAATTTCAAGGGTAGAGAATTTATATTTGCAGTCTTATTGTTAACAATGATGATTCCTGGAGAATTATATACAATTACGAACTATGTAACAGTTTCAAAACTTGGATGGATAGATTCAATTTATGCGCTTATCTTCCCATTTATGGTTAGTGTGTTCTATATTTTCTTCTTAAGACAATCATTTAAACAAATTCCAGATACATTATATCAAGCAGCAAGAGTAGATGGATGTGGAGACTTTAAATATTTAACAAGAGTTATGATTCCAATTGCAAAACCAACAATCATAACAATTATCATCTTAAGTGCTATTGGTGCATGGGATGCATATATTTGGCCACAGTTAGTTACAAGATCACAAGATAATTGGTTGATCTCAGTAGCACTTCGTGGAACAAGCTTTACAACAGACTCTGGAGCAAGTGATGCTAGACCGGTATATAATATCCAGCTAGCAGCTACAGCCTTAGTTACAGTTCCACTGATTATATTATTCTTCTCACTTAAGAAATATATTATTTCTGGTGTAGGAAGAAGCGGTACAAAAGGTTAGTCATATCTAAAAAAGATATTTAAAAAATATAAAGAAAAATTTACTAGGAGGAAAGTAATGAAGAAAATAGTATTTTCGATTTTAGCAATACTTGGAGTTTTAACATTATCAGCTTGTGCAACTAAAAGAAATCAAGCTCCAGTGATTACTGTTACAAATCCTAATCAAGTGATTCAACAAGGCGACGCGTTTGATCCACTTGCAGGGGTAACAGCAACAGATGAAGAAGACGATGATTTAACAATCGTTGTTACAGGTTATGAAGATGGCGATAATGATATTATCGGTACGTATGTCATCACATTAACTGTTGAAGATAGTGGCGGATTAACAGCTTCTGCAACTATAAACTTAGCAGTTCAAGGTGATACAACAGTAGAGCCACCAGTATTATATGGTGTTGTTGCTGAACAACTATATTATATCGGTTCAGGATCTTATGATCCACTTGCTGGCGTAACTGCACAAACAGCAGAGGGTACTGATATTACAGCTGATATCGTTGTAACTGGCGCATATTTACTTGATGCTGCTGGAACTTACACAATTAACATTAGAATTACATATGAAGGTGTAAGAGCAAGTGCTTCAATCAGATTAACTGTTGTAGATAGTGGTATTCCTACAACGTTTGATCAAACTGTAGAAATTGAATTATGGCATGCAATGGGTGAAGATAAAGCCAATCTAATTAGAGGATATGCAGCAGACTTTATGGCAATGTATCCTAATGTAACAGTTACAATTCCTGAAGGAACTGGTAACTACGATACATTAAAGAGTAATATGATTAATGCAATTACTGCTGGCGATTATCCTAACTTAGTTCAAGGTTATCCAGATCATGTTGCAGAATATTTAAATGGTGATGCAGTTCTAAACCTTAATCCTTATATCTACTCAGAATCTTGGGGATTAAATGGTGATGATGCATTAGATGATATCATTGCTTCATATTTAGAAGAAAATACACAATATGATGCAAATGGTACTTATTATTCACTTCCATTTAATAAATCAACTGAAGTTATGATTTATAATAAGACTGTATTTGATGAATTAGGATTAACTGTTCCTGAAACTTGGCAAGATATTATTGCAATGGCTCCACAACTAGAAACTAAAGGTCAAGAAATCGCAAGACAAAAGATCTTAGATGCAAATCCAGGACAAACTGCAGCAGAATTAGCAACTGAAATTGCAGCAGCTCAAGCGTTAATCGTTCCTGCAGCTTATGACTCTACAGGAAATGCATTCATTACATTTGCTAGACAATTTGGTGGTGAATATACATCTCTAAACTTCTCTACATTCGAAGGTGAATTCTTGTGGCATGAAAATGCAAATACATTTGCAGCAATGACATTCTTAAAGAATAATAAGACAGTATTTACATTACCAGAATTCTGGGATCAAGATTACGCGTCTACACCATTTGTTAACCAACAAACATTTATTACTATCGGCTCATCAGCTGGTGTAACTTATAATGTTCCAAGTAGTGGTTTTGAAGTGGGCGTTGCTCCAGTTCCTTATAATTCACTTAAACCAGAAGAAAAAGCAGTCATCCAACAAGGTACTAACGTATCATTAATGGATACTGGTACTGATCAAGAAAAACTTGCTTCATGGTTATTCTTAAAATATTTAATCTCTAAAGAAGTAACTACTGATTGGGCAATTGAAACAGGATATCTTCCTGTAAGAACAAGTGCATACCAATCAACTGAATATCAAGCATTCTTAAACAACCCATCGACAACTGATACAAAAGCAGCAGCAATTGCTAATGCAGCTAATGCAGCTTACCAACAATCAGGCTATATGTTCTTTGATCCAGCATTCATTGGTTCATCAAGAGCACGTACGCAAGTAGGTTCTGCTCTAGAACGTATTATGTTAGGTGATGGAAATATTCAACAAGCACTAGATGAAGCTTATAATGAAGCTAAAAAAGGTGCATAATTAAATTTGGTTACAAGAGTTGCCAGTCATAAACTGGCTGGCAACATAAAAATTATATATTTTGATGATCTGAAATAAGACGTCAAAAAGAATAAACAAAAAAAACGGAGGATACAAATGAAATCAAAAAGATTTAATTTATCTAAAGTTCTGTTAACGTTTATGTTCGTTTTGCTTTCTGCAGTGGTACTAGTCGCTTGTGGTGACTCAGACCAAGATTTAGTAGATCAAGCATTAGAAACGGTTGCCGTTACTTTCTCAAGTGGCGACACACAGGACTCAGTTACGAAGAACTTAATTTTACCTGAAACAATCGGTGAAATTCAAGTATCTTGGGCTTCTAGCAATCCAGCTGTTATTAGTAACGCAGGTGTTGTTACTAGACCAGCTACAGATACTGAAGTTACTTTAACTGCTACATTAACATTAGGTGATGTTTCAGAAACTTATTCTGTAACAGTAACTGTTATCGCAGCAGTAGTTGTTATTGATCCAATGGATGCATTAGATGCAATCGTGATCACAGGGACTACATTAGAAATGGTTGGTTCAGTTTATGAAACAACAACTAATATCGTTCTTCCTGCAACAGCATTAGGACTTAACGTTACTTGGACTACATCAAATGCTGATTATGTAGCAGTTGATGGAACAGTAGTTAGACCTAATTTTGGTATTGCTAATCAAGTTGTTACATTAACAGCAACTATTGGCGGTGAAGAAAAAACTTTCTTAATTAAAGTTTTAGCATTTACTGAAAAACCAGTATCACAAATTTTAGATGAAGCTAAAACAGCTTTATTATTAGATGGAATCTCTGGTGGTGTTGCTACCGATATCACATTACCTGCTACAGTAGGAGCTGAAGGCGTTACAGTTACATGGTCATCAGATAATACAGCAGTTATCGCTGATGATGGAACAGTGACTCGTCCAGCAATGGGATTAGATGATGTTACAGTTATCTTAACTGCTACATTAACTAAAGATACTCAAAGCGTTACTAAAGACTTCTCAGTATTAGTATTAGCTAACGTAGAACCTACATTATTCACAAGTATTTCTGATATTTTAACAAACGCTGTTAAAGATGATTTTGTTAAAGTTGAAAATGTTACAGTTGTTGGTTTGACTGCCGATTCATATTTATTTGCAGATTCAACTGGAATCTTAGCAGTTTATTATGGTTCAGCTCCAACAGTAACAGTAGGTATGGTTTACGATATCTATGGAATATTTGATGTATATAATGGATCTCCACAATTAAACAATACAACTGATTCTACTATGCCAGCAGTTGCTACTCCATCAGAAGGTGATGTAACTGTATTAACTCCAACTATCGTTGATGATGTTGATGCATATGTTCAAAATGATGCACCTACATATGGACCTAGTAATTTATTTACTTATGAATATGTACAAGTTACTGCAAAAGTAAGAATTCAAGGTGATGGTAATTATGATACATTCTTTGTAAACACTGATTATAGTGGTTCTGATATTAACTCAGCATCAAATTCACCTCATACTGACAATGCAATTATGATTTATTATAGATCTAATAAAGCAGCGTTTAATGCATTTGATGATAAAGTTGTTTCATTTAATGCGTTTATGTTCTCTTATAGAAGTGACAGAACAATCTATACATTAGTATTTACAGGCGAAGTAGAAGACATTACATTTATCGCATCTGATGCTGAAGCTGTTGAAATGGCTAAAGATGAATTAGCTCCAATGTTTGAATATGAATATATTGAAGCAGAAACTCTTACACTTCCTGTTTTATCTGAACAAGGTGCAACAATTGCATGGGCTTCAGATTCTCTATTAGTTGATGTAGCTACAGGCGCATTAACTTTACCTGTTACAGGTCAAGAAGATGTTACATTAACTGCAACAATTACTAAAGGTACTGAAGTTGGAACATTTACTGTTGTTCTTACAGTTGGTGAACTTCCAAATTCAACAATTTTAGAAGCAGTTCAATTAGGAACTGGTCATTTAGTAGAAATCACAGGTATCATTACTTCTGCTGAATATCAAAACACATACTTTATCCAAGATGAAACAGCTGGTATTGCAATTTATACAAGCTGGGGTGATCTTGAAACATTCTTACAAGCTAATTATGGTAAAGAAGTTACTCTAATTGGTGAAAGAGCTGTTTATAATGGTTTAATCCAATTATCAAGTATTAAAGACGGTTATACATTAGTTGGCGATCCAGTAGCTCCAATCGCTGCTGTTAACGTTGATGAACATAACCTAGATTCTGATTCATTAGAACCATTCCAAGGACAATTAGTCGAAATGACTGGTTTAATCGTGGTTGGCGTTGATTCTGACTCTTATGGAAATACTTATATTGATTTATTAAATATGGTTTCTGGTATCCAAATGACTATGAAGCAAGATTCAAGAGTTACACTTTCAACTGAAGCAGCTGCTCTACTTGCTACACTAGCTGTTGGTGATGTTGTAACAATTACAAATCCACTTGCTTGGAATAAAGGTCCTTACCTATATTTCACAGATACAACAATGATTACTGAAAGCGTCTTATCTGATGCAGCTGCAGTTGCAGCTACAAAAGCTACGCTTATGGTAGAAGTTGATCAACCAGTTATCGCAGATGAAACTCTAACATTATTAGATGCTTATCTAGGAACTGCAATCACATGGGCTTCTGATGACACAGCAGTTATTACTGATGCTGGTGCTATTATGGTTCCTGCTGATATGAAACAAGTTACAGTAACTTTAACTGCTACAATTACTAAAGGTACTGAAACTGAAACAAAAGCATTTGAAATCTTAGTTGGTAATATCGTTCCAATTAGTGCAGCAATCGATGCTGAATTAGAAGACGTTGTTATCGTTCAAGGTGTTGTTACATCAGATGCATATTACAGAACTTATTTCGTACAAGATGCTACAGGCGGTATTGCTGTTTATACAAGTGATTCTGCAATGCAAGCAATATTTGAAGCTAACGTAGGCATGGAAGTTAAAGTTACCGGTGCACGTGCAGTCTATAATGGACTTAGACAAATTTCTCCAACAGAAGTTGTCGCACTTACTACAGGTACTCTTCCTGCAGCAACTAATGTCGATGCAGTATTATTAAATGATGATATGCTAGTTAACCAAGGTTTACTAGTTGAATTGACTAACTTATTAGTTACTGATGTTTATGTAGATGGTTATAGTAATATTAGCGTTACATTATCAAGACCTGCTGAAGGTAATTCAGTAGTTATGAAATTTGACTCAAGAGCTACTTTATCTACTGAAGCACAAACTGCTTTAGAAGCTATCGTAGTTGGCGATGTATTAAATGTTACAGCTAATATGGCTTGGGCTAATGGTCCTTTCCTATATTATACAAACACAACATTATTAAGTGTTGGTACATTATCAGATGCTGATAAAGCTGCAGCAGCAGCTCAAGAAATTGAATTAGTAGAAGCAATCACTGAAGCAGGAACATTAGTTCTTCCTGCTACAGGTGATTATTCATCTACAATCGTTTGGACTTCATCAAATGATGCGTTAATTAACGCATCTACTGGTGCAGTAGTTCTTCCTGCTGAATTTACTGAAACAGTTACATTAACTGCAACAGTAACAGTTAACGGAGTTGAAGCAGTTGCTACATTTGAAATATCTGTTGGTGTTCCTTCAACAGTATATGGAGCTACAGACTTATTCTTCTCTGAATATATTGAAGGTGGATCAAACAATAAAGCATTAGAAATCTTTAATGGTACTGGTGCAGATGTTGATTTATCATTATATACAGTTAACCAATATTCAAATGGCGCTACAACACCAAATAATACAGTTACCTTAACTGGTACACTACTTAATGGTGATGTATATGTTATTTATAATTCAGGTTCTGTTCAAGCAATTCTTGATGAAGGCGATTTAGCAGCAAGCGTTACATACTTTAATGGTGACGATGCAGTTGAACTTGTTAAATCAGGTGTTGTAATTGATGTTATCGGTTTAGTAGGAGAAGACCCAGGTTCAGAATGGACTGCTGGTGACGGCTCAACAGCTAATCATACAATCGTTCGTGCAGAATCAGTAACTGGTCCAAATGCAGTTTATACACCAACTGAATGGGTTTCATATGCACAAGATACTTTTGATTATATTGGTGCACATACAATGGTTCTTCCAGTAGTTATGGACTTGTTCATTTCTGAATACATTGAAGGTTCAGGAAGTAATAAAGCATTAGAATTGTATAATCCAACTATGGATACATTAGACTTAACAGTATACTCATTAGAATTATATTCAAATGGTGGAACTGAAGCTTCTGTAACATATACATTAACTGGAACTTTAGCAGCTGGTGAAGTATTCATTATTGCTAACGCTAGTGCTGTTCAAGCGATCTTAGATCTTGCTGATGTTGCTCAATCATATCCAAGTGTTCCAAACTGGAATGGTGATGACTGTGTTGTTCTTAAAAAAGATGGCGTTATTATTGATATCATCTTATCAATTGGACATACAAATAATCAAAATGATGCTGCAGATGTTACATGGGTAAGAAATGCTAATGTTGTCGGCCCAAATGCTACATTTAATTTAGCTGAATGGACAGAATATCCACAAGATACATTAACTTATTTAGGCACTCATACAGTTTCATAATTTTTATTAAGATATAAAGTTTATACAAAGTGGTTCTGTTTATTAACAGAGCCACTTTTTTTTATATTTCTTGATAAAACACATCTTTTTATACTAAAGTATAAAGAAGATAAGATTTTTACAATAAATCCATCAATTATGATATAATATTCTTGCACATTACAAGTAGGAGATGTATATAAATGATAAAAAAAACATTATTAATTATGCTAGCTTTAGTATCGATGATTACTTTAGCTGCATGTAAAACTGACGAAGAGTTAGTTTTACCAGATTTAGCAGGAAAATCAAAACAAGAAGTTGTCAATATATTTTCAAGTTTAGGTATCATTGGAACTTTTGAAGATGTTATTAACGTAGATATCACAGAAGGCTATTTTGTGTCATATGGTGATGGATATACAGTAGGAGCAGAATATGAACCAGGAGCAACGATTACTGTAAATTTTGCATTGTTTGCAAATGTCCTACCGGACTTAACAGGAATGACACAAGCACAAATATATTCAAGCCTGTCTAGATTAAATGTTATTGTAGAAATACAAACAATAGAAACTAATGACGTTGAGCCAGGTATCTTTGTAGAGTATGGTAATCTATTAGATGTTGGAGATGTCTTAGCTGATGATGCAGTAGTTTTAGTATATATTGCTGAAGAGTTAATTATTCCAGAGTTAGGACTTATCATATCTAAGTACTTTGAAGGATCAGATGAATCTAAGATGATTGAGTTGTATAATACTACAGATGCAGCCATTGATTTATCAAACTTCATGTTAACTATATATAGAAGAGTTACAACCTCAACAACAGAAATTGAAATACCACTTACAGGAACGATTGCGTCACATGAAACATTTATAATCGCAAACCCAAATAGTAAAGCTGCCATTTTATCACTTGCTGATATGACATCAGCTGATCTATATTACAACGGTAGAGAAGCAATCGCACTTACTTATTATAACGGTGTGGATACAGATGTTCTAGGTACTGTTGGAAGTGGTCTAACTTATGCAAATGATAAAACATTTGTAAGAGACATCTCAGTAGTCGAAGGTGATACAACGTTTAATATTGCAGATTGGGGAATTTATGCAGTAGACAATTACGAAATGTTTGGATCTCATCCAGTAGTTTATCCAGAAACTTTTACACTTGAAGCAGAATATTTATTACTAGATTATTTCACTCAAGCAGGTGGGGTTGTGGAAGTAGAATTTATTTATAATAATGATGGTGATACAGCATATTTCACACCAGGGTTTGAAGGTAATGATCGCGTAAGATTTATAGGTATTGATACTTTAGAAACGGGATCTGGTAACTTAGCAGCAGACGCACAACAATATGTAGCAAGCCTTTTAGAAAATGCTACAACCGTTTATATTCAACATGATCCAACTTCAGGCATTAGAGAAACTTATGGTAGACATTTGGGTCTAGTTTGGGCAGATGGTGTTTTAGTCAATTATATGGTGGTTAAAATGGGCTATTCTCAAAACAATTACTCAGATGAAGATCAACAATTGGTATTTAATGGTATTTCATTAGACCAATGGTTCCAAAATGCTGAAAGCTATGCAAAAGCAAACAACTTAGGTATGTGGGCTTAGTATGAAAATTGTTAATAGAGTCATCTTTGGATTGATTATTGCAATCGGTTTAATGCTTGTCGCAAGCATCACTGATGAATATTATCGATCAAGAGAGATTGTTGATATCGCGACTCAAAAATTGGAAGATCAAAAATATGAAGAGTTAATTTCTGCTGCATATTATGATCAAACTCCTGTTTTCGAACAAACTATTACTCAAGAGGATAGTGAGTTTTTAGTACTCATTTATCAAGCTGCACATGTCAATAGTACAGACGGTATATTAAGTGTATTAGATGGATTCCAACTTCTAGTCATTCAAAATAGTGGAGAGATGTTTCCTGAATACTTTGATGTATTAGTAAGTACAACTTCCGATCTTGAAGTTTCATACACAGGATTTAATCTATATAACCTAGGATTATATTCAGTATTTAATCCAGATACTCAAGGGTCTTTGTTTTTAAGAAGTTATTTTGAAGAAAATGAAGTCTATCAAACGATCAATAAAATTACATTTACTAAAGAAGGTATTCAAATCTTTGAAGTAGAAGTCGAACTTACAGAAGATCTTTTCACATTAAATACACCGCTTCAAGATTATGTTGATTTACATCAAGAAGGACCTTCTACAGATATAGAAGGCGTCAATTATAATATACCTATTATCATTAGTATTAGAGATAAGGTTATTAGAAATTTAGTCATCTATTTAGTGGTTGTTATGGTTGCGTATTATTTTATCTTTGTTAAACAACCTAAAACATTAGGAAAAGATAAAATGTCCCAAGGTCTTAAAAAAGATGTTGAAAAGTTAAATAACGCTAAAGATAGCGATATATCAGTATAAAATATTTAGAATTAAGCGGTTATATAATCGCTTTTTCTCTCTATTTATGATATACTATTATAATCCGTAATGGAAAGGAATTTAGTATGAATATTAAAAATGAAATACTTAAAAAAATAGAAAATTATCAAAAAATCATCATCCACAGACACACTAGACCAGACATGGATGCAATCGGTTCACAATATGGTTTAGGTCTACTATTAAAAGAAAATTATCCACAAAAGCAAGTCTATGTTGTAGGAGATTTAAATCAAATGAGTTATAAAGCTCAAATGGATGAAATCACCGATGAAACTTATCAAGACGCATTAGTGATCATTACTGATGTTTCAGTAACTAAACTAATTAGTGATGATCGTTATCAACTTGGAAAAGAGATAGTCATTATTGACCATCATCAAAATGATACAGATGTCCAAGGTGTTAGCATATTTTATAAAGACCCAACATTTGCCTCAGCAGCTGAGATGATTGTAGATTTAGCTAGAGAATTTGAATTTAGAATTACTCAAGAAGCTGCAACCTACCTTTATGGAGGTATGGTTACAGATACTGGAAGGTTTTTATATTTAACAAATCCAAGTCAAACATTTGAATTAGCATCATATATCACAAGTTTTCAACCTGAGATTCAACCGTTTTATGATTTCATCTATACAGAACCTTTAAAGAAACGACAAACTAAACAAATCTTTCAGAATTTTGAATTGACAGAACATTTTGTCGCATATCGAAAAAATGATATAAAAGTAATCGAAGAAAGTGGACTTGATTTTCAATCGATATCTAGAGGTATGGTGAATCAGATGGCGGGTATTATTGAAGTACCTATTTGGGCTAATTTTACTGAAGATGTTGAAAAGAACGTGATTGTTGGTGAATTTAGATCAAGAGGTATTGTGATTGTGGATATTGCTAAAAAATATGGCGGCGGTGGACATAATCACGCATGTGGAGCAAGTTTGAAAGATTGGAACGAAGTAGAAGATATATTAAAAGATTTTGACGAAAGGGCACAAGAAAATGAAAAGAATATTAAATAAGATTAAAGCAGCAGAAACGATTATCATCCATGGACATAAAAGACCTGATGGAGATTGTTATGGCGCACAATTTGGATTAAAGGATATTATAAAAACAACTTATCCAAACAAACATGTATATGTTGTTGGACAAACTTCAGATTTTGTAGATTTTGTAGGAAAAGTAGATACGATTACAGATGATAAATATGCAAATGCATTAGTTATTGTTGTAGATACAGCAACATCTGAACGTATTAGCGACCCTAGATATGAAATGGGAAGTTATTTGATAAAAATAGATCACCATATACCAGTTGATGATTACGGTGATTTAAGATGGGTAGATACATCTTTCCCATCATGTGCACAAATGATTGCATATTTTTATCATTCATTTAAAAACGAATTAAAACTAACTAAAGAAGGCGCAATCGCTCTTTATACAGGTATTGTCACAGATACAGGTAGATTTAGATATAGAGGCGTTTCTAAGATTACGCACCAATTAGCAGGTATGCTTATAGAAAAAGGCGTAGACGTTGAATTTATTGACCAATCATTAAGTAAAGAAACACTTAATATGGTTGCATTAAAAGGATATGTTTATTCAAATTATGTAGCTTGTGATGGATTCATCTACATTAAGATGACCAGAGATGTTATCAATAAATTTGGAATCACTGATGAGCAAGCAGCATCAGTTGTTAATTCACTATCAGGTATTGAAGGATTTCCTGTATGGGCTTTATTTATTGAATACCCAAGTGAAATTAGAATTAGATTAAGATCAAATGGTCCAGAAATTAATACACTTGCAAATCAATACGCTGGAGGCGGACACGCAAAGGCTTCAGGATGTAGAATTGAAAATTGGGATCAATTAGATGCATTTGTAAAAGACGCAGAAAAAGTTGTAAAAGCATACAAAAATGAGGCTTAAAAATGATCAAAGAGTGTCAAACAATCATCGTAGAAACACCTAAACGTGATTTAATAGAAATTGAAAAAAGTCTAATTACAACTTATAAAAAAGAGTTGTTTAAACCATTTGTTAAAACAATTAACGAATATAATCTAATCGCTCCTGGCGATAAGATTGCAGTTGGTTTATCTGGTGGTAAAGATAGTCTTGTTTTAGCAAAACTATTTCAAGAATTAAAAAAGCATAATAAAATTCCTTTTGAAGTTGTATTCTTATCAATGGATCCAGGCTTTAGAGAGGTAAATAGAGACTTACTAGAGTCTAATTGTAAGTATTTAAATCTTGATTTGAATGTCAGAAAATCAGAAATATTTGAAGTCGTTGGAAAAATAGCTAAACAAAATCCATGTTATATGTGTGCAAGAATGAGAAGAGGATTCTTATATAATGCAGCAAAAGAACTAGGATGTAATAAATTAGCTTTAGGGCATCATTTTGATGATGTGATAGAAACAACGTTATTAAATATGTTTTATGGTGGCCAATTTAAAACTATGGTTCCAAAAATACAAGCAGAAAATTTTGAAGGTATAGAGCTTATTAGACCTATGATGCTTGTAAAAGAAAAAGATATTATTAGATGGATCAATTATAGTGGTATACAAGCTATGAATTGTGGATGCACTGTTGTGGCAGAAAAAACAAGTTCTAAACGTCGAGAAATAAAAGAATTAATTGAGTCGCTTAGAAAAGTACATCCAGATATTGATCAATCTATTTATACTTCGGCAACTAATGTTAATTTAGATGCTATTTTGGGGTATCACAAAAGTAAAGTAAAAACACATTTCAATGAAATGTATGAAGAAAGGGAGAAAAAGATATGATTTTAGATTTAGGTTTATCTTTTGATGAAGTGCTATTAAAAATTATTTTACCTTTAGTTTTAACGTACTTGATTTCAGCTTTTGTAGGATTTGAGAGACAAAATGTTGGTAAAGCAGCTGGACTATCATCACATATATTAGTTGCACTAGGCAGTGCAGGCATTGCGATTATGCAAAGATTGATGTTTGAACAACAAATTGCGCTTGCTCAAGCGGGTCTTAATATTGATCCAGAGCAACAAAGAATTATCGCACAAGTTGTTACTGGTATTGGTTTTGTCGGTGCTGGGGTAATCATCAAAGATCAAGCACACGTCGTTAGAGGTATCACCACAGCAGCAACCATTTGGGTTACTGCAATGGTAGGTTTAATATTAGGTAGTGGGTATATTCTTGTTGGATCAATTTTAGGTTTATTAATGATCGTTTTAGTTTTAGTTAGAGATTTTTATCGTGGATTTAATCCATTTAAACCGCATCACAAACAAGAGCCCAATGGAAGAGATATAAAATAATGCACTTAGAATCAATTGCTGCAATATCTACAGCATTTGGAACTGCAGGCATATCAGTTATAAGAATATCTGGTCATTCTGCAATTTCAGAGTTTAATAAAATATTTAAAGGTAAAGATTTAAATAAAGTAGAGAGTCATACTATTCACTACGGACATGTCATCAATCAAGATGGTAGTTATTTAGATGAAGTCATGGTAACTATATTAAAAGCACCAAAAACATTCACAACTGAAAACACAGTTGAAGTGAATTGTCATGGTGGTATTTTAATCACGCAAAAAGTCTTAGAAAGAATTTTAGACTTAGACATTAGACTTGCAAATCCGGGTGAATTTAGTGAACGTGCATATTTAAATGGCAGAATTGATTTAGTTGAAGCAGAGTCCATTATGGATTTGATTCATGCAAAAAGTGAACGTGCAATGAAAATTGCAAATTTAGGTGTTCAAAAAGAAACATCTAAATTAATTAGAAATTTAAGAGAAAAACTATTAACTATTATTGCTCAAATAGAAGTTAATATTGATTATCCTGAATATGATGACGCAATTGTTATGAGTAAAGAAATTATTAAGCCTATGACTCTAAATTTAATTAAAGAAATTGATTTAATTTTAAGAGAATCACAAAAAAATCAATTAATAAGAGACGGTGTAAAAACCGCTATTGTAGGAAAACCTAATGTGGGAAAATCAAGTTTATTAAATGCTTTATTAGATGAGGAACGAGCGATCGTTACTGAAATAGAAGGCACGACTAGAGATACTATAGAAGCTTATATTAACATCAGTGGTGTCACATTAAAGCTAATGGATACAGCAGGTATAAGAGATACAGAAGATGTTGTAGAAAAGATAGGGGTAAATCGCTCTAAAAAGGCAATTACCGAAGCTGAGTTAGTCTTGCTGGTACTGGATAGATCCAAAGCTTTATCTAAAGAAGACCAAACATTACTAGCTTTAACAAAAGACCAAAGAAGAATCATTATTGGTAATAAAGCAGATCTACCTAAAGCACTTCAACTTGAAGAGGTCTTAAGTATATCAACTCTCACCAAAGAAGGATTAAAAGATTTAGAAAAAGCAATTCTAAAACTTCTATCTTTAGAGGATATTGAATCAAGAGATTTTAATTATTTATCTAATGTCAGACATATTCAAAAAGTTAAAGAAGCTAAAGCCTCTTTAACAAGTGTCTTAGATGCGATTGTACTTGATATGCCAGTTGATGTTTATGCCATTGATTTAACGCAAGCATGGAAGTCATTAGGTGAGATATTAGGTGAGTATTACCAAGATGATTTATTAAACGAATTGTTCTCGAAATTTTGTCTTGGAAAGTAAGTGATTAACATATTTATATGTTATAATAAAAAAGATAGAAAGGATCAGTGAATGATATGGCATATGTAGCATTATATAGAGCGTATAGACCAAAAGCCTTTGATGAGGTTGCTGGACAAAAAGTAATCATAAAAACCCTACAAAATGCACTTATGCATGATAAGATTCAACATGCATATCTTTTTAGTGGTCCAAGAGGAACAGGTAAAACTTCAATTGCAAAAATATTTGCTAAAGCAGTAAATTGCCTAAATCCAGTTAATGGAAGTCCTTGTAATCGATGTGATGTATGCAAAGGCATTGATCGCGGTGACATTTCAGATGTTATTGAAATTGATGCAGCATCAAATAATGGTGTTGATGAAATAAGAGAATTAAGAGATAAAGTTAAATATATGCCTTCTGTGGGTAAATATAAAGTTTATATCATTGATGAAGTTCACATGCTTACAACTGGTGCGTTTAATGCTTTATTAAAAACTTTAGAAGAACCACCTAAACATGTGATCTTTATACTTGCTACAACGGAAGTTCATAAAATCCCACCAACAATCTTATCTAGATGTCAGCGATTTGATTTTAAAAATATTGAAATTAGAGATATGGTTGAAAAATTAAATGAAATTGTTCAAAAGGAACAAATAGCTATTTCCAAAGATGCAGTCATTGCGATTGCTGAAAATGCTGAGGGTGGATTGAGAGACGCAATTAGTTTGCTAGACCAAGCAATATCTTATGCAGATGAACAAATCACTGAAGAAGATGTGCATCAAGTCTCAGGTAGTGTTTCTAAAACAGCTTTAACAGATATTCTTTTAGCAATCATCAATAAAGAAATTTCAAAAGCGATTGTGATCTTAAAAGATTTATTAGCTGATGGTAAGGAAATAAGTCGTATTGTTACAGATTTAATTTTAGCTTTAAGAGATATTTTACTGGAAAAAACAATTACTGTAGATATTCCTAAGTATAAAGATATTGCTAAAATCTTTCCAATTGAAAAAGTTTATTTCTATTTAGATGTTTTAAATAAATGTCAGCAAGATATGAAATGGACTCATCAAAAAAGAGCATATGTAGAATTAGCATTAATTAAAATGATGGAACATCAAACTCTTAGACAAATAGATTTTGAAGCGACTATTCTTGATTTAAAACAATCCATTCAAGATTTAAAGGAAACTACAAGAAATCAACCGATAGTCACTCAAAAAAATGCTTTAGAACCATTAGTAACCGTTAAAGATGTTCAAATGATTTTAAATAATGGCGATAAAGAAAAGAAACAAACATTAATTTCTGGATGGTCATATTTAAAAAATTATCCAAAAGATCATTTAAAGATGGCTGCATATCTTTTGTATCAAGGCGAACTAGAAGCTGTATCTGATCACATGTTAATCATTTATGATGATTTGAATATGTGTAAGAAAATGTATGATTCAGAAGTTGTTGAACAAGTTTTAGAAATTATAAATAACAAGAATGAATTAATCAAAGGATATTATGCAATCCTAAAAACAGATTGGTATGTTATTAAAGAAGTTTATAGCGATTTATACTTAAATAAAGGCCAAAAGAAACCTAAATTACCACCTTATGACTTTAAATTATATAAAGATATTAAAAAAGAAGAAAAAGAGTCAGAGACGATTAGTTTAGCGCAAGAGTATTTTGGTGATAAAGTTAAAATAAAGGAGTAGAAAAATGAATCCAAACATGTTAAATAAATTAAAGAAAATTCAAAAACAAATGATGGAAGCACAAGAAGCTTTAGAAAGAAAAGAATTTTTTGGTAAAGCAAGTGGTGTTACTGTTATTATGCAAGGCACAAGACAAGTAATTGATGTACAAATTAATCAAGAAATCTTAGAAGAAGTAGAACTACTACAAGATGCTGTTTTACTAGCAGTTAACGATGCTTTAAAACAAATCGAAAAAGAACAAGAAGAAACCATGGGACAATTTTCTGGTGGTATGGGTGGTTTTGGTTTCTAATGATTCCAAACATTTTAAAGAAAATCATGGAAGATTTTCAAAATCTACCTGGTATTGGCGAGAAAACAGCTGAAAGATTAGCTTTGTTTTTAATATCAGATATGAAAGATGAACAAATCGAAGCATTTAGTGATCACTTAAAGAGAGTTAAAAGTGAAATTAAACATTGTCCGGTTTGTCACATGCTTACAGATAAAGATATATGCGATGTATGTAGCGATAAAGATAGAGATCAAGAAACCATCATGGTGGTTGCAGACGCAAAAGATGTTTTTATTCTAGAGAAGATGCAGTCTTATCAAGGTGTATACCATGTATTAGGTGGATTAATTGATTTTTCTAGAGGTATTACAGATAAAGAATTAAATATTGATACACTCATGAATCGAATGAATCACTCAAAAGAGTTGATTATTGCGACTAATGGTACTGTTGAAGGCGAAATGACTGCGAAATTTTTAAAATCTTTATTCGAAGAACAAGATGTTAAGATTACAAGATTGGCATCAGGACTACCTGTGGGTGCTGATTTAAAATATGCAGATGAACTCACTTTAGGTAAAGCGGTAGAAAATAGATTAAAATATTAGGAGGTAAGTCATGATAAATTTAGCAATATGGGATATGTTAAAAGGATTTTTTCTTGGGATATATGATAAGTTTAATGATTTTCTAGCAAATACTCTAGATATTGATGGTAAACTAATTGGTTTATATCAAGAGTTTATTGTACCGTTACCTGAAATTATTAAAATAGTAGGGATCGTATTTACCGGTATTATCATTGTCTTAGGGGTGTTATCATTTGTAAAGAAGATGTTGAAACTATTCGTTGTTTTGGCAGTTATTTTAGCAATTGTACTCATTCTCACGAAATTAAACTAGAAAATACTTGCAAAATAAGGATGAATCGTTTACAATATATACGGTTTTAGGAGGAAGAAATGAACGATAATTATAAATCAATGGCGATGATTGACGTTGCAGAGCAATTATTAAGAGATCATAAAGAGCCAATGGGGATTCAAGAATTAGTAAAACAAATCAGAGAGATTAAAGAAATGTCTGCTGATGATATCGATCGATTGACTCAACTTTATATGGATATTACGCAAAGCGCTAAATTTGTATACTGTGGAGAAGATAAATGGGATCTTAAAGAAAGAAATTTAGAACTTTGGGATAAAGACGGCTACGCATTTGTAACTTTAGATGATGATGACGAAGATGTGGAAGATGATCTTGACTTCACTGAATTTAATTTAGAAGATGTTGAAGAAGAAGTAGTTGAAGCTGTTGAAGAAGACGATGATGAAGACGATGATGAAGTCAAAGATACAGAAGAAGAAAAAGAATTAGACGAAGAGAAAAAATATATCGAAGCACCACTACCAATTAAATCAACTGATGATGATAACGGTGATGATGAAGTCGAATTTGATTATGATGAAGACGATTATAATGAAATTATGGATGACTATGAAGATATGTATGATGAAGAATAAAACTTATAAAAGTGTGTAATTACACACTTTTTTAACCTAAAAATAGAAGGGAATGATGTAAATGCCAAATTTGGTAGAATGGATAGGGTATATCGCTTCACTTATTGTTTTAATATCATTAGTGATGAGCAGTGTAAAAAAATTAAGATGGATTAATATGGTCGGTTCAGTCATATTCGCTGTATATGGTGTACTTATTGCCTCATATCCAGTAGCGGTTATGAATTTAGGAATTGTTATCGTAAATGTTTATTATTTAGTACAATTATATGGTAAAAAAGATTTATTTAAATTAATCCCAATTGCAGATGATGCTTATCTAAATCACTTTATGGACGTATATAACAAAGATATCAGTCAATTTATTGATTTAAGTTATGATTTATCTGATGAAACATTAACAAGATTTTTTGTGAGTAGAAATACAGTTCCAGCAGGTTTATTTATTGGAAAAAAAGCAGATAAAGATATGTTTGAAATCATTGTTGATTACTCAACACCAGCGTATAGAGATTTTAAAATGGCTGAGTTTTTGTTTAAGAATCAAAAAGAAGTGTTTTTGAAACAAGGATATAAAACATTATTAAGTAAGCCAGGTCATGAAAAACATAGCGCATACTTAGAGAAAATAGGATTTAAACCAATAACTTATCAAAATCAAGCATATTATTCTATAGAAATTTAGATTTTTGATTGTTAGTTATTTCCATTTTTGATATAATGAACAAGGGCACATATAAGAGTCTCCTAAATTAGGAGTCTCTTTTTTATTTTTTCATAGGAGGAAAAAACATATGACTAAGTATATATTTGTCACAGGTGGTGTTGTATCAAGTTTAGGGAAAGGTATTACCGCTTCTGCAATTGGACAATTGTTAAAAAGTAGAGGATTAAAAGTGTTTATGCAAAAATTTGATCCATACATTAATGTAGATCCAGGTACGATGAGTCCTTTGCAGCATGGAGAAGTTTTCGTGACCGATGATGGGGCAGAAACTGATCTTGACCTAGGTCATTATGAACGGTTCATTGATGAGAACTTAAATAGACATTCAAGCATTACTACAGGTAAAATTTATCAATCAGTATTAAAGAGAGAAAGAAGAGGAGATTACTTAGGTGCAACTGTACAAGTTATCCCTCATATTACAGATCAAATTAAGAAAAAATTAATTGATGTCGCAAGACATACAACACCTGATATAGTTATCACTGAAATTGGTGGGACAGTTGGAGATATAGAATCACTTCCTTTTTTAGAAGCGATTAGACAAGCACGACGTGATTTTGGCTTACATAATACTTTGTATATACATAACACATTAGTTCCTTATTTAAAAGCAGCTAATGAAATTAAAACTAAACCAACTCAACATAGTGTTAAAGAGTTAATGAGCTTAGGGATCCATCCAGATATGATTGTACTTAGAAGTGAAAAAAAGATAGATCAAAGCGTTAAAGAAAAAATAGCGATGTTTTGTGATGTTGCAAATGACGCTGTTTTTGAGTCAGTAGATGTTGAAGTTTTATATGAAGTCATTACTGAAATGTATAAACAAAAAATTGATTTAAGAATACTAGAACATTTTCAAATGGAAAGTAAAAAAGAAGCCGATGTCAAACCTTGGTTTGAATTAATAGATCGTATTAAACATCTTGAAGGTTCGGTGAATATCGCATTAGTAGGCAAATATGTAAAACTACATGACGCGTATCTTTCCATATCCGAAAGTCTAAAACATGCAGGATATTTTCATAAAAAACATATCAATATAAAATGGATTGATGCTGAAAAAGTTGATCAATCAAATATTAAAGATGTACTTAAAGATTGTCAAGGTATCTTAGTTCCTGGAGGATTTGGAAGTAGAGCAACAGAAGGTAAACTTGCCGCAATCACTTATGCTAGAGAACATAACATTCCTTTTTTTGGTATATGCTATGGCATGCAACTTGCAGTTGTAGAATATGCAAGAAATGTTTTAAACATTAAAGATGCTAATTCTACTGAAATAGATCCTGATACAAAAGAACCTATAATTTCTCTACAAAGAGGAAGACTTTCTGATGAAGATTTAGGTGGGACATTAAGACTAGGATTATATACTTGTGAGATAAAAAAAGACTCAAAAGCATATAAAGCTTATGGGAAAAACATGATAGAAGAAAGACATAGACATAGGTATGAATTTAATAATAAATATTTAGAAGCTTTTGAAACTTCAAAGATGATGATTTCAGGATTTAACAGTAAACATCATTTAGTGGAAATGATAGAGCTTAAAGAGCATAAATGGTTTGTTGCTACACAATTCCATCCAGAGTTTTTATCAAGACCGCTTAGACCACATCCATTGTTTAGAGATTTTATTGAGGCGACAATTAAACATAATTGATTAAATGGAGTGATAACAACGTTTACACAACTGTTATTCATTGTAAAAGCATCACATTTGTAATATAATATAAGTGAAAAAAATCAAGGAGGAAACAAAATATGTTAGTATCAGCAAAAGACATGTTAATTAAGGCACATAAAGAAGGTTATGGTGTTGCTCAAATTAATATAAACAATTTAGAATGGACAAAAACAGTTTTACAAGCAGTAAATGAATTAAAGTCACCAGTTATCTTAGGTGTATCAGAAGGTGCAGCTAAATATATGGGTGGCTATAAAACAGTCGTAGCAATGGTTAAAGCATTAGATGAATTTTACAATGTTACTGTACCAGTTGCAATTCACTTAGATCATGGAACTTATAAAGGATCTTTTGAAGCATTAGAAGCAGGATTTACATCAATTATGTTTGATGGTTCTCATTATGATTTTGAAGAAAATTTAGCTAAGACTAAAGAAGTGGTTGCAGCATGTCACGCTAAAGGCGTTTCAGTTGAAGCTGAAGTAGGTTCAATTGGTGGAGAAGAAGATGGCGTTATTGGTATGGGTGAATTTGCAGATCCTGAAGAATGTCGTATTATTTCTGAAACAGGTATCGACTTTTTAGCAGCAGGTATCGGTAATATTCATGGTTCTTATCCAGCTGACTGGCCAGGATTAAACTTTGAAGTATTAAAACAAGTTCAAGATGTAACTAATGGTAAACCTTTAGTTTTACATGGTGGAACTGGTATTCCAGCTGAACAAGTTAAAAAAGCAATTTCATTAGGTGTTTCAAAAATTAATGTTAATACTGATCTACAATTAGTATTTGCAGCAGCAACTCGTAAATATATCGAAGCAGGCAAAGATCTACAAGGAAAAGGATTTGACCCTCGTAAATTATTAGCACCTGGTTGTGAAGCAATTAAAAAAGTTGTAGTTGATAAAGTAGAAATGTTTGGTTCAAAAAATAAAGCATAATTTAATTGAGGTGAGATCATGCGTGATGAATTAAAGTATCATGAGTATGCAAATTGGAAAATGGAATATCATGAACTATTAACATACTTAACTGAAAATAATTCAGATTTGATGATACGTTTTAAACACGTTTTAGATGTTACTGATTATCTATATGATAGATTAATCGATGAAGTAAATTTTTCAGAAGATGAAGATCAAATTTTTGAAACAGGTTTTTATTATTTGTTTGATCAAATTGATAAGATTACTCAATTATTAAAGCCATATCAAAATGACTTTAAAGCTTTAGAAAAAAAAGCTAAGGATATTAACCTATTGTTAAGCGCAATCGATTTTCAAAATGAATTAGCAAGCATTGAAAACTATGATGAAGCTGATATGGCTGATTTAATAGATTTCGAACAAGACATAACAAAAAAATTAGAAAAGAAAGAAGAAATTACAGAAGAAATGTTTAAAAGATTAGATCATATGACTTTTAAAATATTTCAGAAGTTAGATGTTGAGTATTTTCCAATTAATGATATCTTTTTAGAGATTGCAGATGAATTAGGTATTCTATAAAACAAACAAAGAGACAATTGTCTCTTTTTTGTTGCATTAATTTTTAAACATTATATAATATAGATAAAGATGGAGGGAATAAAAATGAAAAAAGTATTTAGCTTAGTTTTATTTTTTGTCGCGTTAGTCGGACTAACAGCATGTGGTAATAATGGATTAGGGGATTTTCCAGAAGTGAATGAAAATAAAAAAGTTGATATGACAGCAGAAGAAATGAATACACTGTTATCAACTGTTGATATGGATACACAAATGGAACAAGCTATGTTATTATCGATTGATCTAGATATGAGTGTGGAAGAAGAATATATCAATTATTGGACGATGATTAAAGAATATGATATGACTATGGATTTAGAATTATCTTCAAAAACATATATATCTTTAAGTGATCAAATTGATGAAGTTACCTTTATATCAAATAATTCAATTGATTTAGCTGTTGAATATGATTATGTTTCTACAGCAATGGACGATGAATCAGAATCAATAAAAGGGGATTTAGATATTTATTTTACTGAACAATATTTATATTATAATGTAGATGTCAATTCATCGTCAGAAGAAGATATGATTGAAAATGGTAAATATAAGATGAATTTAGGTATCACACAAACTATGTGGGATGAACTATTTGTATCTCCAGAAGATATGGTTGATGACTATCTAGATATAGGAATTAATCCAGATGAATTACTTGATAGTTTAGAGATGATGACATTTTTAATAGATGCTGGCATGATCAGTGCATATAAAGATGGATCAACATATACATTTATGATTAACCTAACTAAGGCAAATATCTTAAGTAACATCAATGCATTACTTGATGCTACAATGGATACAACCGGTTGGGATACTTATGACTATATGGAAAACGCAATAGAAATTCAAGATGCTATCAATGAATTTGATAAATTAGAATTATCTGTTGTTTATGTGATTGAAGATGATGAAGTTCAAAAATTTGGTATCGAAATGGATATCGAATTAGTACAAGAAGGTATGACGATAAAAATAGCTGGACAAATAGTTGCAGATATGAATGTTGAATTGCCTAAATTACCTAAAGATTTAGATGAATATGATTTAACAGATTCTCCTTTAGGTGGACTAGGATTTTAGATTTTAAAAAAAAGACTTTAAGGACTAAGTTAAATTAGTCCTTTTTCTTAGCCTATAATATAGGTTTTAATAGATTTTTTTGTTATCATATAAGTAGGAGATAAAACATATGAAAAAATTCTTATTTTTTGGAGATAGTGTAACTGAATCAGGAAGAGATAAAACAAATGCATGTGACTTAGGTCATGGATATGTTTATTTTTTAAGTCAAGTTTTCAATGACATCAACTTTATCAATAAAGGAATCGGTGGTCAAAGGGTCAAAGATTTAATCAATCGTTTAGATGATGATGTGATTAAATTTTCTCCAGATGTATGTTTTATTTTAATAGGCGTTAATGATGCATGGCTACCATACATGTTAAATCAAGCATCTTCATTGCACACATTTAAAGCTGATTTTGAAGAACTTATTAAAAGCATAATAAATAAATTAGAGCATGTGGAAATTGTTTTAATAAAGCCATATGCACTTCCTATTGATAAAAGTAATGATGATGTGATAAAAGATTTATCAGTCTTTAGAGATGATTATGAAACTGTAGCAAAAAAGTACAGTTTACCTATATTAGACATGAAGGATACGATGGAAAAAAGTTTAGCCTTAATGCCTGCTGAATCGCTTTTTTATGATGGCATTCATCCTACAAAACTAGGACACCAAATCATCAGTCAAATGATTGAAAACTATATTAAAGGACATTTATATGATCTATGATGCAATTATCATTGGTGCAGGACCTGCCGGTCTTATGGCAGCAAACCAATTAGAACAAGCAAATCTAAATTATCTATTATTAGAAAAAAATGAAAAATGTGGAAAAAAATTATTACTAACTGGTGGTAGAAGATGTAACGTGACTAATCATTTATCAGTTAGAGATTTTATTGACACCTTAACGTTTAAACATAAAAGATTTTTATATCATGCATTAGAAACATTTGGATCAAATCAAGTGTTATCGTTTTTTAATGCACATGATCTTGAATTAGTTCTAGAGAATAATTTTAAGTATTTCCCAAAGACTGAAAAATCATTAAGTGTCTTAGAGGCATTAACTAAAGATTTATCTGAAGCGCATATTAAGTATCATCAAAGTGTTAAAGAAATTCATAAAAAAGGTAGTCTTTATAGAGTTGTTACAAAAGATGAAGAATATTTTGCAAGAAACGTGATTGTTTCAACAGGGTCAAATAGTTTTCCATCTACAGGAAGTAGTGGAGATGGATTAATTTTCGCGAAGTATTTAGGCATAAACTACTTTGAATTTTCACCGGCAGAAACCCATATATACTCTAATCAAATAAAAACTGAGTTTATTGCGCTCCAAGGAGTATCTTTATCAGCAAGAAATGTGAAAATTAAGCAATTAAAGAAAACTTATCAAGGCGATTTATTGTTTACTCATTTTGGATTAAGTGGCCCTGTAATTATGCATTTAGCAGAATTTATAGATCAAGACATTAAACAATCTAAACAATCTATTTTAGAATTTTCATTTATTGATTTAAGTTATGAAAAACTTATGGAACAATTTATCATACAAAATGATAAACAACTACATAAAGTTTTAGAAATGTATACAACTAAACGAATTGTTGAAGTTTTGTTAAATCATCTTGATATTGAATCTAAAAAAATAATCGAAATTAAGAAAAAAGATTTAAATAGAGTTTGTCAAATCTTTACAGCTTTTGAAGTTGTTATTGATAGAGTTGAAGATAAAGAAAAATCCTATGTGAATAAAGGCGGGATTGATACTAAAGAACTCAATCCAAAATCTATGGAAGTTAAATCTCACAAAGGGTTATACTTTATTGGTGAAGTTACTGATTTACATGGACCTATTGGAGGATATAATATCACCATAGCACTTTCAACTGGATATTTATCAGCACAAGATATTATTTCAAAATGTGAAAAAAATAATTAAATTGTGACAAAACCTATAAATAAGGTAGAGATGGATTGAATTACATACTGTTTTTATGTAATATATTAGTGAAAGCAAGGTGGAAGTATGCAGACATTTAAATTTAATGTAAAACCAAAAGTAAGCTCTACTTTAGATAAAGATTTTATGCCAGCAATTCTTGCGCATGAAAATTTTGAAGAACAAGTTAAAAAGAGTCATAATTATAGTGAAATTGAAATAGGAATTCAAAGACAGCAAAAAAATTTATCAGTATTTAAAACAGTTGTGTTTAACAAAAGCCATAAAGATTATCAAGAAAATATGTTTTTTCTAGAAAGATTAGTTAAAAGTTTGTTATGGCTAAAAGGTGGATATATCATTTACTTTAAAGGACCATCAGAGCTTGGAGACTATTTAAGAAAAGTTTATGCTAAAGATGGTACTCGTTCATTTGATGTTTTATTTATGGAACGCATCTATGAACAACCATTTCAAGTAATTACTTTAAATCAAGATCAAGAATTAACAGAAAATGAATCTGCAAAACCTGTCGGAAGACACTTAGATGGATATCGAATAGGATTTGATGCAGGCGGATCAGATAGAAAAGTATCAGCTGTTATAAACGGAAAAACTATATTTTCAGAAGAAGTCGTTTGGCATCCAAAGACCAATAGTGATCCGATGTATCATATTAATGGTATAAAAGATTCAATATTAAGAGCAGCATCAAAGATGCCACAAGTTGATGGTATTGGTATTTCTAGTGCGGGTGTATATGTTGATAATCAAGCAATGGTCGCATCTCTTTTTAGACAAGTAAGTGACCAAGATTATGAAAAATACATTAAAAATATATATATTGATATTGCAAAAGATATGGGTGATATTCCAATTGAAGTTGCAAATGATGGCGATGTCACAGCACTTGCAGGTGCAATGAGTCTAAATGATCATCAAGTCTTAGGTCTTGCGATGGGCACATCTCAAGCACTAGGATATATTGATAAAAACGGATATATTACGGGATGGTTAAATGAACCAGCATTTTCACCGGTAGATTTTAATTTAGATGCATCAGTTGATGAATGGAGTAATGACTTTGGATGTGGTGTTAAATACTTTTCACAAGATGCGGTTATTAAACTTGCACCATCTGCTGGGATTATATTAGATGAGAATCTATCTCCTGCTGAGAAATTAAAAGAAGTACAAGACCTACTTAAAAATGGACATCAAGGTGCAAAAGAAATCTTTGAGACGATTGGTATTTATCTTGGATATAGCATTGCATATTACGCGAAGTTTTATGATATTAAGCATGTATTAGTCCTTGGTAGAGTCACTTCTTCATTAGGAGGAGACTTAATCATTAAGATGACTAAAGAAGTCTTAAAACAAGAATTTGAAACTTTATCACAAAATATTCATATACAATTACCTGACGAGAAATCAAGAAGAGTTGGCCAATCAATAGCGGCTGCAAGTCTTCCAAAAATATAAAGAAAAGAAGGAATTAAAATGAAATTAATTAAAGACAGTGCAGAATTTTTTATCTTTGATAATATGCCAGTAGAACAAGCTATTAAAAGAACAACTCATATGAGTATTGCTGCACATCAAGATGATATTGAAATTATGGCTTATGACGGTATATTAAAATGTTTTAATAAACCAAATAATTGGTTCTTTGGAGTTGTTGTAACCAATGGTTCTGGATCTGCTAGAGATATGGAATACAAAGATTACACTGATGAACAAATGATTGAAATTAGAAAATTAGAACAGAAAAAAGCTGCATTTATTGGTGAATTTGGAGCATTGGCTCTATTAGATCATCCAAGCAAGGAAGTTAAAGATCCTAAAAATGTAGAAATCATTGATGAATTATTAGATTTACTTAATGAAGCAAAACCAGAAATACTTTATACACATAATCTTGCTGATAAACATGATACACATATTGGTGTAACAACTAAAGTGATTAAAGCTTTAAGAAAAATGGATAAAGCTGATAGACCTAAAAAAGTTTATGGATGCGAAGTATGGCGTAATTTGGATTGGGTAGTTGATACAGAAAAAGTAAGTTTTGATGTCAGTGGGCATCCAAACCTAGCTTCAAGTTTAGTTGAAGTCTTTGACTCACAAATCGTTGGTGGAAAAAGATATGACCTAGCTACTATTGGTAGACGTTTAGCAAACGCAACATATAGTGAATCACATTTTATTGATAAAGCTGATCAAGTAAGTCTTGCGATGGATTTAACGCCTTTAATAGAAGATGAAAATCTTGATATTTCATCTTATGTTGTTGAATACATTGAAAGATTTAAAAAAGATGTAGAAAATAGAATTTCTAAAATGTTATAAAACGAAAAGTCACTTTATTTTTTAAAGTGACTTTTTTTAACTATTAAAAGTTTTTTTCAAGAGATAAAGCATAAAATGAGATTAGAGATATCAAATAGAGAGAAGGTATGAAATGAAAATACTAAAGGGAGTACTAATTGTTTTATTACTATTTTCTTTTTCAGGGTGTGGAAAAGAAGTAGTCGTTGATCCAGTTGATCCACTTACTTGTGGAGACAATCAAATAGAGGAAAATGGAGTTTGTGTGATCGTTGATCAAGATTTAGAAGACATGAAGATTGCGTTAGCTGCAACCAAAGAATTATCTAATTACAAGATAGAAGTTGTTGTTGAGTATTCACAAAACACAATAGAATATAGTTATGAAATGTCATTAAGTTTTGATGATAACCTTGCTATGTTTGAAATGGAAGATGAAAAGATTTATTATGAATCTCTTGAAACTTCTGTAAATCAGTATACAAAACAAGGAAATAGCTATCTATTAGAAAGTGTTGATCAAGAGATGGGCTATGGTTTTTATCAGATGTTAGAAGCTAGTTGGTTTACTAAATTAAATGATTATTACATTTTAAGTAATCAGTATTTGGATCAAGTATCTGAACTTATCCAATCTGATTTTCCTGAAGGAGAAGTAAATAATTTTAAAGTAGGGCTATTAAATGAAAAACTTGATTATTTTAGTTTTGATATGATCTTGGGAGAAGAAACATATCATCTTACGTTTTCATTTACAGCGTTTGGTCAAGTAGGTTTAGTCCTACCTGTGATATAGAAAGGATAAATATATGAAAAAAATATTTATATTTATATTATTAACGATCATTTCATTAGGCATCTTTGATGCACCAAGTGCACACGCCAGCTTTAGAATTAATGAAGATACTAAGGTTACCGAATATAGAGAAGGCATTAGACACACAAGTATCATTGGATCTATTAATGATGATGGTAAAATAACCAATCAGGTCATGAATTATATTTCTGCTAATCCAACTCAAGCAAGTGATCTAAATATAGTTATTGGTGATAATTATATGCTTCAACAAGATGATAATCAAAAATGGGGCATGTTCAATATTTATGGTTTAATTGAAAATGTACACTCAAGATATGATAATTATGAAGTATTAGCTGGTGTTAATGGTGACTTTTATGACATCAATAATACAGGTAGACCCATAGCTGCTCATATTAGAAATTATGAAGTTGTCACTAAAGGTGATACTTCATCCCGCCCTATTGTTGGATTCAAAGATAATGGTGAAGTTGTTCATGGCGTACCACAATTTGATGGATATGAATTGTTAGTTTTTAATGATGAAGGCCAATTAAAAAACAAACTAAAAGTAGATCGTATCAATGCTGATCCACAAAGTAACGATGAAATAAGTGTATATTTTGATAATTATTTAAATGCACTTCCTCAAGGCTATTCAAGAGTCCATATTGATACAACAGAAACTAAAATAACAGAGTCTACTGGAAGTTATTTTGGCAAAGGAAGTTTAAGCCAATTGATAACTACAGAAAATATCGAAGAAAACCAAATGGTCATAGTTGGATATGAATTTAACAGTGATCAATTGATTACTGAAAATGATTATGTTGTTGTTCAAGCAGATGTCATTAATCAATTTGAAGATGTCAGATTTGCAATTGGTACCGATGGTCAAGATCTTGTTATAGATGGCGCAGTTAATGTGGGCCTAAATGGTGGAGCTTCTTGGAACTTTCCAGCGCCTAGAACAGCTGTTGGAATTAAAGCAGATGGTACAGTATTCTTTATGGTTGTTGATGGTAGAGATAAACCAAGCGGTAGAGATGGAGTTACACTTCCAGAGCTTGCAGAAATTATGTTTTATTATGGCGCAGTTGACGCTTACAATTTAGATGGTGGCGGTTCTTCCACAATGGCATTAATTGATGATGAACAAGAAGAAGGATATATTATCTTAAATACACCATCTGATGGTAGATTAAGAGCAATCAGCAATGGTATATTCTTTGTAAGAGGTGAACATCAGGTCGTTCCTGATCCGATTCCTTCTTGGCCAGATACTAGAGATCAATTAGATACACCATCTAATATTTATGTGGATGTTCAAGGCAATTTAAGATTTGATCAAATTCCAGGAAGTATATCATACAGTGTCTTAATTGATGGAAAAGAAACGATTGTCACAAATACATCCCTTCCTTTAAACTTAAGCGTAGGATTACATGAAATATCTATTAGAGCAAAAGGTGGCGTTGATTATATATCATCAGTTTATAGTCAATCTTATCTATATCAAGTTTATCCACATGATATAAATCTATTAATCGATATGATTAAAGATTTTACAAAATCTGAATTAAACGATTAACAAAATGAATATATTTTCCTAATCCTGAAAAAACATATACATTCGTGTATATGTTCTTTTTAGTTTTACATATCTATGATATGTTATTTATGTATATATCAAGTTTTGCGAGGTGTAATGATGAATATAATAACATGTATCAAACAGGTACCTGCTTCGTCTAATGTAGAAGTAGATCCTAAAACAGGTGTTTTAAAAAGAGACGGGAATAATGTAAAGATGAATCCATATGATCTTTATGCATTAGAAGCGGCTTTTCAAATTAAAAAAGGTCAAAAAGATATCAATATACATGCAGTATCAATGGGACCGCCTAGCGCAACCATTGTTTTAAATGAAGCTTTATATATGGGTGCTGATGATGCGACATTAATAACTGATAGAAGGTTTGCTGGTGCTGATGTACTTGCAACATCTTATACATTAAGTCAACTGATCAAACATATTAGTAAATATGATTTAATCATTTGTGGGAAACAAACCACCGATGGAGATACTGCACAAGTTGGACCAGAAATTGCAGAGTTTTTACATATCCCTCATGTCCCTTATGTTAAAAAAGTTATAGAGGTTAAAGAAAAATCTATAGTTGTTGTCAGCGGATATGATTTATACGATGAAAAAGTAGAAGTTGATTATCCATGTTTAATTACCGTAGAAAAAGATAGTTATGTTCCAAGACTACCATCATTTAAAAGAAAAGAGACTTTTGAGTCTTACAAAATACCAATGATGACTTTAAAAGATCTAGAAGATCAAGATCCTGAACATTATGGATTAAGTGGTTCTCCTACACAAGTAGAAGAAATATTTCCACCAAATAAAACCATGGAATCAGAAATGGTTGAAGGTGATGGTAAAACATTATCTAAAAAAATATTTGATATTTTAAAAGAAAGTAGATATGTTTAGGTGATCATATGGCATATATAAAAGTAAATCAAGATAAAGTAACTAAAGATTTCGCAAAACAATTAATAGACATTTGTCCTTTTAATGCATTTGATTATCAAGATGCATATTTATCTATTAATGCATCTTGTAAGATATGTAAGATGTGTGTTAAAAAAGGTCCTTTAGGAGTTTGTGAACTCATAGATAATCCTAAACCTAAGATTGATAAAGCTAAGTATAACGGCATTGCAGTATTTATAGAACAACATGAAAATAAAGCTCATCCTGTAAGTTGGGAATTGATTGGTAAAGCAAAAGAACTCGCTAAAAAGAGTAAGGAAGAAGTGTTTGCGATTGTTTGTGGAGATGATGTTTCTGATATTGTTGAAACAGCATTAAGTTTTGGTGTTGATAAAGTTTTTGTCTATCAAGATCAAGCATTTAAAGATTTTAATGTAGAACTATATACAAATGTTGTTGAAGCATTCTTTAACAAATATCATAATAATGTGATTTTATATGGAGGGACACCTCTAGGTAGGAGTTTTGCACCTAAAGTTGCGGCAAGATTAAAGACAGGGTTAACTGCTGATTGTACAATGTTAGATATGACAGAGTCAAAAGATCTACTTCAAATCAGACCAGCATTTGGGGGTAACATTATGGCTAAGATCCACACACCAAATGATAGACCTCAAATGGCAACAATAAGATATAAAATGTTTGATCAAGCAGATGTTGTGAAACCTCATGGTAAGGCCATTTACGAAGATACATCTTTAATTAATAAACAGTCTACAATTAAAATCATAGACCATTATCCAAAGCCTAGAGTTAATGACATCAGCGATGCTGAAGTCATCATTGCAGTAGGGCGCGCTTTTAAGAAACAAAAAGACCTAGATTTAATAGAACCACTAAGAAAAAAATTAAATGCAGAGATCGCATGTACTAGACCATTAATTGAAAATGGATGGTTTGATGCTAAAAAACAAATAGGACTTTCAGGAAGAACAGTTAAACCAAAATTAATTATCAATTTAGGGATTAGTGGTGCAGTCCAATATATAGAAGGTATGAAAGATAGTGAGCTTATCATTACCGTAAATAAGGATAAAAGTAATAAACTATTTGATATAAGCCATTATGCTATTGTTGGAGATGTGTATGATGTTCTACCAGAGCTTAATAGATTAGTGGACCAAATATTGGAGGCCTAAGATGAATTATAAGAAAATTGATTCAAGAGACTTAAAAGAGTTACTTTCATTTGTTGATCATGATAGATTTTTTGTTGGAGATCAAATAGAAAAAGATTTTTCTCATGATGAACTTGGTACAGTTAATGCTTATCCTGATGTTCATATCATGGTGAAAAACAAAGAAGAAATATCAAAAATTATGGCTTATGCCAATCAAGAAAGCATAGCAGTAACAGTCAGAGGAGCAGGCACTGGTTTAGTTGGTGCTTGTGTACCGATTTATGGTGGTATTTTATTAGATACATCAAAAATGAATAAAATCATCGAACTTGATCGAACAAACTTAACATTAAGAGTAGAACCGGGTGTACTATTGCTTGATATTTATGAATGCGTAGAAAAAGAAGGACTCTTTTATGCACCAGATCCTGGTGAAAAAACAGCAACCATAGGTGGGAATATTTCAACTAATGCAGGCGGCATGCGTGCAATTAAGTATGGTGTAACTAGAGACTGGATTAGAGGATTAGAAGTTGTACTTCCTGATGGAAGCATTGAAAAATTTGGTGGTAAAGTTGTAAAAAACTCAACCGGTTATGGCTTAAAAGATTTAGTTATTGGAAGTGAAGGCACGCTTGCTATTATTGTAGAAGCAACTTTAAAACTTATTCCAAAACCATTAAAAACAGTTAGCTTATTAGTTCCATTTAAAAATAGAGAAGACGCAATAGCTGCAGCACCTAAATTAATTGTTGATCATGTACTACCTGTTGCAGTAGAATTTTTAGAAAAACAATCTTTACAGTATAGCGAAGAATTCTTAGGTAAAAAAATACCACATAATAACTTTGAAGCATATTTATTATTAAGCTATGATGGAAATAATGAAGATGCGATTGATCAAGACATCAGTGTTGCATCTAAATTATGTCTTGAAAAATATCATGCAATTGATGTCTTTTTAGTAGATACAGAAGAGAGAAGAAATAGTGTTTGGAATGTTAGAGGCGGATTTTTAGAAGCCATCAAATCATCATCTGATGAAATTGATGAATGTGATGTTGTTCTTCCAAGATCTAAAATTAGTGAGTTTTTAACTTATGTTAGAAAATTGAGTAAAGACTTAGATATAAGAATTCCATATTTTGGACATGTTGGTGATGGCAATTTACACATCTACTTTTGTAAAGATTCTATGCCTAAAGAGATTTGGGAAGAAAAAATATCAAAAGGATTCAAACTCATGTATGAAAAAGCTTTTAGTTTTGGAGGTCTAGTTTCTGGAGAACATGGGATTGGATTTGCTAAAAGAGCATATATGAAAACTTTATTGGGAGATACCCAATTAAGAATCATGAGGGGCATAAAAGAGAGTTTTGATCCAAAACATATTTTAAATCCAGGCAAAGTTATTTAAATAAACCTAAATATCAATTGTTTCTCTTTGTATTAAGCATTCTAAGTTTTAAAATAAGTATTTAGATGATATAATGTATATGAAAACACTTACAGTGTTATGATTACATACAAGGAAGGGTGATTGATATTAGTGTCATGTTAAATATGCTTAAATATAAAGAAGATTTAAGCATGGCTGAAAGAGCAGTATTAGATTATTTAATTGAAAATAAATCAGTACTTAAAGACTTTAGTGTAGAAAAAATAGCTGAAGCTGCATACACATCACCTGCATCTGTTGTTAGAATGTGTAAGAAGCTTGGATATAAAGGGTTTAAAGATTTTAAAATCGACTTTATATTAGCGAATGCTAAAGTAGAAGTTCCAGAAAATAAAGAGTATTTTGATGTTGTTTTAGCAAAAGATTCTCATTGTGGAAAAACAGCAATTGAAAACAATATTAAAGTTTTAGAAGATACTTTAAAACTTTATGATGAAGAAACTGTATCTAAAGCTGCAGAGCTCATTATGGGTGCTAGAAAAATATTAATTTTTGGTAAAGGATCATCATATCTAGTTTGTAAAGACTTAGAAATGAAACTTAGAAGAATCAATAAATTTTGTATCGCTCAAGGTGAATCACATGATCAGTTGGTAGATGCAACGTTTATCAGTCAAAAAGATGTGATCATATTTGTTTCCAATTCAGGTAAAACAAAAGAGATTATAAGTGCAGCATTACTTGCTAAAGAAAACAAAGCAAAAATTATTAGCATTACAAAGATAGGAAGTTCTATGTTAGCTGATTTATCAGATGTTGTCTTATATACATCTTCACTAGAAGGAGAGTTTAGAAGTGCAGCAATGACTTCAAGAATCTCTCAAATGTGTATGATAGATGCACTTTTTGCAAGATGTGCATATGTGGATATTGATCGTTCTGTTAGAACACTAGAGATGACTTATAAATCATTTAAAAAATTTAAAAGATAACACCTTCAAAAGAAGGTGTTTTTTGTATCAAAAACGGATTAAAATTAATGATTTTGTTTTTTCACAAGAGTTCATGTTTTTTTTAATCTTGAAAAAAACAACCTAAACTCAAGCGCTTTCTCTTTTTATTGTGTTTATGCATTATAATGATAGTGAAAAGGTGTATATATGAAAAAATTAGCTATAGGATTAATGAGCGGAACATCCTTAGATGGCATAGATATTGTTTTAGCTGAGATATCAGGAGTTTCTTTAAATACTAAAGTTAAAGTACTTAAAGAAAAAACTTATCCATTTAAAGAGGATGTTGTTCAAAAAATAAGAGATGCCATGGATGATCACATATCATCAGCTTCTTTAATAAGCAGTTTAAATGTAGAACTTGGGTATGTATTTGGTCAGGCTGTTTTAGATTTTTATCAAAGCGAAAATATTAATCCAGAAGAGATTAGTTTTATCGCATCTCACGGACAAACTATTTATCACATTCCTATTTCAAGTCAAAAATTATTTAGATCATCTCTACAGCTAGGTGAAGCTTCAGTGATTGCTGAGATGTGTAAAACTACAGTGATTTCTAATTTTAGACTTGCTGATATTGCTAGTGGAGGACAAGGTGCACCACTGGTTCCATATGCAGACTTTATACTTTTTTCTGATTTAAATAAATCAAGAGCAATCCACAACATTGGTGGAATAAGCAATATGACATATATACAAAGAGGTGCTCAATTAGATGATGTCATTGCTTTTGATAGTGGCCCAGGTAACATGATGATCGATAAAGCTTGTCAAATGTTTTATCAATTAGATTATGATGCAAACGGTGATATTGCAAGCAAAGGTAAAATCATTGGGCAAATGTATCAAGAGATGATGGATCATCCCTACTATAAACTACCCTATCCAAAATCAACAGGAAGAGAAACTTTTGGAGATGCATACACTCAAGATATAATCTCAATGTATAAAGAAGACAAAGCAGAAGATATCATATGCACTTTATCCATGGTTGTTGTTGATTCAATTGTAAACAGTTATAAAAACTTAATCAAAAAACCAGTTGATGAACTGATCTTATGTGGTGGAGGCGCACTTAATTTGTTTATAAAAAATGAGCTTGCTAAAAAGATGAAAGATACTAAAGTAGCAGTTTTAGAAGAATACGGCTATAGTAGTCAATATAAAGAAGCCTTAGCGTTTCTAATCTTAGGAAATCAAACAATCAATCGTTTGCCTTCAAGTGTTAAAAGTGCTACTGGAGCAAAAGATTATAAAATATTAGGACAAATAAACTATTATCGTTAAAACACATTTGATTAATAAATCTAAATGAAAGTTGGAAATGACTATGAGTAAAGAAGTTAAAATTGTTGTTATTGGTGGAGGATCATCATATACACCGTTTTTAGTTCAAAGCTTAATAGATAAACATGATGAGTTTAGAGTTGATGAATTATGGTTAGTTGATATTGATGAGCAAGCAGATAGATTAAATATCATATATGAGTTTTCTAAAAAGCTTATCAATGAACAAAAAAGTGATTTAAAGCTATTTAAATCAACGAACAGAAGAGATGCATTAAAACATGCAACCTATGTGGTAACTCAAGTTAATGTGGGTATGTATGCTCAAAAACTCGTTGATGAGAAGATTTGTTATGAACATCATATGTATGCCAGCGATATTTTTGGTATGAGTAGTGTATTTGATGCAATTAGAACTATACCAGTTATTTATCAAATTATTGATGAAATGAATGAAGTATGTCAAGATGCGTGGATGATCAATCTTACGCAACCCATGGGACTTATAAGTGAAGCAGTTATTAGATATGCCGAATTTGATAAATATATAGGAATCTCTCATGTGCCATTAAAAGTTCAAGCGTGTTTTTCCGATTTATTAAAAATTGATGAAAGTCAATTGATTATATATGCTGCAGGGCTAAGTCCAATCACATTTATGACACATGCTTTTCATAAGAAAAAAGATAAATTTAGAGAATTGATAAAAATCATACTAAAAGAAGAAAACAAATGCTGTTGGTCTAAAGACTTTCTTAAAGATTTTGAAGTGTATCCCAGTACAGATTTAAAATATATGTATAAACAAGAAGACAAACTAAATGAGTTTATTGATAATTTTGAGCATCAAAAAACAGAACCAGTTTTAAACACATTGATAGAAAATCAACTCTTTGATTTATATAAAAAATCAAATGTAGTTCAAGCTATGGATTTGTTAAAGACAAGAAGCGGATTAGAACAAACCATTAAAACTGTTGAGTTAATCGAATCGATGATAACTGATAAAAGAGACTATCAAATCATCAATACAATTAACAATGGGCATTTGAATGATCTTCCTGAAAATTCAGCAATAGAAATTTCTGCAAGAATCACAAAAGATGGGCCAATGCCTATTCATATGTCAAGAATACCTAATCAAATTAAAGGGCTTCTCCAACACATTAAATCTTTTGAAGAGCTTTTTGCGGATGCAATTTATGAAAAAGATTTAAATAAAATTTTATCAAGTTTAAAAGTGCACCCTTTAATGTTTGATCACGTACAGACAAAATCAGCTTTTGAAATGTTTATTAAATCAAATAAAAAATATTTAGCATATTATACTAAGGAGCAATAAAATGAAGTTGTATAAATATAAAGACGAAAAAACTCCAATTAATTTTTATAACACAAAAAAACAAGTAGTCATCCCTAAAAAATATATAGATAAACCATTTAAAGCAATGTGGATATCAAATGTATTAAACATAGACATGCCAACAACTGAAGATATAGATGCTTACAAAGATAAAGTTATTGATATTTTTGAAACTTGCAAAAGATTTAATTTAAATGCAGTGTTTTTTCAGGTAAGAACAACTAATGATGCATTTTATCAATCCAAGTTAAATCCATACAGTAGATATTTAACAGGAAAAGAAGGAAAAGAACCTCCTTTTGATGTATTAAAATGGGTTATAGAACAAGCAAGACAATATCAAATAGAGTTTCATGCATGGTGTAATCCATATAGAGTCTCTATGGTATCTAAATTATCTAAATCTGAATATTTAGATCAATGTGATGATTTAAACTTCGCAAAACAACATAGAGATCTAGTTGTAACTGACCATAGAGGGCAATTAATTTTAAATCCTGCACGAAATGAGGTAAAATCATTTATATTAGAGTCAATGATCGAACTTGCGACAAATTATGATATAGACGGTATCCATTTCGATGATTATTTTTATCCATATGGCGGGCTTATTGAAAGCGATAATGATATCAAAGAATATGAACAAAGAACAGATGTATCTCAGTCTATAGAAGATTTTAGAAGAGCTCAAGTGACAGAAGTCATTAGAGATATGCATATAGAGTTAAAAAAAGTTAATCCAAACTTGAGATTCGGTGTTTCTCCATTTGGCATATGGAAAAACAAAACTGAAGATACATTTGGATCAAATACTGATCCTAAATGCAGTCAAAGTTTTTCAAATGAATATGCAGATAGTTATACATGGGTTAAAGAAGGCTATATAGATTATATAGTTCCTCAAATTTATTGGGAATTCGGACATGCAATTGCACCGTTTGCAGATATAGTAAATTTTTGGGTAGATGCTGTCAAAAAAACTGATGTTGATTTATATATCGGACATGCTTTATATCGTCTTGGTAATGAAGGTGAATTTGAAAATCCTGAAGAAATAGTAAATCAATTAAAATATGTTTCTAAGTTTAAAGAAGTTAAAGGTCATGTGTTTTTTACATGTCATACGTTTACTGATTCTGGTAAAACAGAACTAGGTGTTAAAAAAGTAGAAGAGTTATTTACAGGAGGCAGGCATAAATGAAGAAAATAATGAGTTTCATATTTATAATCATAGGTGTTTTTACATTAGGTATAGGCATTAAAACGATTGCAGATGGGCCCCTACAAGATTTAAGTGTTGGTGGTTCAGCTGTTTATCACTATGGAACAAGCGATCGTGTACAAACACCACAAACTTATGTGGAAAAAACAAGTGAATTTAGAGGTGTTTGGGTTGCAACCGTTTATAACCTAAATATGCCTGTCTATTCTAGTGAATTACAATATAAAGCAGCATATGATAGTTTGTTAGATGAAATGGAAGCTGCACATATGAATGCTATCTTATTTCAAGTAAGACCTAGAAATGATGCATTCTATGATAGTGCATATGCACCATGGAGTCGTTATCTAACGGGTACAGAGGGTACTGATCCAGGCTGGGATGTCATGGCGTATTTAGTATCTGAAGCACACGCAAGAGGTATCGAATTTCATGCGTGGATGAATCCTTATAGAGTGACAACAACAGCAGGTGATAAAACAGCATTACTTAATGGTCTTCATGCAGAAAATTTTGCAAGATTAAATCCAGATTTAGTTATTGCAGATAATGATGGCAAACTCATCTTAAATCCTGGTGAACCAGAAGTTGTAACATATATTCAAAATGTTGTTGATGAGATTATGGATTTATATGATGTTGATGGAATCCATTTTGATGATTATTTTTATCCATATGCAGGTGTCTCAACTGATGGCGCAACATATAACACATATAAAGAAGCCGGTCAAACTCAAGCAGACTGGCGAAGAGAAAATGTAAATGATGCCATTCGTGGCGTTAAAGAAACTGTAGATGCTTATAATTTATCAGAATCTAAAGATGTTAGATTTGGTGTTTCACCTTTAGGCATTTGGAAAGTTGGAGAACCTGATGGAGCAAATGTAGCATCTGGTTCAAGTCAAACATATTATTCACAATTTGCAGATACTAAAAAATGGGTAGAAGAAGGTTGGGTTCATTATATGAATCCACAAATCTATTGGAATTTTAGACATGGACTTGCTCCATACGCAGACGTTGTAGATTGGTGGGTTGAAACAGTTCGAGGAACAGATGTTGATTTAATTATTGGTCATGGGATTTATAAGACTGAGTATCATGTATCAGAATTTTATGAACAAATAAAATATAACCAAAAATATCCAGAAATAAAAGGGTCTATGTTATATAGTGCGTCTTATCTAGATACATCACATATGGATTATGTAGTTAATAACGCATGGACAACAACGCCTTTAAACACTTGGGAAAGTAGTGGTGTAGACACACCAACATATACGATAGATGGCACATTTAGCAATGGAGCATATCGCTCTGATGTTGAGGTTAGTCTATCAGCAACTGATGATATCTATTATCATTTAGGGGATTTCTCGTGGACGTTATATACTACACCTCTTGAGTTTACGGCTCAAGGCGATCATGTCATTTATGTCAAAGCAGTTAACGGAAGTGCTCAAGAAAGTCTAGTAGAAGGTATACAATTTGAAATTGATAAAATAAATAATGATATACCTACCCTATCCATATCTGGTGATATGCTAGGTGATGATTATATAGTTGGAGCGGTTGTAACACTTGAGTCGGATACTAATCCAATATGGGTTGCAATCAATAGACCATCTCTTGGAGCTGGTAGTTGGAACTTATATGAGGGACCCATTACGTTAGACCAAGCTGAAAGATTTTATTTCCAAATTAAAACAATTAATGCTGAAGGTATAGAATCAATCGTGTATACACAAGGTATAGATGTAGTTGATGAGGTTTATCCAGATCCAACCATTTCGATATCTGGTGTGGGACAAGATCCTTTCTATCAAGAAGCTCTTGTTACTTTAGATAGTGATGCACCAGAAATATCATATAAAATTAATGATGGAAGTTGGATGACATATACAACAGCTTTCACAATTGATCAAGAAGGAGATTATCAAATATCTGTGAGAAATGAAGATGGACTTCAACATGTAATTTCACGCGAGATCACAATTGATCAAAGTGCACCAGAAGACCCTATCATTACTGTTATAGGGGATAAAGAAGGCATTTTCTACATTGAAGAAACAACTGTAGAATTAACACCTGGAGATGTTAATGATGTTATTTATTATAGAATACATAATGGTACAAATTGGTCAAATTGGCAAGTTTATAGCCAAGCTTTAGAACTTATATTTGATGGTAATTTCACAATAGAATATTATGCAAAAGATCAAGCATTAAATATTTCTGAAACATTGGATCAGCGTGTAAGATTATCTATTCCACCAACTGAAAACAATAGATTTATTATAAGAGATGGTTCAGTTGTTGAATATTTCCAAACAGATACACCTATAGAATTACCAACGAGTTATACAGAAAAAACAGATGAAATTAGAGCTGTATGGGTTGCAACTGTTGCTAATATAGATATTGGTATGCATTATTCAGAAGCATCTTATAAAACAGAAATTATAACGATGTTAGATCGATTAGAAGCCTTAAACTTTAATGTTATGTTCTTTCAAACTAGACCAATGAATGATGCTTTCTATGATAGTGATTATGCACCATGGAGTAGATACTTAACAGGTGTAGAAGGTAGTAGTCCTGGATGGGATGTCTTTGGATTCATTATTGAAGAGGCTCATAAACGAGGCATTGAAGTGCACGCATGGTTAAATCCATATCGTGTATCAACTGGAACAAGTGCTAAGCAAACTCAACTTGATTTACTTCATGATGATAATTTTGCGAAACAAAATCCTGATCTAGTGATTGCTGGAGCGGACGGAAAACTAATTTTAAATCCAGGCGAAGCACAAGTTAGAGCATATATTTTAAATGTAGTAAATGAGTTAATGAGTAAATATGATATTGATGGTATTCATTTTGATGATTATTTCTATTTAAGTAATATAGACGCATCAGAAGATCAAGAACTTTATAATAGAACTAAAAACACAGGTGAAACATTAGCTGATTGGCGAAGAAGAAACGTTGACATGCTCATTGAAAACTTATCGAATACAATTCATAGTTATAACGAAACTCAAGATAAAAATATTAAATTTGGTATTAGCCCTTCAGGCATCTGGAAATCAAAATATGATTATAGTGGAAATATTAGACCAGGTGGTGAATTAGGCTCACATACATCATCAACATTTGAAAGTTATAATTATGCTTATGCAGATACCAGAAAATGGGTGATGGAAGGTTGGCTAGATTACATCATGCCACAACTTTATTGGCAGTTTAATCATAGTAGTGCTCCGTTTGCTGATTTAGTAGATTGGTGGGCAGAATTAACAGAAGCATCAGGTGTAGATTTAATTATAGGGATAGGTTTTTATAGATATACAGATAATACTTGGGATGATCCAAATGAACTCATTGAACAGTTAAGATATATTTCTCAATATGATAGTATTATTGGTAGTTCAATCTTCTCATATAAAACATTAAATAATTTAAATACAAATATCGTTAGTTCTCTAGAAAGATTGTCATTAACTTATTGGACTGAATATCCATCATTCCCTTGGGAAAGTGATGTAGTCAAAGAAGTAGAACCAGTAGATCAGCCTGTTTTTAGTATTACTGGAACAATTGTATCGGAATATAAATTTGAAGATAGAGTAACAATCAATTTAATGTCAGATGATGATATTTATTATAAGATTGGAGCTGGCAATTGGATGTTGTATAGTACACCAGTCGTCATTAATCAATTGGGTATTTATGTAGTTTCTTTTAAAGCAATAAATGATCAAGGTGTTGAAAGTTCTATTAGAACAATTAGTCTTGAGGTTATTGATACCTCTTGTGCTACAGGATATGAGTATATTAATGGAGCTTGTAGCTTGATTGAAGAAGAGGAAGTAGATCCTCCTAAAACTGGTTGTTTTTCTGCGATTAATACAAATAGTGCGATATTTATTACTTTTGCATTGGTATTAGGAACATCATTGGTGTTTATGATCAGAAAAAAAGAAAAAGTTAACTTAAAATGATAGATAAAATTATTAAAGATGTACTAGAGGAAGGTGTTTCATTGAAACACTTTCCTGGTGCACATTTTTCAATTGTATACAAAGCAAAAAAAACTTTGTCATCTTATGTCGGATATATGCAAACCTATCCTGAATTAAAACCTTTAAAAGGTAATGAAATTTATGATATCGCATCTCTTACTAAGGTGGTGTCTACAACTACATTGGTAATGAAACTTATTGAAGATAATCTATTATCACTTGATACATGTGTCTCTGATATTCTTGATTGGTTTCATATCAAAGATATATGTGTATATGATCTTTTAACACACACTTCTGGACTTCCAGCTGATATTTCACGAGCAAATACACTTAAAGATAAGACTGATGTGATCAATAGAATAAAAAGTGTTAAAATTATATATGAAAAAGGTAGTCGTATTTGTTATTCAGATATCGGGTTTATATTATTGGGGTTGATGATAGAAAAGATTACTCATAAATCATTAAATGAAAATGGACAAGAACTAATATTTAAACCTTTAGGGATGAATGATACATCATATCTTCCTGATATAGATAGATGTGCACCGACAGAGTTAAGAGATGATGCAGTCTATCAAGGGTTACTTAAAGGTAGGGTTCATGATGAAAAAGCATTTGCGTTAGGTCAAGCAGGGCATGCAGGTCTTTTTTCAACAACACATGACTTAGCTATATTTATAAAAGCAATACTAGAAGATAAATTTGTATTAAAAAAAGAAACACTAAATATGATATTTAAAGTCAGAGAAGAAAAATTGTCTTTAAAAGATACACCGTTAAAAAGAGCACTTGGATGGGATAAACCTACTCAAGGGAGTTCAGCAGGAGATTATGTAGATTTTGATCAAAGTATTTTACATACAGGGTTTACTGGATGTAATATGTTCATCGATCGAAAAAACGAGATAGGGTTTGTGATGCTATCTAATGCAGTTCATCCAAAAAGAGAGTTAAATCATATTATAAGATATAGAAATCAAATAGCAAATCTAATATATCGTAAAGTGGAGGAGAAAAAACATGTTTAAAAGAGGCGTATTAAGTTTATCGTTTTTATTTGTTTTGTTTGTTTTATTTTCTTGTGGCAAAGAAATTACTGTTTCAGTCGATGACCTTGCGGTCACAATGAAGACAGGTGAAACATATCAAATCGAAGTAGGTGCAAATGATTCAGTTGTATTTGAATCAAGTGATGAAGACGTATTAACAATAAGTGAAAGTGGTTTGGTAACTGCTTTAAGTGTTGGTAGTGCGAATGTGAAGGTGATTTCAAAAAGTGATGAAGCGATATTTGTGACTATTGTTGTAACCGTAGAAAGTAGCGTTGAAATTACAACAACTCAAAGCGAATATACATTAAAAACAGGAGAAACTGTTGACTTGTCATATACAGCAAATAGTGATGTAAGTCTTTCGTCAAGTGATGAAGCAATTTTCACGATAAGTGGTGATACGATCACAGGGGTGAGTGAAGGTGTTGCAACATTAACGATTACTTCAACAACAGATACTACAGTATTTGAAGAGATTTCAGTTACTGTTAGAAAATCTATTGATCTATCTGTAGAAGAAACCTATATTGAACTATGGGTAGGAAAGACAGAACAAATTTTATTTACATCAAATGATGAGGTAGAATTTGTTATTTCAGATAGTTTAATTGCAAGTGTATCTAGCTCAGGCTTATTAACAGGTTTAGATAACGGGTTAGTGACTATTGAAGTTGTATCAACTTATGATGATACGGTTAAAGAAACACTAACTGCAAGAGTTTATAATCCTGCAGAAACTTTAATCATCTCAGGTAATGAAATCGTTAATGCAAATACAATGATGACTTTAACTGCAGATGTTGGTCCAGATGATGCATATGAATATGTGACTTGGACATCAAGCGATGAAACAGTTGCAACCGTAAGTGAAACAGGTATTTTAACTGCATTATCTTCAGGTATGGTTACCATTACTGCAACATCAATGTATGATGATGCTTTAACAGATGAAATAGAAATTGAAGTTGTTAATTATTTAGTCGTAGATGAAACTAAAGAAAGTGGATCTACACTGACTTATATGGGACTAGATTTAAGTTATGGTGTTGATCTATTTGATACAATCTCAGCTGCAGCAGCTCAAGCAGTAGAAGGATCAACAATTTATATTCTAGCTGGAACATATCAAGAAGATGTAACCATAGATACACAAGGGGTTACACTTGATGGAAACGATCTAGCTATAATTGATGGTGTCGTTCATATAGCTGCAGATCAAGTCAATTTAAAAAATCTATCTTTTAATGGTCAATCACAAATTACAAATGCACTTAATATAACTGGATTTGTATTTAGTAATAACACAGTTTTAAATACAACAATGAGTCAGAATTTTATAGACCTTGATACGATATTTGATGTAGCAATACTAGATAATACATTTACAACGCTTGCTGCAGGAAATGCAATCTCTATAGAAAACTATTTAGGTGGATTAATTGAAGTTAAAAGAAATGTTATTAATCAAGCTAATACGGGTATTAAATTAATTGCAAGAGACAATTATGACAGTTTAACAAAAGTTCAAATCGAAAGAAATATGATTAGTAATGTAGCAATTGGTATTGAAATCAATACACTCTCTGCTAATGACATTCAAGATTATTTAAGATTTAATGCTGTAAGTTCTTATACGAACCTAGCACTAAAAGCTAATGAAAATCATAAAATGGATGTAACCTTAAATTATTGGGGTCAAGCAACTCCAAATTATGCAGACTTTGAGAATGTAACAACTTATGAGTTAAGAGGTTATTATAGCGAACTTTCAGAGATTATTAGTGAAGCAGACTATGTAGAAGGTCAAATTGTAAAGATTGTTCCTGATGAAGAAACAATCGAAATAGTTATAGGTGATACTTATAAAGTTTCATTTGAAATTCTACCTGTAGAAGTTGCATCTGGAAGTGTTAGATATATCACTTCAGATTCAGAAACATTACGTATTGGTGGAACAGGTATCCTAAATCCAGTTAAGAGTGGAGAAGCATTGTTAACCATTTTATTATCAAGTGATTATTCAATAAATGCAAAAATTCCTGTAGTAATTACAACAACTCCAGGTATTGAATTAACACCATCATCTAAAATGCAAAACTTACTTGTAGGAGATTCATTCACATTAGATGCAATGGTTTTCCCTTATGATATAAGCGATGAAGATGTTTTATTTGAAACAGATGATGCGTTAATTGCAACCATTGATCAAGAAGGTGTAGTTTCATCTCAAGGAGCAGGTGTTGTTACATTTACTGCTAAATTAATTAGTGATCCTTTAGTTATGCAATCATTTACGGTAGAATTCTTTAGTTCACTTAATGACAGTAATCTACTTGATTTATTAACTAAGAATCAAGTTAACTATACAGAATCACATGAAGTAACTGCTTATGGTACTGGATATAGTTACACAGTTGATTTATTTGAAAGTGTATCACGATATTATTTTGGTGATTTAGAAATTAATCAATCAAAAATGATTCCAGTATTTAATGGTATTAGACCAGGAGAACCTATGGATGATCTTCCAAGTGGAGTCACACAATATAATCCATATAACGTATACTGGGTAGTTGTTCATGATACAGCCAATACATCTACCGGAGCTGGTGCATTATCTCATGCAAATTATTTATGGAATGCATATTCTGCTGGCACACAATTATGGGTATCATGGCATTTCTCTATTGATGATAAAGATATTTATCAACATTTACCAGAAATAGAACGTGGATATCATGCAGGTGATGGATCAACTCAGCCATTACAAAGTTCTACTTATCTAGGTGGCGGAAATAGAAATGGTATAGGTATTGAAACAGGTGTTAATGATGATTCAGATTTATATAGAACATGGCAAAGAACTGCTAAACTTGTAGCAGAATTATTGAATAGATATAATCTTCCAAGAGAGAACATGAAATATCATAATGATTTTAGTGGAAAAGATTGTCCAAGAACATTAAGAAATGCTGGACTTATTCCATTGTTCGAAGAACTAGCTGATATTGAGTATATTGTCGAAAATGACTTTAGTGATGCTGAAATTACTTTTGTATCTAATAATCCAGAATATCTTGATGAAACCGGTAGAGTGATACAACAACCAGATCGCGCAATGACAGTTAGCTATACAGTTACTGTTGATATAGATGGCGTTATAAGTTCAAGAACATTCTATTCATATCTTCCAGGTACAATTCACTAATTATATTGAAAAAAATATTCAAACTGCGCAAAAACCAAAGAAAAACAACACAAATCTCTTTACTACATTGACAGCGTTTTCATTTGGTTATAAAATACTGTTGAATGATTTAAAAAAATAGGAGGAAAATAAATGAAGAAATTAGTAGTATTTTTATTACTAGGATTTGCAGCTTTCGCATTAATTGCTGGTAACAGCTCTTATGCAGCTGAAGACGATGTTGATTTATATCCATATAATCAACAAGCATGTTTAGAAGGAACTAACGAATGTACACAAACAAAACTTGGTTCTTCACATTGGACTATGGAATTTGCAGGTTATAGATACCATTTTGTTAAAGGTGCTGTAAGATTTGCTAATGAATTAGTTGATGATAATTCTGATGGATTTATCACAGTTGCTGAAATTCCTGCATTATCATGGAATGCATTTGCATCAGTTACAATTAATGATACTGACGCAGACGTTATCTTAAAGACAGCTACTGCAAGAACTGACTTAACTTCAGTTGTTCATAGAAAATATTCATATTTTGATGAAACTGGTCAATTAACAATGTTTGAAGACCACATTTCAACTTATTATATTTTCAATGATGGCACACCAGAAGCAGCAGATTGGCGTTTAGCTACACAAGCAGAAGCTGATGCATTTGATGTTGCAGAAGCAGATGATATTGATGATAATACACCAGTTACAACTAGAAAAACTCATATCAGAATGGCATTAGATGATGTTGATACTGATGGTTATGTTGTAGAACCTATTGGCTACTTAAAATGGACAAATGCTGATGTAGATACAGCTGTAGATCTTGATGTTGAAAATTGGTCAACAATCATCAATGGAGATGGCGTATTATATGATGGTAATCCTAACGATGTAGTTATTCCTGCAGGTTGGACAGTTGTTACTTGGGGAACTCATGATAGAGGTACTTTAAACCCTATGACTACAGCTTATATCGAAGATATGCCAGGCTTTATGTTAGATGATACATTAGATCCAATGGTAACTATGTATGAAGAACAACCAGCAATGTTTGCAGGTATTACTGCATTAGATGACGATTTAGTTACTAATGGCGTAAATATCGTTGTTGATTATAATGGTGAATTTGATCTTGATCCAGCTATTACAGCTTCATGGATTGATATGTTTGATGCAGAAGGTAAAATTATTAATGAAACTGAAATGCTTGACTATTCTGTAGTTATCTCACAAGATGGTATGGATTTAGAAACTATCGACTTTACATATGATGAATTAACTTCTATGTATACAGCAAGTGCTGCAGTTTCAGTAATTGACTCTTCTATGTTTGGTGCTGGTTATAAAGCAACATGGATGGTAACTACTCCTGAAGGTGTAGAACAAGAAGTTATGGCTGATATCGTTATCGGCGTTATGCCTCCAAGATTTTCTGGCGTTGAAGATAGATTTGGTGATCAAAATGTTGCAATCGACTTATTAGAAGGTATTACTGCTGATGATGGTTATTTAAATGATACTACTGATGATATCATGGTTTCATATCCTGCAACACTTAATCCATATGCACCTTTCCCAGGTGAATATCAAATCGATTTAGAATTTACGCATCACGTACATTTTGATGGCATTCAAACAAGTGTAACAGTTAATGGCGAAGTGATTAATTTAGATCCAGCAACTGCTGTGAATCAACCTACTGCTACAAATGCACATCCTGCACCTATGGTATTTACTGATGTTGATGTATTTAAGACAATCGGTTCAGGTTGGGGTTCAGTATTAGTTAAAGTTGCTGCTGATGGCACAATGATGGAAAGATATGACAGATACAATTGGGAATATACAACTTCTACTGGTACAGTAGTTGGCGATGCTGTTCAATTTGCTGCATGGCAAGCTGCTATGACTTTAGCAGAAGGTGAATTCATGGTAACTGCTCATGGTTCTGTTGAAGCTCCTCGTTTAAGAGCTGCAATGTTATCATTTGGAGATCCTGTAACATTTGTAATGGGTACTGATGATTTTGATTATGATATCGTTACAGAAGCAAGCTACATGTTAACAATTGATGACATGACAGCTCCAATCGCAATGGTTGTTAATGAAAACTATTCATTCTATCAAGGCGAATATGACAATGTTAATAATGCTATATTAGCTAACGTAATTGCATACGATTTCACTGATGCTCAAGAAGATTTAGTTAAATATGTATCTAACAATGGTCAAATAAATATTTTCCTACCTGGAACTTATACAGTTGAAGTAACTGTTGAAGACGAAGCTGGACATACAGACGTTGTATCATTTGATGTTAGAGTATTAAAAGCTATGGCTTCTCAAGATGATATTGATGATGCAATTGATGCTGCTATAACTGGCGAAATTCAAGCATTAATCGATGCTAACGTACTTACACAAGCTGAAATTCAAGCATTAATCGATGCTAACGTACTTACAGAAGCTGCAGTTCAAGCATTAATTGACGCTTCAGTTGAAGAAGTACCAGACAGTGGTTGTGGATCAGCTATCAACGGAACTAGTGCAATTTTCATTACATTTAGTTTAGTATTAGGCGCTTCTGCAGTATTCTTTTTCAGAAGAAGAAGATAAGTTGATTAGATAAAATAATTACATAATTAAATTGCTATAGAAAAGTGCCCGGTAAATGCTATCGGGCACTTTGTTTTTTAGGGGGTTAATATCTATGATATTAGAGTGTATATATGAAAAATATTTTTCATATGTGAAAATACTTAGTTTAGCTCTATAAAAGAGAAGAGAAACATAGTATAATTAACATGTGAAATAAATAAATTACAGACAATACAATAAAAAAGAAAAGAGAGGATATAAAATGAAAAAAATATTAGGGATGTTTTTAATAATAGCTCTAGCTTTTGGTATCGTTGCATGTGGCGATGATCCTGTAGATCCTATAGATCCAGTTGATCCAGATGCAACTGCATCTATTTCAGGAGTTGTAGATGCTACGATAGATTATGGAGTTGTATTTGATCCATTTAATGGAGTATCAGCTACAGATTCTGTAGATGGTGCAATCGCAAATTCAAATATCACACTTACAGGTGCTGTAGATACTTCAAATGCAGGTACATATACATTAACTTATAAAGTTACCGGCAGTGATGGCAAAGAAGTAACTGCAACTAGAAGAATAACAGTAAGAACAGAGGATGGCGAAGTTCCTGAACCTACTGATATCGTAATTATGCATGGTGCACCTTATGAGGTAGACCCATTCCATGCAGATTTTAGTGGTACTGAACAAGCTGCAAGACAAGCTTTACAAACAGAAGTTGAAGATAGATTAAATGTGAATGTTATATATCGCGCGTATCCTGCAAGTGCTGCTTGGGGACCAAGTCGTATAACTGCAATTATTAATGCTTCAGTTGCTGGTGAACCACTTGCTGATCTATATTGGACGACAAGTGACTGGGTTCAACAATTAGCTGATGCAAATGCAATTGTTCCTGTTGATCAATATTTAGCTACAACAGGTTCAAATATCCATTCAGATTTTAGAATGGTTGGAGAATATGCAAATAAAGTTTATGGCTTTGGCGCAAACAATTTAACTGTTGATGTTGGACTATATTATAACGCAGACTTAGTTTCAAGTCTTGGTGTTGATAATCCTTCTCAATTATATTTAGATGGAGATTGGAATTGGACAGGTTTTGAAACTTGGGCAACACAAGTACAAACTGCACTTTCTGCTCAAGGAGAAGATTTATTTGCATTAGGTGGTGCTTTCAGTGCTTATGCTGAATCAATGGTCGCTCTAAATGGTGGTAGTTTAATTAACGCAACTACTGGTAGAGTATCATTTGCTCAAAATCCAGCACTTGAAACATATACTTTCTTAAGTGATTTAAACAATCAAGGATTGTTTGAACCTAGTGGAACTTATGATTCAGGTAGTGTTTTATGGCAAACTGGTAAAGTTGCTATGCATCCTGGCCATTTATGGTTTGTAACAGCAGATAACAGATGGGGTGGATTAGCATTTGAATTAGGCTTTGTTCCATATCCTGTATCAGACACATTTACTGGTGATTATGTTTCTCCAATATCAGGTGTAGCAATTTATAATGTTGCAAGTGGTATGACTGCAGAAAAAGAAGCTTTAGTATTCCAAGTTTGGAATGAACTTCAATTATGGAAAACTGATGCAGAATTAGCAGATGAGTTTGAATTGACATTGTTAACTAAATTTGATGATGAATTATATGTTGAAGCTTATCTTGATATCTATGACAGTGTTTATCTAGAATTAATCAATGCTATTGGTATTGGTGCTTATGGTGAAACTGGTTGGAGAAGAAGTATTAACTTAGGTATTAGAGAAGGAACTGCAAGAACTGAAATGGATCGTATTAAACCGATCTATGAAACTGCATTAGAAGATTATTTAAACTGATAAGAAAAAGAAACCTATCCCCCTTTAACTTAAAGGGGGATTATTCAAAGGGAGTGGATTGTAATGAAAAAATTTATTATTATATCTTTATCAATTATATTGGCAATTACATTATATGCAATTATCGATAGCCTCATTGTAGCGGCACAGACAAGATACTTAGATTATAATAGGGAATCAGTAACGGTGACTGATCAAAGCGAGTTAGGTGATTATGATGCATCTGCTTATTTTAGCTATGTAGAAAATCAACCGCAAATATACCCAACTGGTCAAGCCATTACAATCGAAGCTTCTGATTATGCAAGTATTGATGGTGAACAAGAAATATTAAACAACTATCAAGGTATTAGTAATCCATTACTTACTTTAGAAAGTGGATCTGTAACATGGAATGTAGATGTTGATGTTGCAGGATTTTATAATATTAAACTTAACTATTTTCCATATGAAGGAAAAAGTTCTTCAATTGAAAGAGTACTTATGATTAATGGTGAAGTTCCATTTGAAGGAGCGAATAATATTGTATTTCATCGCATTTGGGCTAGTGATGGCGAAAAAGAAATTGATATTCATGGAAATGATATTAGACCTAGTCAAATAGAAACACCATTTTGGACAAATGATTTTGTTAAAGATTCTATAGGGTATGTGAATGAACCCTATGCTTTTTATTTTGAAGAGGGAAGAAACACTTTAACCTTAGAGTCTATAAGAGAACCATTATTAATTGATTCAATTGAATTATTATCAATTGTAGATGTTGAAAGTTATGAAGATGTTTATCAGACTTATATGCAAAATGGATATGATGTAGTAGAAAACACTTCATTAATTACACAAGCTGAAACACCATTTTATACATCATCACCAACTTTATATGCATTAAACGATAGAACAAGTCCTTTAACGATGCCAAGTGATCCATCTCTTATTAAACTAAATACAATAGGTGGGGCTAACTGGCGTGTTTCAGGAGATAAAATTACTTGGGAGTTTGAAGTTGAAGAAACAGGACTACATGCAATTAGTATGCGTGTTAAACAAAAGCTTGCTTCAGGTATGAATGTGAGTAGAAATATATATATTGATGGAAATCTTCCATTTGCGGAAATGGAAAACTATCAATTTGCATATTCTAGTGAATGGCGCATACAGACACTAGGTACAAATGATGAACCTTATCTATTTTATCTAGAAGCAGGTTTTCATGAAATTACGATGGAAGTATCACTTGGTGAGTATGGTCCTTTAATCGCACAAATTCAAAATTCAATTAATGAATTAAATAAGCTTTATAGAGAGATATTAGTCTATACGGGACCAGAGCCGGATCCATATAGAGATTATGAATTAGAAAAAAGAGTGGTTAACTTAGTTTATAGACTTGAAGAACAACGAATTAATCTATCTAATATTAGAGAGAGAATCATTGAGATTTCTGGATCTAAAAGTGAGAAAACGGGTATCTTAGATACTGTTATTCTTCAATTAGAAGATTTTGTCAAAAAACCAAGAGAAATACATAAAAACTTATCAAACTATAGTGCGAACATTTCTTCACTTGGGACTTTGGTTATCTTGTTATCAGAACAACCACTTGAAATAGATTATTTTATACTGCATGACCCTGAAGTAAAATTACCACAAAATAAAGCTTCATGGTTTAAACGTATGGTATTTAGTATCAGTGCATTTTTTGCAAGTTTTACAACTGATTATGCTGCTATAGGCCAAACTGAAGTAGGAAATGTAAATGAAACCATTGAAGTATGGTTATCAGTTGGTAAGGATCAAGCAAACATTTTAAGAAAACTTATTGATGAGTCATTTACACCAAACTATGGCATTCAAGTTGATTTAAAACTTGTTAATGGAGCTGTTTTATTACCGGCAACACTTGCAGGTGAAGGACCAGATGTAGCGATGGGTGTTGGATATAACATTCCTGTAAACTACGCGATGAGAAATGCATCTTATGATTTATCACAATTTGATGATTTTTATACAGTAAAAGATAGATTTATGGATAGTTCTATGGTTGGCTTTGAATATGAAGGCGGATACTATGCACTTCCTGAACAACAAATATTTCTAATGATGTTTTATAGAACAGATATATTTGAAGAATTGGATTTACCCGTTCCAGATACGTGGAGAGATGTAATCTCAATGATTCCAGATCTTCAAAAACATAATTTAGAGTTTTATCTACCAGTTCCAATTACACAAGGTGCTGTGGTTAACTTACCAGCAAATCCAATATTTGCGACAATGTTTTATCAAAATGATGGAGAATTCTACATCAATGGTAATACTGAAAGTGGATTTAATGAAGGTATGGGACCAGAAGTTTTTGAAACGTGGACACAGTTTTATACAGATTATTCATTCCCAGTTGAAGCGAACTTTGTCAATAGATTTAGAAGTGGACAAATGCCTATTGGGATCACTTATTATAACGTCTACAATACGTTAAGTGTATTTGCACCTGAAATTAGAGGCAAATGGGATTTCGTTGCTGTACCTGGTACAGAATATGTAGATGAATTTGGAGATACCCAAATCAGAAGAGATACAGTTTCTACCAATACTGGCGTTATGATCATGGACCAATCAAATAAAAAAGATGCTTCATGGGAATACTTAAAATGGTGGACTTCTACAGATATCCAAGTTCAATTTGGACGAGAAATGGAAGGTATCTTAGGAGCTGCTGCACGTTATCCAACTGCTAATGTTGATGCGCTAGCTCAACTGCCTTGGACAGTTAAAGAATATGAAAAATTATACAATCAATGGCAATGGGTACAAGGCGTACCAGAGGTACCAGGTGGATATATGACTGGTAGACATTTAGACAATGCGTTTAGATTAGTCATTAATGATTATTCAAATCCAAGAGAAACAATTTATGATTACGTTCAAGTAATCAATGAAGAAATAGAGAAGAAGAGAAGAGAATTCGATCTAGATTAAGGAAGGAGGCATTCATATGCAAAAACCAATGGACATGAAACTGACTAAACGTCAGCAGTTATGGAAAGATATTAAAAAAAGCAAACACAATTACGTATTAATGGCTCCATATGTTATTTTATTTCTTACATTTACGATCATTCCTGTCTTTATGTCTTTAGGCATAAGTTTTACATATTTTAATTTACTTGAAAGTCCTAGATTTATTGGACTAGACAATTATACAAAACTATTATTAGAAGATGATGTGTTTATTATTGCTTTAAAAAACACGTTAATTCTAGCTGTTGTAACAGGACCTGTAAGTTATTTATTAGCCTTCTTATTTGCTTGGTTAATCAATGAATTAAAACCTAAGCTAAGAGCTTTTATGACTTTAATCTTTTATGCACCATCCATTTCTGGTAATGCCTTTTTGATATGGCTACTTATATTTTCTGGAGATGTACATGGGTATGCAAATGCTATTTTAATGAATTTAGGATTTATTGATAATCCTATATTATGGTTAAAAAATCCAGATTACATGTTATTTGTAATTATCTTAGTTCAATTATGGCTAAGTTTAGGTGTATCATTTCTTGCGTTTATCGCAGGTCTTCAAAGTGTTGATAAAACACTTTATGAAGCTGGAGCAATCGATGGTATTAGAAATAGATGGCAAGAATTATGGTTTATTACCTTACCTTCAATGAAACCTCAATTATTATTTGGTGCCGTGATGCAAATTACGACATCCCTTGCGATTGCAGAAGTTTCTATGCAACTTGTGGGATTTCCGTCTATACAATATGCAGGACATACGATTGTAACCCATTTGATTGATTATGGGTCTACAAGATTTGATTTAGGGTATGCATCAGCTATTGCGACATTGCTATTCTTAATTATGATGACAACAAATATTGTTGTTCGATCTATCTTAAGAAAGGTAGGTGAGTAGAATGAATGCTATGATTGAAAATATTAAAAACAGAAAATATCGAAAGAAAAAAAGAATCAATAGATCAAGAGCTGGAGATATAGCGTTATTTACTATTTTAATCTTGTTTGGGGCATTTAGTGCATTTCCACTAATTATGACTGCATCTAATGCATTTAAGCCTTTAGATGAGTTATTCTTGTTCCCACCTCGACTATTACCAAGAAATGTTACATTTGATAACTTTAGAGATTTATCAGAATTAATGAGTAATTCTTGGATTCCTTTTACAAGATATTTCTTTAATACAATTTTAATTACAGTATTAGGTACTTTTGGGCATGTATTGATCGCCTCTATGGCTGCTTATCCACTAGCTAAATACAAGTTTCCTGGAAGAACATTAATTTTCACACTTGTTGTGTATTCATTGATGTTTGCACCTCAAGTGACTGCAACACCTAATTATATTATCATCTCTAGGCTAGGATTAATTGATAATCCAGCAGCTATAATCTTACCGGCAATCGCATCTTCACTTGGTCTTTATTTGATGAAACAGTTTATGGAACAAATACCAAATGAATTGATTGAAAGTGCAAAAATAGATGGTGCTAGCGAGTATCGTATCTTCTTTACGATTGTGATGCCATTGGTTAAGCCTGCTTGGTTGACACTAATTATATTATTATTTCAAAGATTATGGATCACTGATGGGGGATCATTTATTTTCAGTGAGGAATTAAAACCTGTAAGTTATGCTTTAAGACAAATTGCGCAAGGTACGATTGAACGTGCTGGAACGATTGCTGCAGTCTCTTTCATTATGATGATTGTGCCTGTGACTTTCTTCATCTTTTCACAATCTAGAATTGTTGAAACGTTCTCTCATTCCGGCATGAAGTAGGAGGGGTTATATGAAACTATTTATGATATTTTCCATGTTAATCTCATTACCTGTTCAATTGTCTGTGGTCAGATATAACTATTCTTATTATGGTGAGGTTATTCACTCTGCACCTGGTATGAACTTTGCGACTTACTTCAATGGTAATACAGTAGGTACGACATTTTCTTCACCAGAAGATATTGTTGTATTTGATGATATTATTTATATGATTGATTCAGGTAATAACTCGCTATTTTTAATCGATTCAGATTTTGGATTGATTTCTCAACATGCTAGTTTTCCAATTAATGCTGAATATCAAGAAAGATTAGAAGAGGCGGGACAAACTGAATTTTTAGATATAACTTTAGAATCACCATACGGTCTTGAAGTTAAAGATAGTGCGATATATATTGCCGATAGTGGGAATTTTAGAATTGTTAAATTAAATCACAATTTTGAAGTTATTGACATATTTAGCGATATTAATGACGCAACTTTTGATGAAATCAATTTTGAACCAAGAAAGATCACTGTTGATGGCTCTGAGAGAATGTATGTTGTCGCTAGAAACGTTTATGAAGGTATTTTAGAGTTAGATACAGATGGAGATTTTAATAGATTTACAGGCGTAAATCCGGTATCATTAAATCCGATTGAAATATTCCAAAGATCGATTATGACAGAAGAACAATTGTCACAACTTCAACTTTATCTTCCTACTGAATATACAAATGTTGTCATGAATGATAAAAACTTCATTTATGCAACGAGTAAACCTGCAGAAGATAATGCTGAAAATATTATTCAGCTTATTAATCCAAAAGGTGTGGATGTCTTGAAACGTAATGGATATCATCCACCAATGGGAGATATTCAATATATCGAAGGATTAAATAATTATGTTATAGAAGGACCAAGTTCTCTAGTTGATATTGCTTATACGGATGATGGTATCTTTACAGTTTTAGATCAAAAGAGATCAAGATTATTTACATATGATAGTGAAGGTAATCTATTATATATTAATGGTGATGACGGTGCACAAGCAGATAAGTTTTCTGAGGGTGTTTCTCTAGCATATTTAAATGATAATTTGCTTGTATTAGATAGAAAAGCTAGATCAGTTATCGTTTATCAATTGACAAACTTTGGAGCAAAAGTAAATGAAGCTATTAAATATCATACAAATGGTGAGTTTGAACTTGCATCAGAAGTTTGGGAAGAAGTACTTATCTTAAATACGAATTATGAAATTGCTTATAATGGTATAGGTAAATATTATTTAAGAGAAGGCTTGTATAAAGAAGCGTTGACTTACTTTAATTTAGGACATGATAAATACTATTATTCAAAAGCATATAAAGCTTATCGAAATGAAATACTTAAATCTAATTTTGGGTATATTTTAGGTGGTATTGTTTTAATTGCGGGTACTGTAATAGGGCTTAAGATCAAATCAACATATAAAAAGGGAGGTTCGATTTTCTATGAAGACTAAACTTAAATATATTTGGTTTAATTTTGTTAGTTTCCCTAAATACATCATGCTACATCCCTTTGACGGATTTGATGAATTCAAAAGATATAAAAAAGGGAAATTGAGTGTTGCGTTAATATTTATTGCATTGTTTGCGTTTTTTAGAATATTTTCGTATCAAAATGAAGGGTTTTTAATTAACGAGAGAAACCCACTATTGCTTAATAGTTTACAAGAAATCTTTTCTGTTGTGTTGTTAGTTGCGCTATTTACCATTGGTAATTGGTCAGTTACAACGCTAATGGAAGGTAAAGGTAAGTTTAAAGAAATTGTGATGATGACAGGCTATGCTTTATTTCCAATCATCATCATTGGATATCCTGCAGTTGTATTGTCTAACTTTTTAACTTTAGAAGAAATGGCGTTATATCAACTCATTATTGGACTTGCTTATGGAGCAACAGCTTGGATGTTATTTATGGGTGTATTGAATATACACCATTATGGACTTGGAAAAACAATTTTGGCTTTTATTTTAACAGTGGTTGCAATGGCAGTCATGATGTTTTTTGGGTTGTTATTTTTTGATTTGATTCAACAGTTTATCGAATTTGTTATCTCGATATATGAAGAATTAAATCTTAGATATTAGAGGTGAAGATATGAGCTATAAGAAAATTATAATCATCGTATTGATTTTAGGTGCTATCTCATTGTTTTTATTTGCCTTTAATATGAAATCATCAGAGATGATCACAAATGAAGTACAAGCATTTGATAGTGAAAACTTTACGGATGCATCATTTTTATCTAATCAAAATAGATTGGTATCTTCAAATGATGATTTTGAATTGTATATTGATGAGACAACATCATACTTTAAAGTTGTTGATTTAAGAAATGGTGAAATCTATTTATCTAATCCAACAGATGAAGATCCATGGGAATCTAATCCTGCTAAGACAATCACAAACTCAGCATTGGAAAAACAAAAATCTACAATGGAAATTCAGTATTTTAATCAAGCAGGGTCTTTAACAAATATTAATAACTATGGATTAAGCATTTATCATCCAGCAAGCATCTTAAATGATGAAGGCGAAAGATCGTTTGGTATTAAATATGTTGAAGATGGTGTACAAGTTAAATACATTATTGAAGACTTAGAAGTTGATTATCTATATTTTCCTAAATATCTAGAAAAAGATGTGATGGAAGCGATGGACGATTTTAGTGTTTTAAATCGACTTGCATATACCGGATTTGATGAAGAACGTCAATTGTATGAAATTGTACAATATAAAGATATGAGTCGTTTAGTTAAAAAACGGTTATATGATATCTTTTATGAAGATATGGATTATACAAGAGAACGTGCCATTGAAGAAAATGAATCTTATGGATATTTTGAACAATTTGAAAAAGTAAGATTTGAAATTGCAGTAGAAATCAAATTAACAGATCAAGGTGTAAAAACTACGATTTTAAGAGATTCTATTGTAGAAACTGAAGCAGTTAAAATTGCAAAAATATCATTATATCCATTATTTGGAAATGCAGTTTCTGTTATCGACAATCCCGAATTTTTAATTGATCCAGAGGCGGATCCATATATTGAAACAGAAGGATATATAGTTTTACCTGATGGAAGTGGCGCGATTATTAACTTTAATAATAACAAATACTTCCAAAATGCTTATAATAAACGGTTATACGGACAAGATTTAGGTTTACTTCCATATGAAATGGCAGAGCAACAACAAAAAATAAGCATACCTGTTTATGGTATGGTCAAAGAAAACGGTGGGTTTGCGGCAATCATCACGCAAGGTGATGCAATGGCTTGGTTGAATGCAGATGTATCTGGAAGAATTGATTCTTATAATAAGGTTTATCCATCATTTTCACTAAGAGAAGTTGAATCAGTTGTAATTGGTTCTGGATTTAATCAATATGGTGTAGATTTGTGGACAGAAGAAATTGTTCATACAGACTTTACTGTGGAATATACTTTCTTAGAAGGTGTAAATAATAGTTATGTTGGTATAGCAAATGCCTTCCAACAATATCTAATTGATCGTTATGGGTTAACACAAAAAGATACAACAGATCAAACTGTTTTAACAGCAGAGTTTATCGGATCTTATGATCGCAAAGAATTTTTCTTAGGTGTTCCATACTATACCAATGAGTCTATGACAACTTTTGATCAAGCATTAGAAATCATAAATTTATTAGAAGATAGAGATATAACTAACCTTAATGTATTGTATCAAGGTGCAATTAATGGCGGATTAACTCAAAATTTAAATGACCAAGTGAAATTTGAAAAATCACTAGGTGGTAAGAAAGACTATGAGTCACTTGATAAAAATCTAAATGATTTAGGTATAGATTTATATCAATCTTTAAACTTAATGACTGCAAAAGATTACAATAAAGCTTTTGATCAATTTAGATACACAGCAAGTAGAATACAAGGCAGTCAGTCATTGATGTTTAACTACCATTATCCATCAGGACTTCCTTATTCTGAAACACCATATGAATATAGTAATGATCAATATGTTATTGACCCTTTATATTATGAATCCATTTATGATAGATTTATAAATGATTATACATTTGATCATGTGTCATTTTCACTATTGGGATCAATGATTACAGGTAGTTATGCAGATAGTCAAACAATATATAAACAAGATAGCATTTTAATTCAACAACGCTTATTAGAACAAATCGATCAAGATATGATGTTTGAAGATCCATTGTATTTTGCATTCGCATATGCATCATATTTAACTGATATGCCAGTTGAAACAACGCTTTATTCTATTATTGATGCACAAATACCTTTATTACAACTTATTTTATCGGGGTATGTAGATTATTCGTCTAATAGCATCAACTTAGCAAATGACCGATCTGTTGATTATCAATTCTTAAAAATGATTGAAACTGGATCAAATTTAAAATATACATTAACATATGATAATTCAAAAGAATTATTAAATACTGAATACAATTATTATATGTCAACTGATTATAACAATTGGTTAGATGTAATAGAAGATCAAGTAAATGAACTTGATGATTTAAAACTTTATGAAGGTCAACTGATTAATCATGAAATATTAGGTAATAATGTTTATAGAGTTACATATTCAAACGGATTAAAAATTATCATAAACTATAATTTAAGCAGTGTAACGATTGGTTTAAATGTTATTCCTAGCTTAGACTATTTTGTAGAGGTGGGTGCATAATGAAAAAAAGTATAAAAGCACGTCTTCATCTACCAAATAAAATAAAATTACCAGAAATGACTTATAAAAAACAAAAACTCTTTTGGGCAATTATTTTCTTATTGCCATGGGCAACAGGTATTATGTTATTATTTTTAGTACCGTTTATCGAATCCTTAAGATATAGCTTCTTTGATTTGACACCTCAAGCAGGTGAAATTGTTAAAGAATTTGTCGGATTTGAAAACTATTTATATGCATTTAATACACATGTTACATCAACATCATCCTTTAGAGTTGAGTTGTTAACGACAACAACTGATGTATTAATTAACCTGCCAGTATTACTAATATTTAGTTTATTTATCGCAGTTATGCTTAATATGAAGTTTAAGGGTCGTGCAATTGTTAGAGCGATATTCTTTGTTCCTGTCATTCTAAACTCTGCAGCTGTTGTATCTGCTGTAGGTGGCGGCGAAGCAATTAATGCCATCTTAGAACAACAAGGACTTGCTAGAATCTTTGATTTAGAGTTTTATTTACTTCAAACAGGTATGGCACCATTTTTGATTACATTTATTGTAGGATTAATTGATCGTATTTATGACATTCTAGCACTTGCTGGAGTTCCAATCCTATTGTTTTTAGCAAGTATTCAATCAATTCCAAAACATCTATATGAAGCAGCAAAAATTGAAGGTGCAACTTCTTATGAAATGTTCTGGCTAATCACATTACCAAATGTTACACCACATATTATTACAGTTACTGTTTATGCACTTGTGGATACATTCTTAACATCTTCAGTGTCAACCATTATAAGTGATGAACTTAATCAACAAAATTGGGGATTATCATCAGCAATGGCTTGGATTTATGTAGCAGTAATTATTCTTATCTTAATCGTATTAGGCGCATTTGCCAAATTCTTCAAGATAGGAGAGTCGCACTATGAAAACTAATATTATTGAACAATTAAGAGATGCATATCATGGCGTCGTCAAAGATATAAAAGATCCAAAGAATCAATCTAGACGTTCAAGAAAATTTAAAAATTTTGCATTCTCATTTATCAGAAGTGTATTATTGATTGGGTTATGTTTCGTAATTCTTTTTCCAACTATTCAACAGATATTAATGGCGCTTCGTGCACCATCTGATGTCAATAATCCAGCTGTTATTTGGATTCCTGAAAATTGGAGCATCATGAATATTAAGATTGCTAGTATTGTTCTAGATTACAGACATGCAGTATTTAATTCATTTAAACTAAGTCTGATATCAATGATTCTTCAAATCGGATCAACAGCACTAGCTGGTTATGCTTTTTCAAGATTAAGATTTAAAGGAAGTAATATTTTATTCCTATTTGTTATATTAACGATTGTTATTCCACCACAAGCATTATCATTGGCTCAATACTTGTATTTTAGAGATTTAGGGCTTATTGGTAAAGAAGGATCGATTTACTTAATGAGTGGATTAGGCATGGGTATTAGATCAGGTATATTTATTTACATTTTTAGAAGTTTCTTTAGAGGACTTCCAAAAGAACTAGAAGAATCAGCAATGATTGATGGTGCAGGAGTCTTTAGAACATTTTGGAGCGTTATGTTACCAAACGCAAGAGGCGCACTAGTTACTGTTGGATTATTTGCGTTCGTATGGCAATGGAATGATGCTTATTTTGTTAAGATCTTTGAAGTCAGTACTCAAGATTTTCCATTGTTAACAATGAGATTGATCAATGCTGCTGAAAATATGTATGCTGCATTATTCTATACAGGCGGATTAAATCTAATCGGACAAGACGTATGGGAAAACCCAGTATTCTTAGCACTCATTTCTAATGTATCTGCATTATTGATGATGTTACCGTTATTGATTATGTATCTATTTGTACAAAAACAATTTGTAGAATCTATCGAACGTACAGGTATCGTTGGTTAGAAAAGAGGATTTTTCATGGTTTATGAAAAAACGTTATATCAAAAAATTAATACAGTTGCAGACTGGATTATTAGAATCATTATGCTTAATGTCATGATGATTGTATCCAGTCTTGCAATTATCACAATCTATCCGAGTTTAACTGCTGGATATAAGATGTTTTATCAATATGTCCATAAGGATGAAGAGAAGTTATTTAAGGGATATATACAATATTTCTTAGAAGACATTGGGAAAAAAATCATTGTAGGTCTTATTATATTTGTGATTATTGGTCTTGGATATCTAAATGTGACATATTATGTGGATTTACTCAATGCAGAAAGTAATTTCTTGTTCACAATTGGATATTATCTTACATTAGCTGTTTTGGTAAGTTCATTTATTATTACATTATACTCATTAGCGGTAATGCATATTCTACCGAAATTAAAGTTAACATTAATGTTTAAATTAGGATTTTATTTATCAGGCAAATTCTTTTTTAGAACTATATTATTAGTATTGACTGTAGCTGTTCCATTTTTGATGCTTATGTCAACTGTAACGATGGTATTCTTTGTTTTTGCAGGATTATCTATTCCTGTCTTATTAAATGTGTTGATTACAAATAAAGTTGTAGATTATGTAGAAGGGTTGGTAAAACAAGATGTTTAAAGTTGGTATTGAAAATATAGATCAACATCTAGAATTGTTTAAAAATAAAAAAATCGGACTTATCACAAATCCTACAGGTATCAATCGAGATTTGAAATCAACTATAGATATATTAAGAGAAAAAACAGATCTTGTTGCCCTATATGCACCAGAACATGGTGTAAGAGGGGATTTGCAGGCGGGTGTTAGATTAGAAACATACAAAGACACTGAAACAGGTTGTATGGTCTATTCATTATATGGAAAAGATAAAAAACCAAGTTATGAAATGTTAAAAGATATTGATGTCTTGTGTTTTGATATTCAAGATGTTGGTGCAAGATTTTATACATTCTTATATACGATGGCTTATGCGATGATGGCTGCAAAAGAATTTGATAAGAAATTTGTCGTATTTGATAGACCAAATCCAGTGGGTGGTATAGAGGTTGAAGGTAATATACTTGATTTAAATTATAGATCTTTTGTGGGATATTACCCTATTGTAGAACGTTATGGATTAACTATAGGTGAGTTAGCTTATTTTTTCAATAAAGAATATGATATCAATTGTGATCTTGAAGTGATCAAAATGAGTGGATATACAAGAGATAAAGATTACAGCGAAATTGATTTTCCATGGGTATTTCCAAGTCCAAACATTCCGACTGTTCAGACAACTTATGCATATTTAGCTACTTGTTATTTTGAAGGGACAAATTTAAGTGAAGGACGCGGAACAACAAAACCATTTGAAGTGATCGGTGCTCCTTGGTTAAAAAGTAAATTACTCATAGAAAAACTAAATGAGCTTAACTTAGATGGCGTACAATTTAGAACACTATATTTCACACCTACATTTTCTAAACATAAAGAACAATTATGCGAAGGTGTTGAAGTGTTTATTAAAGATAAAAAAACATTTAAACCTGTAAAAACAGGATTAGCTATGCTTTATTTAGTTAAACAAATGCATGAAGAATTCGATTGGATTCCACCTTTTAAAGAGGGATTAAATAAATTTGCGGAATCTTTAATGGGTGATGATTTCTTAACTAAAAGAGATGTGAGCTTAAAAGATATCTTTAAACAAATAGAACAAGACACCAAGGCATTTACAAAGTTGAAAGGAACATATCATATATATGAATAATCATAAATTTGATGTAAGTAAATTAAGCTTAGATGAAAAAATCGGACAGTTGTTAATGTTTGGTTTTGAAGGCGAATCAATTGACGACAAGACGATTGAATTCATTAAAAAATATAAAGCTGGCAACGTCATTTTATTTACTAGAAACATCAAAAGTGGAGAACAATTATATAACCTAAATAAACAATTACAAGAACAAGCAATCAAACATCTTGATATACCAATGTTTATAGGTATTGATCAAGAAGGTGGCATGGTTTCTAGAATTCAACAAGGCGCAACTTTTTTTCCTGGCGCAATGACAATATCTGCAAACGGTAGTTTAGAAGATTGTTATAATGTTGGAGATAAAATGGGATCAGAACTTAAAAGTCTAGGTGTCAATATGAATTTCGCACCTGTACTTGATGTTAACAATAACCCCAAAAACCCTGTTATTGGTGTTAGAAGTTATTCTGATGATCCTAAGGTTGTAAGTCAATATGGACAAGCATTCATCAAAGGTATGCAAAACCACGTAATCGCTACAGGGAAGCATTTTCCAGGTCATGGTGATACACATGTAGACTCTCATTTAGCATTACCAAAGGTTGAATATGATCTAGATCGATTAGAAAAAGTTGAATTCGTTCCTTTCGTAGATTCAATCCATAATGGTCTACATGCAATGATGAGTAGTCACATTGATTTTCCACACTTAACTAAAGACGGATTACCAACGACTCTATCAGAAGATGTATTGACTAAACTTTTAAGAAATAAATTAGGGTTCAAAGGTTTAATCGTAACTGACGGTATGACTATGAAATCTATTGAAAGTAATTATGGTACAGTCGAAGCATGTTTAATGGCAGTAAAGGCCGGAGCTAATATCTATTGTATTTGTCATTCTAGAGATTATCAAATTCAAGCCATAAAACGATTTAGAGAAGCAATCATAAATAAAGAAATTGATGAAGCTTTAATTGATCAAAGGGTACAACTTATCCTAGATTATAAGAAACAATATGTATCTGTTAATTTTGACCAGACTTATGAGGATGTTAAAGATATTGTCGAAAATGATGAGACTAAAGCATTAAGTTATTCAATTGTTGAAGGTGCTGCAAGTTTAGTTAAAGGAAAGAAATTAAGTTTAAGTGATCGTGCATTGTTTGTAGGCATCATGCCAAAAGCTACAACGATTGCAGATGAAGCTTTAGGACATTATGATATCTTTAAAGGTATTGAAAAAGAAATCCCTAAACTAGATATAATCAAGCTTCCACTATCACCTTCAAATCTTGATATATTAGAAGTGATTGAAAAAGCTAAAGCCTATGATCAATTGATTGTAACAACATACAATGGAAACGTTTTTCAAGAACAAATTAAAATGATTGATTATTTAAGTGAGTTAGGTAAAGAGATGCATGTGATTTCTATGAGAAATCCATATGATCTATATTACACAAAAAATATCACTAACTATGTTTGTCTTTATGAGTACACACCAAATTCTATAAAAGTTTTATTAAAATATTTAAAAGGTAGTTTAAAGTTAAAAGGAAAGGTGCCTGTTAAATATGAGTAAATATATTATTGGTATAGATGGTGGCGGAACTAAAACACTTGGTGTGTTATATGATATAGAAGGTAACGAATTAAAGAAAAGTATTGCTGGATTTACGAATTTTAATATAAACATTAATAAAGCAAAAGAAAATATGTTGATTGTTTTAGATGATCTTACAAAAGATATCAAACCATCTGATGAATTGTTTATTCAAATGGGGATATCAGGATACTCTAAAATTAAAGATAGAAAAACATATGAAGCAGAAATTTCTCAAAGATATCATGCGACAGCAAGCCTAGAAAGTGATGTATTGATTGCTTTATATGATGTAAAAAAAGATGAAGAAGTTAATGTCATCATGGTGATAGGTGGCACTGGTAGTGTCTTAATGTATAGTGATCAATATCGACTAGAACAAGTTGGAGGATTTGGACATTTATTAGGAGATGAAGGTTCTGCATATCATTTAAGCATCAGTGCATTAAAAACCATTATTAATGAATATGAAGATTCAAGCGAGTTTGATTCTTTTGCAAAAGAGATATTAAATCATCTCAATCTAAAAGATCAATTTGATGTTAGAGATTATGTTTATGAAAATGATAAGACAACGATTGCTAGTTTAGCAAAATTCATAAGTAAACTTGCTTTAGATGGTGATGAAAAAGCGATAGAGTTAATCACAGATGAAGCAAAACATTTAGCAAGACAAACGATTAAAGCATATTTAAAACTACAAGAAAAAGATAAAGTTATTATTGCATTTCGTGGAGGATTTTTAACAAATGCTCCTTATGTAAAAGAAACACTAATTAAAGAATTGGAAATGAGCATAAAAGATTTTGAAATTGACACAAACACAAATAGTCCCGTTAAAGGTGCATACTATTTAAGTCTTTTAAAGCTTTCTAAGGAGTGATACTATGGTAGATATAAGCAAAATAAGTACAGAAAGAAGAAATCATAAAACGAAGAATATCGATTTGGTTTCTACAACTGAAATCTTACAGTTAATTAATAACGAAGACAAAACGGTTCCATTAGCAGTAGAAAAAGTTATTGATCAAATTGCAAAGGTTGTAGATGTAGTTACTGATGCATTTACAAATGGTGGACGTCTGTTTTATATAGGTGCGGGTACTTCAGGACGCTTAGGTGTACTAGATGCAAGCGAATGCCCACCTACTTTTGGTGTGCCTGATGATTTAGTTGTCGGTATTATTGCAGGTGGAGACACAGCACTTAGAACTGCCATAGAAGGGATTGAAGACTCTAAAGCTGCAGCAGTATTAGATTTAGAAAAACATCATTTAAATAAAAATGATGTTGTCGTTGGTATTGCGGCTAGCGGAAGAACGCCTTATGTTATTGGAGGCGTTGAATATGCTAATAAATTAGGGTGTATTACTGCATGTGTTACAACGAGTTCTGATTCTGAGGTTGCAGCCATAGCGAAATATCCTATAGAAGCGATTACTGGTGCAGAACCACTAACTGGTTCAACACGTATGAAAAGTGGTACAGCGCAAAAGCTTATTCTTAATATGATTACAACTGCATCGATGGTAAAAATAGGAAAAGTTTATGAAAATTTAATGGTTGATGTTCAAATGAATAATGATAAATTGGTTTCTAGAGCTCAAATCATAGTAACTGAAGTCACTGGTGTATCAACAGAAGTCGCACAAAAGTATTTGGACAAATATGGTTCAGTTAAATTTGCTATATTTGCGATCATGAGTAAAATCGAAGATTCTAAGGTGATTGAAGAATTGTTAGATAGACATCATGGTAATATAAGAGAATCATTAAAACACAATGTATAGGAAGTTGATGAAATGAAGATTATTAAATGCACAGATTATGAAGATGTCAGTCAAAAAGCTAGTGAACTTGTCATCCAACAAATTAAAATAAATCCAAAAAGTGTTTTAGGCCTTGCTACTGGTTCAACACCAATCAAGTTATACGATAACTTGGTTAAAGCATATCAAAGAAAAGAAATTAGTTTTAAAAATGTCTTAAGCTATAATCTTGATGAATATATCGGCATCAACAGAGAACATTCTCAAAGTTATTATCAATATATGTACAAACATCTTTTTAGTTTAGTAGATATGAATAAAAAGAACATACATATACCAAATAACGACGAAAAACAAATAGATAAAATTACTCAACTATATAACGAAGATTTAAATAAACATCAAATAGATTTACAAATCTTAGGTATTGGAAGTAATGGACATATTGGATTTAATGAACCAGGTACACCTTTTGAAAATGAAACTTTCATTGTCGAATTAGATGAACAAACAAGAAAAGATAATAAAAGATTTTTTAAATCCCTAGATGAAGTTCCAAAATATGCAATTACAATGGGTATTAAAAATATAATGAGAAGTAAAAAGATTATCTTAATGGCTAGTGGCATTGAAAAAGCAAATGCAATTCATAAGATGATTAATGGAACTGTCACTGAAGATCTACCAGCGTCTATTTTACAAAGACATCCTGATGTGACTATTATCATTGATCAGTTAGCTGGATCAAAATTATAAAATTGCGAAAAAAAAGAACACTTAAAAAGTTGAGTGTTCTTTTTTTTAGCGATTTTTTTAAACTTCAATAATAGCGTCTGTTGGGCATACTTCTTGGCAAGCACCACAATCAATGCAAATATCTTCGTCAATAACGTAGATATCACCTTCAGAGATACAATCAACAGGACACTCTGCTTGGCATGCGCCACATGCGATACAAACATCTGTAATTCTTCTTGGCATAATATCAATCCTCCATCTCCTGATACATCTATTTTAAAGCATATGTCAAGAAAAGTAAACTGTATACGTCAATTTTATTCAATTATAGAGATTTTATAAAAAAGTAAGCAAAACTTAAGATATAATTAATTTTTAAGCTTATCTAAATGTGATAAAATAAAGGTGATAATGATCATTTGAAATTCAAAGCATTAAAATTACCTAAAAAGTAATAATTGTCTGTTGTTTTTTAAAAAATACTTCAATTTTATTTCATTATGACTAGAAATTGGCAGAAATGCATGGTATAATTAATTTGTCATTTAGATAAGGGGAAAGATGTAATATCAATCCTTTAGTACCCCAACCTTTTTTAACTCCCCCCCAGAATTAGGTTGTAGTACTACATCTTATAGAATGGCAAAATTATAGATGGATCCTGTCCTTTCGACGGGATCTTTTTTTAATAAAATGTTGACATATGATAAAAATAAATTTATAATCTCAATAGTATCTATAGATTAAGGAGCATCTTATGAAAATGAGTAAAAAAATTTCGACTATACTTGTAATTATCTTCGTTATAGGCACATTACTTGTATTTTCTAATACTTTTTCTTTTAAAAGCACAAATATAGACTTATCTGATGCAAAACCTTTAAATACGAATTGGAATGATTCGGATAGTGGGGTTGTTTTTGATTTGCCAACAGATTTAGATTTAGATGCAAATATTGAACATAGTTTTTCCACTATACTACCACATGATTTTAATCATCCACAAGTAATTCTTATCAGAGGATCTCTGCAAGATGTGATTGTAAAACTAGATGGTATTATGATATACTCATATGATTTGAGAGATGAAAGTAATAGCATACCTTATGCAAGTCTATGGCATTACATAAGTGTTCCTAAAGATAGTCAAGGATTAGAATTAGAAATCACATTGCATTCTCCATTTAAATCAATGAGCGGAATGGTTAACGATGTTTTTTATGGATCTGAAAATGACTTAAATGTTCATATTTTACTAAGCTACGGTGGCAGATTTATTTTGGGTCTAGCAGCATTATTTATGGGTGTTTTATTTGTTATTTTGAGTTTATTTGTAGATAAGATAAAAGATAATGACGTTATGTACATAGGATTTTTTGGAATAGCTATGGCCATTTGGATGATTGCTGAATCAAGAACACTACAGTTTTTTATAGATAGTCAATATATACACGGGTCATTAGCATATATTATGCTTGCACTTGCCCCCATACCAATGATTGTTTATGTTAAGCAACGTGTCTTACCAAGATTTAAGAAAACGTATTTAACTATTGTGTATCTCTATCTTGTACAATTATTGACAGTTATTGTATTACAAGCTTTAGGTGTAGTTGGTTTCTTTGAATCCGTAATTGCAACACAAATATCAATAGCTTTGGGTATCTTATTCACCATATCATTATTAATATATGAGTTTAAGAAATTCCCAGATAGAAAAGTTTTAAAAAGATTTATATTTTATTTTGCAGTCTTAACTATGATTATTATTGTTGAGATATTTACATTTTCTTCTAAAGATTTTGATATGATTTCTATTTATATACAATGGATAGCCATTTCATTCATCCTGATGTTATTTGTTAGATATGTTTATGTAATCATGGTGAATAATAAAGATAAAATAAAAAATGAAGCACTGGAAGAATTGGTTTATCAAGATAGAATAACTGGTGCGAAAAATCGACATGCATTTGAAGAAGACTTAGATCGAATATTTAATGAAGAACATTTAAGGAAATCTTTGAGTATTGCATATTTTGATTTTGATGATTTAAAAATGATTAATGATACTTATGGACATTTAACAGGTGATCAGATATTAAAAGAAGGTTATGAGATAATTAATTCTGTCTTTGGAAAACATGGCACATGTTACCGGATAGGCGGAGATGAATTTAGTTGTCTATTAAAAAATGAATCTCTTGTTGAGTATAACAAAAAAATTAAAGTATTAATGGAAAAAATTGAGATACATAACTCAGATAAAGAGTATACAGTCAGTATCTCACATGGCTTAGCAAATTATAATGAAAAAGAAGATTTTAAACCAAGTGATCTTATTAAAAGAGCTGATAAAAAAATGTATGAACAAAAGAATAGTAAATTAAAAAAAGCATAATAAAAAATGTAAAGGTAGCCTATTTGTAAATGGCTACCTTTTTAATGAAGCATTATCTCAAGGTATATAAAATATGTTAAAATATATATAAGAGGCATAAAGGAGATTATGTATGCATGAAAATAAGGAAATCTTAATAGAGGTTATAAATCATATAGGAATTATTAAGTTAAATAGAAAGAATGCTTTAAATGCGTTATCTTTTTCAATGATTACAAAAATTAAGCACATCTTAAATCAATGGATTGATGATTCAAATATATATATCATATATATATCTTCACTAATAGAAAAAGCATTTAGTGTAGGTGGAGATGTCAAAAAATTATATCATGATGCAATTAAAGATGATATTGAAGCTGTTTCGACATACCTTTCAAACCAATATGCTATGGATTATATTATTCAAACGTATCCAAAACCAATTATCACATATGTAGATGGCTATATTTTTGGTGGAGGTGTTGGTTTAGCAATCGGGTCTAAATATTTTATTACATCTGAAAAAACCAAATTTGCAATGCCTGAAACACAAATCGGGTTTTTCCCAGACGTTGGGGCATCGTATTTTTTGAATACACTTCCAAATCATATTGGAAGATATATAGGACTTTTAGGACATGTATTGGGATACAACGATTTAATCTATTTAAAGATTGCAGATTTTTGCGTTACAAATGAAAATTGGGATAAAGTAATAGATATCTTATATAAGAAGAAGTGGATAAAAGAAGAAGTTGATTTTCAAATAAAACACATTTTAGCAACTTATAGTAAAACAGACGTGCCTGAGTCTTATATTGAAAAACATGAAACACATATCAAAAATATGTTTTCTTACGCTACAGTAAAACAAATGATAGAACATATGTCTACTACAGACACTTTTTCCAAAGATGTTCATGAGAAATTAATTAACTTATCTCCAACAGCATTAGATGTTACTCTGGAGTTATTGAAACAAGGAGAAAATAAAGATTTATTGGAATGCTTAAAAATGGAGCATGATTTAAGTTTAAACGTGGTAAAAACTCATGATTTTAAGGAAGGCGTTAGATCACTATTAGTAGATAAAGATAAACGCTATAATTGGATGCCTAAATCTTATGAGCATATTAAATATGAAGAAGTACAAAACATGTTTACGCAAACACCAAACTGGGATGTACATCCAATTGAAGAAAATTTAAGAAATATTAGAAATGAAAAATAAAAATATATTTAGATTATATGAAATTGTATCTATTTGTCTACTGGTCATCAGTGTCATTGTTTTAGGATATCATATACAAATGAGTATAGTTGCATATGATCAAACCTACAGCGCACCATTAGGACTTGTTATTTTACTTGATACATACATATGGATTTTATTAGCAATATCATTATTAGTGTTATATATATATGTGTCTAAAAAAAGAAGAAGATCAGGGTTAAGCTTGATTAAACCAAGCATCATAAAGTATCTTAAATCTCATAAACTTCGATTTATAATTATTGGTTTATTGACTTTCGGTCTATTATTTATACTATTAATTATGTGGATTCAACCTTATATTCTTTATCATCCAAATCATAGTGAATTTGCATATGAAAGATTAATAGAGTTAGATAAATATCAATCTTATGAGATCACTGATGAAAATTATACCTATCATGGGTTTGGATATGTAGATCAATTACAAACTAGACCGACGATTATTTATTTTGGTGGAAATGGAGAATCTTCAGCTCAAACCTTTTATAATTATGATCAATCAGATATATTTGATTATTTTATAGGCTATAATTTTATAATGATTGATTATCCGGGGTACGGTTTAAGCGAGGGAAAAACAAGTGATCACGCCATGATTAAAATGGCAGAAAGCGTCTTTGATTACGTAGCATCACTAAGTTATGTCGATCAAACCCAAATATATGTTTATGGGTATTCGATAGGCACAGGGGTTGCAACCTACATAGCCTCAACTAGAGATGTAAAAGGTCTTATTCTGATTGCGCCATACTCCAATATTACGGATTTATTTAATACCAGATTACCCATATTTAAAGGTCTTGGTAGTTTACTTATTCAAGAAGAATTTGAATCAAACATATATGCAAAAGATGTTATCATTAAGCCGTTAATTATAATGTCAAAAGAAGACCAAACGATACCATACGAATTATCAATGAAATTAGTAGATGCTTTTATTATAGAACCAACAGTTTTGATTTTAGATAGTGGAGCACATAATGAGTTTTTAGATCATATAGATGTTCTTGATTATATCACTGATTACATAAACCAGTAAAAGTATGATAAGATACACTATATAGAAGGTAAAGAGGATTAAATTATGGAACAAAAACAAAACATTCAAATTAGACTGACAGGATATACCGTTGATAAAATATCTTTCATTACAAATAAGAGTTTTGATTTTAAATCAAATCCCAAAGTGAAAGTGACGCCTAAATTTGATAGAGAAGTAACTAAGATAGATGATCAAAGTTTTATGTTATCTCTAGCTATATCTTTTGATCATCCGGAAAACAATATCCCATTTTTTATGGATGTTCAAGTGTCTGGTAAATTCATTTTTACCAATTGGGAAACCGATAAACTATATGCAATCGCAAAGAGTCACGCTACATCGGTTTTATATCCTTATATTAGAGCACTTGTTACTACAGTAACTGCAAATGCAAATGTTCCACCATATATTTTACCAATCATGAATAGTAACACTTTATTTAAAGATATTAAATAAAGGATTAGAATTTAAAATAGATATATTTAAAATAAAAAGCTGTTCTTAATTAAAAGAACAACTTTTTTATATTTATGTATGCTTTTTCCAAAAATCTGACAATGCTCTTTGCAATGCTTTTTGAGAACTAATTCTTTGGTAGTCCTTCCATTCTATAGGAAATAGTTTTTTGTAATAAGATGTATCAAAGCGATCATCAATAAGTATTGCCACGCCGTGATCACTTTGAGTTCTAATCACTCTACCTACAGCTTGGATAACTTTATTCATGCCTGGATATTGATAAGCATAATCAAAACCTTTATTAAAATGTATATCGTAATAATCTTTTAATTGATTGTTCAATTCGTTGATCATTGGAATACCTACACCAACGATAATGACACCTGAAAGCATATCACCAATATAGTCTATGCCTTCAGAGAACATTCCACCCATCACAAATAATCCTAATTGTGATTTTTGGTTTTGTGATTTGAAAAGATGAATGGTTTCATCTCTTTTTTCTTGAGTCATTGATCTTTCTTGAACGATGATATCAATATCTTCTGTTAAGATCTTATCATAGACTTGATTTAAGTATTGATATGATGGGAAAAATGCGATATAATTTCCTTTTTTTGCACGCACAACTTCTTTAATTGTTTTTATGACTTCATCTAGTGAAGTATCTCTATCTTTATATCTAGTAGATAAGTTATGATATAGCATGATATTTAAGTTTTCAGTAGGAAAAGGAGATTTGATTTTTAACGTCTCTCCAACATCTTGGCTTAATAGTTTTTTGTAATACTCGATGGGATGTAGGGTTGCGCTAAAGAAAGTAGATCCATAGGCTTTATTTTCTAATGTATCTAAAATATATTTTGATGCGTCTAAACATCTTAATTCTACAATTAAATCCTCAGTAGTATCCTTATAAATATTTGTTAAATAGGATTCGTTGTAATATTCATATATTTTAATGAAAGCTAAAAATTGGAAATAGATATCAAGAATTTGCGTTTTATTGGCATGTTTATGATTTTCTTTTAATGTGTTTTCTATTTTAGATAGTAAAGTTTTGATTGTATCTAGTACAGTAAAATCAATATCTTTATCAGATAAAAAGTATGCATAAGCCAATCTTTCTTCATAAGGATTAAGAGCATCTAATACTTTTTTAATAGAACCTTTTAAAGAGGGCTTTATTTTATTGGACAAGCGTCTTAATTTAATTAAATCAGATTTTGTAATGGTTGCACTATACATATCTCTGGATCTTGATATCATATTATGAGCTTCATCAATTAAGAGAAGTGGTTTATAATTGTTCTCATCAAAATATCTTACCAAATGAACTCTTGGATCAAAGATGTAGTTATAATCACATATAATGATATCTACGAAGTATGAGACATACAAAGAATACTCAAATGGGCATATTTCATGCTTTCTAGCGTATCTTTCTAAAGTAGACCTATCAAGTATGGTTTCGTTTGAAAAGATATCTATAGTCGCATCCTTGAGTCTATCAAAAAAACCTTTCGCAAATGGACAAACTTCTGGGTCACAATTTCTCTTTTCTAAAAAACATGTTGAATCTTTCGCGGTAATTTCAAGAACTTTTATATGAAGTCCAGTTTTTTCAAGTAATCTAATGGAGTCAACTGCTATTGCCTTTCCTTGAGTTTTAGCAGTTGCATAAAATATTTTTTGTGAGTTTGAATCGAGTGCTTTAATAGATGAAAACAAAGATGCCATCGTCTTACCAATACCCGTTGGAGCGATTGCATATAAAATATCTTGATCTTTTATAGTTTGATAAATAGCAGCCATCATTTGTTTTTGACCACGTCTATATTCTGGAAATGGAAAAGATGTATCTTTTATAGATTCTAGTTTTTTGATTTGATGAGCCTCTAAAATGTTTATCCATTCCATATAATCATCAAGAGCTTGTTTTACAAATACCTCTAGATCTGATAAATATAGTTTAAAATCAAACAATCTAAATTGATAGTCGCTAATTTGTACATACTTTATGTGAGTATCTATGGATTCTAAATGATTATTTTTTAGATACATGTATGCATAAAATTTTAATTGAGCCAAATGTTCGTCTTGATAAGTGAATGATTCATCAAAAACTTTTTTTCTTGTAGATTTGATTTCTTCCATAATATATTGATCATCTCGTAGAAGTAATCCATCAATTCTACCATTAAGAAAAAAAGTCATGTTTTCTAGTTCATACATATAATGGATAGATATTTCTGATTGATCATCAGAAGTATATCTATCTTGTATGTATTGATGAGCTCTTGTGCCTTCTATTAGACTCACGTTTTGGAAGGTTTCACTTGATAAATCACCACTGCTAAATAAAAAAGAAACTAAATCTGTAATCCCAATTGAAAATTGTTTCAAGTTAACACTTCCTTTCTATATATCTATTATACTTTAAAAAACGTATGCTTGGACATTTAAGATGCCAAGTGATATGATTAAGACACAAAGGAGATGATAGTCATGAAAGAAATGCTCTCAAGAAAAGCCACTACCTATGGAGGTAGAAATGGTGAAGTAAGAGATACAACAAGTGGCTTAACATATAAATTAGCTAAGCCAAAACAAATGGGTGGTATCGGATTAGAAGGCACAGATCCAGAAGAATTGTTTTCAGTAGGCTATAGTAGCTGTTTTGCAAGCTCTATGGAATATTTATTACAAAATGATAAGGTTAAATATGAAGATTTATCTGTTCAAGTAGAAACCAAACTACTTATGGTTCCAAATGAGGGGTTCAAGTTTGCGTTAGTCGTCAAGGCAAGAATAAATGGTGTAGATCAAGAAACTTTAGATAAATACATCTTAGGGGCGAAAGATTTTTGCCCATATTCAAAAGCTTTTAAAGGTAATATCGATATTGAGTTTATCTAAATAATTAAAAAGTCTCTAACGATAGAGGCTTTTTCTCTATATAAAAAATATATATACATGATATAATAAAGCAAATGAGGTGAAGTCATGCCATATAAATCTAAATTTGCAGATAAAGATATCGAAAAATTATTTGAAACCATTATACAACTAGATAATGTAGAAGAGTGTTACCGTTTTTTTGAAGATGTATGTACGATTAAAGAAGTGCAAGATATGGCACAAAGATTAAAAGTTGCGCATATGTTGGCTGAAAAACATTCTTATGTAGACATTGTAAAAGAAACAAAGGCATCTACCGCAACCATTTCAAGGGTAGCTAAATCCTTAACTTACGGAGCTGAAGGCTATCATATGATATTTGAAAAAATGAATAAATCAAATAAATAAGTTTGCCAAAAGCAAACTTTTTTATTGCCTGTAAAACGTTTTCATAATTTAGTGCTTTACAACAGTGAAGTGATGAATTATAATAGATGTTAAGAGGTGAAGAAAAATGAAAAAATTATTATTATTAGGTATTGCTGTTTTAGGGGTTATCACACTTGCATCATGCAAGGAAGAGGTAGTTCAGACTTGGGATGATATCGAGTCTAGAGGCTACATGATTGTAGGTCTTGATGATACGTTTGCTCCAATGGGATTTCGTGATGAGCAAGGTGAGCTTACAGGATTTGATGTTGATCTAGCTATTGAAGTTGGTCAAAGATTAGGTATTGAAGTTAGATTTCAACCTATTGATTGGGATGCTAAAGTTCTAGAGTTAAATGCTGGAACGATTGATATGATTTGGAATGGGCTAACTATTACTGATTCACGATTAGAAGAAATGGTATTTAGTAATCCATATTTGGAAAACACTCAAATGATCATGGTCAAAAAGGGTGCTAACATTTCAACGATTAGCGATCTAGAAGGATTAAAAGTAGGGGTTCAACTATCTAGTGCATCTGAAGAAGCTGTTGTCGCAAGTGATGTATATGATGACTTAGGTGAATTGGTTAAGTTTGATACATTTAACAGTGCATTACTTGAACTACAAAATCAAACTATAGACGCTGTTGTTATTGATGAAATCATGGGTAGATATATTATTTCTTTAAATCCGGATGTGTATGAAGTTTTAGAAGATAACTTTGGTGAAGAAAGATATGGTATCGGATTTAGATTAGAATCAAGTGATATTAGAGATCAAATCAATCAAACTTTATTAGATATGATTGCAGATGGAAAAGCAACTGAAATATCTGTTAAATGGTTTGATGAAGATATTTTCTTGAGATGATTGATTATTTAATTGAAACAATAAAATACTTATCAACGGGAGCAAGTGTATCATTAAGAATCTTTTTTGTTACACTTGCCCTCTCTTTTCCATTAAGTATTATATTGGCTATGAGTTATCGAATTAATCCGTTTTTAAGAAAAATCACATCTTTTTATACTTGGCTATTTAGAGGAACACCATTGATGCTACAATTGTTTTTCTTTATGTTTGGTCTTCCCGCTTTTGGTATCATGGTTGATCGAATGATGGTTGCGTATATTGCGTTTGTCCTGAATTATGCAGCATATTTTACCGAGATCATGAGAGCAGGTATAGAATCTCTACCTAAAGATCAAGAAGAAAGTGCACAAATGATGGGAGCTTCTAGATTTAAAACATATAGATATGTGATTATGCCTCAAGCAATCAGAAAAGAAATGCCAACGATTACAAATGAGGTCATTACATTAATTAAGGACACATCATTAGTTACTGTGATTGCAATCTCAGATTTAATGCGAAATGTTAAAGAAATTGTTTCTAGAGATTTTACAATTTCACCGTTTTTTCTTGCAGCTGGTTTCTATTTAATTATGAGTTATCTCATTATCAAGATATTTAAAAAACTAGAACAAAGATTTGATTTTATGGATAATACAGTATCTTAACAAAGGCAAAAGTGAAAACTTAAGCCTTTTTTTAATATAATTACTTTCTTGGAGAATATAATAACTCGGTATATAATGAGTGTAGAGGTGATTTTTATGTTTATAACAATTACACTAAATCCAGCTATTGACTCATTGATATCGGTGGAAAAACTAGAGGATTACAAAGATGATAAGCTTTCCCACAAACAAAAAATTGCGGGTGGTAAGGGGATCAATATATCCAAAATCTTAAAACAGTTAGATCAAAAAACATTTGCTACTGGATTTTTAGGTGGAGCAAACGGAAAATTTATTGAAAAAGAATTATCAAGACTACATATTGATCATCAGTTTATTCATATCAACAATGAAACAAGAGAAAATATCAAAGTCTATGAGAAATCTACACAAAAATCTTATGAATTTAATGAAGATGGTCCAACTTGTGATATGGATCACTTTAACCAATTGATCGTTTTATTAAAATCAATGATAAAACCTAAAGATGTTGTTATAATATCTGGAAGTGCACCCTTAGATTTTAAAGTAGATATTTATAAAATTTTAATCAAAGAAATTAAACATCTTGTCTCTAAGATTGTATTAGATACATCAAAAGCTTGGTTAAAGGAAGGACTTGAGGCTACACCCGATTTAATTAAACCAAATTTAGATGAGCTTAAATTTTATGCACAAAAAGAATTAAAAGAAGATGAGCAAATCATTAACGAAGCGTTAAAGATTTGCAGATCTGGAGTAAAAGAAGTTTTAGTGAGTTTAGGTAAAAATGGAAGTCTTTATGTTTCTAAGAATTACGTGTATAAAGTTATCGTTCCAGATATTAAAGTGTATCATACAACTGGAGCTGGCGATGCGCTACTTGCAGGTTTTATTTCCAGTCAAGAAGATCAAAGTTTAGAAGATGCATTAACAAGAGCAACTGCGATATCTCTTGCTCATATCTCAAAAAGAGATGATATAGATTATTTACAAAGTCTCATCAAAATAAAAGACATGAAAGTATAGGTAATATAAATGACAAGAAGAGAAAACATTATTCAATTTTTAAAATTTACAGGATTCTCAATATCCGCAGGAGTTATTGAATTCGGATCATTTGCGCTGATCAATGAACTAGGAAATCTTCCGTACTGGCCAGTCTATTTAACTGCAGTTACACTATCAGTTCTATGGAATTTTACGTTAAACAGAAAATTTACTTTTCAACTAGCAAACAACATACCAATTGCGATGACAAAAGTGTTTGTTTTCTACCTATTTTTTATACCAATTACTACATATAGTGGTGATGCAATCGTAAGTGCTGGTGTTAACGAATATATCGTATTAGCTGTTACCATGGTATTAAATTTTATAACAGAGTTTATTTATGCAAAGAGTTTTGTTTATATAAAGATGAAACAAATCTCAACAGAAAATGCTCCAGCAGCAATTGGACCATATGCTCAAGCAATTGTTATTAAGCAAACATTATACTCATCAGGACAATTAGGGATTGACCCACAAACAAATGATTTTGCTTCAAAAGAAATCATTGGACAAACAATACAAGTATTTAAAAACATTCAAGCAATTTTAGATGCATCAAAGTTTTTGAAAGTTGATGTATGTAAAGTCAATGTTTATTTAAAAGATTTATCTCATTTTAATGAAGTCAATAAACTCTACAGCGATTTCTTTGAAAACCATAAACCTGCCAGATCAACAGTTGAAGTTTCAAGACTACCTAAAGATGGGTTAATTGAGATAGATTTAGTAGCTCAAAAAACTTGACATAAGGACAATTTTTTACTACAATTTTTAATGGAGGCGATAATATGTCAAAGACAAAGAAATTTAAAACAGAATCACAAAAACTTCTACATTTGATGACACATTCTATTTACACACAAAAAGAAATATTTTTAAGAGAATTAATATCAAATGCAAGTGATGCCATAGATAAAAGACATTATATGTCACTCACTAATCAAGAAGTTGAATCAGACACATATGAAATATGGTTAGAACCTAACAAAGAAGAACGCACCTTAACGATTAGAGATAATGGTATAGGATTTAGCGAAGAAGAACTAATTGAAAATTTAGGTACTATAGCTCAAAGTGGGTCTAAACAATTTTTAGAAAAACTGGAAAAAGAAGATGTAGATATCATTGGACAATTTGGTGTAGGATTTTATTCATCATTTATGGTATCTGATAAAGTTGAAGTGTATACAAAAAGTCCTTTTTCAGATAAAGGATATAAATGGTCATCTAATGGACAGTCATCTTATACAATAGATGAAACAGATCAAAAAGAAGTAGGAACTAAAATCGTTTTATATCTTCATGAAGACGATACTGACAACGAAGAGGATTTTTCTACATATCTAGAAACTTATACATTAAAAAATCTTGTTAAAAAATATAGTGATTATGTCAGATACCCAATCAATGTGATGGTAGATCATGGGGATGAAAAAAAACCTAAACTTGAAAAAGAAACGCTTAATCAAATGATTCCAATTTGGAAACGACAAAAATCAGAAATTTCTGATGAAGAGATGAACGATTTTTATAAACATCAGTTTAACGATTATGAAGAGCCACTTAAAGTTATACATACAAAAGTTGAAGGTATGTTAACTTATACAGCTTTATTATTCATTCCATCTAAACCAGCTTATGATTTTTATAGTGAAAAATATGAAAAGGGATTGCAACTTTATTCTAAAGGTGTCTTTATCCAAGATAAAAACAAAGATTTAATTCCAGATCATTTTAAATTTGTTAAAGGTTTAGTTGATTCAAGTGACCTATCTTTAAATATTTCTCGTGAATTACTACAACAAAATAGACAAGTTAAAAATATAGCTTCACATTTAGAGAAGAAGATTAAAAGCGAATTAGAACTTATGTTAAAAAATGAAAGAGAATCCTATATTAAGTTTTATGAAGCATATAAGAACACTTTAAAATATGGTATGTATGATCAATTTGGAATGCATAAAGATATTTTAAAAGACTTAATCATGTTTAAAACATCTCAATCTGATGAATACACAACATTTAGCGAATATGTTGAAAGAAAACCAGAAAGTCAAAAAGCAATATATTATGCAACAGGTAAATCAAAACAAAGTATTCTTAATTTACCACAAATGGATGTCATGAAAGAAAACGGATCTGAAGTTTTACTATTTACGGATGAAATTGATGAATTTATGATTCAAGTGTTAAACAATTATGATGAAATCCCATTTAAATCAGTACAACAAGGCGAAGCTGATTTTGTTGATGAAACGAAAAAAGAAGACTTAAAAACAAAAGAAAAAGAAAACAAAGATATTTTAAAAGCAATTAAGAAAGCTTTAAAAGATAAAGTTAAAGATGTTAAATTAACTGCTAGACTAAAAGAATCTCCTGTATGTTTAGTTTCAGGAGAAGGATTAAGCTTAGAGATGGAAAAGATTTTAAAATCGATGCCAAATCAGAATGAAGTGAAGGCTGAAAAGATTTTAGAAATCAATCCAGAGCATGATTTATTTAAAGCAATACATGCAGTCTATGAAAAAGATAGTGCAAAAATCGATGAATATGCATCTCTTTTATATCATCAAGCATTATTAATGGAAGGTCTTCCAATAGAAGATCCAACAGAGTTTTCAAATCATCTGGTTAAACTGATGATTGACTCATCCAAATAAAATACAAAAAAAGGTGAAGTTTTGATAAAACTTCACCTTTTACTTTTTAATGGTTATGTATAAAGTTTTTCTATTTCTTTTAAATCAAGCTTTAAAAATATTCTATAAGTATATATAGCAACTGCTATTGCGATTATTGAAGTAGAAATAATAGTGATCAGATCATATTTTTCTGATAAGTTTCCAAGTGTTGGAAACAACAGTCCTGTAAAATTATATAAACTGTGTAAGAGTATCACTAGCCAAATATTTTTTGTCTTTAAAAGCATCACAGCCCATAATGTGCCCATCGCAAACGAATAAATGACCTGTAAAAGTGTGTCACCTATATTTGCCCCATCAAATAGATTGAAAACATGCATAAATCCAAATAGGGCAGAAGAGATTAAAATGGAGTATAAAATCCCATCTCTTGATTTAGAGAATTTTTGTAAAAAGAAAAACAAAATTAAACCTCTAAAAACGACTTCTTCAAATATACCAGCACTTAAACAAGAGAGTGCAAAAATATAGATAGTATATATAGGTTTTGTAAGTACAGCATCTCCATTAAAAAATGGGATAAATGGGAAATTGTTTATTGAAATGATTAAAGCAGGAATGATGATGATCAAAGATTTAAGAAAAGGTTTTTGATTCAGTTTTAATATTTTATGTCCGAAAATGTATACAAATATGATAAAGATGATACTACCAAGGATTCTTAAGAAAGAGTCATTGATCATGTTTGATATGGCTGGATCTTGAGACAATGATAATTGACCAAATTGGATCACCATCATCAAAATTAAAGTTAAGACCATAATTAAACTTATAATTATCTTTTTTACAGATAGTTTTTGATTGTCTTTCATCCTCTCATCTCTTTTCTTTAATCAGATATTATATATTAAACACTATGATCTGCAAGTTGTTGTGGCATATTTTTTTTGTGAGAACGATAGAGTAAATATACTCCCAATATAATCATTAATAAACTCATATATTGAGAAGGGGTAGGAAAAACATTATATTCAGTTGAGATAAAAGATAAGAAACTTCCTCTGTCATCTCCACGGATGAATTCAATTAAAATTCTAAAAATACCATAGCCAATCAAATATGTTTCAACTTCTTTATATTTCAAGCCCTTGATATAGTTTAGAGAAATAAATAAACTAAATAAGAAGAACGATTCAATTAATTGAGTTGGATAAATAGAAGTGTCTGGATATAAATCATGAGCATGACCATGTGGGAAAATAACACCTAAGAATGATTCTGTAGGAATTCCAAAACAACACCCAGCGAAGAAACATCCAATTCTACCGATTGCATGCGCTAATACGATGCCTGGAATGATTGAATTCATAATTTGTTTAACATCCTTATTATCTTCTTTGAAAAAATATTTTAACAAAATAAGAAAAGCTGCAATACCACCAATGAGCCCACCTAAAAATGTAAGAGAACCAAATGTTAGTTCACCTTCTTTAATAGAATGGAATATACCATCTATTAAGAAAGAAGATATTAATGCGATAATTAAACTCGCACCAATAAGGACTAAAAGCTTATTAGCCTGTTTTCTTGTATAACCGTTATCTTTTTCAAAACGGTTTGCGACATAAAAAATCATTAAAACAACACCGATAACAATCATGAGATCATACATAGGTATCGTATATTTAAAAATTTCTGGTAATAGATATGGATACATTTCATCAACTCCTTAAAAAAATTATACCACAGTGACTATCATTTGATGATTTTTGACCATGAAAAAATATTTCAATATAAGGCATAATAAAAAACTTATAATTTAGATAATAAAATATAAGTTTTTTAATAGATTATTTAGTTAATTCATTATCAATCATGTTTAAAAAATAATGATAGATTGTAAAATCATGATTAAGTTCAGGATGAAAAGAAGTAACAAGCATATTTTTTTGTCTAGCTGCAACAATCCTTTGATCATAAACTGATAAAACTTTGACCTGATCAGATACCAACTGGATATAAGGTGCTCTGATAAAAGTCATCGGAATCTTTATACCATCAAATTCATGATGGATAATAAAACTACCTGACTGTCTACCATATCCATTTCTAGTCACTGTTATATCCATTACTTTTAAGAATGCATGTTTCTGGTTTGATATATGTTTTGCGAGCAATATCATACCTGCACATGTTCCAAAAGTGGGTATGCCAGATTCTATTTGTGATATTAATAAGTCTTTCATATTTAACTCATCTAGTAATTTATTCATTGCAGTTGATTCTCCTCCAGGGAGAATTAACCCATCTTTAGGTTTTTGAAGGTCTGCTAAGTTTCTAATATAAAATGAGTTTATCTTTAAACTATCTAGTTTATGTTTATGTTCTATAAAAGCGCCCTGCAAGGCGAGAATACCAATGATCACTTAGATACCTCTTTGACTCATAATAATCTTAATTTCATCTTCATTTATACCTACCATAGCTTCACCTAAATCTTCTGAAACTTGAGCTAATATTTTTGGATTATTATAATTTGTAACAGCTTTTACTATTGCCTCAGCGCGTTTTTTAGGGTTGTTAGATTTAAAGATACCAGAACCTACAAAAACACCTTCTGCGCCTAATTGCATCATCAAAGATGCATCAGCAGGGGTTGCTATACCCCCAGCTGCAAAATTAACGACAGGTAATTTTTTATGCTTATGAATATATTTAATTAAGTCTAGAGAAACACCCATTTCTTTTTGTAAGATATAAAGTTCATCTTCTCTAAGAGATGCGATATCTCTAATTTCTTTTTGAATCAAGCGCATATGTCTAACTGCTTGGATGATGTCTCCTGTACCAGGTTCACCTTTAGTTCTAATCATTGATGCACCTTCAGCTATTCTTCGTAAAGCTTCGCCTAAATTCTTTGCACCACAAACAAATGGAGATGTAAATAAAGTTTTATCGATATGATATAGATCATCAGCAGGAGATAAAACTTCGGATTCATCTATATAATCAATATCAAGCGCTTCTAATATTTGTGCTTCCGCAAAATGTCCGATTCTAACCTTTGCCATCACTGGAATTGAGACAACACTTTGAATTTCTTTAATGAGTTTTGGATCACTCATACGAGAGATACCACCTGCAGCTCTTATATCAGCAGGAATTCTCTCTAAAGCCATTACCGCAACTGCACCAGCAGCTTCAGCTATTTTAGCTTGTTCAGCATTTGAAACATCCATGATAACGCCACCTTTTAACATTGCAGCGAGTTCTTTATTGAGTTGATATCTTTTTTGATCCATTTTATGTCCTCCGTTTTCTTTTTAAGTGATTATATTATATAATAATAACTGGTATAGTTAAATAACCAGATTTAATAAATAACACTATACCAGATGAGGTATAAAATGATAGATAAGAAACCATATATATATCTAGAAATATACAATCATTTAAAAACAATGATTTTATCAGATGTATTCAATCAAGATGATCGACTACCATCTAAAAGAAAGCTTGCAGCTCATTTTCATGTTAGTCAAATGACGATCCATAAAGCATATCAAGAACTCATAGATGAAGGTTACGTTTACACAATAGAGAAAAAAGGATATTATGTAGCAGAAAAAATCTTATTATCAATGGACAACAAGATATATAAAGATGTAGATATCGATGATATAGAAATAAAAAAATATGCATATGATTTTAATACAAGTCATGTGGATACTAATTATTTTCCACATCAAATATGGGCTAAACTCTCAAGAGAAGTTCTATCAGAGCATAAAAAAACAATGCTTAATGAAATAGACTATCTAGGGTTATATGATCTAAGAGTAGAAATTGCTAAACATTTAGATATGTATCGTGGGATGAATATCCATCAAAACCAAATCATTATTGGATCTAGTAGCACTCAATTATTAAATTTATTGATTGAACTTTTAGGAAGAGATAAAACGTATGGTATTGAAGATCCAACCTATCCAAAGATCTTTCATTTATTTAAAACTTTAGAAATAAAGACGAATTTAATTAAACTAGATCAATTTGGATTAAGTAGTCAAACACTTGAAGCATCGGATACAGATATTATTCATATTGTCTCATCACATCAATATCCAACAGGTATTACGATGCCAATTCAAAGAAGAGTTGAACTTTTAAACTGGTCTTATAAAAATAAAGATAGATATATCATAGAAGATGATTATGATAGCGAATTTAAATATCAAGGTAGACCTATTCCAGCACTACAAGGATTAGATAAAGGAGAAAAGGTTATTTATATGAACACCTTTTCTAAATCATTAGCACCTTCATTTAGAGTTGCATATCTGGTTTTACCGATTCATTTAATGAAGAGGTTTAATAAAGTGATGCAATACCATAGATGTACTGTACCAAATGTTGAACAATATATTTTGTATAAATTTATGAAAGAACTACATTTTACCAGACACCTTCATAAAATGATGAAAGTGTATAGAGAAAAACTAGATCTCATTTTTGAACTTATTAAAAAATACAATCACATCCATATAAAAAACTATGAGTCAGGTCTACATTTTGTATTATCTTTTGAATCTAGGTTTAGTGAACAACATATTTTAAATCAACTTAAATCAAAAAGTATTAATGTATATGGTATGTCATCATTTAAGCATAGCCAAACAAAACCAAATCATACAATTGAACTAGTCATAGGATATTCTGGTTTGAGCAAAACTCAAATTAAAGAAGGTTTCATGCTAATGTTAGAAACAATAAATGAAAGTCTTACACATTAATTTACACATTCATACATAATCAAACATAATGAGCATTCTTTTTTATAATCTCTTTAATTATTGATAAAATAGGTGAGTACAAAAAAAGGATGTGTTGAAAATGTTACAGTTAAAAAACATAAAAAAAGATTATATATTAGCAGGAAAACCATTTCCAGCTTTAAAAGGAATTGAACTTAGTTTCAAAGAAAACGAGTTTGTTTCTATTTTGGGACCATCAGGCTGTGGGAAAACTACACTTTTAAATATTATTGGTGGTCTAGATAGATATACAAGCGGAGATTTACTTATCGAAGGTAAATCAACAAAAGATTTTAAAGATCAAGATTGGGATGCATACAGAAATGCAACCATTGGTTTTGTTTTTCAAACATATAACTTAATCTCTCATTTATCTGTCTTAGATAATGTTGAGATGTCATTAAGATTATCTGGTGTATCAGCAAAAGAAAGAAAAGAGAGAGCTATAACAGTTCTAACTGATGTAGGATTAGAAGATCACATTTATAAAAAACCTAATCAATTATCAGGTGGACAGATGCAAAGGGTTGCGATCGCAAGAGCATTGGTGAACAATCCTAAGATTTTATTAGCTGATGAGCCTACTGGAGCACTTGATAGTGAAACCAGTGAGCAAATTATGAAATTGATCGAAAAAATTTCAAAAGATCGACTTGTTATTATGGTGACACATAATTCAGAAATCGCAGAAGCGCATAGTGATCGTATTGTTCATTTATTAGATGGACTTGTGACAGCTGATTCAAGACCAAGTGAACCTGTTAAAAAAGAAAGAGAACAAAAGCTAGAAAACAAAAAAACTGCGATGTCTTATATGACTGCGATAAAAACTAGTTTTAAAAACTTACTGACTAAAAAAGGTAGAACAATTATTACAGCACTAGCTGGAAGTATTGGTATTATTGGTATTGCACTTGTCCTATCTATTTCAAATGGGATGACTTCATATACAAATAATCTTCAATCTGATACACTTGCAGGATTTCCTATCACTGTAGATCAGACCGTAGTTGCTTTTGGTCCTCCAGAAGAAGTAACCAACCCTAGACCAGATTTAGAGTTTATTGAAGATGATTTATTTGCTCCCTATGATTCAGATTCTAGCTTAACCACACATGAAAATATTATTACTGATGAATTTATCACCTATCTTTCTCAAATGAATACAGATTTTTATAATTCAATCTCTTATACAAGAGGATTGAAATTAGAAGTAGTCAATCTATCTGATAATGGTTCTTATATAAGTGTACCAACATCAAGCTCTGGTGGTTCATTTTTTGGAGGTAGTTCATATTTTAATGAAATGCCAAATAATCAAACATTCATAGAATCTCAATATGATATATTATATGGTACATATCCTACTGATTACCAAAATGTTGTCTTAATTGTTGATGAAAGAAATCGAATTGATCTATCTTTATTAGAAAATTTAGGGATCAATATCGAAGATGACTATACATCACAAGATTTAATTGGAAGAACTTTTAAAGTAGTTATAAATGATGTATATTATGAAGAAGTAGGCGGTGTGTTTATACCAAGTACAGATTATCAAGCAATGTATAACAATGCTGAATCAATCACAATTACCATTAGCGGAATCTTAAGAGTTAAAGAAGATGCTTCAACAGAATTACTTGATACAGGCATAGGATATACCTCAATGCTTACTGATCATTTATTAAATATAGAAAAAGATTCTGATGTCGTTACTGCTCAACTTGCAACACCTAACACAAATGTATTAACGGGTGCACCATTTAATTTCCAAATTACTTATGATGATGTCATGAGAACCATTGGTGGAGATTCTACACCTGTTGCAGTACAGATTTATCCAATATCTTTTGATTATAAAGATGAAATAAAAGCTTATATTGATGTATTTAATATTGGCTTAGATGAAGTTGATCAAATCGTATATACAGACTTAGCAGAAACTATTTCATCCACGATATCTTCTTTAATTAATACAATCACTATTATATTAGCAGCATTTGCGGCAATATCACTTGTTGTGTCATCTGTGATGATTGGAATTATTACTTATGTGTCTGTTGTAGAAAGAACTAAAGAAATTGGTATTATGAGAAGTTTAGGTGCTAGAAAAAAAGATATATCTAGAATCTTTAATGCAGAAACCTTACTTATAGGATTTACTGCAGGTATATTTGGGATTGTTGTTTCATTTTTATTAAACATTCCAATTAACCTTATTGTAGAAAACTTTATCGATGTACCTGGATTTGCATCACTTCCGATAACAAACGCATTATTTTTAATCGTATTATCAACATTACTTACATTAATTGCGGGATTATTCCCTAGTAGAATCGCAGCTAAGAGAGATCCGGTTGTAGCCTTGAGAACTGAATAATTAGATCAAAATAAAAGAGCGAAAATTAATTCGCTCTTTTTTAGATTTCAAGTTTTAGTTTGTATAAATATCATCATCGGTTACATCATCCATATCAATGATAATCTTACCTGAGTGTGTTTGTTGATGAGGGTTTGTATGCATTTGATAGGTTTGTCTAGAGTTTGGAAGATCTGGAATCAAAAGATAAGTTAAGATGATTCCAAAGACTAAGCCTCCAAGATGTCCTTGAACACTGACAAAATCACTAAGCGTTAACGTAAAGACAATGTTGATAATTGAAATTGTTCTAATGGATCTAATTCCATAAGGGGAAAACCAGTTTGCTTTTAAGAATGTTAAGATTAGAAGTCCGCCCATAATTCCATATAGTGCGCCACTTGCTCCTATAGTAACTATTTCTGGATCACTAAATAACCAAACGGCTACAGATGCACCAAGACCACTAATCATATATAAAATAGCATATCTTGTGCTGCCTAATAATTTTTCAGTAAAACTTCCTAGATAAAAAAGAAAATAAGAGTTCATTAAAAAGTGGAAAAATCCAGAATGTAGGAACATAGAGACTAATAGACGATAATATTCGTTATTATCAGAGACGTACTTTGGAAGAAGTCCTCCATTATTAATGAGTGACTCTGTGGTGAATCCACCATTAAATAAAACGACAAAAAACATTAATGTATTTAGAGCCAGTAGCACAAAAGTTACTGGACTTTTTTTAAAGTATAATTTCATTGATTGTAATATAGGTTGCATTAATATCACTCCTTGATATGAGTTTACACGAAAAAATGAAAAAGATAAAGGAATTTGGCATATTATGTTAAATGACGAAAGTAGGTAAAATGATTGCAATTATAGATAAGCTTTGTTATAATTTTAAAGAACCGACCGACCGTTCGGTCGGAAACTACATTCAAGGAGAATCAAATGAGCAATTATAGTGTAAAAAGACCAATTACTGTTTTAATGGGAGTATTAATCATTATTGTATTAGGAGCGTATTCGCTATCTAAACTTCCATTGACATTATTTCCGGATATAGAACTACCATTTGTTGTTACAGTAACAACTTACCCAGGTGAAAATCCAGAAACTTTAGAAAGTGAAGTTACGAATCAAATTGAAGCTAGTGTCGCAACTATTGGAAATTTTGATGAAGTCTCTTCAATGAGTTATGAAAATTTTGCGGTATCTGTGATTACCTTTGCAGATGGAACTAATATGGATAGTGTTGTTGTTGAGTTAAGAGAAAACTTAAACAATATTATCTTTAATGAGAACGTTGGAAACACAAGAATTCTTCGTATCTCTCCAGATATGCTTCCGGTTATGACTGTTACTCTTTTTAAAACTTATGATGAAAGCTTAACAGATGAAGAAATTTTAATTAGAAATACTGAATGGATCAATACAGAAATTATAAATGATCTTAACAGTATTGAAGGGGTTGCTGATGTATCAATTTCAGGCCAAGCAGATGTTGTCTTACAAGTTAGACTTGATGATGCAAAACTAACAACTTATGGATTGACACAAGATCAGGTTCTATCAATTATAGAAGAACAAAATACTGGAGGTCTTGTTGGGGTTGCTCTAGACAACGGTGAAATTAGAATGCTATATCTAGGAAATATACCTCAAACACTTGATCAAGTTAAAGATCTTGCAATTACACATGATGGTACTGATGTGATTAGATTATCAGATTTAGCTGTTGCTGATGGTATTTCATATGTTGATGCATCAGAAGATAGTTACTCTAAAATCAATGGTGAACAAGGCATTCAAATATCGTTTCAAAAACAAAGTGATGTTGGAATCACAGAAGTGACTTCAAATATTTTAGAGAAATTAGATCAAATTGTTAGTGAAGATTCTGATGCTGAATATTTAATTATATTAGATCAAGGTGAGTATATTAATACATCGATCTCATCTGTTGTTCAAAATATTATTATTGGTGGTATTTTAGCGGTACTGATTTTATTTATATTTTTAAAAGACATTAAACCAACATTGATTATTGGCTTGGCTATACCAATTTCTGTTATAGCGGCATTTATGTTGATGTATTTTTCTAACGTCACTTTAAACCTAGTATCTATGGGTGGACTTGCATTAGCTATTGGTATGTTAGTTGACAATGCGGTGGTCGTTATTGAGAATATATATCGAATGATTAATGAAGGAAAATCAAAAAAAGAAGCAGCTATTGAAGGTGCTAAACAAGTTGCAGGAGCAATAACAGCTTCTACATTAACAACTATTGCTGTATTTCTTCCAATTGTATTTGTTGAAGGATTGATCAGTGATGTCTTTATGTCTATGGCATTAACGATTGCATTCTCACTAGGAGCTAGTTTAGTCATTGCATTGACTGTTGTACCATCAATGAGTGCTTTAATTTTAAATGACAAAAAAGAAAATAAAGAAGGAAAAATTATTCATAAGTTAAAAGACTGGTATGAATCTTCAGTTTTATTTACTTTAAAATATAAAGCAATAACGATTATTACTGTTCTAGTATTATTGGCAGGTTCATTTTTATTGGTTTATTCAAAAGGATTTATATTATTACCAGAATCAGATGAAGGTAGCATAGAAATCTCAATTGAAACACAAAGCCTTACCTCATTTAGTGGAAAAGCTAATCTTGCTGATGCACTAACTGTCGATCTTTTAGCTTTTGATGATGTTGAAAGTGTAGCCGCAACTATTGGTGCTAGTAGTAATCCTATGGCTATGATGGGCATGTTTGGTTCAAGTAGTGGTATTAATTTTTCAATTAATCTTAAAGACAATCGAAAACTATCAACCACAGAAAATGAAGAATTAATCTTAAATGTTCTTGAAACATATGATTACGATATGATTGATGAATTAACTGATGCTGATATTCTTGATTTTAATGTATCATCTCAAAATTCAGCAGGAGCGCTAACTGGTGGTTCTGGTATCAGTATTAAAGTTAGTGGATATGATTTAAGTACGCTTGAAGACATCGCTAACGATTTAACTTCAATCTTAGAGACTGTTGATCATGTTGTTGAGATTGATAATGGTGTAAGTGCTGGATCTGATAATGTTAAATTAACTGTTAATCAAGATAAAGCAATTGAATTTGGATTAACGAATCAAGATGTGAATGACAATTTAAATTATTTATTTGCAAATCTTAGTAGCTTAACAACAACTGAAACATTTACATTGCAAATTGAAGGTGTTGACTATGAATTAGATATACCTAATGAAGCATTAGGAGACTTTTCATTTACATTATTTGGTGATTATCTAACTTTCTTAAGTGGTGTTAGATTATTTGATCAAGCAACAAGAGATTTAATTGATACTTATGAACTCACATCAGGTATGAGCATTTATGTTCCAAATGTTATGCTACCTACCTATGTTGCAGGTACACCAATACAATTTATTGTTAATCCTTACTTAGTTATAGATAATGGAGTCATTGAAATGAATCCAGTTGATTTTTTCAATCCAACACTTGAGAGTACAGCTTTAGCTCCATTATTCAATGTAGCTGATGAGAGTCAAAGTATTACTCAAATTGAAAAAGTAACAGGCTTTTCTACAATATATACAGATGGATCAAATCGATACATAACTGTAACTGCACAAATTGAAGAAGGCTATAATGTAACGCTTGTTAGTTCAGATGCAACCAATCAAGTTAATGCGTATTTAGATAATGAATTTAATGATTATGGTAGTGGATATCGTGTTGAATTTGCTGGTGAAAACGAAGAAATCATGAAAGCTGTAAGTGATTTAGCTATCGCAGCATTAGTCGCAATCTTATTAGTTTATATGATAATGGCTATTCAATTTCAATCATTAATTTATCCTGTTATTATCTTAGCGACAATTCCATTAGCATTCACTGGAGGGCTTATTGCACTATTGATCACAAACATGAATTTATCTATGGTTTCAATCATGGGGTTAATTATCTTGGTTGGAGTCGTCGTAAATAATGGTATTGTTTTAATTGATTATATCAACAAATTAAGAGAAAAAGGTTTATCTGTAAAAGATGCAATTGTTGAAGCCGGAAAAACAAGATTAAGACCTATTTTGATGACAGCATTAACTACAATACTAGCTTTATTAGTTATGGCAATTGGTGTTGGTGAAGGTTCAGAGTTGTTGCAACCAATGGCAATTACTGCAATAGGTGGTTTAATATATGCAACATTGTTAACATTAGTTGTGGTTCCAACAATTTATGCAATGCTAAATAGAAAAGCAATGCTAAAGGAGGAAGATCAAGTTGCAAACCAAGGATAAAATCATTGAAGTGATCATCGATTATATTAAACAAGATATTGATGTATCGCAAATCTCTTTATCAGAAATTGCTAAAAAAGCAGATATAGGTAAATCTACAGTTTATGAGTACTTTGAAAATAAAGAATCTCTTATATGTGATACGTATATGTTTTTGTTTGATTATTACGAACAAGAAATATTAAAACCTTTAAATGAGACTACATTTAAAAAAGCATTTATTGAACAAGTCAGAAGAATATTAAATGCCATGAAAGATGCGAAACATTTAGTTGAAACAATGATGAAACAACAAAGCAATGAAACTCACTTTAAAAATGAACTCATAGATAAAAAAATTAATGATGTTTCTATCCATATGGAAGAAAGATTTATTGAGATTATGAGATTAGGTCTTGCAGAAGGTCTTATATCAGGGGCAATAAAAGAAACAAAAACAAGAGGGTATGTCATTAGAGCGTTAATTTCGGGATTATCATTTCAATATATAAATATGCAGACAGATTTAAGCGAAGAAGGCATCCTAAGTTTAATATATGATGAAGTTTTAAGAGTAACTCAATATTAGTATATGATATAAGCCATTGCAAAATGGCTTATATTTTTTTAAATGCAATAGATTTGAAACAAAGATGAAATAAACTTATAATTGAAACCATATTGTTATATGTATTACTTGAATTTATACATTATGTAAATAGATAAAACAATATAAGTTATGAAAGTATTTTCATTGCAAAAATTTTTAAAATAGGTATTGATATATGATACAATGCTAGTATAGAAAATTAAGGGGTGTAATGTTTATGTATGTGATAAAAAGAAATGGAACAAAAGAACTTTTCGATTTTAACAAAATTGCTTTAGCGATGTTTAAGGCTTACAAAGGGGTAGGCGCAGACGTTACTTTGGCAGATTGTCAAAAACAAGCAGAGAAAATCACAAAGAGTTATGGAAAAGATGCAGATATCAATATTGAGCAAATTCAAGATGATGTTGAAAACTTTTTAATGCAGTCTAAAAATTTTGAAGCTGCAAGAACATATATTAAATATAGAGAAAAACAAAAACATGACCGAGAAAACCCATGGTCTGATAATGATGAAAGACAAGATTTAATTTTACAAAAGTATTTAATCAAAGGCGAAGATAAAAAAGAATTCTTAAAAAGAGTTTCTATTGGCAAGCCTTCATTAGAAAAAATCTTTAGAAAAAAAGAAGCTATTTTTGGCGGACGCAACTTGTATGCGATTGGTAGAGATGGAAACATTACAGGATCAAATTGCTATGTAACAGAAGATCCACAAGATAGCTTAGAAAGTATTTATAAAGTAGACTACCAAATTGCTAGAACATATAGCTATGGTGGTGGTCAAGGGATGAATCTATCGAATATTCGTCCTAAAGGTGCTAAAGTTAACAACAGTAGTAATACAACACCTGGTGTGATGGTATTTGCTGAAAAATATTCACATACAACATTAAATACACAACAAGATGCAAGACGTGGTGCATTAATGCTTGTTTTAAACATATCTCATCCGGATATTATTGATTTTATTACAACAAAACTTGATTTAAATAAAGTAAATGGAGCAAACATTTCAATTGCACTAACTGATGACTTCATGAAAGCAGCAAGAGACAATAAAGAATGGACAATGAAGTTTGAAACACCATATGAAACAATCGAAAAGAAAGTAAACGCAAAAGAATTGTTAAAATTAGTTGGTTATGCAGCGCATACCATGGGAGATCCTGGTGTTGTGTTTATTGATCATATGAATGATTATCATTTCTTAAGTGAATATGATGAAGTTAAATTTACTGCAACCAATCCTTGTGGTGAACAACCATTAATGGCACATGGTTCATGTAATTTAGGTAGTATCAATTTAAATGCATTTGTTAAAAATCCTTTTACAGATAACGCAACTTATGATTTTGATAGATTTGACTTTGTAACTTCAGAAATGATTTTTGCACTTGATGACCTATTGACTTTATTAGGTGATCGTCATGCCCTACCTCAACAAAGAGAACACGTTACAGAGTATCGTGAAATTGGTTTAGGTGTGATGGGGTTAGCTGATTTAGCATTATCAATGAAATTACCTTATGGATCAAAAATCTTCTTAGAGTTTTTAGATAAACTGATGAGAAAGATGATTAATACAGCGACTAAAGCTTCAGCACTTCGTGCTAAAGAGTTAGGTGTATTTCCTAAATACGATTATGATAAAATATCTAATTCAACTTTCTATAAAACAGCAATCGATGCTGATACAGATGAGTTAGTTAAAAAATATGGTATGAGAAATTCAAGATTGTTAAGTATTGCTCCAACGGGATCTATATCTAATATTCTTGGTGTCAGTGGTGGTGTTGAACCTTTCTTCCAAATTAATTACACAAGAAGAATCATTAGTATTTTTGAAGATGAAAAGACTATTACTGTATGGGAAAAAACTCCACTAGCTTTAGCTAAAGCTATGAATGTAGAACCTGATGAACTACCAGCTTGGGCACTTATCACTTCACAAACTATTGATTTTGAAGATCGTGCAAACGTTCAAGCAACTATTCAAAAATATGTAGATACTGCAATTTCTTCTACATTTAATGTACCTAATAGTGCAACTATTGATGATGTAGTTAACATTTACACAACAGCTTGGTCTAAAGGATTAAAAGGGGCTACAGTCTTTAGAGACCGATGTGCTAAGATTGGTATCCTTGCAGGCATCAACGAAGACACAAAGGATTTAAATCCTGCTACTCCACCTCATCTTCATATTGAAGAGAAATGGTTTAATAAAAAGAAAAATGATACAAAAGAATATGTAACACATATCAGTGTGTCACCTTCAGGATATACTCCAGAGAAAATTGATAAAGAATTATGTCCACTTTGTGGAAATGTCTTAGTCAAGAAACAAGGATGTATTCAATGTATTGATCCTGATTGTGTTTATGAAAAGTGTGCCATTTAATTTATTAAATAGTTAACTAAACATAGTAATTTTTACAATGAGTAATAATCAAAAAGGCAATTCGTATAATCATACGAAATGCCTTTTTTTACACACAACTCAATATTTTTATTTATTTTTTTATGTATATCTCTCTAAATAGAGTATATATTGAAGTATTAAACTAATAAGGGTATAATTGATATATGAAATAAATTAAAAGGGGAATCATATGAAATTTTATATTAAACAAAAAGTATTTACATTCAAAGATAAATTTTCAATAACCGATGAGAACCAAAATCCCATCTATCAAGTAAAAGGTAAATTTATGAGCATCACTAATAAACTTGAACTACTTGATATCAATGAAAATATTTTATATCGTTCTAATAGAAAGGTTTTAACTTTTTTAGCTAAGTATTTCATTTTTGATCAAAATGAAGAAGAAGTTGCAACCATAAATAGAAAACTTAGTTTTAGACCGAGATTTGACTTATCAATTTTAGGCAGAGAAATGCAGTTAGAAGGCAGTTTATTTCAACATTCTTTTACTATTTTTAACAATGGTCAAAGTGTTGCAGCGATTCGAAAAAAGATTATATCTTGGGGAGATAGTTATGAAATAGAGATATTTGAGAGCGAAAATATTGAACTATATTTATTTGTTGTTATCATATTAGACCAAGTGATTCACGAAAAAAATTGATAAAAAATAAAGGATGAGACCTATGAAGAACAAAGAGACTAAAGTTAAAGTAATTGCGACTATCGCATTTACTGTAATTATACTAGGATTTACAGTATTTCTACTGCTAAGATCTTTTAAAGGTTCTGATTTTGTTATTAATGAGGAATTAAGTCAGCTAGAAATTAGTGGTGGATTATATGGAAAAACAATTGATATTGATGATAATGTATCCATATCAATGATAGAGCCTATTGAAATTACAAGAAGAACTAACGGTTCTTCAATTGGGAATGTGAAATCTGGTAGTTTTACATTAATCGGTGATATTCCAGTATATTTAAATTTAGGAAATAGTACACATGACTGGATTGCTATTATTGATGGTGAAGATAAGTATTATATTAATCTTAAAGATGAGCAAGAAACTATTGACTTATATAACGATTTGTTAGATTTACAAAACTAAAAAAAAGGATGACATATGAAAACTATATTTAATAAACAAAAAGCATTCTTCAATTCAAATCAAACAAAAGATTATGAGTTTAGAATCAAACAACTTAATAAATTAAAAGATGTAATTAAAAATAATGAGGAAGCAATCACTCAAGCATTATTTGATGATTTAGGTAAATCTTCAGTTGAAGCATATACTACTGAAATTGGATTTGTCTTAAATTCTATAGAAGCTACTTTAAAAAAATTAAAGAAATGGATGAAGCCTAAAAAAGTCAAAACACCTTTATTTATGTTTGGATCTAAATCTTATATTATGCAAGAACCCCTTGGTGTAATATGTATTATTGGTCCATATAATTATCCTTTTCAACTTGTCATAGAACCTTTAATTGGTGCTATTGCATCTGGTAATACAGCAATCATCAAGCCAAGTGAGTTTACAGTTGAAACAGAAAAAATTATCAAAAAAATAATTAATGAAAATTTTGATCAAAATTACTTAAGTGTTGTTACAGGTGGCAAAGAAGCTACTAGTGAACTTTTAGATTTAAAGTTTGATCATATATTTTTTACAGGTAGTGCTTTTGTAGGACAAATCGTCTATGAAAAAGCGAGTAAACATTTAATTCCAGTAACACTTGAACTTGGCGGGAAAAGTCCTACGATAGTTGATCAAAGTGCTAATTTAGTGCTAGCAGCTAGACGCATTGTTTTTGGCAAATTAATCAATGCAGGACAAACATGTGTTGCACCTGATTATATTTATGTGCACAGATCAGTTCATGATGATCTCATTTCTTATTTGAAAGAAGAGATAAAGAACTTTTATCCAGATTATGCATCATTCGGTCGTATCGTAAATGAGCGTCATTTTGATAGATTGAATGGATTAATTGATAAAGATAAAGTAGTTTTTGGAAATGAATCAGATAAAAAAACTAAATTCATTTCACCAACAATACTTGATCAAGTGACTTGGGAAGATCATGTCATGAAAGAAGAAATTTTCGGACCTATTTTACCTATTTTAGTTTATGATCAATTAGATGAGATTATCCAAATCATTAAAGATAAAGATAAACCGTTAGCTTTATACATCTTTTCAAATAATAAACAGACAGTCAAAAAAGTTTTTAATGAAATTTCATTTGGAAATGGAGCTATCAATGATACATTGATGCAAGTCGCAAATCCTAATTTACCTTTTGGTGGCGTTGGAATGAGTGGGATGGGAGTTTATCATGGGCAAACGTCTTTTCTAACGTTTTCAAATCAAAAAACATATACCAATAAAACGACTAAATTTGATATTAAATTAGCTTATCCACCATATTCAAAAAGACAAGAGAAAATCATTAAAAAATTCTTGAAATAAAGATTTATTAAAGCCACTTAATTGTGGTTTTTTAAAATATTTAGTTTAGTTTTATTTATTATTTAACTAAAAACGCATCAAATATATAAAATATATTTAATTATGATAGAATAATTACAAATTAGCAAGGTAAAACTTACTAAACATTAAACAAGAAAGTAGTGGTATTTTTATGACGCAAACTTATGACACAGTGATTAAAAAAGCATTAGATAAACGAAATGTCATGATCATGACAATTGCATTATCACTTTTAGTTTTATCCTCTACAGTTATATTTGGATTTCAAGTCTTATTAATTGCAGCAATTTCTCTAGGAGCTGCTTTTCTTATAGAGTTGATGTTTCAAAAAGGGAGAAAAATTGATTTTGATGGAGCATGGATGATTTATCCTTTATTATTGACTTTGTTGATACCATCAACATTAGAAATCAAATACTTTTGGATGGTCGCAGTTGGTTCAGCATTTGGTACATTTTTTGGAAAAGGTATTTTTGGAGGTAGTGGGAAATATGTTTTTAATCCAGCACTAGTTGGGTTATTATTTATCACCGTTTCTTTTCCACAGTTTTTCCCAACGATGTTAGTTAGAGCAAATGAAGTTGGAACAACTTACTCAGTAGTAGATATGTTATTAGGAAATACACCAGGAGCAGTCGGTGAAACTTTCAGATTAGGTATATTAGTTTTAGGATTAGGGTTGATTGTCTTTAAAGTTATTGATTGGAAAATTCCGCTTACTATCATAGGTGGCGTATTCTTAATTACTTTTGTAGGAAGATTAATTGATGATTCTATATTTCCAATTGCATTTAATAGTTTATTTGTAGGTAATTTATTATTAGTTTCATTCTTTTTAGCAGCAGACCCAGTAACAGCTCCTATTTATGATTGGGGTAAAGTTTTATACGGCTTAGGGATTGCAGCAATCACAGTGTTAATCAGATATTTTGCAACATATCCTGAAGGGACAATGTTTGCAATTATTTTAATGAGTGCGATCGCACCATTAATCGATAATATGTTCGAAACCAGAGCATTAAAGAAAGAAGGTGCACCTGATGAGTCAAAATCTTAAACTAATTATTTTCGTAGTCATTCTTGGACTAGTAACTAGTGGATTACTTCTTGGAGCAGATGCATTAACAAAAGATCGAATTGAATTAAATAAAGAAGCGAAATTAAAATCAGCCGTCTTAGATGGATTTGATGTATCATATACTTTCGCAAATATCCATGATATTTATGCAGATCAAGTAGAGATTGTTGAATTAGATACATATACATTTTATGTAGATGAGATAACAAATAGAGTAAGTTATCAATTTGAAGGTAGCGGACTATGGGGACCAATCATCGGGATTATTACTTTAGAATCAGATTTTGAAACGATTGTAAGAATAACCATTCTTCAACAAGAAGAAACACCTGGATTAGGTGGAGTCGTTGCAGAAAGACAGTATTTAGATAATTTTGTTGGTAAAAAAATGACTCCATCACTTGATATTACTAAAGAAGGTGCAAATCAAGATTTTGAAGTTGATGCAATCACAGGTGCAACAGGAACATCAAATGCTTTTGAAATTATATTAAATACAAATTATCAAACATATAGTGCTTTATGGCAAGCACAAGAAGATTAGGAGGGCACATATATGAAACTCATACGAATCAAGTATAAGAAGTGGTATAACATTTTAAAAGATGGAATTGCTACGAATAATCCGATTGCAATTGCTGTTTTAGGTATATGTTCTGCATTAGCTGTATCTAATCGAGTTGAAAATGCAATTGCTATGGGTATTGGTGTGACATTTGTTGTTATGGCAAGCTCTGCGGCGGTTTCGTTATTTAGAAGCTTTATTCCTGGTAAAGTTAGAATGGTTACCTATATGGTGATCATCTCTACATTTGTAATTATCTTTCAATTGGTTTTACAAGCTTATTTTCCAACAATTGCTGATTCTCTAGATGCATATGTAGGATTGATTATAACCAATTGTATTGTTATGGGTCGAGCTGAAGCATTTGCAGTAAAAAATCCAGTTAAGTATTCATTAATTGATGGACTTGCTAGTGGATTAGGATATACATTTGTTTTAGTTGCTGTAGCAAGTGTTAGAGAAATTTTAGCCTTTGGTACCTTCTTAAATATGAATGTAGTAGGTCCAAACTGGGTGAATTGGGTTGCAATGACTATGGCTCCAGGCGGATTCTTTGTTGTCGCATTAATGATATGGGGCATTAGAGAATTGACTAAAAATTATGAAGTCGTATTACAGGAGGGCAAATAAATGAACGTTATAGAAATATTTATCTCCTCAATTTTAAATAATAATATTGCTTTAGTATTTATTTTAGGGATGTGTCCATTAATTGCGATTTCAACAAGTGTTAAAAACGCAAAAGGGATGGGGATTGCAGTTGTCTTTGTAGTTACAATTACAGCAGTCATCAATTATCCAATTTATAAGTTATTAGTTGCAACCAATACTGAGTTTATTAGTTTAATCGTCTTTATCATTACGATTGCAGCTGTTGTTCAATTATTAGAAATATTTTTGGAAAGATTTGTTCCAAAAATGTATAGTGCTTTTGGAATCTTTTTGCCACTAATTACTGTTAACTGTGTCGTTTTAGCAGTTTCACTATTCTTCGTCAACAGAGATTACACATTTGCGCAAACCGTATCCTTTTCATTTGGGTCTGGTGTCGGTTGGATGTTAGCAATTGTATTAGTAGCTGGACTTAGAGAAAAAATGGCTAAGATTAGTAATCCTCCTAAAGGATTACAAGGCAAAGCAATTGTATTTATCGTTTTAGGTATATTAGCCCTAGCATTTATGGGATTTACTGGATTAGTATAAGAAAAGGAGCGTGACGTTATGAGTTGGGAATTACCAGTTGTATTAATCGGTGTCTTAATAGTCATCTCTTTAATCCTAATTTTAGTTGAAAAATTATTAGGTGGTGGCGGCGAGAAAGTCATTACCATTAATGATGAGACTCAAATTCCTGTAAAGGGTGATGATACTGTATTAAATACATTAGCAAGTGAAAAAATATTTATTCCATCAGCATGTGGTGGAAAAGCAACATGTGGTTTTTGTAAATTTAGATTAGTAGATGGAGATCAAACATTAAAACCTACTGAAGAACCATTTATAAGTGATGAGGAAAGAAAAGAAGGAATTAGATTATCTTGTCAAGTTAAAGTTAAGACAGATATGAAAATAGTGCTTCCTAAAGGATTACTTAATGCTAAAGAATATAAAACAAGAATTGAAGAAATTAGAGATTTAACATATGATATTAAATTGGTCAAATTTAAATTAATTGACCCAGATCATATTGATTTTAAACCAGGACAATATGTACAAATAAAAGTACCTGGCATTGAAGTCATTAGAGCTTATTCAATCGCATCTGATCCTAAAGAAAAACATATGTTAGAACTAATCATAAGATTGGTTCCAAACGGTCAAGCAACAACCTTTGTTCATAAAGCAATGGAAGTTGGAGATAAAATGATCATTACTGGACCTTATGGCGATTTCTTCTTAAGAGAAGATTCTAATAAGGATATGATTTGTATAGCAGGTGGATCAGGAAAAGCACCTATACGCTCTATTTTGTACGCCTTAAAAGATAAGGGAATGACTAGAAAGGTTAAATATTTCTTTGGTGCAAGATCAAAGAAAGATTTATACTACACTGAAGAATTTGAAGCATTGTCTAAAGAATTTCCAAATTTCCAATATATTCCAGCTTTATCAGAACCATTAGAAGAAGATAACTGGACTGGTGATGTGGGATTGATTACAGATGTAGTTGACAGACACACAAAAGATTTAAGTGATTCAGAAGCATATTTATGTGGTTCTCCAGGGATGATTAAAGCATGTATTAATGTTTTAAAATCTCATGATATGAAAGATGAAAATGTATTATTTGATAACTTTAGTTAATAAATAAAGAGTGCTTAGCACTCTTTTTGTTAAGCAAATGACTTGTTAAATAGAGGTTTTATAATTATAATTTATGTATGTTAAAAGTATAAATATTTATATGAAAGAAGGATGAAAAAAATGAAAAAAATAATTGTATTGTTTATGACAATCATGGCAATAGCTTTACTTGTAGGTTGTGAGCAGGACTCAAATGTTTTAAAAGTAGGGATGGATTTAACATATCCTCCACATGAAACGGTAGATGAAAATGGAGATCCAACTGGAATATCTGTAACATTAGCTGAAGAATTTGGAAAGTATTTAGGAAGAGAAGTACAAATTGTTGATGTACCCTTTGGTTCTTTAATTACTGAGTTAAATATTGGAACTATTGATGTCATCATCGGATCGATGACGATTACTGAAGAAAGAGCATTATCTGTCGACTTTAGTAACAAATACTTTAATTTCCCATTAGTAACATTAGTGAATAAAACTTTTTTTGATGATAATAATATTGAAACTAAAGAAGATTTATTGGCTATAGAAGGTGTGAAGTTTGTTGCACCTAAATCATTTGCAACATTAGATGTTGCAAGAGAACTAGCAAATAATCCTATTATTAGAGAAGCAAATGATGTAACTGCTGCAGTTTTAGAAGTTGTAACTGGTGCATCTGATGTATTTTTAATGAGTGTTGGTAATGCTGCAGGTCAGCATTTGGCTAATCCAGACACAACAGAAATATTAATGGATCCTATCGCATTATCACCAATTGGTATGGCCTTTAGAAAAGATAATCAAGATCTAGTGGATCAAGCTAATGCATTTATTGCAGGGCTAGAGTCTGATGGCGTTTATGATATTTTAAGAAATTTATATAATTCAGTAATTGATCAAAATATCCCAGGAGAAACTTTAGATATTTATCTACAAGGCATTATAAATGAAGAAGAATAAAGCATTTAATATGGGGCTAGCTGCTATATTTTATATAGCGCTAGTCGTCTTTATCATATATGCTTATCCTGGCAGAGCAAATTTTAGATTAGATGCAGTTTTTGGGTATTCCAATATTTTAGTTAAAGGCTTTATAAATACAATTATTATCAGTTTAATTGTATTATTTGTAAGCCTTATTTTAGGTTTTGGTCTATATTTACTTTCTAAATCTAATCAATTAGCTTTAAAATACATTTCAAATATATTTAGTGAAGTCATATTTGGTACACCAACGCTTGTCTTTGTTATTGTTGCATATTATTTTATTGCAGTTCCACTAAATATCAATAATAGATTTTTAGCTGGAGTGATTGCGTTTAGTTTATTTATGGCTCCATATATGCGAAATGCATTTATGGGAGCCATTCAGTCAATCGATCAAACACAATATCAAGCAATGACTGTTTTAGGATTTACAAACTATCAGAAATACAGATATATCATTTTACCGCAACTTGTAAAAGTGATTATTCCACCAATTATTGTTAATTTAGCGATTATTATAAAAGGATCAAGTTTACTAAACTTTATCGGAGTTCAAGAATTATATAATCAGATTACAACGATTCAATCAAGAACAGCTGCTGTTGTAGAAGGATATTTAGTAATGTTTATCTTATATTTAATCATTACACTACCTTTAATTTTCTTAGCTAAATATTTTGAAAAGAAGGTGGCATCATGGATTTAAAAATAATAGATGTATTACAAATGTATGAGAATAAAGTGATTCTAGATCATATTAATTTAGAAGTTAAAGATAAATCAGGGATTGTTTTAATTGGCCCTAGTGGTGCAGGTAAATCAACATTACTAAGATTACTTGCAGGCATTGAAGATCCTATATCTGGAGAGATTATATTAAATCAGCATATCGTTACCCAAGAAGACAAAAAAGCTTACTATAAACGCGTTGGGTTTGTTTTTCAGGCACATAATTTATTTCCACATTTAACAATCTTAAGAAATATTACAATCGTATTAGAGAAAGTGCATCACATGGATATCGATCAAGCAAATAAGGTTGCGTTAAAGTTGCTTGAACAATTTGAATTGATAGAGCATAAAGATAAGATTCCAGCTAAGATATCTGGTGGACAAGCACAAAGAGCTTCTATTATTAGATCGCTTGCTATCAGTCCTGAAGTTGTTTTTCTTGATGAACCAACCAGTGCCCTAGATCCAATTTTGTCACATGAAGTTTTAAAAACAATTCTTAAATTAAGAGTAAATAAAACGAATTTCATGATAGTTACACATGAAATAGAGTTTGCTAAAAAAGCTGCAGATTATGTTGTGTTTATGGAAGATGGAAAAATTGTCGAACATGGTAATGTAGATATATTAGATCAACCTAAAACAAAACAATTACAAAATTTCATCGCAAATGTCAGTTACAACATCTAGAGAAGAGGCATATAGATTATATTTTTGATATAATAGAATTGGTGGTGAGTCTATGAGAATATTTGTTGGCATTAAAGTTCCAAAAGAAATAGGGATTTTACTTGAAGAAGAGGCAGACAAAATATTAAAGCATACGAAATCATACAAAAAGAACTTGAATCAAAATTATCATTTAACTATAAAATTTATAGGCGAAATGAAAATATCTGATATTGTAGCTTTAGATCAACTTTTAGCTAAATCACTAAAAGAAGTCAAAGCATTTGATGTCCATCTAAAAGACATGGGATACTTTGAAAAAAATGAAGATTATACCCTATGGATTGGTGCGCACCAAGGAGTGGGATATCTTAAAGAAATTTATCAGATTGTTGATAAAAAATCTAGAGAATTTTTTGGTATCGATCACACAGACTTTGTACCTCATGTAACATTAGCTAAACATGTCAAAGTGGATAAAGTAAAAGTGTTAAACAAGAATAAGACTAAGAATTATACATTTAAAGTTGAAGAGATTTCAATTTATTATAGTCATCGAGCAGAAGGTGTACTAACGTATACACCATTATCTAAAATAAAATTAGTATAAAAGGACATCAAATGGAAAACATTATATTTAAAAAAGATGAATTTAAAATAAGAGAAACTAAAATCAATGATGCGTCATTGATTTTATCCTATATTAAAAAGATTGCGGCTTACGAGAAGTTAAGTGATCGTGTGGTAGCAACCAAAGAAGATATTGAACAGACAATATTTAAAGACAAACAAGCATTTGTCTATATTGCAGAAAAAAATGATCAACCTATAGGATTTATGCTTTGTTTTCTAACTTACTCGACTTTTTTAGGTAGATCAAATTTATATTTAGAAGATATTTTTATTGATTTAGAATATAGACATCAGGGATATGGAAAACTCATGTTTAAAGCTTTAGCTAATCTAGCTATTGATAAAGGGTATCAAAGAATTGATTGGATGTGTCTAGATTGGAATCAAAAATCCATTGAATTTTATAAGTCTCTTGGAGCTAAGCATCTTAAGGATTGGTATACGTTTAGATTAGAAACAAATGAGATAAAGAAACTAAGCAAATAGAGTATATGAAAAGAAAAGCCCTAACTATCGTTAGCGCTTTTCTTTTTAATCTTTTTTATACTAAGAATGTTGGTTTCTTATATAAGATAATCGTTATAAGATCAATAACCCAAAGAAGAACAATACCTAAGAATATCCATAATATACCAATAATAACAAGTGTGTTATCCTTTTTTGATAAGCCTTTGGCAATTCTATAAACACCCCAAGCAATACCGTCAAGTCCTGGTAAAGCTAAAATGATTTTTAAAATCCAAGGTAGCCCGTCAAATGTTTTCACTAAATCTTTCATTATAAACCTCCTAATTTTATTTTAATTATACAGGTTATAGTTAATGCACGCAAATTATATGTTTTGAAATACATAATGTAAGCGTTTTTATTCTTCTCTTTATTTTAACTCTTTATCCATGTATAATAGAGATAGATTATAGTGAGGTGACATATGAATAAAAAATATACGGCTGAACCATATCGTATCAAAATGGTTGAACCCATTTTTGAAACGACTAAAGAAGAACGGATTCAATTATTAAAAAATGCAGGATATAATCCTTTTTCGCTAGCTAGCAAAGATGTCTATATTGATTTATTAACAGATTCAGGAACTGGCGCGATGAGCCAAGAACAATGGGGTCATATGATGACCGCAGATGAAGCTTATGCTGGTAGTAAAAGTTTTTTTAAACTAGAAGGTGTTGTTAAAAATATAACAGGATATAAATATTTTATACCCGCACATCAAGGTAGAGGTGCTGAACAGATTGTATTCCCACAACTTGTAACAAAAAAAGGGATGTATTTTATTTCAAATATCCATTTTGATACAACTAGAGCACATGTTGAACTTGCTGGTGCAAGAGCAATTGATTGTGTGATAGATGAATGCTTTGATATCTATAATGACCACCCTTTCAAAGGTAATTTTGATTTAAAAAAATTAGAAGAGATCATATTGGATAAAGGATCAGAAAACATAGGTGGAATCATCATGACTATTACCAATAATAGTGCTGGTGGTCAACCTGTAAGTTTAGAGAATATGCAAGCAGTTCAAAAGATAAGTAAAAAATATAATATTACACTACTTATTGATGGTGCTAGATATGCAGAAAATGCTTTTTTCATTAAAGAAAGAGAAGAAGGATATCAAGATGTATCTATTTTAGAGATATCAAGAAAAACAATCGGATTAGCAGACATATTTTTAATGAGTGCTAAAAAAGATGGACTTGTTAATATGGGTGGTATTATTGCGATTAAAGATGATGAATTATTATATAAAAAATGTCAAACCTATATCGTTCCCTACGAAGGTTTTCCAACATATGGAGGATTAAGCGGAAGAGACATGGAAGCTCTTGCTCAAGGTCTTATGGAAGCATTAGACATGAGATATTTAAGACATAGAATAGATCAAATTAGATTTTTAGGTGATATGTTAAAAGATGCAGGTGTTCCAATTCAATATCCTATTGGAGGACATGCTGTATTTGTTGACTGTGGAAAAATGGCACCACATATCCCCTATGATCAATTCCCTGCATTAAGCGTAGTTAATGAATTGTATTTAGAGGCTGGTATTAGAGGTGTTGAAATAGGATCTCTACTTCTAGGTAGAGACCCAGATACACATAAGAATTTAGAAAGTCCTATTGAATTTATGAGATTGACTATCCCAAGAAGATTATATACTTATAACCATCTAGAAATAGTTGGTCAAGCTGTTATTGCAGTGTATAATAGAAGTAGTGAATTAAAGGGATATGTGTTTGATTATGAATCACCTATGCTGAGACATTTCACTTCAACATTTAAACCAAACACAAAGGAGAATGAATAAATGTATTTTGTTATTATTGTTTTAGTTGTATCCATGTATCTACTAGATTTAACTTTAAATATTTTAAATGTTAAACACTCTCGAAAAGAAATGCCCGACAATGTTAAGCATATCTATGACGAAGAAGCATATAAAAAATGGTCGAGTTATCATAGTGAACACTTAAGATTTGGTATTGTCCAAAAGTCAGTATTTACAGTGCTTATTTTAGGATTGTTAGTATTTAAAGTGTTTGGCATTTTTGAAAGTATTGCGATAGATATATCAAGTTCTGAAATTTTTCAAACATGGATTTTCATGGGCATATACTATATAATACATTCGATAATAAGTATTCCTTTTGATTATTTACATACATTTAAGATAGAAGAAAAATATGGATTCAATAAAACGACTAAAAAAATATTTGTTATTGATCATATCAAAAACTTCTTTTTAATGGGTGCACTATTTTCAGGGTTATTAGCAGGATTGCAAGGTCTATATCTAGCATTTGATAGCGTATGGTTATTTGTAGCGCTTGCTTGGGTTTTCTTAAGTATTATTATGATTTTAATGTTTGTATTAAGCACAAAAGTATTTGTAAAACTATTTAACAAATTAACACCATTAGAAGATGGCACATTAAAAGAGAAAATTGATAAACTTGCTTTAGAACTAGGATTTGAAGTGGATAACATTTCAGTTATGGATGCATCGAAAAGATCATCAAAACTAAATGCATTTTTTAGTGGTCTAGGTAAATCAAGAGATGTTGTCTTATACGATACTCTTCTTGATAAGATGAGTGAAGAACAGGTACTTGCTGTACTTGCTCATGAGTTAGGACATGCAACATATAAAGATACTACAAAAATGCTGTTGCAAAACATTTTATCATTTGGTTTATATGCTGGATTAATTGGTCTTATTATGCAATATTCAGCTGTTTATATTGATTTCGGATTAAGTGGTGTATTCTTTGGATTTGCGATTATTCTATTTATGATTTTAATCGACCCAATCTCTATTTTTATTGATATGTTGACCAATGGTCATGCAAGAAAAATAGAATATAGAGCGGATGGATTTGCTAAAAAGTATGTTGGAAAAGAATATATGATTGGTGCACTTGAAGTTCTTGCAAAAGAAAACTTTTCGAATTTAAATCCACATCCTTTATACGTTAAGCTATATTATAATCATCCCACAATATCAGAGCGAATTAGCGCTTTAGAAAAATAGGTGATCAAATGGAAAAACATTTAATTTTAGCAATCAATCCTGGATCTACATCCACTAAACTTGCTATATACGAAAATGAAGTATTAAAATCAGAATTTAAGATTAGCCATGATACAAAAGAAATACTTTCTTATAAACATATTATTGATCAATATCAGTTTAGAGAAAAAATTATTATTGATTTTTTAGAAAAAGAACATATTGATTTAAGCAGGTTTTCAGCAATTGTTGGTAGAGGTGGTATGTTAAAACCTATAGAAAGTGGCACCTATAGCGTTAATGATTTAATGGTTAAAGATATGGAGGAATTTAAGAGGGGTGAGCATGCATCTAATTTAGGATGCTTACTAGCTAGAAATCTGGGAAAACCTTATGATATTCCTGCGTTTGTTGTTGACCCAGTAGCTGTTGATGAAATGGATGATCATTATCGTTTTACCGGTTTTCCTGAATTAAAAAGATCTAGTTTATTTCATGCGCTAAATCAAAAAGCTGTAGCTCGAAAGAGAGCAAGTGATTTAGGTAAAAAATATGAAGACTTAAATTTAATTATTGCTCATTTAGGTGGAGGCATTAGTGTTGCGGCTCATGAACATGGAAAAGTAATTGATGTTAATAATGCACTAGATGGTGATGGTCCAATGTCACCTGAGCGAAGTGGATCTGTTCCTATTGGTCCATTATATAAAATGGTATTTAGCGGAGATTATACTTTAGATGAGATTAAACGAAAAAATTATGGACAAGGTGGACTTGTCGCATATCTTCAAACAAACGATGGACAAGAAATTGCTACTCGTATTGAAAATGGAGATATTGAAGCGAAGTTTATATTCGAAGTGATGTGTTATCAAATCGCAAAAGAGATTGGATCTGAAGCAACTGTCTTAGAAGGTAAAGTAGATGAGATTATTTTAACTGGTGGACTAGCTTATAATAAAATGTTAGTTGAAATCATTAAATCTAGAGTTGAATTTATCGCTCCTGTAGTTGTTTATGCAGGTGAAAATGAAATGGAATCACTTGCACTTGGTGCATTAAGAGTTTTAAGAAAAGAAGAAAAACCAAAGGTATATATTTAAAAGGAGGCATATGATGTTTAAAAATATGAAAGAATTAGTATCTAAAGCAAAAGAAGGTGATTTAAAAACCTTAGTTGTTGCATGTGCTGATGATAAACATGTTTTAGAGGCTGTAGAAAAAGCAAGAGCAGAAAATATCATCAGACCCATATTAATTGGTAATAAAGAAATCATTATCATGTTATTAGAGGATTTATCAATTAGTTCAGATTATTATGAAATTATTGATGAGATGGAACATGATAAAGCTTGTGATTATGCAGTAAAACTAACCAGTGAAAATGAGGGTTATGTTTTAATGAAAGGCTATGTAGATACAAAAGTAATTCTAAAATCTGTATTAAAACCTGAATATGAGTTTAAGGGGGATAAAAGACTATCTCATGTATCTTTATTTGAGTTAAAAAATTATCATAAACTTTTGATGATGACAGATGGCGCAATGAATATGTATCCAGATGTAGATGAAAAACAAGAGATCATTGAAAATGGTGTGAGTGTATTTCATAAACTAGGCATATTAAATCCAAAAATAGGTATTATAGCTGCAATCGAAAAACTAAACGATAAAATGCAACCTACTGTCGATGCTATTGAACTTATTAAGAGAAATCAAGAAGGTATATTAAATGGATGTAGGGTAGATGGACCTTTTGGATTAGATAACGCAATTAGTAAAGAAGCTGCAGATCACAAAGGTGTCAAAGGAGACGTTTGTGGAGATGTAGATATGATTTTAATGCCTCAAATAGAATCAGGTAATGTATTTTATAAGGCAATGATGTTTTTAGCTGATGCGAAAAGCGCTTCAGTTGTCGTAGGTGGTAAAAAACCGATTGTTTTAACTTCTAGAGCAGATACAACAGAATCTAAGTTTTATTCTATTGCTTTGGCTTCACTGATTGCATAAACATAATCATAAAAAAAAGGCCACATTCAATGCTGAATGTGGCCACTTTATTTAATAATTTACATCATAATCTCTATACCAGCTTGATAACCAGTATCTTCGTAGATGAGTTGATTTTTTTTATAGAGTTTAATTTCAACTACTCCAGATAGTCCTTCTTTGATTGTTTTATTCATGATACCAAAAGAAGGAGACTTAAGTTCGATTTCTTGATCTTTATGAGCTTTAATATGGAGACTATACGATCCTTTTTTTAATATGAAATATATGGACTTATCTAATATTTCTTTTTTAAGTATTCTAGTCATATTATAAGTAGAAAAGCGAAACTCTTTTTGTTGATAAACTAAATTGACGATAAGTCCTTTAAAAGATAGACCTATAAATGGAATCGTTGCATAAGAAAACATGAGTGATGTTGATTCATCTTTGAAATGATTGGTTTGTAGCCAAATATAGTTTTTTGGAAATGATTTTCCCCAATCTTTTTCCATATAAGATTTTCCATTTTCAAAACTAATCTTTTCTCCATTGATTCTAAGAATGCCAGACAGATGAGCTTGCATCGAAATGACGCCATGATTACACTCCATAAAAGGTATATATGCAAATGGGCCCATAATATTTGGTGCGTATAAACTAGTTTTTAAACCTATATGATCAATTATATGAATCTTACCTGAAATGCTTATTTGGTCATTTTGAATGTTAAGGTCTAGTTGAGATTTCGTAAAAAGCTGTGTATCTATTTGAACCATAAATTGATCATGACTATAACTGAAAGTATCACTAGCATATCTTAAATAATGTGTCATCAGTTTTTGATTTGATGATATAAAAACTTGTATGAATGCATGTGGATCTTTTTTGTTGATACTAATCCCTGGTATAAAAGCAACACTCGTTTTTTTATCTTTAGTAACAAGTTTATAATACCAACCTTCAAAATAATTATTCTTTTTTTTATTTCCTTGAAAGTATTCTGGATGTTTTATTTTTTTAAAATACATCAGTTCCTCCTATAAAAAAGGCTAGGAAATCTCCTAGCGCTTTTTATGAATGTTATTAAGGTTGCATAGCTCCAAATAAAACTAACCATGCTAAGATTGTTTTGGCAACTAAACTTAAAACAATATAAGTTCTTTCGCCGTAAAGATAATCTTTCCATTTTCCAACTTTTAAATATTGTAATACCATGTTAACTGGGAATGTGTTAAATGCTACAAAATATGTACCAACGATTGCCCATACAAACCAAGGTACTTGGTCATAATTACCTGTACCAAACATGTAAAGAAGAATTGCTACCCATGGTGCTAAACCTGCGATAGAACCCCAGATGAATGGTCCCCAGATAAGTTTTTCACCTTCAGCACGTCTTGAATTTAATTGTTCCATAACGAGACCAAATAGATTCATACTTGCGTTTACAACAAATATTAAAATTAATGAAGCAATATCATAAATACCAAATAATGTTGAGATTAAGACGATCATTACTGATGAACTTAATGCATATTCAAACCATCTAAATTGATTAATACCTTTTTTTAGATCTTCATTGTATTTGTTATTAAGCTTATTAGGAATTGCGATAAGTGCATGAGCACCAGCAGATAATAATAAGAATATTGCAACAAATACACCAAATGGTAATTCAAATATATTTGAACTTACTAAATCCAATGTTTCAGTTACTGGATTGTATTGTAGAAAGTTCTGCGTGATTACTGGTTTAAATTCACCAATTGTTTGAATCACTGTTGAAGCCAATATAAGCATTAAGACACCTTGAACAAAGTGTATGCCCCCCATAATTAAATTAAATTTTCTCAGTTTTTGAAAAGCAGTTTTTTCCATTAAAAATAACCTCCAATTTTTTATAGTTTAATTATAGCATGGCATTTTTTAAAAAGGAAATTATATACATTCTCTATAAATAAGAAATTATAAAGAAAATCAGGGTTAGCAAATTTAATTTTTTTTATATCATATGTTAAAATATAATTAGACATAGTTATTTAAACATTTAAAGGAGAAAAATGAATAAAAACAGATTATTTCATATTAAAGATGGAAAAGTAAACACAGATAAAAAATATGTGCTTTATTGGATGCAACAATCCCAAAGAGTTCACTATAATCACGCATTAAATCATGCAATACATACAGCGAATACTTATCAATTACCGCTTGTGTGTTTTTTTGGTCTTGATGATACCTATAAAGATGCTAATGAGAGAAGTTATGCATTTATGCTTGAAGGATTAAAAGAAGTTAAACAAACGCTTGAATCGTTGGGGATTACGTTTGTTTTAAAGTTTGGTAAACCATATGAAGTGATTAAAAAATACATTAAAGATGCACAAGCCCTTGTCATGGATAGAGGTTACTTAAAACATCAAAGAGCTTGGCGAAAAGATCTTTTTCACCAAATTAAAGATAACGAAGATCTAGAAATTGATATGATAGATACTGATTTAGTTGTTCCTGTTTGTGTTGCATCTACTAAAGCAGAATATGGAGCTTATACAATTAGACCCAAAATTAAAAAGCTTTATCATTCATTTAGAGATTTTCATAAATTAAATATCATAAAAAATAAGACAAAAATAAATATAGATTCAGATAATGACTTAAATGATATTGATGCATTGTTGAATAAACTAGATATTGATCACGCAGTTCCTAAAAGTTCATATTATCAAGGTGGATATAAAGCTGCATCTCAATTGTTTTCTACTTTTATAAGTGATAAATCAGATTATTATCCGATGAGTAGCGATCCATCTACAAATTTTACATCTTTAATGAGTATGTATCTACATTTTGGACAAATATCTAGTTTAGAATTATTAGAAAGATTGTATCTTGCATTAGAACAAGGTCAGATCAAAGGAGAATCATTTGATCAATATATAGAACAACTCTTAATAAGAAGAGAGTTAGCATTCAATTATGTCTTTTATACTAATGGATATGATGAGTTTGAAACAATGAGTGAAAACTGGGCATATCAGACGATGAACGCACATGAATTTGATCATAAAGCATATCTTTATGATTTAAACACATATGAGACATTTGATACACATGATATATATTTTAATGCTGCAATGAAACAAATGGTTTTAACTGGATATATGCATAATTATATGCGGATGTATTGGGCGAAAAAAATCATTGAATGGTCACCTTCATTTAAGAAAGCATATGAAACTATTATTTATTTAAATAATAAATATTTTATTGATGGTAGAGATCCAAATAGTTATGCTGGTGTTGCATGGTGCTTTGGTAAACATGATAGAGCTTGGACTGAAAGAGAAATCTTTGGTAAACTGAGATATATGAATGCAAAAGGTCTAGAGAGAAAATTTGATATCAATGCCTATGTTAAAGCAATGAATGACCTTTAATTGATAAAAAACCGTAAAAAAATATTTTCGACATTAAATTGAAATTTTTTCTTTATAGAGTTTATGATATAATGTTAACAGCGAGGTGATATAAGATGTTTATTGATATTCAAAAAAACGTATTATCAATCATCATATTAGCAATCTTATTTATCAGCTTAATTCGACACCTTAATTGGAAAGAATATCTAAATAAGGTCTTTTTACATTTGATTTTGATTAATATTGCATGTATTTTTTTAGACTCAATGATTATCATAACAAGTGGACAGGATTCTTTATTTGCAAATATTACACTTTATATTAGTGTTGGGCTATATTATACACTTTTACCGATAGCTGCATTATTTTGGTTATATTATGTTGAATTTACGGTCAATCCTGACAGTAAAAGATATATAAAGATGTCAATCATTCCAGGTGTATTGATAATTTTTAATTTTATTTTGGTTATTTTAAGTTACAATAATGATTTAATCTTTAGTATCAATGATCAAAATGTATTTGCTAGAAGTGATTTCTTTTTTATCACAGGAGGTCTAGCTTCAGTTATACTTATCTATTCATTGATTCATATTTATCTTCATAGAAAATATATAAGAAAACAAGAGTACATTCCATTAATGTTGTATAGTGTTCCACCTTTAATCTCGGGAATCATTTTAATTGCTTTCAAAGATATGAATTTTGTATTCAATAGTTTAATCATTTCCAATTTAATTATATACATTTATATTCAATCTAAAATCACAAGCACAGATTTTTTAACAGGTCTTTATAACAGAAGAGAATATGAGTTTGTTATTAAACAATTAAAAACTAATAAACAAAAAGGGCTTGAATTATCAGGGATGATGATTGACATTAATGACTTTAAAAAAATTAATGATGAGTTTGGCCATAAATTAGGTGACGAAGCATTAATAACTATCTCTAAAATCATAAAAGCATCTGTTAGAAAACAAGATGGTGTCTATAGAATTGGTGGAGATGAATTTATGGTTGTTATTCTGAGTGAAGAGCATGATATTATTGATGGTATTAGTGAAAGAATTAAAGAACAATTAGATAAATTCAATCAGAAGAAAACTTTTCCATTTAACTTGAGCTTTAGTTTAGGTAAAGGTATTTATGATGGGGAAAACGAAAAAGATATTGATAAGTTTTTTGAGCACTTAGACTTTATGATGTATGATCAAAAAAAACTATATAAAGAAAAACAAAATTAACTATAAAAAATCAAATTTGAAAAGGTGTGTTTATCACACCTTTTTCTTTTTATAATCATATTTATAATGTTTATGATATCATTTGACTATTGTAGTTATTTAACTATAATGAAGTTGAAACACTACAATAGGAGCAATAAAAATGGCAAGAAAAAAAATATATAAAAAACATGAATTTGCAACATTAGCTGATTTAGTCCACGGACAAAAAGCTAAAGTTACAAAACTTAATACAATAGATAAACCTTTAAGAAGAAGACTTCTAGATATGGGGATTACTGAAGGGGTTCAAATTAAAATTAAAAGGATAGCACCTCTTGGAGATCCTTATGATATAGAACTTAGAGGATATGAATTATGTCTAAGAAAGAAAGATTTAAGTCTAATAGATGTTGAGGTGATTTCATGAGAGTTGCCTTAATAGGAAACCAAAATGCCGGAAAAACAACTTTATTTAATCTTCTAACAGGACACAATCAAAAGATTGGTAATTGGCCTGGTGTAACCATTGAACGTAAAGAAGGACGGATTCGATCTACAGACTTTGAGATTATAGATCTTCCTGGTATTTACTCACTAAGTCCATATACAATCGAAGAGAAAATCTCTAGAAACTATTTGTTTGAAGAAAATGTCGATCTAATTTTAAATATTATAGATTCTACAAATCTTGAGAGATCTCTATATTTGACAACACAGTTGTTAGAATTGGAAATTCCGGTTATCGTAGCGCTTAATATGAGTGATATTGCTCAACAAAGAGGTATCCATATTGATTATAAGTACTTAGAAGATAAACTAGATACGACAATGATCCCTATATCAGCATTAAAGAAAACAGGTGTTTTTGATTTAATCCAAGTGATTAAAGCCAAAACATACAGAAAAAATAATTATATACATATATATGATCATGAATTAGAAGAATGCCTTGTCAAAATGGAGGCAGAAATCAAACATAGCCATGAAAGATATATTGCGATAAGACTTATAGAAAATGATATAGATTTTGATGAATATCATCAAAATGGATCAAGAAAGCTTGTTGAAAAAATAACTGCTAATTATAACAGAGATATGGAACAAGTTATCGCAGATGAAAGATATCGATATATTGAACAAATAAGAGATGAATCGATTAAATCAACCAAACAAAACATGAGCGCAACCGATAAGCTTGATCGAATATTCTTGAATCGATATTTAGCAATTCCAATCTTTATCTTGATCATGTTTTCGGTTTATTATCTTGCTGCAGGTCCATTTGGATCACTAACCGTTGATTTTGTAGATAAATATGTAACGATCTTTGGTGATTGGCTAGCAAAAACATTAGATCTTTGGGGCGCTTCGGTTTGGTCAAAAAGTCTAGTTGTTGATGGGATTTTAGCTGGAGTTGGGGCAATCTTAACATTTTTACCTCAATTAGCGATATTGTTTTTACTGATTTCATTTTTAGAAACAACTGGTTATATGAGTAGAATTGCATTTTTCTTAGATAAAGTATTCCAAAAAGTAGGTTTGTCAGGTAAATCATTAATTCCATTTATCATAGGTAGTGGATGTAGTGTTCCTGCGATTATGTCCGCAAGAACTATTCATGATGAAACCGAAAAGAAGATGACCATCATGTTGACACCTTTTGTACCATGTAGTGCAAAATTACCAATTATTGTGTTATTTGCTGGATATTTCTTTGGAGATTATTCTGGACTTGTTAGTGCTTCACTATATTTCTTTGCGGTTATCGTTATTATTTTGTCAGCATTCATTATGAAGACTATACTATTTAGAGGAAAAACTTCAAGTTTTATTCTTGAATTGCCTAATTATAAACTACCAAATTTCAAATTTATCTTTAAAGACGTCTTTGATAAAGTATTTGCCTTTATTAAACAAGCAGGATCGATTATACTTATAGCATCTATTGCAGTATGGTTCTTACTTAATTTTTCATTTAGATTAGAATATGGCATAGATGCATCAGATTCAATGCTTGCTGGAGTGGGTAAATTGTTTTCTTGGGTATTCTATCCGTTTTTAGGAACATTTAGTTGGGAAGCAACAGTATCTGCAATACAAGGGTTAGTCGCTAAAGAACAAATTGTTGCCTCAATGGCTATTATTGCAGGTAACTCAGAGCCGGTTAATGATGGTATATTCATATTTAACAGTCAAGCATTTAGTTTCTTCACACCAGCATCTGCATATGCTTTTATGGTCTTTAATTTATTTAGTGCACCATGTTTTGGAGCAATCGGAGCAATGAGAAGAGAATTAGGAACAACGAAAAGAATGTGGAAAGCCGTATTTTTCCAGACAGGTATTGCTTGGTTACTTGCAACGTTGGTTTATCAGTTTTTACATATATTTGAGGTGGTATTATGACATTCACATTAACAGATTTATTAATAGTAGTAGTAGTTGGCTTTTTTGCTGGAAGAGTTATTTTTCAAATGATTAAACATAAAGATGAAAGTGTTTGTGAGAGATGTGCACATGCACCTAAATGCTCAGTTAAGTAGTTAAGTACTAATATAAATATAAATAAAAAAGCCAGTGACTCATCATAAATGATAGTCACTGGCTATATTTTTTATAGTTTATGCTTTTGGTTGATGCACTACAACTTGTGGGAATGGAATTTCAATACCATTTTCATCTAATAAATCTTTAATAAACTTTCTTAACGATCTTTCAACAGCATAATGTTGTTCATTAAGCGTTTTAGCAATCACTCTAATATCAACACTTGATGAGTTTAATGCAATAACACCAGAGACAACAGGTTCTTCAATAATAACAGGATTTAATGCTTTAAATTTTGGTAGGTTTTCAGTTAATAATTCTAGAACTTTACCGATGTTTTCTTTATAAGCTACACCAAATTCAACGATTGCAACTGATAGATTTCTTGAATAGTTTGTAATATTTGTCATATCACCATTTGCAAGAATCTTTACATCACCTTTCCAATTTCTAATCTTAGTAGTTTTTAATCCAATATCTGTAACTACACCTTTAAAGCCTTGTGCTTCGACGACGTCTTCAACATCATAATGTTGTTCAAAGATGATGAAGAATCCAGCAATTAAGTCATTGATAAACTTTTGTGCACCAAGACCAATAACAAGACCCATGATACCAAGTCCGGCTAGTGCTGGTCCTACGTTAAATCCCCAAACAGATAATACGGAGATGATTGCAATGATGCCAACTGTATATCTTGTAACACTTGATAATAATTTACCAACCGTTTTTCTTCTGCGTTGTGCACGACCTTCTTTTAAACCAATTCTTTTAAATGCGATTTTACTAAATTTCATCACAAAGAATGCGATAACAATAATTACTGTACTTGAGATGATTCTTCCTAGATTTTCTGATAAACCTAGTGCTAAGTTATCTAAGGTTGTTTCTATGTATCCAGCAAGGTCATAACCCCAAATAGAAAATATACCTAATATAGATGCGATTAACGCAACAAATGTGAAAAAATACACGATTGCGACAAACCATCTATTGATATGATCCTCATTTTTTAATAATTTTTTCTCTATAAACAAAACTAAAATAATACCTGCTACTATTGCAGCGGTAAGAAGTGAGTTTGTTAATGCTTGTGCTAAGAATATGTTAAAATTCATATGTGTAATCTCCTTTCATTTATAAATATTATAACATTTATCTTATTATTTAAAAAGATATATGTATTTAAAGAAAATAAAGTTTCTTTATATAATTATGATTAAAAAAATGATAAAATAAAAATGCTATGAAAGGTGGGACATAAATGTTAAAAGATCATAACCTTACACCATTTTATACAAAACTAAAAGCATATGCCGATAGTGGAGTGATTTGTCATGATGTTCCAGGTCATAAACTTGGACAAATAGATAATGATATGATGGATTATACAGGAAAACAAGTTTTTAAGCTTGATGCGAATGCACCAAGAGGTATGGATAATTTAAATAGACCTCAAGGTGTTATTTTAGAAGCAACTGAATTAATGGCAGACGCTTTTGGTGCTGAAAAATCATACTTTTTAACCGGTGGGACGACCATGGGTATTTTGTCTATGATTATGAGTACCTGTAGAGCAAAAGAGAAAATCATTCTACCTAGAAATGTACATAAATCTGCAATTAACGCACTTATTTTAAGTGGGGCTGTCCCGATATTTGTAAAACCATATATTGATCAAGAGTTAGGTATAGCAAATCATATGGATTATGAAGAGGTCAAAAAAGCGATTATTGAAAACCCTGATGCAATGGGAGTCTTGGTTATTAACCCTACATATTTTGGTGTCACTAGTGATTTAGAAAAAATTGTAACACTTGCTCATGAATATGATATGAAAGTCTTAGTTGATGAAGCACACGGTTCTCATTTCCCTTTTTCTGAAAAACTTCCAATAGGATCTATGGAAGCAGGAGCTGATCTTGCATCATGTTCTTTGCATAAAACAGTAGGTTCTTTAACACAAAGTTCAGTTTTAATTACACAAGGGCCAAGAGTTGATCATGTTAGACTAAGATCAACGATAAATATGATCCAATCAACATCGCCTTCAAGTTTGTTACTAGCAAGTTTGGATGTCGCAAGAAAAGAAATCTATCAAAAAGGTCCTAAATTAATTCCTAATTTGATAGAAATGGCAAAAAAAACAAGAGCACAAATTAATAAGATTCCAGGTATCAGAGCATTAGATAAATCATATTTTGTATCTAGAAATGCATATGATTATGATGAAACAAAAATTATCATTAAAGTCTCTGAATTAGGAGTTACTGGTTTTGACGTTTATAAAGAATTATTTGATACATATAAGATACAAGTTGAGTTAGCTGAAACACATTTAATTCTAGCGGTATTATCTATCGGGACTCAACAAAAAGATTTAGATATTTTAGTTGATGCATTAAAACAATTAAGTAAGACATATATCGATATGGAACTTGAACCGATTGCACCTAAGATTAAATATAGCTATCCTGAAGCATATACAAGACCTAGAGAGGCATATCATGCACCTAAAAAGATTATGCCAATCGCTCAAGTTGTTGATGAGATTGCTGCAGAATCTATTATGATATATCCACCGGGCATCCCAATTGTGATACCAGGTGAGGTCATAAGCCAAGATATTTTAGATGATCTTGAGTTCTATCAAAGAAGTGGATCGGTTATTTTAAGTGATACAGAAAGTGGATATATAAAAGTTATTGATAAAGAGTATTGGATGAAATGGAGCGAAGATGAAGATGAATAAAGTAGATTTATCATTCCAGAGTTGTAAAAGCACATATGAAGAAGCAGATGTAGTTATATTTAGTGTACCTATGGATGCGACAACATCTTTTAGACCTGGAACACGTTTTGCTGGAAATGCTATTAGAGTAGACTCATTTGGAGTTGAATGGTATTCCCCTTATAGAGAGGCAGACTTAAATGATTATAAGACTGCAGATGTTGGTGATCTTGACTTACCTATTGGTGCAGTTGAAGATGCACTTGATATTGTTTATAAAACAACAAAGACAATTTTAAAAGATGGTAAAGTACCAATGATGGTTGGTGGCGAACATTTAGTAAGCTATCCTGTGATTAAAGCAGTTTTTGAATCATATCCTAATTTGCATATTATACATTTAGATGCACATACTGATTTAAGAGAAAACTTTTTTGGCAGAGATTTATCTCATGCAACTTTTATGAGACATGTTCATAAATTTGTTGGAGATGGTAAAATATTCCAATTTGGAATTAGAAGTGGTGAAAAACCAGAGTTTGATTGGGCTAAAGAAGAAAATGGACATGTATATCAACGAAAATTTGATTTTGAAGGACTAAATCTAATTGTTGAAAAATTAAAAGATGTACCTGTTTATATCACTATTGATCTAGATGTTCTAGATCCATCAGTATTTCCAGGTACTGGTACACCAGAACCAGGTGGAATGCAATATAAAGATCTATTATGGGCATTTGATCAATTTGAAAGATTAAACAATTTGGTTGCAGCTGATTTTGTAGAACTATCACCGATGTTAGACCCAAGTGGCGCATCAACAGCGGTTGCTGCAAAAACATTAAGAGAAATGGTTTTAATCCTACAAAAAAACTTAGATAAAAGAAAATAAAATAAGTTATTTCATGAAGAAGATGCTAAGCATCTTCTTTTTTTTGTTATAGAGGCATAAGTTTAATAAAATGTATAATTAGCTATATAAAGGGGATAAATATATATATTATAAATTGGCTTTCTATCTTAAGCATAACTTTTGTATTAAAAACTTGCCTCAAGTATAATATAGCTGTAAATAAAGGAGGGCGAAGACATGTTATTTAAAGACTATGATCCGCTTAAGAAAAAACGATTATCAATTTTAGATGAAAAAGGCAAAATTGTTAATAAAGATTTAGAACCTGACATTGATAAAGACACACTATTAAAAATGTATAAAACAATGGCTTTAGGGCGTATTGCTGATACAAAAGCACTACAATACCAAAGACAAGGTAGAATGCTTACATACGCTCCAAATAAGGGGCAAGAGGCTGCACAGGTCGGTGCAGCAGCTGCAATGCAAGAACAAGATTGGTTTGTACCTGCGTTTAGAGAATTAAATGCAATGTTATATCGTGGAGTTACATTAGAACAAATGTATCTTTACTGGTATGGAAATGAATGGGGAAGTCATTTTGATGAAGGCGTCAAAGTACTTCCTATTAATATCATTATTGGATCTCAAATTAACCACGCATCTGGTGTAGCTTATGCTTCTAAGATTTTAAAGAAAAATGAAGTTGCTGTTGCATCTATTGGTGATGGTGGGACTTCTCATGGTGAGTTTTATGAAGGACTAAATTTTGCATCTTCATTTGATCTACCTTTAGTTGTGATGATTCAAAATAATCAATACGCAATTTCTACACCAAGAAAAAAAGCGACTAAAGCTGAAACTCTAGCTCAAAAAGCTGTAGCTTTTGGTATTCCTGGTATGCAAGTTGATGGAAATGATGTGCTTGCTATGTATGTTGCAATGCAAGAATCTATTGAATATGCTAGAAGTGGTAAAGGTCCAGTTTTAATTGAGGCTTATACTTATCGTCTAGGACCACATACGACATCTGATGATCCAACTTTATATCGTGAAGATAGTGAAGTTGCTATGTGGGAAAAAAGAGATCCAATGATTAGATTTAAAAAGTATTTAATTGATAAAGGTTATTGGAGTGAAAAAGAAGATAAAGCATTAGAAGAAGAACAAACAATATTTGTAGGTGAAACATTTAAGAAAGTTGAACAATCAGGAACAGCTGAATTGTTAGATGTATTTAAATATACATATGAAGAAATGACACCACAATTAACAGAACAATATGAAACACACAAGAAATTTTTAGAAGAAGGAGGCAAATAATCATGGCAGTCATAAATTTATTAACCGCAATTAATCAAGCATTAGACCAAAAATTAGCTGATGACGATTCAGTAGTTGTTTATGGTGAAGATACTGGTTATGAAGGTGGCGTTTTTAGAGTAACTGCAGGACTTCAAAAGAAATATGGCGTTGATAGAGTTTTTGATACCCCTATTGCAGAAGCTGCAATTACAGGTAATGCTGTAGGCATGGCTATTAATGGACTACGTCCAGTTGCTGAACTTCAATTTGATGGATTTGTTTTTCCTGGATATACTGAAATCGTGACACATATGGCAAGATATAGAAATAGAAGTCGTGGTAAACATGGTCTACCTATCGTTGTAAGATTTCCAGTTGGTGGAGGCATTAGAGCGCTAGAGCATCATAGTGAATCACTTGAAACATTACTTGGACATATTCCAGGTTTAAAAGTTGTATTTCCTTCAACACCATATGATGCTAAAGGTCTTATGATTTCAGCAATTGAAGATCCAGATCCTGTCATTTTTATGGAACCAAAAAGAATTTATCGTTCAGGTAAACAAGAAGTACCTGAAGAAATGTATAGAATACCAATTGGTAAAGCAAAAGTAACTCAAGAGGGCACAGACATTACTGTGGTTGCTTGGGGTGCAATGATGAGAGAAACTGAAAAAGCAATCAAATTATTAGAAGATGAAAATATCAGTGTAGAATTAATCGATCTTAGAACCATCAATCCAATTGATGAAGAAACTATTATAGAATCTGTTAAGAAAACAGGAAGATTTCTTGTCGTTCAAGAAGCAGTTAAGACTTATGGTCCAGGAGCTGAGTTAATCTCATTAGTTAATGAAAAAGCATTCTTGTATTTAGAAGCTGCACCAACTAGAGTAACTGGATTTGATATTACAGTTCCACTTGCTAAAGGTGAAATGCATCACTTTATACAACCAGAAAGAATTGCTGCACAGATTAAAAAAGTAGTTAGATTTTAAGGAGGTTTATTATGTATGATTTTAAATTCGCGGATGTCGGAGAAGGCATTCATGAAGGTGTTATATTAAAATGGAATTTTAAAGAAGGCGATAAGGTTAAAGAAGGTGAAACTTTAGTTGTTGTTGAAACAGATAAAGTTAACGCTGAATTACCATCTCCTGTTGATGGGATCATTAAAAAGTTAGGTGCAGAAGAAGGCGAGACAATTCATGTTGGTCAAACTGTAGTTATCATTGATGATGGTAGTGGAATAGCAGAGGAAAAGAGCAAAGAAAAAGAAGAACCAAAAGATAAAAAAGAAGAACCTAAAAATGCTCCAATTTCTGAAGAAGATGAAGATGAACCACAAGGTGTTATTGGTGAGATTGAAGTATCATCAAGTGTTATGGCATCATCTACTGAACATAGTGGAAATCAAAAACAAGTTTCTAAAAATAAAAAAGTGCTCGCAACTCCTGTTGCAAGACAAATGGCTAAAGATTTAGGTGTTGATATCACATTGGTGAATGGAACTGGTGAAAACGGTCGTGTTTTAAAAGAAGATATTAAAAATGCTTCTGGACAAAATATGCAACAAAATCAGTCTTCTTATCAAATGCCAAAAGTTAAGGTCTCGACACAAGGAAACGTTGAGCTTGTTAAGATTTCTAATTTAAGAAAAGCAATCGTTAAAGGTATGACACTATCTAAGCAAATTATTCCACATACTGTATTAATGGATGAGATTGTTGTAGATAAATTAGTAGAGTTAAGACAAAAAGTAAAAACACAAGCAGCAGCTCAAGATATCAAATTAACTTATATGGCATTTATTATGAAAGCAACCATCTTAGCGTTAAAGAAATTTCCTATGTTTAATGCAAGTTTTGATCAAGAAAACGAACAAATGGTTGTTAAAAAATTCTATAATATTGGAATGGCTGTAGATACGAAAGATGGCCTTATTGTACCAAATATCAAAGATGCTGATTTAATGAGTATTTTAGAATTAGCAAAAGAGATCAGTACAGTAGCTAAAGATACTGTGGATCGCAAGATCAAGTTAGAACAACTACAAAATACGACATTTAGTATCACAAATTTTGGTGCCGCTGATGTTGCTTATGGGACACCAATTATCAATCATCCAGAAGTAGGTATTTTAGGAATTGGTAAAATTGAAAAGAAACCAGTAGTTGTAAATGATGAGTTAAAAGTAGGATATGTTCTACCTTTATCACTAGCAGTTGATCATAGAGTTATTGATGGTGCAGATGCAGGAAGATTTTTAAATGAAATTAAGTCTTTATTATCTGACCCAATGATGTTATTATTAAGTTAGTAGAAGGTGATCAAATGAAAAATTATGATGTAATTATATTAGGCGGTGGACCAGGGGGTTACGTTGCTGCGATTAAAGCAGGGCAAAACAATCTAAAAGTCGCATTGATTGAAAAAGAAGTCGTAGGTGGGGTTTGCCTAAACCATGGGTGTATACCAACTAAGACATTATTAAAAAATGCTAAAGTCTATAAGACCTTAACTCATGCAGCTGATTATGGTGTTACCATTGATGGTGCTATCGGTTATGATTGGTCTAAAATGATGAAAAGAAAAAATCTTGTTGTTAAAAAATTAACAACTGGCGTTGCTGGACTTTTAAAGAAGAGTGGCGTTGATGTTTATAATGGATTAGGTAGTGTAGTTGCAAAAGATAAAGTAGAAGTTAATGGTGAAACCTTAACTTGTAAAAATTTGATTTTAGCTACAGGTGCCTCTCCAATAGTTCCACCTATCGATGGATTAAAAGAAGCTTATGAAAAAGGATTTGCAAGAACTTCAAGAGAAATGTTGCAAATAGAACAAGCTCCTAAAAATCTAGTCATTATTGGTGGTGGTGTGATTGGTGTTGAATTTGCAACCATCTTTAATTCACTTGGATCAAAAGTTACCATTATTGAAAAATTAGATGGTATTCTACCAATGATGGATGAAGATATAAGAAGTTCATATACGAAGATCTTAAAACGTGAAGGTATTGAAATATTTGCAAATGCAGAAGTTAAAGCTGTTAAAGGATCAAAAGTTATCTATCAATTAGAAGGCAAAGATGTAGAAGTCGATGCAGACTCTATCTTGGTTAGTGTAGGCATGAGAGCAAACACTAAAGGTCTTGAAGCGCTAGATTTAAAGATGGAAAGATCTGCTATTGTTACTGATGATCAATTAAAGACTAATATTAAAGGTGTTTATGCGATTGGTGACGTGAATGGTAAATACATGTTAGCTCATGTGGCATCACATGAAGGATTAGTTGTGATTGAAAATTTATTAGGACATGATAAGAAAATGAATTATTCAAGAATGCCAAATGCAGTTTATGGTTCTCCAGAAATTGCATCTGTTGGGATGACTGAAAAAGAATTAAAAGAAAAAGATATTAAATATAAATCATCTACTTTCCCATTATTGGCTAGTGGTAAAGCATTAGCAGATAATGAAAAAGATGGATTTGTTAAATTATTAGTTAGTGAGAAATACAAAGAAATATTAGGGGCACACATTCTAGCATATAATGCATCAGACTTAATTGCAGAATTAGGAGTTACGATGGAATTAGAAGGTACAGCACATGAAGTTGCTAATACTGTCCATCCACATCCTACATTATCTGAAATTGTTATGGAAGCTGCACATGGTGCTATAGATAAGCCTATTCATATGTAAATAAAAAAGACCTGTGCTTTCTCACAATTTATGTGATTCAAGTAATAAGGTCTTTTTTTATTTTCTTTAGTCAAAGAGACTCTCTAGAAACTCTTTAAATGTTGGGTTGCTATTTTTTGAATGTGCAATTTCTCTTGAAATTAAAGGTCGTTTAGTAATGAATCCATCCACATCAGCTTGGACGCCTATATTTATAGAAGCTTCATTATCAACGCTCCATGCATAAACTTTTTTACCATAGGTATGTATGTTTGTGATTAAATCAGAATGATTTTCAATGAGTGTAGATCTAACCGCAAAATGATTTATTGCTTCATTTTGAATGACTGAATTGATATTCCCATAGTATGTTGCAATTAATAAAATAGTTTCTATATCTGGGTTCATTGTTTTAAAACGCTCTAACTGATCAACATCAAATGACATGACTTTAACATGATTTTCTAGTTCATAATATTCAATAAGTCTAAATATTTCTAACTCGGTTTGTTCATCATAGGTTTTAATATCTAGAAAGTATGACGTATTATCTAAAAATGTATCAAAGACTTGTTCTAACTTCGGTACTTTTTGTCCAATGAATTCATCAGAAAACCAAGAACCAGCATCAAAATTTTCTATATAATTATAATCTAGTCTAGATACCGGTAGGCTTGTTGGCGCGTTGGTTGTTCTAGTGAGTGTTTTATCATGCAATAAAATTGGTATATGGTCTTTTGTTCCTTGAATATCAATTTCTACCGCATCTATGTCTTGTTGTATCGCAATTTCAATAGAGGCTAATGTGTTTTCTGGAGCATCTCTAGATGCTCCTCGATGAGCAATAATTTCTTCTTGTTTAAATATTTGAAATTGTTCATTTACTGTTTTAATATCCGTTGTGATTGTAAAAATATTTAAGACGAATATGATCAAAAATCCTATGATTAAAGGTTTAATAAACCAAGTTAAACCATTTTTATATTTCTCTTGTTTTCGCAATAAGATAGGATTGGGTTTGATTTCTAACTTATCATAGTATGTATGTGCAGCAAGAGCTATGTTAAAAGGTATTAAAATAGAAGAAAAGATAGCACCAATAATCCAATATGAAGTATACATAGAAGTAATTATAATTCCAAAAACAACATTTTCTCCACGATATAGAAGAACAAATAAACCAATAATCAAAATAATCAGACCATAAAAGAATAACATCGCAATATTGATGATCAGATTTGAACTGATGAATCGCGCAAGAATTTTCAATCTATTATGTTTAAGAATTTTTTTTGAGCTATTTAAACCATCTTTAATAGATGAATGTTGAAGTATTAAATGATGAGATGCAAAGATAAACTCAAGGAAAAATATAATCAATAAAACAAAAGTTAAATAGAAGACTAAATTAAAATATCTTAATGTTTGTATTTCAACGATGAGTTCCTGTGAGATTCTTAATGTAGATGAAAATAGAGTTATTTGTGTAAATTCAATTGTCATAAAGAATAAAAGAATAGGGAGTAAGATTAATAAGTTGTATTTTTGAAGTACTTTTACAAACTTTCTGAAACCAACATTAATAAAAGTTTTATAACTCATAGATATATTTAGATGAGCATAATCATAAAGTACGACAAGAAAAACATATTCTAAAAGTAAATATAATGAAAAAATAATAATTAATAGAATACCAATAAAAATAGTTGTTGGTTTAAAGATAAAGATAAACAAATCAGTATTTGATACATATTTTAAACCAGATAACTCTAAAGCTGTATAAAAGCCTAGTTTTAAAAGTGGAAAAATGATAAATAGTCCCATCAGTTTAATGATAACTTCTAAAAAGAATAATTTTTTGAAATCATATAAGATTAAATTTGTGATAGGTCTAAACAATTTTTTCAATAAAATCACATCCATTTTCTATATTTTATCATATTTAACAGATTATTTTTTAATTGAACATCACAGCTATTTCATGTACAATAAAAGATAGTTGTTTAAATGGTTTTGTTTAGTGAGGAAAAATTATGAATAAAATAGCAGTCTTAGGTCCAGAACATACATATTCAGATGAAGCTTGTCATTTATATGAGAAAAATACGAATCAAATTTATGAACATGTATATGCAAGCAATATAAGAGAAGTCATGAAATTAATTGATCAAATAGGCATGGGTATATTACCTATCGAAAACACTTTAGAAGGATATATCGGACAACATATTGATCTTTTATTAGAGTTTGGTTTTTCAATTGATAGTGAAGTTATTCTAGATATTTCTTTTAGTTTAATTAGTCGAGTAGATCTTAAGGATGTTAAAGTGATTTATGTTCAGTATGCAACCAAAAATCAATGTCTAAAATTTTTAAATCAATATAAAGATATTGATATTATTATCACGGATAGTAATGTAGTATCATATCAAATGTATTTAAATGATTCAAATTCAGCTGCAATTGTTCCAAATCATTTAGTTAAAGATGAAAAAGTTGTAATTAATGATGTTGCAGATTTAATGATTAATCATACTAGATTTTTGATTTTAAAAAAAATTGATAAGAAATTTAATTTATACAGAAAAGATAAAGATATTAAAGCAACTTTAGTAATCACACCTCTTGATGATAGACCTGGTTTGTTATATGATATTTTAAAAGTTTTTTCTAATAAGAATATCAATTTAATATCTATTATGTCTAGACCTACTAAAAAAGAGATAGGTACATATCATTTTTTAATTGAACTAGAAGCAAAGCTAGAACAACAAACCTATATTCAAAAAGTATTTGATCAACTTAAAAATACTTATAATTTAGAAGTCATAGGTCTTTATCAATCTATTTTGAAAGACTAATGAAAGAAGATTATACATGATTAACAGATAAAGAGTCTTTGGACTCTTTTTTAATTTATAATAGTGTGATAAAATAGCACAAAGGGGCCATATTATGAAATACTTATTATTGTATAATCCAGTAAGTGGAAGGTCGACATTTAAACATAAAATTCCATACATAAAAAGATATTTTAGCAAAAGAAATTTAGAACTTGATATATATGAATCTAAATGTGCGGGGGATTTAGGCAAAAAAGCATACCATCAAGCCAAAGACTATGATGTTTTTTTAGTTGCAGGTGGCGATGGAACAGTTAACGAAGTTGTTAATGGGATGATGAAATCTGATATCAGACCTTCATTAGGGATACTTCCAAGTGGAACTGCTAATGATATTGCAGCTATTTTTGGTGTTCCCAAACTATTATGGTTAGCATTAAGAATGTATATCGATAATGAACCAGTAAATATTGATATCAATATGATGAATGATCGATATTTTGTTTATACAGCAGCAAGCGGTGTTTTATCTAAAATAAGTTATGATGTCTCAAGAAGAAGAATAAAAAAATATGGATATCTAGCTTATGTATTTGCGGCTATGAAAGATTTTGTTCAAGATTATAATTATCCAATTCATATCGAGTATGATGGTAAAACATTAGAAACTGATTGTATGATGGTTTTAGGATTAAGCTCAAATCGAGTAGGTGGCATGAGGTTAATTAATTTTTCAAAAAGTAAATTAAATGACGGATTATTTGAAATTAGAGTATTTACCAGCAGAAGAAGATTTAGAAGATTTAGATTACTATCTTCTTTTATCAGAGGTGGAAAGAAATTAAGAGAAGATTTTCATCTAGTAGGAAACCACTTTAAAATAAAAACAGATGATCAAGTTGTTTGGAATGCTGATGGAGAATCTGCATATAAAGGTGATATTGAAATTAAGACGATCAAAGAAGCATTGAGTGTCTATGTAAGTAAGAAAAGAAAGAAAAAACAATTTTAAATATATGATGAGCTGTTTTCTTATAGGAAGCGGCTTTTTTATTTTTAATAAGGCTTTATATCCGATTTTTTAGAATCCTTAAAAAAAGTATTGACAGCGCTTTCATAAATAGTTTATAATGAACTTGGAATCTATACAGAGGTGCAATTTATTGGGTATACTTTTTGTGATGAGAATGTGGACATTCGAACGGAAAGTAGAAGGCATAAATTGCCGAAAGATTATTGATGTCCAATCTTTAATCTTGATAATTGAAGGGACGCTTCAATTATTGCCATTATATATAATGGAGAGCTGTTGTTATAAACAGGTCTTTTTCTTTATGTACAGAAAGGTGGAATACGAATGATTAGAAGTATGCATGTTGGTGATCAAAGATCTTATGAAAGAATGATCACAAGTGAAGAAATTAGAAAATTTGGTGAATTGACTCAAGATTTAAATGATGCACATTTTAATGAGGATTATGCAAAATCAACTATATTTAAAAAACCAATTGTACATGGTATGTTTATAGGATCATTGTTTTCTAAGATTTTTGGTATGGATTATCCAGGATTAGGAACTATTTATTGTTCTCAAACACTTAAGTTTTTAAAACCTGTTTATCCAGATACGCCATTAAAAGTTTTAGTTACAGTTACAAATATAGATCTTGAAAAAAATAGAGTGATCTTTAGAACAGAAGTTTTTGATCAAAAAGATCAATGCTTGTTAACAGGTGAAGCAATGCTTATGCCAAGAAAAGAAAATATACGCGTAAAAGATAATGCGAAAAATATGGAGGTATGATGATGAAAAAAGTGACACATAAATTAAGATTGGGACAACATGATGCACACTATGGTGGGAATCTTGTTGATGGAGCTAAAATTGTAGCTTTATTTGGAGATGTAGCGACTGAATTACTAATTATCAATGATGGGGATGAAGGTTTATTTAGAGCATATGAATCTATTGATTTTCTTGCTCCTTTATATGCAGGGGATTTTATTGAAGTAACGGGTGAGATTATAAAAGTTGGAACAACTTCAAGAAAAATGTCTTTTACATGTCATAAAGTTATTTCTGCTAGACCGGATATTAATCCAAGTGCTGCAGATGTTTTGACAACTAAAGAGTTAACTACAAAAGCTATTGGGACTTGTATTGTTTTAAAAGAAAAAATGAGAGTCAATCATGAATAAGCTTATTATCACATGTGCGATATCAGGTGCTGAAGTTACTAAAGCGCATAACCCATATATTCCTTATACAATCCAAGAAACTGCTGAACAAGCCTATCAGGCTTATTTAGCAGGGGCCTCAATCATTCATTTACATGTTAGAAATGATGATGGTAGTCCTACTCAAGATAAAGACCGATATCAAGAAGCAATTTTAGCTATTTTAGAGAAATGCCCTGATGTTATCATTCAGCCCTCAACGGGTGGTGCAGTAGGCATGAAAAGAGATGAAAGATTACAACCCACACAATTAGATATTGAAATGGCAACACTTGATTGTGGAACTCTTAACTTTGGTGGAGATGATATATTCGTAAACACAGAAAATGATATCAAATATTTTGCTAAAGTGATGAAGGAAAAAGAAATTTTACCTGAACTAGAATGTTTTGAAAAAGGACATATTGATTCAGTACTTAGATTACATAAAAAAGGTTTTATTCATAGCCCACTTCATTTTAGTTTTGTTTTAGGTGTAAATGGTGGAATGACAGGAGAAGAGCGAGACTTTCGTTTTTTGAGAGAAAGTATTCCAAAAGATGCAACTTATAGTGTTGCAGGTATTGGAAGATATGAGTTTTCATTGGCTGAACTATCGATTGCAGATGGTGGACACGTAAGAGTTGGATTAGAAGATAACATCTATCTATCAAAAGGTGTACTTGCAAAAGGAAATCAAGAACTTGTACAAAAAGTTGTTGATATTGCAAAAAAATATAATAGAGAAATAGCTACACCAGATGAAGCAAGAAAAATTTTAAATATCAAGGAGAAAAAAAGATGAAAAAACTATGTAAGTATGGAACACACCGTGTTATAGAACCAATTGGTATTTTACCGCAAGCAGCATTCAAAATTGATTCAACACCAGTTTGTTATGATAATGAATGTTTAATTGAAGTCAATACATTAAATATTGATTCAGCATCATTTCATCAAATCAAAGAAGCATGTGGTCAAGATGTCGATTTAATGAAAGAAATGATTTTAGGAATTGTCAAGAAACAAGGTAAAATGCAAAATCCAGTTACAAAAAGTGGAGGCATGTTAATTGGTACCGTAAAAGAAGTAGGAAAAGATTTTAATGGAAAAGATTTAAAAGCAGGTGTGAAACTAGCAACGCTTGTTTCACTATCACTTACACCACTATATATAGAAGAAATCATATCGATTAATATTACTAATGAGCAAGTAAAAATAAAAGGTCAAGCTATCTTATTTGATTCAGGCATATATGCAGTGATCCCAGAAGACTTAGATGAAAAATTTGTTCTAGCAGCATTAGATGTTGCAGGTGCACCTGCACAAGTTAGAAAACTAGCTAAAAAGGATGATACAGTATTTATAATTGGTGCGAATGGCAAGAGCGGATTGCTTTGTGGTCTAGAAGCTAAAAATCAAGTTGGACCAAATGGAAAAGTAATTGGACTAGTTAGAAAACAAGATCAAATGGAGCAATTAGAATCTCTTCATATATTTGATGATGTTATTGTAGAAAATGCTACAAACAGTATTGAAGTCTATGAAAAACTATCTGAATTAACTGATGGTAATCTTGCTGATTTGACTATTAATGTTGTGAATACAGAAAACACAGAAATGACTTCTATCTTATGTACAAAAGAATTGGGAACTGTTTATTTCTTCAGTATGGCAACATCATTTACCAAAGCTGCACTTGGTGCAGAGGGTATAGGAAAAGATATTACAATGATTATTGGTAATGGATATACCAAAAATCATGCACAAATTACATTAGATATATTAAAACAAAACAAACAATTATTTGAATTATTCATGACACGCTACGCCTAGGAGGCATATATGAAAATTAATTTAAATGTTAGCCATTTAGAAAGAAGAAAGAAATTCTTTTCACATGTATCTGAAGAAGATTGGAATAGTTGGAAATGGCAGACTTCAAATCGTATTCAATCTGCAAAAGATTTAAGAAAATATATTAATTTAACTGAAAGTGAAGAAAAAACTATTCTAAATATTTTAGGTCATTTAAGAATGGCGATTACACCTTATTATTTGACGCTCATTGATCCTGATGATATTAATTGTCCAATTAGAGCTCAAGCTATTCCTTTTGGTTCTGAATTAATTACTGGGAAAAATGATTTATATGATCCTTTGGCAGAAGATCATGATTCACCAGTAAAAGGATTGACGCATAGATATCCAGATCGTGTACTGTTTTTAATTACAGATATGTGTTCAACATATTGTAGACATTGTACGCGAAGAAGATTTGCTGGTAGCAAGGATGCAGAACTTAAGATCAGTCAAATCGATCAAGCCATTGAATACATCAAAAATCATGAAGAAGTCAGTGATGTCTTACTAAGTGGTGGAGATGCTTTTATGGTTAGTGATGAGAGAATTGAATACATCTTAAAAAAATTAAGAGCAATCGATCATGTACAAGTGATTCGTTTTGGAACAAGAACACCAGTTGTGATGCCACAACGAGTTACTGAAAAATTAGTGAATATGCTTAAAAAATATCATCCAATTTGGGTAAACACCCATTTTAATCATGCAGATGAAATTACTCCTGAAAGTAAAAAAGCTATTGATTTACTTGCGGATGCAGGTATTCCTGTAGGAAATCAATCTGTTTTATTAAGAGGAGTTAATGATTGTGTGCATACGATGAGAAAATTGGTGAAGACTTTAATATCTATTAGAGTGAGACCATATTACTTATATCAATGTGACCTATCAGTTGGTATTGAGCATTTTAGAACATCGGTTTCTAAAGGCATCGAAATCATTGAAGGTCTTCGTGGCCATATTAGTGGACTAGCAGTTCCTACTTTTGTGATAGATGCGCCAGGTGGTGGTGGGAAAATACCTGTCATGCCTAATTATGTGATCTCACATGCACCTGGAAAAGTTGTGCTTCGTAACTTTGAAGGTGTAATCACTACCTATAGTGAACCTGAAGATTATAAATCAGAATGCACATGTAAAGCATGCAAAGATGCTAAATTAGATGGGATTAGTGGTTTATTACAAGGGAATAGAATTTCACTTGAACCTGAGCACTTAAAGAGAAAAGAACGTATAGAACATGATAAAAATTATTAATCAAGTACAAACATTAGGGATTATTGGATTATCAAAAAATAGTGGTAAAACAACAACACTTAATGCAATTTTAAAACTACATAAAGATAAAAAAATAGGACTCACATCTATTGGTCTTGATGGAGAAGATATTGATCAAGTAAATTTTTTACCTAAGCCAAAAATATGTGTGAGACCAAAGATGGTAGTTGCTACTGCAACTACCTGTTTAGAAGCCTCAAAAGTAGATTATAAAGTATTAGAAAAAACAAATATGCAAACAGCACTAGGCAATGTTTACATTGTTGAAGTATTGACTGATGGACACATGATTATTGCTGGACCAACAACTAATAAAGAACTTAATGATGTTGTTGATTTGATGAAAAATTATGTTGATAAAATTTATATTGATGGTGCATTTAATAGAATGACTTTTGCAAGCATTGATTTACTTGAGGGTATTATATTAGCAGTAGGTGCGGTAGAAAGTCCAATTATGAGTCAAACTATTGATAAGACAAAGATGATTGTTGATTTTTTCAATTTAAAAAAATCGCATGATTTAAAAGAGATACCAGAAGCAGTGTTAATCATTCAAACGATGAATAAGCAATATAAATATAGCGATAAAAAGATAGAAACCTTAAAACAGGAATTATCTCATATTGATGATGAGCTCGATTGGATTTATATTAAAGGTGCTGTTACAGAAAAATACAGTAACCTTTTTACCAGAAAGATGATTGGTGGATTTTCTTTAATTTGTGATGATCCGACAAAATTATTGATTTCACAAAAAGAGTATTTAAATATTAAAAAACTTAAGATAGATATGTATACAATCAATGAATGTCCACTTTTATGTGTAACTATAAACCCGTATAGTCCAAGTGGAAACCATTACGATGAAAAAGAGTTTTTAGATGAAATGAGAAAAGCTTTAAATATACCTGTTTATAACGTTGAGAAAATGGAGGAAGAACATGTCAAAATTAAATCTTAACTTAAACACAATACATGCATGTAGAACACATGCAAATCAAATAGCAAATCAAGTTCAATCCTTTATTGATATGCATTCAACAGTTTCTGTTGAAAGAGCAATTTTGCGGTTACTTGGCGTAGATGATATTAACAATTTTGGAATTCCACTCGTAAATATTGTCATTGATCACATCCAGCAAAAAGCAGATTTATCATTGGGGGTGTGTCATTATTTATCATATGCAATTCATGACTTAAAGCTATCTCCTTTAGAAATATCAAAAAGAGTTGCACAACATAAACTAGATTTATCTGTTTATTTAAATAAGCCAAAAAGCGCTCACTTAAACGAAATCACACCCTATTTTAAAGATATAGTAAAACAAATCGATCAAATGAAATCTTTTAGAAAATCACAGATAGATATGACGAAAAACACAACCACACCACAAAAATATGTGATTGTTGCGACTGGTAATATTTATGAAGATATTAAACAAGCGGTATCTGCAGCAAAAAAAGGTGCACAAATCATTGCCGTTATTAGAAGTACTGGACAATCTTTATTGGATTACGTTCCTCATGGCGCAACCACTGAAGGTTTTGGTGGAACTTACGCTACTCAAGAAAATTTTAGATTAATGAGAAAAGCATTAGATGAAGTATCAAAAGAAGAAAATAGATATATCAAATTAGTTAATTATGCTTCAGGATTATGTATGCCAGAAATTGCAGCTTTAGGTGCGATTGAAAGACTTGATATGATGCTTAATGATTCACTTTACGGCATCATATTTAGAGATATCAATATGCAAAGAACATTTGTTGATCAATATTTTTCAAGAGTATTAAGTGCATATGCAAACATTATCATTAATACAGGTGAAGATAATTACTTAACTACATCTGATGCTTATGAACATGCGCATACTGTATTAGCTTCACAATTTATTAATGAGCAATTTGCAAAAAAAGCACTAATGGATGAATCCCTCATGGGACTAGGACATGCATTTGAAATTAGTCCTGATATTGAAAACAGTTTTTTATATGAACTTGCTCAAGCAGAGATGGCAAGAGAAATATTTCCAAATGCTCCACTAAAATATATGCCACCAACAAAACATATGACTGGCGATATTTTTATGGGTACAGTTCAAAATGCATTGTTTAATATTGCAACAGTAACATCAAAGCAAGATATCCATTTGCTTGGTATGATGACAGAAGCAATCCATACACCATTTATTTCAGATAGAGCAATTGCACTAGATAATGCAACATACATTGAAAAAGCATTTAAAGATTTTGGAGATGAAATCACATATAATCCAAATGGTAAAATTGTTAAAAGAGCAAATGATGTTTTAAACAGCACTCAAGCTTTATTGAATCAAATAGAAAAAGATGGTATGTTTAAAACATTAGAAAAAGGTGTGTTTGCTGGTATTTCTCGCCACAAATTAGGTGGGAAAGGATTAGATGGAGTATTTGAAAAACATCAAAACTATCAAAACCCTATACTAGCGTATTTCATCGACTCTTTAAAGGAGGCAAATCATGAATCATAAAGTTGAAATGATACGTCCCTATGGAGATACACTTAATGATGGAAAAATTCAATTAAGCTTTTCACTGCCTATTGCGTGCAACGCATTAGGTGAAGAAGCAGCAAAAGCGTTTGCGACTAAAATGGGGATTCATAACGCAGCGGTTGTACATAGCACAGCACTAGGTGAGAACTTTAGTTTCTATATTGTCTATGGAACAGTAGAGCATCAAGTAGACACAAGTGATCTACATGTGGTTGAAGTCGAATCTCAAGCAATGGATAAAGATGAAGTTGAAACATTTATTAAAGAAAACTTTGATAGACCCTTAGTATTTGTTGGCGCATCTACAGGAACTGATGCACATACGGTAGGCATTGATGCAATTATGAATATGAAAGGTTATAATGGCAATTACGGCTTAGAGAGATATAAAGGCATTAAAGCGATTAATCTAGGTGGTTCAGTAGATAATGAAACTTTATTAGAAAAAGCTTTAGAATATAAAGCAGATGTTATATTGATTAGTCAAACTGTGACACAAAAAGACATACATATTCAAAATCTAACGAGTTTTATTGAATTGCTTGAAGCAGAAAATGTTAGAGATCAGTTTATAGTGATTATAGGTGGAGCTAGAATAAATCATGGATTAGCAAAAGAGTTAGGATATGATGCAGGTTTTGGTCCAAAAAAATATGCATTTGATGTGGCTAGCTTTGCAGTTTTAGCTTTAAAAGAGAAAAAATAAAAACATAAATAAAACGCATATTTATATGATTTCATATTAAAAATATGCGTTTTTAGTTATTTAAATGATAAATAATTAGGGGATAAATAAAAAAATGGAAACATATTTGTAATATAATGATAAAATATAAAAAACAAGCAATGCTATTGGGGGATACTAAAATGAATACGTTTAATTTTTCAAAATATAAGAAAAAGAAAAGAATAAACATATACATGGTGTTTGCAATATCCATTAGTTTTTTCTTTTTTCTTTTTGTATTATCAAGTTGTAAAGCGACTAGTGAAATTGACATACAATGTGAAAATGGAGAAGTATCTAATGGTACAACATGTGTTCCAATTACACCGACATGCAGTGATTTAGAAGAACTTGTAGATAATGTATGTACGATCATTGATGTTAATCAAATGGAAATACTAAAACAAGTAACAGTTTATGATTTAACAGATATGTATGTGTTTGATGATGAAGAATTAACAATATACACAAATCCAAATGATATTGGAATTCCATATGTTTCAATTGAAGACTTCAATAATTTTTTACAAGTCGCTTTAGTTGAGTTTGATTTTGTAGTAGATCAACAGATGACACTATCTTATCAATGGGGTAATAATCCTGATACATATATCAGTAATGTAACTATTGACGCAGTAGAGAACACAATTTCCTTTTCAGATTTTTCTATGATTCATTTTATCAACGATTATGAAACAAATGAAGTGATTAATGATGCGAGTCAAGATAGTAATGTACAATCTCTTGGTGGATTTTATATAGAAGGAAATCCTGTAGTTACGATTGACTTAGATATTTACGATTTAGAGATTATTCAAGAAAAAGATGTTTATTATGTACCTCTTTATTTAGCAAATTTATTTTTTACTGGAGATTTATTAAATGTATTAGTAGAAGATGATAAAATCTATGTTTTTGATGACCCATATGCATTCGATTCTATAGAAATAGAGTTAAATGATGATGAAATAGATCAAGACGTATATGTTAAACATAATGCTTCCTATTTGGCATTATTGTTTGATTATTTTTATGGATTGAAGGATTATAAAGAAATAGATTCATTTAGTGAAAAGCTCAGTAAATACAAGATTGATAGAGCACAAAGTTTGCCATATCAGCACCTTAGAATGCAAGATTTTGTTTTTGATCTAGATGATATGCATACAGGTATTGAAAGTTTTGGGTATTTTGCAGATCAGACAACACTATCTTCTATACCAAAAGATTCAAAGATATACGAATTTTATAGTGAGTACATTAATTCATTATGCGAATATAGAACCGAATCTGTTTCATTAGAAGAGTACATGGAAGCTTACGTGTTATCAATTAATAATTTTAGTTATGATACTGCAAAACTATTAAAGGAAGTTTTAGTTGATTTGGACCCTGAAAAAATGCTATTTATAGACTTAACTTGTAATACAGGGGGTAATTTAGATGGTGTATTAGAACTTTTATCCTATTTAACTGATGATATGACAATCTATATGGAAGACAGCTTAATTAAAACAACAACTACTAGAAATTATTCAACTATAAACGATACAATTTTGGAGAATCAAGTTGTTGTGATTACTTCAAAAGTAACATATAGCGCAGCTAATTTGTTTGTATCTATTGTTAAAGATAAGGGTTTAGCCTTGGTCATTGGACATAAAACTGGAGGAGGAGCTGCAGCAGTTGCATTTACTCTTTTACCAGACTACACCATGTTAACATATTCATCGTCAACACTACTTAAAAATAAAAACGGTGATATTATTGAAGATGGTATAGAGCCTGATATTGAAGTTGGTATAGATAGTTACTATAGAAGAGTAATCAATAGTTTTTCTAGTGTATATAACATCAACAAGGAAATTAAAGTTAACAATAGATCTACTGTTGAAGGATTTGATATTGAAATCACATCCAAAACATCTGATATATTTGAGTTTGTAAAATATAAAGTTGAATTATACAATACTGAGACTGAAGAAATTCTTACACAAAACAGTTATTACCAAGATAATCTACATATAAAAGGATCTATTGGTTTAAATTTTGCTGATGCACGTATGCAAATTACTGTAGTATATAAAATTAATGGATTTGTTATTGAAGAAACCATATACACTGGACTCATCGATGATCATTTAGATTTTTTTGATACAGAAAACACAGAATTAGAAGTTGGAGTTGAATTTATAGCACATGCCTCATATTTAGGTGATATTGACTATTTCAAGTTAGATATTGAACAAACAGATACTTTTCAAATAAGTTGCAATGGTATTTTGTCATCTTATAAATTAATGCTATTTAATGAGCACGGCTATGAAATCACATTTGAAGATTTCGTGATGTTAAATACTGGAACATATTATTTAAGGGTTAATCCCCAGCTTGCAAATAAAGATTACACGATATTATATGAGCCAGTATATGATGATAACAAATCAGGAACACCCGTTACTTTGACTACTGGAGAATATATCATACCACTTATATATGACTATAAAGGGGATGAAGAATGGTTAGAAATAGAAGTTGTAAACGAAGTGCTTTTTACGCTCAATGATTATAAATACCTAATATATATAAAAAATTTAGATGGATCCTATTATCATAGTGACACAAATGTCATGGATAGTTCAAAATTTCCATGCATCTTGGTTCCAGGAATTTATAAGATGGGTATAAATACAAAAATAGAGGGTATCTATAATTTTGATTTTACCATTGATGAAGAAACTAATGAGTATAACGGTGACGTTCATCATAACGATCAGTATTTTGGTCAACTGAATATTGGTATTAATGAAATACAATTTGAATATGTTTTAGATGCGGACATATATGTTTTAGAAATAGATCAGGAATTAACCATTGAATTAAATTTTGATCATATAATGGTTTATGTTTACCAAAACGATGAATATATTCTAAAGAAAAATAATGACATTCTAGTTTTAAATCAAGGGACTCATTATTTTAGATTCATTTACTCAAATATAGCAACAAAGAGTTTCACAATAAACATTTTGTATGATGATAGTACTATTGATAATTCTACTTTATTAGTTTTGGAAACTGAAGTTCACTATGAATTGTTTACAAATGATATCGATTACGCACATTTTACACTAAATGAGTTAGAGACTGTTGTTTTAGTTTTGTCTGGAGGAAATGAAGGGGTAATTTGTCTTTTTGATTCTAACGATACGCTATTACATAAAGCAGAAGCTGGAACGATGGTTCTAAATATTCAATTATTACCAGGAACCTATAAAATAGAGATTAAACTTGAAGAAAGATTTTTGTTCTATAGAATTAAAGAGTATAGTTTAAAGCTTTTATATAATGATAGAGGTGATACAAATTACAATCTTATCGGACTACCGCTTGATCAATATCAAACTTATGATGCAGATCAAAATCAAGCAATTACTGGTATTCATGAGTACACTGATGATATCGATGTCTATATTCTAAACATTAATACCTTAAGTGATTATCAACTTGTTGGTGATTTAACATATATGTCAGTTGCACTCTATAGTTTAGAAGGTCAATACATAACTGATTGGTCCGATCAAATTTTGTATTTAGAACAAGGCAAATATTTTCTAGCAATTAAGAATGAGGATTATTATAGTCATGACTATGAATTGACAGTAGAAATTACACCTTAATTTTTAAAAAAAATGTTGATATAACAAAACAACCAAAACTTAAAATCGTCTTGGTTGTTTTTTTGATTTATATATTTTTTAGACTTTAATCAAGAAAATCTATTAAGATCTGAACTTCATCTAAAGACTCTGATAGTATTGTAATCGATATATTGATTTCTGTTCCATCACTATAAAATAATGGAATGTTTGTGTGTGGTCCTGCTGCTTCATTAGATCCAAGTTGTAACATACCTAAATCTGCATCACCATCATCAACGATATAATAAATATCTTGAGAGTTATGCAAACCAACATCATAACTTAATGGTCTAAAGACAAATACTTCATCTAAACCAGCATCTGATAAACTATAGTAGCCGTCAACATTACCTTCACCTTCATAATCTTTATCCACTCGATAAATAATGACACCATCATCTGGGATATTGACTTCGTATGTACCAGTTTGTTTCCGATATTCGATATATAGATATTCATTTGAATAACCTAAATCTATAATAATTAAGTTATTCTCTAATGAAGTTGATACATTTAAATTATAAGTTCCATCTACGGATACTTCAAACTCATCTTGAGCCCATCCACCATAATATGATTTCATGTAAAGTAGCATATGTGAAGGAATAGAAGAAGTGTGGTCCATAATGTCCCAGTTTCCTACTGATGAAAAACCATCATCAGAATAATAATGATATAAATCGGTTGCGCTAATGACATGAAACATTTCATGTGCAAAAACACCTAAATTGAAATATGTACTTTCTTCTATTTCATCTCCTATTAATTGGAATGTATAGTCAAATACATAGTCTCCATTAATAGATGGTGCTGTTGTATAAAACTCATCATAGCTAGATAAACTATCATAAAATGCATATTGATGTGGCCAAATGAGATTGCTCCATTCATCAACTTGACCAGAAATTAGAAAAGTAACAACATCAACTTGACCGTCAAAATTATAATCAAGAATTACAGAATCATCAATTAACTCAGCATCATCTAACCAATAAATTGCGTTTGATAAAAGTGCATATTCACGAAGTGAACTTTCATTTTCATCGGTATATCCAATCGGATTTGTTAACATATGATATGGTTGATAATATGCTCTAACATGTTCATCTGTATAATAGATGAGGTCAGTTGAAGGGAATATAGTATCTATTTCAAATGTATTGTTTGAGACTTCTAAGTAATAATCACGTAGAGAACTCGTATGACCATTAAATAGATCGTCATAATAACTGAAATTATGAGGTGCTACAAAATCTGTTTCATCTGCAAACCTAATAAAGACAACTAAATTTCCTAAGTCATAGGAATCAATGACGCTTAAGGTGAAGTCTACTGATGATGTATGATTATCACTATCAGTATAACTTAGCGTAATTAAGTGATCTCCTACCGTTAAAGTAGAGGTATCGGGAATACTTGATGTTAAGCCGTTTTCTACATATTGATCATCTGCATCATATATATAATAATCAAGACTTGTAAAGTCAAATGATTGACCTAAACTAGTTGTAGCAGAGGTATCATATAAGATAATATTTGGATTGATCATATCAAATGATGTACTTGAATTTATATTGACTTGGATATCAAATGATTCTAGATAGCTAAAGAAAAACGAAAGTTCAAGATCAGCATCTAAAGCAGGTATGTTTAGTTCGCTAAGATATAATAGGTAATCTGTATAGTAATAATCTTCAATGTTCTCATTAAGTGTTAATACTTGCAAGAACTCTATAGCTTCGATACCACTTATATCATACATTTCAGTTTGATCAATATTTAATGATTCTAAATTTTCAAAAGTTAATATCGTATTAAAATCATCTGTTGGATTATTTGAAACATCAAGATGTAATAATGAATCAAGAGTTCCAAGTGTTGTTAAATCATAGATGATATTATGATTTAAATTTAAATCTTCAAGATGAGTTAAACCATCTAAAGAAGAAAGATCTTGAATGAAATTATTTGCAAGATTTAGAGATATTAAGACAGTATTATTTGATAGGATACTCATATCATTAAAATCAAGATTATTTGTGTCAAGGTTTAAATGTTGAAGATTAACTAAAGATGACATGAAATCTATATCATATAAATCATTATGACTTAAATCAAGAGAAGTTAAAGATGTATAGTTTTTAATAAAATCAACATCATTTAGATTAAGGTTACTTAAATCAAGAGATCTAACTTGAGTGATTTCATTAGAATCTAAGATTAAATCATGGTTTATATCATAGATGATAAGTTGAGAAAAAATTGTTGGATATGTCGTATATAAATTTTCTAACACAACGACATCTTTTAAACTTGGTAGTTCATTAACAACATGAACATGGTATACAAGTAAATATGTATGATCTAATTCATCTGTTATTTCATAGACCATTTCATAAGTGCCTAAGGTAGTCGGATCAACAGAGTCATATCTAATTGCAGAATATGTACCCTCATTTGGCACATAAAACAAAGGATAATCAAAAGGCTCATTCACTATGTGATAAATGATATCATCAGAGGGAATTGGTAGAATACGATTGTTGTGATCTTCTATATGAATCGTTCTGGTTAAGATGGTACTATTGAAACTATCATCTGTTGCAGTGTATGTCACTTGATAGATTCCTTCTTGTGTAGTGTCAACTGTTGAAGAATTAACAACAATATCACAAGTTTCATCATAATTATCTATACAAGTTGCACCTAGGTCAATATATGCATCACTAAGATTGATATATATACTATCTTGACCAAGTAATGTGATTACAGGATTTGTAGAATCTTGAACTGTAATTGTTCTAATTACACGATCTGCACTGTTTTGGCTTGTATCGGTTGCATCATAATATATTTCATATGTACCAAGTGTTGACATATCAAGATTAGAGTCATCAATGATCACTTGACATGATGCGTCTATATCATCTATGCAGGTTGCACCTAAGTCAGTATAAGTCGTATGAACTTCTAGTGTTAAAGAAGTATCACCGATTAATGTGATGACAGGTGAGGTGGAATCTATTTCATCAATGGGTAGTTCATCATCAATATCATCAGGAGTATCTATAGGCAAAAACTCACAACTACTCAAAAGAAGAATAAATATGAGTGCAAACACTAGTTTTTTAAATTGTTTTTTATGCATAAGAAAACCCTCTTTCACCACTTTTATAATCACATTTTATCATAAAGGTCTATGATAAAGTTAAATTTGATTTATAGATATCATATTTGTTAAAAAATGCTTATGTTTTGTTTACTTTTTGATATTGAGATAAAATATAAAAAAGGAAGTGAAAAAAATGAAAAAAATTAGCTTTTTATTTTTATTTATTGCATTATCAATTGGCTTGTTTGCTTGTGACGATGATGATAATTATTTAGATGGTGGAAATCGAGATGAACAAACAGAATTATTGAATTTAACCATGGAAGAAGTGGCTTTATATAACGGAAGAGATGGAAACTTGGGATATATTGTTGTTCAAGGTGTCATTTATGATGTAACTAATAAATGGACCAATGGAGAACATATGGGTGTTTTAGCAGGGACCGATGCAACTGATCAAATTATGAATGCACCACATGGAGAATCAGTTTTAGATGATTTAACAATTGTTGGGAATGACGTTTTAGCAGAAGATTTAACTGTTTATTATACACTTAGTGAACTCGGTGCATTTGATGGGAAAAACGGTAATATGGCATATATTGCAGTTAATTCAATTATATATGATGTCACAAACGAATGGAACAATGGAGAGCATGAAGGATGTTTTGCTGGAAATGATTTAACTTCACAATTTGAAAGATCACCACATTCTCAAAGTATATTAGATAATCTTGATATTATTGGAGAACTTTTGACTCAGTAGACATCTAAATTCGAATGTATACTTGTTTTTAAGATAATATTAATAATAGTTAAGAAAAAAGAAAGATAATTTGATTTTTTTTCATGTATGATGAATATATCCATTATAGTCAGCTTATACAAATATAATGCAAAGGACTATGTAGAATTTCAGGAGTCGTTTAATGAATATACATCACATGAAAGGTATAGAATTAGAAAAATATAGAGAGTATTCATTTAAAAAAGATCTTAAATATATTAGATCTGTTTTACTATTGGGTGCACTATTGTATGCCTTATTTGGCGTGATTGATTATTTGTATTATCCAAGTTATGTAACATATTTTTTACAAATTAGGTTTCATTTTGTTATTCCTATCGTCTTGCTTAGTTATATCTATTCATATCACAAAAGCTTTAAATATATTTATCAATATGTTTTAATGGCAGCAACCTATGTTGCTGGCATTGGAATCATTATGATGATTATAGAAATCGAAGGAGAAAACTATTATTTCAGCGGATTATTTTTAGTTTTTGCACTGAATTTCTTTATGGTTCGATTAAAAACTATATATTCTTCCATGTGTGCAGGATTTATACTTTTGTCATTTGTATTTATTTCTATATTTTTTAGCGGAATTGATATATCTGTTATTTTAATAACTCTAATATTTTATTTAAGTTTTTGTTTCATTGGCGTCATGGGATCAAGATATTTTGAACAGTATAGATTAAATCAATATTATCAAGAAACAATTATTACTGGTGAAAAGATTGTTTTAGAGAAACAAATATATAAACAATATGAAGAAACAAAAAATTATCATACAGCAACCATTTTGACTTTAGCAAAACTTGCTGAATCTAGAGATTTAATGACTGGTAACCATATCAATAAAGTTAGCAATTTAGCTTTTTTATTAGCAAATAAACTTCCAGCTTCATTTTATAAAGAGAACAAAGCAAAGAAAAAAGATTTTATTGAAGTCATTAAACTAGCAAGCTCACTTCACGATATCGGAAAAATTGCGATATCTGATACGATTTTAAACAAACCAGGCAAATTAACATCAGAAGAGTTTGAAATCATTAAAACACATACGACGATAGGATATGAAATGTTAAAAGAAATGCAACATAAATATAAGGATAACTTGTTTATAGATTTGGGCTTACAGATATCTAGATCTCATCATGAACGTTGGGATGGGAAAGGATATCCAGATGGTTTAAAGGGTAAAGAGACACCTCTAGCAGCAAGAATAGTTGCGGTGGTCGATGTATTTGATGCATTAGTTAGTGAAAGATCGTATAAAAAAGCTTTTTCAAGAGAAAAGAGTTTAAGTATTATTAAAGAAGGTATTGGCAATCACTTTGATCCAATTGTTGCAAGTGAGTTTATTGATTTGATGCAAAGCTTTAAAGATGAATCATTTTAAGATATGTATACATTTAGAAAAAAGTCTATTTATTAGACTTTTTTTATATGTAAAACAGTTTATCATATGCTATGATAAGTATACGATAAAGCATTAAACAAATAGGAGAGTTATTATGGATGGTAGATATAGAGAAAACATAAAAATTGGACAAGAAGTATCCATTGTTGAGAAACAAAACCAAAGAAGTGGTATATTAACTAAAGGAATTGTTGATAAAATATTAACTAAGTCATCATTTCATCCTCATGGAATTAAAGTGATGACAGATCAGGGTATAGTGGGTAGAGTTAAAAATACTTAATTTATATAACGGATTAAACATGTTATAATTACTACAAAGATATTTTAAAAACTATTTGGTAGATAGATTCATATAAATAAAAAGTGAGTAGGTGAATCAATGAGTGAAAACTATCGCATGATTCTAGTTGATGATGAAGATGATGTTCGTGGTAGAATTTTATCTAAAATCAATCCTGAGAGTGGATTTGAAGTTGTTGGTAAAGCTGGCAATGGGTATGATGCACTTGAATTAATAGAAAAATATAAACCACATGTGGTTTTAACAGATATTAAAATGCCATTTATCAATGGCATCGAATTAGCGCGCATTATTAGACGTGATTATCCAACGACTAAGGTTGCGTTTATTTCAGGTTATGATGAATTTGATTTTGCTTATAAAGCAATTGAATTAAAAGTTGTTAGTTATTTGATGAAACCTGTGACAAGCGAAGATATTGATGCATTTTTAGAAAAATTAAAAGTTGTTTTAGATCAAGAGTTTGATTTCTTATCTAAATCTCAATTGATTCATCAAAAATATAATGAATCTATTCCTATGCTAATTAATTCCTATTTGAGTAGTTATCGGTTTAAAGGTAGTTTGAGCAAAAATGATATATCTCATCTTGAGCAATATGGCATCAATTTAGATGATGGAAATTATCTCATTGGTATGATTGGTTTTGATATAGAAGCTGATATTAATAATTCAGAAGAAACTAAAGTTTTTATTGGAAGTTTGTTTGAAAAAGTCTTTAATAGTTTTTCATATCATCACCATTTTTTAATTCCTGAAGGATTAGTTTTTGTGATTGAAGATAAAAAAATTAAAAATGGGTCTGATATTGATGCTGAATTATATGAAATCATTAAGTATGCTGAAGAATATAGACAAACAACACTAGATATTGGTATATCTAAAATCTTGCATCAGTTTAGTGAATATCCTAATGCATGTAGAGAAAGTGAAAAAGCACTTAGACATTCTAAGTATTTTAATATGGGGCAAATTATTTATTATAACGATATCGAAGAAAAAGAATACAAACATATCTTAATTGATGAATCTGCTTTAACTGAATTTGAGTATGTCTTAAAATATGGAGATAAAAAAGACATCCAAGATAATATAACAAATATTTTAAATCTTTCTTCACAAGGTGAAAAAAGATATATCTTAGATCCACAATTGCTAATCATTAAGCTAGCCAATAGTTTAATAAACTTTGCGGCGTCAATTAACGTTGATGTCTCAGATGTTATCAAAGGTAATATGATTGAAGAGATGCTTAAATTAAATGATGTTCAAGAATTGAAAACTTATATTTATGATGCGATTTTAAATATGAGAAAAAAGAATGTTAAATCACAAGTTGATAAAACAGAAAAAATAGTTGAAGAAGTTTATACATATATAGAAAAAAACTTTGCAGATTCAAATATTTCACTTGAGACAATCACTTCAGAGTTAAATATTAGTGTCTCATATTTAAGTATGCTCTTAAAAAAGAGAAAAGGTGTAACATTCAATAAAGAATTAATTAAATATCGTATGGAAAAAGCGAAAGAGATGTTAAGATTTTCTAATGAGAAAATCGTTAACATCGCTAAAATGGTTGGATACAATGAGGTTTATTATTTTTCTCATAGCTTTAAAAAATATGAAGGCTTAAGCCCTAAAGAGTTTAGAAACAATGCGTAATATATTTAAAAACGCATCCATACGCGACTCTATTTTAATTCCAACAGTCTTAATTGTGATTATTTCTTTAATTGTTTCATCTTTTTTATCATTTGTTAATTACGAAAGAACAACTCAAGAATTAGGAGAAACATCATCTAAAGAAATTAACAAACAAATCATTTTAAACTTTGAAAATTATATCGCATCAGTTATTGATACAGCCAACTATATTCAACAAAAGACGATTGAACATGGATTGAAAAATGAAAATCATTTACTAGAAGATATTTATGCTCAAGCTGCTGATGTTCAAACTGATATTGAATCTATTGTTTTAATCGATTTTGCTGGGCGTGAAATTGTTAATAGTTCGTTTAAAGAAATCACAGATGATGATATCACTCAAAAGGAGTGGTATTTAGATGTCATAAGTGTAGATTTAATTTATCATTTTAGTTCACCACATCTACAAGATATCTATCAATCATCTAATGCAGAAGTGATTACCGTGACGAAGATTGTTGATTATTATGTGGGTGGCATTAAATCTAGTGCTATTTTAGTCGTCGATATTAATACCTCTAGTATCATTCAACTGACAGAGACAACAAATTTAGGTGAAGGTGGACATATCGTTATTTTAAATGATGATGATTCACTTATATATTCTGATCTAGAAGATTGTCAAACCAATCAATGTGAGAGTTTAGTTATTGCTCAAGATATATTTCGTGGACAAAGTGTTACCATCAATGGATTAAGTATGTATGTAAACGCAAATACATTAAAAGATACGAGATGGATCTTAGCTACTTTTATCAATACAGAGATTATTGAAGAAGCAGGTAGACAAAATTTACTTATTTTAGTGATCATTACAATTTCTACATTAGCAATCACTTTAGTCGTCACATCAATGATCGCAAATGGTATTTCTAAACCAATCAATAAACTTAAAGATCATATGCAATTGATTGAAAGTGGAGATTTCTATCAATCTATTGAAATTAAAGGACAAAAAGAAGTTATTGTATTGGCGCATAGCTTTAACGCGATGATTGATGAAATCAGATCTTTAATGGAAAAAGTATTGACAGAACAAAAAGAAAAAAGAAAAACAGAGTTTCAAGCACTTCAAAACCAGATCAACCCTCATTTCTTATATAACACATTAGATTCTATTGTTTATCTATCTGAAAATAAACTAAATGATAAAGTGGTAGAGATGGTTGTTGCATTATCTAAATTCTTTAGAATATCTATTTCTAGAGGCGAAAACATCATTTTATTAAAAGAAGAATTAGAACATGCAAGAAATTACTTATTAATTCAAAAGATTAGATATAACGATAAATTTGATTTTGCATTTGAAGTTGATGATGAAGTTCTAGATTATAAAGTCGTTAAATTAAGCTTACAACCATTAATTGAAAATGCAATTTATCATGGTATTAATACTGAGTACAATTCAGGAAAGATTACGATCAGAGCATTTATTAAAGATGATCAATTAATTCTTGAAGTTGAAGACGATGGATATGGAATCCCTGATGAAAAGATAGAAACATTATATAAGAGTATTAAATACGGTATTATGAGCAAGAGTATTGGATTAAGAAATGTATATATGCGATTAAAGATATATTATGGTGAATCTTTTGATTTTATTATAGACAGTGAATTAGATGAAAAGACTGTTTTTAGATTAATCATTCCAAAAGAGAGGGCAAAATAATGAAAAAAATTATAACTATGTGTATAGCTTTTGTTTTATTGTTTGTTCTTTTAGGATGCAAATCAGAAAATGATCGCATCCCCTTAATTTTATATGATGAATCAGATCCATACATCTTAGAGTTTAAAAATTATATATTAGATGATGCGGCTGGAAATGTTGATATTAAATCATATGATTCTCAAAACTCACAATTAATTCAAAATGAAATTATTGAAGAACTATTAGATGATAATCCGCGTTTGATGATCATTAATCCAGTCGATAGACTTGGAGCTTATACAATCATTAATGAAGCAAAAAAACAAGAGATTCCTTTAATTTTTATAAATCGTGAACCTTTAAAAAAAGATATGAATAGTTGGGATCAATTGTATTATATCGGAGCTCCAGCAGAAAATAGTGCGATTATTCAATCTGAAATGATTATAGAATTGTTTGGTAACCCGAATAATTTAAGTGATTTAGATAAAAACTCAGATCAAATCATCCAATTGGTTATTTTCAAGGGTGAGCAAGGACATCAAGATGCAGAAATTAGAACAGAAGTTGTAGTTGATGAGTTAGAAAAATATGGTTATGAACTTGAAATCATATCTATTGAGATTTGTGACTGGCAAAGAGATAAAGCATATGAAGGCATGAATAAACTGTTATTTGATCTTGAAGGTGAAATCGAATTAGTGATTTCAAACAATGATGCAATGGCACTTGGTGCCATTGACTCGATGATTGAAAATGAATTATTTGTAGATATAGACGAAAACGGCATCATTGATCCTGAAATTGATACATGGATACCAGTAGTTGGTATTGATGGTATTGCAGATGCTATTCCTTATATAGATAATGGATATTTATATGGTACTGTTATAAATGACTCACAAACAATGAGCTTAGTTTTAATCGAATTAGTTCAAGCCATCTTAGATGGCACAAATTTAGATGATCTATCATTTGAATTGGTAAATGATAAGTATATTTGGGTAGATTATAAGCGATACGAACCAGAATCTTAAGAGTAACACCATAAATAGTTTAGTTTTCGACAATTTTAATGTAAAAAGTAAAAATTCACAACATATAAGTAATATTTTACATTGTAAGTGCTTTCAATTATTGATAAGATGAAAGCGCTTAAAACAAAAATAGGAGGAAACAAAAAATGAAAAAAGTTTTAACATTAGTAGCTGTTTTATTATTTGCTGTCACTTTAGTGGCTTGTCAAGGCGATGATGATACAGTAACAATCGGTGCTAACATCTATACATTCAATGATAACTTCATGAATGGCGTTGTTCGTCCAGAATTAGAAAGATACGCAACTGAAAAAGGCGTAGACTTAGAAGTAGTAGATTCAGAAGGATCTCAAGCTACATTAAACAATCAAGTAGATACATTCATCACTAAAGGTGTTGACGTATTAGCAATCAACTTAGTAGACCCTGCAGCTGCAGCGACTATTATTGCAAAAGCAAAAGATGCTGATATCCCTCTAATCCTTTTCAACAAAGAATCTACAGTAGATGGCGCAATGGATACTTACGATAAAGTATGGTACGTTGGAACAGATTCAGCTGAAGCTGGAATTATCCAAGGTGAAATGATGGTAGCTGCATGGCAAGCTAACGCTTCTTGGGATTTAAATTCTGATGGCGTATTAGACTATGTACTATTAAAAGGTGAACCAGGCCATCCAGATGCTGAAGCTCGTACTTTAGAAGCTGTTAAAGCATTTACTGATGCTGGTATTACTGTTAATGAATTAGGTCTTCAACCTTCTACAACTTGGTCAACTACTGAAGCATCTGAAACAATGGCTGCTTGGTTATCAACTGACTTTGGTGATGACATCGAATTAGTTATCTCTAATAACGATGGTATGGCATTTGGTGCAATCCAAGCTATGGCAAACGCAAGTGTTTCAATTCCAGTATTTGGTGTTGATGCATTAGCAGAAGCATTAGCTAAGATCGTTTCTGGCGATATGAATGGTACAGTTCTTAATGATGGCGTTAAACAAGCTCAAGCTACTTTAGACTTAGCTATCAATGCTGCATTAGGTAATGATGTATTAGAAGGCACTGACTGGGTATTAGACAGCGCTACTGGAACTAAAGCAGTACGTGTTCCTTACGTTGCAGTTGATGCTACAAACGTTGCAGATTTCCAATAATCTTTAACAAATAAATAACTGATTATGGAAGTACATCAGTGTACTTCCATAATTTTGTTTATTTAAAAAGCTTAAAAAGAATCAACAAGACAAAGTAATCAAGCAAATGAGGTATAAAATATGAGCGAATATTTATTAGAAATAAAAGACGTTTGTAAATCGTTTAGTGGTGTACAAGTGTTGAAGAATGTTGAAATAAGTGTTAAACCGGGAACGATACATGCGTTGATGGGTGAAAATGGGGCAGGTAAATCAACATTAATGAAATGTTTATTTGGCATTTACACTCAAGATCAAGGCGAGTTTTTTTTGAATGGAGAAAAATTTAATTTTACAGATCCAAAGCATGCTCTAGAAAATGGAGTTTCGATGGTTCATCAAGAGTTAAATCAAGTTTTAGCTAGAACGGTAACAGATAATGTCTGGTTAGGTAGATATCCTAAAAAAGGTTTATTTGTTGATGAACGAAAAATGTTAGAAGATACAATCGAACTATTTAATAGTATTGGTGTAAAAATTGATCCAACAAAAACATTAGCCGAATTAAGTGTTTCTCAAAGACAAATGGTTGAAATTGTTAAAGCTGTTTCATACGATGCAAAAATCATCGTTTTAGATGAACCAACATCGTCTTTAACAGAAAACGAAGTTAATAAACTATTTGAAATTATGAGAACATTAAAGAAAAAAGGTATAGGTCTTATATATATTTCCCATAAAATGGAAGAAATATTTGAAATATCAGATTATGTTACTGTCTTAAGAGATGGTGATTATATGGGGACTAAAGCAACAAAAGATTTGACTATGGATAAAATTATTAATATGATGGTTGGACGAGATTTAGAACATCGGTTCCCTCATAAAAAACACACCGTAGGCGATGTTGTCTTACAAGTTAAGAATTTAACAACACTTTATGAACCAAAAGTTCAAGATGTTTCATTTGATTTAAGACGTGGTGAAATCTTAGGTATTAGTGGTTTAGTAGGTTCTATGCGTACTGAGTTGTTAGAAAGTATATTTGGAGCAAGAACAAAAGAAAGTGGCGAAATCATTTTAAATGGTGAGCCAATCAAAAATGCAAATACAGTTGAAGCAATCAAAAATAAATTTGCATTAATTACAGAAGAACGACGTGAAACTGGGATTTATCCTTTAGGGGATATTACCTTTAATATGACAATCGCGAACATTCATAATTATGTTAATAAAATCGGTTTGTTAGATGATAGACAAATTGATTTAGATACAGATAGACAATTTAATGCAATGAGAATTAAAGCAGCATCTAAGAAATTAAGAATTCGTGCTTTAAGTGGTGGGAATCAACAAAAAGTAATTATTGGTAGATGGTTGTTAACAAATCCTGATATCTTATTGATGGATGAACCAACTAGAGGTATTGACGTTGGTGCAAAATATGAAATTTATCAATTAATGTTAGATTTAGTTTCACAAGGCAAGTCAATTATTATGGTATCTAGTGAGATGCCAGAATTACTTGGGATTACCGATCGTATCGGTGTAATGAGTAATGGTAGACTAGCAGGCATATTAGATACGAAGACAGCTTCTCAAGCAGAACTGTTTAAATTGACAACGAAGTATTTATAGGAGGATAAACATGAACAAAATAAAAGATTTCTTTTCTAATTTCTTTTCTAATTTTCACGACAGATTCTTTAGGAATTCTAAAGGGGAAACAAAAAATATTAAAGAAGTATTAATCAATAATGCTATTTATATTTTCATTGGGGCAATGATAGTGTTTATCATTATCAGTGAGCCATCATTCTTAAGTATTGATGTATTTAAAAACATCTTAACACAATCGAGTGTAAGATTGATTCTTGCATTAGGTGTTGGTGGTATTATTATCCTTCAAGGTACTGACTTATCACTTGGTAAGAATGTTGGATTTTCTGCGATTATAACCGCATCATTCTTACAATCATTTAGTTATGGTGCAAGATTTTACGAAACACTTCCTTCATGGGTTTGGAATACAAATTCAATGGGTGAAGTTGAAGGGTTTCAATGGTTTTTCTATCTATTAGTATTATTGATTGCGATCGTAGTGAGTTCATTCTTTAGTGCTATTAATGGTTATGTGGTTGCTAAATTTAAAGTGCATCCATTTCTAGCTACACTAGGTGGGTCTGTTGCAATATACGGTATTATGTTATTATACTTTAATACATCTGCTGCAGGGCCTCAACCAATTGGTTCATTAGATCCAACATATTCATCATTTGTTGGGAATCTAAATTTCTTAGGTATGGAAATTCCTAAATTAATTATTTATGCAATATTAGTTGCGGTACTTATGTGGTTTGTTTGGAATAAGACTACATTTGGTAAAAATATGTTTGCTGTTGGTGGAAATCCAGAAGCTGCTAAAATATCAGGTGTTAGTGTAATGAAAACAACTGTCTTAGTATATTTACTGGCTGGTGTATTATATGGTGTTGGTGGGTATTTAGAAGCGGCACGTGTAGGTAGTGCAAATACAGCATTCGGACTTAACTATGAGTTAGATGCAATTGCAGCCTGTGTTGTTGGTGGTATTTCATTTAGTGGTGGTATTGGTAAAATTAGTGGTGCTGTAGCGGGGGTAATAATGTTTACAGTTATTACATACGGAATGGTTTATCTTGGAATTCCTGCATATTATCAATATATTATTAAAGGTGTAATCATTGTTGCAGCTGTTGCACTTGACACTAGAAAATATATTAAAAAGACTTAATAGATACAAATTATTAAATATGAAATTCAAAAGCAATCCTCTTTGGGATTGCTTTTTTTATATAAAGGGTTCTTATAATAATTTTTATAATATGGTATAATAACGACAATTAAGAGAGGTAAATTTCATGAAGAAGATAATATTAACATTTTTTGTACTATTTAATTTAATATTTATATTATCTGCTTGTAAACAAGAAGCAGAAGATATGAAACCAGAATTTTCTGATGATATGGCTAATCAATTTGTTATAGCTGGCGCTTATACATATGATCCTTTTGAAGGTATTTATGCCTTTGATGATGAGGATGGTGATATCACATCATTGATTTATTTGGTTTCAAATAATGTTAATGTCTTTTTAGTTGGCCAGTATGAAGTTGTTTATGCAGTTATGGATAGTGCTGGACAAAGAGTTACAGCTACAAGAGTTGTTCATGTTGTTGCACCTGATCCAGATGATTATTATCCTGCTCAATATCCACAAGGAGTCGATTTATCTAATTTAGGTGGAGAAGATAAGGATATATTGGTTGCTGCTTTAGAAAAATACTTACTGGATAATGTTTATGGGGGAGTGCCTTTATATACAAATACAAATATGAGTATGTATGATCCAAGAGTTGAACTGTATATTGAAAATTATAATGGAGTCTTAGGTTTTGGAGATAAATTTTCACAATTAACATTAGATGATTCAAATGTGTTGATGAGTGAAGGTGTTTATGGAGAAGTTGGAGCATATACTTGGAGAGATGCTTATAAATATAGACCATCATCGTTTAATCCTTGGTTTTCTGGGGATTCAACTACCTCAGAGTTTACCGATTTATTTAGCGGTGGATTATATAATATCTACTTTGATGAAACAAAAAGTGGTTATGAAATACTACCTGAGCTTGCAGCAAGTCTTCCTGAGGCTGTTGATCCTACAAACGTTGAAGGTGAGACATTTGCAAAAAAATGGACCATTGGTTTAAAAGATGATTTAATATGGAAGTTTCATCCAGATACAGATGTATCAAATTTAGGATCTGATTATGACATATTAGATGCACATGATTACATGTGGACATTTAAGTATGCACTTGATCACGATTGGTTTAGATCTGAGGCAGGTGGATTTGATTTTGTATCTAAAGGCATAAAAAATGTCACTCAATATTTAGAAGGTAGCGTTTCATGGGATGAAGTCGGATTAAAATTAATAGATGATTATACAATTGAAATAGAGTATGATAATGATACATCAGCATTTGAAGTTTTATATGGTTTTACTGGCGGCATATTATCACCCATTAATCAACAATTATTTGAAAGACTAGGTGATCCTGATGAAGGTGGTACATATGGATTAAGTCCAATTGAACTTGCATCAAGTGGTGTTTATTATTTAGATGAATATCAAGAGGATGATGTGATCTCATTTAAGAAAAACGAACTTCATCCACAAAGTGATCTGTATCAGTTCACAGGTATTCAATATAGTTATTTAGAAGATTTAGATAGCATATTTGATGCGTTTATTGAGGGTCTTCTAGATAGCACTATTGTACCCTCTAACATGAAATCAACTTATGCAAATGACAGAAGAGTTGTACTTGCTCCAGATATTTCAGTATATAAACTTAATATGAATGCATTTGGAACAGTAGAAAAAAGAGATGAATATATCCAAATGTATCCTGATAGTATCATTTCAAATTCATATGAACCTGAACCAATCTTAATGTATTTGGAGATGAGAAATGCATTAATGTTTGGTCTTGATCGAGAGCTTCTTACTATAAGTTCTGGAAATATTTATATGCCTGCATATACCTTACTTCCACAGACTTACTTTTTAGATGGGCAATCTGGTTATTCAGTTAGAACTGGAATTGCCGGACAAGCAGTTTTAAAAGAGTTTAAGACAGAAAACTATGAACCGTTAATAGAAGAAGCATTTGATTACTTTTTAGAAGCTGTTTCTAAAGGGATTTCAGATGGATATTATGAAGCAGGAACTTATGATAACTACACTGAAGTAGAGTTGTTGTTAGCCTATACATCAGGCGGAAATAGAAATATGCAAACATTGGTTGAAAATTTAGTTGAACAATATGAGACATTGTTTGTTGATGATACAAACTTTGTAAAAATTGTATTTGATGTCATAGATGTTGCTTTTCCAAGTTCATATTATGATTATTCGTTGATTGCTCAAACAGATTTATCTATTGGAGCCATTAGTGGAGCTATACTAGATATGCCTAATTTCTTAAATGTGTATTGTGATGATAATCGAAGTGAATTTACACTTAATTGGGGTATTGATACAACAAGTGCATTAATTGAAGTAGCTTATCATAATATAGATGGTGATATGGTCTATGAAAAATGGAGTTATAATGCTTTAGTTGAAGCCTTGATTGGAAGAACATATGTTAAAGATGGAAAAGAACAATTTGATTGGGATAATGCAAATAGTTTAATTGAAGCATATCTTTATATGGATGATCGTGTGTCTGTATCTATAGATGAAGCAAATGATTTATTAGAACATGTATTATCAGATACAGTTGAACAAATTAAATCTGATGAAAACTTTGATGATTTGAATGGATATATAGCAATAGATGAAAATGAAGATGCTATATTTTATGTTCTCTCTGTTAAAGATGGTTTGTATAAACTATATGATAGAGTTAGATTATATGCAGATGTTAATGAAGCAATTTTAGGATATGTTAATGAAAACTATGGTATTTTTGAATTGTTAGAGGTTCTTGGACCATTAAATGATGAACAAATAGATTTAAATGCATATTTAAATCAAAATTATAGTCAGCTAAATTCAATTGAAGATATAGCAGATGAACTAGACGCAACATTAGAGTATGTAGAAGTATATTCTACAACATGGAGATATAATAATAATAGTGAGTGGGCAGATGTAATAGTTATGCTTCATATTGGAGACTATTATATAGGCATTGAGTGGTTTTAATAGTGAGGAACATTAATGAAGACATATAAGCAATTTCATGGAGATGTTTTAATCTCTGAGATAGGCAAGGAATTAAGACAAATCGTGAAATCAGAAAAAACAGCATTTAAGATTTTAACTGGATATGGATCAACCAGTGGCACATCAAACTCTAAACATGCAGCTTTAAAATCTTTAAGAAATATGAAGAAAGAAAAACTGATTAACGGATATTGTCCAGGTGAAGTTAAACATCAGCTTTTAGATCAAACATCACCATATTTAGAGACAAAAAATCTTTATGAATCTATCTTAAAATCAGATCCTGATTTTGGTAATGATGGCATCATCTTTGTATTTATTAAATAGCATTTAAAATAAGCTTACCATTATAGATGGTAAGCTTTTATATTGTAGATAATATCTTTACAAAGCGATAATACACAATAAAATAGATATAGTTAAAAGTGCTATAAAAAAAGAGTCACTCAAGGTGACTCTCTGTTTTATCTTTTTACAATCATTGGCATATCGGTTAGTATAAAGTTAGATGAGTTAATGTGATATGTATTAGATCCATCACCCTCTATTTGTTCAGGGTTAGTAAAATATAATTCACTGTTTCCTTCTACTTTAACGCCTAGTAAGCTTGTGATATTCATATATAGTTTAATCTTAGAAAATTTATTAATCATATCTTTGTGATAGAATTGACTGTCTTTTCTCATGACTAAATTAATGATGACATTATTTCTTTTTGTTTGTTCGTTATATAAGATATAGGCTCTACTTTCTGTTTCATTTTTAGGAGGATAAAATTCAAAGTCTATGCCTTCTCTTTCAAATCTGAGTTTATCAAAAGTGATGGATGAAATAAGTTTACCTTCAATGATTCTAAAAGGAATCTTAACAGATAAAAACATAAAGTCTTTTGAGTTTTCATAGACATCCTCTGCTTTAAGATTTGATTCAAGCATATGAAAGATAAAGTTTTTCTTATTGACTAGGCGATCAACATAACGACTTGATTCTTCATAGATTAACATCCGATCCATAAAATCAATAATAGAATAATTTGATGATGCAAACTGCAACTCTCTAAAGAGTTCAGCACGTTTGTTTGTATCATCATTTATCTTAACAGTCGTTTTGTTATGTAGTAAAATAAGTAGACTAAATAGCATAGAGGATAGGAAAGCTGCAAATGCAACAAAGACAGCAGCAACTCTAATGCCGATGACATTAAATAAAACTTCTAATTGATCGCCAAAAAATAGCATAAGAAGTGTAATCAGAAAGACGATGGTTCCTGATATACCAATGACTAATAAAATTAAATTGCGTTCTTTTTTCAACTCTAAATCACCTGAACTTTCATGTGTGTTCTTATATTATATCATTCTTGTTTTAAAATGATTCTATTATTCATTTTAAATATATTTTACAATTAATCATATATACTATATAATATTTGCTAAAGGCGGTATGTGCATGAATATTAAACACATCAATGAACAAATAAATCAGATTAAAGGATATGGATTAATCTATGCATTTGTTGTGACTATCTTATTTAGCATATTTAAAATATTAATGTATGGATTTATATATCAAATCTTTTTAGTCGATGTATATCTCTTTGTGGTTACAAGTGTGATCTTTGTATCCGTTTTTTATGTAAAAAAATATCATACAGATGAACATATAGAATCTAGAATCAGAAAAATGTATAAAGCAGGATATGCAGCATTGATTATTGGAGGATTATGGGTTCATTTTTTCTCAAGTTTAATCCTACCGCTTGATACACTTATATTTGGATATATTGTGAATTCTTTAATTCTTATAGGTTTTATTTCATATTCTTTAATTTTAAGAAAAAGACAATTATATGCAAATTATGAACATATCGATAAACCCATAAGAGCATACTATAAACGCGTTTATAGAAATGTCGCAAGACTCATTATAATGTTCATGGTCATTATAGGATCTATTTTAATCATTGAAGCGATTTTTAAGATTATGGAAGTGGGATTTGATTTCTTTATATCTATGATTGTTTTATCAAGTGTGATGATTACGATAGAATATATCATTTTTGCAATCTTTGAGAAACATCATTATGATGAATTAAAATTAAGTCAAAGCGGTCATCCTAGATTAATCACAAGAAATTCAGTATTAATCTATTCTGCAATCCTAGGATTTCAAATCGCATCCGGTTTTGTTACATTAGGATATGGATTGTTTGAAATCCAGGGATCTAGTGTGTCAAATCCTTGGGAGATATATGAGAAGCTATTTTTATTTCTAAGTGTTGATTTTGCGTTAATGAGATTAGTGATGATGTTAATCGTATATATTTATGTTAAACAAATCGTAGGGATGAGATTAATTATTAAAATGGTGTTTGCAAATGCAGTATTATCATTTGTGGTAACGATGACTAATTTTTTAATTTCTATTTGGGGACCTATACTTGCGATCGGGCTTACTAGTCCTGGAGATGCGATTGGATTAGGTGAATTGTTTACTTATGTTGAATTAGGATTTTCTGTAGTCTTTTTGGGATATATTTCTTTAATCGTATATAATTTATATCGCCATCACATCGCTCATTACAAGCTTACCATGATATACGCAGGTCTTTTAATTATGTTTAACCCATTTGTGATCCTAATTCTATTTAAAGATGGTGCACAAGGGAATTTGATTGCGACATTTATAGGAGTTGTTGTTAAAGGATTTATGTTGTTATCGCTATATATGTTATACAGTCATAAACAAGTAGACTTAGATGTAAGTCACCATCAAGTATTGGATTAAATAATATAATTATGTCAACAAACCACTTTAAAAACTAAAGTGGTTTTTTTGATAAAAAAAATAAACATCTCACTTGACAAGATATAAATCTGGTGCTAAAATATAACTGTAATTGGCACTTAAAGTATAAGAGTGCTAAAATATAAAGGAGGTAGAGTTATGTTTGGATTAACACCATTTAATGATAGTGTGATTCGTAGTAGAAACAAAGAACAATCACTATCAGATTTCGTAGATGATTTCTTTGGAGATGACTTCTTCCCAGTGAGAAACCTAAGACGTGATACCTTTAAGGTAGATGTACGAGATGATGAAGATAAGTTCATCATTGAAGCTGACATGCCGGGTGTAAAAAAAGAAGAAATCCAAATAGATTATCATGAAGGCTTGATGAGTATTTCAATCAATCACGAAGAGACAAAAGAGGAAAAAGAAAAAACTTATGTCCATCGCGAGAGAAGACGTTGCTCAATGAGTAGAAACCTTAATTTAGGTGATCTTGATTTTGAAAACGTAGATGCATCTCTTAAAGATGGCATTCTACATATCATAGCACCTAAAGCTAAAGTCGTTGAGCATAAGAAACGTATTGAAATTAAATAAAAGCAAATAAAGGAAAATATATAAGTTTAATCGCTTGTATATTTTTTTTGGTTTTTCACTTTACATTTAAAAGGTTCTAGTGTATTATATGATAGTGAGCACTAACAAACAAGGAGGAAAACATGAACAAAATTGCAAATTTCTTAATAAAAAGACCAGTTAAAATATTATTAATTATGTTTGCTGTTGTGATAGCTGTTGCGATAGGCGCAACCCAAATCACATTAAACACCGGAAATGATACATTGATATCAGATTCAACTGATATTTATTTAGAGAATGAGGCCTACCAAATGGAATTTGGTAGTGACCCAATTATTTTGGTTTTTGATTCAGATAGTCTATTTGATATAGAGACACTTACCTTTATGAATTTATTACAAGAAGAGGTGAAAACTTTAGATGGTATATTTTCTATGAATAGTCCGGTAACGGTTATTAATCAAGTATCTCAGATGTTATATACTCAAACGAGTACTGGTCTAGATGCTATGGCAACAGGATTAACAGAAGTCTCTGGACAATTAAATCAATTGTCTTTAAGTCTTTCTTCTAATGATGGATCTGATTTACCTGATTTAGTTTTATTACAAACGAATATAGGACAACTAGTCAATGCACAAGATCAATTAGGCACAGGACTTGATTCTATGTTTAATGTATTAACAATGCTTGATACAACTTTAGAGGCCTTAAAAATTGATATAAGCGCATTAAAGGTAGAAATAGAAGCTGATCCACTACTTGTTGATGAATTGGCAGCTGTTGTAAGTATAGAGACTGACACAAATCAAGTATCAAATAGTATAAAGCAATTACTTTTAGGTAATCAAATACAATCTATACCACCTCAAACCTCTCTAGCACTTGGACAACTACTAACAACCCTATCTGGATTATCTGTAACGCTAAATGAACAAGTGGCGGCACTTGCTCAATTAGCAGTAGTCTTAGATACCCTAAGTATTAACTTAGGAGATATGGGAACTAATCTTGGTATGATCCAAGCTAACTTTAATGCGTTTAGTCCATCATTTCCTACATCAGAGGCAACTCTAAATATGATGATCTATGATGGAATAGAAGTCAAAGATAGTTTTAAAGGATTTATAGTAGATGAAGCTAAACTTAGAATGGTAATTGTCTTAGATGGAACAGTAACTGATGAACAGATAGATATGATTGCTAGTAAACTAGAAACTTTAGTGATCAGTGAAGGTATGGAAGATAATGTTTTAATATCTGGAAAGCCTATCTTAGACAGATCAATTAAATCATCAATGATGGAAAGTATGCAATTTATGATGGCATCAGCTGTTGTGATTATGATTATCGTTTTATCTTTAATCTATAAAGTTAAGATGAGATTACTTCCTATCTTTATGATCTTACTTGCAGTGATTGCTACCATTGGGATGATGGGATGGTTATCCATTGGATTAACCATGGTCTCTATGGCAGTCTTTCCAGTGTTAATTGGACTGGGTATAGATTATTTTATACAGTTTCAAACAAGATATGAAGAAGAGAGGGTAAAATAATGAATGAAAAAAATAAAAATGCTCTTTTAATAACTGTTAAGAAAATGGTTCCTGCAGTATTAATCGCAATGATTGCAACTGCTTTAGGACTATTGAGCCTATATCGATCAAAAGTACCGATGATTAATGATTTTGGATCGATGTTAACCATTGGTATCGTATCAGCATTTGTTATTGCTGTCTTGATTTTCTTGCCATTTTTATATATTAGAAATCAACATTTTCCTAAAGAAGAAAAAGTAAAAAAGCAAGCAGTTAAATCAAATAAGGTCATTTATAAAATGGTTGGATTTGTGATTAAGATGAAGTATGTCATCTTAGGTGTTGCTGTTATTCTAGCAGTCATAGGTATTTATGTAGACCAATCAGCAGAAGCAGAAACTAACTTAGAAAACTTTATGCCTCAAGATAGCCAAGGATTAGCAGATATTAGAGAATTAAGAGATATCATTGGTTCAACTGAACAAATCGCAATTGTTTTATCAGATGATTCTATTTTAACTATTGATAATCTAGATGCTATCATAGCTATAGAGAGTAGTTTAAATGCGTCATTTGATGATGAAATCATCGAAATGACTTCACTTATTAAATTATACAATCAGATGGGTATCACAAATACAGCTTTGATGAATCAAACAACTTTAGCTAATATACCAAATGATCAAAGAAAACTATTTATTAATGATGATTATACAAAAACAATCATTAATATATCTATAAATGAAATGACTGATGAAGGATTTAGTATATTTATAGATGAGGTTTATGATGTGATTGGTATTCAAGATATGGATGTCGTGATTACAGGACAATCAGTCATTGATAGTGAGATGATGATTGCATTAACTTCTGGTAGATATGAAATAACAATCATCGGACTAGTTTTAATCTTTATCAGTTTACTTGTGATCTATAGATCATTTTATAGAGCTTTACTCCCATTACTCCCTATTATCCTAATAGTTGGATGGTCTGGTGGAGTGATGGCAATCTTTAATATGAGCTATACACCACTTACAGCTACACTTGGAGCATTAATTATGGGAATAGGTACAGAGTTTACCATTTTGATTACTGAAAGATTTGAAGAAGAAAAACTAAAAACAAATGACAGATCAGAGGCAATTAAAATTGCTTTATCAAAAATGAGTAATCCAATCTTAGTTTCAGCATTAACGACGATGGGTGGATTTAGTGCATTAATCTTTTCTGACTTCATCATTTTATCTAATTTTGGTATAATGACATTAGTCAATTTATCATTAGCATTACTCTCTACGATTTTTGTTTTACCCGCTGTATTAGCAATTAATTATAAAAAGAAGATTAGTGATGTAGAGCCACTAGCTTCATAAGAGAAAGTGGTGAGGATTTGAAAGATACAAAAGCGTTAATCATGAAAGCAAGTCTTGATGTGTTTTCTAATAAAGGGTATATATCAGCAACTACCCTTGACATATCAAAACAAGCTGGTGTATCTGAGATGACTTTATTTCGTCATTTTGGGACAAAGAATAACTTGTTTATTCAAACGATTAAACAAGCAATGGGACAATCAATTATTGAAAATTTAGAGATTGATATGTCTTTAAGTTTTAAGGAATTTGTTAAGAGATTGTTGCATGAAAAACTATTGGTTATATCAACTCAAATTGATTTAATTAAGATGCTGATTCGTGAAACATTGGCTCATACACTTCCAGATGATCTTGCGTTTACCAAGATCATATCAAATCAAGTGATTCAAAAGATTTCTAGATATGCAAAAGTGCATAAACTTGATATGCATAGAGAATCTTTTGCACAACTGGTTGTTGGATTATTGCTTAGATATGCGATTATAGAAGAAAATATCATATATCATAAGCTGGATCAAAAGCAACAAGAATTATATTTAGAAAATTATATTAACATACTAAACATTTAAGGAGAAAATTTATGATCGTAGCAGCATTTTTGGTAGTATTGACTATACTTGCATATTTTCAAGGTTCATTTATAAGAAAGCACAATGTAAAAATATATATAGGTGCAATCGTTATTTCTATTTTAGCGTATATCATGAAAGATAAATCAATTGCGGTTCCATTTATTAAAGGGTTTTTGGGGTTAAGTTTCTTTTATATCGTTATGATAACTGGAGCATTACCTAAAAAGAATAAGTTAAGATTAAAGTTTGTAGGAGTTAGAAGAGAATATTCTATTCTAGGGTTTATCTTTATATCTCCACATGCATTGTTAAGAATTGTTCAATGGCTTGATGGATTAAGATTTCTAGATTGGTATGGATTAATTGTATTTGTATTAATGATTCCATTGTTTGTTACATCTTTCGTTATCGTTAGAAGAAAGATGACACAAAAAGCATGGAAGACATTACAATCAATTGCATATATCATTTATATCTTATTGTTTATTCACTTAATATTAAATTATACATTAATGATTAATCTAGTCTTATATCTAGTTTTATTTATTGGATACTTTGTTTTAAAAGCACATTATGAGGTTAAGAAGTTTTTAATTAAGAAGAACACTAGTAAGTAATCGTATTTTAAAATTTTTATAAAAGATTGCCCTCTTATTCGTTACATGATAAAATATAATCATGTAAACACCAAGGGGGCTTTTTTTGTGGATAAAATATACTTTTTAAGTTATAAGTATATTGTAGGAACATAAATAGATTTAATTTTTCAATTTGGGTATAATCATGGAATCATTCATGAAACAATAAAAATTAAAAAGGGTGTGTGTATGTTGAAACCATTGTTACAATTAAAAAAATTAAGAAGAATTGGTATTTTTTTAACGATTATTTTGATTGCTGGATTTGTTATCTTATCTGCTTGGCTTATTAATCATTTCTTTGACTACAGAATAAATGATGCAATGATTGCAGCAATCATTGCTGCTGTATCATTAATCTATGAAATCAATAAATCAAAAAAATTGAATGAAGCAGAGTTTTTAATCCATCTAAATAGTTTATTTATCACCAATCCAGACTATAAAGTGGTTTATAACTTGTTAAGTGTCTATGATATGGAAAACGAACCTGACTATGAAAAAGAAATATCAAATTGTGATATATCTAATTATCTAACTTTGTTTGAAACATTTTATATTCTTTTACGCAGAAAAGTTATTGATATGAAATTGTTAGATGACCTTTTTGCTTATCGTTTCTTTCTTGCAGTACATAATCCTTATATGCAAAGAAGAAAGTTAGCGATTAGTCCTAAAAATTTTAAAAACATTTTTAGACTTGAACGGATGTGGCTAGATTATCGTCATAAAAATAATATCAATGAAAATTATTTTACTGAAAGTTATCATTTAATATATCGCTCTGATTTTAAAAAGTATTTAGAAGTATTTAATGAAAAAGAACAAAAGAAAATTAAAGATGAAGTTAGCATTCCTGATTTAGATCCTAATTTAGGATATGAATTTGTTAAACTAGAAGACGAATCTTCTTTTAATGATATTTATAACATTCAAAAGAAAGCTGTTATAGCATCTGATCAGATAAAAACAGGTATGTTAAGAGCAAACACTAAAGATATGTTAAAAAGTTGTTTATCAGATCCTCATGTGACAATTGCGATTAAGTGTAAGGATAAGATTGTTGGCTTTGGTATTTTATATGATCCTAATGTTGATGTAAATGAAAGTATTAAAAATGAATTAGATCCAAATAAAGAAAAAGCAATTTTTGAAATTGATGATCAACATATCATGCATATCAAATTAGTTGTTATTGATGAAGATCATCAAGGACATCATTTACAGTATCATATGAATAAGTATTTAGAAAAAATTGCTAAAGAAAAAGGAGCAAAACTCCTATTTACTACAGTTTCTCCATATAATGTGGCTAGTGTAAAAAATACTTTTAAAACTGGATTTACATATAAGAGAACTGTTAAGAAATATGCAGGGGCTATTAGACTTATATATGCTAAGTTTATATAAGACATTAAGTATTTAAACATCAAGGGGGATCTTTTTATGAAGAGAGTTATGATTGTTTTAAATATAATATTTTTGACTTTAATGACTGTTTTTACTTTTAAAGTATTTGATGGCCAAGCAGAGGTTAGTGTGATAACCTCTGCTGTTTTGCTATATTTAGTTGAAGCAGTTATTTTCTTATTTTCATTGTTGTATGTATCAGATCATATTAAAGAGATAATTATTAAAGTGTTAAAGATATATGTGATTATCGTATTTAGTGTATTATTTCTTATATTTTTAGTAGAAATAATTTTTGGAAGGAAATTTATTTTATATTTTTCGTATCGATTTATTATTTATGCATTTTTGATTTATCCATTGATTTTAAGAGTCTTTTTAAAAGTAAGTGCACATTATGTGTTTAAAGATCAAATACTAGTTACTATAGTAACAAGCTTCATTGTCGTATCAATAATGTTTGTTCATGGTATTTTTGTAGGTCTTTCATTGCAAAATGTTTCTATTGTTAAATTTGATGATGCAGATGTTGAGTTTGTGTTGGTAGAACAAGATATGATATTTGGATCAAATCATAGTTTATATCTTAAAGAAAATGCGTTGTTTTCTAGTAAACGAATATATACTTGGAGTTGTGAGTCCTGTTTTGTTGGAAATGGGGATCAATTTGAATGGACTTGGATTGATGAGAATACGGGTATGATATCAGGTAATGGATTGGAACAAGAATTAATAGTTGAAATAAATTAAATAAAAGGAATGCATAAAATGGAGTATACCTAGTTGAGCAAATAGGTGTGTTTTTATGCATTCCAAAAGTATTATAGCATATGAGATTTTTAAACTCGAAAAATGCGTTGTTAACATGTTTTTAAGCTGTTTTGACACACTTTTTATAGAATCTAATCAAAAAATGTTTTTTAATTAGATTTTTATCAACAATTTAAGTGTAGAAAATGGAGCAATATGGACAATGAAGTAGAAATGAAATATATTTTTGATAAAATGTACTAAATAAAGTATATTCATAATATCAAAGGATGGATTTATGAAAAAGCAAAGAATTTTCAAATTAATAGATATAATCATTTATTTTAATGTGCTAGTATTCTTTCTAGGAGGTTTTCCAGCAATTAAAGACTCAACCCCTATAGGGATATCATTTTTTGTAATAGGTTCATTAAATTTTATATTTATACTGTTGACAATAAAATTACGTATTGATTTCAATAAAAATTTGGATGAAAAAATACAAAAGGAATTAGAAGCTGAAGAGATGATGGGAGAAGTCACTAAATCTATTTTTAATAAATCAAAGCAAGTATTTCTTGAAAGTAGAATAGAAGCTGAAATAAAAGATAAAATGCCTACAGCAAGAATCATTAGAAACGCATATATTCCAAAATCAGATGGTAACGATTCTGAAATAGATTTAATAGTTATCTCAGAACAAGGTATTTTTGTTATTGAAGCTAAAAATATTACAGGAAAAATATTTGGAACATGGAAACAAGATAAAATGATAGTACAGCATCCAGGTGGTAAGTCATTCGATATAATAAATCCAATAAATCAAAATACAATGCATTTTATGCATTTAAAAAACATACTTGGATTAAAGAATGATATATTTCGAAGCATCGTTGTTTTTGGGGATTTAGGTATCGTAGAATCATTTAAAGATGTACCTTATTATACTCAAGTTTGCCAAATACGAAACTTGATGTTTTCAATGAACAAACTAGCAAAAAGATTTGGTACTAGATTAGAGAAATATGAAATAGAAAATATTTATAAAAATTTAATAGAATTTACTCAAAAAACAGATGAAAGAGAACAAAATCATATTAATAGAATCCAGAACGATAAAATTAACAGTGTGTAGAAATGTTGAAAAGAATCATTAATCAATAAAATCAATAAATAAGATCATCATTATAGAAATTCCACATTTGAAAGTAGATGACTAAATATGGTTGATAATAAAATAAAAGATAAAGAAGATAAATTAGAAAAACTATTTAAATTTATAGGATATAAAATTAGAAGTGATTATGCTGAAATAGCAATCACTTGTTCAGCATATGCAAATGAAAACGAACTAATAAGTCAAGATTCATTGGCTGTTGTTGGAGACCATATCATTAAATTGATTCTTACTTCCAAAGCATATAAGAATAATCCTCACATATCAAAAATGGATATAACTAATGAATTTCAAAAAATAGAGACAAATAAACACCTGGAAATGATAGGTGCTAGATTTGAGATAAAAGACTTTCTATTTAGCAAAAATACAGATTTGGATGGAACTAAAAAACTAGCAACATCAATTGAAGCTATTATAGGTGCTATATATCTAAGTGAAGGAATAGATAAAGCAACACTATTTGCAGAAAGAATAAATCTTGTTGATAAAACAGAAATTCTTTTAACAGATAATTAAATCTTACTATCTTAATTACAATATTAGAGCACTAGATAAAGTTATCTTGAAATTTATGTCAACTAAACAATAAAAAACTATATGAAAGATTTGGTGATTATGTGAATGTCAGTGAAAAAACTAATTGGATATATGTAAATGAAGATAACAATAGTTCAAGGTATGTGTTAGGTGAAAAAGGAAGCAATCCACTTATAGTTTTTGGAGTAAATCCCAGCACAGCTGAACCTAATAACCTAGATAAAACTTTAACTAAAATAAAGAAAATGATGATTCATCATAGTTTTGATGGTTGGATTATGCTAAATATTTATCCACAAAGAGCAACAAACCCAAAAGGTTTGGATAAAGAATTGAGTTTTTTGATTCATAAAAGGAACCTAGTTGAAATAAAGAAGGTTTTAGAGAAGTATCCAAATCAACCCGTTGTTGCTGCATGGGGCAATATTATAACAATTAGATCGTATTTGATAGAGTGTTTAAGAGAAATATTTGATATGTCTAAAGAATACGGAAATGATTGGCTGTGTTTTGATACTAATTTATCAGGCAATCCTAAACATCCTTTATATATTTCAGTTAATAAATCAATGTTAAAAATATATGAGATAGAAAATGAAGTTAAATAGTAATTAAAAGCAACAAACTAAAGGTTAAAGGGTGAGGAAAATATGATTAAGCATTTTGGATTAAATATACGAGAAACAAAAAATGGGTTAAAATTAACCAGAGAAAATTATGTTGTTATGAATAGTGTAAACAGTTTTCGTACCGGGGAAGATACCATTTAGACTGGATGAGGAAACAAGCTGTTTATGCCTTGATTAACTACGATATAAACATGAAATATTTCGAATCACTTAATAAAAAAGAATTTAATGAGTGTATAGATAGTTTTTTAGTAAGAAATCCTAGATTTGAAGAAGTGAAAAAATTGAATGATTTTAAAGAAGTACCGGGCTATTATATGCTAGTTCTAGATGAATATTCTCAAGCATATATAGGAACGTCTGATGATATTTTCAAAAGAATATATAAACACTGGCATAAGAGAAAATCTTTTGATAGATTGATATTTGGATATGTTGAAAATTCTATAATGTCAATTGCTAGTTTTAGACCATTAGATACAACACGAATTTATATATTAAATACTAAATCAACATATTTTTATGAAGACAAATATATTAATACAATTCCTGAGAAATTCATGTGCAATAGAACTTGGGGCGGCAAGATGAATGGTGGATTCAAAGAAGCAATTATAAAAGGTAAGTTCCGTGAAAAAATTGCTCAAATCGAAAAACCATCTATAGATATTGTATATGAAGATGGAACTGATTTAAATCCTGTCCAATTACATGAAATCTACATGTATGTGCTTGAAAATGGGTTTAAAATGAACACAAATATTGATGGGAATGAAAATAATACAGCTATTTGGGTGTATCAAGGCTATTATGGACTTTATACGATGGAAGGAAACATTAAAAAAAATAAGATTGCAATTAAAAAAGTATCAAATTTACATTAGTAACTTTTAAAAGTTGGAAAGAAAATGCCTCGGAATAAAATAATTTCATCAATAATTAAGTATGTGAAAGGTATTAGAAATGTCTTATATAAGCATTTATCGGCTTTTGAAGAGAAATACAGGTCATTATTATATGAAATTAGTTGTAAACATAAAATTAAGAGAAATTAATGAAGGGGTTTACTATAAATGTTTATAGCTTTCAAAGCTATAGAAAGACTTGTAAATCTTACTAGATCTATAGAGATAGATTTACTGTTTAATTATTAGAATGTTTTCAATTATAAGAGATATCCTGATGTTAGAAAAAATTTAGATATGAATGACTTCAACCGATATTTCAAAATAAATTAAAAATATCTTAATAGGTTAAACGATAGGATGTTAGTAGACAAAAAGTCAATTAGCATCTTTTTTATAAAATAAGTGTTTACATTGTTACGTAATAGTGTATAATACATATGGTAGTATAAATTATTATGATATAAAATGAGGTAATATTATGGATAAAAACAAATATAAGATTAGTGAACTAGCTGAAGCTGCTAGTGTTACTGTAAGAACAATTAGATATTATGTGAGCAAAGGCTTATTGACACCACCAAAAGAAGATGGTATGTATAGTTACTATTCAGAAATTAACCTGAAAGAATTAAAGTTGATTAAGGCATATCAAGAGAAGTATTTGCCACTTGATGTTATTAGAGAAAAACTACTCAAAGGAGAGATGAACGTTGATGTTGATTTAGAAGTAGACAAGTCTAAAAATGACAAGGATTATTTATTTCGAAAAGTAATTGTCGCAAAAGGAATAGAATTAAGTGTAAGAGAAGATGTTTTAGATAAAGAAAAAGTTGACATATTAGTCAACTATGTTAGAAAAGTAATCAAAAATATCTAATTGGAGGGAATTTATGGAAAAAGAAGTAGAGAAAAAAGAAATTGCTTACAATATTTTAGATGAAGAAAGTAATATATCACTTACCAAAGTTATCTTTACAGGCAACATAGTTGGAAAATTTAATACTTGGAAAGTTGAGCAGGAGTACTTAAATTTAAATAAAGATCAATCTGTTGAAATTTACTATACATTTCCATTAAATGCTGGTGCAACTATAACATCATTTAAAGCAACAATTGGAGATAAAATCTTAAAAGGAGTTGTCAAGGAAAAGCAGCAAGCTAATAAAGAGTATCAACAAGCCATCGCAAAAGGTGATTCTGCTTATATGATGGAAAGTTTAAATTCTAATGTTTTTAAATTGTCTTTGGGCCGAGTAATGCCAGATGAACTAGTTAAAATCACGATAAGTTACATTGAAACGTGTGATGTATATGATAATCAAATAGATATATTCATACCAACTCTAGTAGGGCAAAGATATAATGATCTTGTTTCAAATAGTTTAGCAAGAGAAGACAAAGCTAGTTACACTTGCGATTTTATAGTAAATATAGAAAAAAATTTATCAATCAAAGACGTTAACTCAAGCTCACACAAAATTAAAGTTATTAATGATGAACAAGTCATTAGTTTAAACAATCGTCTAAATCGGGATTTTAAATTATCGATTGAATTGAAGAAAGAGTTTAAAACAACAGCACTTATTAATGGACAATATTTATTAATTGATTTAATGCCTGAATTGAAAGAATTAAATGAAAGAATTCAAAAAAAGTATGTGTTTGTTATTGATAGATCTGGTTCAATGAATGGAAGAAATATAAATGCAGTAAAAGAGTTACTAAAAGCAGTATTAGCTCAATTAGAAGCAGATGATTTTATCGAAATTATTTCATTTGGGACTCATCATCATAAACTGTTTAACTTGTTGAAAACTGTACGTAATGTAAGAACTGAATTAAATGATTATATAAACGCACTTTCTGCAAATATGGGTGGAACGGAATTACTTAGTGCATTGGAAGCATCATTATCTTATGCAAATAACGCAAATATAATTGTAATCACAGATGGTCAAGTAGGAAATGAAGATTATATTTGTAATCAGATTGCAAATAAAATTCAAAATAACCATTTATATTTATTTGGCTTAGATATGAATGTTAATACTTCATTTTTAGATAAGATTTCAAAAGTAGGACATGGTAAAGCTTATTATTTTACACCTAATGAAGCAAACTTCACAAACAAACTTATTAGAGCTTTTTCTAACATCAATGGTATGATATCGTCTAAAGTGAAACTTTATACAAAAAACAAAATATTGGATCTTTATTACTACTCTGACACATTATTTAATAATGAATATTGGACAGTTTTATTGAAACTTGAAAATCTTAAAAAAGATATTATTATAACAGTTGATGATAAACCAATAGTCATTAAGAAAGATACAATCAAAATTACAAATCTTGAATTAGATAAAGTTTTTGCGACCTGTAAAAAGGGTTATTATGAAACATTGATGAATAGAAGCTTAAATAATAAAGAAGGATATCAAGACTTAATTATTCAAATTGCTATTGAAAATCAAATCGATTCAAAATACACTTCTTTCTTAGCAATTAATGAAAGAGATGATAAAGTTTATGATGTTCCACAAATTGAAGAAACACCTGTTGAGAATAGTTTTGATTTTGACAATCATAATGTCATGTATGATTGTTTTATTCCTAGTGAAGATTTTGATAGTGTAAAAATAGTACATCCTAGATTTGAGTACCCTTCGAGAGTCAAAAAAAATATGTTTGTTTTAGAAGATAAACTAATAAAATTCAAGGAAGCAATTAATAAAAGTAATATTGATATAGCTGTTTTGTTATTGTTAGAAATTAATGAAATGATTAAAGCATTAAGCATAAAAGAAGTGATTTCTGAAAGAATAAAAGAATTAGTTAACGAAATTAGATCTATGGATGAGTCGATTTATAATCAATTATTTAGTGGAGTACAAGAAACAATAAAAACGTTGTTTATCGCATATTAGATTTTTAGTTAAAGTAGTACAATTAAATTGATAGTATAGTTCATCAAAATATTATTTTATCTCGACAAGGATATTCAGATGTTTATAACTCAAGTATCAACCTATAATAAATAAAAATAAACCAGGAGGAACTAATTGAAATTAGAAAAAGAACCCCAAATTTCTGAATTGGAAAGCATTGATGAGGAATTATCAAATTCGAATAAATTCGATAATTTAATCGATCCAGTAAGTATCTTTTTAAGAGATATTGGTCAGATAAAGTTATTGACAAGAGAAGAAGAAATCGAATTATCAACAAGGGTATCAATAGCGCGTATTTCTATTGATGAGAAATCTATTAAACTTGGTAAAGAAGCTAGAGACAGCTTAATAGTAGCTAATCTAAGATTGGTTGTGAGTATAGCTAAGAAATATACTTACTCTAATCTTTCATTCATGGATCTTGTTCAAGAGGGAACGTTGGGTCTTATGAAAGCTGTAGATAGATTTCAAATAGAAAAGGGATTTAGACTCTCAACATATGCAACTTGGTGGATTAGACAATCTATTTCACGTGCTATTGCTAATACATCAAGAACTATTCGGACTCCGGTTTATATATCTGACATGTCATCTAAAATTCGAAGATTTACAAGAGAATACATTAACGTTTATGGTAAAGAACCAGATGAAGAAACTGTTTCTAAAATCATTGGGATATCAACTGATGTACTAAGAGACATTAAAAATTATACTTATGATACTTCATCATTAGATCAGGATGTTGGCGATGAAGGTTCTACATTTAAAAATTTAACTGTAGATAAAAATAACCCTAATCCTGAAGACATTTATTACGTAGAAATCCTTGAGGAGTATGTCATTGAAATTTTAAAAGAATTAGATGTGAGAGAACAAATTATTATTAAAATGAAATTCGGTATAGGGACTGATGAAAAAACACTTGAGGAAATAGGAGAACATTTTGGAATCAGTAAGCAGCGTGTCGGACAAATTGCGAATAAGGCAATAAATAAATTACGTAAAAAGATTATTAAATAATATTGGAACAATTGAGAAGTTGCATCGCATATTATTGTGGCTAGTACTCTTACGAAACGAGAAAGAACAAACCTAAGGAGGTGAAAGAATGAGATGGAAAGAGATTGAAGATAAGACTTGTTGCCTAATATTTATTAAAAATCATGTGCTGAATGAATTAGATTTGTCAGCATCAATACAGGAAGCTAAGTTTTATGGGGTGGATAAAACAGAAGGTAGTATTAGAATGAAATTTAATAACATTGCATCACTTTGCGATCAATATGGAATTAAGGTAACTAATAGAATCAGTAGGTTAGCAAATTATTCCAGACAGAATCATCAAGAATTTAAAGCTGTTAAAGATTTTTCAGTTATTGAGATTGCATCAGAGCTAAATCAAACTAAAAACTGACGGATATCTAGGAATCAAGCTAGAGAGTAGTATTTTATATTTAAATATTAGAGGTGTTCTGTAGATGGGAAGAATGAAAATTCTTGGTTGTTATACTTTAGGAAAAAGATGTAAAAAACTAGAATATATATTTGCATATAGAAATAATTATTAATTTTAAAGTGCCGGTTCAAAACCCCTATGGGTCACCAATATAGTAATAAACCCTGTTTCTTAGCTGAGATAGGGTCTTTTTTATGTATTTCTAAGGATGTTTGAATTTGAGGAATATATATAGTAGCAGTTATTTGCGTTATTTTTAACATAAGAGATTCAATTTTATAAATCACAGAAACTTACAATAATATAAAAAAGTATGAAAAGATAAATTTAAAAACAGACTAATCTGCGTTTAAATTAAGTTATTATAATTATTATATTCACATAATATGAACATAAAAACATATAAAAGTGAACTTAATGATATAAATTATGAACATTAGTTATATAATTCTTAACACTTATAATCATATTAATGATTTGAGACAATAGAAGTGTAAGAGGTGATAACCCATTACAAAACAAAAAAACTATTGTAGAAAGAAGAAAAACATGAGAGAACTAATAATTATGGCAGGTTTGCCAGGTTCAGGGAAGACTTTTATAAGAAGTAAATTATATGAACATTATGATGTAGTAGATTGTGATGAAATAAAAAAAACTATTCCAGGTTATAATGCTGATCAACCGAGAGCTTTACATTCTGAATCAAAGATCATTGAAAAGTACGAGATATACAAAAATTTAAAGAATAGAGTTTCATTTGTATATGATACGACTGCTACTAATACAGATAAAGTCATTAAACTAACGAAACAAGCCCAAGGATTGGGCTACATAGTAAAAGTTGTATATGTCAAGGTGAGTTTGTCTGTTGCAATGGAGAGAAATTCAAAGAGATTTAGAGTAGTTCCCGACGATGTCATCTTGGATAAATATTCAAAACTAGAAACATCAATTAACATTTTTAGATGTTTCGCTAATGATGTTATAACAATAGATAATGAACAAGATGAAGTAGATTTATCTTTGATTTCAACTAAGCGTTTATTGCAACAAACAATAATTTTCTAGAAAAATCACAAAAATATAAACACACATACAAATATTTATAGTTAGTCATTTAAATGAGTAAAAAAATTAATAATAAATAAAAAGAGGTATTAAAAAATGACATTGCTAAATTTAGATCATTACATTAATATGTACATTCACAAGTTGAAACTTAATAAGAGCATTAAAGGAGTGAATAATGTGACACATTTCATTAATCATTCAAAAAAATCTAAATCTATATACCTAAGCCTGTACTTACTTATCGGAAACAATAACTATAAAAAAACTTTGAGGATAAGTGATCATTATCTTAATAATCTAAATACAAAAAGTGATAAATTTAAGGGAATACTAGTAGGATCTAATAAAAATATAAGTTCTGAGAAATTAAGAAAACTTGAAAACTATATTTTTCATCAAATAAAAAAACTGCTTAAAGATGCACCCATGCATGCCATATATACATTTGATGCAAACTTGAATTGAGGTAGAGTACTACAAATAATCAAAAATATATTAGCTTACTCATTAAAAGACATAAAAGATGAACATTAAAATATGAAATATCGCATAAAAGTCCTAATATATGAACAATAGTTTTCCGTATTTAGCCACTATTATTCATTAGAAAAATGTGAGATAATGAAAGTGTAAAACAAAACAAAAATATTAACAGCGTAATTATTAAGTAAAAATATAAAAAAAGGAGAAATAAAAATGAAACTAAAAGATGTGGAAAATAATTATACAAAATTTAATGCATATCTGGTAAATGAGGGCAAAAATGAATCTACGTATTATGATCATGTAGAATATAAGCTAATTAAGGGTAAAATAACAACCTTAGTTAACGATCCTGAAGATTTCCCTGAAGAACTCAAGGACTGCAATATTATAGGCTTTGATGTTGAGATTGTATTAGGCCAACGTGGTGTTACAAGTTGGGGAAATACATATAGAAAACAACGAAAAACAATATCACTATTACTCGAATAGACGTATTGATCAATCAAAAATAATATAATAAATTACTAAAAAGAAGGAGATATCATATGAAACAAATTGATAACGGAAGAAAAAACACGAGTAAGGCTTATTTTATGAATGAGACGAATAAGCTAAAAATTAAGAATGAAAAACATGTAGTATATTCTGAAGATCGTAAATATGCATTAGTGTATACTCAAGAAGATTATGATTTTATGGAAAGATATTGGCAAGCATATTATAAAGATGAATATTATAAACGTATGTCAATTGAGGATGAGATATATGATATATTTTTAGATGAAACGGGCATTGAAGAATTTTCTCCAGGTAGAACTCAATTTCAATTTAGAGAAAAAGATTTAATGAATGAAGAGATTATTTCATTTGGTGGAACATTTATAATGCCAAGCTGCATTATAGATAAACAAAAAAGTTTAGCTGAAGGATCTGATATAATCATTTCAAATGGGGTTACTGATACAAAGGTACTCATTATAAGTTTAAAGGAGAATGGAAATGACAAATAATTATGGATTTATTATAAATGAAGAAAGTCGCCAACATATAAATTTGTCCACTCGTGCTATGACAATTATTGAAGCAGACATGATTCGTTTTATTGATGATTTCGAATTAAAGAATAGAAGTGGTTTCATGAATACCATAATAAGCAACTATTATGAAAGTTTCCCACTATCAAGAGCAGTCGCTTTAAAACAGATAAATGCAATTCAAAAAGCAATTACAACTGATAATTTCAGTGATATAGTTACTCTTAAAGTTGTTGATGAATTCACAAATGAAATGATGAAAAATACAATTAAAGAATATGCTGATAAATATTCAAGTGATGTTCATTTTAAGTTGAAATTGAACAAAGAAAACACATTATTGCTAGAAAGTTTGGAAGATGCAAGCTACTTCGAGGCATATGCACCAAGATCAGGCACTGGATTTTATTTAAAAATAATTTTAGAATCATATGCTGTACAAACAAGAGAAATTAGAGAAAGAATCTATTATAAAGAAACAATTGATAAAATAGAAGAATCGATTAAGCGTAGCAAAATGATCAAATATAAAGTAGAAGCAACATTCAATAAAATATACCCTTATAAAATATTTAAACCATCAGATAACCATAGCCTTGAGCTTATTTATGGAATTCCTGATAAAGATAGTAAAAGTATTACATTTAACACAATAAAAGTTAAAACACTTTTGAAAAATGATGTAAGAACAACTGGTGAAAAGTTTAAAGATTCTGGGCTTGAAGACATTGTCACAAACTTATTTAAACAAAGAGCATCTGTTTCTGCAAAACCGATAGAAACCTTCACTGTTGAATTTACATATGGTGGATTACAAAGATTAGTATTTGAGGAAGATAGTTTGCCAATTATTGGAATTCCAGATACAAATAACAAATATTTATATACATTTAAGACAACTGAAACTCAAATATTTTTTCATTTATTCAAGTTTGGTTCACAAGCTAAAATCATCAGCCCACTTGATGCACGAGACAGATTTAAAAAATTATATAAGGCATCTTTTGATGCTTATGAATTAATGGATGCAAAATGAGTTGACTTTATAAAAAGAAGAAATGATGATTTGATGATTCTTTTCAATATTGACTTTAAGCTGATTAAATTATATAATCGCTTTATTGACAATCACTTAAACTGATAAGGAGTCTATCATGAATTTTGATCAATTAACTACAGCAAAATTAAATTATTACGTTTACGCACTTGAGAATCAGGAAACAAATAGAATTTTTTATGTAGGCAAAGGAAAAGGTAATAGAGTGTTTTCACATCAAGAGGGTGTTTTGAAGCAACAAGATATGTTTGACGGTGAGAACTCAAATGATAAAAACAATGAAATTGCAAACATTTTAAGACAGGGAAATAAAGTAAGATCATATATCGTTAGATGGAACTTACAAGAAAAAGAGGCTCTTAAATTAGAATCATCAATAATTGATCTTTTGAATTTAAATAAAATATTTGATTTAACAAATATTGTGAGAGGTAATCAAACAGAGTTTGGTATAACTACTACACAAGAAATCAGTAATAGATTCAATGCTACTCCTCTCTTGGAATCTGAAATAAATGATAAGATTATTTTTGTTAATATAAATAAAGAATATTATAATTGTTTAGAATCGGGGCATATTAATTTTGACAAAATATATGAAAAGACGAGATACTCTTGGTTAGTAGCACTTTGGAGAGCGAATCAAGCAAAATATATTTGTACAGTATACAGAGGGATTGTGAAAGCAACTTTTTTAAAAGAAGGCGATTGGTTTCTTCATCGTGAGTACGATCAAGTAACTAAAGCTGGAAAAAAGATAAAGAAAAAAAGATATGCATTTAACGGCACACTAGTTGAGAACTCATTCTATGATAACAAAGATGTTTCAGTATTTTACAAAAAAGGTAGCATTGGACCAATTAAATATACATATTAGATTAAAAATACTCAGTTATAAATATTGATAATTACGAGTTTTTATGATAAAATATAAATATATTAGATTAAACACTCCTTGTGTTTATGGGTAAGCAGCATGACTGCAAATAACCATAAGAGGAGTGTTTTTTATATCCCTAAAATTAAATACCTTGGTACAAAAGGTAAGCAAGTATAAAACTTGCAAAAAAATGGCTTAAGTATAGGAGAAATAATTATGAAATGTACTAAAATGATTGTACCAAGGAGTTTGATTAAACATCACCTTCCCCATCCTGAGATATATGGAGAATCTATTGTAGAGCTTCTCAACGGGATGGTTACTGATGTTTTTACTGTTGAAAATGGAGATTTAATTACTGAAACAAACAATCTCAAACTTATTGAGTATCTAAATCAAAATGATATTCATGAAGCTTGCTATGTATTAGAAAAAGATACCATCAGAATAAGAAGCATTAATCAAAGTGATTTAGAGATTGTTTTAAGTTGGATGAACCAAAAGACAATCTACAGTTTCAACGATATAATGTATGAATTTGAAGATATCCGTATCTTTATCTCGCACGCTATTTCAAATGCTTCACACTTGTTCATCATTGAAAAAGAAAACATGCCTATAGGCACGGCAGGATATGATACTATAGACTTAAATGGAATCATTGATATCAAGATTTATGAAAAAGAGATTATATCTAGTGATTATGAAGCGACTATCATAAATCTACTTTCAGAACATATTCATAAAATGCATCGTATCAACGGACTATCTAGTATTGTATTCAAGGATGATCATTATAGTCATCAGCTATTCACTAAAAACGGATTTTATAAGAATGAAGAAGACTCGTTAGAATTACCCATTTCATATTCCTCTTTTAAAAAAGCAGACATCTATAAGTATAAGAGTTTCGATATTCAAGTTAAAGAATCAGAGAAACGAATTCTAAATGAGTTTTTACAATTGTATCCTAAGAAACTCTATGATTTGGCAAATCCAGATGAGCATATTGATTTAGAGCATGCAATTGACTATGAATTAAAGATATACATAAGACTCGTACTTACAAATCAACTGAACTTTAGAGATGAGTTCGAAGAGATTTGTGTAAATATTGATGAACTTTTAAACATTGAAGATAACCTAATCGAAAAATATGATGAAATGATGACTTTTTTATCAGGCGAAGACTTGAATATTGCTATAATGTACAAACAATTGATATTTCCTGTTCTCGAAATTATCAATAAATATATTAAAATTTATCAAGAAAAACAAATATATCATTTTATAGCAAATTCAACATATTGAAACTTAGGGAGCTGAAACCGTTACGGTTCAATATCGCTAACTGGTCCCCATTTCTTAATTGAGATAGGACTTTTTTATCTTGTTAAGATATTAATAGATTTGAAATTAAAGTGTTTTAAGTGGGTTAAAATAATGATTTAAGATAAATAAGAATAGTTATTTTGGTTAAAATATGCATTTATAAAATTATTAATATCTAATTAATAAAAAAACTAAAAACTTTTCCATTATTGGAAAAGTAAATTCCTTTTAAATATTAATCTTTATTTATCAATTCTATGTGTAATAATATATAAATATTATCAGTTTATGATATTTCATTAGTCTATATTTTAAGTTGACAAACATCTACATATTGGTTAAAATAGTATTACCATAAAGAGAAGGTTAGAGACAAGCTCAGTGACCCTTCAGCAACCTACCGATAGGTAAGGTGCTAAAGCTTGAATGATGGCAATCATAAATTATACTTTTAAAGATGCCATCTTGATGGTGTCTTTTTTCTCTTTTATGGTAGAAAAGAGGAGTCTTACTATATGAGTGATGTTAAATTTGTTTTACCATTAGAAGAAGTTAGAAGTTGGTATTATATCAAATCATGGGGAATGACAGTTTTCAAAAATAAATGGGATCTATACATAGATTTTGTGCCGAGATTGTATAAGACCAAAGAGAATGAAAAGAATGAGATATCATTTTTTTGTGATGTTTATTATCCAATTTTACCAGAGGGGATGTCTGATGAGTTTAACAACTATTTGATTAGACTGTATTTGACTGAGTACAACAAATTTGTAGAAATACCTGTTTCTATGATAAAAAAAACCTGGAGAGCTGGATGGCCAAGAGAAGGCATTATGGCGTTAAGATATACAGACTTTCCTTGGAGATTACTCAAACCAATAAAGGCATTTATTGATAATCCAGTAGATATAGACTTATTAAAAGAAAGTCTTTATAAAGATAAAGTAAGATACAAGAATGTTGGTATTGATATATATTATAATCATATATTTCCATGGATAAATAACGATTTTACAAAAGCATATAGAGACATAGATATGAAGACGTGGATTCTTGGATTAGAGACGCTATATGAGATGGCTATTAGTATGAGTAAGCAAGTTATGTTTAAGGCATTTTCTATTTCTAAACAAGGATATCCATATGTAGGTATTTCAGTTGATACAAATGAATATCAAAAACTAGTTAACGAAGATAATGAAAATCCATTTATTCAATATTTATCAGTATGTATAAAAAAACAAATCGAGATATTAAAAAAGTGAAGTATACTTCAAATTTATCTTTATTGACTTTTTAAATATTAACTGGTTTAATAAACACATAATATAACCAACAAAAGATGGGGGAGATTATATAATATGCCATTCAAAATTATGCGACAAGATATTACAAAAATGAAAGTTGATGCAATTGTTAATTCAACAAGTTCTTATCCTGGAATCGGGGGTGGAGTTGATCTACAAATTCATGATGCAGCAGGACCTTTATTACTTGTTGAACGCAAGTCTTTTGGCTTTTTAGATACAACAAAAGTCATTATCACGAAAGGATATGATTTAGATGTTAAGTATGTTTTTCATACTGTTGGACCTGTCTATTTAGATGGTAAGCATAATGAAAGAGAATTATTGCATAAAACATATGAAAATGTATTAAATAAAGCACACGAAAAACATTTAGAGTCTATAGCTTTTCCGCTAATAGCAGCTGGATTGTTTGGGTTTCCAAGAGGACAAGCATTAGAAATCGCTTTAAATGCTATCAAAGAGTTTTTACTTAAATCAGATATGATGATTTATCTAGTAGTCTATGATGAACAGTCTTATTTAGTTTCATTAGAAAGATTTGAAACTGTTAAAAGTTATATTGAACAAGAGCAAGTAGTAGAAGAGTTTCATAATTTTATAATGCATTCAAATGGACTTAACTTAGAGTGTAGTATAAAAAGAAGTAAAAAAAGTAGAAAACTGGAAGACATTATGGATCATGTGGATGATAGTTTTGTAACAAGTTTGTTTCAACATATTGATGATCGCAAACTTGGCGATATAGATGTATATAAAAAAGCTAATATAGACAGAAAATTATTTTCTAAGATTAAATGCAATATAGATTATCAACCAAGTAAGATAACAGTTATAGCATTTTCAATAGCACTAGGGCTCAATTTAGATGAAACTAAAGATTTATTAGCTAAAGCTGGATTTGCATTATCTAAGAGTTCTAAGTTTGATTTAATTATTCGATACTATATTGAAAACGAGATTTATGATATGTATGAAATTAATCAAATGCTCATTTCATGGAAACAAAAAACAATTGGACTCCTTGATTAAGTATTTGTCGCTTATTAAACGACCAAATCAATTACATTTTCGAGTATCCTAGATATATAGAACAAGAAAAAGGAGAAATAAAAATGAAAAAAGATTTAGTTGAAATGGTTTTTATTTTGGATCGTAGCGGATCAATGTCTGGTTTAGAGTTAGATACAATAGGTGGATTTAATTCCATGATATCTAAACAAAAAGAAGTGTCTGGTGAAGCAATTGTATCAACAATACTATTTGATCACGAGTTTAAGGTGCTCCATGATAGAAAGTCTATCAAGGATATTGGTTTAATGACAAGAAAAGAGTACTTTGTAAAAGGTTCAACAGCGTTATTAGATGCTATTGGAAAAAGCATTGTAAAAACAGTTAATACATATAGAACACTTATAAGTAGTGAAAAACCAGAAAAAATAATTTTTATTATTACTACTGATGGTATGGAAAATGCAAGTTGTGAATTTAATTCACAAAAGATAAAACAGATGATAGAATATCAAAAAGAAAAGTATAATTGGGAGTTTCTTTTCTTAGGTGCAAATATTGATGCTGTCGGAACAGCAAGACATTATGGCATCAATGAAGATAGAGTAGCAAATTATCATTCAGATAAAATGGGGACCGAGATAAATTATAGAGTGATGGCAGAGGCAATTTCTGAGTTTAGAACAAATAAATCGATTCAATCAAATTGGAAAGATGAAATAGACAAAGACTACAAAAAAAGAAGATAAAGAGGGGAAGAGAAAATGATTGGAGCTATTCTAGGAGACATTATCGGTTCGCGTTATGAATTTGATCGTATTAAAACTAAAGATTTCACATTACTAACAAAAGAAAATAATTTTATAACTGATGATACAATAATGACAATAGCTATTGGAAAAGCTATATTAGAAGCAAAAACAGATTTTGACTTGTTGTCAATAAAAGCAAAAGAAAGCATGCTTAAGTTAGGAAACCAATTCCCTAGCGGTTATGGATACATGTTTAAAGATTGGTTAAAAAGTGAGGATCCTCAACCTTATAATAGTTATGGAAATGGTTCTGCTATGCGTGTTTCGCCATGTGGTATGGCATATGATAATATTGATGATGTTATTAAATGTGCACATGCAGTGACAAAAGTCACGCACAATCATCCAGAAGGTATGAAAGCAGCAGAAGCAACTGCGGTAGCAACATTTATGGCAAAGAAGAAAATGAGCAAATACGATATAAGAATAGCGATGTCAAAATATTATAATATGTTTACTAACCTAGATGAGATAAGACCAAGATATCACTTTACTGAAGAAGCTAAATACACTGTCCCACAAGCTATTATTTGTTTTTTAGAATCTACTGATTTTGAAGATGCAATTAGAAATGCAGTGAGCCTTGGTGGTGATGCAGATACCTTAGGTGCGATTGCTGGTGGTATAGCAGGAGCGTATTATGGTGTTCCAAAAGATCTGTATATAGTAGTAGATAGTTATGTTTATCAAGATACTTTGGTTGAAATAATGCATAGATTTGATAAAAAGTATATAACAAAGAAATATAATTCAGCAGTTAAAGAAATACCTGTGATATTTAAGTGGAAGTAAAAGCAATTATTTGACAGATCATTTAAAATATGATCTAATTAAGATAATAAGAAATGGTAGATCAATTTTAGAACTTTTGATACTACTAACAAAAAAGGGGAGTTATATGATGGAATCAAATTATTTAGTAAGATCATATACGTATGATCAATTGCAAGGTAATGTAGCTTTGCCAAGTTTTCAACGTAGTCTAGTATGGAATAAAGATAGAAAAAAGAACTTCATTAAAACAGTATTAAGCAAAAATCCTTTTGGTGTATTATTAATCTATCAAAATCCAGAAACGCATAAACAACAAATAATAGATGGATTACAAAGATTTACTACATTAAAAGAATTTGAAAAAAAGCCACTTGAATATTTAGACATACTATTTGATGATAGAAAACCTTTTGAAGCTATCATTAAGTTGATCTTAAATGAATATAATAGTTCAACTTACGAACATATTTCTAATCAAATACAAAACAGCATCAAGAAATTATTTAAAACATATACAATTTCAGAATTGAATACTGATAGAAGATTTATTAATGAGTTAAGAATTAGTATTTTTTCAACCTATTCGCAATTAGAAGATACAGCTACGGGATCTTTAATAAGAGATGAAATTTATTCATTATGGATGGAATTAGTTGAAGAACTTTCTATACATAAAATTAACATACCGATAATTTTGTATCAAGGTAGTGCTGACGAACTTCCGGGCATTTTCGAAAGACTTAACACTGGTGGAACATCTTTAACTAAATATGAAGTGTTTGCTTCAACATGGAGTGATGTTATATTGAAACACGTTGATATCTCTGTTGCAAAAATAATAGAGAAAAGATATAGTGAAGTTATGGAAAAAACAGGAATGCAAATAGATAATTATAATGACGGTGATATTCTAGCAAATAGAGAAATAACATTATATGAGTATTGTTTTGCTCTTGGGAAATTAATAAAAGAAAAAGCTCCACTTTTATTTGGAAATAAAAGGAGTGTTAGTTATGATTCAGTTGATTCAATCGGGTTTTCAACATTGGTTACATTTTTAGGAAGTCATTTAAAGAAAATGAGTCAATTAGATAAGAAGATAAATTCAAAAATAAATCCAAGAATATTGAATCGTTTGACAGAAAAAATAATATCTGTTTATACTAACTTGGAGGAAATTTTAAAATATCATACATCTATTTATGGCAAATATATTGAATCACAAGTGATTTCTATGGCTTACACATTATTTAGTATAAAATATAAAATAGATATTGAAACCTTAGAAATAACGGATAAAAATAATTACTTGCAAGATTTAAAAGATTTCACTGAGAATGTAGCATACAGAATGTTTTATGATATATTAAGAAACTTCTGGTCAGGAAGTGGAGATAATAAACTTTTTGAAATATTAGAAACACCACTTGATAATAATAAATATTTAATTCCTGTTCCAGAAGAATCATATAGAGCACTTTTGATAGAATGGATGAATGACATGTTAGATAAACCATCTAAAACGATAAACCAAGAATCAAAATTATTTTTGTCATTTATAAATTCTCCAATAGTGAATAAAGTTAATGACTATAGTATTGCTAATATTATACCTAAGCAAATATTAAAAGATAAAATGATATCTTTAGGAGTTAATCATGTTGCTAATTTATATTGGATTCCAAAAGATAAAGTATTCAGCCAATTTAAAAACGAACTTATCTACTTAAAAATTAGAATCAATAAATTAAGCGAAATACCAAATTTTCCGTTAGATTCCGATTTTCCAAAACTAGATTCATCTTTTTATGATATTGAATATAGAACTTTCTTAGAAAATCATTCACGTATTTTGATTAACACTTTCTTAACCCAAAAATGAAAATGTTCGAGGATTCATTTTTACAAAAACAAGGTATAGAAATTATTGATAAACTGCATGTTTACAGGTTGAATCTTATAGAAAAAGAGTATAATTTAGAGCATACATCACCCTATGTTATTATTATTAATGGAGAATATTTTTATGAAAGCACTTGGTGCAATCTTGCACTTTACTTATGTAATACTATAATTGATAGATTTGAGCCAAGCATAGATTATCTTTTACTTTTAGAACTTGAATGGACCAAGCAAAGTTTATTTAGCATAGATAAAAAAGCAGATGCTTATCTAGGACCTTTAAATAATGGATTGTATATTAATCTAAATCATACAGCAACGCATATTTATTGGATAATAATGGAACTAGTAAAACAATTTGATGTAGACTATGAAAAATCAAAGTTGTTTTATACGAAAATGCAAACATATGAAACTGATGAAGTAAGAGCATATTTTAAGGAAGCAACAAAAAAATCATTGAATGAGTTTTTGGTTATAATTAAAAGGTATGATGAAAAAAAAGTTAAAACAATATTTATTGGCATTGAAAAATTAGATAAATTATTAAATGGCTTTTTAAAAAGTTACAAATCATTTTTATTGTTTGAATCAAGACAAGAGTATTCAAATATAAAATCTAAGTTCATACGAAGAAAAGTAGATACTCTTGATTCAAATAAATTAAAGAATAGTATCAAGTATATTTTAAATTTGTTAACTGAATATTATGGATATATTTACAAATAAAAATATAGTAAAATAAAATTGAAAGTGGGATAGATTAAAAATGGACATTAAGAAATATGAAGATTTTATAAAAATATTAAAGGTTATATTACCGATATATAAAAAGAATAAATCAAATAAAGCTATGAAAGCTATTCTTAGCTTAACAGTAAGAAGATTAGAACATGTCTCTGAAAAATGTGTTTCGGTTGCAGCTCAACAAAAAGCTAAAGATCTTGGTATAATGAAAGAATTGACTGAATTTTCATATGATCAACAGGTCACTAAAACTGGAATGAATGATTCGGGAAGAAAAAAATTTCATTTTGAGCATTATTATCCAGTAAAACAACTTATAAATGAATTACTTGAGATTAAGAATTTAAATGACGAAGATATTTACCAAGTTGTTAAAAAAAGTAGAATATGTTGGATAACAAAAGATGAGAATAAGAAACTAGATAGGAAATATAAAAGTATCCGCCCTAATCCTAAAAAAGCATATGAAGAAGCAGGTATTATATTAGTTGAAGAAGCATAGTTAGATAAAAGCAACTTGACTTTTTTATATAAAAATGGTATAATAAACATGAATTAAGATCACTGAAAATAACAGTGGTCTTTCTTTATTGAATACAAAAACATAAATATTTATTCACATCTATTGTTTCTAATAATCATTATGATTAAGTCATTATCTTAAAGATTAAAGAAAAGGAGGTGAGTACTTGACAAGTAGGTCAAATTTAGATGAAAGCTACATAAAAGATGTTAGTAATTATCCAAACTTGACTGATGATGAGCAACAAAAAGCCTTTAATAATATTATCCTAGCTAAGCATTTTTCAAGTCAACTAATAATTGATAATCAAAAAATAATTGATGATAGTAACGCATCAAGAGAATTAATTGTTAATTCTTATCAACGATTAGTCATATCAATCGCAACAAGATACCATCCACAAACTCTTGACATTGAAGATTTAGTTATGGAAGGGAATATGGCATTATTAAAAGCTGTGGATAAATTTGATCCCAGTTTAGGGTTCAAATTTACGACTTATGCATCTAATCTTATAAATAATCGGATGAAAAGAGTTTTATCAACTTATGATAGAACCATAAAAGTTCCAACATATTTAGCAGAAAGTAAGAGTAAAATGCATCGTATAAAAAATGATTTACAAGAATCTTTAGGTAGAGTTCCCACGAATAGAGAAATTGGAGAACTAATCCATTTGAAATCTTCTCAAGTTAAAGACATTAAATCAATTGATAATAAAACATTATCATTAGATGTTAAAGTGACTCAAGAAGATAAAAAAACATTTCTAGATTTTATACCTTCAACTCATATTTTGAACTCAGAAGAAATCTACTATAAAGAATTTGTAGAGCATCTCATCATTAAGCAAGGATTTAAACTGCTAAACAAACAACAAAGAGAAGTTTTAACACTATTGTACGGATTAGAAACTGATAAAGAAACTTATCAAAAAGAAATTGCCAATAAGTTTAATATTTCAGAAACTAGAATTACTCAAATAAAAAACGCATCCATAAACATACTAAAAACTTATTATCAAAAAGAAGCTAAAAGAAAAATCGAAAATCTAAAAACGTTCTTAAGTAATCCAGTTCATGTGTAATAATATATATATAAGAAAAATAGCCTAGTTCAGATTCCTGAATTAGGCTTTTCTTTTTATGAAACATCAAATATATGAAATATTACATAATTATGGGTTATAGTCATAGAATGTTTTTCTTTTACTATTATCTATGAAAGGTGGTGGATATATTTTTGTATTAGTCTGAAAAAAATCAATATAATGAGCAATCATCAAACTTATTTATGAATAGCGAATAATGCTGAATGGAATTCGTAGTCAAATACGTACCTAGCACGCCGTCATTTCACAGATAAAAGTATATCTACTAAAAAGGAGGATATCACATAGAAAAATTATTTAGAATAAAAGAAGCACTAGATTTATATACAAACGATAAGCTTTATATTGAACCATTAGATTTAACTATTGATTTAACAAATCATAAAGCACTCATGCCGTTCTTATTGTTTAGGTCAATAGAAGATAAAGAAGATGAAATTGATATGATTATTCATAAAGATTTGATTCATAAAGCTTTAACTATTAAAGACAAATATGATAAAAACCAAATTAAAGTTTTTATTACTGGTGAAGAAAGAGATTTAGTTATAAACTTAATCAATAAACACGAATCAGAAGAGTTTAAGATATTAGATGAATTAAATCAAGAAATATCTATGATATATGATTATGAAAACATTAATAAATTGATGATTTTGGCTTCTTATAAAGTTAAAATTATAGTTATAGAAAATCATAATATGGAAATATTTCAAGATGGTGGGCATGGCTCTTACAACATATGGACAGATTTTTTGGGAATCACATACCATTATTTTAAACACATTAAGGGTTTAAATCATGCAGATATGATACTAATATATATTTTATCAGATTTATCTCAATCAAAAATAGATACAATATTAGAATTAGTAGATTCAAAGTTGGTAACCTCAATGATTAAAACATTGTCAAAAGCAGATGACTTGGTTCAAGAGGTTAAAGATACAGTTATCTTATTTGAATTAAAATTAAGTTTCAAACACATCCAACAATTTAGAAACTTAAGTTTTAGATTAATAAAGGACTTGTTTTTAAAAAAGGAGGTATCAAATTATCGAAAAAATAGATTTAGATATTGAATCTCTTTTATTAAAACATTTAATAAATAACAACGATAACTTCTATATAAAAGAAATTGATTCGAATATTGTAGGACCATATGGTAGTTTTTCTACCGTTATCAATGCTTATCCTAATCATGCTAAGTCACTTACTACAAAGTTAAATTTCTCATCAAGAAGTGAGCTTGAGCCTATTATTGAAATATTTAAGTGTTTTAAGCAAAATGATGCCGCTATAATATTCCTGGATGGACCCGATATGTATACGGATAAGTTGAAACTTAAAAGATTGTTTCAAAAAGATATTTCAAAAGAAATATATTCTGATAAAAATCAATTTGTATTTATCATTAACGACTATCATAAAAATTTAGTAGATTTGTTGTCCTATACGTATGATATGAATATGTTAACCGCTTATCATCTTAATAAAAAGAAAATATATTCAAATAGCGAATGTCTATATGATAAATTTATCATTAGTTTAACTGACCTGTTTATAATAAGTGAGGCATTAAATTTTTTAGTCCATGATACTATATTGGCAATAATTCTTTTTAATGTAATGAATAAAGATTTGATTGTATATCAAGAAATGATGAAGTCTCTTGATCAAAGAATCATTTATTCATTCGTGCCTCAAGAGTTTGATTTATATCAAAAAAATCTTATGACTGATGATTTCATTGAAGAAATTTCAAATCATTATATCATTTGGTTTAAACATGAAAATATAAATGATTTAAAGACTTATACATTTAAACATTGTCTATATTTTTATGGGAATATGGAGGACACTTTTGAGCAATTTTTATAAAAAAACTTGGCTACTCATACAATCAAAAGATAAAAAGCAACTCACAGAATTTTTAAGTAAATTGTTTCACAGAACTTACTATGAGATAGAAAATAGAAAAATGTTTTATGAAATCATTGTGAAAAATCATGATATCACTAAAAATGCATGTTTTTATCATGACGGATTTATCTCTATGATGCCAATACACGCATATGGAAAAATTATAAATCATATTAAACCTAGAGGATTAATTAGTCGAATGGTTTTTGATGTGCATCGATATGTTAAAGAGAAATTTAAAATTAATGCATCATCAAATAAGGAAGCATTATCAATATTTTTTAAATCATATAAAGTAAAAGAGTTTGATTTTAAATTACCTGAATTATTTTATCAATCCAAACTTTTTTATAGTATTATTCATTTGCTTTTGAAAGAATACTATATGGCACAACATCTATCTGATAGACATTTTTATATGAGGTCAAGCATGAATCAGATACAAAAGGAATTAATGGGAATAAATCAAAATCAAATATCAAAATACTACAATTTAGAGTATAGAGTGATGAAACAATTAGTGATATAAGGGAGGATATATGAGACAAGGAAATGTTGTATATAAGAACGAATTAAAAGTAGAAGAAGTAAGAGTTTTAAATACTCAGCAATTTATTGAACAAGTAAGTCATGCATTTTATATGTATAATGAAAAAAATCTAATTCATAAACATCCATCAATATTCATACAAGGACAACCAGGTGTTGGTAAAAGTCAATCCATTAGAAAGATAGCATCTAATTTGGAAAACACCACAAATAAAAAAGTTGTGATAACTGATGTTAGACTTTTACTTTTCAATCCAATCGATTTAAGAGGCATACCTGTTGCTGATATGAAAGAAAAAGTAGCTATTTGGTTAAGACCACAAATTTTTGATTTAAGTAGTAAACAAGATGTAATAAATATCTTGTTTCTAGATGAGCTAACAGCAGCTCCTTCAAGCATTCAAGCAGCAGCTTATCAAATTGCACTTGACCGTAAACTAGGAGAGCATAGTTTACCTCAAAACACGTTTATTATTGCTGCAGGTAATAGAGAAAGTGATAATGCAGTAACTTATGAGATGCCATCACCTTTAAAAAATAGATTTATGCATTTTGAATTAAAACCTAACTTTGAAACATGGCTAACTTGGGCAAACGAAGCTATGATACATCCAGAAGTTATTAATTTTCTTAAAGTACATCCAAACCATTTCGCAACAAATGATTTTGATATATTAAGTAATATTATCATTACACCAAGAAGTTGGGAAATGTTATCAGATGTATTATATATGTTTAATAAAGACTACAAAGCTCAAGAACATTACATAGCATCAATAATAGGAAATAGTTTAACATATTTATTTTTAAATAAACTTGCTTGTAAATCAATAGAAGATATAGTTGATGGAAATTATGGAGAAAGACCAAAGAGTATGAGTGAACTACATCGAGTTGTTGAATTGTTAGATAATCGAATAGATTATTATATTGATGATAAAGAAAAAACAGAACATGTTTTAAAGTTAATGAATGAACTACCTATTGATTTCGGGTTAAAAATATTTAAAAAGATAATTGAAAGAGACATAGAAATATATGATATAACTAAAATAGATGCTTATCAGGAGTATGTTAAAAAAATAGGAGAATTAGATGAATCAAATACTAATTGATTTACTTGCTAAAGCTCGATTAGAGATATTTGTAGACAATCCCTTTTTAGGTTTTGTTCTCCAACATTTTGAGATTATATTAGATGAAAAAGTAAAAACTGCAGCTACGAATAGCGAAGTTATCTATTTTGCACCAGAATTTTTATATTCATTAAATATGGAAGAGACCAAATTCATTTTACTTCATGAATTATTACATATTATTTTATTTCATCCTTTTAGAACCAAATTTAGGCATCACAAAAAGTTTAATATAGCTTGTGATATCGTAGTTAATGATATATTAATCGATTTTGGATTTAAGTATGGTAAACTTAACCCTTTATGGGGAAGAGATTTCCATCTAAATGGGTGCTTAAGCACAGCTGAAGAAATTTACGAAAAGCTTCCTATTAAAGTGAATAGATATATTATAGATGCTCACGAGTTATGGAAAGACATCAATGATAATAATCCATCTAAATATCATGTTGCACATGCCTTAGAAAATGCAAGCAAGAGATATGGTATGGATCAACTACTATATAATCGAACTATTCGCATAAATTCAAGCGCTAAACATAAAAAGGATTGGGTGAGTTTACTAAAAAAACATATGCATAAGCATATAGTAGATTATTCCTTTGATAGAGTTGATAATAGATTTACAGACGTATTATTACCAGATTTAAGACCACAGGATTTAGCATTAAACAATGTTTGGTTTTTAATAGATGTATCAGGTTCTATGGATAATAGTTTAATCGTTGATGCTTATCATCAAATAACAATGATGATCAAGCAAATAAAATATGTTAAAGGTCAAGTTTCATTTTTTTCAACAAAAGTAACAAAACCTAAGTCTATTCAAAACATTAGAGATTTAAATGAATCAATCTCAAAAATAGATACAACCGGTGGGACAGACTTTAATTGTATATTTAAGACAATAAATGAGTATTTCAGACTTGATAAACCTAAAATTATAATAATTTTAACTGATGGGTTTGGGAGGGTGGATAAAGAAGTTAATCCAAATATACCAGTAATTTGGGTCATAAATCAAACAAAGGCTCACTTTCCATTCGGAGATGTCATATATATTTAGATAGAATTTTTGCAAGTAATTATAAAACATAGATATAAATGTTTACAATAATATATTGTAAGCGTTTTATTATCTGTTTAAATGTGGTAAAATTGTAATAATAATGTTCATTACAACTGGGGAGAATAATAAAATTTTATATAAGAGAGAGGATATTTATGGCTAAAATTACAAATGTCATCATTCTTGATCAAACAACCATACGGTTAAATCAAGATGCAAAAATTGGTGACACAATTGATTTGTTGACTTTAAACAAAGTTGATATTAGTTCTTTGTCGCAAGCAATTTCACAAGCAACTGATAAAGAATATGAAAGAAGACTTATTCAACAAAGAGTAGCGTTTGATTTAGAAAAGAAAAATGAAATCCAAGAAGCAGTTGCGAAAATCAAGGAAGAAAAAATTAAATTGGAACAAATGTTACAGCAAACCAAAAAGGATATTCAAAATGAATTGGAATTGAATTTTGAAAAAGAAAGATCAGTACTTAAAACACAAATAGCTGAACTTGTTCAAGAGAAAAAAGCTATTTCTGAAAATAAAGCATTAGAAATTGATAGTGCTTTGAACAAACAAAAAAATGAAATACAAAATAAAATTCAAAGTCTTGAACAACGAATAGCACTAGCTACTATTGAAAAAGAAAGAGCAATAGACAAAACAATTGCAGATCAAGAAAAAACATTAGAGATATACAAAAATCAATTAAAAGAAAACCAAACAGCTTTAGAAAACTTTAAATCTTTAAGCGAAAAAGATAAACAAATTGCGATTCAAGCAACAGAAACAGAATTAAACACCAAAATTAGAGAACTTGAAGGAAATATAGCTAATTTAGAGAGAAATAAATCAGAACTAAGCATCAAAAAGCTTGGTGAGAATTTAGAAAATTGGTGTAATGAGAGATATCAATCTTATGCTCTCAATGGATTTGAAACATGTTCATGGGAGAAAGATAATAAAGCTGTCAAAGATGATGATGAAAATAAGGGGACTAAAGCAGATTATATTTTCAAAGTATATGGAACAACACAAAAGTTTGAAGAAGAACTACTAACATCTGTGGCATGTGAAATGAAAAGTGAAGATCCAAAATCTGTACACAAAAAGAAGAATCAAGATCACTATAAAAAATTAGATAGTGACAGATCTAAGAAGAATTGTGAATATGCTTTATTGATTAGTGAATTAGAGTGGGAGCAAGAAGATTCACCAATTAAAAAAATTATAGATTATGACAAGATGTATTTAGTAAGACCGCAATATTTTATTGTGTTCTTAAGTATAGTTGCTGCATTGGGACAAAAATATAAAGATATTCTTATTGAAAACAATAAACAAAAAGAACAATTCAAAGATAGTGAAGAAATTTTAAAAGAATTCGAAGATATGAAAAATAATATTTTAAATAACTCACTTAAAGGTATTGATAAAGAAGTAAATGATATTCTAAAGAGTGCAGATAAAATACATGATATGAGTAAAGAAATCGTAGATAAAGCTCAAAATATTATTGATAAGAGATTAGATTTAATTAGAAGAAAGATTGAAGATTTTAATATTATAAAAATTGACAAGAAAATAAAAAACATTAACCAATAAGGTGGAACAATATAGAATTGATTGAGTATTAAAAAACCTGTCAAAGAATAATAACAAAAAAAGATATTTAAAAAATTAGAAATAATCTATTAGTTTATTTTTCGTTGAGTGTTTTTAGTAAACTTATATATTGGAAGAGGTGTGCATGTGAAAATGCAAAATGTTGTAATATTTGATTTATTTGGAACGATTTTGATTGAAGAAAGTCACAATTGGAATAATGGGTTAAAACATATATTTGATATGTATTTAGATACAGATGACTTTAATGAAGTTTTGAGTGTTGCCAAAATGTTTAAAGATAGAAATATGAATAATCGTTCAATCACTTATGAAGAACCAAAAATGATTGACCAAATAAAGTTATTCCAAAGACAATTCGGTTTTATAAAAGAAACAAGCATTGATGATGTAGAATTTGAGTTTCTTGAACATTCTAGAGTGGTATCTCTTAACAAAGGGGTTAAAGAAGTATTAGATTATCTAAAAAAAGAATCTGTGGAAATATATATTATGACTAATACTATCTATTCCTCTAAAGCAATTAGAAGATATTTAGATAAACTTGAAGTAGCCGAATACGTAACTAATATTTTTACTAGCTCCGATTTTGGATATAGAAAGCCTCATATGGGATTTTATGACTATGTGTTTAGTAAGGTAAATTATAATAATTCACTTGAGAGAAAAGATATTATTTTTATTGGAGATAATTTAACAAAAGATGCGATTGCAGGAAGAGATTTTGGTTTTAGAACTGTATTATTGAATGGATTAAAAGATAGTTTGATTCATATTGACAAGAGAATAATAATAACGAAGAATATGCTCGATTTCAAGCAATTTTTAGTTGATGAGTTTATATATATAAGCGGTTTTTTAAACAATTATTCAATTTCAGATGGACCCGGGAATAGATTGGTGCTATTTTTCCAAGGATGTAAAAGACATTGCAAAGGATGTCAAAACGAAAAATCTTGGAATAGAACAGAAGGTAAAAGAATTCATATAGAAGACTTAGTAATAGATGTTCTTCATAAGCTAAATAAGTATACTAGAAATATCACTGTTTCTGGTGGAGAGCCTTTAGATCAAAAAAGTCAATTAATTTCATTTTTAAAGAAGTTAAAGAACTTTGAGATTAATATTTGCTTATATACAGGATATGAGTTTGATGAAGTCGATCTATTGATTTTAGAGAACATTGACTATATTAAAACAGGTGAATATATAGAGAATGAAAAAAATACAACTAATGGATATTACGGTTCTAGTAATCAAAATATGTGGATGAAGGGAGAAGATGGTAAATGGATAAAAATGATAGAAAGATAACAAGAGAAAACGCCGCTGATAGGATTACTTTTGCAGGTGAGATTTTTACAATTGGTGAAAGATTGCAAAAAGAAAAAATCTTAAAAGAACTACCTAAAAAATGGAGTGATCTACATATAAATGGAGATATTCATATCCATGATTTGGATGCATATGGTATGACTTATAATTGTTTGGCATTTGTTATAAGCAATAGTTTTCCATATAAAGATGTAGAACATTATAGTTCAATCGGGAAAATAATTTTTCTTTTCTCGTATTTACAAGAATTTCTAACTAAACTTGGAAATGAACAATCAGGAGGAATGGGATTTGCAAATTTTGATAATGATATTGCCGAAACAATTCACAATATGGGATTATCATTAGAAGATATTAATCAAGAGGTTTTAAGAAGTTCAATTAGAACGTTTATTTTATGGTGCAACAACTCTCATGAAAGACTTGGGAAAGTCAGTTATTATGTAACGTTAAACTTAGGTTTAGCTTCTAATGAATTGGCAAGAGTAATTTGTTACACAGTTTTAGATGAATTTAGTAAAACATCAGTAAAAACATATAAACCAAATATTGTTTTTAAGGTCTCGAATGCAGTAAATGCACGTAAGGGTACAAAAAACTACGATTTATTTCAAAAAGCATTAACCACGACTACTAAGAAAATGATTCCGACTTATGTTCTTACTGATTCAGAACCTAATAAATTAGTTGATCCAAATGAACTTGTAATTATGGGGTGTAGAACAAGAGTTGTAGATAATAAATATGGTAAAAAGACTTCAATTGGAAGAGGAAATATAACAAATATATCTATAAATTTACCTAGACTAGCTTATAGGACTATAAAAAATGGAGATATAGACATCGACGTGTTTTATTCAAATCTCTCGGAGATGTTTAAAGAAGTATCTAAAATACTGGAACATAGATTCGATATGATTGTAAGAAATAGAACAAAAAATGATTTTAATCTAAATAGTGAAAAAGACATTTGGTTAAAATCATTTAAAGACAATTCTCTAGAAGACATCTTTATTAATGGAACTCTATCAGTAGGATTCATTGGGTTATCAGAAACCGTTGAAGTTTTAACTGGTAAAAAGTTTTATATAGATCCAAAATCTTACGAATTATCAAAAAATATTGTGTCAAAAATGAGAACTCATATAGATGATTTAACAAAAACTACTAAATTTAACTACTCCCTTTTAGCAACATCAGGAGAACAGATTTCCGGAAGATTTACTGAGTTAGACATAAAAGCAGGATATATCCACCCTGTAACTGATAAAGGATATTATACTAATTCTTTCCATGTTGATGTTGATTCAGGTTTATCTACATTTGAAAAAATTGAAAAAGAAGCCCCATTTCATCTTATGAGCAATGGAGGTTGTATCACATACTTAGAGTTGCATGAAGCTCCAATTAATAATGAAAAAGCATTAGAGGAGTTACTCATGTTTGCTTTGGATAAAGGTATTCATTATATGGGATTTAATTACGAGTTAGATTATTGCAATGATTGTGGACATAAAGGTTTGTTTGATAGTTGTCCTAAATGTGGTTCAAATAAAATCACTAGAATAAGAAGAGTATCAGGTTATCTTGAGATTGTGGATTATTTTACAAAGGGTAAAGCTAATGAAGAGAAAAATAGAAAAAGGAATAGTTTATCATGAATCATATATCAATTGAAGGATTTGATGGTGTAGGCAAAACAACAATATGTAAGATGCTTTCTAAAAGATTAGAATATGAGTTCATTGAGAAACCACTTAAATATTTATTCGATACAGATGGAGAAGAAAAAGAATACATTAGAATAAGAGATTATATAAATCAGGAGTCACCAAAAAACAGACCATTATCGGCTGCTTTTTATGGTTTTGGGAATATATTTTTGTATCATAAATTTAAAAATAAAAATATCATAACTGATCGCCATATATTATCTAACTATGCTTGGAGTTATGATAAAAGTAGTGAAAAGGTTTATGAAGTTCTTTATGATTTGCTTGGTGAGCCAAAACACACATTCATTCTTAAGGGATCAAAAGAAGTTATTAAGGAGAGATTATTAAATAGAAATCATTCAGATAGTGATTTATTAAAACTGGATTTTTTAGATACAGTTTATGATAAAATGATTCAATATGCCACTAAATATAATATGGATTACTATATAATAAATACAGATAATAAAAGCCCTCAAGTTATAGTAGAAGAGATTATAGGCATCATAGAGCATAAAAATGAGTAAGGCGCAAGATACGAATTTCATAGATATGAAATACATTATACTATATCGCAAACTGGGATTTAAAGAGATTAAACCAGACATATATATAAAAAAATATGATAAAGATAAAATAATAATTGAATCAGAAAATCAGTTCTTTATATTTTTAGGTAGTAAATATAATTTATTGATATATAGAGATATGGTTGTATTAGAATTGCTAGATAGATTATTAACCTTAGGCTATAAAGGTGAAGATTTGTCGGTTAAAGATAATGAAGTAATTATCAAAAGAGATGGGTATAGATTTAAAACAATAAAATGTTTTGATTGGGGATTGGATTATGAAAGAACTAATGAACAAGAATCATTTAATGAAGATTTAGTTTTTTATTGTTCTAGACTAACAGGTGGACTGATTGAATATCAATACGGCGGAATAAAAGATAACTCTATGTATGATTATGGACTATTTGAAAACGGATTGTATCCTGAAAATTTAAGTAAAAAGTATTCAGGAGATGTTCATGAAAAATCAGGTTTTTTAATTAAAGATGGGACCTTATTAAAGTATTTAGGTTCGTCTGAATTTGTAAAAATTCCACCTCACATTACATGTATTGGTGTAGGTGCATTTTGGAATAATTTAAATATAAGAGAAGTGGTTATACCTGAAAGTGTTGAAACGATTAAAGGGGATGCTTTTGTATACTGCGAAAATCTTGAAAAAGTTAATATACCTTGTAATGTTACAAAAATTGGTGATAATCCCTTTGCTGGTTGTCCGAAATTAGAGTTAATTGTAAACAGCCCTTATTTTACATTTGAAGACAATGTGCTATATAATTTAAAAAAAACAGAATTGATTCATTACTCAATTTCAAAAGAAGAAAGCGAGTTTAGTATTCCTAACACCGTTGAGTGGGTAGGGAAACATTCCTTTTACAAATGTAATAATTTAGAAAAAGTTGTCATCTCAGAGAATGTATCTTTCATGGGAAATAATGTTTTTTCTGATTGTGAAAAAATCGTTTTACATAACTTATCTCCATACTTTCACTATGAGAAAGGAGTTCTTTATAATGCGAAAAAGACACAAGTTTATCATTTTTCTATGGGATCAATGGAAACAGATATAGAACTACATTGTAATACACGTACAATCGGTAGGAATTCTTTTTGGAATGCTAAACATATTAAATCAATTGTAATCCCGATTAATGTTAGACAAATAGGATATAATCCATTCGCAAATTGTGAGAACTTAAAATTTATCAATAAATCACCCTATTACAGAACGTATAAAGATTTACTTTATTCTTTTGATTATTCTGAATTAGTTTGTTGCACGAATATTATGACAAGAAAAGATATTGAACTTCATAATAAATTACAACGAATTGGAAGAAACGCATTTGTAGGTTGTACTGACCTTACTGAAATAATTTTGCCACAAGACTTAACAGAGATATCTAGGGGAGCATTTTCTGGTTGTAGTAGTCTTCAAGAGATTACAATTCCAAATAATGTAGAGTTCATTGGTGATTGGGCTTTTAATGAGTGCACATCATTAGAGAAAGTATATGTGTACAAAGAATATAGTTTTGCACCAAATACATTTAATTCATGTACAGCAAAGGTTGTGAAAATTGATGGATAAAATTCGAGTATTACAAATAGGTGGCAACACTCAAAAAAATGGCGTAACAACATATTTGTTAAACACATATAAGATGTTGTTTAATGAATTTGAATTTATATTTATTAATACCGCTTTTAGAGAATCAAACGAAGAAGTGAGAAAAGAAATTGAAAAATATCAAGGAAGAATAATACACTTACCATATTTTGGCGATTTTAATGATATAGAAGAAGATTATAGAAGAGTTTTAAGAGATATTAAACCAGATGTAGTTCATACTCATTATTTCTTATCAAATGGTGATTTTTTACGTGTTGCTCATGAAGAGTTCATACCGTTAAGAATCTCTCACGTTCATAATAATAAATCAGGATACTTAAGTGTTTCAAATCAAGAAAAGCTAATGAATCAAAGAAAATTGATTGAAAAACACGCAACTCTTAAACTAGCAGTTTCAAAAGACTCAGGATATTTTCTCTATGGTGATAATGATTATACTATAAGTAAAATGGTTATGAATATTGAGAGTTTTTATGAAATACATGATAAAGAAGAATTGTATCAAAAGTACAACCTAGACTCTAATATTAAGTATTCAATCTTTATTGGTAGATTTGCATTTCAAAAAAATGTGTTTTTCTTTATTGAACTACTAAAAAGATTTAAAGACAGAGTATTAATAATGGTTGGTGAGGGAAAAGAAAAAGAAAATTTTATCGCAAAGTTAGAAGAAGAAAATTTAAGTGGTAAAGTTATATTTATGGATGATAGTAACTTAGTAGAAAAGTATAACTTAGCAGATACTTACTTGCTTCCTTCACTATATGAAGGATCAAGTATTACTTTAATCGAAGCACAACTGTGTGGATTAAGATGTATTGCATCAAACAAGCAGTGTGATTCATCAAACTTAGGAAATGTAAAATATATTAGTTTAGATATCGACCTTTGGATGAATGAGATTGAGATAAAACGCAAGATAATTAATGATATTGATAAATCATTGATAAATCCAGATCACATAGCTGAAACATATAGAAAAATCTACAGCAATGATAATTTAATATCTGATCTTTATGTTGAAATAGCAAGGAGATTTAAACTAGGTTGTAGGGGAAACTATAGCAACCAAACTAAAGTATATGAGTATTATAAAAGAGCACATGAACTTGGTAGTATTAAAGGTAGTTTCTATTATTCTTTATTATATTTTGAAGGATCCGGTGTAAAAAAAGATGTTGATTATGCTTTTGAAATAGTAGAAAAGATATATGATGAAATAGTTGATAGAGCAAACAGTGGAGATCAAGATTATCTGACAATATTAGGAGATATTTTTTCATTTGGTATATATAGAGATAGAGACCTTCCAAAAGCATCCAATTTATATAATGAGGCTGTAAAACTGGGTCAAACAGAAGCGATGTGTTCATTAGCATATATGTATGAGGTTGGCAGTGGCGTTCATAAAGATGAGAAAAAAGCTTATGAATTATATCTTAAATCAGCTGAATATGGATATCTACATTCAATGAGGGATGTGGGACTCTGCTACTTAAATGGTATCGGTATTAAAAGAGATTATCGACAAGCATTATTATGGCTAAATAAAGCATCAAATGAGAACTATGCTCATGCTACTGCGGACTTAGCAAAAATGTATTTGAATGGTTTGGGAGTATATAAAAACGAACAAAAAGCTATTCAATATTTACAGCTGTCTATTCTCCAGGACAAATCAAGAGGAATAAGAGATTTGATTAAACTAAATATTGATATTAATGGAATCAAAAATAATAAGATTATATATTTGAATAGAAAGTCCTTGGATTCTCCAGAAGATCTTGATGAAAATGTAATTGTAGATAATACAGTAGTTATCAATAAAGATATTATAAAAATAAAGCCAAATATCTTCTATCAACATAAAGAAATCAATAAATTCTTTGTTGAAAACGATAATCTAAGATATGCAGCATACAATGGGGTGTTATATTCTAAAGATTTGAAGATATTAATAAGATTTCCAATTGCATCTACAATTAAGAATTATAAAGTCCCAGACCATGTCGAAATAATTGGGAATAGTGCTTTTGATGATTGTAGCAATCTTATAAGTGTTGATTTAAACCAGGTTCAAATAATCGAAGATTGGGCATTTCATGGGTGTGATTCGTTAACTAAAGTTTTCATACCATCATATGTTAGAGAAGTTGGGGTATATGCATTTGGTTCATGCGAGTCACTTGAAGAAATTATCGTCGATTCAAATAATGATTTTTTTTCAAGTTATCAAGAGGCCTTATATTCAAAGGAATTTAAGACATTGATTCAGTACCCAATTGCTAAGAAAGATAAGATTTTTAATTCACATGTGAAATGTGAAAAAATAGCATTTCGTGCTCTATCTGATGCCATAAACTTAGAGTATATTCATTTAACAAGTGTAAAGCAGATAGAAGAAAAAGCATTTTATTATAGTGAAAACTTATCAAAAATAGAAATATATTCTGATGAAATAGAAAAAAATAAAAATATGTTTGACCATACTTTGGTGAGTGATTTTTCATATGTCAATCCAATAAAAAAACTCCACTTGTTCGCCGATGTCCATGGTGTTTTAAGATATGATATTATTAAAAACTATGTAGAAATAAATACATTGGATAAGTCTGATACGATTGTCGTTCTAGGTGATTTTGGTCTTGTATGGGAAGAACCTATGAATAATGAATTACTTGTTTTTTATAATAGTCTTCCTTGTGAAGTGTTATTCATTGATGGAAATCACGAGAATTTTGACTTCTTAAAAAAATTTCCAACTGAATATAAGTTGGGTTCCTCTGTAGCTAAAATTTCTAGTAATGTTTTTCATTTATTGAGAGGGAATATATATGTGATTGGAGAGAAAATCATATTTACTTTTGGCGGTGCATATTCTATCAAAAGAGATACAGAATCTTCTCCTGTATATGTATGGAAAGAAGAACTTCCATCGAAAAACGAATACAATAACGCACTAAGTAATCTTAAAAAATACAATTTTAAAGTAGACTATGTTTTCACACATCAAGGGCCAAGATTTATTCTTGATAACATAAATTATAGATATTCAAAGAATGAGCATGTTTTATTAGATTTCTTAAGCAAGCTAGCAGATAAAACATGTTTTGATAAATGGTTTTTTGGACATATTCACCAAGATATTGATATTAATAGATATAAGTCAATTTATAATGGACATGAGGTGATCAAAGTTGATTAGTTCAATGAATTACGTTAAGGAAAAAACAAATAAACTTCTTAAAAGTTGTAATGATAAAAAAATATTTAGTGATGCAAATCTTATATATGACTATAATGAAGTTTTAGAATTATTTTATTCTACACAACAACCTGTTTTTATAAATGGATCTACAAAATTAAAAAAAACTGAACTGCTACATCAAGTTGTTAAAGAACTAGGCGATCATGGATATTCTGCGAATGAAGTAATTTACATTGATTGCAGGGTACCATTCTTAAGAGATCTTAATGTGATCGAGTTAATAGATAAAGAAAATATAAAATTCATAGCAATTAATGAAATACAAGAGTTGTTGAACTTTGCTGAAGTGATTGATTATTTTTATAAGGGATTCTCAAATATTAAGTTGATAGCAACGTGTAGTGTGCCTGAATTGCTTTATGAAATACAACATGATAAGTATTCTAATTTAAAAATAGTTGTATTATCAGAGAAAAACAAATCAAATATTAAGATTGATCAAGTAACTTTTGGAGTCTTTGAAAATTTAAAATACAATATAAAAAATGATGTATGTGAAATCAAAGGGATGACTAAAGAAGGTAAATTAAAAACTCGACATTTTATTCCTGAATCTATAGAAGGTTATCCAGTAAAAATTATTGCTAGTGGGGCCTTTCATCATCGTACAGAGTTAGTGGAAATTATATTACCAGATACTATTGAATATATTGGTGATTATGCATTCACATACTGTAATAGTTTGATAGAAATAGTACTGCCAAAAGCATTAAAGTATATTGGGGATTGTAGTTTTTTAGGAGCAAAACGACTTCAAACTATTACTGGAGGAGAAAATATAACGCATATAGGACATTCAGCACTTTATGGCACTGAATGGTTAAAGCAGCAAAAAGGGGATTTTGCAATTCTCGGGAAAACAATATATAAGTGTCTTTCAACTGATAAGGAAGTAGTAATACCGAAAGACATTTTAACTCTAGGTAACTATGCATTTTCTAATTCAAGAATTAAAAATGTGAAACTTTCCAATCAGGAGTTGGGAGAAGGTGTTTTTTACAATTGTCAAGAATTGGAAGAAGTTATTGGATTTAAGGAAACAAAAATACCTTCCTATTCTTTTTATAATTGCAAATCACTAAAAATCGAAATAAACAATATTTTTGAAGTAGGATCATTTTCCTTTTATAATTGTAAAAGCATTGAAAAAATCGCATTTTCAAAATGTGCAATTGAAAACAATGCGTTTGAAAATTGCAAGAATCTTAAATTTCCTTTAGGATCAATTCAAAGAGTTGAAGTAGGATCATTTTATGATTCGGGTGTTATCAATATTGATCAAAATGAAACTTTTTATATAGATGAATTTGCGTTTGCATTCACTCATCTAGTAGATCAACATGTGGACAAAGTGCTGCAAGTTGAGTCTTATGCTTTTATGAATATTAACACTTTAAAAGAAATTTCTATTTCAAAGAATGCAATAATAGGAAAAGGGGTATTATATGGTTCAGAAAATATAATAAAAGCCTCAATTGGAGGGCAATATCCGTTAAGATATTATTTTTTAAAAGAATCAAAAATTGTAGAATTAGTTGTGTTATCTAGTACTTGTGATAATTTCGCTAGAGATAATAAAATGTTAAGAAAATTAAAGTTAAATGGGGATAAAATTGGTGATTGGGCGTTTTACAACAATTCTAACTTGGTAGATCTCCAGATATCTACGAACAACCTAGGTAATTGGTCCTTTGCAAGATGTGAAAAGCTTAGTGAAGTTAAAATACCTAAACAAGTTGAATATGTAAAAATGAATTGTTTTAGATATTGTGAAAATCTGAACAAGATTATAATCGATTGTCCGAATTTGGTTTCATTTGGAGCAAATGCTTTTTATTCAACAGGCACACATAAAAAAATACTTGTCCACAATAAGAAGAGATATTTAAATAGTGAACTTTGGAAAGAATATGCTGACAATTTAGTAGATATAAAAGAATAATTAAAATGCAGATTTTGTAAAATATGAATTTGTAAAGTTCATGAGTCCAATGTTGAAGTCATCATTCAAAATGAATAATTAATTGTTAGTGATTGAAAACTATTGGAAAGCATGATTGTAGGATATAAAGAAAAACAGAGTTTAGGAGGGAAGTCATGGCATCAGATTCATCAATTAAAAAAATACAGCTTTCAGAAATTATGATTGAAGATAGCACTATAAATAAATTTGTCAATCTTGAAAAAGTCTCAATCTCAAAAAATGTTAAAATTTTACCTATTGGAGCTTTTCACAATAAAAAAAAGTTAAAGAAGGTATATATTGAGCCCAATAGTGCTCTAAATAAAATACCTGATTATTGTTTCTCGAATTGCGAGTCACTTGAAAGCTTTGCAATACCAAAATCAATTGTGAGCATAGGTGAAAAAGCTTTTAGAGGATGCAAAAATATTAACAGTATTGTAATCGAAAAGAATCTAGCATTTATCGATTCATCGGCTTTTGATGGGTGGACAAATGAACAAATAATTTATCATCATCTTTCTTATAAGTTTACGGATAAATGCAAAGCAACATTAGTCGATATAAGCGAGAAAGAAGAATCTAAAGAAAGAGTAGTGACTCATGAGACAGATTTATCAATCAAAAAATATATTGTAACAGTTAAGGGTGGACATGTAGGTCGCACACACTATATCCCTTTAAATTTTGCAATAAGTGCTACATCTAAAAAAGAGGCAGCAAGAAGAGCTAGAGAGATCCCAAGAGTCAAGCACCATCATAAAGATGCAATTTTGGATGTTAGAGCTGTAACTAATGAGGAATACAAAAAGCAAATAGAAATAAATTCAAAAGATCCATTTCTAAAGGTTAAAAGTAAACGTCAACAAAAAGAAATAAAAGATATAGTAGATTCGAGAAAAATCCAAGAAACTCATAATAGGAAATTAAGGACAAAAAATAATATTTAAAAATATACTGGAATAATTAGATTTTATAGGGATAAAAAGATTTAGAAATACAAAAAGGAGTGATATTTATTTTATATACAAAAATGGTAGTTAGAGAAGTATCAAATGATTGTAAATTATATCTTTTAACAAATGAGGATAATTCATTTTCTAAAGTACTCGTTAAAAAAAATTCTACTTATGCATATCAAGGTATAAATGATATAAGTGCAAATTTTGAAGTATTTGACTTAATGGGTAAATTATTTGATGTTTTTATGTTTGAAGATAATGAAATAAAGATTGATTTGTTCATAAAAACATACACAATTGAAGATAATTCTATGAATGATATGTTAGATAGCAAAGGAATGTTGAGTTAAATACAAGAAACAACAATTTGCTATGAATAATAAAGATATTATTCTATACAGATAAAATAAGATTGGAGAAGAAGTTATGAAAATAGAAACAGCTTTACTTAAATTAGTTTATAAAATGGAAGAAAATAAACATAAAGCTTATTTTACGAGTATGAGAACAATTTTACGTGGTAGACCTGGACCAATATCAGATTTATATGAAGATCAAATATTCTATGGTACACATCTTGATCTTACAAATAATGAATTAAGATATACTCTAGATTCTCTTATTCATAAAGGGGAGATTTTAAGAAGAAACTCAAATAATAGAAAAGAATTCTATATTCCTTTTTCACACACTTATGCTGAAGAAAGGGTTTATCTTGATAAAGTGTTTCAAATTGATATTGATTCTGATCAGTTTTATGAAGATGAATTAGATCAGTTTGATGATGTTAGGGATGTAACAATGGCTGAAACCATATCAAAAAAAACTAGACTATTAATTAAAACCCCTTTAAAAACTCGTGAGGTACAATGTGAATCATCATTGGAAGAAGAGTTTGTAGAAGATCTCAATGAATATGAATACATAAAAGATATATGTTCACAGCCTTTAATTATCAGAAGAGGAAAAAACCAAACAAAAGAGTACACTCCAGATTTTGTTATTCTAACGTATAACAACAATGTTGTTCTGATTGAAATCAAAACACTTAACGAAATGACAAGGAGAATAAATTTATCTAAATATAAAGATTTAAAAAGAAAAGCAGAAGAGGAAGGTTATTGTTTTTCGATGTTGACAAAACATAATAAAAAATGGATTTCTTTGGAACAACTAAAAGTTATGAATTATGATCTCGTTCTAGAAAGCACAATATTGCATGCATTAGAAATGAATCAAGTCTTTACACATGAAGAATATATGGAGTATGTTCACAACCATCCGGATTTGGGTGAAACCGATATACACACAATTATATTAAAAAACAATCTCGTTAAACGAAAAATGTGGAATAACATGGATTTGACATATGAATGATTAGTAATAAATTATATAATCCAACAAATAATAAATCTTTAGTTTTCCTCTAGTTTATATTATGCAATCATCTACATAAGACTCATTTTATAAAAAGAAAATAGTTTTCGCATTTTAAAATATAGTTAACATTGAATTTTTAGGTAAGAGGAATTACATGATTGCATTTAAAATATAAAGCAAAAATGTTATAATTTAGAAAACGGGTGTTTTTACAGGCGGTGATGGGATGTCAATCGTACTTGATACAAATAAGCACGGTTCAGTTGGGGAATATGTTAAAGATAACACTTTGAACAAAGCAAATATCGATATTGCTTCCTCTATTTTTACAATTTATGCATATGATGAACTAAAAAAAGTATTAGACGATTCTAACAAACTTAGGTTCCTTTTTAACGAACCTACTTTTATTGAGAAGTTAGAATCAAATCAAAAAGAGGTAAAAGAGTTTCAACTTCAGATGATGCAAAGAGAAAGAAACGTTTCTGAATACTCTTTGGAGATTGGGTTGAAAAATAATTTGGACCAAAATCAAGTAGCAAATAGATGTCATCAATTTATTCAATCTAAAGCTGAAGTCAAATCAGTTCTTAAATCTGGCACCATAACATCAAGCAATATATTTGTTAAAAATGCACATGAGAAAGATTTTGTTATATCAGGGAATGGTATAAACTTTTCTTTAGATGGATTAGGGTATTCGAACCGAACAAGATGGGATTTTAACACTGTGTTAACTGAAAAAAATGTCATTGATGACTTTGAATCCTTTTATAATTCAATTTGGAACAATCCTAGTTTAGTTGTTGATGTTAAAGAAACTCTACTTGAACACATTACAAATTTATATAAAGAAAACGCACCAGAATTGGTGTATTTTGTTACGCTATATCATTTGTTCAATGAAAAATTAACAAATATGGATGATATGGCAAAGATAAAAGAAAAAACAGGAATACATAATACTAAAATTTGGCAAATGCTTTATAATTTCCAACAAGACGCTGCAGTTGGGGCTATCAAAAAATTAGAATTATATAATGGTTGTATTATTGCCGATTCCGTTGGGTTAGGTAAGACTTTTGAAGCACTTGCTGTAATGAAGTATTATGAGCTTAGAAATGCTAGAGTTTTAGTTTTAGCTCCTAAAAAACTTAGAGGTAACTGGACTGGATTTAAACAAAATACTACTACTAATCCTTTAGTTGATGATAGATTCAACTATGATGTACTTAATCACACCGATTTATCAAGAGAAAATGGATTTTCAGGAGATATAAATTTATCTAAAATCAATTGGGGGAATTATGATCTAATTGTTATTGACGAATCACATAATTTTAGAAACAATCCTGCTTTGAAGGGTAAAAAAACTAGATATCAAAAATTAATGGAAGATATCATTAAAAGTGGTATTAAAACAAAAGTACTCATGTTATCTGCTACTCCAGTAAATAACAGGTTAGCAGATCTTAAGAATCAAATTATGTTTATCACAGAAGATAAAGATGATGCTTTTAGCGATAACTTAAATATTGAAAGCATTGAAAACACACTAAGAATTGCACAATATCGATTTGGTGAATGGTCTAAACTTCCTAAAGAAGAGCAAACAACAGAAAACTTATTACCAATGTTAGATTATAGCTTTTTTAATCTTTTAAATACTGTAACAATCGCAAGAAGTCGCAAGCACATTCAAAAATACTATGATACGAAAGATATTGGGGAATTTCCAAATAGGTTGAAACCAATATCTGTTAAGACTAATATTGACATAAAGAATCAATTCCCAAAACTCGATGAAGTAAATGGATTAATAGCAAAACTCAACTTGCCGGTTTACTCACCTTTATTATATGTTATGCCATCAAAGATGGATGAGTATGAGAAACTCTATGAACAGATTGTAAAAGGCGGTCAAGGTAGTTTTAAGCAATCAGATCGTGAGCGAAATCTCGTAAATTTAATGCGTGTGAATATTTTAAAACGGTTAGAAAGTAGTATTTATGCTTTTAAACTAACGGTGGAACGAATCAAAGATAAAATGGATGCTATGCTTTCCAAAATTGAACATGGTTTAGATTATCAAGTTGACCTAGAAGAAGAAATTGATGATGACGAAGTTGATGATTTAGAATTAGGAACAAAAGTTAAGGTGAAACTCAAAGACTTAGACTTGATTAGACTGAAAGCAGATTTAAAGGAGGATCAAGCAGCTTTAGGATATCTCCTTCAAGTTGCTTCAAAAGTTACTGTCAAAGATGATGCAAAACTGATACAACTTAAAAATCAGATTGCTGATAAGATGAAACATCCACTAAATCCAGGAAATAAGAAGGTTATTATTTTCACTGCTTTTGCAGATACAGCTGGATATTTGCATGATAATCTATCCGAATGGCTCTATACAACATTTGGAATTTATACTGGAATCGTAACTGGATCTCAAGTGACAAAATCAAATGTGCCAAAGGCTCGAAATGATTTCGAAGAAATACTGTCTATGTTTTCTCCAAAATCAAATAAGGCTACAGTTAAGAATCAAATTGATGTATTAATTGCAACAGACTGTATTAGCGAAGGTCAAAACTTGCAAGATTGTGATTACTTAGTTAATTATGATATCCATTGGAATCCAGTAAGAATCATACAGCGTTTTGGTAGAATTGATAGAATTGGATCGGAAAATAAAGATATTCAATTGGTTAACTTTTGGCCAAATCTTGATCTAGATGAATATATCAATCTTGAATCTAGAGTCAGAAACCGAATGACTATGGTTGATATTTCAGCAACTGGTGAAGATGATCTTTTAAATCCTGAAAGCAAGAACTTAAAATATCGTAAAGATCAATTAAAACAACTCCAAGAAGAAGTTGTTGATTTGGAAGATTTATCAGGAGGAATTTCAATCACAGACTTGACATTAGATGATTTTATCATGTCACTTGATAAATACTTGAAATCACATCCTGGACTTTTAGAATCTTATCCTACAGGGATTTATGCAGTGACAGACATTAATGAGAAACTTATAAATGATGTCAGTTCTGGTATTATTTTTTGCTTGAAACAAAAGAATTTTACAGAAAGTGAGAAAGGTCAAAACTCACTTTATCCTTATCATCTGGTATATGTAAAAGAAGATGGAACGATAATGATAAAAAATACAAATCCTAAAAAAATACTAGATATCTATAAGGCGATTACAAGTAATAAAAATGAACCAATTAAAAGGTTAGTGAATGAGTTCAATCAAGAAACAAAAAATGGCAACAAAATGGATAAATATACAGGACTCCTTGAAAAAGCTATTTTTGATATTAAAGGTTATATTGAAGAAAAAGGGATTAAGTCATTATTCAGACTTGGTAAATCAACAATACTAGATAATAAAGTAACTGGATTAGATGATTTTGAACTGATTACTTTCTTGGTGATCAAATGAAAAATATACTAGATAATTTAAATATACCTAAATCCGGAAAAACAAAACAAAGAATCGCACTCAAAGACATTGCTGAGCAATTAAATCCATCTACTAAAGAAAAGAGGATTTTATCATCTGAAATTGATTCTATCTATCTTGTGGGTGTTCTTGATCTGGATACTATAAGAATTCAACCATATATCGATGAAGATTACCGATATGAATCTATATATGTGATTCGTGTTATGTTAAAATCTAACACGCATTTTGCAACCTTAAATGAGAGACTTCATATGGCTTTTCCTAATCCGGTTTTGATTGTATATCAATTGAACGAAAGTTTGATATTCTCAACTGCACTCAAACGGATAAATAAAAACGTTAAGGAGAAAAGCGTCATCGAATCAATATATACAACAAACTTATTTGCAATGGACGAGAGTCACAAGCGCTTTTTAGAAGGTTTTAATCTTCAAACTATCCAAGGTTTTAATCTTAAACATTTTTATGAATCACTAGTAGATTATGTATTCTCAGAAAGAGTGATTGCGTTGACAGGTACATATTTAAAGCAACTTAGTATAAACTCTAGTTCAAAGAGATGTATATTGATTGTGGAATATGAGAAGTCAGAAGTAGATAAGTTATATGAAAAGTATAAACAAGCTTCAATGATGTCAGAAAAAATGGATATTCATATGAGAATAAAAGAAAAAGAACTAAAAATATTGAATATCGTTAGTGAACTTAAACTAAAGTAATTGACTTAAGAAAAGTTGCTCAAATGGTTTTATAATATTCAGATTCAATTTTTTGAGAAATACAATAAATAAATCGAGTATTTTGATATTAATTGAGAAAAAAAGCATCCATAAAGGATGCTAAATAAAACCATATTGTAGTTTAATCAAATTTGTATTAGGGAAAAGTGAGTTAAGCATTTTTATATCAAATGCAACAAAACTAGATGATTTATCCCGATTGTTATTAATAGGAGCAAATAAAATATCGTCAACAATTCTGCATGTAGATATTGAAGAATCTAATATAATTCTTTTTTGATTTATAAACTCAAACAAAACATGTAAATTTATTACTGCATATTTCATATAACCTGTCAGTGATTCAAAATCAGTCTTATAGCCATTTGTAATTCCATAAACCATATACTGAGCATCAATTTTAAAATACTCAGATGCTTTACGGCTATCATACATATTGTCATCTCTTCGATAACGAAGGGTAAAATCATTGTAAGTATTGTATTTTTGATCTCTAAAGCGCTCTTGAACAGTGATAATACTGTTTTCAATATCTTTTAATATATAATCAATTCCATGATGAACATCTAAGGAATCAATTAATTCTTTTGGCACATCTTCTTCAATCCAGTCTAAAACTGTATATATCAAAGGGACAGCAAGAGCTTTATGGACATGATTTGTAAATTCTCTATCAGTAGTATATTTTGACATAGTATAATCCTTTCTGTTAAATCTATTTATATCAAGTATATCATAAAATAAAAAAAACATTATTTAAAGGTGGATAAAATGAATAAAATAAATAATAAAAGTCTAAATTTGGAAACATTAAATATCGAAAAAATAAAGGATATTTTTCCTAACGTTGTTACTGAAGGAAAAATTGATTTTGATAAACTTAGAGTTATTTTGGGTGATGAAATTGATGATAGAGCTGAGAAGTATCAGTTTACTTGGAATGGAAAAAACAAATCCATTAGACTTGCTCAGTCACCATCTTTTTCAACACTGATACCATCGAAAAAAGATAGTAAGAACTGGGACACAACTGAGAATTTATATATTGAAGGTGATAACCTAGAAGTTTTAAAACAACTTCAAAAAACATATTTTGGTAAGATAAAAATGATTTATATTGATCCACCATATAACACAGGTGGTGATTTTGTCTATAAAGATGATTTTAAAGATAACATCAAGAACTATAAAGAACAAACACTACAAACATCAAGAGCTAACCCTGAGACAAATGGTAGATTTCATACAGATTGGTTAAATATGATGTATTCGAGGTTATTATTAGCTAAAAATCTTCTTTCTGTAGATGGTGTAATCTTCATAAGTATAGATGAAAACGAATTAAAAAGTATTCAGTTATTATGCGATGAAATTTTTGGTGAATCAAATAAAATAGGAACAATGATATGGAAAAATAGAACAACACCTAATGATGCAACGCATAATTTTGCTCACACTCACGAATATATATTCATGTATGCTAAAAGCATAGAGAATATAATATTCAATGGTGTGTTAAAGGATTTTGCTAATTATAAAAATCCAGATAATGACCCAAAAGGATCATGGATCAGAGATAACCCTTCAGCAGCAAGTGGGTCAGAAAGAGATAGGTTTCCAATAATCAATCCATATACTCAAGAAGAATATTATCCTCCTAATGGCCGTTATTGGGCTTTCTCAGAAAAAAGAGTAACAGAATGGTTTGACTCAGGAAAATTGGTATTTCCTAAAGATGAAGGAAAAAATTTTATTTTAAAGAAGTATAGAAGTGAAATTAAGAGTGATTTAAAACCAATTGGTTCAATTTACAATGAATCATTGACAATGCATGGGACGAAAGAATTTCGAACTTTATTTTCTGATATTCCTGATGCATTTAAATATCCAAAGCCGACATCATTGATTAAGTATTTTGGCAATCAAATTAGCGGTAAAGGATATACTGTCCTTGATTTTTTCTCAGGTTCGGCTACCACTGCTCACGCTGTAATGCAACTCAATTCTGAAGATGGTGGAAATCGTAAGTTTATCATGATTCAGCTTCCAGAGCTTACAGACGAATCAACAGAAGCTTATAAAGCTGGATATACAAACCTATGTGAAATCGGTAAAGAACGCATCCGTAGAGCTGGTGAACAGATCAAACAAGAACTTATTTATAAAAAGAATAAAAAAGGTATGCTAGATGAGGATATTATTGACCCAGAGTCATTTGATAACGGCTTTAAAGTGTTTAAGCTTGATTCAACAAATATTAATCCTTGGGATGGAACAGTTAAGCTAAATGAAGAAACAATATTTACACAAACTGAAGTCATCAAAGAAGACAGATCAAATCTTGATGTGCTCTATGAAATTATGCTTAAATACGGCGTTTTTGATAAGCCTGTAAAAAATATCAGTATAAACAAAAAAACCATGTATAGTGTCGCTGAAGGCTATCTAATCGTTTGTTTGGATGATAACATCACGTTAGATGATGTTAAAGAAATTGGAAAGCTTAAGCCACATAATGTTATTTTCAAAGAATCAGGTTTTGCTAACGATAATGATAAAATTAATGCAACTTATACATTAGAAAAACTTGGGGTAGAAGAAATTAAAAGCATCTAGGAGGAATATTGATGAAATTAAAATTTATCGATCAGCAATATCAAACTGATGCGGTCGAATCTATTGTAAATATATTTGAAGGGTCTAAAGTTAAAGACTCTCTTTTCACTATAGATATCTCAAAAGGTCTTACAGAATTAACGGACTCAAGATTGGAAGGAAAAGGTGTGACTTATGAACTAGGCTATGCCAATAAACTACACCTTGATAATTTTGAACTATTACAAAATGTTCGAAAAATCCAAGAGAAGAACGGTATTCTTAAGAGTACTGATATTAATGGACGAAACTTTACCATTGAAATGGAAACCGGAACTGGTAAAACCTATGTTTATACCAAAACGATTCTAGAGTTACATAAGAGATATGGGTTTACTAAATTTATAATTGTTGTTCCAAGTATTGCAATTAAAGAAGGCGTTTATAAAAGTTTTCAAATTACTGAAGAACATTTCAAACTAAGATATGATAATGATATTTATAACTACTTTGTCTACGATTCAAGTAAACTTGCACAAATTCAAACATTTGCGACAAGTTCAAATATTGAAATCATGATTATCAATATAGATGCTTTTAGAAAAAGCTTTGATGATCCTGAAAAAGAAACTAAAGCAAATATCATTCATCGTGCCAGTGACAAGTTAAGCGGAAACAAACCAATTGATTTGATTGCTAGCACAAATCCAATAGTAATTATTGATGAACCTCAATCAGTTGATAACACAAAAAAGGCCAAAGAAGCTATTAAATCTTTGAATCCTATGTGCACATTAAGATATTCAGCAACACATCGCGAGTTATATAATTTAATGTATAGATTAACGCCTGTAGATGCATATCAAGAAAATCTTGTTAAGCATATTGAAGTTTCTTCACTTCAAAGTGATGAAACAACTGCTAAACCATATGTGAAACTTATTTCTATTAACGATAAAAATGGATATACGGCTAAATTAGAAATTAACATACTCAATAAGGATGGCTCTATATCCAAAGGTACTGTTACAACTAAAATCAATGAAGACTTATGGGAAAAATCTGGAGGGGTGGATTACTATAAGGATATGAATTATATCTTGGATGATATCGGAATCTTTGAAGATGTCGATTATGTTTATTTTGCAAATGGTATGACAGTTAATAAAGGAGAGGCTATTGGTGAAATTAATCAAGACGCAATCAAACGTGCTCAAATTAGAGAAACAATAGAACTTCACCTTAAAAAAGAAGAAACCTATTTAAAACAAGGGATTAAAGTCTTAAGTTTGTTTTTCATTGATCAAGTGGATAAATATCGCATGTATGAGGATAATCAAGCACAAAAAGGCATTTATGCAACTTGGTTTGAAGAAGAGTTTACAAAACAAATTAATGGTAGATTTAAAAGACTTAGAGATGTCTATAATAGTAAGTTGTCATTTGATCCTGAAAAAGTTCATGATGGCTATTTTTCAGTTGATAATAAAGGTAGAGTCAAAGATACAAGAGGTGACTCATTAGCTGATGAATCAACATATGAACTCATCATGCGCGACAAAGAACGTCTTTTAAGTATTGAAGAACCTATTCGCTTTATTTTTTCACATTCAGCATTAAAAGAAGGATGGGACAACCCTAATGTGTTTCAGGTTTGTACATTAGTAGAAACTAAAGATACGATGACAAAACGTCAAAAGATTGGACGCGGACTTCGTATATGTGTTAATCAAGATGGAGAACGTGTCAATGAGCCTAAATTTAATATTTTGAGTGTGGTTGCAAATGAATCTTACAAAGATTTTGCTGGAAGTTTACAAAAAGAGCTTGAATCAGAAGCAGGTTATAAATTTGGAGTTATTGAGAAAGTAAGTTTTGCAGGTATTGAACTAACCACTGAGTATGGAGTTGAGATATCTTTATCACAAGAAGATTCAGCACAAATATATGCTCATTTGAAGCAAAATGGATATCTTAAAGTTAATGGGAAAGTAGAAGAGAAATTCTTCATAGATGTTCAAAATGATGAATTCATGCTTCAAGATGAATATGTATCATTTAAAGAAAAAATAATTTTTACAATTAAGAAATTGTCTCGTGAAATTGAGATTAAAGATGCAAATGCTAAAGTTAAAGTAAATATAAATAAGAAAGTATTCATATCAGATGCGTTTAAAGATATGTGGAATCGAATCAGAAGAAAAACTTTATATTCGGTTGATATGGATCTTAATAAGTTTAAGGATGAAGCCATTGATAAATTAAAATCTATGCCTAAAATATTGCCTGAAAAAATTGAAAGAGAAAGAACAAAGTTGAATATTACTGGTGCAGGAGTCATTCAAGAAGGCTCAATTAGATACGGAACTGTTGGTGATATTAATGAATTTGATCAAATTGTTTATCCAGATTTTATAAGAAGACTTCAGGATGCAACACATCTATTACGTTTAACCATTATTGAGATTATTAAAAAATCAAGTAGATTATCTGAGTTTTATGATAATCCAGAAGCATTCATTAAAAATGTCTCGTCAATTCTTAATTCTGTTAAAAAATCAAATTTATCAAAAGGACTTAAGTATTATCAATCTGATGAGTTTTATGTACAAGAAGATGTTTTCGATGAAACAGAATTATTCGGATACAAAGACAAAAATGTAATTGATATTTCAGATGAAAAGAATGTTTATGATCATGTTATATTTGATTCAACAATAGAAAAACAATTTGCATTAGATGCTGAGGATGATGAAGATGTAGTTCTTTATGCTAAGCTACCGAGAAAATTCATTGTTGACACACCTTTTGGGAATTATAATCCTGACTGGGTTGTAGTTATTCAATCAAGTGGAGAAGATAAACTATATTTCGTTGCAGAAACAAAAGGGTCTGAAAAGAACGAAGAACTTAGAGAACGCGAAAGTAATAAAATTCTATGCGGAAGAAAGCATTTTGAAGTACTTGATACAGAAGTGAAGTTTGAAGTGGTAAGTAAGTTAAAAAACTTAAAAATCTGAACATGATGAGTTATAAGGAGTTTTTAAAATGAAGAAAGTACTTTTTTTAGGTAATGGTATAAATAGATTAGGCAATGAGTTTTCATGGGAAGATTTAATTGTTAGTTTGCAGAGGTCGATTGAAGAACCAGGCGTGTTTTCTGAACAGGTACCTTTTCCTATGCGATTCGAATATCTATATTTAGTTGGAAATGAAAAGTATAAATATGATGAACAATACTTAATTGATGAAGTAATTAACGGAATAAAGAAAATAAAGACTACCCCAATACACGACCTTTTAGAAAATACCACATATACTGACATAATTACAACAAATTATGACTATCTAATCGAAGATAGTTTGGGAAAAAGAGGGCAAGGGTTTTCTTTTTACAAAACTGAATATGCTGATCAAGATGAAACCCTAGATGCTAAGAGTAAGAAACTTAATAAAAACAGAGAAAAAAGATATAGGTTGTACACAAAAAATGAATGTTTTGGAACTAATGTTTGGCACATTCATGGGGAAGTTGATTATCCAAAAACAATGGTTCTTGGATACGAGTATTATTTAGCTGTTGTTGGAAAAATACAAGATCATATTAACAATATGAATAAGAAAGATGCAAAGAAATCATGGATAGATTTGTTGCTCAGCGAAAATGTAGATTTTATTGGGTATCAACTTGATTATTCCGAGAGCACAATTTGGTTTGTTTTGAACTATAGAGCAAGAGAGATTGCAGAAGGGAAAATTGGAAAAAATAAAATAGCTTATCATGTTTTGTCGCAAAATATGGATTCTAGTAAAAGAAGCATTTTGAGTGCATACTATATTGATGTTGTAGAGTATAATACGGATTCATACAAATCAATGTATACAGAATTTTTTAGAAAGCATAACTAGTATTTATGCAACTTCATAATAATGATTTAAATTGAAATATATCCTATAAGGGGGAGAAAATATTGATTAAAGTGTTAATTGGTCCAAATGGGTATGGTAAAACCACCAAATTAGAAAGTATTAGAAATGGTCTTATTGCTTCAGGTATAAGTGAAACAGAAATATTGTTTCTTGAATCTGAAATACTGTTACTTGATGAAGTAAAAGATACAAAGGATAGTTCTAAAACCATGGAGTATATTTTATCAGAACTATTGGAGACTATTCCGGTTGCATCTTCAAGAACAATCTATGAACAGGCTATTGATACTGAGGTTACGGCAAATATAGCTAATTTTAATACCATTCTAGATGGGGTTTTATTAATGAATGGAATGACAAGAAGTGGTGATTTTATTTCAGTTTCAACAGCAAAGACTCATAAAAATCTTGTTAAAATAAACCAAAACGATGTGAAAAAGAAGATGGGCAGTGGACAGAGAATGCATTTGTTGCTAGAACTTGTAAATAAGTCATCAAAAAACTACATATTTATCGACGAACCAGAAAAATATTCGCATCCTTCGATGCTTAATAAGACTGCAAGCTTGTTGAACAGTTTATCTTCAACGCGGGATATATACATTGCTACTCATTCAGCAAAGCTATTGTCAATGTTGGATTTAAATCTTGATAACGTTAGCGTATTAAACGATGCTACATATACTGAAAAACATATTGATTTCACAGGTTCCATTAGTTCTTATGTTGCTCACAGCGCTTTGTTGAGTGCCAATCCAGGATTAGGTAAATCATACAGTTATTTTAATCTAACAAATTTAAAAGAAAACATTATGAGATTACATTATCGCGATTTTATGGAGTCTCTATTTTCTAAAACTGTATATTTAGTTGAAGGTGTGAATGATGAGTTGTTTGTAAAAAAAATGCTCATTGATAATGGAAAGTATTTTGGAGATTATTATATTTTTCCAGTCTATGGTAAACACCATATGATGGTGTTTGCATATATCTTGTCACAATTATCGATAGATGTGAAACTTTTTTTTGATCAAGATAATTCAAATCCAGTCAATGTCTCTACTAACACAATTTTATCTAGCTTTAATCACAAAATGTTTTGTCCTAATATTGAGATCACATTTGGTTTTCCAATAGGTTCTAAGTATAACACTGTATCATTTATTAATCTACTTGACTCTATTGCGATACCAAATGCTTACGATATTTAAGTATCAAAAACTTCTTTGGGAAACTTAATGGAAAGTAAAAAGAAAACTCCAATTATTATCAACAAACTGAAATTTTCTATATTACCTACCAAACTGAAATACTTAATTATCTTGTTACAATATTTCAGGTTTTTTAACTGTTTTAGATTGGGGGTAGAAAAATGCAATTTGACGAAAAAGAATATGATTGGATAAATAATGGAAACATTATCCAATATAGATTTTCTCAATTCGGGAAACAATTATTTGACGAAGAAAGATACAAAGAGTTCATTGATATATATGAGCGATTTTCTGATATTGAATTTAATAAATTTTGCAAACATTGGTATACTTGGAGTCTCTATAAAGCAATGAGAGTAGATGCTGATAATGATATTTCCACTGATGAAATTATACTAGAAAAGATTATAGATAATTGCAATCAATACCCAACGTTAAAAGAACATTATACCCCATTTGTATTGTCAATTAGATATTTCGTAAAAAAAATCAAAAACTCAAATAATATTAATTATGAAAAAATCTATTATTGGTTAACTAAGTTAAATCCAGATATACTATCGGAAAATGAAATGGAATTTAAGAGTAAAGAAGGAAAAGATTACACAAACGTTTCTTCAAAAGAGTTTTATTATACTATGTTAATTAAATCCCTTGTGAAACTTGAGAGATTCGAAATTTGTATATCTGTTTCAGAATTTGCTCTTCGAAGTATTTCTAGATGGAATTATAAAAATGATTTATGGATAAAATCACGACAGTTATTATCTAAATGTATGATTTCGACAGACTTTGATAAAGATATTAGAACATACTTGGATTTTGTAACAAAAGAAAATAAATGGTTTTTATATCATAAAATTTCTAATATATATTTTAGAAATGCTAAATTTCCGGAAAGCATAATTTATGCCTCTAAAGGATTTATCACGGGAACAAAAAGAGACCGCGACATGATGGTTAATCTTATCTATGATTTGGCTTTATTACTGGTTAATCAGTCCGAAGAAGTTGCAACTAAGTTGCTGCAATTGTGTTATCAAATTAGATTGAAGAATGGTTGGAACATTAAAGATGCATTGAAATACTATGTAAAATTATATGATATATCAAGATCATCAAAGATAGATTTTGAAAAGTTACAAGACTCTGTTATTTACTTTACAGGTATGAATGAAGGCAAAATAAAAATGTTCAATGATAGTTTTGGATTTATTAGAGGAAGTAATCAAAAAGATTATTACTTTAGAGTTAATAAAAAACTTTATGGTAGCTTATCATTACGGAAAAAAGTATTCTTTGACATTGTATATAATGAAAAAAAAGGTAAAAATGAAGCAAGAAATCTTCATTTTGCAAAGGAGAATTAAAATGGCTAAATTGATTTCTACTAAGGAAAAAATTGATAAATTGATCCATGAATTCCATCACATTGAAAAGACATTTGTTATCAAGGAATACTTCAATGTTTCTGAAACTAATGAATGGAAATTACATTTTTATTTGAATAACAATGATTGCTCTATTAATTTATTCTTTAAGAAAAGGAACGTAATAAACATTTTATCTGTAGGAAAGAATAAAGAGCAGTCAAATTTGCTAATAAGTTTTTTGGAAGATAAATGCTATTCTGCTGATATAGCGACGAATCAGTTTTCAATTGCTAATACTTCACCAGATTTCATGAAAAATCTACAAGAATACATATCTACTAATGCATTCATTAATATTGAACTTAAGAGCAGTGAAAATAAACATATTTTAGAGAGTAGTAATGGGGATTTACTCCACTTAGCTATCTATCCAAATGGAACTGTTCTTGTCCAGTCTAAACCATTTTATGTATATAACATATTGATGGATTATCTTAGTGAGAATGAGATTGTAACAAACCACGATATCACTAATTGGAGCACACAAATTTTAGGAGTAAACGTAACTAATAGTGAAATTTATACTATCGAGTTGAAAACTAAATTAGGTAGTGCGTATGAATATTTAGCCCCACCCATTCAAAAAACTCTTAATAGCTCATATATTCTTTGTAAAACGGGAATTATTATTGAGGATTATAGTGTTCTATTAGCAGGAATATTTAGGGCTTTAGAAGCCTTCTTAAAAAAAGTATTAACAGAAGAATATGGATATAAGTTAAATAAAAACAATACTTTTTGTATGTTTCATTCTAAATACAAGGGAGATACTATAAAAATTACCGATAATCTTAAAATAAATGAAGAAATAAAAACAATACTATTTGGGTTGCATAGCTTGTATGGGAACAAGAGAAATGTTTACTTGCACGTAAGAGTAAACACTGAAATGACTGCAATAATTGAGGAATCAGATGATATGTTGTCGATTGTCGAAGAAATTTTAGTTGCATTAAGAGATGCATATGATAAAATTAAAGTTAGTTGAGGTGAATGAAATGGTAAATAATGTTTTCCTTATACCGCAAAACAACTCTAAAATAAATGGCTTTATTCTGTTGACAACAACTGAAGATTTTTACTATGAATTAGAGGAAGTAACGGAAAAACTTTTAAAGACATTTGGAGAAAAATTTACAGTAATTGTAGATCACTTTATCACTAACGGATTCTCATTCAATAGATTTGGACGGATAGATTATACAAATGGTTTAAGAAAATATTCGATTGTAAATAGTCGTGAAGTTGATGATGAATATGATAATCTATTTAGAAAATATGTTAAGGAGCATGTTGACTTTTTGGAAACCTCATCTTTATCTCAAAAAGCTATATGTATAATTAAAGAAGAAATAATTGGGTAAGTGACATTAAAAAAATCTGGAGATTTCTTTTTAGCTACACACAATTTGCTACTAATATTCATGTTCTACAAATAAACTCCATACTAATCACATAACAAACTTGGGTATGACAAGACAGGGGAAGCGAACTGATTCACATAATTAAAATATAAACTATTATTTCAATTTAAATATAATAAAAAAATGGCGAAATTTCCGCCATTTTATAGTATAAATTTACTATCTATATTTTAAACTCTTTCCCGTTAAGAATCATCAATTGCTGTCTGAATGCTTTCTTCAAAGGCTCATATAACCACAAAATAGATATCATATTACTAATTCCCATCAACACCTCAAAAGGTATATCCATAATCAAATAAGGCACAAATGGTGTATCTAACAAGAACACAGTAAAAGGAATATAAACCCATCCATATACAAATCCATAAACTAGCCCAAACAGAGCTAACCATATGACATTTTCAACTTTCCTAAACACAGTTGTTAACAATACAGGAATAATCATCCATGCGATAAACATCGCAGGGATAAGTGTAGGCACAACAGGCCCAAAAGGTGATAGAAGATTAATTGCTGCTACGTGAACTACAATAATCAAACTCGTTTTCTTAAATCCTAACATCTTCGTATATAAAACAACTAATAAAACAGAAAACTGAACATTTGGAATAAAGGATAGTGAAATTTGCTGAACAAAAAGAATGGATGCACATACAACCATTAAAGTTAATTCTTTTAAAGTTTTTGAATGTTTAAATGTCATTAACTTACTCCACTAGATCTGCAGTAATGCGGATCTTTTTATTTTCCTCTATATCAACATAATCAAAACCAACAGTTGATTTAACATATGTATCGTCGATATAAATCTCGATGTTTAAAAATGTGTTGTCCCAGTCTGTCACGATTTCAAAAACATCAGATTTAATACCTAAGATTACGTGATTCTTATATTGCAAAATACTAAATTTATAACTACAGCTCATGTCTGCTTCATAAAACTTATTTGCACAAGTCAATTCAAAGTTCTCATTTAACACATCAAAAAATGTTTGACCTTCACTATAAGTTAGTACATCTTCAAATACAATATTATTATCTACATCTACAATAACTAATTCAAAACTACCCTCATCATCAGTTGTGCCATCACCCATGATGACATTGATAACAAGATATGCTAAAAGAAGTGCTGCAATTGTTAATGCAATTTTGATGATCGTTTTTTTCACTTACAACACTTCCTATCGTTTTAACTAAAGTCTAAAATATTACTACCTGGAAATCCCCAAACGTCTCTTGATAATTTATAAGCTACAAGTGCACTAAACGCTTGTGGTGTAGAAAAAGCTAGATCTACATCTTCACTTGATAATTGCCATTTAAAGCTATATCCATCAACATAGCCCATTAAGCTTTGAACCAATCCAATATCATCAGTTGAATATAGTGGATCTTGTGGATTAATGCCTTGGGCAATTAATCCTAACATTACTGTAGCAGTAGATGCTGAATTTGAACTACCCCAAGATTCAATACCAGTAGCCGTTAAAGTTGTTTTGATATAATCAGTTATTGTTTCTAAATAAGTAGCATATCCTTCTAAGTCACTATAAGGCGCAAGCGCCATTAAAGACATACCAGCTAAATCAGGATCTGCGACTACTTCACTCATTAAAGTTTGTGCTACAACTTCATCTTTTTCTCCTGCCATATATAAAGCTTCAAGATAAGAAGTAGCTGAATAAGGATTAGATACATCTAAAGCTTTAAGTGCATTTTTATAATCCTCTAAATTCATATTTTCTAATTTATAAACAGGACCTGCTTTTAATAATTCTGATAAACTCATCTCACTGAGTACTTGATTACTTAAATCAAGATTTTCATATGTATAATAAGCATCAAAATCAAAATCTATATAATTTTTCATATCTAATTGATAAATACTAGATAAGACCATATAATCTACATAATCATCTGATAAATACCCATCAAGATTGTTTTCAATGAAATCATAGATGAATGTATCAACCATTAAATCAAATTCAGATAATGTAGACACTTCTACAAATGATATCTTCATACCATCAACATAATCAATTTCTGAAATACCCACTGTGCTTGCTACATCATCGACTAAGATTTGGTAGTAGTAATTATAACTTGCTCCAAACTCTTTTGGATAATGTCCATCAATTCCATTAATCATGATCCCAAAATCAAAAGTATCATAATCAACATCAACTACAGTTTCAATTAAATCAAGTGTAGATTCACTTGAACCCTCTTCAAAAGAAATTGTCTCTTCAATCAATTTCTCCCCATTTAAATCAACTAACTCGAAACTAAATGAATTTACATCTGGTGTAGGTATAACGACGTCATCTTCTTGACACCCAGCAAGTGTGACCATGCTTAGTAACATAAGCAGTAAAACTAAGGTTTTTTTCATGTTTAATCTCCTTTTTTTGTTTTAAAAAAACCACGTCCAATGGGACGTGGTAAATAACAAAAAAAAGTTATCTACACTCTTTAATCCCAGAAGACTGTTACTTATTTGAATTTATTGGTAGGTCTACCGGCTAAACTTCATCCTACTTTGCACCTTCCCGCTTAAAAGCAGTGGTATTTGCATTTCGTCTGTATCACGGTTGCTGGGACAGCTCAAGCATCAACTTGATTCCCTGTTATGTCATAAATGACACCAATGAACTCTTATTAAGTTAATTTAATTATATAGGAATTATATCTATTATGCAATGAGTTTTTCATAAAACTTAATCGATTGTAAATTATATCATTTTATGATAAGATATAAATGCTTCTAAATACGAAACCAATGGAAGCTATAGTTACATACCGCAAACTTAAAACTTATAGTTTAAAAGCGTTGTTTAGCTTATACAACGCTTTTTTTAATGGAAAAAAATAGAAATACATGAATCAAGCGACAAAGAGGAGAAAAAACAAATGTCATTTAAAAATTTAGGGATTATCCCAGAAATCTTAAAAGCAGTAGAGCATGAGGGCTATGATATACCCTCACCTATTCAAGAACAGGCTATTCCTGTTTTATTACAACAAAAAGATGTACTAGCCAGTGCACAAACAGGAACAGGTAAAACAGCCGCCTTTTCAATACCGATCATACAAGGTCTATATCAAGATAAATTACAATATGATAAAAAACATATTAGAGCATTAATCTTAGCGCCAACAAGAGAATTAGCTGAGCAAATTAAAGACAGCTTAAGGGGCTATTCATATGGAATGGGACTTAAAACTGAAGTCATCTATGGAGGTGTCTCACAAAGAGGACAAGAAATCGCATTAAGAAAAGGTATTGATATTTTAGTTGCGACACCAGGTAGATTATTAGATTTAATTAACCAAGGGTTAGTTAAATTAAATTTTGTTAAATATCTAGTCTTAGATGAAGCAGATCTTATGCTTGATATGGGATTTATAAGAGATGTTAGAAAAATCGTATCTTATATTAAAGATATGCATCAAACCATGATGTTTTCAGCTACACTTCCAAAAGAGATCTTATCTTTTGCAAACGAATTATTAATCAATCCAGTAAGAATAGAAATTACACCGCCAGAAGCGATGATCGATAAAATCGATCATAGCCTATATTTTGTAACAAAAAAAGATAAAACCAATTTATTAATAGACTTACTTGTTAATCCTAAACTATCAGCAGTCCTAGTTTTTACAAGAACTAAACATGGCGCAAACAAACTTGTTAAAGAATTACTTGCCTACGGTGTAAAAGCAGATGCAATCCATGGTAATAAATCACAAAACATGAGACAAAAGGCTTTAAATAACTTTAAAGATAAAAGAACTAGAGTTTTAGTTGCAACCGATATTGCAGCTCGTGGGATAGATGTAGATGATTTAACACATGTGATCAACTATGATCTTCCAGAGTCTGCTGAAACTTATGTTCATAGAATTGGTAGAACCGGTAGAGCAGAAAGATCAGGACAAGCATTATCGTTTTGTACTCAAGATGAAGCACATTTATTAACCGCAATCGAAAAGGTCAATCAAATCAAAATACCAGTCATAACAGATCACCTTTTTCATACAGCCATAAGAACAACACAAACAAGAAAAGAATTAAATATCATAAAAGCTCAAAGATCATCAAATTCTAATTCTAAATCTCAAGGCAGAAGAAAAAAAGGATATTCAGCTGACAAAAATAAAAAGTCAGATGATGCTCCATATAAAAAAAATAAACCAAAAACCAAATCAAAAAAGAAATATTATGATAAGTATTCCAAGTCATCAAAAAAGTTTTAAAAAATAAAAGATTTAATTGACAATAACTTATATCAAATGATATCATTTTTACATGAGACATAAACCTAGAAACGGAGACACTATAAAATGAAAATATCAATTGGAGGCATGATTGCCTCAGGGAAATCAACACTTGTACAAAGGTTAGGAAAAGCTCTAGATCTACCTGTAATGGAAGAGTTTGAAAAAGACGATGAAGTATTCAATACATTATTAAAGTGGCTATACGAACAAAAAACAGACGTAGAAATGCTACTTCAAATATACTTTATTCACAATCATTGGCTCAATCAACAAAAATATGAAGGTAACTTCATTGTTGATAGAGATTTAGTTGAGCATTGGTTATTTGCTCAACATAATCTAAAAAGAATGCCTACGATTATGAATATGTACAATGGTGTCTTTCATGCATATATGAATCAAATCAAAAAACCTGATATCTATATCATCTTAGATGTAGATTGGGATAACTTTAAAAATAGAGTTCTATTAAGAGGTAGAGATCAAGAGATTGAAAACTTTGATAAGAATGAAGATTATTTTAGAAGCTTATTAAAAGACTATGTGACTAAGATTGCTGCTCAATGTGCAGTTTATGATATTCCTTATGTCATTTTAAATACATCTAATAAAACAGAAGATGAAGTGTTTGAAATGAGTATGGATGCAATCAATAAAGTTAAATAAATTTTTAAAGACCTCTTTATCATGAATGATAAAGAGGCTTTTTATTGACACTTTTTTTTAACTGGGTTATAATATGAGTTAATGTGTTGGAGGTTATGATGAATATTTATACATTACTCTTATCAGTATTTGTTTTAGTAATTGGCTTTCTAATTAGTAGAACAAGTTTAAAATTTAAGAAGATGATTCTACCAAGTATTGCGGTAATCTTATTGGTGTATAAAAGTGCTGAGTATTCCTTTTATATCATCAACCAAGAATTAGATAAGATCCCTATTGAATTTTCTACACTAGCATACTTTTTATTTGGAATCGTCATCATATTTAAAATAAAAGAGTTATATGCTGTTGCGGCATTTGCTAGTTTTATATCTGGTATTGGATATTTACTTGTCTTTATATTTATGGGTAGTAGATATGTAGAAATCCATGGATTTTATTCAACTGTTATCGCATTTACGAGTCACTCCATTTTATTTATCGCAAGTGTCTTGTTAAAAAACATTGTCGTTGCGAAGACTAAAGATATAAAATATATTGTTATTTATACCGCAATATATGTCGCTTATGTATTTATCATTAATGCTTTAATTGATCTAAGTGCATCTTATATATTTATTAATTTATTGTTACAAGGAGATTTATTAAGAAATCTATTAGGCACAACAGATATTTCTATTTTCACTTATATACTATATTATATTATTATTCATTCTATATATGGAGTTATTATATTTATCTTCTTTAAGATATATAAGGATAAAAGGCTACCTAAAAATACATAAAAATGATATGAGTAAAACAAATCAAGTTCATAAGATGGTTAGTCTCATTGAGACTGACCATTTTTTTAACTGATAAATTAAAAAATGCCCATTCAGCGAGGCATTTTTTAAGAAAACTTGAAGCATCATATAATTGGAGAGGTTACCCTCACTATTAAGTCGTTGAAGTGATTACCGCTAGAGAAGTCAGGATGTGTGATTTCATATAGTGGTAATCACTTCAACACTATTTATTATATATAATATTACATCTTTGTCAAGCGGTAAATTAATGATTTTTAATTTTTATTGAAATTGCTGTTAATATAGTTTAGTAGACACGAAAAGTAAGAATTCTTCTTATGATAGAATAATAAGGAAGGAGTTGATCTTATTAGATAACGCGATTAAATATACACCTAAAAAAGGTAGAATTGATTTAAATGTATATGAAAAAAACAAATATATCTATGTGACAGTTAAAAATACAGGTATGGGTATAAAACCTGAAGATTTAGATAAGATATTTGATAGGTTCTATAAGACTGATAAATCAAGAGTATATAAGTCTAATAGTTTCGGATTGGGATTATCTATTGCACAATCTATATGTGAGCATAATGATGCAAAGATATCATGTTTCTCTGAAGTTGACCAATATACAATATTTGAAATTAAATTAAAATCAGTTTCATAAATATATTGGTACCTATAAAATTAGAAAATAATAGTGCAGTGCTTTGGTATTGAACTATTTTTTTTACAATTATATAATGATAATTGCATAAATGTAAAAAAAATAGTATAATATGCATAAAGAGGTGAACCATATGAAATATTTATCAGAACTCTCGCTGAAAAGATTGTTTAATTATGAGTATATGCTCAGTCTAACAGGTAATCGGGCATTAGCTAATCAGACCATTCAAAACTATTTAAAAAAAGGATATATAAGACGTATAAAGAAAAATCTTTACGGTGTTGCTAGCCTTGAGAATCAGGGGTTAATCGCTAATAAATTTGAAATAGCATCAGCTGTAAATGATGCATGCTTCATTTCATATCATAGTGCTCTTGAATACTATGGATATGCCAATCAAGTTTATCAGGAAGTATATATATCGTCACTAAAACAGTTTAGAGACTTCGATTTTGAAAATATTAGATATGTATATAAATATACAAATAATAATCAACTTATTGAAATTAATCTAGATGTTAAGGTCACTTCCATAGAGAGAACAATTATAGATTTGATCGATTCTATAAAAAGCTACGAAGACATAGAAGAACTTATAAAAGGGTTAACTATGATACCCATACTTAATGAGCATGATATATTAGCATATCTAGAAAATGTCAATAAGAAAGTTTTATACAATAAAGTCGGACATTTATTGTCTCACTTTAAAGAAAGAGTTTTTTTAAGTGAACAATTTTTCTCTACTTTAAAGAATAAAGGTACAAAAACAAGAAAGTACATTATCAAAAAACATAATGAATTAGTGGAATACGATAAAGTTTGGAAACTTTATTCCTTTAATATAGCTAAAATGATTGGTGGGGATTTAGATGTTTAACTATACAACTCATGAGTTACATGAACTCTCTTTAAAACATAAATTTAATCGGGACTCATTAGAAAAAGTTCTTCGTCTTTCTGAAATCCTTCATATATTGAACCAGCATAATGAACTCAAAAATAACTATGTATTAAAAGGAGGGACTGCAATCAACCTTTGTTTTTTTGATTTTCCGAGATTGTCGGTCGATATAGATTTAGATTTCAATGGTATGCTGTCTAAAGAAGATACCTTAAACATTAGAGAGAAACATAAAAGAATTATTCCTGCAATTTTAAAACGTGAAGGATATATTATAGATGATGCTTCTAGATATTCGTATATATTAGATGCTTACATTCTAAAATATACAAATACGATTGGTCGCCCTGATAATATTAAACTTGAGATAAATTATATCAATAGAACTCATATTTTTGAACCTGAGATGTATAAGATAAATTCAAAAATAATAAAACCATTAAGTGTTTTTAGCTTAAATATTATTGAGATTTATGCATCAAAAATAGCTGCTTTAATTGGTAGGACTACAACAAGAGATTTATATGATGTATATATGATGATCCAATATAAAAAGATTGAAGAAAAAGATTTAGAATTATTAAAAAAATCTTCTATTTTTTATATACACAATTCAAATGATTTGTTATCTATTGAAAAACTTCTGGAAATAGCAGTAAATAAAATAAATGATTTGTCATTCAATACTGTAAAAAGAAGTCTACTGCCATTGCTTTCCAAAGACTATAATTTAGAATTGGATGATATGAAGAAAAAAGTGGTAGAGTTTTTACAAAATCTCTTTGTTTTAACAGCAAATGAGCATTTATACGAAATAAATTTTCTTAAACATATTTACGAGCCAAGTTTATTGTTTGATAATAAAGATATTCAAGATAGGATATCTAAACATCCAATGTCAATTTGGAAGATGACAAATAAATAAAAAAAGCTTTGCATGAAATATTTCGTGCAGAGCTTATTTTTTATATTTCCGCGATAATCCCTATAATTAATTTTGAAAATGACTCATTGACTTGACCAGCAACATCTAAAACTTCTTGGTGAGATAGTTTTTGTTTTAGGATTCCAGATGCCATGTTAGTTAAACAAGAAATGCCTAAGACTTTCATATTCATATGTGACGCAACTAAACTTTCAGGTACGGTTGACATACCAACTGCATCTGCACCAAGTGTTCTGATCATTTTAATCTCTGCAGGCGTTTCATATGATGGGCCTGTCCACCATGCATAAACACCTTGATTAAGCTTTATATTAAGTTTTTGAGCTTCTTTTTGAGCGATTTCTTGTAAGTGGGCTGTATATATTTCTGATGCATCAGGAAATCTTGGTCCAAGTTCATCTATGTTATCACCAATTAAAGGATTGTTTGCGGTAAGATTTAGATGGTCAGTGATCAGCATTAATTCTCCTGGTTTAAAAGAAGTATTGACTGCACCACAAGAATTTGTGATGATTAATGTTTCGACGCCTAACAATTTCATCACTCTAACAGGAAAGACGACCTCATCTAGGGTGTGACCTTCATAATAATGATATCTACCCTTTAGTGCAATAACTAATACATCATTTAAATAACCAATAGATAGAACACCTTGGTGCCCTTGTGCTTTGGTTGTTTTAAAATGAGGGATATCTTCAAATTTGATATCGATATGATCTCTCATTTGATCAACTAGATTACCTAGACCAGAGCCTAAAATCAGACCTATTTTAGGTTTCAGGTTTGTTTTTGATAGAATATAAGCTTTTGCTTCTAATAATTTGTCATATGTTTTCATATAAAATCCTCTCTATTCTTTTTATAGATGATCAGGTATAAGTAAATGGATAATAAATAAATTAAAGCTATTACTGCAAGCATTAAAATCAGCCATTTAAATAATGTCATAAATCCAGCTAAGTGAGATATGATTGGAGTTAAAGATGGATATCTTGACATTGTAATTGAAACTGATATATTTTCAAGATAATCAAATAGCATAGCAAGCAAAGGTAATAAGAAGATTTGTTTATATTTAGGGTTATTAATTCTATAGGTTAGAAAACCGACAGAAGAAATTAAAAATAGACCATAAACAATAGGCCAGATTAAATCAAATGTAAATCGTTGGGTGATATAAAAATCTCTACCAGCTTCCCCATATTCATCAGCAAGCCTATATAAAGTTTGACTTGTATAAAAGATAGAAGTGTCTGGAGATTGTTCTATACCATTAGCAGAAGATGCAGCAGCTTCATTTGGTAAAATGAAGATCATAAAAATTAAAAACAAAAGCGTAAAAACCAATACGTGATACCATTTTATAAATCTCATTAGATCATGTAAGATTTAAAGTGTATTAAGTTAGATCTTAACTCTTAAAATCTTTACT
>JAIOQX010000003.1 GCA_021108415.1 Acholeplasmataceae bacterium | reverse complement strand
AGTAAAGATTTTAAGAGTTAAGATCTAACTTAATACACTTTAAATCTTACATGATTAAATGAAGGGATTATATGTTCATATTCCGTTTTGCGAATCTATTTGTCATTATTGTGACTTTGTAAAAAGAGTTCCAAAGGATAAACATATGATTGACCAATACTTAAAAACTCTTCGAGCTGAGATTTTAAGTTATAAAGATCACTTTGATTCAATAGAAACGATCTACATAGGTGGTGGAACACCATCGATGCTTGATATCAGTCAATTAACCTATTTATTTGATAGTTTAAAAGAAATTAAGCCTATTGAATATAGTATAGAGGTTAATCCAGAGAGTTATTTGCCACAAAAAGGTAGATTATTTAAAGCATATGGCATTAATCGTATTAGTTTAGGCGTTCAAACATTTAATCAAGAACGTTTGGCATATCTCAATAGAAAACATACAACACAACAAGTATTTGATGTAGTTGATGATTTAAAACAATTAGGATTTAAACAGATTAGTGTTGATTTAATCTATGCGATACCCAATCAGAGTATCAATGATTTAATCTATGATTTAGAGATGATAGAAAAACTAGATATCACACATGTTTCTTGTTATTCTCTTATCTTAGAAGAAAAAACATACTTTTATCATCAATATCTAAAAGGTAATTTCGAAGAAGTTGATCAAGATATAGAAGCTAACATGTATAAATTAGTAATTGATACACTTAAAAAACAAGGATTTGAACATTACGAGATATCTAACTTCCAAAAGAACAATCACCATTCACTTCATAATCTAATTTATTGGACATTAGGTGAATATATAGGATGTGGTTTAGGAGCTCATGGGTTTGTTAATCAAGTGAGAACTTATAATCATACACAAATGCCAAAATATTTAGAAAATCCTTTAAAAAGTAGTCAACCCCAGGATCAACAAACATTACTACAAGATGAATTAATTTTTGGATTAAGAAAGATTGAAGGCGTTAATATAAATGATTTAGAACAAAAATACTCGATTAAACTATTGGATGTTTATCCAAAACTTTTAGATAAAATTGATCTAGAACTTGTAGAGATAAAAAATGGTTATTTAAAATTAACAGACAAAGGTATATTTTTAGGTAACCAGGTATTTATGGTGTTTATATGAAATATTTGATTAAAGATTACGAATATTATTTAACAAAAGAGAAAGGTTCATCTAAAAACACGGTGAGCTCTTATGTGCGTGATCTTAAGCAATATCAAATATTTTTAGAAAAATATCATAAAATAAGTAAACCAAAGCATATAGAAAAAAAACATATTGAAGGTTATTTAAAAACACTTCATAAAAAATTATCAGGTAAAACTATTGCTCGAAAGCTAACATCAATTAAAAGTTTTCATCATTTTCTATTCATTGAAAATGAAGTCCATATAGATGTAGCAAAAGACTTTGCTTCACCAAAAACAGAAAAAACACTTCCTAAAGTTTTATCAGTTGATGAAGTTGTTGCTTTATTAGAACAAGTTGATAAACAAACAGACCTTGGATTAAGAAACAAAGCATTACTAGAACTCATTTATGGATCAGGACTTAGAGTTAGTGAATTGTTAGATATCAATATAGAAGATATTCACTTAAATCAAAGCTATGTTATCGTTCATGGAAAGGGTGACAAAGAGCGTATGGTTCCCTTGTCTGATATGGCAAATATCGCATTAAGAAAGTATATGATTCATTCTAGAGAACATTTATTAAAAAATAAACAAACGACTCATCTATTTTTAAATCAAAATGGAAGTCGATTATCAAGGCAAGGCTTCTTCAAGATTTTAAAGAAACTCGCACAAGATGCACATATAACAACTGAATGTTCACCACACACGCTTAGACACTCATTTGCGACACATTTGTTAGAAAACGGTATGGATTTAAGGACACTACAGACATTACTTGGACACGAAGATATTTCAACCACTCAAATCTATACACATATTAGTCAAAAAAGAATAAAAGAGATATATCAAAAAGCACACCCACGTGCAAAGGAGGAATTATAATGTATAAAAGAATTTTTTTAATTGTTATGGACAGCTTAGGTATCGGTGAAGCACCAGATGCCAAAGATTATAATGATGTAGGTGCAAATACCATTGGTCACATTGCTCAAGCTATGGATTTAAAACTACCAAACTTAAAAGCTTTAGGATATGGTAATATCGCACCAATTAAAAATGTTGAACCCGTAGATCAACCTAAAGCATTCTATACGAAGGTACAAGAAGCATCTTTAGGAAAAGATACGATGACAGGTCACTGGGAAATGATGGGGCTTTATATAACAAAACCATTTCAAACTTTTACAGATACTGGATTTCCTGAAGAATTAATTAAAGAATTAGAAAATAGAACAGGCAGAAAAATAGTTGGTAATAAATCTGCATCAGGAACTGAAATTATTAAAGAACTTGGTGAACATCATATGAAGACAGGTGACTTAATTGTTTATACATCAGCTGACTCAGTATTACAAATAGCGATGCATGAAGAGATTATTCCTATAGAGGAACAATATCGTATTTGTGAAATAGCTAGAGAGATGATGATGAAACCTGAATGGAAAGTTGGACGTGTGATTGCTAGACCTTTCTTAGGAACAAATAAAGATAACTTCAAGCGTACATCTAATAGACACGATTATGCACTTAAACCATTTGATAAAACTGTTTTAAACTACTTAAGTGAAGCAGATTATGATGTTATTGCATTAGGTAAGATTAATGATATTTTTGTTGGTTATGGTATCACAGAATATAGTAAAACAAAATCAAATGATGATGGCATGGTTCAGTTAACACAAACGGCTGAAAAAGATTTTACAGGATTATGTTTTTTAAATCTTGTAGACTTTGATGCACTCTATGGACATAGAAGAGATCCAATTGGTTATGGCAAAGCAATAGAAGATTTTGACAGACAACTCCCAGAATTTTTAGATAAACTAAATGAAGATGATTTAGTAATGATCACAGCAGATCACGGAAATGATCCTATTCATCACGGTACTGATCACACTAGAGAATATGTGCCATTACTTGTTTATACGAAAAGATTTAATAAGGGTTTAAAGATGCCAGTGTTTAAAACCTTTGCAGATATGGGATATACAATTGCAGATAATTTTAATACAGAAAAACCAAAAAACGGAAAATCGTTTTTGAAATACATAGGTGAAAAATAATGTTAGATTGGATAAAAAATTTAGAACCTGAGTTTTTAATTATTTTTGCAGGATTGATACTAGCACTTATCATTAGCGTTGTTAATCTTAGTAAGAATAGTAAAACACTTGATTTAATTGGTAAGAGAGCTTTTAAATTAAATGAAGATTTAGTGATTAGAGAAGATAAAAAATTCGTTGATATTCTAGTGTCTAACACATCATTTATTAGCGTGAAACTAGCTGCTGTCGGATATATTTTTAAGAAGAATTTACTGCCTATAAGTGAAGAAGTTACAGAGATCGCACCGAGAGATTCTATTAAAATATCAATTGAGATTGATGAATTAAAAGCTTTTATATTTGCTCATGAAAATAAATTAAAGAGACTAAAAATATACGTAGAAGATACACTAGGAAGACGTAGTTTAAAGACAGCAAAAGACTCATATAGAACTTTAAAAAAGATGGTTAGAGAAGAGAAAAAAGCATATAAAAAACAAGCTAAAAAAGAAAGATTTGATAGCGGAAAATATAATTTATTAGAGCGAACAGGATTAGTATTTAAGTTCATTTTCTCACCTATTTCTAAGCTGAATTACATCATAAAAAAAGGGTTAAATAAAAGACTTAAAAATCGCGAATTTAAACTAAAAATGGTACGAAAAGAACAAGAACATTCAGCGTTTTTAAAATCAGTTGCAGAAGAAGATCATCGTGAAAAAGAGCTTCTAGATTTGGAAAATAAAATAGCAGTTGAGCGAAGAGAAATAGAAAAACAACAACAAATAAAACAGGAAAAGCATCTTGTTGAAATCAAGAAATTACAAGACGAAATGAGTAAATTAGCTGCACAAAAAGAGAAAGAAAAACTTGAAGAACAAGTAGAAAAAAATGTAGAAAAAGAAGAATTAGAAGATAATCAAGACATCATAATTGATGATAAAAAAGATGAAAAAGAAGAAAATATTACAGAAAAATCTATTAAAAATAATGAAAAAAAAGTGTCTAAAGAACCTGTAAAAAAGAAAAAATTAGATCAAAAATAATGAAATTTTAATTGTAGAGACATTAAAAAAGCCTAAAATCATTGCTGAGATTTAGGCTTTTTTTATGCTTGATTTATGTATTTTTTATCAAATATTTGTTTTAATTTTAGTAATAAAAGTGAAAATAATATTGCCAAAGGTGTCATGATTCCTAAGACGAATGTCCATAATCCTTTCCAAGAATTACCATAAGTTCTAGGATCTAAGAAGGGATAAATATATCTTGCACTTTCAAAATTTGGCATTGTTATTTCAATTAAATCACCAAAGATTGGTTCTATAAATAAGTATGTTAAAAGCAAAAACAATAAGGGATGAATTAGACTTATCCAGAACTTCTTTAGACTTATAGATTGCTTGTAAAATAGCACATATAAACTAACAAAAAGTATGGGATTTATAGTATGTAGGACATGTTGAATAAACTCAATATTTTCCATAAAAGATGAAAGTAAAAGATGGAAAATTACTGCAGTGATCATAGCATTAAACAGTGCTATAAACATCAAGTATTTAAACCAATTTTTTTGATCTAATTTTAAAACAAATAACAAAGAAGTAAGTGTTAATACTAGATTGGTTTGAGTTGTAAAATAGAAAGAAGTTACGAGTAAATAATCTGATGAATTTGAAGATTGAGTTGCTCTAAAGATTTGTAAAACAATCCCAAGACAACCAAACAAAAATACTATAAAAGCAAAGTAGTATTTATATTTTAATAACTTGATCATTAAATCACTCCTTAGAAATAGGTTGCGATTTCTTGAAGATTTTGTGTCATACCAAGTGTAAGCATCAGACGTATTCTCGCCTTTTGAGCATTAAGATTGCTGGTGAATATTACACCAATTGTCTTCAGATGATGTCCACCACCATCGTATCCATAATTATCTAAGACTCTACCTTTTGGACATCTAGATGTGAGAACAACTGGAATGTTATGATCGATTGCATTTTGGATACCTTGAATCATTTGAGGTGGTACATTGCCACGACCTAATGCTTCAATGACAATTCCTTTAATTTTACTTTCAACTAGGAAGTTTAGTATATGTGAACTTGACCCTGCATAAATTTTAACAATCTCAACTGAGTTTTCTATAGTCATAGGATTGATAAGTTTTCTATTATCAGGTCCTTTTCTTGTGTAAATAACATTTTCCGATTCAACAATTCCTATAGGTCCAAACTCTAATGCTTTAAAAGTATCAAGTGAAAGTGTGTGTGATTTGGTAACTTCTGAAGCAGTATTTATTTCATCGTTTAGACAAACAAGTACACCTTTGTCTTTTGACTTATCATTGGAAGCGACTAATATAGATGAGACAAGATTACTTAATCCGTCAAAACCTAGTTCAGAATATGATCTCATCGATCCAGTAAAAACCACAGGCTTAGAAGTAGCTAAATATAAATCTAAAAAATATGCAGTTTCTTCGAGTGTATCTGTACCATGAGTAATCACAACACCATCAATTCTGGAGTCCTCAAGTAGAGAACTGGTAAGCTTTGCAAGCTCAAACATGTCAGAAGGCGTGATGGCTGGAGAGGGTTTTAAAGAGAAAAGTTTTGTTTCTAAATTGACGTTTGGTATCTCATTAGATATGTTGTTTATTAGTTCATTTTGGTTATCTATGATCTGGTTCATATTCGTGTTATGATTGCGTTCCATAGATATTGTGCCACCTGTAAAGATGACCATTATTGTTTTTTTATTCATATTATCACCATTTATATTGTATCACAGATACTCTACAATCGTATCAACAAATAGATAGTACAAAAAGCACATAAAAACGAGGTTCAGGGCTTTTATATAACCTTAAGGTCGAAATAAGAAGGTAGTTAAGTTAGCAACTTATCCACACAAAGCCTATTAATAGCACGGTTACTTGCATATGTATTGGTTTACATAATATATATTATACGAACAAATACAGAATAGAAATATATATAAATCATTGGCTTAGCGCCTTATATAAATGCCTATGCATATAATAAAATAATGTAAATTATACTTCTATTGCTTTTAATTATATGCATATTTTTTATTTGACCCTAATAAATAAAGTGAAGAGTGGTTTTTGAGAGATTTAATATACTTCAGCTTAATGATTGTATGTCTAAAGCCCTCAAATCGTGAAACGCCGTCTTTTAGGTGTTTTTGTTAAAAACACAGTCCCCTTCTTTTGTCTATTAGTTCTTCTTCTATGAATATGTATGTGTCAACTTTCAAACTAGGTTAACCTGAAATAATTCATATACAACAGGAAATACATTTGATCTATTTTTTAACTGCTACTTCTGCAAGATCACTTATATGTTTTTTAAAAAGTCTAATTTCTAGATGCTTTAAAATGGATAACACGTTTTGAGAGTTTTAAATGTATAGATGTTCATCGTTCATTTTTTTAACTCGTGAGAACGTGCCATCAAATTTATAGTTTTTTTACTTGTAGACAAACTTCCTAGTTTTTAATTCTTTAATATTTTATTTAGCTAAGTGTATCCAACTTTGTGATTTTTTGGTGATCTAGTTTCATGATAAAGTTATAGAGCATATGTCTTGGTAATTAATATTATTCTGTAATTCTATTTTTGTAAATGACTACTTCTCTTTGGATTGAGACTAAAGACTAAAGACTAAAGATTTTAGATTATGTTTATTATTTGATAGTGTCTATATATCTATAAGAATTAAAGATTCTATCATGAGCACTTTTATCTTTAATCTTTAAAAAAAACATATTAAATATAAATATTTTAAATAAAGAATTTTTAAACATAAGTTTACTTATACTAAACTTACAAAAAATAAGAAAAGGTATATTGCTATACCTTGTCAAATTCATACTATATATAATTATATATATTGATATGTCTATATCACACATAAACAATGCTTGTTCTCTTATTTTATGTTTCTATCTATATGATTGATTATTAGATTAACTTACGAATCATTTATATGTTTTTAGATAGATAACTTTGTATTTATATTTCTACCTAATTAATTTTTTGCTATCCACTCTTTAGTTAATTCAATAATTTCTTCAGACTTTTCAAAGATTGCAACATGTCCACAGTCTTCTAACAAAACAAGTTTGCTATCTTTAATTTCATCTTTAATAATCTTTGAGAACTTTGGAGGTTTTAAAATATCATCCTTACCACAAATAACTAAGGTAGGTGCTTTAATCTTGTGTAATTGATCTGTCATATACACATCATCTTTAAACGTCTTATACAAGATAATTTGACCTTCTAGATAGCTTGGATCTACATGTTTTGTTGCTTGTGCTCTTGTCTCTAAAAACGCCATATTTTCTTTCATAAATGTTGGACCATAAATACTTTTTGCCATGCCCCAAAAGAATGCATATCCATCCTTTTTTTCACTGAGATCAATCCATAAATTTATCTCATCAATCATCTCTTTATTTGTCTCACTTACAGAGTCAATAATAGTCAACGATTTAACAACTTCTGGATGTCTAAAACCAATGTTTAATGCAACCTCGCCACCATAACTAGTTCCTACAAAATGTGCTTGTTTTATATCAAGTTTTTTTAATATTTCTATTGTTTCATTTGAGTGTTCTTCAAACGTATAAGGACCCCTTGGTTTATCAGATTTTAATTGTCCTTTAAAATCGTGTAAGATGATTCTATATCCAAGTTCAACAAATGGTTTTATAATTTGATACCAACTATTGGTAGATGCCATCACACCATTTAAAAATACAATGACTTCTCCATTTTTATTTCCTAAGTCTTCTACAAATAAATCTAAGTTATTAATTTTCATGTAACTGTCTCCTTATTGAAAAAGGGCAATGCCCTTTTAGTAATTTATAAATTCTAAAATATCCTTTGTTAATTGATCAGGAACATCTACTAAAGGAGAGTGTCCACAGTTTTCATAAACAATAAGTTTAGAACGTTTCTTTAATGCATTCACATTTTCTAATACCATGTATTCAGGAACTGTAATATCTTGTGTAGACCATGTGTGCAATACAGGTGCTTTTACTTTAGATATATTGTTTGTTCCTGCATTGTATAAGTTGTGTTGATCAGACATATTTAAGTTTGCTAAAGCCCAATCTGCATCTGCTAAATTTCTTTGTTTTAATGACTCATTAATCCATAATTTATTATCTGATTCTGAAGGTTTTCCAACAGTATAAATTGTGACACCAAAGATGTAGCTAACAAAGTCAAAATTACCTTGTTGTTGAGCATTGAGCAATGGCATAATTTGGACTGGATCTTTTGCCATTTCTTCAGGTGATTCATAGACTTGACCAATCAATGGTTTTCCTTCAGCATCTTTTTTAAATATTGGATATCCACGATGTGTTGTAGAGTTAATTAAAACCAAATGCTCAACAGCTTCTGGATAGTGTGCAGCATACTCTAAAGCAACGCCACCACCAAGTGACCAACCAACGACATCTGCTTTTTTAATGTCTTTTGCTTGCATGAATAAATGGATGTCATCTGCAAAATCTTTAAGCGATGAAATCTTACGATAATAGGTAGAATCTCCATAGCCTCTTAAATCTGGAGCAATGACTCTAACGTCTTTTGGTAGACGATCTAATAAAGGTGTGAAATGCAATGATGATGAGAAATTGCCATGTATTAATAAGATGACTTTTTCTCCAATCCCTTGTTCAACATAGTGATAAACTTCACCATTTTTTAAAACAATTTTTCTTTTTTCCATTTTTATACATCCTCCTTTTATACTTGATAACTAGATTGTTTCGTATTAATAAATCCTAAAACTAATGAGACAAATACCATCGGTTTTTCATACATAGATGCATGACCTACACCAGGTAAGATGACTAGACTAGAATTTTTAATATGTTCACATAAATATCTTTGATTGTTAATAGGGGTTAAATAATCTTCATCTGCTGCAACAACTAATGTAGGTGCAGTTATGTTTTCAAGTTGATCTCTGACATCAAAATTTTCAGCACTATTGGTTAATCTTTCCATCGCATCTAAAAATTCAGGATTAGAAAATACTGGTAATAAAATAGCTTCTCTTTGTTTCATCCATTCAAGTCTAGCTTCATAAAAGCTTGGAGAATAGATTGCAGGAATTGTTGCTTGATAATAAGTTTTACCATCTCTTGTTTTTCCAATAGAATTCCATTTATAACCGATTTCAGCTAGCCAAGGTGAGGTGTAAGCTGTTGTGTTAAATAAAACGAGTCTATCGACTAAATTTGGATGTTTTACTGCAAAACTTAACCCAACTTCACCACCATAAGAAATACCAACGATACTGACTTTATCTAACTTTAATTCTTTAACTAAAGCATGGATGATTTGAACTTGAATATCTTGTGTATATACACTAGATACTAGTTTATCTGATTGACCTTGATCGATGAAATCTAAACGGATGCACATATTGTTTTCTGCAAAAGATTGCATGAATGGTTCCCAACTTTTGGTTGACATCATGATGCCATTTAAAACAATAAATGGTTTACCCAATCCTTTAACATCATAATAAATATTTCTGCCTTTAAATACAAGTTCTGCCATGATCTATGCTCCTTGGATATAACCAAGATTGATTGCTTCTTTAGTTAATTCTTCTCTAAATTTTGGATGTGCAATACTAATTAATAAATGCACACGTTCATTGACTGTAGTTCCTCTTAAGCAGACACAACCATATTCAGTAACAACATAGTCAACATCTGATCTAGATAGTGTTACAGCAGCTCCTGGTTTCAAGAAAGGAACGATCTTAGATATTTCTTCTCTTTCACCAGTTTCATGATTTTTAACATTTGCTGTTGAGTAAAGTGTGATAAAACTCTTTCCACCTTTTGAATTTTGTGCACCAACAGCTGTATCTACTTGACCACCTGTTCCACTAAACTGTTTATGTCCAATAGATTCAGATGCACATTGTCCAGTTAAGTCAATTTCTATAGTTGTATTAATTGATACTTGATTATCATTTAAGCCAATGATATGAGGATCATTAACATAATTTCCATTTAAGATTTGAACACTAGGATTATTATCAATAAAATCATAGAGTTCTTGTGTACCCAATGCAAAACAGCAAACATGTTTTCCAACATGCGTTTGTTTTTTCTTACCATTAGCTGCACCTGATTTAATCAAATGCATAAAACCAGTCGTTAACATTTCAGTATGAATACCTAAATCTTTTTTATGTAGTAATTGTTGAGCAACTGCATTTGGAATCCCACCGATACCCAATTGAATGGATGATCCATCTTCAATTAGATCAGCGATATATTTACCGATTTTAATATCCTTTTCATTAGGAATTGCATCAGGTAATGTTGGTGCAAGATAATCTGCATCAATCGTATAATCTATATCACTTAAATGCACTTCTAAATCTCCAAAAGTTCTAGGAAAATTTGGATTGGTTTCTATAATAACAATTTTAGCAAGTTCAATAGCTTCTTTTTCATAGACATTAGAAAGCGATAATGAAACATAACCATGTTTATCTGGCAAACTAGAAATCCCAACAAAGATGTCAGGTTTTTTATGTTCAAAACGCTTACGACCAGCTAAATGTAGATGGTTTGGAATAAAGCTTATGTTCCCATTAATTGATGCTTTTCTTAATGATGGACCATAAAACCAACTGTCAACTGAAAATGATGATTTGTAAATTGGATTCACAAAAAATTCAGCATTTTCAAATGGTAAACAATTCGTCACATGTACGCCTTTTAATTCATCAGCACGTTTATGTAATTCGTTTAAAAATAGTTTTGGCTCAGCACCTGCCATACCAATAACAACAACGTCGTTAGATTTTACTAATTTTGTAGCTTCTTGAGCTGTAATTTTTTTTGTATGTTTCATAATGTCCTTCTTTCTTAATCTAAAATATCTTGACTTAAGGGGAGTATCAGATACTCCCCTCGTGTCAAAATAATAGTAATTTATTTACAAATAATTATTTAGCTCTTACTGTTTCAATTGCTTCAAGACCAATGATCTTAGAGAATGAAGTTGTTGGAGCATATACTAATCTGTTTAATGCTAACATAGATAAACCAGTTCTATTACCATCTGCCCAGTCAACTGTACCAGCCATAGGAAGAGAAACAGGAGATTCTTCAGCAGCAGCTATAAATGATTCCCAAGTTACTGTGTCTAAATCAACTCTATCTAATAATGTTACAAAAGTCTTAGCAGCGATATAACCAGCGATTGCATATGCGTTACCCCATAATGCGTTTGCAGCAGTATCACCATCAGTACGATCTGATGAGTTCATGTCAAATACAAATGAATCCCAGTATTCAGCAGTAAAGTTTGCAAGGTAAGCAAAGTCAGGGAATGCCCAACCAACTAATGTACCGTCACCACCAACTTGTGCAGTTGTTGGAGCAGGAGCGCCAGCTTCTGAGATGTCAACCCATGCATTTGCATATACTTCATAAGGAAGTGGAGTTGTAGCATCTAACATAGCAGGTGTAAATACTGTAGCACCATTTACATAACTTGATAATACAGGAACATCACTTTCAGCGATTCTTAAAGCTGTAGCCATTGCAGTAGCAGGAGCTTGGTTAGCTGAGAATAAGAATACTTCTGGATCAAGAGCTAATGCAACTGAAGCAACAGCACTTGCAGTTGATGCACTAAATGGAAGATAAGTTACTCTATCAGCAATACCAGCAGATGCAACTTCATCAGTGATACCTAATTTGATTGATTGACCAGCGTCATCATCAGAATAAAGAACAACGATATTGTCTGTAGCGCCTAATTTAGCATCTCCAGTAGCACCAAAGATTGATTCATGAAGTGCTCTAGCAACCATCATTCTACCTTCAGTACGATAAATAGGTTGTACTGATAAGATGTTGTTACCTGGTTGGTTTTCATAAAATAATGTGTTAACACCAGTTACACCATAAACCATTGGTACGCCTGTTTCTAATAGATAATCCATTGTTGCGTTAACTGTATTTGTTCCAAAATGTCCGACTAGTGCAAACACATTGTCTTCTTCTACTAATTTTTTAGTATAAGCTAAACCTTGAGCACCATCAAAACCATCATCATAATGTTTAAATACGATGTCTCTACCTTCATGAGTTGCATTGTAGTCATCGAATACCACTTGCATAGCAAGATTAAATGGTACACCAACACCAGCAAATACACCACTAGTAGCCGCTGTATTACCGATAATAATTTCTGTATCAGTAATGCCAGGAGTTCCTTCTTCAGTTTGACAAGCCATCAAACCGAAAGCGAAAGAAAATACGATTAAAATCAAATAAAACTTTTTCATTTTTTTCTCCTTTTATTTTTTTGTGCATTAATTGCACTATTGTTACCAAACATGTGTCTTACTCAGCTACGCCAAGATAAGCACTAATTAAATCTTTGTCATTTAGAAGATCTTTTGCTTTACCTTCTATTTTGACTTTACCAATTTCTAATACATAAGCATAATCTGCAATCTTTAATGTTTGTCTTGCATTCTGCTCAACAATTAAGATAGTTCTACCATCTTCCTTGATTTTTTTAATAATAGCAAATATATCACGAATAATCAGTGGAGCAAGTCCAAGTGATGGTTCATCAAGTAATAGTAATTCAGGTGCTCCCATTAATGCTCTACCAATAGCAAGCATTTGTTGCTCACCACCAGAGAGTGTTGATGCTTGTTGTCTCTTTCTTTCTTTTAAAATCGGAAAGTAATCATAGACTTCAGCAAGTAGACCTTTAATGCGTGTTTTACGCGTTATCTTTAAACCATTTTCATCAGTTTTTGCTGTAATTGAATAAGCACCAACTAATAAATTTTCTTCAACAGTTAATCCATTTAAAATCATACGTCCTTCTGGTGATTGCATAATTCCTTTTTGTACGATTTTATAAGCATGTTGATTTTGAATTTCTTCGTTATTATAGATGATCTTTCCATCTTTTATCTTCGTAAATCCAGAAATTGATCGGATTGTTGATGTTTTACCAGCACCATTTGCGCCTAATATCGCAACAATAGTCCCTTTTTTAACATTCATCGATATCCCTTTAACTGCTTTTACTATACCATAGTCTATTTCTAAATCTTTAACTTCTAAAATGTAATTACTCATCGTCATCATCTCCTAGGTAAGCTTTACGCACTTCTGGGTTTGATTGTATTTCCTTTGGCGTGCCCAATCCAATGAGTTTACCAAATGAAATTGCACAAATTCGATCACATATAGACATGACTAATCCCATATCGTGTTCTACAAGAAAGATTGTAACCCCATAGGTTTTATTTACTTTTTTAATAACGCTTGCTAAATCTTGTGTTTCAGCATCATTTAATCCGGCAGCAGGTTCATCTAAGATAATTAATGAAGGATCTGTCATCAAAGTACGCGCTAATTCTATTTTCTTTAGAACACCATAAGGCAAGCCATAAGGTGATCTAAATGCATAATCTTCAATACCTAAATCTTTTAAGATGTTATAGCCTTTAGTTCTAATGACTAAATCTTCTCTAAGTAGTTTTCTTGTATGCGCCATATGATCAGTAAATGAAGTAATTAAAAGAGAGTGAGCCGCAACCATTAAGTTGTCTAATACAGTTAATTCCCATATAAGTTCAACATTTTGGAAGCTTCTTGCAATACCTTCTTTAATCATATTATGTGTTTTAAATTCATATAAATTAACAATATGATTATCTTTGTTTCTTAAAATCATGTTACCTGATGTTGCTTTATAAAACTGTGTAATACAGTTAAATATAGTCGTTTTACCAGCACCATTTGGTCCAATAAGGCCAAATATTTCTCCTCTATAAACATCAAATGATAAGTCATTGATTGCTTTAATACCACCAAAATACATTTTTAAATGACTAACTGATAAATGGATTTTATCATTTTCTAACATTTTTAGAACAGTTTCGATTTTGTTGATTAATAATTCTAATTTTTCAATATCTTTTTCTGAAACCTTTTCACCTTTTGCTTGTGCTTCTTTTAAGCGAATAAGCTCAGGTTTATATTTTGCCAATAATTTTTGATCTTCTTGATGACGCTTTTGGTTATAATTGATAATTGATTTAACCAATTCATCATTTTTGTTTTCTAGCTTTTTAATCTTAGAAGCATTGTTTTTTAAGAATTTTTCTACTTTTGCTTGAAGTTTTTTACTTTTTGATTCCATTTTTTCAAGCTGTTCTTTTTTATTGTCTTCTAATTTATTGATCTTATCTTGAATTGCATTATCTCTTGTCTGAGTTGTAGATTCATGTGGATATTTTTGATCCAATGATTTAAGATAATCTGCTCTTTTGATTTCTTGTTGTTTATCAAATGAACTTAAATCTTTTTCAACATCTTTGACATCTAAATTTTTTAACGCTTTTGTTTTTAATCTTCTTCTTGACCAATAGATTTTCTTATCATATGAAGCGATTAGTTTATTTCGTTTAATATCATTTGAAGTTAAACCATTTAAGGCTTCTTTTAATGGTTTAAGGTCTTCTTGATAATAAGCTTCAATAAGATTTGATTCTTTTTTCAGGTAATCATCATTCTTTTTAGCATATTCATAAGCTAGACCTTTAAGGTAATTAATCTTTAAAACAAGCTTACGATGTTTTCCAACATTATGATTGTTAACAAATCTTTCTAAAAAGGTTCCTGGTTTATTCTTCAGTTCCATAAACTCTCTCCTTTATACTAAGTCTTGTTTTCTTAAAGAGTCTCTTTATGTCACCAAATAATTGAATTAAACCACCTGGATAGAACATAACTACAATAATAATAAGTAAGCCATTAATTATGATAGAATAACTACCTAAGTTTAGAGGTTGTAAAACTGCTAGATTTAATCCAAATATTACAAATGTTCCTAGCAATATTCCCCAAATAGATTTTGTACCACCGATAACAACTGCTGCTAAAATATTTAAGGCAAATGTCAATCCTACAGATCCAACATCAGAATTTCTAACAAACATTAAACTTAGAATCCCTGCTAATGTTCCAAAAACTCCCGAAATCGTAAATGCGAATAAGCGATACTTGATTAAGCTAATACCCATGGTTTGTGCAGCTGTTTCACTATTTTTAATAGATAACAAAGCACGACCGGTTGGTGAATTAATTAAATTATAGACAATTGTCATCCCTAAGACAACAAAGAATGCAATAAAATAAAGTGTTGAATTTGAATCAAATTGAATACCTAAGAAAGCTAGAGGTCTACGAACAGCACCTGATAAAAACCCACCTGATGTACCTGAAGCATATTCAGGGATGTTTTTAATAATTTCAACAATGATTTGTGATAATCCCATTGTAATGATGGCTAAATACATACCAGCAATTCTTAGTGAGACAAACCCAAATATTAAGGATACTGCAATGGCTACTAAAATCGCACCAATAATAGATACGGTTAAAGGAAGCGTCATGAAGCGATAAAGGTAGTGAAGTGTAAATGCACCAATACCTACAAATGCGCCTGTACCAAGTGATGCAAGACCACCATAACCAAGTAGTAAAGCAAATCCTAGACCAGCTAGATAAAAGTATGATGTCGTAACGATTGCTCCAAATAAATCAGGAGGAATGACACCAGATAAAAATCTTAATAAAATAAGTAGAAAACCTAATACTAGAAATCCAAATTTCGGATTTTTAAAGAAGGGCTTTAATTTTTCTCTATAAATTCTTCTCATATCATTACACCTTCTTAATAACTTTCTTACCAAATATACCAACTGGTTTAATCAACACAGCGACCATAATTGATAAATATAAGATGGTGTTACTCCATTGAGCAAGATTCCATGTAACTAAAATTTTAGGGAAAAATGATTGTCCTGTTGTCAGAATAAATGCACCAGCTAATGGACCATAGAATGTTGAAAATCCACCTAATATAGATGCATAAAATGCATTAACCTGCATATCAATCATAGCAGTTGATGATAATGTACCAATTGCTGCTGTATAAGTGATTGCAGATAGTGCACCAAGCGCACCCGCTAATGCCCAACTTAACGCATTAACAAAGTCAGTGTTGATACCCATAAGTCCTGCTACTTTTTCATTTGATGCAACTGATCTAACACCTAATCCCCATTTTGTATATTTCAATACAATGAATATTGTTGTGATAATGATTGCAGATAATAATAAAGTAATCAAGTTATGAATAGGTAGAATAACACCTAAAATCTTAACTGTTTCTTTAGAAAATGGGAAACTTACTCTTGTTACTGTAGATCCAAATAATATTGGAATAATACCAGTAATGACGATAACAAGTCCCATGGTAATAATTTGTTTAGTCGCTACATTTGTGTATTTGGCATTTTTAAAGATAACCGCATGGATTAAAAATCCTGCAACAAATGAAACGGTAATCCCTACAAGTAAGGGAAATAATAATTGTGATACTGAATTAATGACAACACTAGGCGTTCCTAGTAAGTCATTAACACCTTGTCTATCTATGAAATAACTGGTTGCGTAAGCCCCAAGAATCCCTAATGAACCTTGAGCAAAGTTTGTTGTCGAGCTTGTTTTAAAAATTAAAACAATGCCAAATGTTGCTAGTGACAAGAAACTAAACGAAATCAGTGAATTCATAATGACGCTTATAATATCTGCAAATAACATAACATACCTCTTTTTCGTAATAATTTAATAGCCTTTAAAACAATTAACCCCATTTAATAATATTAGCTGCCCATACATAACCTATACCTGCAGCAAGCATACAAACGACTGAGCCATCTTTTACTTGTCCAGATTCAAGCGCTAAGTGTAGCGATAATATTTGATCGATTTGGCCAATGTGACCATAATTTTCTAAATAAATGGTTTGTTCTTCATTTAATCCGAGTTGATCTAACATAAATTGATGACCTGATCTTTTGATATGAAGAATATCTAGAAAATCAATATCATCTCTTTTCATATTAGATTTTCTTAAAGATTCATCAATACAAGTTAACCAATTTGGCATAGATACTTCATTAAGTCGTGCTTTCATTTTCTTAGCATCAAGTAACCGTAGTGATTTTTTAGCTTCATCTACATTGTCTTTGGTAATTGGATTGCATACGCCTCCAATTTCGACCCCAGCTGTTCTAGATAAAGATCCATCAGCAATTACGTGTGATCCTAAAAGCAAGTTTTTATTAAAGTTTTTCTTTAATATGATTGCACCACCACCTGCACCTAAATTATACATCATCGACATATCTTTGTCAGCATAATCCACAAAATCTCCATTGCGATAACCACCAACGACCATAACGACGTTTATTTCATCATCTGCAATCAACATATCTTTAGCCATTTTCATAGCAGAAACTGTTGTGCAGCAACGGTTTTGTACATCAATACCCCAAGCATTGGTTGCGCCAATTCTATCTTGAATGTATAGTGCAGAAGTTGTTAATGGATATTCTTTCCATTCTTCTGTAACACTTAAAATAACATTTATATCTAATGGATTAACTCCAGTATTTTTTAATGCATCTAATGCTGCGAGTGCTCCCATTTCTTGTGTGCCATCTTGAGGCATTTGTGATGGAATAGTTTTTTGTTTGATGCCTAGTTTTTCTATAACAGCTTCTTCACTCCAAATGCCTTGTGTAGCTTCAGAGATTTGTTTAGCTGTCATTATATCTTGAGGAAGATATATACCTGTTCCAACAATACCTACATTTGCTTTATCCATAATATGGAACCTTCACTTTCTAAAATTATAATCTCATTCCGCCATTAACACTTAAAGTGTGTCCAGTTACATATGATGCTTCATCAGAAGCTAAGAATAATGCAGCATTTGCAATTTCTTCAGGTTGTCCAAGACGTTTCATCATTGTTAATTGTGCAAATTTATCTAATAAATCTTGAGGAATTGTCTTTAAAATATCAGTCATAATATAGCCTGGTGCAATTGCATTAACTCTAACATTTTGACCTTTTCTTGCAAACTCTTTTGCCCATGTCATGGTTAAACCAATAACACCAGCTTTAGTTGCAGCATAATTGGCTTGACCAATATTTCCAAATAGACCAACTACTGAAGAAATATTAATGATTGATCCATAATTATTGTCAACCATTTGAGGTCCAATTAAGCGTGTTAAATTAAATACACCTTTTAAATTGACATCAATAACAGCATTCCACATATCATCAGTCATTTTATGAGTCATTGCATCTTTTGTAATGCCTGCATTATTAACTAAAATATCGATTTTACCAAATTTAGCAATGATTTCATCATAAAACTTTTGAATACCTTCTACGTCAGTTACATTTAAGAAATAACCATGTACATTTTTGCATTCGTATGTTAATTCACCCATGTCAGCTGCAATAACGATTGCACCTTCTGATGCAAATCTTTCTGAAATTGATTGACCTAAACCTTTTGCGCCACCTGTAACAACAGCGACTTTTCCATCTAATCTACCCATTTTTTAATTCTCCTTATTATAATTTTTTAAAGATAACTGCTGTTCCCATACCGCCACCGATACAAAGACTAGCTAGTCCTATTTTTTTATCTTCTTGTTTTAACATTTCATGTAATAAAGTAACAATAATTCTATTTCCACTTGCTCCAACAGGATGTCCAAGTGCTATTGCACCACCATTTAAGTTAGTTTTTGATAAGATTTCTTCTTTTGATACACCATATGCAGCTGTTAATTCTCTGATCACACCAAGTGATTGTGCTGCAAAAGCTTCGTTCAGTTCAAATAAATCTATATCAGTAAATGATAGTTCAGCTGTTTTTAAAGCTTGTTTAATGGCTGGAGTAGGTCCTAGGCCCATCACAGATGGATCAACACCACCTTGACCAATACCAACAAGTTCAAATAATGGCTTCAAATTATATTTTTCAACAGCTTCTCCACTTGCAAGTATTAAAAAGCTTGCGCCATCATTAATACCTGAAGATGAACCTGCAGTTACTGAACCATCTTTTTTGAAAGCAGGTCTAAGAGATTGTAGTTTTTCATAAGACGTTGCTTTATTGATGAATTCATCATTATCAAATACGATTTCACCTTTACGTGTTTTAATAACTATAGGAACGATTTCATCTTTAAATCTTCCTGAATTATCTGCTTTGGCAGCTCTTTGTTGAGATTCCCAAGCAAATTTATCTTGTTCTTCTCTAGTTAATCCAAATTTTTCTACAATATTTTCTGCAGTGATTCCCATATGATATCCTTCAAATGCATCAGTTAATGCATCGTAGAGCATATGGTCTTCCATCATTTGACCACCCATTTTAATACCTGTTCTAACTTTACTTGGAATTAAAAATGGTGCGCCAGTCATTGATTCTGCTCCACCAGCTACGACGATATCATGGAAACCTAACATAATATTAGCATAACCATTCATTACAGTTTTCATACCAGATCCACAAACCATGTTCACACCATAAGCTGGAACTGTTGATGGAATACCTGAATTAATTGAAATCTGTCTAGCCAAGCCTTGACGTAAGCCAGCAGGTAAAATATTACCAACTAAAACCTCATCAATTTTTGCAGGATCAACTTTTGTTTCTTCTAGTAGTGCACGTAACACTTGTGAACCAAAATCAGCTGGGTGCACATTTGATAAACTACCCATGAAAGATCCTATTGCACTTCGTTTTGCGCCTACAACATAAACTTTTTTCATTAAAAATCTCCTTTTTTACAAGCGTTTTCATTATATTTATAAAAAACATAAAACAGCACACTGTAAATATTACATTTACCTTTGTTGCGTTGTTTTAGTTATTTATCGCCTGTTTTATTACTATGAACATATATTCATAATACGCTTTTATCTTATCATATGTAAATATGATTGTCAATCATTGTATGCATGATTTATTTAAAAAAGTAAAAACGGTTACAAAAAAAGACAGCGATTGCTGTCTTTTCATTATAGTTGATGTTTTATCAGTTGAATTTCTTCTTGTAAGAGAGGTAATACCTTATGAGCATCTGCAATAATAGAGATATCTGCGACATTAAATATCAATGCATTAGGATCTGTATTGATTGCGATAATCATTTCTGATTTATCCATACCACTCATATGTTGGATTGCACCACTAATACCTGATGCAACATAAACACTTGGTCTAACAGTTGACCCTGTTTGACCAACTAAACGATCTTTTGGTTCTATGTTTTGATCAACAACTGCTCTTGATGCAGCAACTTCACCACCAGTTAATAAAGCAATTTCTTTTAAAGTTGGAAACATTGTAGCAACACCACGTCCACCTGCAATGATTAATTTAGCTTTAGTCAAATCAACATGTGCAGTCTCACTTACTTTTTTTGATATAATCTTAATATTTGATTTTACTGTGATAGCTTCATCAAAACTAATCACACTAGCTTTTTGAGATTCAAATGCTTCAATACTAAAGACACCAGGTCTAATGGTTGCCATTTGAGGCTTGTTATCTGGACAAATAATTGTCGCAAACAAATTTCCACCAAGTGCTGGTCTTGTTGCAAGTAGACTTAAGCGATCTTCTTGTTGTTCAAACTCAAGTAAAGTTGCATCTGCAGTTAAACCTGTATGCACTCTAGCTGATAATCTAGGTCCAAGATCACGCCCCATCAATGTCGATCCTAAAAGTAGAACATCAAAGTCATAGGCTTTTATGATGTTTTCCAAAGCTTTTGTGAAAACAATTGTATCATATGTTTCAAATAATGGATTTACATAAGAGATGATTTGATCAGCACCGCATGTTTCTAATCTTTTTAAATCATCAGTATTTGATTTTTCTGTAAGATATAAAGCAACGATCTGATGATTCGTATCTTTTAATAATCTTTTAGTTTCAGATAATAATTCTAATCCTACTGAACTTAATTTTTGATGTCTTCTTTCAATAAATATTGCAACTGACTTCATTTTGCTACCTCCATATATGGATAAATAAGACGAGCTATTTTTTTAGCAGCTTCTTCAGGCTCTAAAACTTCTTTAGGTGATTTTTGCATGACAGGTTTTGTATAAGTTTTTTTAACTCTTGTAGGAGAGCCTGTTAATCCAATATCTTTTTGATCTAAATCTAAATCTTCAAATGTAACAATATTTATTTTTTTATCAAATGAATCCCAAATGTCAAATGCATTCATAAGTCTTGGTTGATTCATCGATCTAATGGTAGAAATTAATAACGGAAACTTAGCAGAGATCACATGTGTTTCATCTTCAAAAGATTTCTCTAGAAAAATTGTATCTTTTTTAACTTCATTAATTTTATGAATGTGTGTGACTTGATCAATATTCAAAAACTCTGCAATTTGTGGTCCAACTTGTGCTGTATCTCCATCAATTGCTTGATATCCAGCAATAATTAAATCATAATCAAGTGTTTTAATAAACGTAGATAATATCTTTGATGTAGCCCATGTGTCAGAACCTGCAAATTTTCTATCTGTTAACAAATAAGCGTTATCAATACCTCTTGCATATAAAGTTGTAATCATATTTTCTGCATGTGGTGGTCCCATCGTAACTGTTGTTACAGAGCCGCCATATGCTTCTTTTAAGCTTAATGCAACTTCAACACCTGCAAGATCATCTGGATTAATAATGTTTTTTACACCTGTACGAATCAGTGTATTTGTAACTTTGTCAATTTTTATTTCTGTAGTATCTGGTACTTGTTTAACTAAGACGATAATATTCATTTAACTTAACACCTTTCCAGCAATAACCATACGTTGTACTTCTGATGTGCCTTCATAAATTTCTGTAATTTTTGCATCTCTTAAATATCTTTCAATTTCATAATCGCGGATATATCCATAACCACCCATTAATTGTATAGCCTTATCAGACACTTCTACAGCTACTTTAGAACAATAAAGCTTAGCCATAGCAGCTGATACGGTATAATTTCTGTTTTCATCTTTATCAGCAACTGCTTGATAAAGAAGTCCTCTTGCTGCTTCTATTTGAGTTTTTAAATCCGCGATTACAAATTGAGTATTCTGAAATTTAGAAATAGGTTTTCCAAATTGCGTTCTTGTTTTTACATATGCTACAGCTCTTTCAAAAGCACCTTCTGCTATGCCTAGTGCTTGAGCCGCAATACCAATTCTACCACCATCTAATGTTTGCATTGCAATTTTGAATCCTTGTCCTTCTTGACCTAAAAGATTTTCTTTAGGTACTCTTGCTTTTTGGAAGATCAATTCACATGTAGATGATCCTTTTATACCCATTTTTTTCTCTTTAGGGCCCACTGTAAAACCTTTAGTATCTTTATCAACGATAAACGCTGAAATACCTTTTAGGCCTAACTCTGGTTGTGTCATCGCAAATATAACATACACATCTGCATAACCAGCATTTGTAATAAATATTTTAGATCCTGTAATCTCATAGTAATCGTTAAAGAGAACAGCTTTTGTTTGTTGTTGCGATGCATCTGTACCTGCACTAGGTTCAGTTAATCCAAAAGCACCTAAGTATTCACCCTTATTAAGTTTTGTTAAATATTTATCTTTTTGTTCTTTGGAACCAAACATAAATATCGGTGCACTGCAAAGTGATGTATGTGCAGAGATGATTACACCTGTTGTTGCACAATCTTTAGATATCGTTCTAACAGTATCAATATATGCTTTCGTATCAGCACCAACTCCATCAAATTCTTTTGGAAATGGTAATCCAAGAAGTCCATATTTTCCTAGCAGTTCAACAGTTTCACTTGGAAATCTTTCTTCTTCATCAATCGTTTGAGCCAAAGGTTTCACATAAGTTTGACTAAACTCTTGGACCATGTCATTTAATAGATCTATTCTCATCTTGGAGGCATAACCGTTGCTTCACCTATAATAACTACTTCATTATGTTGATTTGTAGCAGTAGTTTTTAAGATAACACGGTTTTTACTTTCTATGATTTCAACAACTTCTACCATTGCTTTAATCGTATCATGTAGAAATACTGGTTTTATAAATTTAGAGTTTTGACCTAGATATATAGTTCCGTTTCCTGGTAGTGTAGTGCCCAAAACTGTTGAAAATAAAGCAGAAACTAACCCTCCATGACATATGCGATTTTTAAATATTGAATTTTTCGCATAAACTTCATCAATGTGTACTGGATTCATGTCTCCAGTTACACCCGCAAATAAAATTACATCCGCATCCGTGATGGTCTTTTCAAAAAAGGCAGCATCACCAATGCGAAGTTCTTTAATCGTTTTCCCGATCATTATGACTTCCTTCTTTCTGTCTATTCAATTCTAATATGAATAAATGTTCATGTTTACTTATATCATAGTCCATTTTTATAAGTTTGTCAATACATAATTATTTTTTTTACATTGTTTTTTTATGACTTTTAAGTTAATATGTATTTAGGTGATAACATGAATCCAACAAATTTCAGACTTCCTAAAAGAAGTGACGGTCAAAAAACATTTGATCAAATCATTGAAACTGCAAAAAAATTGTTTTCTAAAAAAGGATATCAAGCAACTTCTATCAATGAGATCATTCACAAATCTGGTATTGCTACTGGAACTTTTTATTTGTATTTTGATGATAAATACGCTTTATATTCATATATACTTGCAAAATATAGAAAATTAATTAGAAAAAAAATTAGTGAGGCATTGGCTCAAGCACATACAAGATATGAAAAAGAACGCCTAGGGTTAAGAGCATTCTTAAAATTTGCATGGGATGATCCGCTTGCGTATCGAATTATTTGGGAATCTATGTTTGTAGATAAACATCTATTTAAAGAATATTATGAAACTTTTAGTAAAGACTATGTGAGACAACTTGGTATTTCTGTAAGTACAAATGAAGTTAGAGATGATGTTGATCTAGAAACCTTATCTTATATCTTAATGGGTATTTCTAACTTTGTTGGGTTACAAGTTTTGTTTAAAGAAACACTTACTGAAAAAGAATTAGATAATTTATGTGATGAGGTTATGAAAATCTTAGATCGTGGTATGTTTAAGTAAAAAAAATAAAGCTCTATTTTTGATAAAATAGGGCTTTTTTATTTAATATATTGGTGTTACAGTGATTTTAGAATTATCGCAATCAATATCTAGTCTACAATTTAATTTATTATCTATACCTTGACCGAGTTCAAATCGATAAAAATCAACTACTTTTATTTGATTTTGATTTAAATATGTTTCAACTGTTATCTCTGGATTTTTAATATATGGTTGAGACAAAAGTGTTTTCGATTTTAAGTTTTCCATAAAAGTTATTTCATCAAAGGTTTTATGTTCTTTTTCATACATAAATTTTTCGTAATTTATAGTGTCTAGATCTATATGATCAATAGATAAATATATTGCAGATGCTGCAGTGATTTGCATTGCAATATCATTTGCTATTTTATCATTGATTTGATCGGTTATTACAAGACTTGCTACACTGCCTTGATTATGTGTATATGAACCAAAACCTTGTGTTTCTTGCTTTTCTACTCTATACAAGCGTCTTAAATAGACGTTTTCACTAATAATCATACGTTTTTGTTTGATAATCTCATCAACACTTATACCATTTAATGTCGTCTTTAAAGCTTGGTGTGCATTTGCAGCATTTGTATCAATTAAGTGTGTTGCAAGTTGATCAACTAATGTAAGAAAATGTTCATTTTTTACTACAAAATCAGTCTCAGCATTGACTTCAAATAGGAGTGCTTGATTACCTTTAATCTCTAATCTACACATCCCTTTGGATGCGACTCTATTTGATTCAGATGCCTGATTAACTGATGCATTTATATGCGCTAGCGCTTGATCATAATCATCATTAAATTTTTCTAGTGCACCTTTGCATTCAAGCATACCTGCACCCGTTTGTTCTCTTAATTTTTTTAATAGTTTTATATCCATTTTTATATCCTCAAACTTTCCATAACTATTATATCTTATTTTTATTAAATAGTTTAGTATTTGCAATAATTTAACATATATTTTCATAATAATATAAAAAAAGACTTGATAAAAATCAAGTCTTATCTATTAAAATAGGGTTAGTTGTTCAACTAATGCTTTTTTATTTCCTTTAATGATGCGTTGCCATTTTGAACCTCTACCTCTACCTAGGGGAACAATTTTATGCTCATCCTTTAGTCGTTTTAATGTTCGATCTATTGTTGCATCACTCACATTAGGGTGTCTTTTTCTTAAATCTTCTTTTGTAAAAATCTCAGTCAATTTTAATATACTGTTTTCGATATTGTCAGATTTATTTAAGTTTTTTTCAAATTCATATTCATGACTCATCGTATCTACTTCTTCATAGGCTTTGATTAATAAATCAACAAATAATCGATTGAGCATATCAGTTTGAGCAAATCCACTTGACCAGTAGTAATTAGCAGTAATTAATGCTTGGTCCCATGTTTGTTTTACTGATAAAAAATATTTGTAAAAACTAACGTATTTGAAAACATTAAAGTGTTTAAGACAAAGTGCATATAATACAATCATACCAATCTTATCGTTATGTTTGCTAAATATGTTCATATTTAAAAAATCTACATAAAAATTAGATATTAACTGCGTCAATTCATGCTTTTTCGATCTTAGACTTTTCTCGAACAATATTAATAATTGTTCTAGATCTTCTCTTTTTGATGCTTTTTTGCTCTTTAATAAGCCATCTTCTAATTTATCATATGTATTAAAAGTAATGGGTTCATAATCTTTTGAAATAAGTTTAGCAAGATTATAGATTTCATTGACTAATAATTCAAATTCATCTGGATTTGACTGTAGTTGTAATAAAGCAATTCTTATATTTGCTAACAAGTGTTCATCTTTTGTTCTAGGAACCATTTTCTTTTTAGCAAAAAGTTTAATTCTAGCTTCACTCAAGCTAAGATCTAAATGCTTTGCAATAGATATTAAATTAATTTCCATTGTTTTTTTCTCAAATGCTTGAACATCACGACTAAAAAGATCATCATAATAAAATGATTTACCTTTTGACTCGTATAAAGATAATAAAAGTAACATGACTTCATTTGAGATTTGAATGCGTCCTATATTTGCTAAAGCTTTCATATAAACCCTTTCTAGTGGCTAAAACTACTGCCTCCAATAAACTCTCTTAATAAAGAATTACATGGAACGATATCATCATCGATATCTTTAAAGTATTTCAAAAATTTTAAAATTCTATTTGCGGTAATAAAATGTCTGTTTTCTTTTGGAATTGCTCTAAGTTGAGCAACAGCATGTTTTTTTAAAACTGCAAGCTCATAAGTAAGTTCTGAATTAAATACGTAGTTTGCCTCTCTTTGTGTTGGATAAATCCATCTAAACTCACCACGTCTTACACTTGGCCACATATCCATAGTATCTACTGCAGATGAGTTTCTATATTTTTGATCCCTTACGATGCGTCGTAACAATCTAATTTCTGTTATTGAGATTGGATTGTGATTGTCAATATGTAACTGTGTTGTTGGCGCAATATATATATTAAACTTTTGATATTTAGGAATAGATTTTGTCATCTTTTCATTTAAAGCATGTATACCTTCAATGATGATTGGAGAGTTTTGTGAAATCTTAATGGTTTTACCTTTTTCTCTTTTTCCTGTTGTAAAATTAAAATGTGGTAAAGTAACTGCCTCACCTTGTATCAATTGAAGCATATCCTCATTAAACTGTTTGACATCAAGTGCATCAACATGTTCTAAATCTGGAGTACCATCAGGATTTTTAGGTGCTAGTGCTTTTCCAAAATAATAGTCATCAATACTAATCATTACAGGACGAAGTCCTCTGGTCATTAATTCAATTCTTAAACGATTAGAAAAGGTTGTCTTACCCGATGAAGATGGCCCAGCAATACCAATTAATCTAATTGTGTCCATATTACTTTCAATTAAGTCACCAAGCTCATTTAATTGATGATTATGCTTCGTTTCACACATGTTCACAAACTCAACGCTTGTTGTATAATCTTTTGCATATTCATTCATTTTTGGAATTGTATTTCCTTGAATGATTCTTCCCCATTTTGTAATTTCTTTTAGTGCTTTACCAAAATTAGGTTCATCTTTAAATTCAGGAATTTTTCCATCCATTTCAGCTCTTGGATATTGAATCATAAAACCTGGATGATATAAGATCAAATTAAACTCTTTTAAATATCCTGTAGATGGAAGCATGTAGCCAAACATGTAGTTTAAATACATATTACATTCATATAAGTTTACATAATTTTCATCACGATACTTTAAAACTTCTTCTTTATCAGGCATCTTTAATTTGTGATAAAGATTAATGGCTTCATCGATTGAAATGCGCTTTCTTTCAATTAAGAAATTGCTTGAAATTATTTTTTTAACTTCAGCTTCAATCTCATTTAATATACTTTGATTTAAGACATGATCAAAATCATCAAATACTGCCAATATAGACCTAGAAACACTATAGTTAAATCTAATTTTGGCAGATGGATATAGTCTATGCACTGCCATTGCAATCACATATCTTAATGTTGATTCATATATTTTGATTGCATCTGCATTTGTATAAGATAAAAACTCAATTTCTGCATCTACTTGCGGTATATAATTAAGTTCTCTTAATCTCTTATTAACCAATGCTGCAAGTGGACTTTCAATCTTTAATTCTTTTGCGATTTGTTTTAAAACTTTAGGTTGTTTATATTCATATTCTTTTTCATTTATGATAAATTTCATTTTTTTCTCCCTTATTCATCGATATCATCAAATAAATCAAATCGATTCAATCTAATTTTTTTATGATCTTTAGTTACAATTTCCTCTTCTTTTAGTAAATCTATTGGTTTAACAATATCTTTAGGTTTGCTAATTACAGGTTTTACCTTTTTAGGAAGATCAACCTCTTCAATTGCATCCTCTATTTTAATCATATAAGCACTGCCAAGCTCAGAATCATCAAACATTTTTTTACCAAATTTGTTTCCTGAATATTTTAAATCAGATGTTTTTACTTTTAGAGAACTCGTTTCGGTTACAATCAAAACATCCACATCTTCTTTTTGTTGTGATTTAGATAATCTAGCTGCATCTGCAACATCATGAGGATTTGATTTTAGATGTTCGACAACTAAAATACCTTTTCTATTTCTATTATAGATAGGTAGTTCTTCAACAATATCTTTAATCACATGTCCTCTTGTAGATAACATAATGAAATCATCACGCTCAGAGACATATAAACTTGATACAAGCTCATCATTTGATCCGATGTTCATACCTTTCACACCACCTGCTTGAAGGCCGTATAAAGGAAGATCATCTGTTTTATATCTTAGGACATATCCTTTTTTAGATATTGAAATCAAATTATCTTTTTGCCCATAATGTACGGATACTAATTGATCATCACCACTTAGTTTCATACATTTCATAGGTTTATAATATCTAGAAACTTCAAAATCAGATAGTTTTGATTGTTTCATCATCCCATTTCTAGTTGCTAATAAGACATAATCATTATCCTTAAAGCTATTAACTAAAAGGACATCAATGATGCGCTCATCAGTTGAAATTGGTGTAATGTTATTAATATAGATACCTAGATCTTTCCACTTTTGATCATCGATCTTATAGACTGGAAGAAAGATATAATTCCCAAGATTTGTAAATATTAATAAAGTATCTAGCGTATTGACTTCTTTTTCAAAAATTAAGACATCATCTTGTTTTAATCCAACTGAGACAGTTGCTTGATAACTTCTAGATGAAGCTCTCTTGACATATCCATCTTTAGTAATACCAATCATTACTTTTTCATCAGAAATCAAATCTTTTTCATCAATCTTAATCGTTTCAATTTCTTCTTCTATTTGCGTTCTTCTTGGATCTCCTAAAACTTTAGATATTTCAATCAATTCTCTTTTGATGACACGTCTTAACGCATGTTCAGAAGATAAAATATGCTCTAGTTCTTTAATGACATCACCTAATGTATCTTTTTCGTTTTCTAAAGCTAGAATATCTGTATTAGACAAACGATACAATTGAAGTGTAACGATTGCTTCAGCTTGCATCTCAGAAAAATCAAATAAATTCATAATTGATTCTTTTGCATTCTGTTTATTTTGTGATTCTCTAATTGCTTTAATAACTTCATCTAAGATGCTTACCATCTTAATTAAACCCATTACGATATGTTGTCTTTTTTCAGCTTTTTCTAATTCGTAATTAGATCTATTCGTGATGACATCTTTTTGATGATCAACATATGCTTTTAAAATAGGTAGTACACCTACTAAAACAGGTCTATGATTTAAGATGGCTACCATATTATAGTTATATGCAACTTGTAGATCAGTTGATTTATATAATAGATTAAGCATTAATTGTGCATCTGCACCTTTTTTTAAGTCAATTGCTATTCTTAATCCTTGTTGATCTGATTCATCTCTTACTTCTAAGATATCATCAATCTTTTTATCAATTCTCAAAACATCAATAGCTTTAACTAAATCAGCTTTATTAACTTCATAAGGTATTTCTGAGATGATGATACAATCTTGTGATTTAGACATTTCTTCTATATCAGCTTTTGCTCTAATCATGACTTTACCAGCACCTGTTTCTAATGCTTGTAAAATACCTTCTTTACCTTGGACAATTCCTCCAGTTGGAAAATCAGGACCTTTGATATATTTAGTGATTTCTTTAAATGTGATTTGATCATTATCTAGATAAGCAATCGTTGCATCTACAACTTCACTGAAATTGTGCGGTGGTATTTTAGTTGCATATCCTGCAGAAATACCTGTCGATCCATTTACTAATAAATTAGGAAATTTTGCCGGAAGAACTGTTGGTTCTAACTCTTCATCATCAAAATTAGGTACAAATGGAACAGTTCTTTTATCAATATCACCTAATAATGCTTCAGCAGCCTTAGATAATCTTGCTTCTGTATAACGCATCGCAGCTGCACTATCTCCATCGATTGAACCATTGTTACCATGCATATCAATTAATAAAGCTCTCATCTTAAAATCTTGTGAGAGTCTAACCATTGCTTCATAAATACTTGAATCACCATGAGGGTGATATTTACCCATAACTTCTCCAGCAATTCTTGCTGATTTTTTATAAGGTTTATTATGATACATTCCTAATTGTTGCATTGCATACAAAATACGACGCTGTACAGGCTTTAAGCCATCTCTAGCATCTGGTAGTGCGCGATCTTGGATGATATATTTAGAATATCTGGCGAATCGATCACTAAAGATTTCTACGACAGAAGATTCAATGATGTTTTCAACGTAATCGTTAACTTTCTTGATGACTGACATTATTTATCTCCTAACTCAAGATCAAAATCATCACTGATTTCAAAATCAACATTTTCTTCAATCCATTGTCTTCTTGGTGCGACTTGATCACCCATTAAAATAGATACTCGTTTATCTGATGCAGATAAATCGTCTATTTTAACTTGAATCAACGATCTATGTTCTGGATTCATGGTTGTATCCCATAATTGTGGCGCATTCATCTCTCCAAGACCTTTATATCTTTGGATGGTTGCGCTTTGACCATTAATTAAGGCTTTTAATTCTTCATCAGACCAAGCATAATTAGATTCTTCTTTTCTACCTTTTTTAACAGATACTTTATATAAAGGTGGTTGTGCTAAATATAGTCTACCATCTTCAATTAAAGGTCTCATATATCTAAAAAAGAATGTTAATAATAAGACTTGAATATGTGCACCATCGGTATCAGCATCTGTCATGATGATGATTTTTTGATAATTACATTTTTTCATATCAAAATCAGGCCCAAAATCAGCACCTATTGTATGTATCATTGTCGCAATTTCTTCGTTTCTTAAAATTGCATCTAAACTTGCTTTTTCTGTATTAATAACTTTACCACGTAGTGGAAGTATAGCTTGATGCTTTCTGTTTCTACCTTGTTTTGCAGATCCACCAGCTGAATCTCCTTCGACTAAAAATAATTCATTTTTAGTCTTATCTTTAGATTGAGCAGGTGCTAATTTACCAGATAAAGTAATTTCTTTTTTATTTCTTGTTTTACCATTTCTAGCTTCTTCTCTAGCTTTTCTAGCAGCTTCTCTAGCCTTTTGTGCACTTTGTGCACGATTGATAATAGAACTTGCTACTGCTTTATGCTCTTCAAGGTAGGTAGACATATTTTCATAAACAACATTGTCTGTTGCATTTCTAGCTTCAGGTGTCCCTAATTTGCCTTTTGTTTGTCCTTCAAACTCTAAAACATCTTCTGGTATACGAAGCGATACAATGGCAGTTAAGCCTTCTCTGATGTCTGATCCATCTAAATTAGAGTCTTTATCTTTTATAATGTTGTATTTTCTAGCATAATCGTTTACAGATCGTGTTAAAGCAGATTTAAATCCTGTTTCGTGTGTACCGCCATCTCTAGTTCTAACATTATTTACAAAGGATAAAATTGACTCTATATAGCCATGTGTAAATTGAAATGCGATATCAACTTCAATCGTTTTCTTTTTCTGTTTTTCTAGATGATAAAGTGATTCAATAACATATGTGTCATTAACTACTTTTTTATCTTTATTTAAAAATTCAACATACGCTTTTATACCTTCATCATATTTAAAAGATTCTTTTTGATTATTTCTTTGATCAATTAAATTAATCTTTAAACCCTTAATTAAAAATGCTTGTTCTCTAAGTCGTTCTTTAATTAAATCATAAGAAAAAAGTGTAGATGAAAAGATTTTAGGATCTGGTTTAAAATAAACAGTTGTTCCTGTCTTTTTTGTATCTCCTATACGTTTAATTTTTGATATATCTTTGCCACCATTAGAAAATCTTTGCCACCAAATACCATTGTCTCTATAAATGGTTACTTCTAAGAATTGAGATAGTGCGTTAACTACCGATGATCCAACACCATGTAATCCACCTGCTACTTTATAGCCACTATCATTTGAAAACTTACCACCAGCATGTAGAACAGTAAAAATGATTTCTGTTGTAGGACGTCCAGATGTATGCATTTTGTATGGCATACCTCGTCCATTATCAGAAACCTCAATGCTGTTATCAGCTTTAATTGTACATGTAATTTCATTACCATAACCTGTTAGGGCTTCATCAATAGAATTATCTACGATTTCCCAAACCAAGTGATGTAGACCTCTTTGGTCTGTAGATCCAATATACATACCAGGACGTTTTCTAACTGCTTCGAGTCCCTCTAGTATTTGAATCGATTTTTCATCATATTGTTTTATCATTTTGCTCACATCATCACCAACTTATTTGTATGTTCATATTATATCAAAAAATATGGTCATACACAATATTTGAATATGTTTTATTCATATTAAATTGAAATCATATTTTTATATGATATAATAATGAAAGTAATGAGGTGAAAAATATGGATTATGTATATATCGGCTTACTCATGTTACTTTCATATTTATTAGGAAGTATACCAAGTGGGTTAATTCTTGGAAAAGTATTTAAAAAAATTGATATTAGAGAACACGGATCAAAAAGTACTGGTGCAACCAATACAATTCGAGTTTTAGGGATTAGATTAGGCATTTTTGCATTTCTTTTTGATGTCTTAAAAGGTGCATTGGTTATTGCTATTGTGTTTTTAATTGGTAATCCTTCTTTATACATTGTCAGTCAGTACAATATTACCATATCAGCCTTTTATGGATTGGCTGCAGTTTTAGGTCATGTATTTCCTGTTTATATTAAATTTAAAGGTGGAAAAGCAGTTGCAACTTCTGCTGGTATGATCCTTGCTATTGAGCCATGGGTTGCATTAGGTATTATGGTTGTCTTTATCACAGTGTTCTTAACCACTAGATATGTCTCACTTGCTTCAACAGCTTGTGCGATTGGTGTTCTTCTATTTTTCATCATAAGGATTTTCTTTGAACATCCATTATATAACTTTGCAACACGCATCATGGATTTAGTCATTATTGCAATTTTAGGTACTATTATATTTATAAAGCATAAAGGTAATTATCAAAGGCTAAGAGATGGAACAGAAAGTAAAATGTAGAAAAGCATCATCTGATGCTTTTTTTTTCGCGAAAAAAAAGACATTATATAAATGTCTATTTGTATTGATTCATTGAACTAAGTATTTGTCTTACTTGCTTTTCAGATGGGGTACGTCCCATTTGACGCATCATTTCACGAATCATTTGTTCGTTTACTGGTGGATTTTTTTCAAGGTATCTCTTAAACCATTTTCTAGCTAGAAAGAATCCTACAATTGCACCAATTAATACTGCAACTACTAATAATACTACAAATAACCATATGGCTAGGTTTGGCATCATCATCACTCCTATCTTTTCAATCTTATTTTACTTGATAAACTCACAAATTACAAGACATAAGAGATAAAGTTTTGTGTTTAATTAAAATTTCACATAAAGCACTCTTATAATATATAAATATCGATGATATATGGCTAATAAACATATTTATTTAAAAGTTTGAGTCAACCATAATGATTGACAATAATTAAATTATTATTTATACTAATTACATAGAAAATAAAAAAGAGGCATGTTATGGATATCACAAATTTTATATTGAGCTTGGCATCATTTTTTATCATATCACATTTTATATACAGAATTTCTGGTAGAAAAGACTTATCGTTTTTGTTCTTATCTATCGTTTTTTTGTCATCTTTGTTTAGTTTTTTGCCTGTAGCATTTGGCAATAATTCAGGGAAAATCATCTTATTAGTTTTTGTAAGTAATGTTTTACCTATTATACTAGCTGCTGTCTTATTTATTCGTTTTACTGGTGGAATCTCACGAAAGAGATTAAAAATAAAGAGAACAAAGTTCAAAGTACCAAATGAAGATATATTTGCAATGTCATATATTAAAAAAGCAATTTATGCAATGTTTTTATTTTCAGTTATTATTTCAGCTCTTGGATATTTTTTAATTGATGACTTCTTAGAATATGTCTTATATGCTATTAGTTTATTTGTTATCATCTACGGTATTGTTAAATTATATCAATTGCGATACTTTAAATCTGATAAAGTCATCATTATTATTGGAAAAGAAAAAGAATTTGCATATACGAGAACGCTAGATCCTCATATGGCAAAAGTAACGATTAAAGATCTCTACGTTAATGAAAATTATATTATTGATAAATTTGCAACCATCCAACTTTATGAAGATCATCATTATATTGAAAAACATTATCTTTATTGGATCGCAACGTCACAACCTTTTAAAATTGAAGATCCAAACTTTATTAAAATTAACTTAGATTATGAAGAACACATCATGCATTTAGAAAAATATCATGATGCAATCATAAAACTAAATCTTTCAAAAAACAGATATGAAGTCTTAAAATCTGTTAAATTTAAAAAATAAGAATATCACAAAGGATATTCTTTTTTTTAATCTATTATCTTTTCATATATGGTAACGCGTTTAATACCATATGTTTTTTCTTTTATTTTAACCAAATCTTTATAAGTTTCATTTAATATTTTTTGTTTTTTTGATTCTACAACAATCAATCCGTATTCTTCTATAGATTCATTTAATGCATTTAAGACCTCATCATAGACGTCTAGATCATAAGGTGGATCGATAAAGACTAAATCAAAATATAGATTGCCTATATTTTTAAGAAATTGCTTATAATCTCTTTCTAAAATCGTCATATGTTCTGCAACATCTAAGATTCTAGCATTTTCAAAAACGCATTTTATCGCATCTTTATCATGATCAACTGCATATAAGTACTTAGCCCCTCTAGATAAAGCCTCTAAGCCATATGCACCAGATCCTGCAAATAAATCTAAGACACAGTTAAAGTTTCTTCCAGCTATCATATTAAAAACTGATTCTTTAACCATATCAGCAGTTTCTCTTGTTGTTTTTTTGCCTACTCTTTTTAATATTCTACCTTTATGATATCCTCCAATGACACGCATATAAAATCACTGTCCTTTCATCCATATGTATTATATCAAATATGCGTAAAAAAAAACACGCAATTTGCGTGTTTAGTCATTTAAAAGTTGATCAACAGTTTGTCTATCTAATCTTTTGACAACAGCTAATACAAGTTTAACCGTGTGTTCATAATCATCATAATGAATAATCGATGTATGTGAATGCATATATCTTGTTGGAATACCAATAGATAGACCAAGAGCGCCATCATGTGCTAGATGCATATGACCAGCATCTGTTCTTCCACCTACAATAAATGCTTCTTGATAAGGTATATTTTCTTCTTTAGCTACATGAATCACAAATTCTCTTAGCTTTTGATTAGGGACTAGTCCACCATCATATAATAAGATTTGTGGTCCTTTTCCAAGTGATTGTTCGTTTGCATCACCATCTGGCACATCATTAGCTAGACCTGTATCAACTGCAATTGCAATTTCTGGATGCGCAATATAGCTTGATGTTTTAGCACCTCTTAAGCCAACTTCTTCTTGTACAGTAAAAGTTGCATACAGTTTATTAGGTGATTGATTCAATCTTTTTAACACTTCCATAACAACTGCACTACCTATACGATTATCCCATGCTTTAGATAACAAGTGTTTTTGGCTTCCTAATACTTTGAACTCCGCATGTGGTGTAATCATTTGTCCAGGTAGGATACCAATTGCCATAGCCTCTTCTTTAGAAGATACCCCAACGTCTAAATACATAGATTCAATAGAAATAGCTTCTTTTCTCTTTTCTAGGGGCATAATGTGTGGAGGTTTAACACCTGTCACTGCAGTTATGATACCTTTTGGTGTATGAATATCCCAAACTTGAGCTAGCATAACTTGAGAAAACCATCCGCCTAATGTTTGGAATTTAACAAAACCATCTTTAGTAATTTGTGTCACTAATAAACCAATTTCATCCATATGTCCAGCAATCATGACATGTGGTCCTTCTTGATTTTTTATCGCTATTAAAGATCCTAAATTATCTGTGATGACTTCATCAGCAAACCCTTTAATTTCATTTTTAATATATGCTCTAACCTGTTTTTCATTACCAGGCACACCTGGTAGTAAAGATAAGGTTTTCAAAGCTTCATATGCTTTATTCATTTATGTTCACTCCTTTTATAAATTATAACTATTATATCATTATTTTTGCATTAAAAAAAGCCTAGAAAGCTGTGAGAACGATATACGTTCAAGTGGGTGTTAATTTATCAATACATCGGGATTCCGAGTAATCGGCATTCACACCAGTATCGTGTAACTCCCATTCATAAGATTTGGGTTCCACGGCTGCTTCCTAGGTTTACTTACAATCTATCATTTTATTGTTTTTATGTCAAGCATTTTAATGCTTTATAAAAGGATAAAATGACATTTAATAGAAAATTAATATTTCATCTTCTTGTTTCTTTTTTTATTCAGTGGTATAATATAAAATGTGACATATCGGGGGCTATACAACCATATAAAAACAAAGACACTTCGTCTTTTTTCTTTATATAGATATTTATATATTTAATAAAAAAAGCTTTAAAATAAAAGCTTTTTTTTAATAGTAGACTGATATTCTTACATACTTCCCATGATATACCATTAAAGATAAAAGTACATCTCTAATTTTTGTTTCAATAAGGTACTCATTGTTTACAGTTTTTAAATCAATTCGAGTCGTGATATAATCATCGACTTTTAATGTATCCAAAATATTAATTGAATATTCTTTTTTCATAAATTTAATGTCTTCTTCATTTTTGAAATATGCAATAATAGAAATAATGATATTTGTATCAATATGTAATTCTTTTAAAAGTTCAGCTAATCTTTGTGCTCGAGCTATGATATATTCAGGTCTATGGAAAAAGTTTTCTTCATAAATAGTTTTCTCTGGATCATCTTTTAATTCTAGAGGTACTTCTTGTTTATACTTAGATTCCAGATATGTGTTAAATTTATGCGCTCTTCTTTCTGCTTTTTTATTAAATTCACAGTAGAGATGCACAGTTTCACCTTCATATGCGTAGGCTGTAATTATAAAGTGGAAGAAATTCGCATAAACTAAGACGTCATGAAAGTGGCGTTTAAATATTTTTCTAGATGCTTTAATTTGATAATGAGCAGAAAGTGTAAATGTTTCATTGTAAACTAAAGGTTCAAATAAAGCATTGGCTCTAACATCTATTTGTTGATCAACATCATAATAATCATAACTATCATATGCCACTCTTTGGAATAAATTATGTAATTCTATTGTTAAAATGATTAAACCAACAATAAAAGTTGATCCAGCTAGTGAATATCTAAGCGCATCATCAAATCTAGAAATTAACACTAAATAAATAATTGGTGGGAATAATGAAATAGAAAATGTTCTAAACGTTGAAGTGAATCCTTTTAAATGAATAAAATATGCTAGTAAGAAGACGATGACTACAATATATAAGGCAAAGAAATTATACCAAATAAAATTATCAAGACTATTTGCAATAAAATTAATTTCATGTATGAATAAAAAAACACCTAATGAATATAAAATAAGCATGGTTGCTTGTCTTAAATGTAGATACCACTTTTTAGTAAATAGTTTTCTTTGTTGAGGTAAATGATAAAAGTTTTTCATTTCTCTTCGATATTCAAAAAACGGCCAATAAGTGCCACTTAATCTAATTCTAATCGGTAATACTGCGCCTTCTTTCATTTTAGATTCTAAGAACTGTTCAAAAGCTGATAAAGGATTTAGAATAAACAAGAAGGTACCTATGACAATTATTGGAAATTGATAATCATAAGGTAGAACAGCTAAAATTAAAGTGATCATAATACCATAAATACCATAGATGATTAATTTAGGTAGACCACCAAAGACATAGACACCAATATAGACAAATGAAAGAATTGCAGCAATCATAAAAATGCCTTGTCCTCTTAAATTAAAAAGGATTAAAGCAATTGGTAAAAGAACTATAATTGTAATAGATAACGATAGTGCAATAATTAGTCTTGATTTCATAGTCTACCTCTACATTTATTATACAAAAAAAGAGTGGCATTTACCACTCTTTGAGTTGTTATTTATCTGATTTAGTTAAAGCTTCAACTAATTCAGCTTTTTTCATGCTGCTATATCCTGTAATTTCACGTTCAGAACAAAGTTGTTTAAGATCTGCAACTAATAATGAAGAGTAATCTACTTTTTCAGCTTTTTTCTCTACTTTCTTAGCTTCAGGTTTAACTTCTTTTTTCTCTACTTTTTTAACTTCAGGTTTTACTTCTTTTTTAGCAACCTTAACTTCAACTTTTTTATTTTCAGTCTTTTGAGGAATATATCCGTCTAAAGCTGCTTGTGCTAATGCACAATATGCTTTGAAATCTTCTGGTTGATTAACTGCGATATCAGCTAACATCTTACGGTTAACTTCTACATTTGCTAATATTAAACCATGAATCAATTTAGAATATTTCATTCCATTTATTTTTGCAGCTGCATTAATACGAGTGATCCAAAGTTTTCTGAATTCTCTTTTTCTTTGTTTTCTATCTCTATATGCATATGCTAATGAACGCATAACTTGTTCATGTGCTGTACGGTATAATGCACGTTTTGAACCAAAATAGCCTTTAGCTAACTTTAATATTTTTTTACGACGACGTCTAGTGACGGTCCCACCTTTTACTCTTGGCATTTTTTAAATCTCCTTCTACTTCATATTCGAAATAAGTGACTTAATACGTTTTGCATCTGATGCATGAACGCTTGTTTCGCCTCTTAAGTTTCTATTTTGTTTTGTTGTTTTTGATGCTGCTAAATGGCCTTTATATGCTTGTCCGCGTACAAGTTTACCAGTACCAGTAATTTTAATTCTTTTCTTTAATCCACTATGTGTTTTTTGTTTTGGCATGTGAATACATCCTTCCTTCTAATTGTTTTGATTTGGCGCAAGTATTGCAATCATGCTTCTACCATCCATTTTTGGATAGGACTCAACTGTTGCATTGCTACCTATTGATTCGATAAATTTTAAGATGACTTCTCGACCAACACTTTGGTGAGTAATCATTCTACCAAAGAAACGTATTGAGACTTTAACTTTATCACCTTTAGCTAAAAACTTAAGGGCATGTTTAAGTTTAGTTTCTAAGTCATGTTTATCAATAGTTGGACTAAGTCTAATTTCCTTAGTTTCTACTGTACGTTGACTCTTCTTCATTTCTCTTAATTTTCTTTGTTGCTCGTAACGATATTTCGAATAATCCATCAATTTGGCTACCATTGGGTTTGAATCCGGAGATACGACAACTAAGTCTAGTTCTTTCTCTGCAGCAATTTTCATTGCTTCTTTTTTAGGGATTACACCATGATTTGTACCTTCATTATCTATGAATAATAGATTTACATTAGGTATCGATTCGTTAACAAGATCTGAATTTTTCTTGTTTGAGTAGTTTTGTTTAATATTTTTCACCTCCAAATATTATCTTTTATGAAAAGAAAAAGTGGTTACGTAAGTACCCACTTAAATGTCAATTAAAATAAAAAATTTTAAATGTGACTTTTTGCCCATGAATTCATCCATCAGGCGAGAGGGTAACTCTTCTTTTCACTACCTTTTAAATTATACTGTTTTTAATCTCTAAAGTCAAGGATAAACAACACTTATATATCTTCTTTTAAAGATTTTAGGAAATAAATGCTCATTCCAAGACTAATATAGCATATTTTATATAATAATTCAATGAAATTGATGTCTTTATCAAACTGATATATTGGCAAGATGTAGTAGATAAACGCATGCTTAGATGGTATAAATAATGATATAAGTATATAGATTGAAACAATTAAAATTGCTAATGTTTTATGCTTATCTTTAATAAAAATGAGTATTAAATTTAGAATCAAAAACATATCTAATCCTATATCTATAAACAAAAATGCATTAAATTGCATATCTAAATCAATTAAAAGATGCGGTATACTCATATAAATCATGATAATAAATATATAAAAGATCATGATGTGAATTACAAAAAATAAATATTTTACAAAATAGACTTTATCTCTATGAAAAAAACTAATTAAAGGTTTAAAAAATGATTGGTCATGATCCATTGACAAAAATAAGACAAACATTGCATTTAGAATTAAAAAAATTTGGCAGAAAAGAGAACTGATATAATCTTGATAAAAATTAGGAAAAAGTAGCACATGAAAATTTTCATATTCATTTTGTGTGATTAAAACTAATAATCCAATTGAAATCAATTGATAAATGACAAGCATCAAATACTTCTTTTTATGCATATAAGAAACATAGATTAATATAATTAAAGACATAAAACCTTATTGGCTAAATCTTTAAATAATTCTGGTTTATGTGTTGATACAATAATCGATAAGCCTTCTGCTTTCTTCTTTTTTAAATACGCTTTTAAAACTTGCATACTCACTTGATCAAGTCCTGATAAAGGTTCATCAAGAATAACTAAATCAGGTTTTCCAATAAATGTCGTGATGATCGCTAGTTTTTGTTGATTCCCTTTAGATAATTGATAAATATATTTAAATAAGGGAATATTAAACAGATGAATCATATCCTCTTGTAGTCTATCTTTTTTAACTCTAGCAAGTGTTTCAAGATAATCTGACACTTTAATTAATGGTGGTAACATCATAACCTCAGGTAGATAGCCTATCTTTAGTTTCTTTTTTTCTATAAACCCTTTGTCAGGTTTTTTAAATCCTAATATAAGTTCTAATAATGTCGTTTTTCCTTTTCCGTTTTCTCCACTAATTAAAATAAAATCTTTAGATTCAATTTTTAAATTAAAGCTTTCTGGACAATATAGTTTCCTAGCTTCTTTAAGTTCAATTAAGTGCATAATGATAAATGAGTTGACCAGATTGTTTGAGCGTTTCAAAATCTTTAATATACACAAAGTAATTTATTAAATCATTACGATGATCAATATATGTAATATAAATTGGACATGCATAAAACAGTTGTGATTCATAAGCGATATCAATTGCTAGTATCTGATCCTCAATAGTAAATGAGACATCATATAGATTACCTAAAGATATAGATTCAATTTCTTGATCAAGTATATCATATTCGACTTGTATTTGATTTAATCTTGATAAGTATTGTCCCTCTGCTTTTGTTCCTGATAGTGCAGTCCAATTTATATGGTTTTCTATATGGTCAATCGTTTTAAAACTGATCGCACCAATATAGATGTCATAAACATCTTCATTGATTAATATAACATTCATATAACAAGACTTGATATCAAAATCATAGCCTAACAAAGGCATATCAAATACATAACTATATTTTAGATACGTTTCATTTAAATACATTTCTTGATTGTGATAGATAATATCTTTAAGCTCTAAATCTATAGATTTTGAATCATCTATATTATGAAGTTTAAAGTTTGCATAACTATTTGTATCGATTAAAGGATGATTTTTAGTATTGATGTAAAAATCGATATAACCCACTTCATCATCTTGATCAATATAGCTATAATAGGTATCAATGCTTAATAAAACAGGGTCTACTTCGTCATGATTTTTATTGATCAAGATGATCATAAAGACGACTAAAACAGCTATAAACACATAAATGAATACATGTTTCATATGCGTGTTTTCTCCAAACGTTGATATTGAGTTGTTACAACAAATGCTTCATATCCACCACGATTGACTCTAACCCAAAAGAAATATCTAGCCGCAACTCCATTTGTAATCAAACCTTCACCATAAATATATAAATCAACTTGAGTACCAGCATCAACATCTAGTTTTACTGTATAAGATTCTTCTATCTCTTCAGATGAGGTATAATCAGCTGATAGTTTTAATGAACTATCTAAATTATTCTTAAATGCTGGTTTTGTTGAACTGGTTTTAATGCCGATAGAGCCTGATGCTGATAAACTAAGCTTAGACGTTGTTTTACGATCAAGGCTATATTCATACTCAATCGCTGAATATCCATTGTTATAATACGAAAATAGCGTCTCTGTGATATATGAACATTCAATATCTTTATGTGCTGTATATGTACGCCAGCCCATAAACTTTCTTTTATCAACATTTTTGTAATAAGTTTTATAATCACTACTTGAAAAATCACCTAATAGATTTCCTGAAGAGATCGTCAAATCTTCAAAAGCTAGATAATTAGAATCTGCATTAACTACATTGGTACATAATAATAAACTTAGAAACATTAATAACATTACATAAAATTTTCTCATAGATAAACCCTCCTAACTCATAATAGGCAAATTGATCTATTTTACTTTAAAAAAAATTCCAATTGCTTGGAATTTATTTTTTATTCATATAATCTTCAATATCTTTAACTTCTTTAATAATACTTTGTGTTAGATTGATTGATCCATCTTTAGTCACAAAAATATCATCTTCAATTCTAATACCTATACCTTCGCTTGCGATATACAATCCAGGCTCTACAGTGATTAATGCACCTTCTGGGATTGGTTTTGCATAATTTCCGACATCATGTACATCTAAACCTAAATAATGTCCTAGTGAATGATAATAATATTGATTAATTTCTTCATCTTCTTTAATTAAGCCAATTCTTTTTGCACCTTTAATCAAAATATCTTTTCCATATTGATTAAATTCTTTCATCGTAATACCTGGTTTTAACCATTCAATGGTTTTCTTATTAGCTTCTAAGACAACTTCATATACTTCTTTTTGTCGTTTAGTAAACTTACCATTTGCAGGTAGCGTTCTTGAAACATCTGAACAATAATACTTATAATCCACACCTAAATCAAATAATACTAAAGTGTCATCTTTGATTTTTGCAGCATTTTCGACATAATGAAGAACGGTTGCATTTTTTCCTGATGCTGCAATCGTATCAAATGATGGACTGGTAAGATTTTTATTTAAGACATAATTATATTCAGCTTGTATTTCATATTCATGTTTACCTGGTTTAAGCGTATCCATGATTTGATTAATCCCTTGATGTGTAATTTTGACAGCTTGTTTAACCATTTCAATTTCACTTTGATCTTTAATTGTTCTAAGTTCTGCTAGAACCAACTGACTTGTTTTTATATGAAGTGCTGGATAAGTGCTTTGAACATATGTTGAAAATCTTTGAGCCGCTGTAGGTTGAGATATCTCTGATTGACGATCAAGATCTAAATAAAATTGATCAATTAAACCATAACTTGCACGTCTATTTGTAGATAATAATCCATTCATAAAAGATTTTAGCGTTAAAATATCTTTAATATTTGCTAGATCTATACCTGATACTTCACTTGCTTCTTCAAATGAAAGACCTGCTCCATCCCATAAAGCTTTAACTGGATCAATGGTTTCTATAAATAGATAACTTGACTCTTGATTGCTTCCTTTGACAGTCATTAAAACAACATTTTGTTGATTAATGCCTGTTAAATAATAAAAATTACGATTTACAGAGAAATGATAATATTGATCATTAGATTTTTGAGGTGCTATACCTGAAAAAAATAATGAAATAGATTGATCACTAATTTGATTCAAATAGGCTTCTCTTCTTTTTTTATACATGATAGCTCTCCTTTAAATACTTTCGATTTGTTTTAAAAATGCTTGATTTAGTTCATCTAAATAAGCTTTCGCTTCTTCAAGTGTTTCTTTTTTAGTTCCATAATAAATTTTAATCTTTGGTTCTGTACCACTTGGTCTTAAGACCATCCAAGTGTCTTCTTCGTATATATATCTTAAAACATTTGATTTAGGTAAATTTAATTTAGATTTAATGCCATCTTCTACTCTTATGCTTAATAAGACATCATCATAGCCAATTAAATGTTTATTAAAAACTACTGGTGGAGTTGATCTAAAATGCTCCATGATCTTATCAATTCTTTGACTGCCTTCAATACCTTTTAACATAATAGATTGTGTAAATTCATAATAAGCACCATATTTTTTGTAAATATGATTTAGATAATCAATCATTGACATATCTTTTAATTTAAGATGATTCGTAATTTCTGCAAGCATATAAACTGCTTGAACAGCATCTTTGTCTCTAACAACATCAGAGATTAAAGATCCATAGGATTCTTCACATCCAAAGATGTAAGGATTAGTTTCTTGATAGATTTCAGCTTGTTCACCAATAAACTTAAATCCTGTTAATGTCGTAACTACATTAATTTCATAACTTTTAGCAATCGCATCGATCAACATACTTGTTACATTTGTTGTATAGACTTGACCATTGATTAAAAGTTTTCCAAGTTTCTTTTTTTGACTCAAAATATAGTATAATTCAATACTTGCAGTTTGATTGCCTGTTAAAAGATGATAATCATGATTATGTTTAACTGCAATACCTAAGCGATCTGCATCAGGATCTGTAATCATTACAATATCAGCATCTAATGTTTTTGCATATTTAATGGTTTCTATATATGCGCTACTTTCTTCTGGATTAGAAGATAGCGTATTTGAAAAGTTTGGATCAACAATCATTTGTGGTTCATAAGGATAAATTTCATATCCTTTTGATTTTAAAAATTTAGGAATGATTGGTCCACCAGTTCCATGAAGTGGTGAATAAACGATTTTAACTCTTTTTTCTTCGTCATGAATTTGAACATCTTCGATTGCTTTTAAATATATATCATCAAATGATTCATTAATATATGTGATTAGATTTGAATCTAGTGTTTTAATATCAAATGGATTATCAATATCATTGATTTCATCAATGATAATATTTGCGACCTTAGGGCTTACTTGAGCACCTGTTTGATCATACACCTTATATCCGTTGTATTCTTTTGGATTATGAGATGCAGTGATCATAATACCACCACTGGCTTTAAAATGTCTAACTGCAAAGCTTAACATTGGTGTTGGTCTTAATTCTTCATACACAAATGATGGAATACCTTTAGCAGCAAAAATCATTGCAGCTTCTTTAGCAAACAATTTAGAATCATGTCTGTTATCATAACTAATTGCAATACCATCTAATAAATTGTTTTTCACTAAATAGTTTGCAAATCCAAGTGTTGCTTTTCTAATGGTATAAATATTAACACGATTTGTTCCAACACCCATTAGACCTCTTAGACCACCAGTACCAAAAGAAAGATTGGTATAAAATGCATCTTCAATCTCTTTTTCGTTTAATGTATCTAACTCAGCTCTCAATTTTGGATCTAAGTTTTTGTATTCATTCCATAGTTTATAATTCTTTTTATAGTCCATATTTATCACCTATCTTTATTTTAACAAAAAATAACCAGATTTTCCTGGTTATTTTCGAAATTGTTCATTTTTATTATATATTTTTAATAATCCTTTTAAGATTATATCTACATCTACTGTTAAATCATGTGAGCATAAAGGTGCAATCAGCGTAGAAAGTCCACCTGTCAAGATAACTTTAAAATCTTCATTAACTTCTTTTTTAACCATATCGATTAAGCCGTCAACTTGAGCTGCAACACCATATGTGACACCAGATTGCATACAATGAATGGTGTTAGTTCCTAAAACTTTTTTAGGCACTTCTATATCAATATCAGGTAAAAGAGCAGTATGTCCGACTAAGGCTTTTATAGATACACTCACACCTGGTGTGATAATAACACCTAAAATCGTTTTGTTTTTAACATAGATATATTTTATCGCAGTACCAAGATCAACGATTAAAGCATTGTCTATATCTTCATCAAGACCTACAGCATCACAGATTAAATCAGCACCCACTTCTCTTGGATGATCTGTTTTAATGTTTAATCCTGTTTTAACTCCAGGTCCAACAACTAATGGATCAAGTCCTATATATTTTTTAGAAATTTCTTTTAATTTTTCTGTAATTCTAGGCACAACACTAGAGATTGCGACATGTTTAACTATCGTAAAATCAATAATGTTTTTCATTTGAATGTAGTATTCATCAGAAGTCTTTGTGATTTCAGTATTCAATCTATAAGTGTCTATGATTTTAAATCCATCAGATACCCCTATAAAAATATTCGTATTGCCAACATCAAATAATAAAAACATAAACTGATCTCCTTTTATTGATTTTCTTGAAGTTTTGTTAAAGCAAGTGTTATTGGAGTACCAATTAAAACAGCTAATATAGCTTCAATTAAACCATTTGTTACCGCAACTGTATATATAAATCCTAATAATTCTTCAGAGGGTATGTATTGTTCAATAAAATTTCTTTCAAAGACAACTAAAAATCCTAAAACTAAAACAGTATGGATGACTGTTGCCATCAAAAATGTTGATGGAATCACCATTTGCGATTTATCCTTCTTAGATATCAATGCATAATAGATAGTAATAAATGCTGCAATGAGTAATAAGACGATAGGAAGTACTACTTTTGCATTCCATCCAGTTTCACCAATAATGACATCAGATGCATAATACATTGCAAAGACTGTTAATAAAGTTACAAATCCAAAGATATAAATATTTGAATTTTTAATTTTAACATTAAACCATTTAAACAAATCAAAAATGTAGCTTGCAGCTAATGCAAATAACATTCTAGGTAGCACTGAAACCAGTGGATTTACAAATGCAGGATCTAGAATACCCGTAGGTGTAGTTGCCGCTCTAATGAGTGAGCCAATCCCAAAAATAAAGCCTAACATTAAACTATATTTTTTAGGCAACAAAAAAGCACCAATCAATACCGGAATGTGAATTAAAGTCAATGCCATCGTGCCTATTGTAATATAGCCAACTTGAGGCACAAACGTCATCACAAGTATGATTGCCGCAAACACTGTAGATAGTGTTAAGTTTTGAATCTCTTTTCTTTTCATTATTTTCTCCTTTTTAGGCCACTTAGGGTCCCATAAGATAGTTTCATTATATATCAATTTATTGATTCATTCAAGGAATTAGACGATTTATTTCTAAATAAAACTATTTATTATATAAATAAAGATGCTATAATATATATAATTAACAAAGACAAGGGGGTCTGAACATGAAAAGATTAGTTAAACTAATACTTATTCCTTTATTAATAACTGCAATTGTTTATATTGTGATACTAGGCATAAAGTCCATAGGAGCAGATAATATTGTGATCAATGAATATTATGCAGAAATCACCTTTAATGAAGCTGGAGATATGACTGTTACAGAAACCTTTGACATGAATTACAAAAAAGCTTTAAGAGTTCGTTTTAGAGATATAGACTATACAAAATTCTATGATGATTATCCCTTTGAATATGATACTAACTACAGTGCAGACTTTATATCAGATGAAAGCTACATGCGTTTTTATAAAAATGGTGTAAATGTTACGAATCAAGTAGATATCGGCTACTCTTGGAATGGAGATTATGATGAACTTGGAAATAGAATCACTTGTGAACCACTAAGATCTGATTGTGCTTCAATGTTTGTGGATTCTAGAGATGTTGGTGGACTTAATGGAAACGTTAAATTCGAATATCACTATGTGATCGAAGGTGTAGCAACAAGATTTGATGATATCTCAGAAATCAATTGGAATTTATTTGAATATATGGAATCCGGGATTACTCAAGGCGAGGTTAGAATTAATTTACCACAAAAAGACTTATCCCTAGATAATTTTTATATCTTTAGCCATGGTATGGATGATATGCAAGCTGAGTTTTTATCAGATCATGAAGCAGTCATTACATTTGAAAACTCAGATAAAAAGGATTTCTTAGAATTTAGAATCTTAGTTCCAAATAGACTTTTTCCTGATATGGATAACAGCAATGTAGATCAAGCTAGACTAACATTTAAATCTATGATTTTAGATTATGAACAAGATCTTGCAGAACATCAAGCAACTGGAGAAACATCATATCTATTGTCTTGGATAATTGCAATTGCTTTTGGCCCATTTTTCTATCTATGTTCTATCTTTTTTTATCATAAGTTTTTTAAACCATATCATGTAAACTTTGATCAAATGTATTTAAGAGATGTTCCATATGTTGTGACACCAGCAGAAATGAGCTATCTCTTCTATGGTGGGATAGTCAATGATGAAGATGTAACCGCAACACTCTTAGACTTAATTAGAAGAAAATATATTAAAATAGAATATGACCCAACTGAGATTACCGATTTTAATCCCAAATATAAACTTGTTTTATTAAAAAATCCTAAAACAAAAGAATTAAAATCTCATGAAACACATTTACTTAGATGGTTCTTTGAAACCATTGGAGATCAAAAGCAAGTGACTTCTACTCAAATAGAGGACTATCCACAAAGCTCATATCAACATGCAACACGATTTAAACACGATGCACAAGCTTTTAAAGATCGGGTTAAATCAGCATTTAATGTTTTTCCATTTATGTTTTTAGACCGAGAGAAAAAAATCGCAAGTTCATTGATATACATCGGTGTAATCGCAATTTTTTATCTATTCATTCAAGCATCTATTTATAGTTATAACGTATTTTATCAATTTTTATGTATTTTGCTTTTTGGTATATTCTACTATTTAGAACAAAACGCTTATATTAAAAGAACTAAAGAAGCTAGAGAAGCTCAAGTTAAATGGGAAGCATTTAGAAGATTTTTACTTGATTTTGGTACTTTTGAAGATGATCCAATCACAAATGTTATCATTTGGGAAAAGTATTTAGTTTACGCAACGTCATTTAAAATTGCAGATTTAGTGATGAAACAATTTAAAGTTGATTTAAATACTACTGATTTGAATCAATCAGATGCGACATTCTTATGGTTTAATCCAAATCAACATAATCGCCTATTTAATCCTATGCATAGATTTAATAGAAATTATGTATCGATGAGGCAATCTGCAAATCATGCGATTAGAGCTCATAACCGTGAGGTCTATATGCAACAAGCAAGAGAGCGTGCATCATCGAGATCTAGCGGTGGTTTTGGTGGAGGTAGATCAGGTGGTTCATCATTTGGTGGTGGAGGCGGCGGAGGTCGTTCTCGTTAATATAGATACATAAAATTTAAAAATAGAAAAGAGGAATTTATATGATTATTGCATTTAATTTTGTTGCTTGGATACCTATTGGTATCGTTGTATTATTAGTTTTTATTATCGTAGGTTGGGTTATTAAAACATATAACCTGTTTGTTGGCCTAAGAAATAAAGTTAGAAACAATTGGAGTCAAATTGATATTCAGTTAAAAAGAAGATTTGATTTAATTCCTAATTTAGTTGAAACAGCTAAAGGCTATGCAAAGCATGAAAAAGATATTTTTACAGCTTTTGCAGAAGCTAGAACGATGTATCATCAAGCAAGCGAATCAAATAATGTTGAACTTGCTGCTAAAGCTGAAAGTGGATTAAGTGGCGCATTAACTAGATTACTTGCTGTCTCAGAACAATATCCTGAATTAAAAGCAAATACTAATTTCCAAAAATTAATGGGTGAATTATCAGATACTGAAGATAAGATTACTTATGCAAGACAGTTTTATAATGATTCAGTGATGAGAATTAATAATCAAGTAGAAATGTTTCCTTCTACTATTGTTGCATCTATGTTTCATTTTAAACAAGAAGCATTTTTTGAAATCACTCATGAAGCGCATAGAGAAAACGTTAAGGTTCAGTTTTAAATATTAAAGGAGCATTGCATGACAAAAGAAATGAAAGCTTTATATGATGAATTAGATCAAATTAAAATAAAAAATGCAGTTGCTGCATATGACTTTTTAGGCGAAGAAATCAATGAAATGGATTGCAATAAAACCCTAGATTTTGAAATGTCCTCTGGTGCTTTAAAAAGGATAAATAAAGATTTCAAAATTCTAAAAAAATATTATAAAGGAAAAATTTCTATGGATCCAAATCATATAACTATGAAATATGAAGAAGAAACTCAAGAGTATTTCTTCTTTTCATGCCTGATTAAGCTAATGTCAATAAATGGATGGGATTGATATGGAATACACTATAACATCACAAATTGAAGCGAAAGATCGATTCTTTGATCTTATCATTAGATCATACTTGCATCGACCCATTATGGCGTTTCTATATTTTGGTAGCAAAATCTTTGCAATTTATAATTTAACAACAAAATCATATAGTATACCAATGCTATATTTTGTAAATATATTATTGTTTATATATTTTGACATCTTTATAGTATTTAGTTATTTTAGAATCAAAAAGCAATTATCAGCTTATTATGGTGATGAAAGAACACAAACACTTTTTCTAGAACAAGATACAATTGAAATGAAATCTAAAAATACACATCATACATTAAAGTGGAATGATATCACTCGTGTTAAAGAGACAACATGGTATTTCTTTATATATAAAGAGAAATTAGTCATCGGGCATATTTTTAAATGGTTTATCAACAAAGAAGATTACAATAAATTAATCACTTATTTTGACCAACAGGCACAATTAGGTAGAAATATTATGCTTAGAAAACATAAAAAATAAATAAAACTAAGTTTTTACATTAAAAAAAGACTAAAATTAGTCTTTTTTTTAACTCTATTTAAATAACATAAGGTCCCCAAGGTGAATTATCAGGATCCGTATAAACTCTTTTTCCTCTATTTAAATCATTAATCATCTTAATCTCATCATCTGATAATTTCAATTTAAGTGATTCAAAGTTTTCTTTGATTCGCTCTGGTGTAGATGATTTAGGAATCATTACGATCTTTCGAGCAAGTCCCCAAGCAATCACTACTTGTGCAATACTTGCATCATGCTTTTTAGCAATACTTTCTAATACTTCTTTATAGTTTCCTTCAAAAACGCCACCACGCATCAATGGACCATAAGACTCTAATTGTATACCAACTTCATCTAAAAATGCTTTTAAAGGCACTTGTGATAACCCTGGATGGCATTCTACTTGATTAATCATTGGTCTAATCTTTGCATCTTTCAATAAAGTATTGACATGATGTTGTTGGAAATTAGAAATACCGATTGCTTTAGCTTTTCCTGATTCGTATAATGATTCAAAAAATCTCCAAGATGATAAATTAATCTTAGGATCATGATTTGGCCAGTGAATCAAATATAGGTCAACGTAATCTGTTTGTAATTTATCAAGAGATTCATTAAAAGCTTTTTCCATATTTTCTAAATTTGAATGAACTCTTTGTTTTGTTGTGATAAAAATATCTTTTCGATCTATTTTTGAATCTTTAATGGCTTTACCGATACTTGCTTCATTGAAATACATTTGTGCTGTATCAATATGTCTATATCCTATTTCAAGTGCATATTTAACGGCTTCATATGCTTCGCTACCATCTTTAGCTAAAAATGTTCCAAGTCCTAACTGAGGCATTTTTAATCCATTGTTTAAGGTAATGTATGTCATATGTCTAACCCTTCCTTTAACATTTTAATTTTTTTAACTGATAAATCTTTTAAAACTCTAAATAGCATCTTTTTTGCACTTTCTAAATCTGCTAAATCCATCATTGCAGCTGTTGAATGGATATATCTTGCAGGTAAGCCAATCGTGGTAGCTAAAATACCATCATTTAAATCAAGTGCTTTTGCTGCATCAGTTCCACCTTTTGATACAAAATATTGATATTTAATTTTATGTTTATTTCCTAATTTAACTAAATAATTTAATAGACCTTGATGTATCACATTTCTTGGATCATATAATCTTAATAAAAATCCATCACCCAATTTTCCTAATGCTTCTTTTGAAGTCATATCATTAACTGGAGATGCATCAAGTGCTAAAAAGATATCAGGATTATATTTTTGTACTGATGTTTCAGCACCTCTTAATCCAACTTCTTCTTGAACGGTTGCACCAACAACTAAAGTAAATGGTAAATCCTTATTAGAAAATGCTTTAATGGTCTCTAAAGCAAGCCCACATCCATATCTGTTATCAATGGCTTTTGAGATAACACGTTTTTTATTATACGTATAGCTAAATGGATTATCAAATAAAACCATATTACCTAATTGAACACCAAAACTTAAAGCTTCTTCTTTAGAAGTTGCACCTATATCTAAAATAAGATCTGATATTTTAGTTTGTTGATCTTGTTTTAAATGAGGTGGCAAGGCTCCTATGACACCCTTAATTACACCATTTTTAGTGTGAACATTTAAAACTTGTGAAATAAAGACTTCACCATTAAGTCCACCAATATTTTGAAGCTTTAACATACCAAAATCAGTAATCGAGACGACCATTAAACCCACTTCATCCATGTGTCCAGCTACCATGACAACAGGTGCATCTTTATCTTTTGCTTGTTTAACTGCAAAAATAGAGCCTAGACGATCAGATGAAATTTCAAAATCACTATATTTTTCCATTTCACTTCTCATATAATCTCTTACAGGCTTTTCATACCCTGAAGTTGCTTGTATCGTAAATAAGTCTTTATATATTTTATTTAACATCCTTAAATTCTCCTATCAATTGATAAATTGGACCAAGTGGTCTTTTTTTTACTTCGTATTCGGTCATATAAGCTGATGGTGCTAGATCTTCTGTTTGTTCGATGATATCAAAGTAATCTTTAATATATTCAACAGAATCTATGAATAGATCTTTATGATCAGTTCTAAACTGTAACAAAGATCCTTTTTTCAATATTTTTTGATATAGTTTCAAAAAAGTAGGATAAGTTAATCGTCTTTTGTGATGTTTTGTTTTTGGCCAAGGATCAGAGAAGTTTAAATAAATATGATCAATTAAAGATTTAGAAAAATATGTTTCTAAATATTTAGCATCCGCAAGTAAAATTATTAAATTATCTAACTTCATTTCCATTTTCTTTTCTAATATTCTATAGATCACATATAAATTAACTTCCATAGCAATAAATAGATCATCTGGATGATCTTTAGCGAGTGATGTGATAAATTGCCCTTTACCAGATCCTATTTCTAAGTAAATCGTTTTGTCAACTGGCAAATCAAGTGGTTCTACTTTTGTAATCACACCATGCTTTTCCAAAAGTTCTATATTGACATATTTTAAGCGCTTTTGTCTCATGATATACCTCCAGATAAACTTAAAGTGGCACAAAGTCCACTTTTAGTTTTTTAAGCTAATCTACCTAATCCCTCAGTCATTATAAAATCACTTAAAGCTTTAACTGCTTTTTCACTATCGTGACCAGTCGCAGAAATTAAAACTTCTTCACCTTTATAAATACCTAGTGACATAAGTCCCATGATAGATTTTAAATTCACTGTTTTACCCATTGCTTCAAGCATAATTTCAGCTTCAAAGCTCATCGCAAGATTTACCAGTCTTGTAGCTGGTCTTGCATGAATACCATACTCAGATGTTATGAGAAATTTTTGTTCCATTAGATTTCCTCTTTTCTTTTTTCATTTAAGTAATTGAATACTTCTTTAGTGTTATCTTTTATTAATAACGTTATCTTTTTACCAGTCATGAAAGCTGGTGTATTCGCTTGTTTTAATAAGTCTTGATCAATTTTTTTTATATTTGCAACTTCGATTTGTAATCGTTGTTGCTTCATATCAATAGCTAAGATATTATCCTTTGTTCCAAGTGCCTGATATAGATTAGATAAAAATGTTTGATCAAGTAATTTTTTTGATCCATTTTTTCTTCTTAATAACAAGATGATAAATAGGATGCTAAGGACAACAACAACTCCAATTGCAACAAATATATAAGTTAATAATGTTGGCTCTTCTAAATAAATCATGTGTATCAACTTCCTATCTATTTAAATTATAACGATTTTTAATCAATAATTCAATCATTTTATAAACATTGCATCACCAAAAGAAAAGAATCTGTATCTTTTATCGATGGCTTCTTGATATGCTTTCATCACAAAATCTCTATTTGCTAATGCAGAAACTAACATCATCAATGTTGATTTAGGCAGATGGAAGTTTGTTATTAGTTTATCACAAACTTTAAATTCATATCCAGGATAGATAAAAATATTAGTTTGAAATGTACCTGCATGAAATTGATTATCATAATTAGATTCTACTGTTCTAATCGATGTTGTACCAACACATACAAACTTTTTATGATTTTGTTTTGCTAGATTTAATCTCATTGCACTCTCTTTTGATATCGTATAGGTTTCATGATGCATATCATGAGACTCTACTTTATCAACTGAGACTGGTCTAAAGGTTCCAAGTCCTACATTTAAGGTCACAGGAATAATCTCTATACCTTTATCTTCAATCTTTGTTAATAAATCTTTTGTGAAATGAAGTCCTGCAGTTGGTGCAGCAGCACTACCTGGTGATTCTGCATAAACTGTTTGATATCTATCTTGTTCTTTTAGATATTCAGTGATATAAGGTGGAAGAGGCATTGTCCCTAGTTTTTCTAAGACTTCTATTAAAATGCCTTCATAGCTCAATTTAAAGTCTCTCAAGCCATCTTCTTTAATCTTTACACAAACCATTTTTAACTGATCACCAAATTGGATTTCAGTTCCTATTTTTACTCTTTTTGCTGGTTTAGCTAAAGCTTCCCATACATCTTTATCATGCTCTTCAAGTAATAAAACCTCAATGGTAGCGTTCGTTTCTGCTTTAGTTCCAATCAATCGTGCAGGAATAACTTTTGTATTATTTAAAACCAACACATCATTGTGATCTAATAAATCAACGATATCATAAAAATGTTTATGGTCTATCTCTTTTTTTTCTTTATCTAAAACCATTAATCTCGAATGGTCTCTTTTCTCACTTGGATGTTGAGCAATGAGCTCTTTTGGGAGATTAAAATCAAAATCACTTACATTCATTTGTCAAATATTCCTTTATAGTATTTAATGCCTAATGCTTTATAGGTCATCTCTGTTGCCATACGTCCTCTTGATGTTCTCTTAATATAGCCTTCCATCATTAAATAAGGTTCATAGACATCTTCAACTGTTGTAATTTCTTCAGAAATGGATGCTGCAATGGTTTCAATACCTACAGGACCTCCATTAAATTTTTCAACAATTGCTTTTAAATATCGATAATCAGTATGATCAAGTCCATTTGCATCAATCCCTAATTTAGATAAAGCATGATCACATATCTTCTTATCAATGGTTCCATCACCAATAATTTCTGCAAAATCTCTAACTCTTCTAAATAGACGATTTGCAATTCTTGGTGTTCCTCTTGATCTTTTTGCAAGAGATTTTACTGCATCTTCTTCAATTTCATTTTGATAAACTGTAGAAGTTCTTCTCACTATTTTTTCTAAATCTTCATTATTATAATAATTTAATCTAAAGACAACTCCAAATCGATCTCTCAATGGAGATGATAGGTCACCAAATCTTGTGGTTGCACCTATTAAAGTAAATGGAGGTAGATCTATTCTAATTGATCTAGAATCATGATCTTTACCAATAACGATATCGAGTACATAATCTTCCATAGCTGCATATAGCACTTCTTCAACAAATCTAGGGAGTCTATGAATTTCATCAATAAATAAAACATCTCCAGGCTCTAGTGAAGATAAGACAGCAGCTAGGTCACCACTACGCTCTATTGCAGGACCACTTGTGACTCTAATGTTAACCCCTAATTCATTAGCAACAATTTGAGCTAATGTTGTTTTACCTAAACCAGGAGGTCCATATAATAATAGATGATCAAGGGCTTCTTTTCTTTTTAAAGCTGCTTTAATATAAATATCAAGCATTTCTTTGATATCATTTTGACCAACATATTGGTCAAGTGATGAGGGTCTTAAGCTTTGATCTTCATCTTCCTTAACTGACATTGCAGTAACAATTCTTTCTTTATCTGTCACGGACTATCCCTCCTATTTCATCAATAGTTTTAAAGCTTCTCTAATCATTTGTTCGACCGTTAGGTCTAAGTCTATTTTTTTCATTACTTTTTTAATTTCTACTTTAGAATATCCAAGTGCAGATAATGCTTGTGAGACATCTGACTCATGAGATGGTAATAATTCAAGATCATCAGTTACTAATTTGCCTTTTAAATCAAGAATGATTTGTTGAGCACTCTTAGGCCCAATACCTGGAAATTTAGTTAAATATTTTACATCTGATGCTTCTATCGCTAAAATAATCTCATCAATTCTATCATTTGCTAGAATAGATAATGCACTCTTAGGTCCAATACCAGATACACTAATTAATCGAACAAAGAGCTCTTTACTCTCTATACTTTTAAATCCATATAAAGCATTGGTATCTTCTCTAATGTAGTGATGTGTATAACATAGCACTTCACTACCTACTTTATAGTCATAAGGCGTTGGTGATAAAATTAAATAACCGACACCATGAGATTCAATTACGATATAACTTGGTTTTACTAGCGTACAGACGCCTTTAATAAATGCATACATATCTCTTTCACCTGGCTTTTTATCTTTTCATGTTATTATAACATTTTTCATTAGTTTTTTCTATCTAAACTCTCTATTATGATATAATAATTATGGGAAGTGATTATGATATTTAAGTTGAATATGATTCAAAAGTTTGAAAGAGATTTCAAACAAGAACTTAATCAGGATAAGAAGTATCTACCAATTTATGATAAATTGGTGGTTCTTTTACATGATATCAACCCTACTATCGAATCAATTGATCAAAAACTAGCGTATGAACAACAGCTAGCTTTAGACGTTAATTTACAGATTCACAAAAAATATGCGACTGAAATAGACATAAAAAATCAAGATTTAAAAACATTTAATGAATCACATAAAACAATTATAGATGCTTTCCAAAAAGAAAAAATTACAAAATTACAAAAAATAAATCAAGAACAAAAGATTATTGTTAAAGATTTTGAGTTAAAAAAACAAAATTTAGAAGATATCTATGAAGAAAAACAAAAGCAAATCGAACAAAACTTAAAAAGAGAACTTGCTCAATTTGAAAAACAAAAACAAATCGCAAGAAAAGTAAATCAAGAAATTACTCAAGAAATTGAATTGGAATTAAAAGAAACAAAATTAAATTTAGAAAAAACATATGCAGCATCGATTAATGAAGTCAATACAGAACTAGAACAATTTGAAATCGATAAACAAAAAGAATTAGATGAAATAGATGCTCAGTTTATCGAATTAAAATCTGAAAACGATAAAGTTTATCTAGATATTAGAAATAATTATCATCAATTAACTAAAGAATTTAATATTTCAATTAATAAATTAAAAAAAGCACATGAAAAAGCTAAAAAAACATTAGAAACAAATTATCAAGCACAATTAAAACCAGTTACTGAGCGTTTAGAACAACTCAATGATGATTATCAATCATCTATTGATAAAGCCAAAAAAGCATATCAAATGCAATTAATTGACCTTGATCAACAATTTAATGATCAACTATCCGCATATGAAGACAAAAAAGCTAGAATCATACATGTTGCAAATGAGTCTATTACGCTTTTAAACTCTAAACTATCAGCTTATCGCGAAACAATCACTCAAGAAAAAATTGATCAATCAAGAAGTATTAGAGATCAGATGAAACATACTGAAGATTATCGACAAAAAGAAAAAATGAATCGTGATCTTACCAGAGCATTAAATGCGATAGATAATGATTTAAATAAGCAAATCTTAAGAACCCATAAAGATATTACCATCAAGCAAAAAAAACTCCAACAAGACTTATTTGACCATGATGTCAAACACTTAAGACAAATGAATGATTGGCGATTAAAGAGAAATCTTTTATCTTATGATTACAAACAAGATCTTGCAAAAATTGACTTAAATTATAATCATAATCAGTCTTTATCAAAAAAACACGTAGATTTAATTAAATCAACTTATAAACATCAACTCTATACGATTGATATGACATTAAAAAACAATTTATTACCTCTTGAAAGTCAACTTTCTATTCAATCGATGGTTCAAGAAAGAGAGTTAAATCTTTTAAATAATGATCAACATCTCGCAAATTATACATCAAAGTTAAACATCGCAAAAATAAATCATAAGTATCAATTATTAGTTGAACAAGCAAAACTTAAAGAATATATCGCTAAACTTGACTATGATTCTGAAACACAAGTTGTCCAAATCACAACGCAACTTGAATTAGAAAAGACAAAGTTAAAACGTGATTTAACGATTGAAGAGCAAGATATCAGAGCAAATATCGCAAAAGCTATATTTGATAAGCATAAACAACAAAACTATAAAGTCTATTTAACTGACCTTGATTTAATTGAAGAACAGGAATATCTAAATGATGTTGAAAAAAGATATTTAATCGAACATATCAAGCTTGAACAACACTTAAAATTCCAGCAACAAGAATTCTTGTTGCTAGAAACTAAATCAGCCCATCAAGCAAATCAATCTCATGAAAAAGCGTTAAGACTCATGAAGTTGTATTTAAACGAGCTTAATTACAATCAAAAACAAATAGAATTATTATTTGAAGCATTAAGACTTTATTATCAAAAACATTATGAGCTTAAACAAATTATTAAAACTTTATATCTACTTCCCTCTCATCCAGAGGTCTTTAAGCATATCTTAAAGCAATGCATATCTTTGCTTGAAGCATTTCAATTAGGTATTAAAGAGACAATTAACTATTTCAAAACATTGGATGAAAGTTTTTATCACAAAAAAATTGAAGACTTAACAGGCTATAAATATATGATCAAGCATGAAGACGTGATGAACCTATATGAACAAGAGTTAAGTAAGATTGAATCCCAAAAGAACTTAATCAAAAAAGATATTAAGCAACTCGAACAACAGTTTTTCATCAATCAACAAAACTTAGAAAAACAAGAACTATTTGTGATTCAATTAAAAAAAGTATCTGAAAACATTCAATCAGATACAATCAAATCAAAGGTTAAACATCAAGATTTAAAAGAAAATCAACGATTAATCCTAAATCATGAAAAAGAAATTAAGATCATCAAACATCGTTTAACTAAAATACAAAAAACAATTGATCAAAAATATATTTTACTCACACCATTTGATAAACAAGTTGAAACGATTCAAAGCAACATGAAAAAAGAACAACAAATTCTAGAAATTCACAAAGAAAAAGAATCTCATTTATATCAAGTATTTAATCACACAAATCAAAATATTTATCATAGTTTATTAACAATCTTTTCTGAATTCACTCAAGTCCATATAAACTTCATTAAAAGTTTAGATGATACTGTCTATGTCACAGATTCTCTACTTTATCAAGAAGAAAAGAAATTAGATAAAGAACATTTAATATTTGGACAAAAAATCATTAAACACCAACAAGCATTTTTAAATCACATCATCAATTTCTATACGACTAATGATGAAAAACAAGATGAAATTATTATAGACTTTAATAAAGCTCAAGAGCACTTAACATCTGAACTAAGCGCAAATAAGAAGTCTGTCTTAAATAATATTAAAAAACAACAAATGCATTTAACAACACAAAAACAAAAAGATATAAAAGCACATATCCAATCTCATAAAAACGAATTAAAAGTTAAATCGATTAACGATAAAAAAGAAGTTTTGATTATCTCTAATCATATTAAGATATTAGAAACAAATCTTGAATTTTATATTAATAAGATGAAACAAGAATTGCAATTAATCAATGACAATCAAATTCAAGTTGCAAGTCAATCCTTAACTGAATATAAAAAACAACATATGACTCTTAATCACAACAACTACAAACAAGTTTCTAAATTTGATGGTATTCTAGATAATGAAGTCAAAAATTTCCAAACACTTGATACTTCTATTTCTAACAAGAATCAAGCTCTACTCATGCGTTTTGAACAAAACAGAGCAAAACAACTTGCTCAATTTGAAGAGAAAAAAGACTCTAATCAGGCAAATATCTTAAAATCAAGCGAAGCAAACAAAAAAGATATTAAAACCTATGATCAAGAAATTGCATTAATGCAAGAAACTAGATCATATGAAATTAGAAATATGAAAGAGCAAACCAAACGTTTTCAATCAAAATCAGAAAAAGAACAACAAAGAGTCTATCGCAGTGAACTTGTATCCTTAAGAAAAAATTATCGTTTCAAACTTAAAGCATTAAACTTAAGATAGGAATCATTTCCTATCTTTTTTTTATAAAAAAAAGAATAGTCAAATGACTATTCTATAAATTCAAACTCAAAATCAAAGATTCTAACGATATCTCCGTTTTGTGCGCCTTTATCTCTTAAAGCTTCATCAACACCTAAACTTCTAAGTTGTCTAGCAAAACGTTTAACTGCTTCATCTTTAGTGAAATCAGTTCTCTCAAACATTAATTTTAACTTATCTCCTGATAATTCAAAGACATTATCTTCATTAATCTCAAGTTCAAAGTCTGGACCTTGTTTTTCAAAACTATAAAGCTTATGTGTTTCTTCTTCTTTTGTTTCAATCTTTGGTGCAGCTTTTAAACTTTCAAGAGTCTTATATAATAACTGCTTCACATTTTCTTGAGTAACAGCTGAAATTAATATACTATCATGTTTAATTTTAGCTTGAAGATCCGCTACTTTTTGTTCTATATCTGGTGTATCCATTTTATTAATTACAACTATTTGAGGTCTTTCTAATAAAACTTCATCATACATTTCAAGTTCATGATTAATCTTGACATAATCATCATATGGATCATCTCTTGTAATATCTAGGACATGAAGGAAGATTTTACATCTTTCAATATGCTTTAAAAATTTAATGCCTAATCCATGACCTTGATGTGCATCTTCAATCAAACCAGGAAGATCAGCTAAAACAAATGATTCCTCACCTACATAAACCATCCCTAAATTAGGTTGTAGCGTCGTAAATGGATATTCAGCTATCTTAGGTTTAGCATTTGATACAACAGATATTAAAGTCGATTTACCAACACTAGGATATCCGACTAATCCAACATCTGCAATAACTTTTAATTCAATATGTAATTTTCTTACCTCACCTGGATCACCATTTTCAGCATAATCAGGTGCAGAATTCTTAGCAGTAGCAAACGCGATATTACCACGTCCACCCTTGCCACCACGCGCAACGACTAAGCGTTGGTCATGTTCAGTAATCTCTCCTAAAAAGAAAGATTTATCTTCACTATAAACAACTGTACCTAGTGGAACTCTAATAAAACGATGCTCAGCATTTTTACCATGCATGCCTTTAGACATCCCATTTTCACCATTTTGAGCACGGATATGTCTTTGATAACGAAGGTCAATTAAATTGTTCTTACCTTCATCTCCAACAAAAATAATCGAACCACCATGTCCGCCATTTCCGCCCCAAGGACCACCATATTCAACATATTTTTCTCTGCGGTAAGACGCCATTCCATTGCCGCCCTTACCACCAAACACTTCGATTGTTACTTCATCTATAAACATTTCATTTCACCTATTTTCGAAAAAAAAGGATAACTATAGGTTATCCTTCGTAAACTGATACTTGCTTTCTGTCTCGACCTAAACGTTCGTATTTAACGGTGCCAGTAACTTTTGCAAATAATGTGTCATCGCCACCACGTCCCACGTTTGTACCTGGATGGATTTTAGTTCCTCTTTGACGGAAAATGATTGCTCCAGCTTTTGCAAACTGTCCATCTGATAACTTTAATCCAAGACGTTTTGATTGTGAGTCACGACCATTACGAGATGAACCTACACCTTTTTTAGATGCGAATAACTGTATATTTAACTTTAACATGTTATCCCTCCTTCTGATTTTTAATATATTTCGGATATTGTATTTCTAATTCATGTAAGGTATACTCTAAATTTTTTAAAAGTCCAGAAACAATATCATTTTCTTTGATAAGACTTAATTTAAAATATCCTTCACTTACTTCTAGATCAATATGTTGATCTAGGTCTAAATGCTCAATTGCGTTTGTGGTTAGAATGGTTGCAGTTGAAACAGCTGCACACACAATATCTTCGCCTTTCGCTTTATAATTGGCATGGCCTTTAACAATAATCTGTTTTACTTGATTATTGTCATACATACTTTTAACCGTAATCATTTGATTATGCTACGATTTTTTCAATAACTAATTTCGTATAAGCTTGGCGATGACCTTGTTTTTTGCGATATTTTTTTCTTACTTTGTACTTAAACACGATAATTTTTTTACCACGACCATGTTTTACTACTTTCGCAACTACTTTTGCACCTTCTACGACTGGTGTCCCAATCACAGGTTTTTCTCCGCCAACCATTAAGACTTCAGTGAATTCATAAGTATCATCTGCTTCTACGTCTAGTTTTTCAACATAAATTTCTTGACCTTCAACAACACGAACTTGTTTACCACCAGTTTTAATAACTGCATACATAAGCTGTTAACCTCCTTATTTTTTTATGAAGACTCACTATCAAGGTAGCATGAAATGCGTTTGGAACCTTTTCTATGTGGTACAACAGGATTATTTTATCGTAATTAAGGCAAAAAGTCAACCATAAAGTACATTAAACAAGCTTTATTTAAGATAAGTTTTTGTTTTCTTAATTATTTTAAAAACTCAAGTTTATATTTACATAAAAAAACACTAAATATAGAATTTAGCGTTTTTGATTTGATCTATGCTTCTTCATCTTCTTTTTTATTCTTTTTAAATAGATTAACAAACTTTTTAGGTAAGATCATCACTGCATCTCCAACTACTGAAGGTAGCATTTTTGCTGCTTCTAATAAAGCATCTCTTCTAATCTTTTCTTTAGTGATCTCTTGTGCATCACTAAACAAATACTTTCTAGTGACAATCCCTATTCTTAATGTTAATAATGCATTTGATATCCCTTGAGTCACACTACTCATTACTGGTTTAATTAAAGGTATTTCCCCTAGAGAATTTAATGTTGATGCTGGAAGCACATCATTTAAATCAAGATTTTCTAAGCCTTCTGCGATCAATGCAGTTGTAAATACATTAACAGTTAGTTTTGATAAGTTCTTATATGATGGTCTAAACCCACACATTTCAACTAATTCTTTAATCATTTTAAGATTAACAACAATGATTGTAAAAAAATCAAGACGTCCATTTTGTGAGATTGCAGTTGAGATCATCACTGTTTTTGCGTTTTTCTTAATTTTTTTATTGATTTCTTTTTTAACATATTTATTAAATGCATGATTGAGTGTTTGTTGTAGTAAAGCTTTATCATTTAAATTCTTCTTTAACTCTTCTTTTTCTTCTTCTGGAATATAGTCTTCTGTTAATAATCGTTTAACAACTTTTTTATAAAGTCTAAAGTTTTTTCTAGAAGTTTCTTCAGTGTCTAGTGTTGTTTGAACAGAAAAAGTTGGTGAAAACAAAATAATATGTACAGGTCTTAAGATTAATGCATAAACTAAAAGCACAGTTAATCCATAAAAACCATATGCTAAATATGGTGAAATCGTCGTCAATCTATCTCCAACATCTAGGATACTAGATAATAACATTAATAAAAATAAAAGGATAAACCCAAAGGCAGCTAAGTACCAAAATATCTTTGTAGAATCTTTTTTCTTCATAACATTCACATCCTTTATCAAATTATATCATGAATTAATCTATTTTTGTCTTATGTTTTGATTTAATACTATAAAATTCATGATGACCAATAATGATGTGATCAATTAAATCTATACCCATCACTTCTGATGTCTTTAACAAGTGATCAGTTGCTTTTTGGTCAGCATGTGATGGATTTGAATCACCAGAAGGATGATTATGAACTAAAATCATCGCTGCAGCTGCATAAACAAAAGCTTTTTTATAGATTTCTCGTGGATGTATCATCATTTGATTAATGGTTCCAATATAGATACATTCTTTTTTAATGACTTCACTTTTCACATTTAAATAGAGCACGAAAAAATGTTCTTGTTCCAGATGAGATAGTTCATCAACAAGTAAATGATAGACATCTTGTGCTGATGATATTTTAACTCTTTCATCTCTTTTAAAAGCTGATAATCTATACCCCAATTCTATAGATGCGAGTATTGTTGTAGCTTTTGCACTTTTAATCCCTTTAATCTTTAAGAGTTCATGATAAGACAATTTTTTTAACTCATCTAATGATGATAAGTGATAAAGTACATGTTTAGATAATTCTATAACTGATTGCTCATGATAACCTGTTCTAAGCAATATTGCAAGTAATTCTGCATTCGATAGCGCTTTTGCCCCATGTTTGATTAATCTTTCTCTTGGTCTTTGGTCGACTGGCATTTCTTTGACTAGATACATAAAAAACATCTCCTTATTTATTTCTATAATAAGTGAGATGTTTAAATTTACTTTTTATTTAACTCTTTTTTAACATATCCAACAAAATGTAAGGATCCTGTAATCAATAAAATATCATTTGAGTAAAGCTTTTCATGCATATGTTTATATGCATGTTTAAAATCTTTGATATAAGTAATCTCTTGATCTTGATAATCACTTAAATCCTTAAATCTAAAATCATCAAATGATGTAATCACAATAGATGCTGCAAATCTTTTGATAACTGCAAGCATCCCTTTTATATCTTTATCTCCTAATGCACTAAACAACACATGAATCTTTTGATCTTTAAACGTATCAGCAAGTGATGTTTCTAATGCATGAAGTGCATGTATGTTATGAGCTCCATCTATATAGACTCTATCACAAATCTCTTCTAATCTACCAGCCCAAACAGCCTTTTTTAAGCCCTTTTGTATGGTTTTGATATCAATGCTTGGATATAAGTAATTAACTGCTCTTACGGCCAATAAAGAGTTTAAAATTTGATGTTTACCAAGAAGTAATACACTATAGATTTGATCTTTGTAGTGATATGAAACAGGATTTAGACTTTCTAGATTATAATCATGATTTGTGATCAATTCATAATCTACATTCATACTTTTAGCATAGTTAATAAAGTAGTCATGTAGGCTTGGATCTATTGTTGTGATTAAGTGATTGTTTTGTTTTAAGATACCTAATTTATTAGACGCAATCGATTCTAATGTATTGCCTAGTTGCTTCATGTGATCAAAACCTATGTTCGTAATTAAAGATAGATCATAATTGATGACGTTAGTCGCATCCAACAATCCACCCAATCCAACTTCCATAATAATTACATCAACTTGTTTTTTACTATAATAGTTTAAGGCCATCAATGTTAAGAGCTCAAAAAATGCTAAATGCTCTTGATATGATTGATTAAAGATCTCATTAAATTGAGCAATTTCGTTAATTTCTGTTAATAATGCATGATCATCAATCATTTGGCCATCAATTCTTATGCGTTCATTAAAATCAACTAAATAGGGCGAAGTATATGTACCAACAGATAATCCTTGTTCTAATAAGATATGAGTCAAATAAGAACATACTGATCCTTTACCATTAGTTCCAGCTACATGAATAAACTTAATATCATTAAATGATAGATTCATCATCTGATATGCAGCTTTCATTCTAGTTAAATCAGTTTTAGGTTTAAACTTTGTTTGGGTTTCAAGCCAATTGATGGCTTTATCAATTGAATTAAACATATGTTTTTAATTTTTCAACCACGATTTCATATTGTTTTTTATAATCTTCATATTTTTCTTTTTCAAGATTAAGCTTAGCTTCAGGTGCTTTTGATACAAATCTTTCATTATTCAATAAAGACTCACTTCTCTTGATTTCTCCCTCAAGTGAAGATTTTTGTTTAATTAACGCTTCTTTTTCCATCAAAGGATCAATAATATCTGATTTTAATACGTAGGCAACAATTTGTGGTCCAACTAAAACTATGGTTTCATCAGTAATACTTAGTTTTTGAACTAAGCTTAATTGATTTGTATTTAAGAACTTTTCAAAATATGCTTTCAAATTCATAAACGTCTCTAACTGTTTTTCATCTTCGATAACCAATTGAATATCAAGTGCTTTAGAAGGTGCTACGTTATGTTCTGCTCTTAAGTTTCTAACCTTTGTGATTACATCTTTAACTTCATTAAATATTGCTATCGATTCTAAATCAAGATAATCAACCTCTGGCCAAGCTGATAGCATAATAGTCTCTTCATCTGTTATTTCTAAGAATAGTTTTTCAGTAACAAAAGGAATAAATGGATGCATAAGTTTTAAGATATCTCTTAAGACTTTAATTAAGACCCATTGTGTCGTTTTTTTACGAGTCTCCTCTCTTAGTGAGACTTTAGCAAACTCTACATACCAGTTAGCAAAATCTTCCCATATGAAATGATATAGAGCTCTAGATACTTCACCAAACTCAAATTTTTCATAATTATAATCCGCTTCTTTAATTGTCTCAGATAATCTAGATAAGATCCATTGATCAGCAAGATCAAATTCACTTTCTTTTTTGACATTAAAATCATCAATGTTCATCGTAATAAATCGTGTAATATTCCATAGTTTATTAATAAAGTTCCATGAAGACTCTACTTTTTCTTCTTCATATCTTAAATCAGATCCTGGCGCAGAATTTGTTGTTAAGAAATATCTCAAAGCATCTACACCATATTTGGCAATCACATCCATTGGATCAACACCATTGCCTAATGATTTACTCATTTTTCTGCCATCAGCATCTCTGATTAAGCCATGAATTAATACTTTTTCAAATGGGTCTTTACCCGTAAATTCTAAACCTTGAAAAATCATACGAGCAACCCAAAAGAAGATGATATCATAGCCTGTAACCATGACACTGGTTGGATAATATCTTTTAAAATCTTCAGTGATCTCTGGCCATCCAAGTGTTGAAAACGGCCATAGCGCGCTACTAAACCAAGTATCAAGAACATCTTCATCTTGAGTCCAATCATCACCAGGTGATTCGATTTGTACTTTTACTTCTTCCCCTTTATACCAAGCAGGTATACGGTGACCCCACCATAATTGTCTTGAGATACACCAATCATATGTGTCAGTCATCCAATTGACAAAGATTTTTTTAAATCTGTTAGGGACAAACTCTGATACTGAATCATCAAGTGCTTGTCTAGATAATTCTTCCATCTTTACAAACCATTGTAGTGATAATCTAGGTTCTACAACAACACCAGTTCTCTCACTATATCCTACATTGTTTGTATAGTTTTCAATTTTTTCTACAAGATCAATTTCTTGTAAGTCTTTAATTAAAGCTTCTCTACAATCAAAACGGTCTAATCCCTCATATTTATGAGCCATTTCATTCATCGTACCATCTTCATGCATACATAAAGGCATTTGAAGATTGTGTCTTGTTCCTACTTCAAAGTCATTAGGATCATGAGCTGGTGTAACTTTAACAACACCTGTTCCAAATTCCATATCTACATAATCATCTACAATTACTGGTATTTCTACTTTTGTTCCTGGAATATAAACTTTTTTACCGATAAACTCAATAAAACGTTTATCATCTGGATGCACCATTAATGCTTGATCTGCAAACATCGTCTCAGGTCTTGTTGTTGCGATCACTAAATATCCTTTGTTTTCAACAAACGGATATCTAAAATAATATAGTTTACCTTGAGTTTCTTCATGCTCTACTTCGATATTAGATAGCGCTGTTTTAGCTTGAACATCCCAATTAATAATACGATGTCCTCTATAAATATAACCTTTTTCATATAAACTTAAAAATACTTTATTAACGGCATCATTTAACTTTTGATCAAGGGTAAATCTTTCCTTGTCATAATCAAGTGAATTACCTAGCGCTGCCCACTGTGTTTTAATAAAGTCTGCATATTCTTCTTTCCATGCCCAAGCATGCTCTAAGAAAGCTTCTCTTCCGATATCATATCTAGAGATGCCACTTTCTTTTAATCTTGCGTCAATTTTAGCTTGAGTCGCAATTCCTGCATGGTCCATACCAGGAAGGAAAAGTGTATCATATCCCATCATCCGTTTACGTCTGATGATGATATCCTGTAAGGTATTATCCCATGCATGTCCTAAATGTAGTTTACCTGTTACATTCGGTGGTGGAATAACAATACTAAATGGTTTAGCTTTTTTGTTAACACCTGATTTGAAATATCCTTTATCAACCCAGGTTTGATATCTATTTTCTTCTACTTCCTTAAAATCATATTTTGGTTTTAATGTTGTCATTTAAAATCAACTCCTTATAGTCTTCTTTAGTCATGTGATAGATAAGTACATCTACTTGTTTTGTATTGTAATCATCTCTTTTTTCTGTATGTGTGTATGTAAATTGGCATTTTTGGATAACTCGCTTTGATTGCTCATTTGATGTCATATGCCCTACAATGATTTCATCTAATTCTAAATTAATAAATCCGTAGGCCAAGACTCTCATGACAGCTTCAACTGTCAATCCTTGCCCCCAATACTTATCATCTAAGACATATCCGATTTCACGTCTATTTTTAACTGCATTTTCAAAATTTCTAATATGTAGTCCAATCGTTCCAATTAAGATATCATCTTTGATAGTTGTCATTGCCCAGACTTCTTGTTCTCTAATTAAAAGTTTTAATATCTTTAAAGATTCTTTTAAAGATTTATGAGGACTCCATCCAGCCATTGGACCTATATTAGGTTTTTTTGCATAGCTAAAAAGATCATTTGCATCATCAAGTTTTAAATCTCTTAAAATAAGTCTTTTTGTAATCAATGTTTTCATAAATCCTCCAAAAAAATAAAAAAACGTCCTTAGATAAAAATCTAAGGACGAATATATTCGCGGTACCACCTTAGTTCTAGAAAAAATCTTTCTAGCACTTAATCTCTTTATCGCAGAGTATACGCTTTTAACTACTTTTATTTCATCAAAAGTGCTCCTAGGCTACCTTCATAAGCTTCATTTCGAATCTTACACCAATCAATTCGTCTCTTTAAAATGAAATTCTTATTACTCTTCCTATTCATCACATATGTAATTATATTAGCATAAAGCATATCATTTAACAAGCATATCTGCTTTATTTAACACTTTATTTATTGCTTTTTTCAAACTTCCAAGTATCCTTACACATATCTATAAGTGTTTTATGTGTTTTCCATCCAAGTTTTTTATAAGCCTTTGATGCATCTGCATAACTGCTTGCGATATCTCCTGCTCTTCTATCTACGATCTTATAAGGAATTTCAATTTTATTAGCTGTTTCAAACGCTGTTAAGAGTTCTAAAACAGAGACGCCATCACCAGAACCTAAATTATATATCTCAACAGGATCAACTAACTTTTCAATAGCCAGTACATGACCCTTAGCTAAATCGACGACATGGATATAATCTCTTACACCTGTTCCATCAGGTGTATCATAATCATTACCATAAACGCTTAAGATTGGTAGTTTCTTATTTGCTACTTTTTGAATATATGGCATTAAGTTATTTGGAATTCCATTAGGTGATTCTCCAATTAAACCAGAACTGTGTGCACCAACTGGATTGAAATATCTTAAAATCGATACATGAAAGTCTTTATTCACACTTGCAGTATCTCTTAAGATTCTCTCACTCATAGCCTTTGTTTCACCATAAGGATTGGTTGTTGGAAGTAATGCCATATCTTCAGAAAATGGAACCTTTTGGTCTCCATAGACTGTTGCACTTGAAGAAAAGACAAACTTATTAACTTTATACTTTAAAGCCAATTGACTTAAATTAATCGTTGAAACTAAATTGTTGTAATAATAAGCAAGTGGAATCGTTACTGATTCACCAACTGCTTTTAATCCTGCAAAGTGGATAATCCCATCAAATGTATGTAATTTAAAGATAGCTTCTATCTTATCTAAATCTGTACAATCTACATGATAAAACGTAGGTTTTACACCTGAAATCTTTTCTATTTTATCAAGTGTCTCAATTTTTGAATTCACTAAGTTATCTACAATCACTACAGAATGTCCTGCTGCAATCAACTCAACAACTGTATGAGAGCCTATATATCCTGTACCACCAGAGACTAATATATTCATTTAAATATCCTCCTTTTATTCATAACTTTCTATCGTATCAATAATACGATCAATTTGAACACTAAAAAATAAATTATTGATACCTTCACCAACATATTCATCTACATAAGCCATGGTATTAATACCTACTAATCGTCCATAAATATCAATTAAAGCACCACCAGAATTACCAGGATTAATACCTGCTGTATGTTGAATCATAATGGTATTCATACCATCATTATCCCACATCGGTCTATTGACTTTAGAAATGATCCCTGATGTTGTTGTATTAGGGAGATCAAGAGGTGAGCCTATCGCGTAAACTGATTCTCCTACTCTAATATCATTTATATCTGCAAATTCAATAGGTACAAAGGTTCTAGTTGAAGTAAAAGTCATTAAAGCTAGATCTTGAGTCACATCTTTCCATAACAAACTAATATTTTGATCACTGATAATATAATCAGTTGAAGTCCCAAATAAAGTCATTTCAAAATCAAATCCTTCTGATCCATCTACCACATGATGATTGGTTAATACATAATAAGTTGATCCGATTTTATCAATAATAACACCAGATCCACCACCCATGTAATCATAACCGTCATATATATCAATCATAACGACAGACTTTCTAGCATTTGAAATCATATCAAAGATGTAATCTTCATAAAGTTCAATCAAATAGATTGGATCAATATCCTCTAAATCAAGAGATTCAAAAGGATAATTAGCAATGATTTCTTGTATATCTGTTTCAGTCAATGCTTGATTTTCTTCAATCCATTTTGCATATACAGTAATATCTTTAATTAAAATGCTATAAAAAGGTGCAGGATAATTAAATGCTTGATCTAAAAACCATCCTGAAAACTTATATCCATCTTTTACAGGAATTGATGATGGTAGTTCTCCAGCTTCTATTGAAGTAACAATAGAGCCTCCATTTGAATCAAATGTGATGCTATATGTTTCTGATTGGCTTAACTGACATGCAGTTAAACTCATCAAAACTATAAATAATAATATAAATATACTAAATTTCTTCATAAACTTCCTTTTCATGATAATAGTTTTCAATTCTTTCTAAAAATAGAGATTCAACTGTTTTAATATTTTCTTTAGTTACATTACTTACTGAGATAAATAACTCAGGTGTGCCTAACATAGACTTAATCAATTTTTCCTGTTTATATTGTTTAGTTTTAGGTATCTTATCTTTCTTAGTTGCAATAACAACTACTTCTCTACCTAATTGTCTAATAAAATTATAAGTGTTGATATCATCTTTTGTAGGACCTACTTTAAAGTCTATTAAAAGACATACAAATAATAAATCTTGATTGTTAAGTAAAAACTTTTCAATCATGATAATAAATTCATCTTTTAAACTTTTTGACCTTCTTGCATATCCATAGCCTGGCGCATCTACTAAATAAAAATTTTGATTTAATAAATAAAAATTTAACAATAAAGTTTTACCAGGTGTCTTAGACACTCTAGCTAAATTTTTACGATTAGTTAAGCTATTGATAAAAGAGCTTTTTCCTACATTACTACGTCCTAGTAAAAGTATTTGTGGAAAAACCTCTGGTCTATCTTTTAAATCTGTTAAGCTTTTTATATACATTGCTTCTTTAATCACATTTACACATCCTTAATATAGTAAAAAGTAGTCAATAAGACTACTTTTAATTATAACTTATTTAAGCGCAATTTTAAAGACTTCCGTCACATTTTCAACAGGTATAATCTTTAAAGCAGATCTTACCTCTTCTGGAATGTCTTCAATATCTTTTTGGTTTTGTTTAGGAATTAAAATTGTTTTTAATCCAGATCGATGTGCTGCAATAGATTTTTCCCTTAATCCACCTATTGGAAGTACATGACCTCTTAATGTGATTTCACCAGTCATTCCAACTTCTTTTTTCACAAACTTTTGTGTCGCAGCTGAAACAATTGCTGTTGCAATAGTTATCCCTGCAGATGGACCATCTTTAGGAACTGCACCTTCTGGCACGTGAATATGGAAATCATTTTCTTCAAATAATGCTGGATCTAATTTAAGATTAACTGCATTTGATTTAACAAAAGATAAAGCTGTTTGAGCTGATTCTTTCATCACATCTCCTAGTTTTCCGGTTAATACTAATTGTCCTTTACCTTTATAATAAGTGACTTCAACAGGTAATGTATCACCACCAAATGCTGTATAAGCTAATCCAGTAGCAACCCCGATTTGTTCTTTTTGATCAGCTAGGTTATGTGTAAATTTAGGTTTACCTACATAAGCCTCTAGAGCCTGATCATCAATATGTATCGTTGTTATCTTCTTTAACAAGATATCTTTAATTCCTTTTCTGATTAAAGCACCAATATATCTATTTAATTCACGCACACCAGCTTCTCTGGTGTAGTGTTGAATGATATGATAAATCGCTTCATCAGTAATTGAGAAATCTTTTTCTTTTAATCCATGAACCTTTAATTGTTTTTTAATTAAATGGCGTCTTGCGATTTGGAATTTTTCATGTTCAGTATAACTAGATAATTCAACAATTTCCATACGATCACGAAGTGGTGCAGGAACATTTTCTAAATAGTTTGCTGTTGTAATAAATAAAACTTGTGATAAGTCATATGCTTCTTCTAAATAGTGATCACTAAATTTAGCATTTTGCTCTGGATCTAGTACTTCTAGCATCGCAGATGCTGGATCACCTTTAAAATCACTACTCATCTTATCAATTTCATCAAGCAAGAAGACAGGATTCATCGTCTTAGCATCTCTCATACCTTTAATGATACGACCAGGCATTGCGCCAATATATGTTCTTCTATGTCCTCTAATCTCTGATTCATCTCTAACGCCACCTAAAGATTGTTTAACAAACTTACGGTTTAATGCTTCTGCAATAGAGATTGCAAGAGATGTCTTTCCGACTCCTGGAGGACCTGCAAGACATAGAATTGTCTGTGGATTACGTTTTGTCATAATCTTAACAGCTAAATATTCAATAATTCTATCTTTAACTTTTTCTAAAGCATAATGATTTTCATCTAATTTATCTTGAACCTTCTTTAAATCATAATTATCTTTACTAGATTTATGCCAAGGCAACTCAACAAGTAAATCTAGATAAGACTTAATAATAGATGATTCAGCCATTGCTGATGGTGTAGATTGAAATCTAGACAATTCAGCCAAAGCCTTTGTTTCAATATCTTTGGGCATTTTAGCTTTTAAGATATTTGTTCTTAAAGCGTCTATTTCTTCTTCTTTTTTAGCTTTATCGCCTAATTCATTTTGAATCGCACGCATTTTTTCACGAAGATAATACTCTTTTTGATTTTCATCAATAGATTTTTTGATTTCATCATTAATCTTTTGTTCAAGATCAACAATCATCTTTTGTTTGTTAATATCTTCTAATAACATACGTAGACGTTTATTTAAATCAAGTTCTTCTAAATATCTATACTTTTCTTGTTCATTGGCTTTTAAATAAAAAGTAACCATATCACAAACTTTATCGCTTGTGATACCTTTTTGAATTTTTTCTAAAACTTGATTGTTTGGTATTAATATGGTTTGACCATATTTAGCAACTTCTTCAACAACCATCTTAACTAAAGTTAATTCTTTATCTTGATCGCTCATAATCGTATCTTTTTCATCATATTCAACGACATAATATGGCTCAGTGATAAAATAGTCTTTAACCTCTATACGGTTAAGTACTGTTAATTTAACTTTATATGCATCATTTGGTAATTTGATCTTCATTTGAATTTTAGCTAAAACACCAAATGTTTCTATATCTTTTACGGTTGGTTCTTCAATTAATGGATTCTTTTGTACCAAGATGATTACATAAGAACCAAAATTCTTTTCAGACTCTTCTACAGCCTTTAAAGATATCTTACGTCCTACTTCAATTCTAAAATCATTATTAGGGATTGGAATCGTACCACGGACAACGATTGCTGGTAAACTTTTTGCAAGTTCCATAAATTCACTTCCTTCATTTTAAGTTCAACATTATTATAGCACATTTACAAATATTTGCAATCATAATGACTGAGTGCCAATTGTTTTTTTTAAAAGAAGGGAAAACACATGTTTTCCCATCTTGTTTTTATATTTTTTTAGCGTTATCGACAACAAATAAATAAGCTTTATTTACAATAACATCTTTTTCTAAGATTGAAGCTGGGATATATTTCTTTATTTCATCAACTTCCATCTTGTATTGTGTTGCTAATTCTGCATACTTAGCTGTTAATTCTTCTTCAGTCGCTTTAATGCCTTCTAACTTAGCAATTTCTTCAATAACTAAAGTTGTTTTAACTCTTTTTTCTGATTCAACTTTAACTTGTACGTCAAATTGTTCAGGTGTAATACCATTCATTTGTAAGAACATATCATATTCAAGTCCATATTGTTTAGCTTGATTTGCGATATTTTCTTTATATTGTTTGATTTCATCTTCAACCATAACTTCAGGAACATCAAGTTCTGCAGCATTCACTACTTTTTCAATAATTTCAGAAGTTATTGATTGTTCTGCTTGAGTTTTCTTAGCAGTTTCTAATTGTGTTCTTGTAGATGCTTTTAGTTCTTCAACTGTTTTTACGCCTTCTTTTTCTAAAGAGACAACAAACTCATCAGTTAATTCTGGAAGATTTTTTGTTTTCACTTCATGAAGTGCAACTTTAAATGTAACTTCTTTACCTTTAAGATTTTCTGCTTGATAGTTTTCAGGGAAAGTAACTTTTAAATCTTTCTTATCCCCTGATTTCATCCCTACCATTTGATCTTCAAATCCTGGGATGAATTGGTTTGATCCAATTTCTAATTGATAGTTTTCAGCTTTTCCACCTTCAAAAGGTTCATTATCTAGATAACCATCAAAATCAAAGATTGCAGTATCTCCTAATTCAAGAGCACCTTCTTTTAATTCTAATTCAGCTTTTTGACCTAGAAGATTTTTAATCTCTAAATCTACATCAGCATCACTTACAGTAACATCTATATCTTTAACTTCAACTTCTTTATATTGACCAAGTTTTACTTCTGGTTTAACTGGTGCAGTTAGAGAGACTTCAAATGATTCTCCTCTTTTGATAGATGCGAAATCTACATCTACATCAGGTTGACCTACGATTTCATAATCAGGATGCGCTTGCGCTTCATGATACTTGTGATGTAGGACATGGTTGATTGCATCTTCATATAAAGATTCAACACCAAATTTTGTTTCATAAATATTTCTTGGCACTTTGCCTTTTCTAAAGCCCTTTAATTCGACATCTTTTTGAACTGTATCAAACGCATGGCTTAATCCATGTTCAAATTCTTCTGGTGAAACATCAAATGTATATTTCACTTGATTTGTTGTTAATTTTTCTACTTTCATGTGGTTAAACTCCTTTAAATATTTTTTTATAATTCCTTATTTGACGACCTTTATTATTATAACATATAATTGATGATATCAAAGTAATTTGAATATATATTGCACAATTTTACAAATTGATATACAATAATACTAGTCAATGGAGGATTTAAAACTATGATTACACTAAAAGAAGTAAAAAGTTTAGCTGATTCAATCCGTTTTACAGAATTTCCAAATAAACTTTACAAGAAAGTCGAACCATTCGTTCCAGCATTATCTCTTGATGAGAGAAATGTCTTTAACAAAAAGAAAAACCCTGTTCATGAATATTGTGATTCAATCCGTTTTCTAGCTTATAAAGATGGAAAAATCGTAGGTCGTATCGCAGGTATTATCAATCATAAGCTTAACAAAGCTTTTGATAAATTAGAAGTCAGATTTACAAGAATTGATATGATTGATGACATTGAAGTCACCAAAGCTTTGATTAAACAAATCGAAGATTGGGGCAAATCACAAGGCATGACTGACATCATCGGTCCAATCGGCTTTACCGATTTAGACCGTCAAGGCTTATTAGTCGATGGATTTGATCAATTGAGTATGTTTATCACCATTTATAATCATCCATATTATATGGAACATCTTGAAAAACTAGGTTTCTTAAAAGATGTTGATTGGGTAGAAAAACAAATCATGTGGCCAACTGAAGTCACTGATAAGATCAAACGTGGCGCTGACATATCTAAAAGACGTTATGGGTATAGACTCTTTAAAGCTAAGAACAAAAAAGAGTTATTGAAATATATTTATGAAGCATTTGAAATGTATAATGTCGCATTTGAATCATTATATGGATTCTTTCCAATCACTGATAAAGTCATGGATTATTATATTAAACAAATGATTATGATTGTTCAATTAGAATATGTTTGGTTTGTCTTTGATAAAGAAGATAAAATCGTTGGCTTTACAGTCATTATGCCAAGTTTAGCTAAAGTTAACAAAAAGAATAATGGTCACTTATTTCCATTTGGATGGGCAAGATTATTCTGGGGTCTTAAACACTATGACGTAATTGATCTATATTTCATCGCTGTTGATCCAAAACATCAAGGTCACGGCATCATCGCACTTATGTTTGAAGATGGCATCATTACTGGTAATAAACATGGCGTTAGATTTGCAGAGAGTGGACCTGAATTAGAAGAAAATGTAGAAATTCAAAATCAATGGAAATCATTTGATTTTAATGAACATAAACGAAGACGTTGTTATAGAAAGACAATCTAGGGAAACCTAGATTTCTTTTTTTAACTATGGAATAAACGCTTTGTTATATGGTAAAATAGGATATACGACATAAAAAGGAATTGATATATATGAAAAGATTTCACTTAACTGATAGATACGCACTGATCAATTTTAATGCATCACTTTGTGATAACGAAATACAAATCGTTTCATCAAAAAGTTTTGAAATGGTTTTAGCACAATTTATTAGACAACTTAGACTTAAAAAAGATAGAACGATCCTTGAATTTAAAGGTATCTCTATCCATATGATTCATGACGCTTATAAATTATTGTTAATTTATGATTATCTAGATATTGATAAGAAAAACACTGCACTGACACCACTTTTACATAAAAGAGACGCTTTTTATGATTTCACTGAAAACTTTTATGACTACTGGAGAAAACTAGAACGCTTTGGTATGGTTATTGCGAGCAAGAGATATCCTAATCAGTCACACGCAAATACATTAATTAATGAGTCAGATCAATTTAATCAACGCATCTTAAACCTTTATCGTACAATCACACAAAACATCAGAGGCAAGCAATTTTATACCTTAAGACAATTGCCTGCAGGCATCAATGCTAATATAGCATTAATGCCTCATAAGTTTAGCGATGAGAGTATATATCATAATCTTCAAAACGTAAATTACATTCAAGAAATCTTAACAAGACCTCCATTTATCATTCACTCTAAATCAAATAAACGTGAAGGATTATTTAGAGAAATCAAACAAAATCCTCTTGAACATATATCAATTAATAAATTGCATTATGTGACTTATCCTATTAAGGTTGGAAAATTAATCGCATTTGTTTATATTCATAGAGATTTTCTACATCACGGCATAGCATTATCTAATTTATTTGAACCTGCTTCTTTTAAAGACTATGAACATAAAAAACCAGATCTTCTTTATATTTATGGGGTTAGAGAAAATGAATTTGATTGTACCTACTATAAAGATCTAGATCAAGGTATTTATATGGGGGTTGTCTCTAGAGCAGATAAAAATGATTATTTTGGGTATATGAAAAAAATGTTATTAACACTTCATAACATTTATTCTATTGATCATAAAAAACTACCTATCCATGGAGCAATGGTTAACATCTTATTAAAAAATGGAAAAGAAAAAAATGTTACAGTCATCGGTGATAGTGGTGCTGGTAAATCAGAAACACTTGAAGCGCTAAGAGTTATAGGTAAAGATTACATCAAAGATATGCGTGTCATCTTTGATGACATGGGTATATTTTTTATCAAAAATAAAAAGATATATGCCCAAGGCACAGAAACTGGTGCATTTGTTAGACTTGATGATCTTGATACAGGGTATGCTTATCAAGAAATGGATCGTGCAATCTTTTTAAATCCAGATCAACTAAACGCAAGAGTCATCCTTCCTGTTAGTTCTTATGAGTTTATCACTAAAGATCATTTAGTAGATTTCCTCTTTTATGCCAATAACTATATTGACACCAATGATGGGATTACGTTCTTTGATGATATCAATGATGCCCTTATGACCTTTAAAGAAGGCAAAAGATTTGCAAAAGGTACAACTGCAGAAATCGGATTGGTTAAGAGTTATTTTGCAAATCCTTTTGGACCAGTTCAACAAGAAGCTGATTGTGATCTATTAATCAATAACATGTTTAAAATCCTTTATAAAGACAAAATTACAGTAGGTGAGATTTATACAAGGCTTGCGATTAAAGGTAAAGCAATGAATGGACCACTAGAAGCTGCTAAAAAATTATTAGAACTTATTACTAAAGATGCATCTTAATGCATCTTTTTCCTTTAAAAAAAGAGCTAAACATATTATAATAGATATGTACATCTTTGGAGGTTTACATGAAATTAATTGAACGTTTTTTAAATAGTGGTGTCTATATTGCTTTAATCTTTTTAATCACTTTAATTTCTTGGTCATTTTATCAAGAAACACCACCTCATATATTTAATATCTATAACATCATTGGCATATTCGTTTTAGTATCCTTGATGTTTTTAATATTGATATTTTTTGAAAACACACTCTATATTACACCCATACTGGTATCCATATTATTTGTAGTTAATGAAACAGGCATGGACTTTTCAACAACTACATCAGCTTTATGGATGTATGTTGTAGTTGCCTTGGTTATCATTGGACCAATCATTCATGTCCTAAGATATAAGCCAAAACTTAAAAAAGGTCATTTTACATTAGGATTCTTATTGATTGCGATATCTTATATACTAGCATTATTTTTTATACCATTTGATATCAATGCAATACCAGTATCTATGATGGGCTTTTTATATTTAGGCTTTTATATTTTCTTACTAACAACTGCAAAAGGAAGCGTTGATTATATCTTTAAGATATTAATTTTCATCAATATCTTGTTAACAGCACAATTAGGTCTATTTTTATATAGAGGTTATATTGCACATCCAGAACTCGAATTTGTAGATAGACTCTTTACTGGATGGGGAAGAAATCTTGGATGGGCAAACGTCAATGACATTTGTTCATATCTTGCACTAACTTTTCCTGCTTATCTATATTTCATTTATAAAAAACCATATCATATATATTTATGGGTGGTTATGATCATTCCTGTGATCTTTATCTTCTTGTTAGAATCAAGAGGGGGCATTATCGCCTTTGCCATAAGCTTTATAGGGGTCATGATCTTTAATCTAATTAAAGGGCACGTCCGACAGTTGGTTCAAATGTTAGTCTTCTTAATTGTCATTAGTATCATTTTTTATATCTTTGAAGAAGCATTGATGAGATGGTGGGAAACCTTCTTAGCTTCATTTGGAGAAGATTTAAATGATTTCTCATCAAATAGAATTGAAATTTACAAACAAGGTCTAACCGTCTTTAAAGCACATCCACTCTTTGGTGGAGGTTGGTTATCACTTCAACAACTAAACCCAGGCACAAACCTATTTATGTATCATTCAACCATTATTCAAGCACTTGCAACCATGGGACTCTTTGGACTTGCAGCGCTTGGTGTTCATTTCTTCCAAGTAGGAACATTTTTCTTTAAACAGATTACCTTAGAAAAATCATTATTTATGATCGGATATGCTGCTGCTCAAATTCATGGATTAATTGATAATGTACAATATGCTGTATCATTTTCACTCTTGATTGTGATCATCTTTGTTTTATGGGAAAATAGCGATAAACAAACAGAATTTGATATGATTCATCACAGATATAAGATAAAAAAATCATAAAGTATAAAGAGGAACTCATTTAATTAATGAATTCCTCTTTTACTTATATATTTAATTACTTGCTTTAAGAATGGTAATCCAGTTACTTGGATCTGGTATGTCACCTAATTGTATATTTTTAATAATCGTATATAACTCTTTAGTGATTGGACCCATCTCTTTATGGCATTTAAATTTGTGTACATGATCTAAATGAGTGATTGTTCCAATAGGTGTTACAAGTGCTGCAGTGCCACACGCACCTGCTTCATCAAGATGATCCAGTTGATCAATATTGATATCGCACTCTTGGACATCAAGACCTAGCATATGAACTGCAATATGTCTTAATGTTCTATTGGTAATACTATCTAGAATAGAAGGTGATTTAGGGGTAATATAGGCTTTCTCATGTGTGATTCCAAAGAAGTTGGCTGCGCCTACTTCTTCAATTTTAGTATGTGTTGCAGGATCTAGGAAAATAACATCTGCATATCCTTTATTTCTTGCTTCTACTTGTGCATAAAGACTTGCTGCATAATTACCACCCACTTTAACATGACCTGTGCCATGAGGTGCAGCTCGATCAACTGTTGAAGTAATCATATCAACAGGCTTAAGCGGTCCATCAAAATAGCTTGATACAGGTGAGACTATCACACTAAAGATATATTTTCTTGCAGGACGAAGTCCTAAGTTAGCTCCAACACCAATCATAAATGGTCTAATATATAGAGTAGCATCTGAACCATAAGGTGGAACAAAATCTTGATTAGCTAATACAGTCATTTTAACTGCATCGATAAAAACATCATATGGAATCTTTGGCATCATCATACGCTCACATGACATTTGAAATCTCTTAGCATTATCTAAAACTCTAAATAGATTAATATCGCCATCTTTTCTTCGATATGCCTTCAAGCCTTCAAATGCTTGTTGCCCATAGTGTAGGGCAGTAGATGTAGATGCAATAGTAATTGTATCTTCTTCTCTTAAAACACCTTCGCTCCACTTGCCATCCTCATAATATGAGATGTAGTTAAAAGGTACTTTTACATAGGTAAATCCTTTTGCTTTATTTTCCATCCTGTCCTCCCAAAATTGTTTTTTATTCTATTTACTAATGAAATTCTTTTAAATATTTTCATTTAAAACTATCGATATATGTTTATCTATCTACTTATTATTATATCATAAAGAAAGATATATAAAAACAAATGACAATCACTTGCTTGTGATTGTCATAGTTCAATTGCATTAAATAATTTATCTAGTTTATCCTGTTGATAATATTTCTTTAAAGCTTTTTTAGCCTCTAATAAATTAGGAGGTCTTTTTTCTATATTATGTGTGTCAGTTGCGATGATATCAATTAAATCATGTTTAATTAACATCTTAATAGTCTTTTTATCAACACTTTTGTCTAGATTTAAAATTGATGAAGCATTTGTTTGTATTAGTGCTCCAGTTTTCTTAATTGACTTTATATCCTCTAATGACAAATATTGATATCTTTCAACATGTGCAACAATAACTTGATAGTCCATACGCATCAAATCAAAACATATTTCTTCAATAGGTGTTTGAATACGTGTAGGAAATTCCATCAATATATACTTATGTTTACCAAATGAATAATCATCATAGTTTGTATCAATATGTGAACGATAATGAATCTCACCAGCTAAATATAAATTAACATTTAAATTTGCTTTCTGAATTTCATGTTTCAACATCTCATACTTAACTAATTGTTCTGCTTTATTTGCCCTAGTAACTCTTGATTGGATATGTGGTGTTAAAACAATATTTGTTACACCTTGAGCAATTTCAAGTTCTATAAGTTTAATTGAAGTTTCTAAATCTTTTGATCCATCATCAACACCAGGTAAAATGTGTGTGTGAATATCAATCATTATAAATCTCTATCTTCATCACTTGAATAATATGAGTAGCTTTGTCCATAACCATAAGCGCTTGATTTTAAATCAACCTGAGTTAAAACCATACCAATAACATTGACTCCATGATTTTTTAAACTACTGATAGCGTCTTTAACAACCGTTTTTTTAGCTTTACCTTGTGCCACAATGAAAATTATACCATCTGCTATCTTAGATATATAAAGTGCATCAGATACCGCAATCACTGGAGGTGTATCAAGTAGAACATAATCATATGTTTCTCTTAAATTAGAAATTAAATCTTTAAGTTTCTGTGCTTCTAAAACATTAATGATAGCTGATGTTTTTTCACCTGCTGTTATAAAATCAATGCCTAAATCATCTGAATGATTAATCGCTTTATCAAGGGTTATTTTTCCAGAAAGATAATCAGTTAAACCATTTTTATTAGGTGCATTAAATACACGATTCATTTTAGGTTTTCTAAGGTCTAGATCAATAACAATAACTTTCTTGCCTCTTTGGCCTAAAAGATACGAAAGATTTGATACAAACGTTGATTTGCCTTCTGATGGCAATGTTGAAGTAAATTGGATCACTTTTAAGTTTTTGTCTACATTTGCATAATCAAGATTGATAATCACCTTTTGAAATGATTCTGTTACAAAAGATAGTGGATCTTGTTGCGTAATAATATAATCATACTTTTCAACACGTTCACCATTAATTAAACGATCGATAGAAAAATTATTCTTTTTTGCCATTTTAGAAATCCTCCTTTACTTCAAATGTAGGAATGACTCCTAAAACTTGAATATCAAAAGTTTGTTCAAGTTGTTCTTTTGTTTTAAATGAATTATTCATGAATTCTTTAATGAAAACAAATCCAACACCAACCATGCCACCCAAAATGACACCAACAACTAAATATAGTAGTTTGTTGGGTGCTTCATAAACATATGGTGATGCATCTGATGTTCTTGTAATTTTATCTTTCAAAGATGTAAATGCAGGATTTCCATTTGCTATATCAATTGCATTTTCAATAACTGAATCAACAATGAGTTCTGCTAGTAAAGGATCTTCATCGACAAATTTTATATTGATAAAGTAGCTTGTTGATGAAGAAATAACACTTAATCCTGATCTAAGATTATTCGTAGTTCGATCTAAATTAAGATCAGCAATTACTTCATCTAAAACAATATCTTTTGACATATATTCTGCAATCGTTGTCAATAGTTTTTGTGCTGTAGAATAGTCAAACGATCCTTCAACCGTAGAGTCAACTTCTACTTGAACCATCACATCAGCATTAGATGCATAAGTTTCATTTGCAAGAAAAAATGCATATCCTGCAGCTAGAATTGCAAACAACATCGTAAACGCCATAATTAAGACTAGATTCTTTCTTAAAATGTGATATAGATCCATTAAATTTATTTCATTTTGTGTTTCGTTATTCTGTTCGTTCATTAATATGTGTCCCTCCTACGGAATTGAAATGATAACTATATAAATTATAGCATATTTTATGATAATTAGACAAGATAATGACAAATATATTATTTGTTAAATAATAGGATAACTTCATCAATGTCTTTTTTCACTTGTTCTAAAGATGAAATCCAAAAATCTTTAGATGTAACATCAATATCCATAGATTTTGCTGTCTCTTCAACACTAGTCTTAGTTGTTAATGTTAAAAGATCATCATAGTTGTTAACAAACTTATCAGAATCTTTTAAATAAGTTGCATATAAACCTTTTCCAAATAGTAGACCAAAAGCATAAGGGAAATTATAGAAATTTAACCCTGCACTATAATAATGTCCTTTATTTAACCACATATATGGATGAAGAATATCATGATCAAGACCATCTTGATATGCTTCTTTTTGAGCGTCAGTCATCCATGATTTCATTTGATTTTTATTGATTGGTCCATTTGCATGTTCAAAAAGTTTAGTTTCAAATATATATCTAGATAAAATATCAACGATGACTTGAGTATCACCTTGAAGTGAGTTTTCTAAGACTGATAATTTTTCTTCATCTTTTGTTAATTGTTTTAATAAATAATTATTAACAATCGTTTCACAAAAAATTGATGCAGTTTCTGCTAAAGGCATTGGATAAGACCAATGAAGTGGTTTATTGTTAGAAATTACTTCACCATGGTAACCATGACCTAGTTCATGAGCTAATGTTAGGACATCAGATAATGATCCAGTGAAGTTAGACATAATTCTTGATTGTTTGATTTGTGGTTGATTAGAACAAAAAGCTCCTCCTCTTTTACCTTTCTTAGGAAAAGGGTCAACCCAATTGTTATCAAATGCTTTAGTTGCAAAATCGCCTAATCTCTTAGAATAGCCATAAAAAGCATCTTTAACTATTTTTTGTGCTTCTTCATATGTATATGTCTTAGTTAATTTACCAACTGGCGCAAACATATCATAAAAAGGAAGTGATCTATCATGTTTAAGATATTTTGCTTTCGCTTTTAAGTATGCTGCAAAATGAGGTCTATATTCTAACATTGCTGAAAGCATTGCATTAAGAGTTTCTGAAGTCATCTTGGATTGGAATAAAGTTTTAGATAGAGCAGAATCAAATCCTCGAAGTTCATTTAAAGTTGTAACTTCTCTTTTAATATTTGATAAACCTAAAGCTACTTGATCATCTATTTTTTCATATGCTTTTAGTTCTGCTTCATATGCTTTTTTTCTAACATCTGGATTAGAATCATAAGCCATATTTCTAACTTCGCTTAATGTGATTTCTTTTTCATCATATTCAACAGCAAGATTTGCTGTTGTTAGTGAGTGAAGTTGAGACCAACTAGATGATGCAAATTCTCTCATCTTAGCATATAAGACTTCCTCTTTTTCACTTAAAAGATGTTTAGCATCTTCTTGTTCTCTTTTTAAGATATAAAGATAAGTTCTAATTGCTTTAGAATGTTCAGCCGCTTTATCAAGATCAACGGTTGTTAAATATCTTTGGAAAATCACTTGCTCTGCAGTTGATTTTCTAAAGATTTGTTGTAACTTAGCTAAATACAAAGGTCCATTTTCATCATTAACATTTGTAGCCATCGTTAAAGACGCAAATGATCCTAAAGTACGTGCTAATATGGTAATCTCTTCATCAAATTTAATATATCCTTCAATGTATTGTGTATCATTTTCTTGTTTTTGGTATAAGATATATTTCTTTAGATCATCAATTTTGTTCTCAAGTTTTTTTAAATCTTTTTCATAAGATTCATCAAAGCCCTTATATAAATCACTTAAATCCCAGTTTTTCATAAAAATTACCTCCCGTTTCTTAACTAAATTATATCACTATTTAACAATTAAAAAAAGGCACGAGTGCCTTTTATATAATTGGAAGATATTTTTCTAATTCGTAAGCTGTAACTCTAACTTTATATTCATCCCATTCTCTTGTTTTAGCTTCAATCAGTTTTTCAAATAAGAAATCACCAATTGTCTCTTTCATGAGACTTGATGAACTGAAATTTTCAATCGCTTCTTTTAAAGATTCTGGTAGATTTTTAATGCCTAAACGTTTTCTCTCTGAATCACTCATCTTAAATAAGTTTTTCTTAATAGGAGATAGTGTCTTTAAATCATTTTCTATACCATCTAGTCCTGCAGATAATACACCTGATATTGCTAAATAAGGATTTGCAGATGCATCGACTGATCTAACTTCTATACGAGTGGAATTACCTCTAGCAGCTGGAATTCTAATCATTGTAGAGCGATTTGCATCACTCCATGAGATATAACATGGTGCTTCAAATCCTGGAACTAATCTTTTATATGAATTAATAGTAGGATTAGTGACTAATGCAAATTCTTGAGCATGTTTCATCACACCAGCAATAAACTTTAATGCGGTTGAAGATAATTGATTTTCTGTTTTAGGATCATAAAAGAGATTCACTCCATCTTGTGACAGAGAACAATTGGTATGCATCCCAGATCCATTAATACCTTGAATTGGCTTAGGCATAAATGTGGCATGATATCCGTGACGTCTTGCGACATTTTTAACAACAATTTTAAAAGTTTGGATGTTATCACATGCTTCAAGTGCATTATCAAAATGAAAGTTAATTTCATGTTGTCCAAATGCAACTTCATGATGTGACACTTCCATATCAAATCCCATTTTTTCTAATTCTAAGACGATATCTCGTCTTACATCTTCTGATCCATCAATTGGTGCAAGATCAAAATATCCACCTAAATCAGAAAACTCCATTGTTGGTTTTCCATGTTCATCTAATTTGAATAAGAAAAACTCAGGTTCTACACCTACATTAAACTTTTCAAACCCTAAAGATTTCATTTTTTCTAAATTTCTCTTTAATATATATCTAGGATCACCAGTAAATGGAACATGTTCTGTCGTATAAATATCACAAATCAGTCTTGCAACTTTACCTTCAGATAAAGTTTCCCATTCAAGGATCAACCAAGTAGACAAATCAGGATATAAATACATATCAGCTTCATCGATTCTAACAAACCCTTGAATCGATGAACCATCAAACATAATCTCATTTGATAATGCTCTTTCTAAATTAGTTGCAGGTATTTCAACATTCTTTACAACACCTAACATATCTGTAAATTGTAATCTTATATATTTAACGTTATGTTCTTTTGCAGCATTAATAATATCAAGTCTAGTATAATTTTTCATATAAACTCCTTTTTTTGTTTAATTGTACGCAAAAAGAGGTAATATGTCAATAATATTGTAAGTTTTTGTTATTTCTTTACATTAAATTGTAAATAAATTGCTAAAATGTTCCAAAAGTGATGTATTTTATAAATTGGTTGTAATAAATACATCCAAGATATGGATCATCATCATTTGCCAGATTTAATACTCTTTCATCAAGTTCTTCTATTTTATCTATACGATTTGCTATATAATCTTCTATTTTATCTTTAACATCTTTTAATCTTTGGATCAACCCACCAAAACGATAACTTTGCACTTCAAATCCAAATGGCTTGTTATCTATCATCCATTGAACTTTGAAATCTTTATATAGTTGTTCTATGTTGTCTATGACTTCAGATAAATCATTTTGAACAAACTCATTTAAGCCGACTATATCTTTTTGATAATACAATTCATATAATTTAATACTCATAGTCGATTTAATTGATAATATCAATGCTAGGTCATATAGTGTATTAAAAATATATTGATAATGTGAATCTATGGTTGTATAGGGTTCAAGTATTTCTTTTATGTTTTCATAAGATGCTTTGTAGTTTTTATGCAATTTAATATGAGCATCACCTAATAATAAATCTTCAAATAATAAATATTTAGATGGGTTCACTGTTTTGATATCCATTGATGGATAAATATGATTTAACATATCTAAATCCATCCAAGCTTTTTTAGAGTAATGAGTCAATCCATATAAAAAGGCATCTTGATCACATAAATCATCTTCATAAAATGCTGATGCTATAAATAAAAGACTTGGTAGCACAGAAAACATAGAAGCCTCAGCTCCATTATCTCCCCAAGATGTCACCACAAAGTGGTTGACATCTGCTTTTTTACAAGCAGCTATTGCTGGTATAGATGTTTTTTCAGAAAATCCATTAAATGGCGCAAATCCTACCCACTTCCATGCACCACCAGCAAATCCATAATTTGTTGTTAAGGTTTGTAAAGACTCAAACTTGTTATCAAAATCTTTTTGTTCTGTATGATAATAGTCCCAATAGATTAATTCAACATGATCAGGAACTAGTCCTTTCATATCATCAAATGAGACTTTATCTTTTGAAAAATATGCGCCACCCTTTAGATGAAAAAACATATCAGCCCACATAGATGCTTTGATATCATGTTGCCTACATATATCCAAGACTTTATCTAAATGTTTTAACATGATATCCATTCGATTTTGAAATCCATGTTTATTTAAGTATTTACCTAACCCTAATTGCCATGCTTCATCCATACCTATGTTAATAATATTTGTATGAAACATGTGTTTAACAGTAACAATCATTTTTTCGATTAGCTCATATGTTTTAGGCTCATCTACAAGTAAGATATCATTGATATCTAGAACATCTTGATATCTTTTATGTTTAAAGATAGCATTCAAGTGTGCTAGTGTTTGAATGTAGGGAATAACCTGAATATCAAATTGTTTTGAAAAAGCTACTAAATCGCTTATTTCAGAGTTTGTATATCGTCCTCGCATATAACCAAACTCTGGTTCACCATCCATTTCAAATAGATCTTCTAAATATAGACCTATATAGGTATAACCCATTAAAGACAAATTGATAATTTGTCTTTTTAAACTCTTAATGGTAGGAACAGCATTTCTTGCACAGTCAATCATATACCCTAGTGATTTTAACTGTCTTGTTCTTTTAATATCATAGTCTTTCTTGTGTTGATGGCTTAAGATATATCCTAGTGCTGCATAGATATCTCTATCTTTTCGATAATAAACTTGATAAGAGTTGTCTTTTTTGATGATTTGATAATCTGCTTGATCAAATGATAAAAATTCAATAGACTCTATATCATTAAACCTAAATTCAGTATAAGTTTTAATTAACTCTACTTGTTTAATCATTTCAATACCTGATATATTCATTTATTTGTTCTCCCTTCAATATGAAAACATGGCTTAAGATAACTTAAACCATGCGTGTATAAATCTTTTTACTATTTTCAATTGGTGTTGCGCCACAAACTTTTTCATAAAATATCCAATTCTTTGGTTCAACGCCACCAATAATTGCATAACCATAACCATCATATTTCATATGAACCAAACATTTTAATAATAATGATTTGCCGATACCTTGTCCTCTATAAGCTTCATCAACACCAGTTGGTCCAAAATAAGCTTTAGCGGTTGCATCATAGCAAGCAAACCCTATAATCTTATCTCCATCTACTGAAATGAAACAAGTTGGATTGTTTTTATATAATCCCGCTTTTGCCTCTGATTTCCAACCTTTTGAAAAATGAGTATCTATAAAATCTAAGACTTTATCACTATTTGGTGATAAAACTCTTTTGATTTCATATTTATTATCAATTTCTTTAATGATGGGTTGATATAAATCAACCAACATGTCTTTAGAATCGCTAGCCATAGTATATCTCCTTTTAACCTTTATAAATTTATTATATCATAATAAAAATCTGAATAATTGGTTAATAAACATTCTTACATATATTGAAAAATTTTATCAATTTAGAACATATGCTTTTAAGAGTTCTATCGTTTTTTTATCTGTAAAAACAAAAAGATGTTGATCACCTAATTGATAATCCATAAGTTTTTCATTAACACTTATACATCCCGCTTCTCTTACAAGTAAAAGTCCAGGACATATATCCCATAAATTTGTAACATTTGTATAAAAGAGGTTAAATATAGATTCAGAAGTTAATGAAAGTTCTAATCCAATCGATCCAAGCATTCTCATTTTATATTTATGGTTTATCGATAAATCAATCATTTTTTCAAAATATGATTGATTTGATAAACTGTGACTTAATCCAACCATAGAGATCATAAAATTTGATGGGTCATGTTCATCACTTACGTGATATTTTTGATCATTAACAAATGCACCTAGACCTTTGATAGCATAATAGGTCTTATTTAAAGTGGGGGCATAGATATATGATAATACAACATCCTCTTGATCATATAAAGCAATTTGAACCACATATAATCCTAATTTAGCTGCATAATTACTCGTCCCATCAATTGGATCAATTAACCATGTTCTATTCTTTAAAAGTGTTTGATTATGAAATTCTTCAGAATGTATAAAATCATTAGGGAAAGACTTCTTAATCTCATCGATTAAATGTCTTTCAATATATAAATCAGTAGAGGTAACAATATCTTGTACACCTTTAAAAGATGTCTTTTTAACCCTATGAATCGTATCTTCATAAATATTTTTTACTATTCTTTTTAGTAAATCTAATTCTTTTTGATAATTCATTTTTCTTATACCTACTTTTTGCTCACCTATTATGTTTTAAACCCTTTTCGCTTTTGCGATCCCCATTTGTTATTTTCTCTTAACGCACTAAAGCTACTAAACACTCTATGCATACTAATTAATTGTCTATATCCAAAATTTTCTATAATGGCAAATATTAACATAATGATCGTATCTTTCCTACTCATCATTTTTAATTCTTTTTCACTCATGAAAATAGATGATAAGGATATTACAACACCAAATAAGATAGATGATACAAAAATGCCTAATATAATCACTGGATTTAATAAACCTAAAATAAGTGCAATAGTTAACATGATATAGCCTTGTGCCTCAAAAAAAGGTCCTAAAAACTCAAAGATAAAAAAGTATGGATATCCAATTAATCCAATTTGTTTATATTTAGGATTAAATGATATTTTTCGATGATAAGATAAAATATCTATTAATCCTCTTTGCCATCTATTTCTTTGTTTTAAAAGTGTTTTTAAATCACTAGGTAATTCAGTATAACAATGCGCATTATAAACATATGCGACACGATATGGATCTTTTTGCTCTAACGCTTGTATCGTCATTCTTACAACAAGCTCCATATCTTCACCTACAGTATCTTTTTTTAATTTAGAACTACTGGTTAAATATCCACCGGTATCAATTAGATTTTGTTTGTGGAAAAGTCCAAAAGCTCCAGATATGATCATCAAACTTCTAAGTTGACTCCATCCGATACGACCACTGGTAAAAGCTCTTAAATATTCAATGGTTTGAAATCTACAAACCATTTCACTAGGAATCGCTCTTTTTTCTACTCTACCTTTATCAAAGGTAAACCCATTTGCAGGATAGATATTACCACCCATAGCAATATATGGTTTCGTATCATCTAACATGGTTGATGCTAGTTTCAATAAGGCATTACCTTCTAAAATACTATCTGCATCAATCCCACAAACATAAGGTTGTTTACTTAAGTTAATACCGACATTTAAAGCATCTGCTTTCCCACCGTTTTGTTTATCAACAACGATTAAATTAGGAATATCTTTTGTATAATAGACAGCTCTAATCTTTTTAGTACCTAAATGATTGATATGTGATGAGTGTTTTCTTTCTAGCTTAAAATGTGCAATCATGATATTTAAGGTTTCATCTTTTGACCCATCATTGACGACAATAACTTCATAAATTGGATATTTTAAATTTAGAAGGCTCGTTATACTATCGATGATATTCATCTCTTCATTATAAGCAGGTGCAATGATAGATATACCAGGTAATAGTTTTTCTGAGAATAATAAGGTGTTTTTTCTTGTTTTAGACAGATTAACTTGTTTTCTTGAATTGATTAAAGCTAAAACAAATAAAATCATATAAATTGCATTGATAGTTGTAAAATAAAAAATTAAATACACATTAACATCTATTAAAAACCCTTCAATGATTTCTACTAAAGTTAGATCAAATAAAGATACATTAAATCTAATTAGATAAATGATTGGTAAAAGTAAAAGTGAAAAAATCATCCATCTGATCATCCAAAAAACTTTAGTTTTTTCAACTGGTGCTTTTTCTTTCTTCTCTACAACAGGCGTATAGCTTTGTAATCCCATCTTTTTTAAAACATCTTGATTTAAATATATTCTAAATTCTTTTGTCATTTCATCATTTTGACTCAAATGAATTTTAATGATATTAAGCAAATAAGTTTCAATCGATTTGTCTCTATTATTGTTTAAAAAATCAATAATCGCTTCTGCATTGTTTTGTCTAATCATACGATCAATAATATCTTTTAACAAATCTGGATTTGTTTCAAAAATATCTAAAATGATATAGTCTATGCGATCAGAAAACACATTAATAAGCATTTCTTTTTGATAATCAACCAATGGTTGATAGATTCTCAATAAATGATTTAAAAATGAACGATCATTTAAAACAATTTTAGATAATGTCTTTACTCTTATATCTTCTAACTCACCTTCATCATATCCTTCAATGATCTTATTTATACACGTGATACATGGTTCATAATACAAAGATGAAATCCCATATGATCTAATCAATATATCATCATGATCAAGATATTCAGAAGTTGATAAGAGCTCAGGTGTATGTTTAAATATATTTTGTAATATCTTTTCTTTTAAAAACAAGTTTGTTTGATCATCATATGGATGATCATGAATCACCCAAGAAAGTGTGTTTTGCATATAATCAATTAAAAATGCATCTGAATGAAAAGCCCCTATTCTAATAAGGCCTAAAACAATTTGATATCTTTGATCATCCTTATAAGCCAAAAAGGCATCATAAAGACGCTTATAATTGTTTCCTAGCAAAACACATAAGCGTTCATGATATGCATCGGTTGAATCAACCAATGATTCAATGATTTTTGTTAAATATTCATCTTTTAATCCATAACGCATATTCGCAACGATTCTTATTTTAACAGCTTCATTTTTTTCCTTTAAAAACCTATTAAATAGTAATTCATATGCATTCTCTGTACGTAGTTTAGATATATAATAGACAGCTATCTTTCTTTTATAGACACTTTTTGAATTTATAAGTTTGAATTGTTTCTTGATAAACTTAGTTTCTTTAAAGTCATTTATGATATGTTCTCTTACACTAGGTTCTAAATGAATTTGCTCATCGACATCAATAAGTGCATCAAAAAAGAACCTTTTTGATACTGGTATATCAACATCTTCTTGATCTATGTATTTTTTAAATAAATAATCTCTAGCTTTTTTTACTTTAATAGATTTTCGATCATGTCTTGTTTTTTGTGTCATGATGATAATCATAAAAAATAAAATGATCAGACCAAAAAAACTCATGATGCCATAGATAATATCCAGCATCAGAGTTTCACCTTCTTATCTCTATTTCTTTTAATATGCCCAATTAGTTCATCAGGTATAATCGGTTTTTGAAGTATTAAATCGATATCAAGTAGATTACATCTGTTAATAACATCCAAATTTTTAAGATGGCTTACCATAAAGAATGGGATGTTTTTATAAGTTAGTGATTCATTGATTTTTTGTTTAAGTTGAAAACCATCAAGTTTACTTAAATTAATCTCTGAGATAATAATATCAATATTGTGATTTTCAAGCTTTTCATATGCTTCATATATATCACTAGCAAGTATAAGTTTATAATGGATTCGATCAAAAATCCTGACCATAAGATTTTGATATGTTTCATCTTCATCAACTAAAAGAATTATGCCTTCTATATATGCATCTTCATCTCTTGTTTTATCTAATATTTGAGCTTTGCCTTTGAGCTTAGCTCGCTCTAGTCTCATCTGTGATAATTCAATAAATTGATTTACTCTTTCATCTAAAGGATATTTATCATTGAGTTCTTTTGTAGTTGAAATAGATATAGATATCGTAATATCTTGGATAAAAAGATCTGATTTTTTTACCTGATTACTTAAGTTTAAAGCAAAATTAATAAGCGCTTTTTCTTCAATATCATGTTTATACACATAAATACCTGGACCCGTTTGTTTAAATAATAATGTATCTTCAGTTTTAATATTTTGCATAAGATGCACTAAATTTTTTAACGTCTCATTGCCTTTATGTGTGCCATATTTTTTATTGATCTCTAAAAGATTATCAATATGCACCAATATAAGACCACGGACATGGTTTTCTTCTAGAGACTTATCTAAGTTATTTAATAAATGACCAATCATGAATTTTTGATTATAGAGATCAGTAATCTCACAACGAAGTAGTTTATCAGTAGTTTCACTAATTTTAGATGATAACACTAAAACTTTTTCTTTTAAATGTGTTTTCTCTAAATTCAAGTCTGCTATCTTTGATTCTTGTTCTACAAAACTCGTCTTATAAATGGTTGGAAGCTTAATATTGTATGTATGATGATACTTCTTTACAATAGGCTCTAAAGTTATAAGCCAAGGTATACCTTTTTTTTGATAGATGATGTCAAAAAAACCATTCCATAGTTTATATTCTCTTAAAACAGTAGACTCTATTTCAATATGAGGATATAATTCTAAATGAATCTCTGAATCCTTAAAGACATCCAAAATATCTGATCGATGATATTTAGACTCTAAGCGTTTTAACATATGATTGATAATGGTCTCATAATTATATGATACATTTTTATTGTTCTTATATTCAATCACTTGATTTGAATTATAAAAATCATACGCTAAAACTTTTGCATATATATCTGGAATCATTATTCTTTGTAAAACAGATCCGAGTCGAGGATAAATTAAAATAAGATTATATTTTTTTAATTTCTTAATGGATTGTCTAACAAACTCAACGCTAGGTAAAATCATTTCATGGAAATGATTTATTGATAGGATTGTTTTTTCTAAAGTTTCATCATGGCTATCACTTTGAGAAAAAAGATGCGCAGAAAACAAAATGCCTTCTTCTTTAAATATTGTCATGAAACATTCAGGGAAGGGCAAAAAAGGAATAGGTATAAAATCTAGAGTTAATTTATCTGATACTTTTAATTGATAGCCTAGTGATGAAATAGATAAAATATCATTATCCAACATATCATTTAAATATGCGATTCCAGTCTCATTCGCAACCACTTGACCATTAAATCCAGCTTTATTTAAATCATCTAATGATGATAGATTTAAGTAATCGTTAGATTGTAAAATAATATATGCGATATCTGATATACTTAGATGTTTCTTCAAAGTTTCAAGAAGCATAGGTATATGATGTTTTGAACCCGGATCAATTAATATAGATTTGTTATCGTTATGAATGAGATATGCATATCTTTTCACTTTTTCTTCTAATAGAATAGGTATAATCTGATAATTCATATAACTCCTCTTTTCTAACTATATATATATGGTTAACTTAGTGTATATATCCTTAATTATATCATGTTTAAACATATAATAATGATAATTATTAAATCTAAAAATTGATAAAAGTGCAGCTGAGGTAACCTCAACTGCACTTTTTTATCTTTTATTATTCTGGTTTTGGTTTAGGTTTAATTAAATTTCTATAATAATCTGCTTTATTGACTTGATGATTTCTAGCAATTGATAAAGATCCTTTAGGTACATCTTCAGTCACAGTAGATCCTGCAGCTATAAAGACTTCATCTTCAATCTTAAGTGGCGCAACCATATTAACGTTACATCCAATAAAGACGTCATCACCAATGGTTGTTTTATGTTTGTTTACACCATCATAGTTTACAGTAATAGATCCACAACCAAAATTAACTCTTGAACCTACTTCTGCATCTCCTATATAAGATAGGTGAGCAGCTTTTGTACCAGATCCAGTTGAAGAGTTCTTAACTTCTACAAAGTTTCCAACTCTATTATGATCTCCAATATTTGCATGATTTCTTAAATGTGCAAATGGTCCTACTGTTGTATGCGCACCAACAGTTGAATCATAGATTAGAGAATGCTTAACTTCAGTATATTCATCAATGTTTCCATTATGGATTTCTGTATTAGGTCCAATGATTGCACCTTCCCTAATGGTTGACATGCCTGTGATGGTTGTATTTGGATAAATCGTTACTCTTGGTTCAATAATAACGTTATGTCCAATGGTTATCGTATTAGGTGAAACCATTTCAACACCATTTAACATATGATTTTTATTGATTTCATCACGTAAATATCGCTCTGCGATACTTACTGAATATAAATCATTAACACCCATCATCTGATATGCATCTCTTACTACAAATGATCCTAATTTATAATCATGTTTCATTAAAGCAACGATATCTGTTAAATAGTATTCACCTTTACGCTCGTTTTTTTGAATACTTTTTAACACTTTAAATAATGCTTTATTATCAATGACATAAACACCAGAGTTAACTTCTTGAATCTTCTTTTGTTCATCTGAACAATCTCTATCTTCAATAATGGCAGCAATTGATCCATATTTATCACGAACAATGCGTCCATAAGTCTTAGGATTATCAAAAACCATAGAGACAACTGTTAAATCATTACCCATTTCTTCATGAGCTTTTAAAAGTTTATCAGTTAATTTGATATTCATTAAAGGCATATCACCAGGTAATATAAAAGTAACGCCTTCTTTATCTGCTAGTATACTTTCAGCAGATAAAGCTGCATGACCTGTACCTAATTGTTCTATTTGTTCTGCATAGTGCACACGATCACCTAAAATATTCATTAAAACTTCTTTTTTATGACCGACAACAACAACTGTTTCATCAATTGCAGTCTTCTCAAGTTTTTCAACAATATATTCTATCATTGGTTTTTTTAGAATTGGATATGCACATTTTGGCATATCAGTTTTCATTCTTGTTCCTTTTCCAGCTGCAAGTACTAATCCATATGTCTTACCCATGATTATCAACTCCTATATTTTTTATTTTATTTACGATTTGATTGATGGTTTGATTCATCATTTCATCACTTTTATGTGAAACTGTCACTCTAATTAGATTTTCTGTTCCAGATGGTCTAACTAAAAGTAGACTATCAGATCCTAGCGAATCTTTAATTTCTTTTAAAAACAATTTCATTTCATCAGTTTTTAAAATTGATTTATCGACATCTTTAATATTTACTAAAAGATAAGGATAAAGTTTCAGATCAGCCGTTAGTTCTGCCAATGTTTTCTTTTCTTCTGCCATAATAGATAAAAGATAGATTGCAACTAACAGACCATCACCTGTATGAAGTAAATGTCTCATGATAATATGTCCTGAGTTTTCTCCACCAATGATATAATCATTTGTGGTCAATTCTAGAGATACATATTTATCACCAACATCTGTTAAAGATACATCTATATCATTTTGTTTAAGTGCTTTAAGTATACCAGGATTACTCATTTTTGTTAAGACTACATGATTATGTTTAAGAAGTTGATGTTTTTTAAGATATGATGAAATGATATAGATGATTTCATCACCATCATAAATTTTATCTTGATCACATACAAGTAATCGATCTCCATCCCCATCAAAGCTAAATCCGATGTCAAGATTGTTTTCTTTAACATATTGGAAAATATGATCCATATATGTTGATCCACAACCTTTATTGATGTTTAATCCATCAGGATTATTTCCTATTTGAATAGCATTAGGTACATATTTATTAAAAAGATGATTAGCTATTTGATAATTAGCACCATTTGCAGAATCATATGCAACTTTCAAGTTAGTTTGTCCTATTTTAAATTGATCATATAGTTTTAAATATGTTGATTCAAAATCTGAAGCTAATTTAAAATCACCAAATGGTTTAATTTCTAATCTAGGTTGATCGATAAACGATTCAATGATTGCCTCTTCATCCTCAGTTGTTTTAAAACCTTTGTTAAAGACTTTAATTCCATTATCTGTATATGGATTATGAGATGCAGTAACCATCACACCAATGATTGATTTTTCTTTTGAGTAATATGCCACCATTGGTGTCGAGCATACACCAGCAAAAGAAACATTAAGTCCTTCAGATAGTGCACCTGCTGCAAGCATATGTGCTAGCATTGGCGATGATTGTCTTGTATCATATCCGATAATGACTTCTTTGATATTTATTGCTTGTTTTAAACCTTGTCCAAGTTTATAAGCAAGTTTAGCATCTAACATTTCAAATGCTTTTCCTCTTATACCATCTGTTCCAAAATATTTTCCCATATATCCTCCATTATTCTACTGTTACGCTTTTAGCTAAGTTTCTAGGTTTATCTATATCGTGTCCACGCTCTAATGCAGCGTAATATGCGATTAGTTGTGTTGGCACAACCATAACCATAGGCGTTAAGAGTGGATGCACATCTTTTAAGATGATATCATCATTCTCCTGAGATGTATTTGATAGTGATATAATCATCGTGGTTGCACCACGGGATATAACTTCATTTAAATTAGATCTTGTGTTTTTTGATATCTCTTGATTTGAGATAAGTGCAATAACTGGAGTACCTTCTTCAATTAAAGCAATGGTACCATGCTTTAATTCGCCAGCTGCAAATCCTTCTGTTTGAATATAAGATATCTCTTTTAATTTTAATGCCGCTTCTAATGATGTGTAGTAATCTAGAGTTCTGCCGATATAAAAACAATTTCTCTTTGTTATTTTCGCATGAACTAATGATGATACATCTTGAGTTGATAGAAAATCTTCGATTGATAGAGCCACTTGTGTAAGTTCTTTTACTAAGTTTAATTTTTGATTTGATATGGCGTTACATAAAACTGATAAGACAGCTACTTGTGCAACATATGCTTTTGTAGATGCAACTGCTATTTCGGGACCTGCAAATAATTCTAGATAATAATTAGATTCACGAGCAAGTGTAGATGTCTTTACATTTGTTATAGTCAAAGTTTTATAGTTTAGTTTTTGAGTTTTCAAAAGACATGCTCTTAAATCTGCAGTTTCCCCGGATTGAGAAATCATTAAGAAAAATGGTTTTTCAGTCAACAAAGGTGTATGATATGCAAATTCTGATGCAATATGAACTTCTGTAGGAATATGCGTAAGTTCTTCAAATAAATACTTACCTATATATCCTGCATGCATGGATGTACCAGCAGCAAGTATATAAATTCTATCAGATTTTTTAATATCATTTAAAACTTCATCGGATATATTGATTTCATCATGATTAAAGTAATTTTGAACAATTCTACGCACAACCGATGGTTGTTCGTATATTTCTTTTAACATATAATGCTGATATTCTCCCATATCAGTCGATGTTTCATCTAAATCTATCTCTAAATAAGAAATAGGTTGAAGATCATGATTTAAATCATAAAGTTTTACTTGATCTGCTTCTGCAACAACAAATGTATGATCAGCTAGTGCTATATATTTATCAGCATATCCTATGAGAGCCATAAGATCTGATGCAATGGTAATACCATCATCACCCTTACCCAGAACCAATGGTGATTTATTTTTAGCTGCATATATCGTTTCTGGTGATTGTGTATCAATCACTAAAAGGGCATAAGAGCCTTCTAAAAGTTTTAATGTAGTAAGAATAGCATTTTCTACATTAAGTTGCTTAGCAAATGTTTCTATAAGTTGTGCGATGACTTCAGTATCTGTTTCTGAATAGAAAAAGGAATCAGGTAGATATTGTGATTTTAGTTCTTCATTATTTTCAATGACACCATTATGGACGATGATAAATCTTTTGGATTGTGAATAATGTGGATGAGCGTTATCTTTAGTGACTTTGCCATGAGTTGCCCAACGTGTGTGGCCAATACCTATGTTTGATTTTAAGGTGTTTTTTGTTAAATCTATAAGCTTTTGGACACGTCCAAAATCTTTATAGATATCAAAGGTTCTAAATTTGGAATTAAATAAAGAAATACCCGCAGAATCATATCCGCGGTATTCGAGTTTAGTTAGTCCTGATAGGACTACTTCTTTAGCATCTTTTTTATGTCCAATAAATCCTACGATTCCACACATGATAACCCCTCCTGAATATACATTTAATAAGTTATTTCTATTATACTATATATTTGCTTAATATTAAACAATTACCTATTATTTGAATCTATTTTAAAAAACATTATTTTGATATTTTATATAATATCCCTATCTTTATTAACAAATAATTGCTCATGCATAAAACGTTAACCTTATTGAAATCATTTATAGCTTATATTCTCCGACACATAAATCAAATATTTCTTCTATATAAATTGTTAATCATCTTTGTATATGCTATAATCAAAAAGGTTATAAAGGGGATTTTATGAAAAAATTAATATTAAAAATAAATAAATACTTTTATTATGGTTGGGTGATTGTTTTAATCAGCAGTCTTGCACATTTCATGAGTGCACCAGGACAAACTTATTCTATCAGTGTATTTATCAACGCTTATCAAAAAGATTTTGTCTATTCATCAACGCTTATGTCTACTGCATATAGTGTTGCAACTGTGATTAGTGGACTGTTATTAATCTTCATGGGTAGAGCGATTGATAAATATGGTCAACGAAAGATGATGATTATTGTTGGACTGCTTTTAGCAGTCACAACATTTTATAATAGTTTTGTTTCAAGTATATTAATGATATCTTTTGGATTTTTTATGCTTAGATACTTTGGACAAGGTTCCATGACGCTTCTTCCAAATTCATTAGTACCTCAATGGTTTGAAAAGAAAAGGGCATTAGCGATCAGTTTAAGTGGTATTGGTAATCTGATCGCAATGCTCATTGTACCTTCATTTAATCTTTGGATGATCAATCAATATGGATGGCCTACTGCTTGGCGTATTTGGAGTATCATCTTACTAGTTGGATTCATACCTTTAATATTTTTGTTTGTCGGTAATCAACCAGAAGATTATGGATTATCCGTTGAAAATGAAAAGCATGAAGATGAAAAAGCGTTAAAACTTTCTCAAGAAAAAATAATTAGAGAAAGCTTTACTTTAAAAGAGGCATTAAAGACAAGACCTTTTTGGTTTGCTGGATTTATCTCAATGCTACCTGCAATGGTCTCAACGGGATTAACCTTTCATTTCTTTAATATAATGGATTTAAGAATGGTAAGTGAAACACAATCTGCAATGATTATTGGACTATTAGCATTTCCTGCATTTTTTATACCATTCATTGCAAAAACAGTCATTGATGGATTACCCATTAAATATGTTTTAAGTTCTACATCTTTAATGGTTATCTTAAGTTTAGTATTTCTAATGTTTGGTGTTTCAGGAAGTGTAACTGCTATTGTATTTATTCTATTTTATGGTCTTGCTATAGCTATTCAAAGTGTTACAATGAATGTCTTGTGGGCTAATTACTTTGGTAGAAAACATCTTGGTAGTATTAGAAGTGTTGCTACTGTCTTTATGGTTATAGGTAGTGCTTTAGGACCTCTTCCTTTTGGACTTTCATATGATTTAACTGATAATTATAATGTAGCAATATTTGGAAATATTGTGTTTGCAGGAGTTGCGTTGGTCTTATCTTTCTTCATTTATAAACCAAAAAGAGACTTGAATAAATAACATTATAGAAATTGTAATTAATCATTATAGTTTATATTCATTTAATATTAAATATATAAAAGACTTCATTTCAATTAAATTATTGAAATGAAGTCTTTTATAATTTTTTAAGATGTTGAGATTAGTTCTTTGTTGTGATGTTTTTAATACTTTTAATAACAATTATTTATCTATATGTTTTAATATGTCCTGGCTGTCCATATAGAACTGTATGTTCTTATGAAAGTCACTAGTTAAAACTGTCTTTTCTTAGGAAGATAATGGTATTTATTCGACATAAACATTCAAATAAAAATAAATATTAGTCAAGATACATTAAAGTTGATATCCTAATCCATTTACGAAAATATACTGTTGTAAGTAATTAAAGTAAAAACTAATTTTAGAATTTATTAGTTATTGACTTTTTTTGTGCTCTTCCATTTTTTAATGATAGTTATCAAACTAGCAAACATTTTTCTTTCAAATAATAAGTTAGCAAGTAAATAGATTAGCAAAATTATAGGTGCTATAAAAATAACTTCTTGTAATATCTTAAAGTAGTCTTTATACTCTCTAATAAACAGATTACTTAAATTAATAATTGCAATAAATAATGAGAAATTTAAAATCCATCTTTTATATGTTTGAAAAGAACTCCTTTTTAATACTCTTTTGTTTGCATATATAATAATGTCATTAGCCCTATATAGAAGAGCTAAAGTTGTTCCAATCAAGACGCCATAAATTCCAAAAAACCGCACAAGTATTAATGAAGAAATGAGATTAATCAACATTTCTAATATTGCTCTATTTCTTGTGCCAGTAAAACTTTGAGAAAAATTAATAATTTGCAAAGATGGAGCTCGACCAGCTTGTAGCAAATTATTAATTGTAAATAATAAGGCAACTAAGTAACTAATATAAGAAACATCATTAACGTTTGATGTATATAAACTTAAGAATGGTAGTATATATAACATTACCACTGTAAATGCTGCAAAATTAATTATCATAAAGTAAAATTCAAAAACATTATGAGTTTTTTTAAATTCTTCTATATTATTGTTGTATTGTTGCCCCAAAATATGATTCAAACTCACAGGAATTATGTTAATTAGGGTGTACACAGTAGTATAGAATAGAAGGTAGACACTATAAACACTAACAATCTTTAAATTTAAAAATATTGATAAAATAAGTATGTCAGAATTACTAAAAATCAATCCTGATATTTGATGTATTAGTACTGAATTTTTTTCCTTCAGCGCATCAAAATTTGGTTTTTCATCAAATTTGATCGAAGGATATTTTTTCTTCATATAAACAAGAAATAAAAATAGTGGAATTATATTTATAATCATAAAAGAAAATTGAACCATAAGAATACTAAATCCAGCTAAAATAAGAACTATTTTTGTAATACTCGAAATTAACTTAACCAAAGTCATGATATTCGTAATAATATAATTATTTCCATTTGCTATGAGAAAAACTTTAATCTTTGCATAAAAGAAAAAACTTATGACATTTGAGAAACCAGTAAACAATATTAAAAATACTACATACAAATAATTTAACTGAACACTAATTATCATTGGATATATTATCGCCATTAATAAGATTCCAATTAAATAATAGATTCCTGTTTTTTTGTAATAATATTTTGTTGCAGAAAGAATAGAATTAATTGATAATGTGTCGTTTTCAGAAATCGGTTTATACAATGCTTGTATACTAGTAGTCCCTATTCCCGCCTCTAACAAACTTAAATACAAATATAACTGCATGATTGAAGATACAAGTCCATTAATTTCAGAACCAAAAGTATCAATCATGAATTTAGGTAAAATTAAACTTACTGCCATAATTATAAATTGTCCTAAAAAGCCATAGATTAAATTTTTCTTACCCTTCCTTGCTTGTGAACTCACTATATCACCTAACTACTTTTCTCATATATATCTAAAAAGGATAAACTTGCATTTTCATATGACAATTTTTCCAAATCAGCTGGCTTTTTTGTCAAATTATTATTTTCGACATACTCTTTAATATACTTAGCCCAATATTCTACACCTAGATGAAGATCAATATAGATACAATTACCAAAGTTTACACTTCTAGATACTGAACTTGAAACAAAACATGTGAGTCCCATGCTTTGTGCTTCTAAAAGAACTATTCCAAATGCTTCTTCAATTGAAGGAAAAATTAATATGTCTGCTTTGGAATATTCACTAAATAGATCTATGTCAAATCTTTCAAATTCAATTTGGCGAATATTGTTCTCTTTGATATAACTCTTTAATTTTTTTTCGTAAGGACCCGAACCCACTAAAGTTAGCAAAAAATTTGAATTGCTATTTTGAAGCAATTCAAAAACCTTGATAGAAAACAATTGGTTTTTATTTTCATCAAACCTTCCTACTTGAAGAATTCGTATTTTTTGATCATTCTTTTCCCATTTGCTAACCTGATACTTATGATAATCAAATCCAGGTTCAACGATTTCATATTTACATTTCACTTGGAAATATGATTCTGCAGCCTTTTTACTATCTGCAAGATGTATTGATGCAGTCAACCTTCCCATTTTAATCAGATATAATGTGTAAATTTTTTTAATAGGATTCTTCGTGTTATAAATTTGTTTTGTCGAATTTATATGAATTATCCGTTTGTTTATTTTGAGTTTTTGTGCTGCTTTTAGAGCCCAAACATTATCGTAATTGGCAAAGCAATGAACGATATCATATTTTTTCTGTGTAAGAATATTTCTTGTTTTTTTGTATATTTTCAATCCGTATATGAAAGGAAAAATTTGCCTAAAAAATCTATTTCTTTTTAGATTGTATCGATATATGAGGCCATTTTTACTAAATTCTTCATCATAATACCTAATTTCATTTGTGAATAGCAATATATCAAAGTCATAGTATTCATATAGATTTCTATATAGATTCATAATTATGGTCTGGACACCACCCTTACCTAAACCCTCTGGGGAAATAAATAAGATTTTTTTCTTAGTCATGTTAGAACACCTCTCTATTTAAATAAATTCATTTTAACAATACAATTTTGGGTTTTTTTCAATATATTTGCTTATTTTTTTAAATATGATTTAAGACCTTCAATTATAAGCTCATTATGAGATTCACATTCAAAATAATTAATCAGACTCAAGATTTTATTTTTTTTAAGATAATACTTAAGAATTCTTCCCTTAAAAATCTTTACATCTAATTTTTTAAGTATCTTAGGAAAAGCGATAATTTCGTAAATGTAGTAATCTATGTTTTGATTTGCGTATATTTGATACATTTCTTTTAGTTTTAATTCATCCAAAATCGTTTTGCTTCTTAGATAAAAGTGCTCCAATATTTCTTTGGATTCTGCTGTTGACATTGAAGAAATCCCTTTAGACGTTTGCTTGAAAGGAATAAAATCTATTTTTTGTTCATCACTGAAGTGAAGATTAATTAGTAACCCAGTCTTCCAACATTCTTTGCTTTTATAGTTAAATATAAAATTACCTTGTCCATATATAATATTTGAATCTTTATACTTTTCATACGAACCAATAGTATGAGTATGCTGACAAATAACAATATTTGCACCATAATCAACAAAACTCCTACATAGTTCTTGTAGTTTAGGACTTGGATATTTATACTCCTCTTTTCCACCATGAAAAATCACTATAACATAATCGACCTTTGACTTTAGTTCAGATATTATCGAAAGATTCAAGGGCAAATTTAAAGACGCAGACCCCAATTTTTCGTTTTCGAATTTTGCGAATTCATTTTCGGAAAAATTATATATACCAATAATTTTATCGCCATTAACTATAACTGGTTGATTTGCACTTTGTGAATTATTTCCAATTCCTGTATATTTTATATTGTGTTTTGTCAATGTTTTAACAGTATCACTAATTCCATCGGGACCAAAATCTTTAATATGATTATTAGCTAGTAATACTAGATTGGGAGACAATTTTCTTATCCCGTTGATAACATTAGGATCCATTTTAAGAGATGGACCTAATTTATCTATAGGTTTTTCGATTTTTGTCAACGGAGCTTCTAAATTAAAAATTCTATAATCACAATTTAACCATTGATCTAGTAATTCATTATCAATTACATCTGTTAAATTCCCATTCACAAAATCTTTTTCATTTACATTGCTAATGTATAAATCCCCTGCAATAATTATATTCAATTTAATTAACCTCCTTTAACAATCTCAAATCAATCCACTCACCTAACATATTATCATACAGAGTAGGTTCAAATTTCTCAAAACCAGACCCAGGATGTAGCGTTAGTTCACCAAAAAAAATTTTATTTTCAATAAAATAGAAATCTACCCTCACAAATATCCTATTGCAAGATAACTTTTCTGCTAGTTCAACCATCTTTTCATACAATATCGGCTTTTGAATCTTTTTGTTAGTATTTGGATATTTTCGAGTAAAAGGCATGAAATTCCAATTCCGATCAAAAAAGTCCATTTTTAATCCATCTTCTTTGTGCCTATCTTGTGTGACAAAGGTGCATTTAACCTTAGAATTGAAAACCATTAGTTTATAATCCATTAAATCACTACTATTGTCACCTATCAATAGTTTTTCACATAGTATTTTAGGTTTGATATTTTTATATGCGAATTCTCTATGTTTCCAATAATAATTAATTCTCATCCATTTTCTAATAGTTTTTTTCAGAACTGAATGATTTATCAAATTTTTATTTTTGCATATATAAACATCACCAGATGTGTGATTAGGTTTTAAAACAAATTGATTTGGTAGATCATTAAAATTGATTTCATCATAAGAACTATATACACCATAAATTGGTATTAGAAATTCAGATCCTATAGTTCTAGCAACAAATTCTCGAACCAAAACTTTATCGACTTGGTCTGTATCATTTTTTTTTCTATCGTAGATTTTTAGCCATTGTATTTTTTCATTAAATGTTCGAGGAGTTTTGAGGTTTAATTTTCTATCCATTATACATAAATACTTAATTTTAAGATATAATTTATCCCCAATGACATGCGAAAACTTAAAATCAAGAAATTTTAATAACAATTTTTTTATAAATTTAGCTCTAAAAAATTTTTTCATATTCTACCTACCTTTAATTCTAATCACAATATTATTTGATGACATCGCAACAACACCTGCGAGAAAAATCATAAAATACCTGTCGTAATAATACACCATACTAAATCCAAGAATCACTATACTTAGTAAGTAGAATATTCCCAATAATCTAAATTTATTTGAAGAATCCTGTTTTTTCAACTCAAAAGTCAAGAAAAAATAAGATATATAGAAAATAAAAAAGCCAATAACACCTGTATTGAGCAAAATTTCAATATAGTTATTATGAGAATATGTCCCAAAAAAGGAATAAGATGAAAATGCTCCCCTTCCTAAAAAAGGACTTTTTAAAGTTTCTATTATACCTTGTTTTATGTATTCTGCTCTTAGAAGTTCAGACTCAGATCCACCAGAATTTGAGAAAAAGTTGAGTAATTGAGTTATTCTATAAGAAATAGTTCTGAATAATTCAAAATTGAATATTGAATAATACAGAATATATATTAATAGAGCTATGAATACAAAATTAATTACTGACTTTAATCCATTTCTCCTGAAATTAATTTTGGGAAATGATAAAATAAATATTCCTAAGAAAATAAATATTATAGCTTTTTTTGAACCAGTAAGCATAGAAAATCCAAATGAAAAAATCATAGTAATAAAAAATATAATTTTACCTGTAATCTTGGTTTTAAAATATAACAGTTTATAGAAAATAAGAACAAATAAAAATGCTAGTTTTAATCCAACTGTATTAGTGTTACCTAGTTCAGCTCCGATTCGAAGTAAATAATTACTATTTTCAACAGTTTGACCTATATCAAAGCCATATAGATATAATGCGTAAGACAATAATATAATTCCACCTAATATATATGCATTGACAATGTCTTTAAATCCTTTAGTTATATAAACGTAGTTTGATATCAAAGCAATAATGACAGTGGATGTAAAAAACTGATAGAAAGTAGAAAGAAATATTTCAGTTGATGGTGTATAAAAGAAACTAAAAGCCAGAAAAGCCATGTAGACTACAAGAAAAAAAACAAAATAATCTATAAAAAATTTTTTACGTATGAATAGATTGTATAGAGTTACTATGATAAATATATATAAAGAGATTGAGCTTAACAGTGAAGTATTGGGATTTCCGGAAAAAGCAATCATCATTGTTAAATAGAGATACATAGAATATCTCCATAATTTAATAAACAAATTGTTATTTATATTTTCCATTTTTTTACCTCTCAATCACAACTTTAAAATATTTATCATATAATAAAATAATATTTTCTAAAGAATGAATCTTTCGAATATTTTTTGCGTTTTCGGATAAAAATTTACAATAGTCAAAATCATTGGCTAGTTTAGTCATTGATGAAATCAATTTATTTTTATCTTTTACTGGTATTAAAATTCCATTAAACTCATTTGTAATTAGCATTTTAGGGCCGCCTATGGGAGAGTCGGTGGAAATTGAAGGAATACCAATTGCCATAGATTCAATCAATGAATTTGGCATTCCTTCATAATCAGAAGTGAGAATAAACATTTTCGCATCCAAAATTTTAGAATGTACATCGTCTACCACACCTTCAAAAATGACATTTTCATTTATCCGAAGCTCGTTGCATTTTTCCTTTAAACTGCTACTCAAACTCCCATTTCCAAAAACATGTAAAGAATAGTCAGGAAATATTTGAAGAAATTTATGGAACGCTTCCAATAAAAGAATCTGGTTTTTTTGTTTTTCAAGTCTTCCGATTGTAACAATTTTATTTTTAGATAGCCTAATATCATAAATAGGAAGATTATCTATAACTGGATTAGGTATAACAACACCTTTGTTCTGAATTTTTCGATTGAAAAAATGCATGGCATCAGATGTTTGAAACACAAAACCTTGTGCCATTGGATAGACGAGCTTTCTTACCATCCTTTTAATAATAGATTTTGGCTCTTTATGTGGATCATTTCTTTCACTTATAATTAGCTTTGAATTTAAAAAGAGATTAGCAACGCATGAATATATGTTACTTGTGACAAGAAAAGAAACAATAATATCAGGTTTTGTAGTTTTGAATACGGTTCGAATTTTACCAATTCTCTGTATCCAAGATGGCAAAAATAATTTTTTGTGGATTTTATCTTCTATATTTATAACTTGCACATTTCTGTTTATTTTATATTCTTGTCTGCAATTAGAAATTAATAATATTGAAATCTTATATTTTTTACTTTGTAAATTGTTTGCAAGTAACGATATAACTCTTTCAGCTCCTCCAAAAGTTAATGAGGGTATAACAAACAGTATTTTTAACATAAATCATTTCCATTTAAATTCAAATAGAAATTTTGCAGATTGATAGAAATAGCTTCAGAATCGTATTCTTTTAGATGATTATTAAACTCAATTCCCTTTCGTTTGAGTGTTGAATAATTCACTATTTGTTTTACCCAAAACAGGTTATCCTGTGATAAAGAAATTTTTTCAACATTCCTAGAAATAATTACTTCATCAGTTATTACACTCGACATAACAATTGTTATACCACTTGCTTGGGCTTCAATTAGTGAAACTGGCAATCCTTCAAATAGAGAAGGGAATAAGAACAAATCAGATCCCATTAATATTTTATTTATATCATTTCTCTTTCCCAACAAATAAATATTCTTTTCAATACCTAAATGTTTTATCTTTCTCTCAATTTGATTTCTTAGCTCTCCATCACCTATAAGTAATAAGATTGCTTTGGGAAGTGTTTTTAATAATTCAGCAAATATATCAATAATAAATATATGGTTTTTCTGTTCATTAAATCTACCGACATGACAAATTACAAATCGATTTGATTCAATATCGAGTTCACTTCTAATCTCTTCTCTATATTTCAATTTATATTCGAAAAATTTTAAGTCGATTCCATTTTTTATTATAGTGAAATTATTATTTCTATACATCCATTGGCCAGCATCATTGCCGCATGCGAACTTATGATTCGATATTTTGTTATTAAACTTACGAAATAATTTATGTAAAAACTTTGCTTTTGTTGATGTATTATGAGAATGAGATATTAGTTCTTTTGCACCGCCAATTTTTGCTGCAAACAAATCCACTGATATAAAGAAACTATTATCGCCATGTCGGTGTACTATAATATATCTATTTTTCTTTACTATATTTCGAATTTGTAGCAAATTTTTTATAAATGATATTTTTTTTCTACATACCCTATGTATTATTCCACCCAAGTTCAATATTTCATCATCGTAATCCATTTTTTTAGTTGTGTGAACTATAAAATCAAATTGCACTTTTTTTCTATCAATTTGTCTAAACAAATTCATAATTAGAGTTTCTTGCCCGCCTCTATGCATTGCACCAACAATATGTAATACTCTTATCATACAATCACCTCAGTTTCTTTTTGAGGTTTGTTTTCAAACAAAATTTTCAAATATGTATTTTTCAAATCATTGGAATTATGTATAACATCATAATTATTTCCCTGAATCACGGTTGCAATTCTATGTCGTAAATTTGATTTTACATCTAGCAACTCATCTACCCACAAACTAATTCCTTTATTAATAGGTAAATATTTAATGTTATTTGTAATTGACGTTTCAGATGTAACTTTATTAGAAACTAAAGTTAAAAGAGAATTTGATTGTGCCTCAATTGCAGTAACTGGTAACCCTTCATAAAGAGAAGGTAAAATAAACACATCAAACATATTCATGATTTGAGAAATATCGTTCCTATTATTTAGAAAACGTACTCCTTTTTCAACATTTAATGTGTGTGCTAATTTTAGCATTCTATTTTTTAATTTTCCCTCACCAATTAGAAAAAGTATAAAACTATTATCTTTTTCATATAAAACCTTAAATAATTTTAAAATGAAACGATGATTCTTTTGCTTATCAAATCGACCTATATGACCTATGACGAACCTGTCTTCAACATCAAACTCTTTACGATAATCCACCCTATTGGCTTGGTTAAATTTAAACATACCCAAATCAATTGAATTATATAATATTTTGGCTTGTTGATATTTAAATCCAAACATATATCTAGATGCTTTTAGTGAACATGCAAACAAATAATCAGCTTGAAATTTTATCAACTTTCTCGAAAAGAATTTTATTATATTTTTTGGACTTAGATGAGTTCCTGCAATATGACTATGGGCAATAGTGATAATATCACTATTTCTTAAAATAGGAAAATAGAATGCGCTAGTAGCTAAATAATGACAGTGTGCAATTTTAATTTCTGGATTATTCTCAAGGATTTTATCAAATTCATTTTTATACTTTTTATAGTTTGTAAGATTCAATCTAGGCACTCTAAAAATCTTTCCTCCAAGAGCAAGGATTTCATTCTCATAGTCATATGTTTTATTTGAATCGTTCACAATGAAATCAAATTGAATAATATTTCTATCTATGTTTCGATATAAATTCATTATCATTGTTTCTGCTCCACCTCTATCTAATCCAGCAAATACATGAACAATTCTAAAATCTTTTTCCATTTTCAACCTCCTATATACTAATTATATGATTTAACTGCACACATGATTCTTTTGAATCAATAAAAAGTGAATTCATTTCCCAAAAGTATATCAAAATCATCTGGAAAAAATTGAACGTACCCACTCCATGGATAAAATGTTAATTCTCCAAATCTTATTACACCGTTTAAATTATATAAATCTACTCTAACAAAAGGAAAATCCGATGATAGTTTTTTTGCTATATTGATCATTTGTTCATAATTTTTTGGTTTATCAAGTATATCTCCCATATTCTCGTGATCACTTGAAATATTCAAGTAATTCCACTCTGAATCATAAAAATTTCTTACGTGTTTTATATATCTGTTTGAATCAACAACCACATATTTCGGAATTCCATTAAAGCAAAAAAATTTATAGTCACTAATTCCTGAATCCGGATTAATAGAATTTTCTAGATATTCTTCAATTATGATCCTTGGCTTTAAATTGCTGTATGCCCATTCTCTGCCCCCATCTCTAGACTTAAGCACTTTGCTCCAATCTGATATTGCTTTCTCGTAAGCAACATAATCAATAGCCTCTTTGTCTTTACAAATCAAAATATTCAATCCCCCTCCACCATTTGTTGTTTTTATAACAAATTTTTTTGGAAGTCTAGAAAAATCAATATTTTTAAAGTTGTCGTAAACACCATAATTTTTATTTAAAATGTAATCCAGATTTTTGCTTTTTACGTATTCTCGAACCGCATATTTATCGATACATTTTTTCAGTATATCATTTTTATAGTTGATTTTATATAACTGTATCTTTTCAGTAAACCTTTTTGGATGAGAAAAATTTGGAAACCTTTTGAGTTTAATTTTATATTGAATCTTAAGCATTAATTTATTTGGAATAAAAAATAAAATTTTTAGTATTCTGTCACGTGTTTTTTTAGATTTGAATATTTTTTTGTAACCATCCATTATTTCACCTCATCACACTATCTAAACTTAATTAATATTTCTTGTAATATTTAATATAAACCTCATATATTCTTCAGTGACAATTCTACGATTAAATGACCTTTCCATTTTCAACCTTCCCAAATAACCCATTCTCTTTTTTTCTGCTAATGAAAGAGATAAGAAATGTTCAATCGCATCGACTAATTGATCAAGATTCTTACAATCAATCAAATACCCTGTAATACCTTGATCTACTGCTTCTTGGCACCCTGATCTTTTAGTTGTAATAATTGGTCTACCACAAGACGCACTTTCTAGTAATACATTCGAAATTCCTTCAGGATAATAACTTGGATGAATTGTACAGTGTGATAACTTATAATATTTAATCATATCATTTTGCCTTCCATGATACAAAATATATCCCATTTTTTCATAGTTCTCTAATTTTTTACGATAATTTTCTTCACAGTCACCAAGAACATGGAACACTATATTTGGATGCCTGCTTTTTATTATTTTTGCTGCTTCTAAATAATAATCTATCCCTTTTGCTTTCATAACTCTTGCAACGAATAAAAAGTGTATGCCTTTTTCATTAGGGTATTCTAATAAAGGATAATCATCTATATTGACTCCTGACCCTGGTAATAACACTTTTGATTTACCATTTATGTTTTTGCTTGCCATATAATTCATATTTTCACTATTTTGAAAGAAGATACAATTAGCATTTTTCAGTGCAAATCTATAAAGTGTTGTAGTAACGAAACTAAGTATGCCTTTTTTTTCAACAGCAGTACCTAAGCCCGTAATATTAGATATATATGGTGTCTTAGTTATTCTTGCAGCAATTCCACCATATATATTAGGTTTTATTGTAAAAGATAAAATGACATCTGGTTTAATTTCGTTAATAAATTTTAGATACTTTTTAATCAAAAGTATATCAGCAAATGGATTAATACCGTGCCTATCTATTTTTGTCTCAATAAATGTTGCGCCGATATTTTCCAGGAGTTTAATCGTTGGTCCATTCGGAGACGATATATATACAGCATAATTACTGTCAATAAGTTCTTTTACTAGTTCTTTTCTAAAGTTATATATCACAATGTCATGATTAACTAGAAACAAAATCTTTTTTTTCAATTATTACTCGCCATCCTTTTCAGACTTTCTTCACATGAGATATATGAAAAGTTATTTATACTATCGCTGTGCTTATAAGTTTTATTTCCGAATATTCTATTGATAATTGGGAAAAAAATTCCTGCTACTTTTAAAAGCGGATTAAAAATTTTTGTTTCTCTGTATGGTTTTCCCATTGCTAATCTGAAATATTTTATGATATCTTTAGTTTTCATATATTCTAAATTTTGCGGATAAAATATCCCAGTATAAAGTTTCTCTATTGCTACTTTGATGAACATACACAAATTATCAATATATATCATGCTTCTCTGGTTATCAATATTTGGAAAAACTGGTACTCTTGCTGCAATTTTTTGTAATTTTGCAAAATTCCCTTTACTATTCGGACCATAAATTACTGGTGATCGAAGTATAACTGTCTTAAAATTTTCTTCACCAATTAACTGTATTGCCAAATCAGCCTCTAATTTACTTTGACCATATGAATTTTCAGGTGAATAATCGTTTATTTTTATAGAACGATAATCACCAATTTTATTGTCTTTTCCATAAATAATAATAGAACTCATAAAAATAAATTGTTTAACTCCATCTAATTTTGCTTTTTGGGCTGTTTCAATCGCTAAGTCTCGATTTATTTTGAAGTAAAGATCATTATGTATTTTTCGAGTAGAAACATGCGCAATTCCTGCAACATGAAATACAACATCAAACTTAGAAAAATCAAAATCTCTCCAATTTGGGTCTTTCATATCTAGAGTTTCTACATGATATTTATCAGGTTCTCTTAATAACCACTTTTCAACATTAGTTCCAACGTAGCTATTCGCACCTGTTATTAATACTCGTTTCATAGGTATACCTACTTATTTTCTTTTAAGTCTATTTGTTTCTTTTCTAATTCTCCAGTTCCACCTTCAACAACCCCATCAGATTTAAATATACTAATGATAGTTCCAAAGAAAACTCTTATATCTAACCAAAGATTTATATTATCTACATAATATCCATCTAACTTTGCTTTTTCAATGATAGGGAGTTCATCTCTACCATGTATTTGTGCATATCCAGTTAAACCTGGATATAAATCATGCACATCATATTTATCTCTTTCTTCAACCAAGTCAAATTGATTCCATAATGCAGGTCTAGGACCTATGATAGACATATCACCTTTAAGAATATTAATAATTTGTGGTAGTTCATCTAAACTAGTTTTTCTTAAGAACTTACCCATTTTAGTAATCCATTGTTTTGGATTTTCTAGCATATGAGTTGGTGTATCTTTTGGTGTATCTATTTTCATTGTTCTAAATTTTAGAATATAAAAATGTTTTTTATGACGTCCAATTCTTTTTTGTCTAAAAAGGATTGGACCTTTTGAATCTATTTTAATTAAGACAACTAACAAAAAGAATAATGGAGATAGTATTACCAATCCTATAAATGCTATTACAGTATCATAAAATCTTTTAAATTTTATATAAAACATATTATTTATCCTTTTTTATAGTATGAAACATACCAATCTGTAAATTTTTGCAACCCATCTTTAATAGATGTGTCTGGTTTAAAACCAACTAAATTTTCTAGTATCTTTGTAGATGCATATGTTTTATGAACATCACCAGGTTTTATGGGTTCAAATTCTTTACTAAATTCTATCTTTTTATTTAAAGAATTTGATAAACACTCTTCCAATGTATTGATGAAATACATTAATTTTTCTGGTTTATTATTACCAATATTTAAAACTCTATGCATCGGATTCTCATCTTTAGGTGGAGTTTTAAGGACCCTCATAATGCCTTCAACGATATCATCTACATAAGTGAAATCTCTATACATATCATTTTCAAAATCACCATTATTAAATATTTTAATCGTTTCATTATTAAAATATTTATCAGTAAATCCAAAATATGCCATATCCGGTCTTCCTAAGGGACCATAAACCGTAAAGAATCTTAGTCCGGTTGATGGTATGTCATATAGATGACTGTATGTATGAGCCATAAGTTCATTACTCTTCTTAGTTGCTGCATAAAGTGAAACAGGATGGTCAACAAAATCTGTTTCTTCGTAAGGAACTTTTTTATTTGCTCCGTATACAGAACTACTTGAAGCGTATACTAAATGCTTAATATGATAATGTCTACACATCTCAAGAATATTATAAGTTCCGATGATATTGCTTTGTATATAGACATCAGGATTTTCAATAGAATATCTTACACCAGCTTGTGCAGCTAAATTAATAACATAATCAATTTTATAAGTTTTAAATATATTTTCCAAAGCTAATTTATCAGATATATCTATTTTATGAAATTTAAAATTACTACTTTCATTTAATAACTCTAGTCTAGTATATTTTAAATTCACATCATAATAATCATTGAGATTATCTACACCAACAACATTATAACCTTCAATTAATAATCTTTTAGATAAATAATAGCCTATAAATCCTGCTGCACCAGTTACTAAATATGTATCATTCATTGACAAATCCCCTAATCTCTATTAAATAAGTCTCTCGTATAAACTTTTTCTTTAACATTTTCTAACTCTTTATAAAATCTATTTGACACAATAACATCACACATATCATTAAATTGATTAATATCTCTAATAACTTTTGAACCATAGAATTCATTTTCTTTTAATACAGGTTCATAGACTACAACCTCAATACCTTTTGCTTTTAAACGTTTCATAATGCCTTGGATGGCTGATTGTCTAAAATTATCTGAATCACTTTTCATAACAAGTCTATATATACCGACTATATTTGGTTTTTTAGCTAAGATACTATCTGAGATATGATCTTTTCTGGTTCTATTTGCATCCACTATTGCTGCCATGATATTCTGTGGAACATCTTGATAATTAGCAAGCAATTGCTTTGTATCTTTAGGTAGACAATATCCACCATATCCAAATGAAGGATTGTTATAATGAGATCCAATTCTTGGATCTAGTCCAACACCTTCAATGATTTCTTTTGAATCTAGACCTCTAACTTCTGCATAAGTATCTAATTCATTAAAGAATGCAACTCTCATCGCAAGATAAGTATTTGAGAAAAGTTTAATGGCTTCAGCTTCTGTAGAACTCGTAAATAAAACTGGTATATCTTTTTTTATTGCTGCTTCTTTTAATAGATCTGCAAACATTTCAGCTTCTTTAGAATGTTCACCTACAACAATTCTAGAAGGATATAGATTATCATATAATGCTTTTCCTTCTCTTAAGAACTCTGGTGAGAATATAATTTTTAAATTTGGATGTTTTTCTCTTTGTTCTTTTGTATAGCCTACAGGTATTGTTGACTTTACAATAATAGTAGCTTTTGGATTATATTTTGCTATATCAGTAATAACACCATCAACAGTTGATGTATCAAAATAGTTTTTATTTGGATCATAATTTGTAGGTGTTGCTATCACAACAAATGATGCATCTTGATATGCTTCACTTTTATCAAGAGTTGCCTTAAGATTTAAATCTTTGTTTTTTAGATATTCTTCTAATTCAACATCTACAATAGGTGATTTTTTATTATTGACTAAATCAACTCTCTCTTTAACTACATCTAGTGTTATAACTTCATGATGTTGACTAAATAAGACTGCATTAGATAGTCCTACATAACCTGTACCAACAACTGCGATTTTCATATGTTCCTCCCTTATTGAAAAAACTCTATAATTTTATCTTTTGGATACTTAATACTCTCTAGATGATTTCTAATTGAGATATGATGTTTATAACTTGCGATAAGGATACCATCGTGATTATAATCACTTATTTGATTAAGATTAATAATTAACTTACTTACAATCTTTTTATCCTGTTTACTAGTGTCATCATCAATGACTGCTAAAATCTTTAATGGCAGTTTATCATAATCATTTAAGACTTGAAGTAATATCTCTGCGACTTCTCCTGCACCATATAATAAAATTCTTTTGAATCCTTTTTCTATGATTTGATCTAAAAACATGATGATATTATCTTTTGCTGATAGATAAACGTTATATGAAGCATTTAAATACCATATATTAAGTAATTTTCTTCTTTCTAAACCACTTTTCGTCATAAAATACTCAACTGATTTAGTTGATTTATATTTTCTTTTTATGAATCCCTTTTTCTCATAAACATCTAAATAATTGTTGACCAAAGATACAGCAATTCCAATTGATTGAGCAATCTCTCGTTGTGTGATGTGTGCATCTTTTTCAATTAGATCTAGGATCATAAATTCTTTATAAAGGGCCGTTGGTTTAAAAAATGAATTATCACTCAATATCATCACATCCATTGTTCTAAATTTGAATAATTTCATTTTATACGAAAAAGGTAAAAATTACAAGGGTAAATGGTGATTTTTGTTAAATTATAGAACAAAACTTTCATAACTCTTTCTAATGAGTTATAAAACATATAAAAAGAGCACTTAAAAGGCTTAAGTGCTAGTTTAAAATCATATCCATTGAGTTGATCATTCATATATATTAAATCTCTGATTCGAGATAGGAAATAAAATCATTATAGTAAGTTAGGTGTTCTTCTTTTAAGATGAACGCTTCAAGTTTTTCTTCTACGCTTTCACTCATCTTTTTAATGTGCTCTTGATAGATCAAAGTTGACTTAATATTTTTATGTCTTAACAAATTTTTAGTGTCTATAAGTGAAGCGCCTCTTAAGAGATTAAATGCTCCAACAGCATGTCTTAAGCTGTGAGGCGTAAGTCCAAGATGACTTAGTTTAGAAGTCTTTATGAGTTTTCTAAACATATGACTGATATAGTGAACAGAAAGATGAGAGTTATCATCTAATTTATGGTGTGATACAAATAAATAAGGATTCTTATCTTTTCTTAAATCTAGATATTCATTTAAAGCAATGATCGCACCTTTGGATAAATTAACAAAACTATGATTTTTTTCGATATATAAAATATGTCTATCATCTGCGATTTTGTAATCTGATCTCATAGCAAATATAGCTTCAACTGATCTAATACCACTTGTGATCATCAAATAGATGATCGCATGATTTCTATAATCGAACATATGAATGCGTCTATTTTTAGTATAATTGATTAAATACTTAGCATCTTCTTTGGTTAAAATAGGCTTTTTGATATGGTAGTTGATCCGCTCATTTTTAATACTAGCCATGATGTCATATCGATATAAAACCGATAGATTTAAAGATCTTTGATTGATTTTTAAATATTTATATAATCCCTTTAAAGCAGTGATATGAATATAGATGTATTCTGATGAATGTCCTAAACTTTTTCTATATGCTCTATATTTAATCACATCAGATGTTTTCGCATAAAGGATATCATTTTCTTTTAAATAATCTATATAAAACTTAAACGCTAATCGATAAGCTTTAAGGGTAGCTTTAGAGATTTCTTTTTGATTGAGATAATCGATACTTAATTTTTCTAGTTCATGTTTAGACAGAGTGATCTCTCCTTTATTTTTAATCATAAGCGCTTGTATTACAGATCAGAATCATCATTTAAAATATAATGCTCTACTTGATTTTCTGTATCATCTTCTATTGTTTTTACCATATGTGAATAAATTAAAGTAGTTGATAGATTACTGTGCCTCATAAATCTTTTAGTCTCTTCTAAGCTCCCACCTCTTTTTAGATTTAGGCTAGCTGCGGTATGTCTTAGACAATGAGCTGTGATATAGTTTGGATCAAAGCCTGAATCACCTAAAACCCTTTTAAGCATCCTGTTAAAAAAAGTCCTAGATAAATAAGGCACATCAGATCTTTTTGAATGAGAAATAAATAGATATGGATTTTTATCACTTCTGAGATTTAGATAATCATCAATCGCATCTTTTAGACCTTTTGAGATTTTAACATAATCATCTTTTGATGACATACCTTTACCTTGAATGTATAAAACATGCTGACTATTTATCTTTTTTAAATCTTTGATTCTTGCACGTCTAACCTCAACTGATCTGATACCTGTCACAATCATTAAATAAATGATTGCATGATCTCTATAATGCCAAATATATTTTCTCATTTGTTTAGTACATAAAATTAAATGTTTGGCTTCATGTATTTCTAATGTTTGTTTATCAAATTTTTTTTTGATACTTACATTTTTAATAGACTCTGTGATGTCATAGGCATATATATCATCAAGATCTAATCGCTTTTGATTAAACGCTAGATATTGATATAGGCCTTTGATTGTGCTAATAAGATGATAGATCCATTGAGTAGAATAATTTTGGCGTTTTTTATAATCTATGAAACTTAATACATCACTTTTTTTAGCATATATGATTTTTTGAGTTTTTAAATAGGCTATATACTGAATCAATATTGTATGATAGAGTTCCCATGTTTCTCTTTTAATATCTTTTTCTGCTAGATATAGATCGACTAAATCTTCTAATGGATGATCTGTCATTATATGTCTCCCATCTCAATTCATTCTTCATCATATAGTAGGGTTAGAATATATTTTTTACTTTATTAATATTTTTTAAATAAAAAATGCAGCTTTATTTCAGCTGCATCTCTTGATTATTGAATAACTTTAATAAGCATTATATTGCATATAGAATAAACTATACTGATTTTAAAAAATGATTGATCATATTCATCATAGACATATTTATCTAAATTTCGCATGAATAATTTGCTGATGTTTCACTATATAAGCAAGTTTTTAAGGCGAATCATTCATATTCTTTTATCACTTCAGGAACTAGTTTGTATTCCAAGACAGCCTTCAGGGAATCAATACATGTCTCATAACTCACTTTTTTATATATGAATCCTGAAGTAATTTCATTATAATCTGATTCAAATACTTTTTTATCAATGATTTCTTTTAATATCTCTTTAGGTTTAGATCCGGGTTTTGCTGATGGATTACGAACCGATAGTCGTTGTCTGTCAGATATGACATCATCAGTGATATCAGTAACCACTTTCTTATCTAAAAACTCACTATTACAAATCATGTGAATATCATAAATATGTCTTGAATAACGATCATAAGTTTTTTCTAAATGATAATCACATAAAGCAAACAGTTTATCTATAAACGTACGGTTGATGGATTGAATGCTCATTTCAAATGTCTCTAAATCATATCTATCGATTAAATCTGGTCCTTCTTCTAGTTTAGATAGATATTTTGTTATATAGTTACTCACATCCTTCTTCAAACAAGGATAAGGCTTATAAACCACAATTGTCTCAATCTTAATATGCGGAATCATCTCAGGGGTAGATTCAAACAATCTTTCAAATTCGATGTCATAATGATTAAAATCTCTATCCGATTGAACCTCATCAGGATTAAGAAATTTCATTCCAAGTTTATCAATCGTAGCGATTATATTTTCTTTCAATCTTTTTCGTAAGCCTCGACCAGCTTTCACATTAGGAAACTTAATCGTTAAATCTATATCTTCTGAAAACCGATCTATCACATCATAGCATTTCGATAGAGATGTTCCTCCTTTAAATACAATTTCTACATTATTATCAATCTTAGATAATTCTTTAAGGAACAATGAAACATAATAATCTTTTTCTACTTGATGATTTTGAAGTCCTGGTGTATGTGATGCAGTCGCAATGATAAGTTCTTTAAAATCTTTCTTATTTGTGTGTAAATGCATGAGTCCCTCCCAATTTGTAAAACTGTATTTGCGCATCTTTTGGATATGCCTCTACAATATGTTCAATCTCTTCATTTGATAAGTCTAGCTCATATAGATAATGACTGATCTTCTCTTTTGAATCATTTAATGAGTATTCACTAAATTTGTTAAAATCAACGAATAAATCTAAAACTTGAAGCAACTTGTAATTCTTGTTGGTCACTCTAACTCTAGATTGATTAATGATCACTCTCATGTTTTTAACTTTTATGGTTCTCTTTTTCTTTGATACCTCATTAGAGTATATCACTAAATCGCTAGATGTTTGTGTCGTTAATCTTAATGCGTTTGCAATATAGAATCCGCTTCTATATCCAATGACACTACCATCTTCAGACTTGATATACTTTTTATTAAGGGCATCTTCAGAATTCAATACAGCTGTCTTTAATATTCGATTAGGATCTGGTAATCCATAGACACCATTTTTTGATTTAATCAATTTTTCTTGATCAAGTAATCTCCTCACCGATTCTCTAATTGTACCTTGATTAACATCCGGAAAACCTTCATATAATTCTTTCAAAAGAAACGGTTCACTATATTTATATTTCTTTTCAATGTATTCATATAATTGATTTATTATTTTCTTCACTTTCACAACACCTCCTATTTTACAGTATCATTATAACATAAACATTTAACTTTGTGACATTATTTCTTGTAATAAGAGAATATTTGTCACAAGTTTGAAAATCATATTTTATCTAATTACATGAAAAAAATACCAACAGAATAAAATCGATTTTATCTGTTGGTGTTATGAATTTATATATATATATATATTGAGTTGTAACCCTCATAAGAAAACACTTTAATTGTTTTTTTTATGCCCAATCATCTTACTAAAATTTCAATACATTCTTAATCTTTTTCTTCATATATGTCATTAATAATTTCAATAATTTTTTCTTTTGGTAATTGATAAGATTTTATAGAATCAATCGCGTCTGTCATAACCTCTTTTATGATTTCTAGTTTTTTTACGTCTAAATCAACTTTAGAGTGACCTCTTACATAAGCCCCTTTGCCCTGTATCGTATAAATCAAACCTTGTGATTCAAGTAATTCCCAAGTTTTTTTAATTGTGATGATACTTACCCTTAATTCTTTTGCTGCTGTTCTCATAGAAGGTAGGGGTTGATCCGCTTTCAAATCACCATTCATAATTTGAGAAGACAATTGATCAAAGATTTGTTGGTATATTGGCGTTTGAGTCGTATTTCTCACGACAATATTTCTCATAAGTCAATTTCCATCATTCTTTTTTGAGAGATTCGTAAAGCTAAATAGCTTAATAAGACACCAAGTAAGGCAGTTATACTAAACGTTATAGCTTGCATCTCTATAGTTCCTTCAAATATATCTTTTACAAATTGATATTTTGTAACACTAAACTCAATGATGAACCCATATATTAGTGTAGTAATTGAAGCAAAAATTAGTGGTTTACCATAAAAGTGTGCCGTTTTAAAATATCCCGGAAAAAAACTAATGTTAAATACCCCAAACAATAATATACCAATACCAAAGAATGCCAAGTTTATATCAAAAAAGAAATTCCATGACCCATAAATCCAATTATGAATGAATCCAAATATAACTGCAATTCCTAAATGTAGTCCTTCAATCATAAACATGGTATAAATCTTAGAAGTTGCAATATCTTTTCTTTTAATAGGCAATACAGATAATAATTTATAGTCACCTTGTTGTAGATATGAACCAAATATATTTGGAACACTTAGCCAAAAGAAATAGAAAAACACTAGTATAAATATCCAATTAGGAATAAATAGTAATCCACCTAAAATAATTGGTAAAAGATAAAAGAACTTATTAATTGATAATCCTAACTCTTTATAAATTAAATTCTTCATAAAATAACTCCTTCTTGTGCTGTATGAAATATCATAATCTCATCAAGTGTTGGTTGACCAATTTTTGCTGTATCTGATTTTACAACATTATTTGTTTTTATCAATCCATTAAATCCAAATGCATTTGTTTTAAATGATATCAATCGATCTTTCATTATTTCTAATTCTTTTTCTGAACCACTCACATATCGATATGCATCGATCAAATCATCTTTTGAACATGATTCAATGATGTTTCCGTCTTTGATAAATGTAATATAATCAGCACATTTTTCTAAATCACTGGTAATATGTGTTGAAAAGAAAATAGTTGTTTCTTCATCTTCTATAATCGTTTGAAATAATTCTAATAGATTATCTCTAGCTACTGGATCTAACCCACTAGTGGGTTCATCTAAGATGAGTAATTCAGCATGATGAGATAATGATAAGGTAATTAGATATTTAAGTTGCATCCCTTTAGATAATTCATGTATCTTTTTGTTAGGATCTAATTTAAATTTTACTAAATATGATTGATATAGTGATTCATCCCATTGAGTATAGAACCTCTTATACACCTTAGTAATCTCTTTAATAGATTTTTTAGGATAAAACATGTCACCTGATACATAACCAATCTTAGATTTAATGTCAAGTTCATTTGAATCTAAGTCTCTACCTAATATCGTAACTTCGCCTTGATCTCTTTTGGCAATGTTTAATAATGTCTTAATCGTTGTTGTTTTTCCAGCTCCATTTTCACCGATAAAACCCATAATGTATCCTTTGGGAACGGATAGGTTAATGTTATTTAGTGTAAATGTTTTATAGCTTTTTGTTAAATTTTTAATTTCTATGCTATTCATTTTGTACCTCCTGTATATATCGTACATACACAGTATATACACATTGTTTTTATTTGTCAAGAAAAAAACTTATTAATTTTAAATTATAAAATTTTTATCACTTATAGACAAATTATATTTCTCATACTTTATGGTCTGACTGAATTCTACACGCTAAAGTTTCTAATAGAAAACATTACAACCACAATCCGAACTTAGTGATTCCATTAAAAGACAGCTTCGAATAATTAAGTATTCTCCAGTTCTACCTTATTTGTAAAATAATTCTATATAAACGTTAAGTAGTATCATAGACATTAAAACTTTAATTTCGTCAATTTAAATCAAAAAGATAGAATTTCTTCTATCTTTTGTATATTTAGAGTTATTGAAGGTATTACTTCATACAAGTTCAGAATAACTACATAATCACTAATAGTCTACCTACATGCCTAAGCGCGAGTAATATAAAAGCAACAAAAAGTCAAACATTTTTAACCTTTTGTGCTCTTAATTTAGACGTTGACTGTATGTTGAAAATACATTCTCCAGAGAAAATTTTATCTACTGCTATTATCTCAAAGTTATTTAAATTATTCACCTCTATAAAGATTATCTAGAGGCGATTTTGCTCTAAGCGAAAATCACTTAAGAATCTCTAGATATTCTTTCATTTTTACAACTGGTTGATGGACTTGTTTCCAATGATTCGTACCAACAAAAGCATTGTTTAAACTACTCGCAATATCAGGCTGAAAAAGTTGTTCGTATAAACGACTCTCACAAATCCACCAAGAATCCTCAACAGCTCTATTTAATTGAGCTACTAAGGTTCTATCTTTTGTTTTACTATAAGTCACTTTTTTGATTTGATTAACATAGTGTAGGACAAGCTCTTGATCAAATTCTTCAACTTCCATCGAAATGATTATTGATTTTTGCAACATCATGACTGGATCTTTAAAATCACTTTTCTTCACTCCGTATAATACAATACAAAATCGAGTTAAATCATTCATCAAAATCAATAGTTTTCTTCGATTGATAGTTATGTAATTTGCGTGCCATGCAAATAGATCATGATCAGTATCTTTCTCAATCACTTCAGGTTTCAAAAAATCTAACAAATTCTTTGTACATTGAATATGCATTCCAATCCCTCATTTCTTATTAAAAATTAATAAAATACATATCAATCTCTTTAAGTGATGTTTTAATTTGAGTAATATTTAAATCACGGATTGATAGTTTCCGTTTGTCAACACCTGTTAATTGCTTCTCAATGTTTCTCATTTCAAACATCTCAAGCAGACTATATTTATTGATTTCATCCAATGAGATAGTTGTTCTTGATCTTCTATTCGATATCCTTGATTCAATGATTCTGTTAAGTTCTAAATTATCAATAGGTAATCTTTTTTTATAGTACTGCCATATTTTATGAATGTCATAAAAATCCCTAGCTCTTTTTTCTTGTGATTCATCTGAATGTAGTTCCAGAAAAAATTCTTTATACAATTCCTTTTCTAGTAATATTTTCTCCATCATTGTCCGGTAAGGTTCTTGTGTTTTTACAGTAATTGGATGAACTTCAAATTCTTCTATTTCTGATTCATCTAAGTATTTATATATTATTGGTACAATTTCTTTTTCAATAATTGGAAAAGGCTCCATAAAAGTAATTAGCTCAATCTTCACTCTTTGGTCCAGTTCAGTTTCATGTTTGGAAGGATAATGAAGATACACTTCTTTAAAATCAGACAAAGGTTTATTTTGTTCTTCTATTGCTCCAGTCCAGATTTCTTTTAATTCTTGAATAGCTTCATATGTTTGTTTTTGTTTTGCTTTTCTCGAGTTCGCTGTTGCTACCAAATCAATATCTTCTGAAAACCGATTAATGATCTGAAAGCACTTTGATAATGATGTTCCACCAATAAAAATCAAGTGTTCATTTACACTGTATAATTTTTTAAGTGCAAGTGTAACATAGTAGTCTTTGATAACAATTGCCTCATCAATATCCTCTTCTTGACTTGCCAATGAAATATAATTTTGAAATAAATCAGTGTTTTCATGCAGTTTCATAGTCAATGACTCCTTTAATGTTATTGCGAAGATTTATAAAACGATTTCCCTTATAATAATTACTATACATAATTAATAGGTCTTTATCTAATTTCATTTCAAGGAATAAATTGGATAACTTTTCAATACTTTCATTAAAATTATAATCACTTGAATCAATTTGTTTCATTATTTCTAAGAATTCCATATATCGTATATTTTCCTTATTGATATGAAACTTTGGGGCTGAAATAATTGCTTTTCCATTATATTCTTTTTTTGATCTAGTGCTTGAAGAAACATTATTACTCAACACCTCATAATATTCTGATACTTGAGAAGTCAATTTATACTTGTACAACAAATAAGCCCCTGAGCGGAATCCCGCGTTATCTTTAAGATATTTCTTATAGATAATATCATTTAGTGAAGGTTTAAGGTTTTTAAATTTCTTATTAGAACTTTGAATATAGTAGATCCCATTCTCCACCCTTTTGATAAGTCCAAAAAGAACCATATTTGATAAGGCTTGATTAAAAGAATTTTCATTTTCTATTTGCAATATATTTTTTAGTTCATCTCTTAAGATTGGTTCTCGTTCTTCAAACAAATTATTGAGTTCTTGTGCATACATGTTAACACCTTCTTTTATATGCAATATATTTTATATAATAATTATAGCACTATAAGTTAATTCTGTAAAGTGCTTGATTGAAATGTTATTGATTTCTTTGTAAATAGAACTCTAATCGATACTGATTCTTTCGATTGGATTTACATTACTTCCTATCTAAATCCATAGTATCTAATTACACCTATAAACAACTTAAAAAAGCAGGAATTTCTCTGCTTAGATACAAGTTCTCACACGTATTCTATTTAGTATTTCATAACATTTCATAACAGTGACTATAGAACGCGCAGTTGTAAGTAATGGGCTAATGTGTAAACCATAAATACTTGGTTTATCAAAGGTAGTTGTTTTTCACTTTATAAAATAAGTCTAGCTTATACAATACATTTTAATCTTTTCTATCTATGATTTTATTCATTATTAAACCAATTGCCATTCCAATCTCACTGATTGTAATAAAGACTAATAAAATACTAGATATACTTGCTAAAATAGCGTAATCTAATTCAAACAAAGCTCTTATTGCATCTATCATATACCCAAATGCTCCAAGAATTAATGCTGCGCCTAAGTATTTCCATAAGGATTTATTATAGATGAGAACCATTAATCCCAATAAGAACACATGAACGCTAAACCATAATTGCCATACATAGACACCTATTTGATGATAATCAATATATAATAATGCGTTATTTCCTTGATTTATTAAAATTAAACTTAAGAATATAACATTGACTACCATCACCAATACGACAACCAATCTAAAAAAACTGGTAATCATCGATAATGTCTTATGATACACACTAAATAATTTACATAAATGAATGGTCAATGAAACCTCTATACCAATGATGACTAAATCTAAAAACAACCAGATCATCACAAGCCATAAATGATTACTTGTAAAAACTTCAACTTGATCAACATCAAATTGGCTTGGAATAATCAATAATGCAAATGGTCCAATTAATGCCAATGATAAATATAATATACCTGCGATTAAACTTCTTTTTCTTTGATTCATTTTTATAATTCTCCTTTTTCTTTTAGGATTGTTTCAATCCCTTTAATAATAAAATCTAAACCCAATTCAAAATCTGTAATACCACTATAACGACCTAATCTAATCTCATTAGACATCTCCCATAAATAAGGTAGTTGATCTTTAGGAAAGAAATCTTTATAATCGTCAGCAACCTTTTGATAATTTTCTACTTCTATTGGAAAATTAATCCTAGATAAAACAAATCCATATATATATGCATTAACTGACGATATGATTTGATCACAAGCTATAAATGAAAAACCACTATGTCTTAAAATACCTATAAAGCGATCATAGTCTTTTGTAATATAAGGTCCATTATGAAATCCATACATTAAAGGCATTAAACCCCACTTATGTTTAAGTAAAAGATCTTTTAATGCATCTGATCTATGCTTGATTGCGGTTTGCCAATTATTGTTATCATCATAAGTCAACAGACCCATTAAATGATCTACGATACTTTCAATTAAATCTTCTTTATTTTCTATGTGATTATACAAAGACATAGCTTTCACACCTAGTTGACTAGCAAGTGTTCTCATTGACAATTTATCTAGTCCATTTTGATCAGCATATTTAAATGCTTCTTCTATGATTAAAGACTTGTTAAGTTTATGTTTCATGGATACTTACCTCATTTCTCAATCATTATATACTTACAGTGTAAGTTTGTCAAAGAATATACTTTTCTTTTATTTAATTACATAAAAATAAAGCGCAATAAATTACTTATATCATATCTATATATCATATAAGTAGTAATTTATTGCGTTTTATATCTTTATTAATTGAATTGTTTTTATAACTTAATCTTTGCTAACCACTTGATTAGCTTCTACTTTTCTAACTACAATCGTCTTCATGATTAAGTCATGAAATGATTGCTTATCTTTATTAAAGACAACTATCAAAAACGAGATAACTGAGGCTATGATAAGAATACCTTTAATAAAACCTCTATATAAATAATACTCTCTTTTTTCAAAAGATTTCATATCTATTGTTTTAACTTCTATATTTAAAGCTTTCTTTCCTGGTGTCTGTCCATACATTAGATATTCTATACATGTAAAATATACTGTATAAAGAGATGTGGCTTCTATTAAGTTCATAGAAAATGAAAGATTACCTGGTGACGTGTCAAGCGTACCAAACCCAAACAAGAAGTTTAGGATGACACCAATTACTCCTCCAATTAAAATATCAATCATAAAAGCTATCCATCTATATCCTACTGTTTTTATATACATCATTTTCCCTCCAATTAAGATCTTATGAATCTGTTAAATCACTGTCTAATTGTTGATATAGATCATCTCTAACATTCTCACCATAAAAATCTATACCTCTATATACTGCTAGATGCTTACTTTCTTCATATGAGTTATCAATGGTTTGACTGATATATGCCATTGTGATCTCAGGATGATTAAACTCCATATCATATGCATGAAGATTCAAAATTTCATCATTTAAATCATCTTTACTTAAATCAATCATCACACCGACATTTGCAAACCTATATTCTTCATTTAAATCCACATTAAATTGTCTATAGTCATCTTCTTCAAATAACATCACATTATTTTTATAGACTCCTTGATTTCTATGTGCATTACTGTCAAGATACGCATAATCCCAGCCAGTCGCTTCTAAGAGTTGGAATCTAATATTGATCATACCATCTAGGTAATCAGTGTAGCTAAATATATTTGTTTTTTCATTAAAGACTTCAAAATGTCTGATTGGCTCATAGCCATCAGAATAAATGGTTCTAATATTAGTCTCTGGATTAAACCACATTAAGACATAATCATCTAATCCATAGTCATTTGCCATAAAATAAATATCAAATAACTCGTTATTGACTTGATTTTTATATTGATAACGATAATTATCATCATCTCTATAATCGATTTCGATTAAAGAGGTATCTTCTAGAAATTCAAAATAAAAGAACTTATCTTGATCTTTTTCGTCATTGTATTGTTTTAACTCTTTGACAAAAAAGATGTCTTCTTCATATCCCATTTTTATACTATATAAAACAGGTCTTTCCAAAAATACACTTTTACCTGTAAACTTAATCACGACACCTTTATCAAGAGATAAAAAAACATTGGCCTCTAGAGATACTTCGTTATTAAAATCAATTTGAATATCTACATTTAACTCATCAATCTCATATTCAACTAAAATTTCATTGATTTCAATCAATAAATCTTTATAGCTAGATAAATAAGGTGTGAGTTGAACATGATTAGCGTTATCGATCTGCTCATTATAAATACTCAAATAAACATCTCTATGTATCATATCATTTGGATCATATGGTGTATCATTATAAAATCTTGTTAAAAGATTTTGATCGCTATTTTCATCTTCATCAATAATAGCTGTCAATTTATCTTGATAAAGATTGACAGCTTCTTTTAATGTTTTAGGTAATTGTGTTTCTACGACAATATCTTCTTTAGGTGTACACGAAACTAAGACAATCAATAAAAGCATGATTAAAACTAAACTTATTTTTTTCATCTTAAACTCCCCTCGATGTCATATCTTTAAGATATGCATCATTATTTTATACATTTATTTTATCACAAATCTTATAATAAACAATGCAGTAAAGACAATAAAACTAGTTATCATTTCTTATATGTTCTTAATACTTTTGTAATTTAATTATCAAGATAACATATGATATAATATGAATAAGTATTTATATATCAAAGATAAGATTAAACATCTAGTTCAAACCATTATAAAGGGGATTTTAGTTTATGAAAAATTTATTTAATAAGGCCTGGTTTCTTGGAACATTAATTCTTGGAGTTAATCTGATTATCTTTTTAATTAATCTATGGATTATGTCACTCAAACTAAAAGTGCCATATGAAGTAGATAATTTATGGTCCCTATCTTTTAATGTATCATCAGGTGATAGTGCAAATAACTTTGCCCTAATCTTTATGATTTTATTTTTTATATCAATTCTTCCACTACTCTTATCAGTCTATAGTTTCTTTAAGAAACATACATGGGGATATATGGCTTCCTTTGTTTCATTCTTAGGTTTTAGTGTCGGCTTAATTGTTTTTCAATCCTATGAATCTGTTTTTACAATTTTTACAATGATTTTAATTATATTTAATATCTTATTAACAATTTCTACATTTGTGTTTCTTATCTTTAGAAACAAAGTACTTGATAAATCCAAAAATCTAAAAACAAATCCAAATGAAAAAAGCTTATCAAATACTAAATTTCCTTTAAATATCTTGTTTATTGATGCTGCAGCTATATTGGTTTTTCTAACAACGTTTTTAATTCCACTTTATTCTCTATTAGAATCAGGTGATACATATCATGCATCTTTAGTTCGTGTCTTATTCTCTGGTGATACAAATTTAATTACCATTATTTATTTTATCGTAAACTTTTCAATCTTCTTATCTATCTTTTTATATATGGCAAATGCTTTATCCATTTACTTTTATGATAAAGAAAAGTTTATCCAAAAATCAAAATCACTCATTACCTTTGTGTTTATCACAACGATCCTGTTTTTCTTAACTGGATTAACGATAGATATATATTATAACTATACATTAGGGGATGTCTCATCGACTATAGCTTTTATTCCATTAATCCTAATGGCAGTAATTTATATCATCTATTCCATCATTAAAGGTAAATATAGTGCTTATAATCAAGAAACATATAAAGAATCTACACTTAAATATCCTCGAGTTGAGCCTTTATTATATATTGTTTTATTAACTGCAGTAACCGTCTTAATGCTATTTCTTCCAATCATTAAAATAACTGTTACTGCTGGTACATATGAAGATTTTGTCAATCTAACAGGATTTAATATCTTAAGAGATTATGCAAGTCTTGATCCAAGTTATTCATTGGGAGCATTTTTATTGGTCGCAATGTTAATCTCTATTGGACTATGTTTTGTCATTACACTTGCATCATATCTTTCTAAGGATAGCCATTTTAAATCAATTGTTAAACTAACAACGATTGTCAATATATTTTTTGTGTTTATCATTGGTGTGTCAGGATACTACTTCCAAATCGCAAATGAAATCAATCAAATCGCAATCGTTGATATCTTTAACTATTATCAAGTTGATATACCAGATACTTTAATCTTTGATTATATCATTGGTACTGATGCCATTTATGCACTTTTAGTATCTTTAGGGATTCTGATTGTCATGTTTATTAGAAAATCCTTTGAAAACGAGAATTTGTTAGCATCTGATGCATCTGGTCTTGCAGTAGGTGATACACAGACAAACTCAAATCAAATCACAGAAGATGAAATAGTATTTGATCCATGTCCATCATTTAGTGAAATTGATTCTAAAATTGATCAGTATGCGCAAGATTTAAAATTAAGAAAAGTATCAAAAGTCAAAGAAACCTCGTTAAATGAACTCATTCACTTTATTGTTTCATATGCTAAAAACTCAAGACTTCACTTATCTTATACACCACAAGATATCGCAACGTTTGTTGCAGGTCTTGGTGCAAGTAAGCTTTCAATCTTACAAGGTATGAGTGGGACAGGTAAAACTAGTCTTCCTAAAATCTTCTCTGAAGCTATTTTAGGAAATTGTGAAATCATAGAAGTTGAGTCATCATGGAAAGATAAGAATGAACTTTTAGGTTATTACAATGAGTTTTCAATGAAATATACACCAAAAAAGTTTACGCTTGCATTATATAAAGCGGCATTAAACCCTGATATATTTACTTTTATTTTGTTAGATGAAATGAATCTATCAAGAATAGAATACTACTTCTCTGATTTTCTATCCTTGATGGAAAATGAAGAGAATCAAAGAGAAATTAAATTGATTAATATTAATCTACATAAAAAGGATGAAGATAACCAAGACTATCTAGCACTAGAACATGGACATACATTAAAAGTTGCACCTAACATTTGGTTTATTGGTACAGCTAATCGTGATGAATCAACATTTGTGATCTCTGATAAGGTCTATGATAGAGCACATACCATTAACTTTACCAAAAGAGCACCTAAGGTTCGAAACTTCTCTTCACCTTTAATGCCTAAATACTATGATTATCAAACCATAAATAAATTATTTGAAGACGCAAAGAAAACTGGAGATTTCGATGCTGAAAACAATGAGATCATCAAACAAGTTGAAGTTTTACTTGCGCCTTATAATATTTCATTTGGGAATCGTATCTTAAAACAAATCGAAGATTTCGTTAATTTATATAAAGCATGTTTTCCTGAAGAAGATGTAGAAAATGAAGCAATCGAAAAAATCTTATTATCTAAAGTCGTCGCAAAACTAGAATTAAAGACCATCGATGACATTGAAAAACTTATATTTGATTTTGAAGCGCTTCATTTAGATCTATGTGCTTCATTTATTAAACAATTAGATAATGAATAAGATTAGAAAAGATTTTGATGAATTAACGATTGCTGAATATAACAGATTTGCATCTCTATTTGAAAGTATACAAAACTTTGTTAAAAAACATCAAGTGATTTCATATATAGAATTTGATTACTACGTCGTACACGATATGACGTTGTTTTCTATTGAACCAGACTTTGATTTTACAACACTAGATCTTTTGATCAAAGAGATCAAAAAATCAACACCAGCAATCAAAAGAATATTTAACAAACCAATTATTGTCTTAAAAGATACTGATGATGTCTTACCGGTTGAAAATGCACGCATTATCAACCATAATACATTACTTCATCTTGCAAATCATAGCCAAAATGTAACAAACATCACAAGAAAAGGTGTAAAACCAAGAAAGCTTCTAACAAGAACTTATGAAGATGATTCTTCTATTTATGAAAACATCATCTTTTGTAATTTTATTGATGATGTCTTATCTATGATTAAACAAAATAGACGCACCCTTAATTCTTTGTTATATGCAAGTAATATCATGAGATTTAATTTGCTTGAAAAAGTAAACCATGTTAATTACTTTCTAGCGCTTGGAAAGCTTCATACAGGCTATATCAGAGATTTAAGCCAATATTTTAATTTGTCAAAAGAGCTTTTAAAAGAATTAACTTTTATCAGTAGAACCATCAATCCAAGATTAAACAAACCGATCTATCAAAAAAACTTAAATAGAAATAGAAAGCTAAAACTTAAAAAGACGAATATCTTTTTGATGCAAAAAGATTATCGCAAGATTTATAAGACTTATAAGTATATTCAAACACATCAGATTACTGTTGATGAGGATAAACCTTTAATCGATATTGAATTGATGAAACAAAACTACTTAATGTATGTGCAGATGCTTGTTATATTTGCGGTAGGCCATTTTAATTTTGAAATTGATCCACAATACAAAATAGATTTAAACTCTCTTGGAGTGACTTTTACGTTTAAAGATTGGACTTTAGATATCTTTAATAACAATAAAAAAGAGATTTTATTATACTTTACAAAAGATAAGACTTATAAAATCATGTTAGTCAATAGTACCTATGATAACAAAGTATTATCAGGATATAAAAAACTCTATGGTGTCAGTGAAATTATAGTTGTTAATCAATTTGATGATGATTATTTAAAAAGAGATGATGTCTATATCTCTATGAGAGATATTGACTCGTTTAGACGAATTCAACAAATCGTCTTAAGAGGTATGATCTATTCAGACAAAAAAAGAGACGTATGTCCCTTTTGTGGTGGTAAGTTAGTTAAAGATCCTTATAAGGATTTTTATCAATGTAGTGATTGTATGACTCAGATTAAAGGAGATGTTTGCAAAACCACTGGTAAACACTTCTTCTATACCGATAATGCACATTTAAAGAAATATGTAATTAAGAAATCTGATTTCAAACATGATGAATATTGGTATTACGAAAAACAAGTGGAATCATTGATGTATTATAGAAATATAACTAAGATTGATCATAATGGGGATATTATATGTCCACATTGTCATGAAAACCATTAAAAATAGTGTGTAATTATAAGATAGGAATATATTAATTAATAATTATGTATTTAATGAAATTTTTAGCTGAGACTAAATTTCTCTATTGTTTTTAAATATCAGAGTTTTGAGTTGAAATTTTTTTATTTAATAATAGTATTTTTAATGAATCTTCTAATTTTTGATCCCAATCAATAAATGAACCTTTAAATCCACTCATTAAGATCATAATTTTATCAGATGATTTATACTTAGGATTATATATTAGTTTCTCAATATTTTTTTTATTTTCTAAACTCGTTAATGGATAATGGTAAAATGCATTAAGAAAATAATATTGGTTTGATCTAATAGCTTTATCACTAAAATCATTCACATTTGTTTTTGAAGTATTAGAGAAATATGAAGAATTTATAAAACTATCTATTCTTTTGTTCACAATCTTATTTATTAAATCAATGAATTCGTTTTTAGTTTCTAGATTGGAAATGTTATTCTTAACATAAAATGCTAATGCAATAAAAATAAATATATCGTAATCTTCTGTTTCATTAAAACACTTAAAAAAATGTTTTAATGAGTTAATATTTATTTCTTCTTGAATTAAACTTAATAGTATTATTAAATTCGATACTTCAGTTTTTCCAAAGTTTGATTCTATTATATTTTCAATATCATTAATAATAAAATGGTAATTATTTTTTACTCTAGAATTATCGAAGATATCAACATAATTTATCTTCATTAATGATATAAATTGAAACAAATTATTAACTGAAGAATAGCTCAAATTAATAGCTGTTATATATACAATCATATTCATCAAGTTATTAAAGAATGATTCTATATGTTTTTGCTTTAAGTAATTACTCTTTTTACTTTCATCTAATTTTGAAATGTGATTCATCATTGTGAAAGACACCCCAATCAATGAAGATGATAAATAATTCCCAATTCGTATTTCACTAGATGGATATTTTTTTATAATTCCTTTTATCATAAGAAACATAAGTTTATAGTCTATTACAAAAATGTTTTTTAATTCATCTTTTCCTTCAATTAAAGAATCTAGGGTTAGTCTTTCATTCGTATTAAACGATTCCAGAGAACTAATAATTTCTTTTGACTCAAAGTACCAGTTACGGTTAAAACTGAATGGTCTTTGATCAATATATGTTTTACTCATATTGATCCTTAAATTGAATGACTCGAAGTTCCTCTCGATACATTTTCTTATTAGTTCTAATTCTGTCCGATCATTAGAAAAAACAAAAATATCATCAATGTATCGGTAATATTTAAAATCTTTGTTTTCCTTTAAATTCTCATTCTTCAACTCCTTGATAATAGAATAATCAATTTTACAAAATATAATTTCCGCAAAAATACGAGATAAATTTGATCCGATTAAAATACCATTCGTTTCTTTATAATTTGATTTTTGCATTAATGTATCAAACATCTTATCAAATGAATTATGAGATGTTTTTTCTTTTGCTATATCTTTATCACCAGTGTAGGACCATGAAACTGAATGTGTATAGATTGAATTAAAGCAATCTTGTAAATCAGTTTTCAATAAATACTTAAAACGTCTCTCGAGTTTTATTATTTCTCCATCATCTTGAAATTCATGGATTCTTGAATACGGTGTATTAGAAAAATAACTTTCGAAAAAAGGTGATATCTCAATATCCTCAAGTAAGTTATCTATATTTAGTGATTCTGCATTAGTTATTATTTTATTGAATATCTTTTTTTTTAATTTATCACTCAAATAAATAGGACTAACATCAGAAGGCTTCCTTAATGAATTCAACCCATAAATATTTACATACTGCAATATATCATATTGATATTTTTCAATAAAATAGAGAGACTGTAATTGAGCAATAGGGTTCATCAAACTTATTGTTCGATTTACATTTGAGTCTTTAATGATTTTGAATTTGAATGGAACTGAGTGTTTTTTTAATGCTTTTTCAAAATCATAAAATTTGGTATTTCTGTAATTTTTAGAAATATAGTAGACAAAGTTTTTATTTGTGAATATGACCGGAATCTCATAAGGTAATACATCTGTTAAAAGGAATCTTGAAGTATTATTTAGCATTTTTTTCACCTTCCATTGTAATAGTATACACATTATATTATAATTGAAATGAGGAGCTTATACAACGCCCAATTTTTACGAGTTTAGTTTAACACTTAATTCTTTAAGTAAATTGGGAAAGATATTTTGCAAATTCATTTGCTAAATACACACACTTAAGCTCCTTATTCTTTAGAAACGAGGTTATAATTATGTCACTACTTTCACATTATAGTCTAAAAGAAAGTGCTGCAGATCTATCTCCAATGGATAACATAGATCTAAAATCTTTAGGGTTTGCGAATAATGTGGATCTTGAAACTTGGTTTTCTAATGTTCTTTATAAATATAACAAATCTATTCAAGTTTTTGAACCACTAAGCAAAATGAAGTTAAATTCTAAACGTACAGTTTATAAAACTACACAAAAAAATAAAGTTTTAATTCACTCAATTTCTAAAAAACTAAGTTTGTTTTTCTCAATAAGAAACTCAAGTAGAAATTCCAATATAATAGTGTTGAGCAATATATTTACAAGTAATAATAGAATTACCATAATGAAACTCGATATTAGCAAATTTTTCGATAGCATACCACACGATAAATTGGTTGAGATAATTAGAAAGAATAGAATATTAAATACTAATGATATTAACCTCATCATTCATTATTTAGACTCAAATCCAAGTTCTAAAGTTGGTGTTCATCAAGGTACTGAACTAAGTAATGTATTATCAGAAGTATTTTTTAGTAGTTTAGACAAAACTCTAAAAACAATTGATAACTCACTTATTTTTTCTGAGCGATATGTTGATGATATTTTGCTAGTATTTAATCGAAACTTTCATGATGATGAAGTAAAAGAGTTTTATGCAAGAGTTAAGGATACAATTGAAAGTTACCAATTATCACTTAATGATCAAAAAACAAAAATAGTAAGTATATATATGAATAAACATTATAAGAAAATTACTGAAACTTCATCAATTGCAACTTATACAGAGTACATAGACTACCTAAAATTATACAGTCTATCAAAAAAGGGTGCAATACATAAAATTAAGAAAACATATATTGATTTTTCATATTTAGGATATAGATTTAATTGGAATTTAAATAAAGCTAAAAACATTTGTTCTTTTCATATTGATATTCCACAAACAAAAATTTATAAATATAAAACAAGAGCTTATAAATTATTTAGCGAGTTTAAAAAGCATCGGAGTTTAAATCCTAAGAGAAATGATTTTGCATATTACTTGTTACGCGAGAGGTTAAGATTTTTAACTTCCACATATGTTTTACCAGCAAAGAAAAATGATTATACTAAAAGTATAATAGGAATAAATAGTAATTATCAGTATATACAAAATCAAAATCAAATTTTAGAATTACATCGATATCTAAAAAACAATATCTACTATCTATTTAAACATTCAATGATAACTAAATTGCAAATGCAAAATCTTATGTTAATCATAATGCAAAACAGAAAGTTTATATCTTTTACAACAATGAGTATTAGCACTTTAAAAAGCTGGATTAGTGCTATGTCACCTACAGTAGTTGTTTTTCCGCTTTCACTATCAAATCATTATCTAAGAAAGAGATTGACAGCAATGTACATGAAAAGCGTTAAAATATAATAGACTTCGGACTTCAATCTGCTGCATTTTGAGTGAAATATAAATTTAAAAAACGAGCATAAATTTATGCTCGCTTTTCTTCATGGATAGATTATTGACTGTTTACTAGATCTTAAGTTTTGTTTTTATTAGATATATAAATGGGAATAATCATGGATTCAAATATTTAACAAAGTATAACAATTTAGTTATTTAACAATTATATTATCAAAATTCATTTTTACCTCGAAATAATACCTATCCTATGTTAAAATCATATTGGAAGCACTTTCATAATCTATTTATAATATAAAATATTATAGGAGAACACAACTCATGGCAGTAAAAATCGTTGAAACATCCATGCGTGATGGTCATCAATCATTGATGGCAACCCGTATGACAACTAAAGATATTCTTTCAATCATTCCAGATCTTGATAAAGCGGGTTTTCATGCTCTTGAAGTATGGGGTGGGGCAACTTTTGATGCTTGTCTTCGTTTTTTAGATGAAGATCCTTGGGAAAGATTAAGAGAGATCAAGAAACTTGCACCTAACACGAAACTGCAAATGCTCTTTCGTGGACAAAACATCTTAGGCTATCGTCATTATCCTGATGATATCGTTGATAAGTTTGTTCAAAAGTCTATTGAAAACGGGATAGATATCATTCGTATCTTTGATGCCCTAAATGATATTAGAAATTTAAAATCAGCAGTTGATGCGACCAAAAAATATGGCGGTCATTGTCAAATCGCACTTTCATATACCACTTCTCCTGTACATACCATAGAATATTACGTCAATCTAGCTAAAGAAGTTGAAGCAATGGGTGCTGATTCTCTATGCATTAAAGATATGGCTGGTATATTACTTCCTGATGATGCATATAATTTAATATCTCAATTAAAGAAAAACACTAAACTACCTATCAATCTTCACGGTCATGCTACAGCAGGCATCATGCAAGCAACCTACATTAAAGCAATCGAAGCTGGTGTCGATATCATCGACACAGCATTATCTCCCTTATCTGGTGGGACTTCACAGGTTGCGACCGAATCATTTCACTACATCTTAAAAAATACAATTCATGATCCAAAACTAAATATAGAAATATTAAATGAAGCAGCTTCAAAACTGACTGTCATTAAAGATAAAGCTTTAAAAGATGGTATCCTAAATCCAAAAGCTCTAACAACCAATCCTTCCATTCTACTTTATCAAGTGCCTGGAGGTATGCTATCAAATCTGATGGGTCAGTTAAGAGAACAAAATCTTATGGATGATTATGAGAAAGTCTTAAAAGAAGTACCTATCGTTAGAAAAGATCTTGGATATCCACCTTTAGTAACACCTATCTCACAAATGGTTGGTACTCAAGCATTAATGAATGTCATTAGTTCTAGTCCTTATAAGATTGTCTCAAAAGAGATTAAAGAATATCTTCATGGTCTTTATGGTAAAGCTCCAGCAAAAGTTAATTCTCTTCTTCTATCAAAAATTATCGGAAAAGATAAAGTTATTGACTATAGACCAGCAGATGATCTTCAACCAGAATTTGAAAACTTAAAGAAAAAATATGAAGGTTTTGCACAATCTGATGAAGATTTATTATCGATTGCATTATTTGGTAAAGTTGCGATTGCGTTTCTAGAAAAGAAATACAATCAAAAACCAAAACCTAAACAAGAAATCTATGCATTTAGTGTCACCATCGGAGGTGAGACTAAATGATGATCTTATTATCTACACTCTCTGAAGGATTATATGTCTCAATCTTTAGTATCGTTATCGTTTTTGCACTCTTAAGTTTTATTGCACTTGCGGTACAATCACTAAAATATATTCAACAAAAACCAAAAGTCATCCAAGGTAAAAAAGATATGTCACCAACAAAACCTTTTGACATATCAGATATCAAAGATGATGATATGATGGTTGCGGCACTTATCGCATCCATTGATTATCATGAAGAAATCAATGAAGATGTTCACGTCATCTCTATAAAAGAAATATAAATCTTACCTTTGAAAGGAAACCTTATGAAACTATATAAAATAAATGTAAATGGTAAATCATATGAAGTTGAAGTGGAAAGCATCACAGAACATAAATCTGTTCATCAACCTCAAATAGAAATCCAAAAAAATGAATCTGCAACCAATGTCTTAGCCCCTATGCAAGGTAAGATTACAACACTGAATATAAAAGTAGGCAGTATTGTTAAAAAAGGTGATGTTTTAATGATCTTAGAATCAATGAAACTGGAAAATGACATCTTATGTCCTGTTAATGGATATGTTCGTCAACTTTTGATTAAAGAAAATCAAAATGTTGACATCAATCAACTCATGTTGATTATAGGGTAAGCATATGTGGCAATCACTCGTTGATTTTTTTGAAAGTACAGGATTTAGCTTCTTCTTCGAACCTGATGGTTGGAAGTTTTTAATCATGATCTTATTATCATTAACACTATTATATCTTGCAGTATTTAAAAAATTTGAACCTTATTTATTAATACCTATCGGATTTGCGATGTTACTTGTAAACATTCCAGGAACTGGTATGTTTGTAGAAACAATCAAAATTGTAGATGGTGTAGAGACAACATCTTATAGTGGTCTTTTAGGCTATCTTTATTATGGAGTTAAACTAGGAATATATCCACCACTAATCTTTTTAGGTATAGGTGCCACTACTGACTTTGGACCATTAATAGCAAATCCAAAATCAATGTTATTAGGTGCAGCAGCACAGGTAGGTATCTTTATAACCTTTATAGGTGCCATCCTTTTAGGCTTTTCAGGCACTGAGGCAGCCTCTATAGGCATTATTGGAGGCGCAGATGGACCTACATCCATTTTGCTTGCAAGTCGTCTTGCACCGCATTTAATTGGTGCTATTTCTCTTGCAGCGTATTCTTATATGGCATTAGTCCCAATGATTCAACCTCCAATCATAAAATTATTAACAACTAAAAAAGAACGTGCCATTAAAATGGAACAATTGCGAGAAGTTAAACAAACAGAAAAAGTCTTCTTTCCAGTCATTGTAAGTGTTGTCTGTATGACATTCATTCCATCAAGTGCACCCATTATTGGTATGTTAATGTTAGGTAATTTAATTAAAGAATCTCAAGTAGTACCTAATTTAACTAAAACTGCTGGTGAATCATTATTGTATATCATTACCATCCTTCTTGGCCTATCTATCGGTGCAACCACGATGGCTACACAATTTCTAGAAGTGCAAACGATTTTAATTATTACATTAGGTTTATTTGCATTTGGTATTGCAACTGCATCAGGTGTCCTAGCTGGAAAACTCATGTGCATCTTAACTCACGGCAAAGTCAATCCAATGATTGGTGCAGCTGGAGTCTCTGCTGTTCCGATGGCTGCAAGAGTCGTACATATTGAAGGACAAAAAGTTGATCAAAGCAATTATTTATTAATGCACGCAATGGGACCAAATGTAGCTGGTGTCATTGGATCTGCGATTGCCGCTGGATTATTCTTAATGTTTTTTGCTTAAATGAAAACAATTCATTTAGAATCTATAGATTCAACCAATAGTTATTTAAAAAGAAATTATAAAGAACTTTCTAATTTCACTTGGGTTACTAGTGAAATCCAAACACATGGCAAAGGTCGGATGAATAAAACATGGATTGGTTCAAAAGATGCTTTAATGTGTTCAACAATTATCAATCATGAGATAACTACTTCTAATCTATCATTATATCCACTGCTTGCTGCAGTCTCACTTCATAAAGTTTTATCTAAATATATAAATCACTTAATGATTAAATGGCCAAATGATATCTATTTGAAAGATAAAAAACTAGCAGGTATCTTATGTGAGTCTATCATTGAAGCTAATCAAGTACATGCACTCATTATTGGATTTGGTGTTAACCTAAATCAAAAATCTTTTAACGATGAATTAAAAGATATTGCAACTTCTCTTTATCAATATACAAATCAAACATATGATAAAGAACTTATCTTAAATAATTTAAAAAATCAATTAACTATTGATTTAAATGCATATATACAAAACCCTTTAAATACAATAGACTATTGTAATAACTATCATTACTTAAATTAGACTCAAATGATATTCAAAGTGGTATTGCACAAGATATCAATATAGATGGTCAATTAAACGTTAAAATTAATAATCACATTAAATCTTTAAATAGTGGTGAAATCACACTCATCAAACAGTAAAAAAAGGATATCTCTGATATCCTTTTTTAGTTCCACTTTTCTGTCCATTGAGCTATTTTTTTATATGTCTCGCTTAAATCTAATCCCTTATCAGTTAATCTGTATTCAATAAGCACTGGTGTTTGTGCGTATACTTCTTTTTTGATAATATCTTCATTGATTAGATCTTTTAATCTTTCAGTTAATAGTCTAGATGATATATTTGTAATAAAATGCTCCATATCAGAAAACTTTCTTGGACTATCAAGTAACGATAAAATGATTAATCCTGTCCATTTCTTACCTAATAACTTTAAGGCTTCTTCCATCTTTGGACAAAGCATGTCATTCATAGAATCAACTCCTTTACTACATCATATCACACTTTTTAACAAAAAGTAAGTAACTTACAATAAATAAGTGCATATCAATTGAAACTTATTAGCCTTCACGTTATAATGCTTATATAAAGTAAGTAACTTACTATTAATAACAAGATGCTTACTTATAACTTAAACTTAAAAAAATATGGAGGAAAACAAAAATGAGTTTAAAAATTGGAATTATATTAGGTAGTACAAGAGAAGGCAGAGTAAGTTCATCTGTTGGTGATTGGGTATTAAACAAAGCAGTCAATAGAGATGATGTCACATATGAAATCGTAGATATCAAAGCATTTGACTTACCATTTTTGGGAACGACTAAAGATATGACACAAATTATGAAATGGAATCAAAAATTAGGTGAATTAGATGGTTTTGTATTCATCGTTTCTGAATACAATCATAGCATCAGTGGCGCATTAAAAAATGCACTTGATCTTGCTAAAGATGTATGGGTTAATAAACCAGCAGGCATCGTAAGTTATGGTTCTGCAGGTGGAGCTAGAGCTGCAGAACACTTAAGAGGTATTTTATCAGAATTACAAGTTCCAAGTGTTAGATCACATATCTTATTATCACTATTTGATGATTTTAAAGAATATTCAACGTTTGCTCCAAGAGATATTCATACAGCAAATCTTGATATGCTATTTACGCAAACAGAAAATTGGGCTAAGGCTTTAAAACCTTTAAGACCACAACCTATTTCATAGCCCGTCTTATACAACAAACATTTTCATGAAACTTATCAAAGTACATAGAAGCTTAACCATAACAAAAGCCTTATCAAAAGGCTTTTTTTATTGAGCGCATAAAGTTCTTTAATTATATGGTATGATATACATATATTTATGATTCACACAAAACAATATAATGAGGTGATTTAGATGAAGTTTTTAAAGATATTTTTAAGCGCTATCATCGGTTTAATCGTTGTTATGGTTGTTGTATCTCTGATCTTTATTAATAAAATAAAACTAGAGGTTACAGATGATGAACTACCCCAAGCAGTCTATACTGATACAAGTGATTTAAACATTGCCTCACAAGCATATCTAACAGGTCTCTTGCTTGCATCTGATTCAGAGCGCTATAATATGATCGCAGAATTTATGAATTATATGCTCCTAGATTCAATTAGAGAAAACATAAACGCTGATTATGACCCTTTAGCTGATCTTGATACGATTGAAGCTAACTACATCATTCATAACGATAATTTTTATATTGATTATCTTTATGCGAATCTAAATGATGATAATCAACTGGTCGTCACTGCTGCTTTTGGATCAAATATGATTTTTAAAGTAGATTCTGCACTTATTTTAGTATTTGATATAGATACAAATATATCAATTACCAGTCTTGGATTTACTTTAACATTAGTTGATTACTCATTATCTGACACAAGTTTGTCGATTCAGATTCTAGATTTTATTTTTTCTAGACTAGATAAAACACAAATTGAAGATTATATGAATCAAGGTGATCTTGATCTAGATAACTATACATATGATGTTTTTATTAGTATACCTTAACATTTAAAATCAATAAAAAAGGAAAGTGAACACTCATGACATTACTTGAAAAACTAAAAAATAGACGCTCATATCGAAAGTTTGATCAAGAAACTTTTGATATACAATTATTAATCGATGCAATTGAAGCTGCTAAATATGCTCCAAATGGCGCAAACAAGCAACCATGGACCTTTTGTATCATTAAAGATCCAAAAATTAAAAGTGAAATTAGACTTCAATCAGAAGAAATAGAAAAAGCCTTTTATGAAAAAATATCTGACCAATGGCAAAAAGATCTAGATCATTTAAATGTCGATACTCAAAAACCTTTTTTAGAACAAGCCCCTTATCTAATCGTTGTCTTTCAACATTTATATCAATTTGATAAACATGGAGATAAAACAAAAGTTTACTTTTCTGATAAATCAGTAGGGATTGCAACTGGTATGTTAATAGCTGCTCTAACTGATTTAAATATTGATATCTTAACTTATACGCCATCTCCTAATCAGTTTTTAAGTGATATCTTAAAAAGACCAGCAAATGAAAAGCCTTATTTAATTATTGTCTGTGGTAAAGGATCAAAATCGTATAAACTTCCAGATATAACTAAAAAAACAAATGATGAAATCATAAAAATCTATTGATAAATATTTAAAACTCAATCTGTCGAAGATTGAGTTTTTTAATTTTAGTTATATAAAGTCTTTATTTTTTATATGTTATTTTAATTTAACATTCATAATCGCATCAAATATAACTTTAACGACGTCTTTATTAAATACATCAGGAATAATATAGTCTTTTGTTAATTCATCATCAGAAACCAATCTGGCAAGTGCGTGACATGCTGCTTTTTCCATTGAAAAATCTATTTGTTTAACTGGATGAGCTAGAGCTCCTTTAAAAAGACCAGGAAAAACAAGTGCATTGTTAATTTGGTTTGGCATATTGGAAAGCCCAGATCCATATATTTTTACACCAGCGCTCACTGCATCATCTCTAGAAATTTCTGGAGTTGGATTAGCAAGAGCAAAAACAATTGGATCTTTATCCATCTTTTTAATCATTTCTTTATTTAAAACATTTCCTGCACTTACACCGATAAATACATTCGCTTCTTTTAATGCATCACTTAAACTACCTTTTATATGATTAGGATTTGTATCTATTGCTAACTCTAATTGAGCATGATTTATATTTCTATCGTTTTGATCTAGAATTCCAGATTTATCACAAACAACTAAATTTTTAAATCCTAGTTCTAGCAAAAATCTTGAAATTGCTACACCAGCACTACCAGCACCATTAATAATAACTTTTGCTTTACTAATAGGTGTATCTATCAATCTCAAAGCATTTATTAAAGCAGCACCTACAGCAATTGCTGTACCATGTTGATCGTCATGGAAAACAGGTATATCAAGGATATCTCTTAATCTTTTCTCTACTTCAAAGCATCTTGGTGCACTAATATCTTCTAAGTTGATCCCACCAAAAGATGGTGCAAGATATGTAATTGTTTTAACTAATTCATCAACATCTTTAGTATCTAGGACAATAGGTATTGCATTAATACCAGCAAACTCTTTAAAAATAGCACATTTACCTTCCATTACAGGCATTGCTGCTAATGGTCCAATATCACCTAAACCTAAAACTGCAGTTCCATCAGTAATTACGGCTACAGTATTTTTTCTACCAGTTAATTGATAAGATTCTTCTGGATTTTCTTTAATAGCTAAACAACTACTTGCGACTCCAGGTGTATAAACTAATGATAAGTCTTTTTTATCTTTGATATCATAAGTATTTTTTATTTCTATTTTTCCTTTAAGTTTGCGATGCAAGTTTAAAGATTCTTTCATAACATCCATATATTTATACGACCTTTCTAATCTATCAGTTATATTTTAACAAATTTATGTGTAAAAAAGATAGTGTTGATTTTTAATTAACTATTACAAATCTTAATGTGTTTTGTTTTATTTTACGTTTTTCATATGCTAAGATATTTTTAAGAGGTGTTAAGATGAAAAAATATATTTATCCCGCTCTACTTTCAAATGCTGCTTCACTTGGTGTTCACTGGATATATGATTACAAGTTCTTAGAAGAATTATCACAAAAACAATCCCTTCTTTTTCTTTCTCAAGAAAAACTTCTTTATGACCAAGCCAACCCTTCTTTTTATGTTTATCCAAATTCAAAAGTAGGTGACTTATCTGTTCAAGGAAGTATCATGAAATGGCTTTATCATGCACAATCACATCAAAACAATTTTTCAAAAGAGGATTACAAAAAACTTTTAGTTAACAAATTTATACCTGGTGGATCATATCGAGGATATGTTGAAACATATGCAAAAAAACTAATTGTATCTGAACTTTCTACACAACTCAACTTAGCTAATCCTAATTTGAGTTTAAACGATGATCATCTTGTTGGATTCATTCCATACCTAGTTTCTAAAGAATTAGATTTATCAACCAATGATGCTTGGTCACTTGCTCAACTCTTTACCAATCATCCGTTTTATTTATCTTATTATAAAATGTTTGATGCTATTATCAATCATTTGAAAGATAGTAATTTAAAAGATGCAATCCATAAATCAATCAGCAATGCTCCATCAGAAATGCACACTACATTAGAAAAAGCAATTGAAATCAAACATACGAATACGTTTATTGATACGTATGCAGGACGTGCATGTTCAATAAAAGATGCAATACCTGTCATCATTCACATCTTATATCACACCAATAGTTTTGAAGAAGCACTATCTTTAAATGCAATGATTGGTGGTGCGTCATCCGATCGCGGATTACTCATTGGTGCAATCTTAGCTCAAGTTTATGAATTACCTATCTCATGGATCAATAAAATCCCTATATCTACCTTTAACAAATAAAAAAACACCAAGGTGTTTTTTTTATCATTTACTATATTTTCTGACCAATTCAATCATTGCACCATTACTTTTTTTAGATTTTCGATTAATTGATGTTTGATATCTAACATGCCCACCTCTAGCTTTTATAATACGCTTCATTTGTTTTAATGTTTGATTTCCACCAAGTGTAGCAAACCTAAAATAATGGGTTACAAAGATATCAATGACTTTATGATTTAAATCCTTTAAACCAATCATATAAGTTCTCATAATCTTTGCCATTTGAAATCCATGAACTGGACAACCAAAAATAACATGTTCATAGGTATTTATATCTGGAATGCTAGTTAATACAGGGTGATCATTATTTGGATCATCTGATTCCGCTTTAATTACAAAAACATCAAACCCATCAAATCTATCGACTAATTGTTTTGTATGGCCTGTTTTCGAATAATAAACAATGCATTTTTTCATGTTATCACATCTCTTTTCATGTATCTATATAAATAAATTATCATAAATTGCAAGATTCTACAATCATTATCTATAAAAAAAATGCCCTAAGGCATTATTTTTTTGGATTTGGTTTTTCACAATCACCATTTCGATTATATGTCGTAATGATTTTTGCAACACAAACTTTAACTTCTTCATTGTCTAAGTTTTCTAATTTACCACACAATGTTTCAAAATCAAGTTCTTCTTTTTTAACTTCTCTCTGTTTTTCAATAAATATTTTTTCATTTGGTGTTTTTAACTGTCCACCATATTCATGATCTACTAATAATTCTTCAAATAGTTTTTCACCAGGTCTTAGACCTGTAAACTCTATTTGAATATCTTCATAAGGTTTTAGACCATTTAAGCTGATCATTTTTTCTGCTAAATTAACAATCTTTGTTGGTTCACCCATATCAAGAATAAATACTTCTCCACCTTGAGCAAATACACCACATTGTAAGATTAATCCAACAGCTTCTGGAATGGTCATAAAATATCTAGTAATATCCGGATGGGTTACAGTTACAGGACCACCATCTTCAATTTGTTTTTTAAATAAAGGAATAACAGAACCATTACTGCCTAATACATTACCAAATCTTACAGCACTAAATTTAGTTTTAGTTTGTCCATTTTGTTGGTTTTGTATGATTAATTCTGCAAAGCGTTTGGTTGCGCCCATGATGTTAGTTGATCGAACAGCTTTATCACTGCTGACTAAAACAAACTTCTTAGCTTCATATTTTTTAGCTAGACTTGAACAATTATATGTTCCAATGACATTAGATCGAACTGCTTCTATAGCACTATCTTCCATTAAAGGCACATGTTTATATGCTGCTGCATGGAATACTAGAGAAGGTTTAAATTCATTAAATACAGTTTCTAATCGATTTTTATTGTATACACTACCAATTAATACGACTAAGTTAATTTCTTTATCATGTTTTTTAAAATCTCTTAGTATTTCTTGTTGAATATCATAAGCATTGTTTTCATAGATATCAAAAATAATAAGTTGTTTTGGTCCAAGTTTAACTATCTGTCTACATAATTCACTACCAATGGATCCACCGCCACCAGTAACTAGGACAACTTCATCTTTAATAAATGCTTCAATTTGTTCATCTTCAAGATGTATTTCTTCTCTATTTAATAAATCTTCAATTTTTACATCAATAATTCTTGGTCTGGATTGTTCATTTAACTCTGAGACAGAAAGCATTTTTTTAATTCTTATATGTTTATCTGTAGTTAATTGACTTAATTCTTTAATTTTCTTTGATGGAAATTCATTGATTGCAATAACAATCTCTTCAATTTTATACTCATCAATAAAACTTTCTATATCTTCAAGTTTCCCTAAAATCTTAACACCTGATAACCTAGAACCTATTTTTGTATCATCGTCATCGATGAAGCCCATAGGCATATTGTTTAAATCCTTATTTCGATAAATTTCTTTTAAGACTGCTTCCCCAGCAGATCCAGCACCAATAATTAAAGTTCTTCTTCCTAAAGCTTTATTCCAATCCCAATTAATCTTAAAGAATAAGATTAAACGGTTTGCGACTCTAGGCAGTGTAATTAATGCGATTTCTGCTATTGTAATAAAGAAATACGCCATTTTATACATAAATAAAGCGTGTGTTAACCAAATAAAGACAACAATAGCAACATTAGTAAATATAGTTGCAAATGAAATTTTAATGACATCTTCAAAACCAATATGATTGACCAACATTGAATATAATCCAAAAAAGCTGTAGATTAAAATCTTAAAAATAATGATTCCTGGAATAGCATACCATAGTTCATCAACTTTCACTGGAACTTCCAATACACTGAACATAAAAATAGCAATCAAATACGTGACTAATATTGCAATAATATCAAAAGTCATAAATGTTAGGACTTGACGGATTCGCTTCATCTTTGATTGCTTCATGTATTTCTCCTTAATTATATTTTAAATTTCATTTCTATTCTAAATCATTTTATCATAAACTTATGCAATTTGAAAGGTTTTAAGATTGTTATTATCATACAACAATACAAATGAAAAAAACAGCTATTTGCTGTTTTGCTCACATAGTTTGTAATTTAGTCTATACCCTATACCCCAAACGGTTTCTAAGAGTTGGACATTTGGATCATGCTCTATTTTTTTTCGAAGTCTAGTGATATGAATACCTAGTGCATTATCAGTTGCTGATCTATCATTATCCCATACAAAATCAATAATTCTATCTTTTGTAACTGTTTCATCTTTTTTCTCTAATAAAATGGTTAAAATCTTATATTCGACTTTTGTCAAATGATAAATACTATAATCATTTTTAATTTTATGATTTGTCAAATCAATTTCTACTGGTCCGTATACAATTTTATTAATATTCTTTTTCGTTAATTTATATAAGAATTCTATTACTGCGTTAATTCTTCCATAAATTTCAATACTGGAAAAAGGAATATCTATATACCCAACTGATCCTGCATTAAACAAAGCAACTTTTTCTAAATCAGTATGCTTAGATCCAAAGATATATAAAGGAGCTTTTGTCGTTTCTTTAATAGTTGTAATTAGGTGCTGATTGATGATGTCGTTATATTCCAAATTTAGGCAAACAAAATCTACATCAGAAAACTTTAAGACATGTTCATCTATTTGATTTACATCTATTTGCAAAACTTTGTATTGGTTATCTTTGAATAATTGAACTAACTCTTCAAACGGTTCAATAGTTTTTGTTATAAATGCTATTGTATGCAACTTACATCTCCCCTAATCTCATCTTTTAATATATTATATAATTAATTTACTTCATATTTATTTCATAAATCATTTCTTTTCTTAGAATTCTTACTTTTTTATTACTTTCGCATAAGAAAACGGTTACATTATACTAATTATAACAAATTTATGAAGTTTTTCCTAGTTTATCAACGAAATGGAACTATCTTTTATCATTGTTTTTACACTTTGTCTACGATAGTTTTCAAATATCTTTCAATATATTCATCTTTTTTACAAATAACTTTTGCCACTATTGCAATTCGCTTTGATGTCATAAATTCTATAATATTTCTTATTTTTCATACTATGTTTAGTATCAATAAATAAAGAGTCAGCTACATATTTGACAATACTAATTATTTTTCGACATATTATAGCCTATATTTTTTGCAATCCATATACAATATTATCTTAATTATATTTGACAAACCTCTATTTTTAAGATAATGTTAAAGTATATGATATATCAAGGAGAAAACAATGGATCTATATTTAGGCATAGATGGTGGTGGAACAAAAACCAAAGTCTCACTCATAGATATTAGAGAAAAACTAATCTATGAAAATACCAGTGGACCTTCTTCTGTGGACACAGTGTCTTTAGAAGAAACTATTGAAGCGATTAATCAAGCAATAAAACCATATTTTGATCTACATCCAACAACAAAAATTGCTTCATGCTTTGCTGGTCTAAGTGGTATTGAATTACCTACAGATTCTCTTGATGTAGAACGTGGATTAAGAGATCTACCTTATTTTAAAAAAGATGCTTCTATCATCGTCAAACATGATATGGAAAATGCTTTGTATTCTGGAGCATGTTTTGAAGAAGGAATGGCTTTAATATCTGGTACAAATATGGTTGCTTTTGGTAAAGATATTCATAGAAGTCATAAAGCTGGAGGCTGGGGATATCAAGAAGGTGCACTTGGAAGTGGTTTTCATCTTGGTACTGAAGCAATTAGATATGCGATTAGAGCTTATGATGGCAGATATGAAAAAGATGCGTTTGCAAATGAAATCGCAAGATCAATAGGATTAAATGAAGCTACTGATATATTTGATGTCATGGAAGACTTTTATGATGATAGAACTAGAGTCGCAAGTCTTGCTCCAATTGTGACAATGTTTGCAAATCAAGATAATGCATTTGCCAAAAAAATTATTGATTTAGCAACCGATGAATGTGCATTAGCTGTAAAAGCAGTTTATAATTATATCTCAATGAAAAATAAAACATGTGTTATTGTAGGATCTCTAGGTAACTCTAGAGGATACTTTAAAGAACAACTTCAACAAAAAATTAAAGCTATCGATCCTTATATCAATATAATTACACCAATTCTAGATCCATCATTTGCAGCAGCATTGATGGCCAAAAAATCACTTTAAACCTTTAGACACCTAAAGGTTTTTATTTTTACATGATATATACAATATTAATTACCTAGACTATCAAAACTATTTAAATTGTTTATAACATTTAAGCATAATTATTATATATATCTACTCTTTTGTTAAACATAATCAAAAAGGTGTTGAAAAATTAACAAATGTAGTGGTATAATCAAATATAGTAATAACAATAAAAGATAATAGGAGGAGAAAGAATGAAGAAATTATTATCATTGTTAGTTATAATTACCCTATCTGCTGTTTTATTAGTAGGTTGTGGTGGAAAAGAGTACGAAATTGCTCTTATTACAGATAAAGGAAATATCGACGATAAATCCTTTAATCAAGGTGCATGGGAAGGTGTTGTGGCATACGCAGAAGAAAATGACATTTCACATCAATACTATAAACCTGAAGAAGCATCTGATGCTGGTTACCTAGCATCAATTGCATTAGCTGTTGAAGGTGGCGCAAAAGTTATCGTTACACCTGGATTCTTATTTGAAGTTCCTATTTATGAAGCTCAAACATTATATCCTGATGTAAAATTCATCTTATTAGATGGTGCACCTCATACTGCAGATTATTCAACATTTGAAACTAAATCTAATGTTGCATCAATCTTCTATGCTGAAGAAGAATCAGGTTACCTAGCTGGTTATGCTGCTGTTAAAGATGGCATGAGAGCTCTTGGTTTCATGGGTGGTATGTCAATACCTGCTGTTCAAGCATTTGGTTATGGTTACCTACAAGGTGCTGAAGATGCTGCTGCTGAATTAAGTTTAGCTGCTGGCGCTGTAACTGTTAGCTACCATTATACTGGTAACTTTGATGAATCAGCTGCTAATAAAGCAACTGCAAAACTTATGTATCAACAAGGCGCTGAAGTAATTTTCGCTGCTGGTGGTTCAGTTGGTAAATCAGTTATGTCTGCTGCTTCAGAAGATGAAACTAAAGTAATCGGTGTAGACGTTGACCAAAGATATGATAGCCCAACAGTTATCACTTCTGCTACTAAAGGTTTAGCTGCTTCAGTTATTCAAGTTTTAGAAGCAATCTATGAAACAGATTCATGGACTACATTTGCTGGTAAGAGTACTTATTTCAATGCTACTAATGATGGTGTTGGTCTACCTACTATGGTTATTGGCGATGAAAATGGCGATGCATTTGACAGATTTACTTCATTTGACAAAGCTGCTTACGATTTAGTATTTGCTATGCTAGTTGATGGTACTGTTGATCCAGTTCGTTCAATTACTGTTGCTGATGCTGATGGTAATGCTACTGCTCAAGAATTAACTGCTGGACTAGGGTTAACTTTAGTTACAGTAACTGTTTTAGACTGAGTTTAAAAAACATTTAATAATATATTAAAGTTTTAAGAGGAAATGGTATTTACCATTTCCTCCTTTTTTTATAAATTTTCTTATATCAAAATTATTTATATTTATATATAAATATTTAGCTTATCTATGATAAAATATTTATATATATAGAAGATGGCGGTGATATGCATATGGAAAATTACATCATTGAAATGCTAAATATCAGAAAAGAATTCCCAGGTATTGTGGCAAATGATGACATTACACTACAGCTTAAAAAAGGTGAGATACATGCACTACTTGGAGAAAACGGTGCAGGTAAATCAACTCTGATGAGCGTTCTTTTTGGTTTATATCAACCAGAAAAAGGTGAAATCAGAAAGAATGGAGAAAAAGTTGAAATCAACAATCCAAATGATGCTAATGCATTGGGTATTGGTATGGTTCATCAACATTTCAAATTAGTGGAAATCTTTACTGTATTAGAAAATATTATATTGGGTGTTGAACCTAATAAATATGGTTTTTTACAAGAAAAAGATGCTAGACAAAGAGTCATTGATTTATCTGAACAATATGGGCTGCAAGTTGATCCTGATGCGTTAATTGAAAAAATATCAGTTGGGATGCAACAAAGAGTTGAAATTTTAAAAATGCTTTATAGAAATAATGAAATCTTAATTTTTGACGAACCTACTGCTGTCCTTACGCCTCAAGAGATTGAAGAGTTAATGGATATTATGAGAGAGTTTGCCAAAGAAGGTAAATCTATTTTATTTATTACACATAAGTTAAATGAGATTATGGCAGTAGCTGATCGATGTACTGTTCTTCAAAAAGGTAAATATAAAGGTACTGTAGAGATTAAAAACACGACTAAGAAAAAACTATCTAAGATGATGGTGGGTCGTGATGTAAACTTTACCATTGATAAAGAAAAAGCTAAACCAAAAGATGTAGTTCTTTCAGTTAGAAACATTAGTGCAAAATCTAAAACTTCAGATCTTCATTCAGTTAAAAATGTTTCTTTTGATGTAAGAGCTGGTGAAGTTGTATGTCTTGCTGGTATTGAAGGCAATGGTCAAAGTGAAGTTGTCTATATCATTACAGGTTTAGAAAAACCAAGTGAAGGTACTATTTTCTTAAATGGTGAAGATATTACAAAAACTACAATTAGAGATCGTTCTAAAAAAGGAATTAGTCACATTCCAGAAGATAGACATAAATATGGTTTGGTTTTAGATTACTCATTAGAAAAAAATATGGTCCTTCAAAGATATTGGCAACCAGAGTTTTCTAACAAGGGATTTTTAAAATTTGCCAATATCAGATCTTACGCTGAAAGACTCATTGAAAAATATGATGTACGCTCTGGACAAGGCGCAATTACGCCAACAAGAGCCATGTCAGGTGGTAATCAACAAAAAGCGATTATTGCACGTGAATTAGAAAAGACTTGTGACTTATTAGTCTCTGTACAACCAACTAGAGGTTTAGATGTTGGTGCAATCGAGTTTATTCATAAACAAATCGTTCTCGCTAGAGATGATGGTCGAGCAGTTCTTTTAATGTCACTTGAATTAGATGAAGTCATGAACTTAGCTGATCGTATATTAGTGATGTATGAAGGTGAGATTGTTGGTGAACTTGATCCTAAGAAAGTATCTGTTGAAGAATTAGGTCTTTATATGGCTGGTTCTAAACGTGATAAGAAAAAGGAGGTAGCACATGATTAAAAACTTTTCATTTGCCAATCTCTGGGCAAAACTTAAAGGATTGACTAAAACCAAAGGGTCTTCTTCATTCTTTGCAACTCTATTAGCTATCGCATTTGGACTTATTTTTGGACTTATTGTTTTATTTATCGCTTCACCTGAAAACACTTTTGGTGGATTTAGTAAAATCTTATTTGGTGGATTTGGCAAAATGGGAGATGTTATCTATTTTGCAACACCAATCTTAATGACAGGTTTAGCAGTTGGATTTGCATTTAAAATGGGATTATTCAACATTGGTGCATCTGGACAATACACAATGGGTATGTTCTTTGCATTATATGTAGGTTTTATGATTGATATGCCTAGTTCTATTCATTGGATCGTTGCGATATTAGCTGGTCTTCTTGGTGGGATGATCATGGGCTTTATCCCTGGTCTATTAAAAGCTTTCTTTAACGTAAATGAGGTTATTACCTCTATCATGTTAAACTATATTGGTATGTTTTTAGTAGATATGTGGATTACTGGAAACTCAAAGATGTATGTATCTTCATTATCTAGAACTAAATACTTACCAGAATCTATTCAATTAACATCGCTAAATATTCAAAACTCAAGCGCTAATATATCAATTTTAATTGCTGTTACAATTGCTGTTGTTTTATATGTTGTACTTCATAAAACAACATTTGGATATGAACTTATCGCAACTGGACATAACAAGCATGCCTCTCAATATGCTGGTATTAACTATAAGAGAAACACTGTATTAACAATGATTATTGCTGGTGGTTTAGCAGGTCTTGGTGGTGCGTTTGCAATTCTAGCACCTTCTGTAATTTCTGGTAGTTCGATGACCTATGAACCTGTTAATATTATTGCGATTAACGGATTTAACGGGATTGCAGTTGCCTTATTAGGAAACTCAAATCCAGTTGGAATTGTATTTTCTGCATTCTTTATCTCTCATATTCAAAGAGGTGGAACGTCAGCAAGTCTATTTGGCTATAAGCCAGAAATTATTGATGTTGTAATATCTGTAATTATCTATTTCTCTGCATTCTCTCTTATCATGAGTGGTGTGATTGCTAAATTCTTTAAGAATTTAGGAAAGAAGAAAAAGAAAAAAGATGAAGAGTTAATTGAACAAACTGATTCAAAGGAGGTAAGTTAACATGGATGTTATCTATTATTTAATTCAAAACATGCTTCCAGTTGCTATACCTTTACTCCTTGTTGCATTAGGCGGGATGTTTAGTGAACGCAGTGGTGTTGTCAATATCGCTTTAGAAGGGATTATGCTATTTGGTGCATTCTTTGGCGCATTATTTATTCTAAATATTCAAGACTCTAGTACAAATCCACAGTTCTTACTACTTTTAGGTATGATTATTGCTGGTATTGCTGGTATTATATTTTCAATGTTATTAGCATATGCAGCTGTTAATATGAAAGCAAACCAAGTAATTTCAGGGACTGCGATGAATATGTTGGTTCCTGCAGCAGTCTTGTTGTTTTCTAAGATGAGTTTTAACTCAGATGGTATCACAACAGATATCAATTTATATATTAGAGAAGTTCCTTTATTATCAAAAATTCCAGTTATTGGTGACCTATTTTTCCAAAATACTTATTTAACCGTCTATATCGGATTCTTATTTTTGATTATATCTACTATTTTATTATATAAGACAAAATTTGGATTAAGACTAAGAGCTTGTGGTGAACATCCACATGCAGCTGATTCTGTTGGGATCAATGTGTCTAAAATGAGATACTTTGGTGTTGGTCTATCAGGTCTATTAGGTGGTATTGGTGGTTACTTCTATTCAGTTGGTGTCTTAACATCTAACGTTAGTGGTCACACTGGTGTTGCTGGATTTGGATTCTTGGCACTCGCGGTAATGATCTTTGGGCAATGGCAACCAATTAAAATTATGTTTGCCGCATTGTTCTTTGCATTCTTATCAACACTTGCTTATTCAATTCCATTAATTCCATTCTTAAAAGATCTTGGTATTGATTCAACTTATTATAAGATACTACCTTATTTTGCAACACTAGTTGTCTTGGTCTTTACATCTCAAAAATCAAGAGCTCCAAAAGCTGAAGGTATTCCTTATGATAAAGGCTTGAGATAATAAATAATGAAAAGGTGAATCCTGTTGGATTCACCTTATTTTTTATTGAATATCTGTGATGATTGGATTTGTTTTTAAAGACTTAACGGATTCTTTAATCATATCGATTAAGATGTTTAAATCAACATCTGCAAGTTTATCGATATATAAACAGCCAACACCTGTCTTATGTTTACCCAGCTTTTTTAAGCCCTCATACTGATTAACGTCCCAACCAAGATATAGGGTGATTGCTTTTTTTCTGCTTGCAAGTCCAAATTCAAAAGTGTCTCCTTCTCTTTTAGACACGTATTTATAATGAATTTTTCCAAAACCAACCATAGAGCCCCACATGATGGGTTCTTTTTTTGTAACTGCTGTACCTATCTCAATAAGTTTTTTAATATCATCAACTCTTGATGGATCTAGTTGATGGATATAATCTTTAACTTCTTTTTGCATATCATCACTTCCTTTATTTCATCATATCAAATCTTAATCTATGATATGAGATAAACGCTTGGATGTTTAGATGAATCCTAATGTGAATACTGTTAATATAAGGGTAACAAGATTTGCAACAAATCCATAAAGCATCGCCCTAGATTTACTTTGTTCAGTAAGTATATATCTATATAAAACAATTTCTGCGATGAATACAATCATTTCACCAAATATTAATACACCAAGTAATCCAAAAAATGAACCCCAAAAATAAAATGCTAATGTCATGAATAAAGTTAGAGTTGTTTGTGTGACTAGATTAGTTAGTCCAGTTCTATAGAAACTTGATTTTTGTCTATATCTAAACATATATAAAACTAAAAGTTCAGCTGCTATAGTGATGATTACTCTGATTATAAGTGTTAAAGAGAAATGCCCGTAAGGTATAGTTTCACTCACAACACCTACATTCTCTTGGCTAAAGCTTAAATCAACTCCAGTTAAGTCATAAGTCATTGTAGACGTAAAAAGCTTTCTATCGATGATTTTAGAGGTGATGATGATATCATCATCAATAACGATAACGATCTTAAATACTTTTGGAGCAGAAAAATAGCCAGCTCTATATGTATCTGACATACCTTCAACTCTTGAAGTGGAACCAGGAGGGCCACTATATAGAGTTCTTGATGCATATCCTTGGCTATCTTGATAGCCATTGAGTGCATCAAGCGGATATGTATCATCATAGTACTCCCATTCTATAATGTCTTGTGCTTCAGTATCTGGAATAGGTTCTACATCGTAATTTTTATATATTAATAGATCAAAATAGTAAGGCTCATCAACACCTACTATCGTAATATCAGCGGTTGCTTTTGGACCTATATCCGCTTTTGTATCAATTGAAATAATGCTTATTAATGCACATACAACTAATATAAAACTTAGTGCTTTCTTAATCATATAAAGTCCCCCTTTATTCTTATAAGAAAAATATAGATAGAGCGATTAATAATTGTCCTAGATAATATGTAGCAAGATTTGAAACCACAAAGAATTTTGATTTTTCATCCTTAAAATAGATTGGTGCAAGTAATAAATCTGATAGACCAAATAAAATTGCACCTACCATAAAGTATATAGAATAAAGGTTAAATGATAGTTCACTAGCTTGTATAATTGCAAATCCAACCATTGTAAAGATTACAAATGTATATAAGTATGTCATAGGAGCTAATTTTCCCATTTGAAGTTTCATGATTTTTCCGCCAACATATACAACAATTGTCATCACTAATCCAATAACAAGGGCAGCTATATTAAATTTAACAAATGAAATGAGTCCAATAATATAAAGTACATGTCCGATTAAAAAGATAATCATACCTTGATGAATCGTGTAATATTTTTTCTTATCATAAAAATACTGAACTTCCAAAAATAAATCTCCAATTAATCCTGCAACTAAACCTAGAATAATAAATAAAATCAAGGTGAAATACTTGGTTAGCATGACCATATTAAATGAAGCAACATTGGGTTGAATCAAAAAGTGATATGCCCCATATACAGCAATTGAAACAAATAAGAAACTTGAAAAGCCCTTATAAAAAAATCCCTCTAGTCGTTTATCTGTAACAACTTTAAAAATAAACAACCCCCATAACAATAAAAATGCAGCGATCAATGTATAAATCATTTCTCTATCCCCTTTTTAATTCTTATTTTTTTTAAAATTTATAAACAATAATATACTAAAAATCATCATTGGTACCCATATAATTAAGATGATAGTTATTGAATCAACTACATGATACATTTGAAAAACAATAAAAAATAGAGTTGCTAAAGCAGCTATTAAATAAGATAAAATTTGATGTTTTTGCCAAAAAACTATAACAGCAACTCCCAAAAGAACTCCAGGTAGTACACTTAATAAAAACCCTAAAATTTGATTGATAGTATTTACTTCAGTAGAGCCAAATACATCAAATGCAGCGATGATAAAAAACATCGCTATAAATATCATATAGTATTTAAGTATATGAATGATTTTAGTCATCTAAGAATCTCCTTTTTATGAGTGCTTAAGTGATTTTTGTTTTTCTTTTTCCCATATAAGTTTATCTTGATCAGTGATTTTTCTAATCTCTTTACAAGGTTTGCCGTAGCATAGCATATGATCACTTAGATCTTTAGTCACTACAGATCCAGATCCAATAACGACACCTTTACCAACCGTAACACCTGGATTGATGATGACATTAGCGCCTATCCACACATCATCTTTAATGGTGATATCGTATCCAAACTCATGAAGCTCATTTCTAATTTCACTATCTAAAGGATGCCCTGCTGTCATTAAACCTACATTAGGCCCAATCATGACATGATTTCCAATTGTTACTGTTCCAATATCAAGAACTGTAAAGTTATAATTCGCAAAAAAATGATCTCCAATAAATATATGGCATCCGTAATCTACCAAAAATGGTTGATTGATATGTACATCAGTCCCCATAGAACCTAACAATTGTTTTAAGATATCTTGTTTTTTTTGATATTCAGTTGGTCTTAAATGATTATAATCATAACATAAATTGCTTGCTTTTTCTCGCATTAAAGTTAAAGTCTTATCTCCTGCTTGATAAAGCATGCCTTTTAACATTTTTTCTAATTCACTCATATATAATAGTCCTTTTTTTGTTTTCTTTTATTATAACACTTAAATGCTTAAATAATTGATTCTCTTATTTCTTTTGCATTTTTTTAACTTGATTTCATTCTTAAATAATAAAGACCCTAAATTTAGGGTCATTTTAAAACAACTACAATAATAAGGTTTTATTTTTATTGTTTTTGTAGAACTGATTTTATTTTTGGCACTACTGCTTCTCCGTATAATCGAATACTTTCCATTGTCATCTCATGTGGCATATAAGAGCCTGGTGTATGAAATAGTAAACGGTTAAATCCTAATCCTTCAATTAGATTTATAAGTCGGTTTGTCACCTCTTTTGTTGGCCCTACATAAAAAGGTCCACGTTTCATGTTAGCTTTATAGCTTTCTTTTGTATATTCAGGCCATCCGCGTTCACTAGCAATTTGTGAAAATTGCGCATGATGAGATGGATAATATTTTTCTAAAATGTCTTTATCTTCACTTATCAATCCATGAACAGCAACAGCAATTTCCATATCCTCTTCACTAAACCCTTTTTCTAAATAAGTCTTCTTATATAAATCAATTAATGGTTTAAAATTGAGTGGGTTACCTCCAATAATTGCAAACACTATCGGTAGTCCTAAATTTGCAGCTCTTAAGACAGATTGATAGGATCCACCAACCGCAACAGAAATTTTTAAATTTGACTTTGCTCTTGGATAAATTGTTTTATTGTTTAATGATGTAGTTAATTTACCATTCCATGTTAGATTTTTTTCATCTCTTATTTTTAGTAAAAGATTTAACTTTTCACTATACAATTGATCATAATCTTTTAAATCGTAGCCAAACAATTCAAATGATTCTGTAAATGACCCTCTACCCGCAATGATCTCTGCTCTACCATCAGAAATTAAATCAAGGGTTGCATACGATTCATAAACTCTCACAGGATCACTAGAAGATAAAACAGTAACAGCTGATCCAAGATGAATTTGTTTAGTCATTGCAGCTGCTGATGCTAGAATGATTTCTGGACTTGTAGCGGCATAATCTGCTCGATGATGCTCACCTATACCATAATAATCTAATCCAATATCATCTGCTAATTTAACTTCTTCTAAACATTGCTTAATTCTTGTTTCATGATTTGTTACAAACCCTTCACTGTTCAATCCAGTTTCTAGGAAAGTCATCATGCCAAAACTCATTTTTTTCATATAATCACCTTGTTCAATATATCATAAGAAAATCATTAATACAAAACATATGTTCTATTTATTTTGTTTTCTAATAACAAAAATAGATGCTTCTTCGAATCTTAAAACAGATGGACTATTTATTTTTAAATTCACTCTAAATCTTTTTTTAATTTATTCGTAATAACTTGCAAATCAATATAAAAAAGTGCAAATTTGCACTTTTATTATTTTGTTTTTAAAACCAATAAACTAACAGATTCAACTAATGATGTATATGGAAACATATCTATAGGTGACGTTTCTTCTAGATAATAATGATTTAATAACTCATTTAAATCTTTAGCCAAAGTCGATGGATTACATGATCCATAAACAATACGTTTTGGTTTAAATTCAAGAATCAATTTAATTGTATCTGGGCCTAAACCAGTTCTTGGTGGATCAAACAACATCACATCAATCTCTTTTTCTTTTAGGCCACTTAATGCTCTTAAAAAATCACTTTGCAATACAGTTACATTATCAATTCTATTTTCTGCTAATGATTTTTTTGCACTTAAACATGAACTCTCATCAAGTTCAATCGCATAAACATGCTTGCAATCGTTTGCGATATAATGACTGACAGGAGCGACACCTGCATATGCATCAATTGCGATTTCATGTTTTTTGAGTCTTGCTAAATCTTTCATCTTGGTATAAAACTTGTGAGCTTGTGGGCTGTTTAATTGGAAGAATGCGTCAGGTTTTAAATCAAAAGTAAACCCATTTAATCTAGCGATAATCGTATCTTTTCCAAATAGTTTAATCGGTTTGTCTGAAAAGAATGGATTTTTCTTGTTTGGCTTGCTAATGACTTTAAAAACAGACTTAATCATCGGTTCAACTTCAATTAGCTTTTTAACAAGTCTTTCTAAGAAATTACTGTCATTAAATAAAATGAAAGTTACTTGTGCTTCTTTACTGTCATCTGAAACTCTAACAACTAGGCTTTTAATATAGCCTTTATTATATTTAGGATCAAATCCATCTACTTTATAGACGTTCATTAAATCAAGAATAGTTGTTAGGATTCTATTGATATTTTTATCTTGTACTGGACATGCATCTATAGCGATAAACTTATGAGAGTTTGCTTGATACATCCCAATTTCATTTCTCTTTTTATTTTGAACAGGTAAGCTTGCCTTATTTCTATAGTACTTTGGATCATCTGCTCCAATTGTATCTTTAACTAATTCTCTTGGAACTTTAAATGAGATGTAGCGATCAAAACTATCAAAAATCATTTGTTTCTTCTCAATCAATGATTGTTCATATGTGATATGTTGAAATTGACATCCCCCACAGTTTTCATAGACAGGACAAAAAGGTGTTGCCCTAAAGGCACTCTTTTGATGGATTTTGACTAGTTTTGCAGTTGCTCTATTGTCATAGACTCTTGTGATCATGACATCAACAACTTCATTAGGTAGTGCATAATCAACAAAAATAGCTAATTTTTTATAATAGCCAATGCCTTCTCCGTTAATTCCAGTTTTTCTAATTGTAATTTGAATTATTTCGTTTTCTTTTATAAAAGTGTTCATATATTTACCTCTTATTTATTTTATCATATTCTATCTGTTTCCAAACAAATATATAAAAAAAGCATAAGCTAATTGCTTATGCTTAAAATAAATGTTTATTTATCTAATCTCATGACTTCTCTAGCAATCATGACTTCTTCATTTGTTGGAATGATAAATACTTTAACTTTTGAATCTGGAGTAGAAATTAAGTGTTCACCACGTTTAGCATTTTCTTTTAAATCTAATTTAACCCCTAAAACTTTAACCGCTTCAACAACATCTCTTCTAACATCACTTGAATTTTCGCCAATTCCTGCAGTAAAGCAAATTGCATCCAATCCACCCATATAAACATAATATGATCCAATAAAATCTGCAATTCTCTTTATTTGTATCTTATAAGCTAGAGTTGCTCTTACGTGACCTTCATTCATGTTATCAACAATATCTCTACTGTCATTAGAAATACCAGATACACCAAGATATCCACTATTTTTATTTAAATCATTTAAAACATCTGCATAAGTTCTATTTTCTTTTTCAGAAATAAGCATTAAAACAGATGGATCAATACTACCACTGCGCGTACCCATTGGAATACCTTCTAAAGGCGTCAAGCCCATTGAAGTATCAATACTCTTACCTGAATCAACAGCACATAGTGATGCACCATTTCCTAAATGTGCAACAATAATTTTTGCTTTTGGATTATCAAGTAACTCGATAGCTCTTTGACTTACAAATTGATGTGAAGTGCCATGAAAACCATATTTTCTAACACCATATTTCTTATACCATTCATAAGGTGCTGCATATAAATAAGCATCTTCTTTCATGGTTTGATGGAATGTTGTGTCAAATACAGCAACTTGGATTACATTTGGTAGGATTGCTTGAAAAGCTTTAATACCTGTAATATTTGCTGGATTATGTAGTGGTGCAAGATCATTTAAACTTTCAATATCTTTAATCACTTGATCAGTGATTACAACTGAATCTTTAAATATTTCTCCACCTTGAACAACACGATGACCAACACCCTTGATTTCATCAAGTGAATCAATAATCTTGTTTTCAATAAGTCCTTTGATCACTAGTTCAACTGCAACTTTATGATCCATAATTGTTTGTTCTTTTTGAACTTTTTTTCCGTCTACTTTAATAACGAATACTGCATTGTCATATCCAATTCTTTCAACTAAACCTGATGTGATTTCTGTTTCTTCGGGCATATTTAATAATTGAAATTTCAGAGATGAACTCCCCGCATTTACTGCTAATATTTTCATAAGCATACCTCTTTCTTCATTGATATAATACCTTAATTTTTATCATTTTTCAAGCATATGAACAAATATTCATGTTAAACATAAATTTATTACATATTTTCTTTGTATATAACGGATTAATATAAATACAAATAGATTGCAAAAAAATGAAGAATTGTTCCTGTTGCTGTAAACAAATGCCAAATAAAATGGAAATACTTAATTTTTGGTTGTGTATAAAATATGACACCAATACTATAAGCAAGACCACCAGTTAAAATAAACCAAAATGAAGCTGGTTCATACGCATATAACTGTCTAATAAATACAACTGCACTCCACCCCATAGCTAGATACAATACTAAATGAAGTTTCATATATTTCTTAATCCAAATGGATTTAAATACAACACCAATAGCAATTAACGCCCATTGAATGATAAATATAAGTGGTCCTAATCCAATCGAGCTAAATCCAAAGATAGGATCTTGTAATTCTGGAATTAATAATAATGCTGGTGCAAAAGTTGCACCAATTAAAATATAAATACTTAAATGATCAAATCGTTGAAAAATGTTTTTTGCAGTTTTGTGAAAAAGTGAGTGATACATCGTAGACATGGTATATAAATTGATAATCCCAAATCCAAAGATAATCGCTGACATATATTCTATCGTTCTATCGCTTTTAATAAGCATCAATATCATCGCAACGATGCCAAATATTGCCATGATACCATGGCTGACGGCATTTGCGATTTCTTCACCTAATGTTTGTTCGTGTGTTAGTTTCATAAGTCTTCTCCATTAATAAATTGATCTAGGAAATCTTTTCCTTTATGTGTTTCTGGTTCAGTAGATATTAAATCAGGAAAGTCTAACTGTCTTAATACTTCATAGCTTACAAGTGCAACACAGTTGCTTAAATTAAGACTTCTTACTTTATCAGTCGTAGGAATTCTATAACAATCATTTAAATGATTGGCTAAGATGTGTTTTTCTACACCTGTTGATTCTTTGCCAAATATTAAATAAATATCCTCTTTAATTTCTTTATAATCAAATTCTGTATATGATTTTTTACCATATCTAGTTAAAAAGAAATATCTGCCTTTATTCTCTTTTACAAATGCATCATAATTTTTATAGACCTTATAATTGATATGTTCATAATAATCAAGTGCACTTCTTTTTAATCTTTTCTCATCTAATCTAAATCCCATGGGTTCTATTAAATGTAATTGTGCACCTATTGCAACACATGTTCTCATAATATTGCCTGTGTTTTGTGGAATTTCTGGTTCAAATAATACGATATGTAGCATGTGTTTACTCCTTTTTTTATCGTTTATATTTCTTAATTAAATCTTGTTTAAGTGCCCATAGTTTTTCAGATAAATCAACATAATATTCATGTGGATTTTCTAATCTAATGACTGCAGGCCATAAAGATTCAAATTCTTTTTTATGATATGCTCTAATCTCATCAAGAGTAGGGATATCATAAACTAATTTACCTTTTTGAAAAATTGGAATCAATAAAGGTTTTACATGATATTTTTCGATTTCTTTACTTTTCCAAATAAAATTTGGATCAAATAAATGGTATGGTTTTGTTTCATCAATCTCTTCATCAAAAAGTGTCATAACATCTGCTTCAGCCATACAGTTTTCATCATAAAAACGATAAACTTGTTTAAAGCCTGGTGTCGTTGTTTTTTGAACATTTTCGCTAATCTTTATTTTTGGAACCAACTGTTGATTCACTTCGATCGCTGATAATTTAAAAACACCACCAAAGACAGCTTCACTTCTTGCTGTAACTAGGCGTTCACCAACACCAAAAGTATCGATTTGTGCACCTTGATGAATTAATTCTTTAATTAAATACTCATCAAGAGAATTTGAAACTGTAATCTTACAATCAGGTAAACCCGCTTCATCTAACATTTTTCTAGCTTGAATCGTTAAATATGCTAAGTCACCACTGTCTAAGCGAATCCCTTTTAGTTTTTTACCCATCGGCTCTAAAACTTCTTTTTGAATCTTAATCGCGTTAGGAATGCCTTGTTTTAATGTATTATAAGTATCGACTAACAATAGGCAATTATCAGGATATGTATGTGCATATGCCTTAAAGGCTGCATATTCACTTTCATAGCTTTGAATATAACTATGAGCCATCGTACCTAATGCTGGTATTTTATATTTAAAATCTACATACGTATTAGAAGTACCTAATACACCTGAGATATAAGCTGCTCTAGCACCATAAATCGATGCGTCATAACCATGCGCACGTCTTGCACCAAACTCAATGACTGATCTGCCTTTAGCGGCATGAACAATTCTTGCTGCTTTTGTCGCAATCAAAGATTGATGATTAAGCGTTAATAATATCATCGTCTCAACCAATTGACACTCTATAATCGGACCCTTGACGACTAAGATAGGCTCATGAGGAAATATTGGAGTACCTTCTCTCATCGCATATACATCTGATGTAAATATAAAGTTTTCTAAATAGGTTAAGAAACCCTGATCAAATATATGTTTAGATGCTAAAAATTCAATTTCTTCTTTTCCAAATTTTAAATTTTGAAGATATTTGATCACTTGTTCTAATCCAGCAAATATAGCATAGCCACCTTTATCTGGAATCGATCTAAAAAATACATCAAAAACCGCAATTTCATTTTGTTTATGATCAACAAAATATCCATTTGCCATTGTTAACTCATAAAAATCCATAAGCATTGTTAATTTTCTATTATCCATAACAATTTGCCTCCTTTTATTAACACTTACCATTCTATCATTTTTTCGCTAATTTTGATATAATAATATATGCTAAACAGCGAAAGGAAACTTGACTATGATTCTATTAATTTCTCCAGCTAAAACATTTAAGGTTAGTGATCAAAAGAGTGATCAAAACCCATTATTTGATAAAAAAACAAAAACACTACTCAAACATTTAAAGTCTTTAAGTACAAAACAAATAGAAAAAGATATGAAAGTATCAGAAAAAGTAGCACAAAAAACTTATGAATATTATCAATCTTTTAACAAACATCTCCAACCAGCTATCTTTACTTATTTTGGTCATCAGTATCGATTTATTGATGCAGATTCAATGAATAAAGAACATATTACATACTTAAATAGTCATTTATATATCATCTCTGGTCTTTATGGTTTATTAAGACCTCTTGATTGTATTTCATTTTATAGATTAGAAATGATGGATAAATCATTTATCAATCTATATGATTTTTGGACAGAATCAATTCAGACATATCTCATAAAAAATCATCAAGATGATATTTTAATTAATCTAGCTTCTGCTGAGTTTGGACAAATTATTGATAAACTTGATTTTGTGTATACAATTGAATTTTACATCATGAAAAACAATGAAAAAACTATTCATTCTATGGAAGCCAAGCGTATGAGAGGTCTTTTTACCAACTATATCATTACAAATCAAATAAATACTCTAACTCAATTAAAAACAATTTCTATTGATGGATACGCATACGATGATAAACTATCATCTTTAAATCATATCATCTATACAAAGAAAGGCTAATTATGAAACGCTTATTACGTCTACTGTTGAGTAGAACATCTTTCATTTTAATATTGTTAGTTGCTCAAATCGTATTTTTCTTTTATTCAATTACTTTGTTATCAAAATTTCAATATGTTCACACATCTTTATATTTTGTGACTGTGATCATCATTGCATATTTAATATACAAAGAAGAAAATCCGATTTATAAACTTACTTGGATCATCCCAATTTTAATCTTTCCATTATTTGGAGGATTGTTTTATCTGTTTTATAAAAACACAAATATCTCAAAAAAAGTAATGAAAAGATATCAAGCCATTGAATCAAGTCGAATCGATAGATTTAAAGACATATCATTGCCTACTTTAGACAACAAAATATTTAACTATCTTTTTAATATTGGATGGCCAACTTATCAAAATACAAAAACCACTTATTTAAAAAGTGGTCCAATCATGTATGAAGATATGCTTATTTCCCTAAAAGCTGCAAAGTCTTTTATTTATTTAGAATTCTTTATCATCTCACCTGGTCAAATGTGGAATGAAGTATTAGATATTTTAAAACAAAAAATAGATCAAGGTGTTTCTGTCAAAATCATTTTTGATGATTTTGGAAGTTCTAAACTACCCTACGGATATACAAAAAAATTAAAAGAATTTGGTATTGATGCCTATAATTTCAATCCGATGAAGCCTCATTTAAACTTTCAAATGAATTATCGAGATCATAGAAAACTAGTTATTATTGATAACTTAATTGCATACACAGGTGGTATCAATCTTGCAGATGAATACATTGATTTAATCAAACCCTTTAAAAACTGGCAGGATGCTGGTCTTAAGATACAAGGAGACGCTGTATATTCGCTTTATATAAGTTTTATGAATCAATTAAGGTTCATTACTGGTCAAACATTAGAAATTGATTTAAAGCCTAAATATGAAGATAATAAATCAACCTCTTACGTCACCCCATTTTTAGATGCTCCTCTTGATGAAGAATATACTGCTAAAAATATTTATCTGCAAATGATTAACCAAGCTAAAGAATCTATATTAATTACAACACCCTACTTGGTCTTAGATTATGAAATGTCTAGTGCACTAAAATTTGCGGCTAAATCTGGCGTTAAAGTTCAAGTGATTATTCCTTTTGTGCCCGATAAAAGAACAGTATATATGGTGAGTGAGTCTTATGCATCTGAGCTATCAAAACATGGTATTGATATTTATAAATACAAACCCGGTTTTATTCATCAAAAAATGATGCTCGTAGATGATCATGAAGCACTTTTAGGATCTGTAAACCTTGATTTTAGAAGTTTATATCTTCATTTTGAAAATAGTATATATCTTAAAGATGATTTAGAAATAAAAAAGATGACATCTCATTTCCAAGATCTCATCAATGTATCTATTCATTTAAAAGATGATCAAAAACATCATTTATTTTATAAGCTAATTCAAATCGCTTTAAAAGGATTCTCATCAATTTTATAAAAGAAAAGGGCAAAGCCCTTTTTTTATAATCCATTTAAATTTTATTTTCTAGAAAAACCGATAAGTCCAAATACGCCACCAACTACAAATAGTAAATATGTTACCATATATAATGCTGTTTGTACGGTGATATACCAATTTTCTAATGCAAGTGTTGTTAAGAACAACTGACCAAGCACTAGTGATAAGACTGCTAAGAATAGAGAAATCGTTCCTAATCTCATCATTAAGACTGAAAATCTACCTGGTTTCTTATTTGCAAACAACGCCCATAAGAACATTGGAGCAGCAACCATCACACCAGGAACTACATATTCGCTAAGTGCAACAATTTGATCATAAAATGGTTCAACTAAATCAAGTACACTGACCATCCATGTAGGATTAACTAAATTTAGAGGAACTAAGGAAGATGAATTGTTAATTGCACTTTCTAAGTATCCAAATAATAAAACGACTGTTATTAAGACTCTAAGGACAACACCTTTTCTAATTGCCCAAGTTAGTAATAGTAATCCAACAACTAAAGCTAGACCAATATATTCAGCAATAAATGCTGGAAGTGAATCGATAACCCCTTCTATTGTTTCTGCGAAAGGCAAGATACTTGAAACAAAAGGTAGTGTATTATTTTGAATCACTAGATATGTTGAAATATATACTGATGAAACCAATACTAATAAAAATCCTAAAGTTCTAAATACTTTACCAACTGTTGAATTATAAACTCTTTTATTCATAAACTTCACCACTTTCTAAATTTCATACTATATTTATTTTATCACAAATATAAAAATAATTAAGTAAATTTTAAGAAATTAATTAATATCATTAGCTACTGATAAGTCTCCATCGCTAATTAAATTATATTTTCTAAATACTAAATCTATAAAAAACACTAAAACAATTGATAATCCAATGGCTAAACCTATTGAAAGCCAGCTTTCAATAGAGTAGTTCATTTCAGCTAAAGTTTGTAGTGGTCCAACTAAGCCAGATGATCCCATACCTGCACCAAATCGTGAAGTCTCAGTATTTAAAGTCAACACAATAAGTGGGGATAAGATTGCTGATGCTATAATTGTTGGTAGCCAAATAATTGGTTTTTTCAATATATTTTTAAATTGTAGCATTGAAGTTCCAAATGCAATGGATAATACCATACCTATATTATTATCTTTTCTAGATTGGACAGCAAATCCGATCATTTGTACGATTGTACCTACTAATGCTGCACCACCTGCAATACCGTTTAAATTGATTGCAATTGCGATTGCTGCACTAGAAATTGGAGAGGTCAATAACATACCCATAACTACAGCAATAATAATCGTCATTGGAAATGGTGCAATTGCTGTTGCGTTTTGAATACCATCTGAAATCAGATTTAATATAAATCCAATAGGACCACTTATGCCTAATGTCAAAATAACTGCTAAGATAGATCCTAATAAAGGAATTAAAAGAATGTCAATAGGTGTTTTTTTAACCAAGACTTTCTTTAAAAACAAAATACCAAGCACAACAACTAAATAAGTTGTTACTGGATCATTATTTATACCTACGACAATACCTGTACCAAATTGATATTTAAAGCTTGTTGCGATACCACCCATAATCGCTGCAACAACCATCTTTAAGCCATCCATTTTTAAACTTAAAGCGATACCCATACCAATACCAACACCCATTAACTGAAATAGTGTTGAATACAATGTAAATTGAATTAAATCTATATTAATTAACTTGCCAAATTGTTGAACAATGACACCGATGATCAAAGTTGCGAATAATCCATAAACCATACCATTTAAAGTAGTCATTAAAAAGCTCTTAAATTTCATATCATCCCTTCTTTCAAAAATTATTTTAACATAAACTTTTCTCTTTGTCTCAAAAAGCCCAATAAAACAACAAAAACGAGGCATACTTATTTATAAAATAAGGTATAATATCTTTAGGAGTGATATGTATATGGCAAAAAAGAAATCTTATCTAGGACAAATATATAAATATGATGACGTAGAAAACTGCTATGTTATCGAAGTATCTCTTGAAACTTATCAAGAATTATTTAATGGGTGGGATGCAGCACCAACAAGAAAGAAAGATCTAGATTCGGAATTAATCGATTTTATTGAAACAGCTGCTTATGAAATCCCTATGAAACATAACGTGAAGATCTCATTTGGTATTCCAATTGATATGAAAGATGATAAACTTGAAGCTTCAAGTAAAACAGCAATCTATAACAACTTTAAAAGTATTATCCATTTTATTAATAAAACATTACGTGCAAATAATAGAAAAGTGATTACCTATCTAACATTTGCAATGGCATTTATAACGCTAGCTTATTTAATGATTTCATTTATTCAAGATAATATAACATTTAAAATTGTTAGAGAAGGTTTGTTTATTGGAGGCTGGTTTTTGATGTGGGAATCTTTTTCACTCTTCTTCTTTGATAGCTATGAAGTCAAGAATAGACGAAAAAGATATCAAAGGTTTTTAGACTCTGATATTGAATTTAGATATATTTTTAGTGAATCTCAAGATCAATTAGATGAATCAAACACTTAATCATTTTAAGTGTTTTTTTTATATTATCTCATCAATCATGTTATACTAATAAAAAATATAAAGGAGTTTTATCATGCTTATTAAACCAACTTTAAGATCAAATTTCTTTACCAATGCTCATCCGCTTGGTATCAAACAAAATATCCAAAACTTAATCGATGAAGTCAATAGTTTTGAAAAATTTGATGGCCCTAAAAATGTATTAATTCTAGGCGGTTCTTCAGGCTATGGACTGGCTTCAAGAATTAGTTTAGCTTATGGTTCAAATTCAAATACAATTAGTGTTTCATTTGAAAGAGCCGCTAAATCAAATCAAAGTGGTTCAGCAGGTTTTTGGAATAATGTCTTTTTTAGAGATCAAACTAAACATACAAATCAAATCCATATGGATTTTAATGGAGATGCTTATAGTAGAGAAATGAAAGAAAAGGTATTGGATTACGTTAAAAAGAACTTTGGAACCATTGATTTATTGATCTATTCTCTCGCTTCTGGTAGGAGATATAATCCAGAGACTCAAGAAATGGTTAGTTCATATATTAAACCATTAGGAAAGACTGTCACAGGAAAAACAATAGATGTTGCTAAAAAGGAAATCGTTGAACTTGAAGTCACGCCTGCGACTACACAAGAAACTAAAGATACCGTTTATGTGATGGGTGGTAGTGACTGGAAAGATTGGATTGACTATTTTGATCAAAATGATGCACTATCAAAAGGTTTTAAAACGATATCTTATACTTATATCGGTGGAAAAAATATTGAAGATATGTATCGAAAAGGTACTTTAGGAAAAGCTAAAGAAGATTTAGAAGACGCTTCTAAATACTTGCATACTTATCTAGAGAAAAAATATCAAGGTGAAGGCCTTATCTCTTCTAGTAAAGCTGTTGTATCAAAAGCTGGTGTATTTATTCCTCAAATGCCTATCTATGTTTCTTGTCTATTTGACGTTATGAAAGCACATAAGGTCCATGAGAGCACATTAGCACATAAATATAGATTGTTTAAAGACATGGTTTATGGAAATAAACGCATCTTAGATGAAAAAGGACGTATTCGATTAGATCATTATGAAATGCAAAAAGATATCCAAGCAGAGACTGTTAAAATGATGAAAACATTAAATGATCAAGAAATCCTAGATAGCCCAGGTACAAAAGCATTTTTAGAAGAATTCTATCAAATCAATGGCTTTGATATGGATGGTATTGATTATGATAAAGATGTGAATTTAGATGAATTAATTAACACATATGTTCCATCAAACTATAATTTTTAATTAAAAAATGGATTTGAGATGTCCTCAAATCCATTTTTTTATATGAAAGATAACTATAATCTTTTTTATTTAATCATAATAAATTGTTTCATGATAAACAAACCCATAATCATCACTTGAAGAAATATCAAACATGCCGCCTATAAAAACTTGAAAAGTATTTACATATGCATAAGGTACACCAAACTGATTTTCTTTTAAACTATTTATTTTAACATATGAGTAAATTACATTTGATATTATTTCATGATCTAGTTTTAAATCTAAATAGTCAGTATATGTTGTGTTGTTAATTAGTAAGTGATTAAAATCGTATTCAAATAATTCTATACTCTCAAATGAACTCACAGGATTTAAAGTAACTTTTATATTCAATTCATAACTATGAACATCTAAATAATTGTCTGAATAATTGTGTTGATGCGTATATTCATATGACTGAACACTGACATTTGTGATTGTTTGTATATAATCAATTCCTGATTCATAAATTAAGCCTATTTTTATAGGATGATTTATTTTCATTGCATCATAAAATAGATTTAAATCTACTGTTTTCTCATCTGTTTCTTCAAAGTAATTTCCATTTATATCTGAAAACTTGAAATTTGTATTAAAGTCCCAATCATCTTCATAATAATATCTGATACCTTGTAAATCTATAGGGAGTTCATCTACTTGATTATATGTTTCTCCATTTGAAATGATTATAATACCTAAAAAACTATCTTCGATTTCGCTATCTAAAACTCTAATTCTTTTGATTCTATTAGATTTAGGTTCTTTATCAAAATATATCTCAATAGTATCATTAAGTTTTAAATCTTCTTTATTTATTAAAGATTCTGATCCTCTAGACACAATCTCAACTTGATCAAATTCATCTAGGGCAAACGTATAAATGGTTTGACCTCTATCTTTAACTACTATAGTTTTATCAACTTCATCAACATTTGTGATAACACCTTGAAACGAATAAATAATTTCTTCATTAGCTCTCTTAATAGCGATTAAACTAATTGTTAAAGATATAATGATTGTTAAAATTGATATAGACATAAAAATATAATTGTTTTTCTTGTTTTTACTTGTTTTATTGGCATTTTCTAATGTAAAAGTTCTTAAACAATCATTATCAAGTAAATCTTCTAATTTACATTCATATATGTCAGAAATTTTTTCTAAAGAATGAATGTCTGGTATCGTTTTTCCTTGTTCCCATCTTGATATACATTGTCTTGTCACAAACAATTGATCTGCAACCTCTTGTTGTGTATATCCTACTTTGTTTCTCATTGTTTTTAAATTGTTATGTAAATTATTCATTTCTCCACCTCATAAGTTATTATACAATAGCTCATTAAAATATAATAAATATTCTTAGAAACATTTTGTTGCTTTTCATGTATTTCAAAAAAATATTAAACAAAAAAATCCATCTATATCTCAAGATGAATTTTATCATTGTTTTTGGTCCCCGCGGCCGGGCTCGAACCAGCACGAGCTTTCGCCCACCAGATTTTGAGTCTGGCACGTCTACCAATTTCATCACGCGGGGTTTTTAAGTCTGCTCAAACGAGCAAACTTATGATAACACGAACAAATTTAATTTTCAATATGTATTCTACATTTCTTTTAAAGACTTAATGCCTAATAATCTTAAAGATTCATTAATAACAATTTGAATTGATCTAGCAAACAATAAATTAGCATGCAAAACACCTTGATCTTCGACAATTAATCGTTCTTTTCCATAAAAACTATTAAATGCTTGAGCTAGACTCATTACATATTTAGAAATAACACTTGGTGAGCTTAACTCTTTTGCACGATGCAGAATATTTGGAAATTGTGCAAGTGATTTGACAATCTCAAAATAATGATCTTGCATAAACACATTTGAATCCACTAAGCTAAGATCTACATCATATCCTCTTAAGATAGATTCTATTCTTACACTGCTATATTGTAGGTAGGGTCCTGTTTGACCTTCAAATTTTAACATGTTCTCTAAATCAAAATCAACATCTAAATGTTTATCATTTTTTAAATCATTATAAATGATTGCGCCTATTGCAACTGCTTTTGCGACTTCATCTTGATTTTTTAAATCAGGATTCTTACTCATGATCGCTTCTTTAGCTAACAAAATAGCTTGATCGATAACTTCTTCAAGGCGTTTGAACTTCCCGCCTCTAGTTGACATTTTTTTACCATCAACTAAGACGAGTCCAAAGTTTATATGTTCAATATCAAAATGATATCCCATTAAATCAGTTACTTTTTTCAATTGTTTAAAATGAAGTTGTTGTTCATTTCCTACAACATATAAAAGCTTTGTCGCATCATATGTATGATAACGATATAAAATAGCTGCAATATCTCTAGTGATATAAAGTGTTGCTCCATCAGAGCGTTTGATTAATGCCGGTGGCATATCATCACCAAGATCTACAATGGTTGCTCCTTGGTCTACTTTAAGTAGATTCTTTTCTTCTAATTCATCTACAACTGCATCCATTTTGCCATTATAAAAACTCTCACCTGTAAAATAATCAAATGAGACATTAAGCAAATCATACATTTGCATAAACTCTTTTAATGATTCATCTTTAAACCATGACCAAAGTTCTGTATAAACTTGATCACCATCTTCTAATTTTTTAAATACATCTCTTGCTTGTTGTTCAAGAGAATCATCATTTTTTTCTTCATCATGAAATTTAACATATAGTTTTTGCATCTCTGCAATAGGATTTTTCTGAACTTCTTCTTTACTTCCCCATTTTTGATATGCAACAATCATTTTACCAAATTGTGTACCCCAATCACCTAAATGATTAACAGCAACTGTTTGATAACCTAATTTTTTATAGATTAATTGAATAGAATTACCAATCATCGTCGATCTTAGATGTCCTACACCAAAGCTTTTTGCTATATTGGGTGATGAGTAATCCATAACAATTGAAGATTTTTCTTCTAAGAGTTGATCACCATAATGACTTTGTTTTTCAAATACATTATGTAAAATTTGCTCTGATAGTTCTTTACGCTCTAAATAGATATTTAAAAATCCATTGGTAAATTCAATTTCTTTTACATGATCTACTAAAACATCGTCTTTAATCTTATCAAAAACAAGTTTAGGATTCATTTTCCATTCTTTAGCCAAGTTAAAGAGCGGAATTGCAATATCTGCAGCTCCTCTTTTAGGTTCTTCTACAATCACTTGATCTAATTGATAAGTTTGTTCAATTTTTCTCTTTATGTTTTTTTTAATAAGTTCAATCATTATATTATCTTCTTTCCTTGTTAAAAAAAAGCACTTATGTGCTTTTAATTATTCAGCTAATAAATCAATAACCTCTTCATAGAAATCTCTAACACTGCGGTTTAACAATTGAGTATCTTCAGCACTAACAACACTAAATTGATATAAGATTTCACCATCTTGGAATACAATTAATTGTGGCGTTGTTTCAGCAACACCTTCATAATCTGCAACAAAGTCTTCAAACTGGTCTAAATCATTCCCTGGATTTAAGTAATAAATCGTATCCACATAATCACTCATTTCAAGTGATTCATAGTACTTTTGAAATGCACCAATATGTGCTTGACAAGATGTACAGTCTGGAGATCCAATATAAACAAATACTAATTCATCATCTTCAATACGAGTTTTTAAGCCTTTATTAAATAAAGTTGATTTGTAATTAACTTCATAAAATGGATGGTCTTCAGTTAAATCATTTGTTGAATATGGTGAGTATGCATTATAAATACTTTCTCTATTTGATGGTTGTAAAACAATAATGATGCCAATAACGATTACAAAAAAGCCAACAATTGCTGAAATTGTTAACGGATGAACCTTAGGTTTTACCTTTGTATATTTGTCTGCCATTTCATGTCCTCCTAAATTTCGACTATTACGATTATAGCATAAAATTATGTGTTTATCAACGATAACATGCTATATTTATGTGATAATGTAACTAAATTTCAATTAAAGATTTTGTTAAATATATAATCTGTATGTTCTAAGTATTTATTTGGGTCAAATATTAAACTTAACTCATCATGATTGATGACTTTTTTTAACTCTGCATGTTCAAGAATTAAATCTTTAAATGCAATTTTTTCTTGCATTGCTTGATATGCCAATTTTTGAATAATGTCATAACAATATATTCTATCTAAGCCTTTATCAATTAAAAGATTTAAAACGTGTTGTGCATAATTTGCACCATAAGATAAATTAATGTTTTGAAGCATTTGATCTTCATAAACGATTAATTGACTTAATGTCTTTTGATATCGATTAAGCATATAATCTATTAAGGTTGTTGAATCGATTAAAATAATTCGCTCAACCGATGAATGTGAGATATCTCTTTCATGCCATAATGCAACATCTTCTAAAGCTGGAACTACATAGCTTCTTAGGATTCTTGAAAGTCCTGTTATATTTTCGCTACTAATTGGATTTTTCTTATGTGGCATCGCAGATGAACCTTTTTGATTGACATCAAAGAATTCACTGACTTCATGAACTTCAGATCTTGATAAATGTCTAATCTCTACTGCCATTTTTTCTAATTGTGCACCAATAATTGCAATTTGAGTGATATATCTTGCATGACGATCTCGTTGTAAAGTCTGTGTTGAAATATTTGCAGAATTCAATCCAAGTTTTTTACTCGCTATCTTTTCAACTTCTGGATTGTTTGCAGCATAATTTCCAACAGCTCCACTAAATTTAGATGTTTCAACTAGTTTAGATGCTTCTATAAAGCCTTGATAAAGACGTTTGAAGTCTTCATACCATAATCCAAATTTTAATCCAAAACTTGTAACTTCTGCATGCATGCCATGTGTTCTACCCATGATAGGTGTATCTTTATAACGATATGCTTTCTCTTTTAAGACATCCATTAAAGCTAGGATATCTTTTTTGATGATCTTGTTTGCTTTTTTTAGTAATACACCATATGCGCTATCAACAACATCTGTTGATGTCAGTCCATAATGGAAATACTTCTTTTCTTCTCCTAAAGATAGTGAGACAGCTTTAGTAAATGCAACCACATCATGTTTTGTTTGTGCTTCAATGTCTAAAATATCTTTTAACTTATATTTAGCTTGTTTGAGTTTTTCATACGTAGATGTATCAAAAAGTCCCAATTGACTCCAAGCATAACTTGCTGCAAGTTCAACTTTTAAATATGCATCAAATTTAGATTTATCAGTCCAAATTTTTGCCATTTCTTTTCTTTGATAACGATCAATCATATAAAATCCCTCCTAGAATATATCTTTAACACGAATGGTTTGCTTGCGATCTGGTCCAACCGAAAATATAGCTATGTCTACATCAACAAGTTCGCTTAATGTATTTAGATATATTTGAGCATTTTTTGGTAGTTCTTCAAATGATTTGACTTGCGTGATATCTTCTGACCAACCTTTTAGTTTAATATAGTTTGGCTTGCATCTATTAAAGTCATCACTATCTGAAGGTACATAATCAATGGTTTGTCCATCAAGATCATAAGAAATAGCGATTTTTAGCTCATCTATTCCAGATAAAACATCAAGTAGGGTAACAGCTAAATAGCTTAGACCACTTACTCTTTTTGAATGTCTTAAAACAACCGTATCAAGCCAACCAATTCTTCTAGGTCTACCTGTAGTTGTGCCAAATTCATTACCTTTAATTCTAATTTGATTTGCTAGTTCACTCTTAATCTCAGTTGGCATAAATCCTTCACCAACACGTGTAGAATAAGCTTTAGTTACTCCCAATGCACCTTCTAGAAGCCATGGTGCAATTCCTGTATTGACAGGGACAGATGCAGCAGTCGGAGATGATGATGTCACATATGGATATGTACCATGATCAAGACATAACATGACACCTTGTGCACCTTCAAATAAAACTTTCTTATCTTCTTTAATGTAGTTATTAAGTAAGTAGGATGTATCTTTAACGTAGGGAGCAATCAATTTAGCATACTCTTTATATTCATTGAAGACTACATCAAAATCTAGTGACTCACTTCCAAGTGATTTTAATTCTTTATTCTTTATTTCCATCAAGTGTTTGAGCTCATCATGAAATTTATGCTCTTGGATAAAACTTGACACTCTGATACCAATTCTTGAACTCTTATCTGCATATGCGGGTCCAATGCCTTTATGTGTGGTACCTATTTTGACATCTTCTTTTAATGCTTCATATGCTTTATCTAATTCAATATGATATGGAAGTACAATATGTGCTCTATTAGAGATATGAAGATTAAATCTTTTAACTTTTGCTATTTCTTCTGAGAAAGCTTTTGGATTTATAACCATTCCGTTAGCCATAATGTTTTCAATCTTTGGATTTAAAATACCTGAAGGGAGTAAATGTAGAGAATATTTGTTGCCATCAAAAACAACAGTATGACCTGCATTATTTCCACCTTGATATCTAACAACTACATCTGCACTTTGTGCAAGATAATCTGTTATTTTCCCTTTACCTTCATCGCCCCATTGTGTACCTACAACAACTAGTCTTTTCATAGAATTCCCCTTTATGTTATTTACTACATTGTTATTATAACATTAAACATAATCTCAAGGCTAAAAAAAATGTATAGTTTTCTTCAAAAATTAATGGTTGTTTATTATGATATTCTAAAGTATAATTGTTTTAGGTGATAAAACATGAATATATTATTTTCAAGTGGCGAAGCACATCCTTTCTCTAAATCAGGAGGACTTGCGGATGTATCTTACGCACTCTCAAAAGCATTAGCAAAAAAAGGTCATGATGTAAAAATCATTACACCTTTGTATCAAAGCTTAATACCAAAAAAAGAATCATTTAAACATATCGGGGAAGCAAAAATAAAAGTAGGTAGCCAAGTTGAGACGGCTAATTTTTATATTACAACATATGATAATTTAACTTACGTATTTGTTGATCATGCTAAGTTTTTTAATAAGTCTAAATATTATGGATATGATGGCGATCCATTAAGATTTACTTTTTTCAATCTAGCGATTTTAGAGTATATTAAGCTTACTAAAAATTATCCAGACATTATCCATTGTAATGACTGGCAGACAAGTCTTGTTCCATTTTTCTTAGATGTCTTTTATAGACGGCTTGATCCAGCATTTAAAGATATTAAAACACTACTTTCTATTCATAATTTGGAAAAGCAAGGTGCATATCCAATGGAGGTTGAAAGTCTATTCAATCACAAAAACTTCACTTATATTCATATGAATCAAGTGAATTTCTTAAAATGCGGTATTATGCGCGCTAATGCGATTAACACCGTATCAGAAAACTATAAAGATGAAATATTAACTCGTTTTTATGGATTCTCACTTGATGGTCCACTAAAATCAAGAGCAAACGATTTATATGGTATTTTAAATGGATTTGATGATGAATTATATAATCCAAAAAATAATGAAAATATTTATCAAGGTTATGATGAAGAAACACAAACCATTGGTAAAAAAATTAATCGAAGAGAGTTAATTAAACAACTCAATTTGAAACCAGATCAAGCTATTCCAATTGTATCATTCATCCATCGTTTTGCTAGACAAAAAGGGTTGGATATTATCATGGAAGTTTTAGAAGATTATTTGAAAATTGGTGCCTTCTACTTCATCGCAATCGGTTCTGGAGATGCTTTATATGAATCATATTTTATGAAACTTCAAAAGAAATATCCAGAATACGTATACTATAAAGAAGGATTTGATGTAAATTTAGAACAAAAAGTTTATGCAGCATCCAATCTATTTATGCTTCCAAGCTTATTTGAACCCTGTGGTCTAAATCATATGATCGCTATGAAATACGGAGCTCTTCCTATAGTCAGAGAAACTGGTGGCTTAAAAGATACAGTTACACCTTATAATAAATTTAGTGGGATTGGTGTCGGTTTCACGTTTAAAAACTATAATAAGTCTGAATTTGTAGAAGCGATTGATCAAGCTCTTAATTTATATCATGAAGATAAAGAAGCTTTTAATTCAATGGTTCAACAGGCTATGCATATTAAATATTCAGTATCTAAGATGGCAAGTCAATACGAAGAACTTTATAGAAAAATCTTAAAATCTTAAAAAAAATGAGCACATATCAAATTGATATGTGCTTTTATTTATACCTTTTGTTCTATTTTTTCTTTTAATTGAGGATCAAAAGTTTTATCTCTTATCATCGCTAATTCTTCTAAATATGGTGCTTTATCATTAATATAAGGAGTTTCTAGTATCTTTGGAATATCTAGGAAGTCTTTATGATAAATCACTTTTAAAAGTGCTTCATAGCCGATATATCCAAAACCGATATTTTCATGTCTATCCTTACTTGCACCTTTTTCATTTTTTGAATCGTTGATATGAAACACAGATATATATTGATTTCCAACAACTTGATCAAAGTGTTTCATAACACCATCAAAGTCGCCTACAATATCATATCCTGCATCATGCGTATGACATGTATCAAAACAAACACTTAATCTATTTTTTTCATCAACTAAACTGATGATCTCATTTAATTCTTCAAACGTTTTACCGACTTCATTACCTTTACCTGCCATGGTTTCTAATGCGATTTTGACTGATAAATCTTTAGTGTTATCAATCACTTGATTTAGACCTTCTGCAATCCATTTAATTGCTTGTGGTCTATCTTTTCCTACTGCACTACCTGGATGCAAAACGATTTGATTTGCGTTCATGTGAGCAGTTCTTTTAATTTCTTCAGTTAAAAAGGAAACTGCAAATGCTCTTTTTTCTTCACTTGGATTTGCTAGATTCATAATATAGGGTGCATGGACAACAACATTGTTTGGATCAAATCCAATAGATTGCATATAATCTAGAGCTTCATCTACTTTTAACTGGTCCATTGCTTTTCTTCTTGTGTTTTGTGGTGCACCTGTATAAACCATAAGTGCAGTTGCTTGATAGCTTTGAGCTTCTTTTACAGAGACTAAAAACATATCGTCTCCTGACATTGAAACATGACTACCTATTTTTACCATATTGTTCTTTCCTCCTAGCTTGTTTTTTTGCTGCTACAACTTGTTTTTTATTTTTCTTTTTATAATTAGGTTTTACTCTACCAGGTTTTTTAATTGATTTAATTGCTTGTTTTTCTACTTCTGATATTGTTTTTGATTTTCTTTGTTTTCTAATTAAGCCTTCATTAGTGATGATATATTCTTTAAAATCTACTAGTTTTCTTAATTTTTCAACTTTGCGGTGGTCATGAACTGTTAGAAATGTAATGACTTTACCAGAACTATGCATACGTCCTGTACGTCCACTTCTATGCATAAAGAATTCAATATGATATGGAAGATCAAAATGAATCACATGTGATATTTCAAAATCAAGGCCTCTTGCTCCTAAATCAGAAGTCACTACATATTGATATTTATGTGCTTTAATTTCTTCTATTACTTGTTTTCTTCTCTTTACACCTAAACTAGATTTAAAACTAATAACGTTTAATCCCATTTCATAAAGTGATTCATAAACAATGTCTTGATTTTCTTTTTTACTCACAAATATAAAACAAGTAAACGGATTAATATGTTTAATTACTTTTTTAAGACTTTCAAGGCGATCTGCATATTTGATATTGATTAATTGATACTCAATATCTAAATCATGCTTCTTTGTTGTATCTACTAAATCATATTGTCCAAAATACGATTGTATAAATGGTTGCATCTGCGGTGTAATCGTTGCTGAAAAAAGCATAATCTTAGCTAAATCTAACATCGGAAGTACTTGATCGATAAAACTCATGAAGTCTTCATCAAACATCATATCAGCTTCATCTAGGACAAAATACTTAGTTGCCTTAAATTTTAAAGCTTGTTCGTCAATTGCAAATAGTTTTAATCTATTTGGAGTTGCAATAACGATATGTGGTTGATTTTTTCTTAACCAGTTTATTTCTCTATTTTTATCACTACCACCATAATATGCCTTAACAATAAATCTGTCATCAACTTCAACTAACATTTGATGTACTTGGATCACAAGTTCGTTTGTTGGAACGATGATAATCGCTTGGATTTCATTTTTATCTAAATTGATTCTCTCTAATATAGGTAAAAGATAAGCATGTGTTTTACCTGTACCTGTAGGTGCGAGCCCTACTAAGTGTTTTTTATGATCGATATGACTAAAGACACCCTCTTGAATAGGTGTTATTGTTTCATATCCTAATTGTTCTAATTTTTCTTTAATATACATTTTATCACCTTTATAATTATAACATATTTAAAACAAATCTCTTTGATTAAAACAAATATACGTTATAATAAAGATGGTGATAAAAATGAAAGTTATAGAATTAACGCCAAGAGGTTACTGCCATGGTGTGTTAAACGCAATGGCGATGGTTAAAAAAGTTGTTAAAACACCATCTTACCCACGGCCTATATATATATTAGGACAAATCGTTCATAATCAAAAGATAACTGACGCCTTTAAATCATATGGTGTTATTTCTCTTGATCAAAAAGGAAAGACCAGATTAGAGTTGCTTGAGCAAATAGAATCAGGCACAGTAATATTTACAGCCCATGGCATAAGTAAATTAGTCATAGAAAAAGCAAAAGAAAAAGGATTAACTTGCTTAAATGCGACATGTCGTGATGTCTTAAAAGTACATCACGCTGTTGAAGATAAGCTTAAAGAAGGTTATCGAGTAATCTATATTGGACACAGAAATCATCCAGAACCTGAAGCGGTTTTAGATATTGATCCATCCATTTTATTTGTTGAAAACGAAAAAGATGCGATGCTTCTTCCAAACGATTTAGTAAATGAAAAAATATTTGTTACCAATCAAACAACTTTATCCAAATATGATATTGAATCTGTATTAAATATCATAGAATCAAAATATCCTAATTATCTATTTGATAATGAAATTTGTAATGCAACTTTAGTTAGACAAGAAGCTGTCATGAATCAAGATATGGTTGATTTAATGTTGGTCGTTGGTGATCAGTTAAGTTCAAATTCTAATAAATTAGCTCAAGTATCTAAAAAATCTAAATCTATTCCTTCATATCTTATCTCTGGTATTGAAGATATCAATCTAGATTGGTTAAAAGATATTGATTCAGTAAGTGTTACCTCTGGCGCGTCTACACCAACAAAAGTCACTGAAGAAGTGATTCAATTTTTAAAACAATATAAAAATGATGATCCCAATACTTGGCATCATCAAACAACTCTAAAAAAACAGGACGTCCTATAACGTCCTGTTTTAATGTTTATTAAACATTTTTTCTTCACGTTTTGTAAATTCGTGATAATTAAATAATGTAATATCTATTTTTAAATCTTTTTTCAATAAAAGTTGTGATAGTGATGCACCAGCTAATCGTATAGGTTGATTTTTAAAATGTTTATCAAACAAATTTAATATTTGATCATAGATGAGATCATAATCATCCGTATATTCATCAAATGTTACAGATCTGGTTGTTAAATTAAAATCTGTATCCTTTAATCTGATGCCAACTGTTCTACATACTAATTCTTCTTTAATAAGTCGTTGATAAGATGTTTTAAGTTGATCGACTATAATTTCAAAAATAGAGTCGAAATCATCCATAGGATAATTAAATGTCGTCTCATTACTTATCGATTTTGCGATACCATATTTATCTGGATCAATGATATCACTACTTTTTCCAAGAATATGATCAAGATAACTTTGATAAGATTGTTCACTCATCATCTCTAGAATTTTTGTTTTATGACTATCTTTAGTAAAATCACCAATAGTCATAATGCCTATTTCCATTAATTTGGGATATGTTTTTTTTCCTATACCAAACATATCTTTAATTGGAAGTGCAAAAAGTTTTTCAACTATATCTTTTTTTCTTAAAACAGTAATCCCCATAGGTTTTTGCATATCAGAAGCCATCTTAGCTAAAAATAGCGTTGGTGCTATTCCTATAGAGCAGGGAAGTTGATGTTTATCATATAGACCTTGTTGTATCTCTTTTGCTAAAGTAAGGGGATGTTTATGTTTAGATGCTTCAGTCATGTCAACATAAGCTTCATCAATAGATCCAGGAAGTATTAAATCTGAATATGATTTCAAATATTCAAAAAATAGATTTGAATATTTTCTATAAAGTTTGAAATCGATTGGGACGACTAATAATTTAGGATATAATCTAAACGCATCATTCATACTCATTGCTGAATGGATACCATGCTTTCTTGCAAGATAATTAGAAGTTGATATGACACCTCTTCTAGATGTTGCTGAACCCCCAACAACAAACACCTTATCTTTTAGGTATGGTTCCTTAATAATTGCACAACTACAAAAAAAGGCATTTAAATCAATATGAAATATGATTTTGACATTGTTTTTCATTAAATGACTTCCCTTCAAAGGTTTTTTATAGTATAATAAAAATGTTGAAATGAACGAGGTGAAATTTATGGCAAAAAAAGAAATGAAAACAACTGGAACTACTAAAAACCATTATCATAATCCAACAGAACAATGGTGGGGCAAACTTGTTGTTTGGTTACTATTATTAGGTATGGTTGGAGCAATCATTATTGGATTTATTGTAGCGGTCGTTGGTGGTAACGCTTAAGTAAACTTTATCGCAATAAGAATATAGGTGATGATTCACCTTTTTTCTTTATCTATTGCTTGTTAAGCAGCATTTTAGCTTGTTCAATCGCAAAGTGACTCAATTTTTCATCACTTAACATGAGCGCAATCATTTCGATTCTCTCACTTATATCAAGTCTATTAATTTGAGTAACCATTCGTTGGTTCTCTTTTATTTTATAAATACCATAATGATGATCTGCTTTTGCAGCAACTTGTGGTAGATGGGTAATCACAATAAGTTGCATATCTTTTGATAATTCAATCATCTTTTGTGCGACTTTTGCAGCAGTACGTCCACTAATTCCGATATCAATCTCATCTAATACTAGCATAGATAAATGGTTGGCTTTTGCATACACACTCTTTAAAGCGAACATAAATCTTGCACGCTCACCACCACTAGCTACTTTAGATAATGGTTTAACGGGTTCTCCTTCGTTAAGAGAGATCATAAATTCAACTTGATCTAATCCAGTCTCTAATAATTGAGTTTGTTTTTTATCATTAATATCATCAAAAATAATATCAAATGTCGCTTTATCCAAATCCAAATCTTTTAATTCATTTATCATTTCGTTTGATAGTTTTTTAGCTAATTTTCTTCTTAAATCACTTAACTTTATCCCCATATCAAACGCTTTATCAAAGGCATCATCAACTTCTTTTTGAGCTTCTAATAGATACTGATCAAAGTCGGTAATCATTAAAAGTTCTTTTTTTATTTCATGATAATAATCAATGATATCATTGACATCTTTTTTATATTTTTGTTCTATTTTTTCTAAATCATAATGTCTAGACTGCATGTAATTAAAATGCTCTTGATCAAAGTCAAGATCTTCAATTTGTTGATATAAAATAGATTTCACATCATCAATCTCATAATAGCTCGATGATAATCTTTCATACATATCAGAAAATATTGGATCAAGGTGTTTAATTTTTTCTAATGAAAGGACTGCGTCATATATGTGATCAATTTGATATGATTCACTATCTAAAAATTGATAAGCTTGGTGAAATTGATTCATAATCTTGTCAAAGTTTTTTAATTTGTTTAATTCTTCTTCTAATGCTTGTTTTTCATCTGGAATTAATTGATAACTTTCAAGTTCTTTAATTTGATATTCTAAAAAAGACTGTTTTTCTACAGACTCTTGTTTTTTATTTTTTAATGTATGAAAAGCATTCTTTTTATCAAGATAATCACTTCTCTTAATTAAATAAGCGTTTAAGAGTGTATCAATTTTTTGTTGATCCACTTGATCAATAAAATTTAAATAATAACTCTTATCAATTAAAGTTAAGGTGTCATTTTGTTGATGAATATTGCCTAAAGTTAACATGATTTCTCGAAGTCTGTTTAAAGTGACTGTTTCATCATTAATTTTCATAAGATGACGGCCGTTAGCATCTACTTCACGTCTAACCATAATCGTTTGATTTAAACCAAGTAAATCTTGTTGATAAGTATTGAGTTCAAATTCACCAATAACTACAGCCTTTTGTTCCCCATAACGGATCATCTGAGAGTCACTACGTTTACCAAACAAAAGATGAAGAGATTCTAAAATAATCGTTTTACCTGCACCAGTTTCGCCAGTCATCGCTGTCAATCCATTATCAAAAGTGATTTCTAAATCTTCAATTAATGCAAAATTACTAACTTTTAGCGATTTTATCATAAAACGTCTCCAATCATTTCTCTAATTTCTTTTTTCATTTGTTTATGTCCATCAATATGAAGTACATATTCTTGATTTCCTTTTTTACCTTTTATATGTGCTTTTTTTAAATCAATGATATGATATCCCATTTGTTCGATATCACTTAAAACATGAGATAATATGTTCTTATACATTTTTTTATCTTTAACAACACCTTTAAAATGGTTATGACCAGCTTCAAATTGCGGTTTAATAAGTGCAATCATTTCTTTATCAAATCCTTTTAAATGGGATAAAATTGGAAGAATTGATGTAAATGATACATCGATTAAACAAACATCTACCATAGGCACTTCAACATCTAAGATATTTGTTTGTTCGAATAATTTGATACGCTTATCTTTTTTTAAATCAATATCCATTTGATCAGTTCCAACATCATATGCATAAACTAAAGATGCTCCTTGATTTAGAGAACACTCAGTAAATCCACCAGTTGAAGAACCAATATCCATAATAATTTTATCATTTAACTCGACATCAAATTCGATAAGAGCATGATGCAATTTTTCTCCAGCACGACTCACGAAGTGGACTTTTTCAATACTTTTTATCAAATCTGTATCACTAACTTGATAACCTGGCTTTAAAACCTCTTGATCATTAACTAAAACAAGACCACGTTTTATATAATCCGTGGCCTGTGATCTAGATTTTACAAGTTTTTCTTTAACCATGTATTGGTCAAGTCTCATAACATCAATTCCTTTATATTTTTAATGATTGATGCTTTATCCATCTGACATTTTTTTAAAACATCTTGATAGTGTCCATGTCTTACAACTTTATCAGTAATCGACATTTCACAAATTTTATGTTTGTAGTTATTTTTAGCCATGAATTTTAAAATCATTGGATAAAGTCCACCAGTATTTGATATTTCCTCATAAACTAAGACTTTAACATCTTTGCTAAATATAGTTGTTAACATGTTTTGATCGATTGGTTTAATAAATCTAGCATTTATAATTGTTGCATCTATTTTGAGTTCATCGACAGCTTCTTTAACTAAATCTAGACTTGGACCATAACTGATCACAACTAATGGATCTGTTCCTTGTTTAAAGTAAGTCCATTCAGGTTTAATCTCTCTAAATTTGATGACTGACTTTTCATCATGTGAGACTCTTCCTCTTGGATATCTAATAACAAACGGATGATTTTGATTCATAAATCCATAATATAATAAATCAAAGGCTTCTTGTGCATCATAAGGCATAGTGATCACAACGTTTGGCATTAAGCTAAACATAGAGACATCAAATAAGCCTTGATGTGTTGATCCATCTTCACCAACGATTCCTGCTCTATCAATACCAAAGACGACATGATGATCAGATCTAGCAATATCATTTAAGATTTGATCAAATGCTCTTTGAGAGAAAGTTGCATAAATCGGATAAAACACGTCCACGCCTTGATGTGCCATCATCCCAGCCATGGTTGCGCCATGTTCTTCTGCGATTCCAATATCAAAATATCGATCAGGATACTTTTTCTCAAAACTATCCATCTTTGTGCCAACAGTCATTGCTGGCATAATCACAAATGTTTTTTTATATGCTTGTAGTTGATCTAATCCAGCAGCAATCACTTGGCTCCAAGTGATCCCTGATTTAACTTTTGATGATACTTTAGAAACACCATGATAAGTACCGATACTATCGTTTTCCGCGTCTTTATGCCCTTTTCCTTTATCAGTTAAAATATGAAGGACAACACTTTTCTTTATTTTAGAAATTCTCTTTAAATTATAGATTAACCCTTTTAGATCATGTCCATCAATAGGTCCGATATACATATATCCTAAATCTTCAAAGATGTTTTTTCTTTGTAATAATGTTCTAATACTTCTTTTAATACGACTTAAAACTCTAATTAATATATCAGGTAAAATCGTTTGCCATATTCTTTTAGACTTAATGACTACCTTATTTGATCTAAATCGAGTTAGCGCTTTTGAAAGTGAGCCCACACTTTTTGAGATACTCATTTGATTATCATTTAAGATGATAATCCCTCTTTTATGTGGATCATTTCCTAATAAATTGAGCGCTTCTACACTCATGCCATTCATTATAGATGCATCACCTATAACTGCTATACCTTCACCATCTTCTTGTTTAATCATTTTTGCATATAAAAGACCATATAGTGCAGATAATGCAGTACCCGCATGTCCTGATTCCCACATATCATGAATAGATTCTTCATAATTAATGTATCCAGATAGACCATCTGTTTGTCTTAGAGAATCAAAAGCTTTTGTGCGACCAGTTAAAATCTTATGTGTATAAGCTTGATGTCCCACGTCAAAAATAATTGCATCTTTTGGACTATTAAATACATAGTGCAATGCAATGATTAATTCGACCGTGCCTAAATTAGAGCTTAGATGACCACCTGTTTTTTGTAATGATTCAATCAAAAAAGATCTAATATCTTCACTAAGTTCTTTTAACTCAGAAAGTTTTAAGTTTTTTAAAAAGCTTGGATCTTTAATGTCATATAGATTCATTAATTACTTTATTTCCTTAACAACTAGTTTTTCTGCACCTTCAAGCATGTGATAACATGCCTTTGATAACTCTAATCCCAATTGGTATTTTTTGACTGCTTCATCTAGTGGTATCTCTTTGTTTTCTAAATCTTTAACGACATCTTCTAATTCTTTTAAAAGTGTCTCGAAATTTTTCTCTGCCATTATTTTTCCTTCTTTCTTATGACTTTGGTTTGTACATAACCATCTTTCAACTCAATATCTATTTCATCATTTAAGTTTATATCTTTGATTGTTGTTAAAATGTGTTGATCTTTTTTGATCATTGCGTATCCTTTATCCATTAAACGTAATGGTGAAAGTGCATTTAACGCTTTTGTTAAAGATTCAAAACTCTTTTGTTTACTAAATAAAATAGAAGTCATGTATTGATTTAACATGCGATCAAGCTGAGTTTGTTTTTCTTTAAGTTGTATAATTTTATCTAAAGGATTTTTAATTCTATCTTTTAAACGTGAAACTTTTATCTTCTTATCTTCTATGATATATATAAATTGTTTGTCTAATTCACGATTTAATCTGTCTAAATCTTTTTTCAAATCATCTAGTTTTCTAGATGGAGACAATCTTTCAAGATTTTGATCAATGTGTAGTAGTTTTGTGTTTAATATATCTAAATAGATTTGAAATTGTTTTTGTGCTTGATAAGTAAAATCATCTATTTTTTCCAATAAGTCTTCTTTATTCGGTGTAGCAAGTTCGGCTGCGGCACTTGGTGTTGGAGCTCTTAAATCCCCTACAAAATCTGAAATGGTATAATCTGTTTCATGACCGATCGCTGTAATAATAGGTATGTTTGATTGATAGATTGCTTCAATGGTTTCAATTTCATTAAAACCCCATAAATCTTCAATGGATCCTCCCCCACGCCCAACAATTAATACATCAACTTCATTTAGCTTATTCGCTAGCTCAATTTGAGCTTTAATACTCTTGCTTGAATCAGGACCTTGTACAAGGGCTGGATATAGATGGATTTCAGTTAATAAATATCTTCTTGAAACTGTATTGATGATATCTTGAATCACTGCACCTGTTGGTGATGTGATCACACCAATCTTTTTAGGGTATTTTGGAATAGGTTTCTTATGTGCTTGATTAAAATAGCCTTTTAACTCTAAATCTTTTTTTAATTGTTCATATTTTAAATAAAGTTCTCCAATACCATCAAGTGTTAGTTTTCTAACCTGTATAGAATAAGATCCACTTGGTTCATAAACGCTCATTTTTCCTTCTATTAAAACATGATCGCCTTCTTTTGGATCAAATAACACAGAATTTGTGTCTCTTGAAAACATAATACAACTTACAGATGCGTTTTCATCTTTTAAAGTAAAGTAAAAATGCCCTCTACTGTGGCGTTTAAAGTTAGATAATTCACCTTTAATTAAAATATGAACAAGGTGTTTATCACCTTCAAGTTTAGCTTTGATATATTTAGTTAATGCACTAACTGTCAAATAAACTTGTTCCATTGTCTCATCCCTTAATTGCTTTTGCGATTTGATCGATAACCTTATTGTTAAATTTATGTTGCTTTTGGTCATCTAAATTTGTGTAAATTTTAGTTAACTCTACTGCTTCATTAATCACAAAATTAACATGGATATCTCTAGTTAAAAGTTCGAAAGTAGCAATTCTGATAATTGCACGATCTAAATAACTTAATCGATATAAAGAGTAATTATAAAGATTATCTTCAATGATTTGATCTATTTTAGGAATCATCTCTACGAGTTCAAAAAACATCTTTTGAGCTTCTTCTTGTTCGAAGGTTGGCACAAATGCTATTTTTTCACTTTGATATAAATCAAATTGATACATCACTTGCATCAATTCAACTCTAATTGCGCGGTTTTCTTCATTTAAATACATATTATATACCTCGTTAATATTTTAGCATATAAGCACTGATTTTGAAAATGTGAAACACCATTTTCAAATAAAAAAAGGCAAAAACTAAATCTTTAGTCTCTACCTTTAAATGAATCGATTAAATCAATAAGTTATCTTCTCTTTTTAACAATGGTTGTTACAACTGTTGATAAGACTAAAACACTAATCACAACGATAGCAGCAATCGCTCCAGTTCCCAATCCTTCTTCACTGTCATAGCCCTTATCTGCTAAAATTTCTTGCCATGTTGTATCCATTTGAAGTTTTAAATCTTCATTGTATCTATAAACTTCATCATTTGCATTTTGTCTAACATCATAGCTTGATGCAAAATCACTAAATGAACCATCAACGCCTAATACTTCTTCAAAAACATCTTTTCTAGGAGTAGAATATCCAACAAATTCAGTATTTCTTAAAGCACTATCATAGCTTAACATAAAGTTCATGAATTGATATGCATATTCCATATTTGCACCCTTTGGTGTCACAAATGCATCAACCCAAATATTTGTTCCCTCATTTGGTACAAAGAAATCTAAGTTTTCATTTTCACTCATTAAATAATTTGCATCACCTGAATAACTGACTGCTAAATCATATCTTGCTGGATCTAACATCGCATCAAAGATTTCATCAGTTATAACATATGTTTCAGATGTTAATGCATTGCTTAACCAAGTTTCAGCTGCATCAAATTCAACAGATGTTGGTGTATTGATTGAACTTGCACCAGTTGCTTTTAGAGCAAGCATGAATGAATCTCTTGAACTGTTATAAAATGCGATTTCATAATCACTATTTGTTAAAACATCCCAACCCACTAAATCAGCTTGATCAACTGTAGTTGTGTCATATAGAATACCTACATTACCCCAAAAATAAGGAATTGCATAATCTAGGATGTCATATCCATCAGTTCCCAAAGACAATTCTGCTAAAATGCTATTTAATCCATCAGCTAAATCAGTGTCTCTATCAAAAGTCGTGATTTTTGACCAATCAATCATTTCAATTTGATCTTCAATAATTAATTGCTCAATTGCATATTCACTTGGAATAACTAAATCATATTGATTTCCTGACTTAATTTGAGTTAACGCGACTTCATTTGAATCAAACGCAATTTGTTTTACTTTGATTCCTGTTTCATCTTCAAATTCATAGACAAGTTCATCATCGATATACTCGCCCCAATTATATAATCTTAATGTTGGACCAGACTCACAACCTACAAGTAATGATATGGATAAAACAATCATTAATAATAATACTATTTTCTTCATTTAAATTTCCTCTACTTTCTTATCATTTTTAAAATAATCATATGTAACTTTTCCACCAATTATTAACAAAATAATTGTTGATAATGCATTAATTATTGGTTTTGGAGACAATCTATTGGTATATAAATAGATTGATATATTTTTATCTCCACTTGATCCTGCAACAAAATACGAAATAATAAAATCATCAAAACTCATCGTAAATGCAATTGCTGCACCTGCTATAATCGCAACTTTAATTTGCGGAAGGATAACTTTAAACAATGCTTTAAGTGGTGATGCACCTAAATCGTAAGCAGCATCAGCTATATTCGGATCTAAGCTCTTTACTTTAGGGTATACGGTAATTAAGACGTATGGCGTTGAAAACGCGATATGCGCCAATAACATCGTATTATAACTTGGAGCAATTTGTAATGCGCCAAATAAAACTAAAAGCGAAACAGCTGTAATAATCTCAGGAGATACAATAGGAATATTGTTTACAGCCATTGTGACATCTCTAACTACTTTTTTCGTTTGTGTTAAAGCGATAGCTGCAAGTGTTCCTAAAATAGTTGATATAAATGTTGATACCACCGCAATCCATAATGTCATAAAGATAATTGATTCTCTTGGATTGGTATAATTAAACAATTCACGATCTTGAAATAATTCTTGATATCTTTTAAATGTAAATCCTTGCCATACGGTTAAAGAATTTCCATCATTAAATGAAAAGACTGCGATTGAAATAATTGGTGCATAAATAAAAATCATAACTAGAATTAAAAATAAGATTTGATATGGGTTAATACGCTTCTTTTTCATTGCGATTGACCCCCTTATACTTATCTAGTTTTTTAATATAAAAGACGATGCCTAATATAACGATAGCAAGAACAATAGCAATTGCAGATGAATACGAGATGCGTCCATTATAGATAATAGATTTTTCTATTAAAGTCCCTATCATATAAATATTTTGACTAGGTGCAAGATATTGTGGCACAATAATGGTTGTTGCTGCTGGTAGAAAAACCATCAAAACACCTGATAAAACACCTGATAAAGATAGGGGTATAATCACTTTTAACATCGTTTTAAATCTTGAAGCACCAAGATCTGCAGAAGATTCAATTAAGTTTTGATCTATCTTTGAAATAACTGCATAAATTGGAAGTACCATGAAAGGTAGATATACATAAACTAAGCCAATCACTACGCCTGGTGCAGTATTGATTAAAAATGGGAAAAACATACGCATAATTTGTTCTAATGCTCTAACTCTTAAGAGCATATTAATCCACATCGGTGCATTAATTAATAATAAAAGTGCCATTTGTGTTTTAAATTTTAATTTTGTTAATAAATACGCAAGAGGATATCCAATGATTAGCGTCACAACTGTTGTAGCAAATGCAATCCATAAACTAGATGTCATAGCTCTTACAAAAGATGTGGCTTTAAAGAAATCCATGTAATGCGTTAAGCTAAAGCCTATTGGAAATATATCAGTTGATCGATCATATTGAAATGAAGAAATAATCATTAAAAATATTGGAATAACAACTAAGACAATCATAACGATAAAATAAGGATAACTTAAATATTTTTCGATTTGACGAACAGATTTTCTTTTAACAGGTTTTAAATCTTTTTCATCTTGATAAGTATGTTGATTCATTACCATTTCTCCATAACATGAATATCTTCAGGTCCAAAAGTAATGCCTACCTTTGAATCTATTTTGTGATAATCAGTCGTGTGAATCGTATAAATTCTATCTTTTGTTTTTACATCAATTTCGTAGTAAACACCTTTAAATGCAATACTGTCAACTACACCTGTTAAATATCCGTGCTCTTCATCAACGATATCGATATCTTCTGGTCTAATAACGATATCAACGATTTCGTTTTTAGAAAACCCATGATCGACACATTCATAATCTTTTCCATCAAATGAGATAAGATAATCATCTTTCATTACACCTTCAATAATATTTGATTCACCAATAAATTTAGCAACAAACGTACTTGCTGGCTCATTATATATATCTTCAGGTGTACCCACTTGATAAATCTCACCTTGGTTCATAACAACAATCTTATCACTCATGGTTAAAGCTTCTTCTTGGTCATGTGTTACAAATATAAAGGTAATCCCTGCACTTCTTTGAATTTCTTTTAATTCATATTGCATTTCTTGTCTAAGCTTTAAGTCAAGTGCAGCAAGTGGCTCATCAAGCAGTAATACTTTAGGCTCATTAATCAAAGCTCTTGCGATTGCAACTCTTTGTTGCTGGCCACCTGATAGTCTATGTACTTCTCTTAAATCATAGCCTTCAAGTCCTACAAGTTTTAAATACTTAGTCACTTTTTGTTCTATTTCTTTTTCAATTGTTTTTCGTGTGATTAATTGACTATTTAACAGATCAATTTGATTTTGAATATCTTTAGATTGACCATTTTTTAATTCTTTTTTTAATTGATTGATTTCCTTTTTTACACTTAAATTAGGATCTCTTAATACAGAAATTTCTTCTCTTAACATTTTTCTGTAAGCTTTAATCTCTGATTTATCTTTAGTCGCTTTGATCTTTGCTTGATAAGAAATCTGTAACTCTCTAATCGCTTCTAATGTAGATAGAGAATCATTTTTAACTCTTAGTCCAAAAGCTACATTTTCAAAAACATTTAAATGAGGAAACAATGCATAGCGTTGAAAAACTGTATTTGTTGGTCTTTTATGAGCAGGTGTATCTAAAATAGAAACCCCATCAAATAAAACATCTCCAGCACTTGGCTCAACGAACCCACCAATAATTCTTAATGTGGTCGTCTTTCCACAACCTGATGGACCCAATAAGGTTACAAATTCATTTTGTTCAATAGTCAAATCAATACCTCTAAGTACAACTTGTCCATTAAATTCTTTAGTTATATCTTTTAATTCAATTAATGCAGCCATCATTTGTCTCCTTTATTCGTTTACTAAAGTTAAATATTTAGTAGCATTTATAAGCATTTGTTTAGTATAAATAAACTAAAAGTTAAACTACCATAAACCATAACATATACATTATATATGATAAATATCATATGTCAAGAAAAAGATTTTAAAAACTTATTTTGCATCTTTATATAAATATATAAAGGGCTATGTTATAATTTTATTAACTTATTAAAAAATACTTTTTTGGAGGACATCTATGTTTGCACAAGCTCTACAAAATTTAAGACAAAAAAAATACATCATCCAAGCACTTATGTTTTTTGTTGTATTCATGGTTATTTATACAATTATTGATTCACTTAATATGAGTTACAAAGAAATGTTAGAAACCTATGGACTATATTTAGTCATGATTAATATTGGTTTAAATATTATCATGAGTATATTATCTTCATTTTTAATGCATTTATCTACTTCGATGATCGCACTTAAGGCAAACGCTGATAAAGGATCTACTCTAGGATTTATTTCAATCATATTTGGCATTTTAACTTATGGATGTACATCTTGTGTGATTGCGTTTTTTGCAAGCATAGGTATAGCTTTTTCAGTCGTAGCACTTCCATTAGCTGGACTGCCTTATAAGTTGATCTCACTACTTTTAATCATCCTTGGAATATTGTTTATACGATATGAATTAGAACATTCAAAATGCAAAGTAAAGTTGATTGAAAAAACTTAAAAAATAAATAAATTTAATATCTTAAAATAGACACTTAAAACTGTCTATTTTTCTTCTTTAAACAATCAAAAACCCCTATACTTTATTAAGTATAGAGGCTCATCATTTATAACACTATAGAAACACGATTTGATGTGACTAATCCCAAGAATTCTCCTCATCAATAAATCCATAATCCCTATCTGCTAAACGTGCGTTGCTAATGGTAATCACAAAGTTACGTGTTCTATTTTTTGTTGAACTGTTGATATAGTAATACTTTCCATCATCATTTGAAGTGATATCTAGGTCATTAACACTATCTAATTCATCAGTTCCGTTTAATTCAATTTTTAAATCATAAACATAACCTTCAGAATCTAGAACTTTAACATTAAAACTAAAGAACCCACTCTTGTTTCTACCAAATCTAAATTTATAATTCTCGTTGTCTAGCATGAACAATAAGTTTGTTGTATTCTCGTAGCCAGTTACTGTACTAAATTGTGGGAGTGTTGTTACTACTGTATCTCCAACTGGAAGATTTGTTGTCATGTTTCTCACATTAATAACGATAACCGCATCATTTAAGTCTGGCTGTAAAGCATTACCTTCATAAATAACTTCAAATATATATGAAACGTTATAAGTAACATCGGTTACTGTAATATGATAAAACACTTCACTATTACCATCTTCTGAGGTGACTCTATATGTGATGATAATATCTTCAAGTTCAGAAACACCCTCAGCAGATGTAAAATCAGCTGCAAGTTGATAAACATTAATATCTTCTGGACCTGATACTTCATCAGAATATTCAGTCGATGATATTTTTCTTGCAATCGTTGCACCTAAAGGTAAGTAATTTAAGAAATAAGGAATATATTCATCTAATGGAATATTTGAAACTTGACCATCAACTCTAAAGTTAACAACGTTGTTAACATCTGCACCATCATAATCGATACCTGCATAATAAATAGTTGGATCATAGGCACTACCAACCACTGGTACACCACTAGTATCAGATTCATAGATGAGTGCATAATTGGTTTCAGTAGCAAGTTCAGCAAACTGAATGTCTAATAAATAAGCATTTGTACCTTCATTTTTATGAATATAAAGCGTACCTAAATTAATTGGATTTTCTCCAGTTCTATTATAGGTTATCGCAAAAGAATAATCTCCTGCACCTGCTGTATTATCAACTTCAAAAACAAGATAATCATCAGTAACTGAAACACTAACACCTTGAGTTCCTGTTGAACTTGTTTCAAAATATGCATCTGGATTATCTGTTGCCAAATTATAAACATCTTCCGAATACTCAGTATCAATGCCAAAATTAATTAAAATCATTGTAGATAGTGATTCTCTAGTAACGACAACAGGATTAGAAACATCCATTAAAACCTTGTTATTATTTCTATATACATCTTCTATTTCAATTGGTCTTTCATAAATTCTGTGTGTATAATTCGTATTTAATCCACTTTCTGATGTAATTGTATATGTGATATTATAAATTCTAAATCCTTGTGCATCAAAGGTTGTATTATTTATTTGTACGTTAGAAATTGTAGAAAAATCTGATACTTCTATTTTATCCAAAAATGGTAATGTATAATAATCAACATTTGATTGATATACTTTTGCATCCACATCAGTAACTGGAGTAAGGACAGTCGAACTAAAATCAAGAGGATATCCAAAATTTACATAAGACTCGATTAAAGTTGAGCTTGGTGTGATCACACCAGATGAGTAATGCTCTATGGATTCAACAGCTCTTAGGGTTGATCCAGCTTTAGTAAATGTATGATATTGTCTATCTGCATAAGGTAGTAATCTATATCCAACACGATAAAGTCCACTTACAAGATTTGGGTTAACAAATAATGTAAACGCAAATGGATTACTATAAGCTGTTGTTGAAAGTTCTGAAGTTAGAGAATAATCTTCGTAATCTACAAAAACATAAGAACTTGTTGCTTGATTATAATACTCTAAAGTGACATTATCCATATCATCACTACCTAAATTTAAGATATTAGTTCCTGTTGGTAGGATACCTGATGGATCTCTAAAATTAAATTTTAATGATGTACTAACTTGTTGTGCAGTTATGTTTGAAACAACTGGAGTTCTAACTGTTCCACCATCAATTTGATAACTATACGCATAAGGAAGTGTTGCTGTTGCATTATATGATACATCAAGTCTTATTTCATAATCTGTAACATAATTATCATTAATAAATGATGAAAAATTTTGTGACACTTGACTAAATGAAGACATATATCCTATAGACACAATACCTGTAGTCGGATTATTAATGTCAAATGTATAACTAAAAACAGGATCTAAGTCAGGTTTACTAATGTCTGGTATATCTGGGTCTGCATAATCTTTTAATAAACTTTGATAACTAGATACAAATGCAGACATATTAGTGCCATAAGGTTGCCCATAATAATCTTCTATTGTTTTAGCGATCACTGCGTTATTTGGAAGTAGAGCATCTCTTATATGATAATTAACAGTTACTATATTGCCATTGGTAAAATCAATGGTATTTAAATCAAGATCAAATATAATAATTCCATGTTCAGCCGGTGTTGATGGCTGAACAACAATCGGATTATAAAGTTTTGTATAAGAGCCTTGGATTTCTTTTAAATAAAGTGATGATTCATTATCATCAAGCAACTCAGATTTATCACTATATAAAGTTTGATATAGTGTCTGGTAATCTGTTTGAAGTGCTGCATACATCATATCTGTACTTGGATCAATACGAACTGGATTTTCATAATCAATGTCATATGCAGGAAGTGTATCATCTAAATTGTTTTGTAGCGGTAAAAATTTGGTAAACGATATATTGGCAGGTAAGATAGCTCCAAATGTAGACCCTGATGATGTAGCTAAGACATACATCCCATTAGGTCTAGCATTAATAAATGTAGGTGATAAATTACCGTTTTCTGAATAATAAATATGTTCTTGTAAGACTGGATCTGTTTGCATCTCAAAAGTAGGACTGTAAATATATTGTCCTGTTTCATCTAATGCTTCTTCTGTTATGGTTGGAACCGGTAGAACCTCACCAAAATAATCAGAACTTGATCCTTCTTGATAGTAAGATTGTGATAATTGAACTCTTGTTGATTCTAGATCCCAAACTTGATCATAATGTGGAAGACCATATACATTCTTATATTCTGCACTTGTTCCTACAACGACTTGTGAACCTGAAACTTGGCTCCATCCTGAATCATTATAATCAGGTAAACCATTTCTTGATATCATTGTAAATTGATCATTTGAATAAGTTGCACTTGAATAACCAATTTTAGTATATTCACGTCCATAATAAGAAATTTCTGTACGATTTGTTGTCTTATTATAAGTTGTTCTTATCCATTGATCAGTTGAACTATTATAAGTATACATATATTTTTGTGAAGTAATTTGAATATTAGTTGTATATCTATATACATCTGGATCACGTCTACCAGCATAAAAATATGTGTATCCTGTAAATACTGCTTGAGTTGTATCATTTTTTCTAGCACTATAATATACCGCATCAGAAAAGTCAAAATATGATACTGATGAAGTAAAATTATACACTTGGTCCAAGCGACCAATTAAATCAACATTAGGATCCATATTGACGATAAAATTAAATGTAGAGTTTGAGTCGTTATTCCCGTACATGATTTGACTTCTTGCACGTTGAAGACGACCAAAAATACCACCAAAACCTCTTTTATCTTCTGGAAATAATCTGATATCACTTAATACGTCTGGGAAAATGAATTCATCATTAACTGCATAAAATCCATCACGAATCGTTTCATAATCTAAAATATCAACGTTATTATAATTTGTATATGAACTACCTCTATTAAAAGCTCTAACGCGTCCATAATTAATTGCTGTATCAATTTTTACATATTCAGTCGTTAAGACGAAAGTTGCACCTGCAATACCACCTGCAACATCAGTTGAACTGATTTCACCATGATTAAGCATACGTCTCATGACAGAGAGACCATATCCAATAATTCCGCCTGCTGCGGCATTGATTCCAGGTCTATCTCCTGATGAAGATTTTGTATAAGCATAATTGTTATAATATGCTGAATATACATATACTGGTAGTGAAGAGTCAAATTCAATACCACCAGCTTGAGTATATACAGTTGAATCACTATATTCAGAGATTGTAACTGTTAATGCTGAAACATTACCATAATTAATTGAGTTAGTTAAAATTGAATCAACGATATGATTGTTACTTGATGTGTAAGTAAGTGCTATATTACCTCTTTCTAATTCAACATATGTTGCACTTCCTAGAATGCCACCTGCTCTTGTAAAATTTTTAGATTTAGCAATAATTTCACCTTTATTTGCTGTATCATAAATTCTAGAGTTTTCACTTAATACAGCACCAGCAATCCCACCAATAATAACTCCATATCTAAATTTTAATACAACCCCACCAGTTGTATCATCAGATGAAAAGTAAACGTTTGAAGTGTCTACATTACTTAAATTTTCAAATCTTAAATCTCCTAAATTTGCTGTATCTTGGATATCTCCATCGTTAAATGTCGCAATACCTCCACCAAATAAATTCGCATGTCCTGTAATACCATAAATACTTGAATTGTATGTTGATATTAGATTTGCACTGTTAATTGAATTTATAATCCCTATCGTAGCTTTAGGCATAGCTAAATCTCCATCTGGATCCATGTTTCCTGAATTGTTATAATTTACAAAACCACCGACATAAATATTATTTTTCTCTGTTCTATTGACTGTATTTGATAAAATTCCTGCAATGATGATTTCTCCATTAACTAGACCATTTTTAATATATTTCCCATTTGTTAGTGTTTTTGTGATTCCAGCAACAAAAAGCTCTTTATCAGAACCAGATGTTTGCATGGTTATATCAGATACTCTAATTTCTGCATCATAAACTACATTTAAATAATTGATATTTGTTGATAATGAAATACCCGCTATATTTAAAGTTTGAGACATCGTTTGATCTTCAAAAGTAATGTCTCCTTTATTTTCTACAAATCGTAGTAAAGATGCTTGATTTGTTGTGGAATAATAAACACCAGAATATTGACTGGCACCATATAATTTTATGTCTGCATAGTTATATGCTTGAGATAAAACAACCCCAGAACCTACATTATAAACAAGTGTCGTATAGTTTAAGTTATTAAAATTACCTGTTACAACACCTGTACTTTGATTGACTGTATAATATCTCAGTAAAGCCGTACTTTTATTAAATAGATGAACAAACTCTGTCTCTACAGAATGATTAGATACAAGTAATCCTGCAGCATTAACAACATTAGTGCCACGAGATAGAACATCAATTATTCCTTCATTTGTAAATAGACCAAATGTTAGATTCATTTCATAAGCTAAGCCACTACTCATACCGATGACTCCACCTATATAAATGGTCTCAGTACTTGCTGATTTCATTTCTCCAGCAGTTAGTGTTCCTTCATTAGTTAAAAGTCCTAAGACATGTTTTGCGCTTGTTGTGTTCGTTACTTTTCCTATCACTCCACCCATATAGACGCTTGGAGCTTGAGATACTGTCATTTGTGTTGATGTTGTGCCCAAACCATTTATATCAACATTATTATAAATATCTGTTAAAACCAATTGTGACACACCAGTGCTTCCAATGATTCCACCAAAATGATAGCTTGGATTAATTAATATATCTGTTCGATATATGTGATCTGTATTCGGTATAATACTACCTTCCAAATAAATACCAGATACACTTCCACTTGCTCTACCAATAAGACCACCAACGTGCATTTCACCTAATGTTTGATGACCCAAATCAATTTCGACATTACCTAATACATTTCTTATTTCTCCAGATACAAAATCTCCCGCAAGAATTCCAACATACGTTGATACACCTGCATAATTATCTGTATTTGTTAGCGTTAATTTTGCATCATAAAAAATGATGTTATAAACATCTCCTGATAGTATACCAAACATACCTGCATAGTAGTTTTGTTGAATCATACCATCTACTATCTCTAAGCCATATATAGATATTTCATTTGAAATACCTGCAAAAACACCTGTAAATTCAACTGAAGGTGTTGCATATGAGTTTGGCGCAACACTACTCATATCAATATCACTTGTGATCACATAATTCATATCTCTAAAAGGTGTTAGATTTGATTCTCTTGTATAATCTAGCATTTTAGAAAATGCGACTAAATCTAATGAATTATCAATGACATAATATGAATCAAGTGTGACGATATCTAAAGGATCACTAGAGAGAGAAATATCTAATGGCGTAGAGATGATATCAAGTCCAAATGTTGATGGATATTTTGCATATGGATCATTTTCTGATGGATAATAATACCATCCAGATCCTAAAACATTATTAGATGCTCTAAGCTCAGATGTTTCCATTGAAGTTGCATAACTATTTGGAGTATTGATATTATATGAACTCCCACTGATTGTTACTATATCTTGATAGAGTGTATCATCATATGCTAAATTGCTATATGTCCCACTTGCTTGATTTGTATATAGCACTGGTTGAACTGTAAATCTTGATCCATATGAAGCATTCATAACAACTCTTGATGCATAATAAGCATTATTAAACGTACCATAATTGTCAAAAAGAACACCAGAAGCTTGACCTGATGATGCAATCATTCGAATACCTGAAACCAGTGCAGATGCTCTGTAATCTATCACATAAACGTGATTAACATTTCCAGATGCACGATTTTCACCAACGATGTTTGCGGCTTTAAAAAGGGAAGAATTTTCAAAATTAAATTCATAAGTTGGATTAATTAAACCGAAATTTTGTATCGTTCCTTCATTATAAGCAAACATTGCATAATATTCAACATAAGAAATTTCAACTTCAAACTCAGTACCTTCATATAAAGATTCAGTTAAAAGATCAAATCCAGAAAAGTAAAGATTGGTAATTTCAAAACCGTTCCCGTCAAATGTTCCAGTAAATGCTTGTTCATAATGTGTAGATTCGATGAAAAAATCGTATCCGATTGGATTAAATTGTTTAGATTTCATAACTGAGTAGTCTATATCTCTACCAAGTGCATAATCTAGGCTTAATAATTTAGCAATTGCAGAATTTGTAAGTTTTGTTTCATATTGGCTATATTTAATATTATAAGATACATCAATGGAAAAACGATACAGTTCATTTGCTGTATCAAAACGAATTATTTTATCCCATGTACCTAAATTAATAGCATCTATTTGTGCTGAATTTATGGCAATATTATCTCTAAAATCAGTATATGTAATATAAATATCATCAGGTAGGTCAAGTGGCGGCAGTTCATCAAAAGTATGTTCTGTATAAATGCCATATTGGTCTTGTGCAATTAAAGGAAAACTAATATTTACCAATTGGCTTCCTATCATAAAACTAAATAATGCTGTAAAAATAAATATAATGACTTTTTTACTTATATTTTTCATTACCAACTACCTCCCCAAGGTGCATTTGGTAAGCCCCAATTATATATAGGAGCTGAGTTTCCTGCTTGAATAGCTTCTACTAATAAGGCAAATTGTAAAGTATAGCCAAATGATTTTGTATCAAACTCATCACCATCATATTCTTCTATAAAAGATAAGTTTAATGTTTGAGAATCCATGTCTCTCTCAATAACTTGTGGGTAATAGTAATATCCATCATTAAGTTTATTATCAAACCAATGATTAATCTTTGTCACCGTATCATTTGATGTAATCCCACCAAGTGCAATTTCGGCATCGACTAAATCATCATATAATGTACCATTAACATCCCATTCTCTAGAAAAAGCGTAATTAATCGGTTGATCCACAATTGAAACTTCCCCTTTATTACCCTCAAAATCCACAGTACTCAAAGTAAGTGCATCAATAATTGATACTCTTAAATATGTGTTTACTGTACTATTAACATGTATATCTATTCTTAAATTGTCGATATAATTTTCCGCTTCAAAGTCAGTAACATTAATTGAGTAAATCCCCGTTTTAGTCATCACTGATGTGCCGGTATCAATACTAAACTCTTCAGGTTCTAACAAGATACCATCTAAGTAAATCGTATATGATATATCAATCTTAGCTGCAGTTGCAATAAATGAATCAGTTCTATTAATTAAAACAAACCAACTATATGTGACAGTTCCTAAAATAGTTAGAAAAACAAAAATAATTGAAAGAACCAAATATTTATATCGTTTACCTAAATTTGCCATAATGATTACCCCTCATTTATAAGTGAATAAAGACCATCGATTAATAATTCTCCATTTTGAAATCCAGTCCCAAAATCAGGAGTATAAGGATCAAGTGTGATTGAGAACTCTATCGTAACGATATGTTGTGATGCAATGCTAGATTCAAATATCGTAATATCATTATTAATGACCATTTCTTGGCCATCCATATAATAATCAAATAGATTACTTAATCTGTATGATTCAAGATCATAACCTAAATATTCATAAGCTGTTTCATCAATCATATCTAAATCAATATTATTTTGTGCATAAGCATTTTCTGCGACTAAATCTTCGATTGATGCATACCATTTTAAACTAATTATACCATTATCGATATAAAAGAAATCTGTTAAATCATATTCGATATCAGTTAAAGATGCTCTAATATTATCTAAAACAATATCAATATGCATATCAGGATCTCCGATTAAGTTTGGGTTTTCTACAGTTACCTTAATATTAATAGAATCACCAGGTAACATACTTGATAGATATGAGTTTATGGTTGCAGGTTCATTAAAACTATTGTAGCCTCCACCATTAATACCATATGCTATATCTAGATTTACTTCTCTTGTTACAACTTCTGTATTGACTTCTTGAATATTACTTTCATTTGACAGGCTAAACCAAGCATAAACAGCTGTCGTAAATATTGCAAGTGTAATCATTATAATTATAGTTGATTTTATCATTTCTTTCATAACTTGGTTCTCCTTTTCTTTGAATTTTTAAAACAAAAAGCCAGTTGAACTCTTTCGAGTGCAACTGGCTACCTTAATATTTAAGGCCCTATAGCTTTGCGTCACTAGGTCACCCTAGCTTTGCCAACAATTAAAACTTTATGTAATTTTTTCTTCTTTTAGTATTTCATCTCTTAATTCTTTTTTCTTTGCTTCTTTTAAATCTTCTAATTCTTTTTCATGTGCTGCTTTAAGTAATTCTTTTTTATCTTCTTGGTATGTATTGACTAAATGAATAACTTCTGAGATCAGCATGATGGTTAAAACCACTGCTAAACCCCCAAATATCAAACCCTTTGATGATGTCATTAAACCTGCAATAGGTTTTAAGAATGTAATTTTTGATGTATAAATACCTTCAAAATTATCTTCTGTAACATATTCTTGATATTGAGGTTGATCTTGACTTGTATTATTATCACCTTTAGTAACCAAACCTTCAGGGGCAAATCCAATGACCCTATGAATGACTAATATAGGTGCTCCTGAGTTGTTTGTTCCTTGAAAAACTATGACATCATTTAATTCAACTTCGTCAATACTAGCTTTTCTAATTAAGACCATATCATTAATATCAAGTGAATCCTCTGCACTACCTACCATTGAGTCGGTGGGCACTACAGCTAAAGCTTTTCCAAAAATATATACGGGTTGATTTCTTCTAAGTGCTATCGTTCCAGTTATCATCAATACAATTGATGCCATAAATATTAAGATTGCAATTGTGGTAAATGTTCCTGTAACTATTTTTTTCATTTCATCACCTAAGTTGATTTATTCATTATTGTGAAATTTAATTTCTTATTTTAATTGATCAACTTTTTTCTCTAATTTCTTAATCGCCTGGCTTGCAATCTTAGCTTTTTCTTTTTTGAGTCTTGCTTCAGATTGTTTAACTAATTTATCTTGTTGTTTCTTGAGTCTTGCTTTCTCTTGTGCTCTTTGTTTAGCAAGTTTTTCATTTAATTGTCTTTGATTTTCTTTATGTTGTTCTCTAATTTTTCTTAATTCTTCGTTATATACCAATTTTGCTTTTTTCTTTTCTTCTTGAATGATTAGTTTTTCTTCTTCTTTGATTTGTTTTCTTGTTTCTCTAATCATTGCTGTTGTTTCTTTATGTTCTTCAGTCATCACTTTCTTAGTTTCTGAAACAAAGTCTAGATAAGATGTTAATGCTTCTTGGTTTTTCTTTAGATTTGCTCTTTCTAACTTAATCTTTTCTTGAATAGCAGCTTTTTTAGCATCTGCTGCAATTCGTCGTTTGTTTTCTTTGATATATTGTTTATCAAGTTCATCGATTTCTTTCATAATTCTTTTTTCCATACGAATTGTATTATTATAATCGACTTCTTTAATTTCTCTAATGATTCTAGCAACTCTTGCTTTTTCTTTTAATTCATTAATTTCAGCTTCAGTGTCTTGTTTAACTAAGACTTTGAAATATGAACCTTCATCATATGAATCATCTAAATTAAAATATGATTTATAGATTGCATTTGATATCTCTAATGTTTCTCTTAATGATTTTCTTAAAGCAACTTCAAATGTTGATGATTCTTCTAAGTTTTCATCAAGCGATTTTTTAAATTGTTTTTTATATTGCTCTAAATAATATTCATTAATGTTAACATCATCTATATCAATTGATGGATTAGATTCAATCAATTCGTCTAATCTTTTTGTTACAATTCTTGGATTTTTCTTACGATATTCTTTTGTATCAAGATATTGATAATGATCTTCTAAAGCCTTTTGATTTGCATATACTGTTGTAAAGGTTTGAAGTGCAAGTTGATAAACATTTTTAGTATAAAATCTATCAAAAGTCAGATTTTGTTCTTGAACATCAACATCAAAATCGAGTGTATGATATCTATCTAGAAACATCCAAAGTGTGTAACAATTTTTATAATCAATATTTTTAAGTAATATAGATGTTTGCATGATTGGTGCTTTAACAGGTGTTGCATTTTTTAAACCAATAATAAATGGTGTCATTTTCAATCCATTTACTAATTTTAATAAATTCATAATTCTATCTAAGAGTTCATGATTTGTTTGATTGATTTTTTCATCTTCTAAATCTTCTTTAACGGTAAAGTTAATCTGTAGATCTATTTCTGAGTCTTGCATCATAAACTGTGATTTTAAATTAAAATGCTTTTTATTAAATGAATCGATATTTTTTTTAACTAAATCATATCGACGATTTACAAAATCAAATAAGCGATCAATTAAAGTTTTTACAAATCTATTTTCATAGATTGCATATTCTATTTCAGCTTGTGTCGTTAAAATTCTTTTAGGAATGACATCAGTGCCTCTAACTTCTTTAATAAGATGTGTATTTGATGCAAGATGTCGAATTGAATCACTATTTGTTTTCTTTGCTTTTTCGATAGCAACGACTTCTTGATCATATCTTAATCCTGATTTTGGGTCTCTAATGATTTTATTTAAACTAGGGAAAAATGATTCTATTGTTTTAATCCAGTCTTCATGGAATGTTTTTATCTCAGTAATGCTTTTTTGATATAATTCATTTTCTCCAGCTAGAAAGGCTTGGTAGAAGTCATCAGGAAATGGAAATTCCATTTCCAAATCATGATAAGCTGAATTTAATTCTTGATGAAATTTTCTTAAATCAGCTAATTTTTTCATAGTCTACCCCTAGTAAGATTTCTTAATTGTTGTTAAGTAAGCTTGACATTCTACAAATGAATTTTTACCAAATAGTCGATCAAGTAAGATAGACAATTCATTGATTTCAGTTTGCAAGAATGGAAGATTTAAACTTTCAAATTTTCTGAAAATTTTTCTTGCTACGATATAATCAAGCGCTTCATATTCAGAACCACCAGCAGAAACATAAACTGGTACGAATGATCTAATTTGTTTCATGATACGATTACCAAACGTAACTTTTAAGTTCTCAGTGATAAACTTATCAAGTTTTTCTAAGTTTTGAATTGCTTTTAAACTTAGTGGATTATCTTTTCCTGCAGCTCTAAACAATTCTTGTAAGTAATCATTTGACATGATGACACCATCTGTTGGAGGTGCATCTATGAAATTTGATTTCGTATTAATTTCAATTGGTGTTGCTCTATCATAAACTTTATCGGTAATTGTAAATGTTGAATCATCTTTATTTGCTGTTCCAACAAACCATACATTTTGTGGAAGTAGGATTTTACCTTTTTTAAAGTTTCTAGGATCTCCTGGTTGTGAACTTGGAACAATATCAATAAACCATTGGTCTGTATCTGGCATTTCTAGTAAAGATAGAAGTTCTGCAAAGTAGTATTCAACACGCGCTAAGTTCATTTCATCTAGAACGATGATACAGATATCATCGCGATATGTTGTTTCATAAATGGCTTCTAAGAATTCTGTTTCATTAAACTTCTTTGTAAACTCATTTAAGTATCCAATCATTTCTGCACGATCTCGCCATGAAGGTTGAACTGCAATGATTTTAGAATCATTACCAAAGAATTTACCCATTGCATATGGTAGAGATGTTTTCCCGGTACCAGATATACCTTCTAAAATCATTGTTTTAGAAGATGCAAATCCTGCAAAGAATGCTGAGATAATTTTTCTATCATAGAATAATCCTAGTTGAGAAGCTGAGAAGTTGATAAATCTTGTAACCAATTCACGAAGATTAATCATATCTTCTTCTTTCATTCTTATGCTAGTCATACGAGATTCATAATCTTTATCAATGTCGATGAGTTTAGTAAATCTTGATGGACCTTTATGTTCTTCTTCTTGTTCATCAAAGAACTCTTGATCTGCTTTTCTTTGTTCTTCTGGAGATAATCCTAAATTTGATACTTTAAGTGCTAAGATCTTATTTTTCTCATCAATGAGCTCTACTGTTTTCTCATTTAAGAAAGATATTTCTTCTAAAAGCTCATCTTTTTCAATTTCTCTCTTTATAAAGCGAAAATAACGACTTAACCATTGATATATTTTCAATAATAAGAAGATTGCAAAGGCTAAATTAATAATCAAAACAACAAAAGCCATTACCCAATCGAGCAATGTATAAAGTGAACTTGATAGTATGAACTTTTGAAAATATACAACGACATTATGAAAAAATAAATCGGCAAAAGCTTCAAAAATGTTTTTAAAAAATTCACCGATATTTGCAAAAAGTTCTCTAATGAAGTCGATATAGTAACGTGCAAATTCTACCATATGCTCTCCTTGAATCTTTTAGCCGTTATTTAGATTTTTTTTCGTTATCTTTTTCTTTATTTAACTCAGCTAATATTTCTTGACGCATTTTCTCTTTTTCAGATTCTAATTGTGCTTGTTGATTTTCTTTTTCTGATGCAAATTGTTCTTCCATTTTAGCACGATTAAGTTGAATGATATTTCTTCCTAACTTAAATCCTTCAAATCCTAAGATTAATACGACTGGCAGGATAATAAATAATGCAAATCCTGTAGGTGATTGAATATAATCCAAACCATTACCTAAACCAGAAATTTTAGAACTATATTTTGCTAATACTTGATCAAAGCCGATAGCTTGATCAGGTTGTGTATTTGTGTTTTGTCCAATATAGTTGTAATCCGCTTGAGTTATTAAATACTCTTCTTCTAAATTAATTTCGACAATTCTATGGGTATTGAACTCTCTGATAGTCATATCAAAATAAGTTACAATATCTCCCACTTGTAATTCTTTTACTGATTCTTCATCTAACATTCTTACAAAAATCATATCGCCTTTTTCAAACGAATCTTCTTGATCACCAAACATTGAGTTTGATTGAACTGATAAGAATCCTGAACCAAAAATATTTGCAATATCGTTTTCTTTTTTAACTTTGATATTTGCTACTGAAAATATAAGTAATAATACAATAATTAAATAAAACAGTGAATTAAGCGATATCGATAATACTTTCTTCGTTGTTGCTTTTTGTTTTGCGTCCATATTTGAAATGCTCCCTTATCTAATATATCCTTCACTGTATATTTTAACACAATCCATGAGGATTGGTAAGTGCATTTTATAATTAAATGCACTTACCAGACTAGACTGTATTAATATAATAGGTTTTTCCTAATATTTTTATAAGTTTTTATTAAACTGTAACTCCTGCGAAGATAAATTGTGTAGATATTGTTCTTGATAATACTGAGTTAAATGTATTAGCATCCCAACCTTCTAACCAAATTCTAATCATTACTTGTCCAAAATAATCTGCTTGATAATCTGTAGGTGATGCTGAAACATCAGCCATAGTGATTACTTGATCATTGTCAATTGAAGTTTGTGTAGCTAGTGTTACAACTGATTCTGCTCCAAAAGGAAGTGTTGCATTTTTTTGGTAGTAATAATTCATCGCGCCAGCGGTACCGAAATTATCATCATCTAAAGTAACTAAATCTGATAAATCTCCACCAGTACCTAATACATGATTTGCTGCACTTGCTGGTTTTTCATATGCAACGATATGTCCACCATAAGCTGCTTCTGATAACATTGCAATTCTCATACCATTTGATGCATCAACTGATACAGTTGAACCAGCAGTTCTTGCAACACCACCAAAGTCTGTAAATGCTACATCAACAGTCCAGTTTTCAGGAGTTGATGCAATTGTAACTGCTGTCCAGTCAATTTGATTTGCAGTATCTGATCTAAAGTTAAGTGGTATTTCTAAATAACCACTTGATGTACCTGTCATCGCAAGTGCACCCAGTGTTTCAAAGTTAACACCATCAGCAGTTGTCACGTGATTAAACACGATTCTACCTGCATTGTATTGTGCTTCAATATAAGCTTCAACAGCTTCTGTAGTTAATGTAGTAACCCAATCTAATGATGTAGGATTTGCTAAACCAGTAGCGTGTGCACCTAATGCAATTTCAATCCCTGAATCAGCTACGATTTCAGCTTCAAATGGTTGTACAGCTGAAGTATTCGTTAGTGTAAACCATGCAAATGTTGTAGTTCCCAATGCTACCACTGTTAATACAACCGTAATAATCGATAATAATAATTTTCTTGTAATCTTTGTCATTTTTCTAGTCTCCTTAGTTTTTTTCTTTCTATTTTTTTTATTTTAATTAACTTTCGTTAAGTCAATCCGTAATCTCTGGTGGAATCAATGCTTTAAACTGTAATTGAATTTTGACACGATCATTTTCGACTGCATCAAATGCATCTGCATCCCAACCTTCTATCCAAATATTGATTCTTACCTTACCGCTATATATTGGTTTATTCTTCTCATTAACTCGGCCAGTATCTTGTAATACAGTGATTAATGATGTGTTATCCAATGCTTGATAAGGATTTAGTGAGTCAATCTCTGTAAGTCTGTAACTTACCTCTTGAGTGGTTTCTGGTAAATATATGTAGTGTCTAGTTCTTGCAAAGAAGTAACTAAATGCTCCATAAGGTTGTCCATACCCTCTTAATTCATCTCCACTTGGATCAAAGATGATTTTGTTTAAATCTAATTCGTTTCTTAAATCTAATTCGTTAGTTTCATCTAATAACTCTGTAATTGATATTCTTATGCTATCTGATGCATAATATCTATCTTCATCACCTTTTTGAACTAGATCATCTTCACCAGGTCCATACCAGAAATCGTATTTTGCTGTCCACATGACACCATTTGATACAACGAATGTTCCGGTTGCTGATGTATCATATGCTACTTGATCTGATACATTGTTTACTAAATATACATGATGTTCTACAACACTTGTTTGAAAATATAAGTCAAAACTCAAATAATGTTCGTTTGCAATTGCTGGAGCAACATCTCTTAATCCTCCAGTTTGAAAGTTAAGTCCATCTGTTGATGTTACATCTACTAATGAGATATCATCAAATAGTTCATATAAGCTTTCCGCTGGTAATTGTGAAGCAAAGTTTATGCCATCTAGTGAAATTTGTAATTCATCACCACCAGATGCTGCTAGAGACAAGCCTTCTATATTATTGATTGTAGATAAGCTGATCCAAGCAAATGTTACCGTTCCAAATGTTACAAATAATAATATTAATGTGATGAATGAAATATATAATTTTTTAATCATCATATCTCATCACCTTAATTTAAACCATCAATTGAGAAATTCATTTGAAGTTTAATTCTTCCACCTAATATCTCATCGTTGGTGTCAGGGTCATATCCTTCAAGCCACATGATGACGCTAAATTTTCTAACTTCACCTGGTTCAAATTTTGTAAAACTTTCTCTTGCGACGATTGTATCATTGACGAAGAATTTAGGAGTTGGCATAATTTCTGGATAATAAGGAAGTTGCCCATCTGAATTTACTTTATCAATTTTTTGATACATTGTTTCTGTCCCATCTTCAATAATTAAGATGCGAATTGCTTCATCGATGTCTCTGTGAATCTCAGTCATTCTTAAATGGTATGTAATGTCTACTGTTTCAAACCCATCGTTTTTAACATAGAATGTATATGCCACATAATCATAATCTGTATCTAAATAATTTCCATCAGTTTGATTGACTTCTTCTAACTTCAACCAACTGTATGTCATATCTCTTGCATCTTCTATAGGTTCTGTGAGAAGTCTTGCTGTTGGATTAGTAAACTCAACATCACTTGAGAGGATGATTCCTCTATTGTAAGCATCATAATCCATTGACATGACGAAGTTCCCTGCGTTTTGACCATAAAATGTAATGATCGCGAACGTTATACTCAAAATCCCTGTAATGATAACTCCGAAGGTGAAGATTCTACTTCTGAGTTTTTTCTTTTTAACTTCTAGAACTTTTGAAAGTCTCATAGAACCACCTTCTTTCTTAAAATAAAAACCAGCATCACTATTTCTAATGACAACTGGCTACCATTTATAGGCCCTATAGCTTTGCGTCCTTAGGTTTCCCTAAGTTTGCCCTTATACATTTTTACATTTAATTTTTTTAAAACAAAAAACCAGCATCATTAATTCTAATGATAACTGGCTACCATTTAACAGGCCCTTTAGTTTTGCGCCGCTAGGTTTCCCTAGGTTTGCCTTTTACATTTTTAAATTTGCTATCTATATAATAAGGTAAATAAAAAGCCAGCATCACTATTTCTAATGACAACTGGCTACCATTTTACAGGCCCTTTAGTTTTGCGTCCTTAAGTTTCCCTAAGTTTGCCTTTTACATTTTGATCTTGCTTTTTAAATAGGTAATAAAAAAACCCGCAATCATTATCTCTAATGACAACTGGCTACCATTGACAGGCCCTATAGCTTTGCGTCCTTAAGTTTCCTTAAGTTTGCCTTTAACATTTGGATTTCTCCTATTTGTACCTATATCATAATACATGTCAATGTTTTTGTCAACACTTTTGTGCATTTTCTTTGTTCTTTTTTTTCTTTACGTAGTAAAGGTTTTTTTATTTTTATGATTTTTGATCTAAAAAAGCACTATATCCCCACTGATTTTCCTCAATTACATCTGTAATTACGATGGTTATGTAGTATTTTCTTGGTAAAATTGAATCTTCTAGGTAAAAACTTGTTCCATCAATATGTGCCTCTTGTAAAATGATTTGATAACTAAAACCCTTACCAAGATTTACACTGATTTGATATGTCCCATGAGAGGTAGTTTGAAACTGTGTATGCGTGTAGGTCTCATTTATTATATCATAGATTGAAAAAACACCCATCTTATAAACCAAAGTTGTTGCGTCACATATGTCATCTGATGCACATATATCTATACCAACATATACATTTGAGATTTCTTGTGAACTTTGATTATCTATTGTTAAATCAAATCTTATATTATTTGTAACATCTTGAACTGCAACATAAAAATCAGTATAGTGATCTAAGTGATCTTCATAATCTTCAGCATATACTCTATAGTGGATGAAATTGAAATCATCACCGCGTGGTGAAAAATCATCAGTCAAATCATCTGATTGCAGATTTGGATCCATTTGATTTTCATCTACTACTTTTTTAAGAATTGCATAATCACTGATATAGAAAATAGGTTCATATAAAGCAAGATTTGTTTTTTGAACTTGCCCTATAATGTAGTATGCTTGATGATTTTCATAAATATGATAGTTTATACCTGTTGTCGGTAAAACATTAATTAATCTTTGCTCAGGATGCATCATATAAGTTTCATAAGTCGTTGGTGTGATTTCATTAATATCCATAATCGTATTAAATCCTGAGAAGATTGTATCTGATACAAATAAAATATCTTCAATTTTTGATTGATCATTTCTTAATTTATGCATATAGATCTGATTAAAAGTCATATCCCAGCTTAAAACTTCACCCCAAAGAGTGACTGCTTGTGTATAATGCATCTCAAAAGTATAGTCTCCTTTTGAAACTTCTTCACTAAATCCAACTTCAAAACCAATTTGGTCTTTATAATCTATGAAATAATCTACAGATCTTGATGCTTGATCACCATCATATAGTGGCATAAAACTATCAGAAAAAGTAAATACTTCATCATGAGGTATAAATATATTAGATAAATCATATGCGACTCTTATTGTAGGAGCTTCTGCATATAAGATATCGATATCTACAACATCTTCTAATTCTCCACCATTCTTATATACTTTAATAGGTGCGAGATTTATTTCTTTTTCAATCAATCTGTGGGTAAATACATTTAGACTTAGATCTTCTGCTTGAATTGTATAGATCACATCATATTGATATCTTAAATCTACTAGTCTAGAAATACTAAGATCAACACTTACAATTGTCGAAAAATAACTAATTTCTAAATCCTCGATATAAGAAGGCATGTTTTCGTTAATATCAAGATAGTATATATTCGTAATATCGTCTAAATTACTAAAATCAACACCATAAGTCTCTTCAAATTCTAGATCAAAGTAGAGACCATAATCTATATAAGAAGTTATAAGATTTGAATCTGGTATAATTGTTTGATCTTGATAGGTTAATAATTCTACACTTTTTAAACTACTCTCATCTTTCGTAAACTCAACATCATAGGTTTGTCCACTTAAGAGTGTTGTTCTTAAGATATAGTGTCCTGATTCAAAATCGTTTAGAGGGATAAATCTCACATCAAAAGTGCCTACTCCCCATGTGCCATCTAAATTATTAAATCCTTGGTCTGCTGATACATATCCATACTCAAGTCGATAGTATGAACTAGTGACTTTTGTTAAAGTCTCAAAATGATAAACTTCTATATGTTTCAACATATAATATAAGTCTGAACTATTAAGTGTTTCATAAGTGATATCCATTACATTTTCACTTGATCCATTTAATGCTTGATTAGCTATAACAGAATCTACATTATATATTGTGTCAAGTGCATCTATGTCATTGACACTCAAACTCAATATATCAGTAATCGATTCATCTGCAGTTCTTATGATTCTTATTTCATAGTCTTTATACGTAGCTGGATCTGCTGAATTATATGCATCCGAAAATACTCTAACTGATCCATAATGGTCTTCTACGCTATCTATATATTCACCTTGATAACTCATCAAGTCATAGATACCATAGCTTCTAGGAATCGAAATTAACGAGGTTTGTGCTTGATCCAGATAAGTTAGGCTTGCTTGTTGTGATATTTGATAACTGGTCTCATCTAAATTTGCCATAAAATAGACACCTGCATCATCAAAGACTGATACACCATTGATAACTTCTGATTCGACATATGTCACTGCTTCTTGAGATGGACCTACATATCTATATAAAGTTGGATAATTAGATTGACTATATGATTCATAGGGTGCATATCCAGCTTGTGTAGGCGCACTTGCGGTTGTTTGATACCCTTGTGCATACCAAACAGTAAAAAAGATAATAAAGGTCTGTACGTTTGGATCATGTGTAAATATTGAATCAACCGCATCTAGTGTATCATATGGTGTTGTACTATATGTGTAGACAGGATTGTTTCGATTATAAGACTCATAGGCTTCAAAAGTTGATGATAAATTATAGATGCCCGTATCATGATAAGGACCAATTTCTATCATTTGATCATTTTCTTTTTTATGTGTACCAACCCAAGTGTAACTTGGATCTCCACTGCCTGGAATATCTAGAACTTTTCGTGCATTTGTGATACCTTCTGATACTTCTACAAATGAATTAACATTCATTAAAGTTGAAACTTGATTTTCTAAGATCGCTGCATTACTTGGTAAGTAATATGTAATGAGTTGTCTTTGTTCGTCAATAATTGGATCTTTTAAGGTCAGTCCATCTACGACTACGTTTCCTAAGATATCAGTTTGATTAATCTCTAGATCATAAATAGTGGTTGCTAAATCCATCTTAATTTGACGCATTTGAACGTAGAGTTGATTGCTAATTGTATCTGTTTGTTCTGGATCACCTAAAAAACTTGAATCGCCTAGTGGATAAATATCAGAGAATTCATTTAAGTTTTCTGTTTCAAAATTGTCAGGAATAAAAATACCATTTCCTATACCTTTACTACTTGATAGTGCATAAAATCCTGGATAATAAACAGATTGTCCATCTTCTAATATATCAATCATATGATCATTGATTTTATCTCTTGGAATATAAGAGATATAATCAAGAATATATTGATCTGTACCCTTATAAACTGGTCTAATTGATCTAAACGCAAAATCTTCATAAAACATCCCGCTATCTTGTGTTGTTAAATCGTAATACGATATTTGTTTACCTAAATACTGTCCAAATAATCCACCTGCATAAAAATAAGAAAATGGAGCTGTGGAATCATCATCAGGATTTGTTGTAGCCATATATTTTTGCATTTCTAAAATAGCTAGGTTTGCAACCGTCGCATCTCCACCAAATACATCTTGCCAACTACTTGATAGCGGTGGTGCACTTGAAAACATATCTATTTTTTGATCAAAGTTTAAAAGATATCCAAAATATATTCGATCGATTGGATACATAACATCACCAGCAAAAGCCCAAGTGGAAGTTTGTGTGTGTATTTTACCAACAATTGCGCCAAATGCGTTGTTGTTAAGATCTGTTGGTGCTTGATTGATGTCAATTGAAAAACTCAAATCAGATGAATCATATGCTAAGATTTCTCTAACAGAACCGTAATTCATAGAATTTGCGATATAGACTTGATCATATGCAATCGTTCCAAATTTATTTAAATAGATAAATCCAATCATTGCGCTAGCTAAATGATTTGAATAGATATTCCCAAAATTAACATTATTGACAGATGATAAAAGACCTAATCCAAGTATTCCAGAAGCTTTACTTCTGGTTTCATCGATAATCGTATAGCTTGATTCATCATTGTTGTTATATGCATAGATATCGCCATAATTAGCTGAAAACATAATCTTAGCATACTGATGTGTACCTTCTGCTTGAATATCTGCACCAGATTCTATTTGATCATTTCTTAAAACGATGCCAGAAGCATGTGCATATCCATTTGCTGTATTAGATACTACAATCACATCTCCATTATTAGCCGCATCTTTGATGCTTGCATAGCTACCAACCATTAAATAGACAATACCTGCAGCTTCTATTTGATCATTTAGAGTTGCTATATCATTATAGATATTTATATCTCCTAAGTTAATTGCGTTTGTTAAGAGACCATAATTGTATAATAGGATACCAGATGCTTTAATATCACCATCAAAGTTATCTGATATCAAAATATCTCCTTGATTAAGCATCATATCCATAGAACCATTTAGGTCTGAAATTTCAATTGTATCATATGATATATCATGGGTTTGATAATAATTAGTATTTTCATGTTTATATGCAATCCCACTAACATATAGATCATAGACAAGATCATTGATCTCAGATTTTGTAATTGAAATATCTCCACCTTGATAGATATTTATGGCGGTTTGATCTTGACTTAATGTCTCAAATACACCAAAAACATTTAACTTCCCACTTGAAGCTAAATCTGAGTCATTTGTTATATGAATGTTTATATCTCCTTCTTGTCTTAAATATTCTAAACTATAAGAGTCGCCTAAAAGTATACCTGATATCAGTATATTGTCTTTAGTTAAATCGTTCGAAGATGTAAAATTTATATTTCCTTTTTGATAAGCTTTAGTTATCGAAATCTCTTGATCATCTGTTTTAGTGATTAAACCACTAAAAGAATTTATATAAGATATATCTAATAATTGATTTTGTGTTTGATAAATGCCATAAAGTGTTGCTTGTCCATCTAATGTGATCCCAAGTGACATATTTAGAGAACTATTCTTCAATTCAGTGATATCTAAATTACTATTATAGTTTAGATCTATATGTCCATGATGCGTGAGACTTGTGATCATGGTTTTTTCATCGTTGTTTTTAAGATAGCCTATCCCGTTTACATATAGGTTTTGTTGTTGATTCATATCAACGATGATATCACTATGTTGATAAATATTAGACAAACTATCTTTAATATCTGTAAGATATCCAAATATACCACCAACATAAAGTTCAGGTATATTTCCGTTTTGATTTACATAAAGATCAGCTCTGTTGATCAATTGATTAGCATATTCGATAGATCCATATCCAATCATTGAGCCCATATAGTTAATTTGATTCATAGCACTAGAATAACCTATACCATATAACTGACTTCGATTAATAACTTTTGATATCTCTAGTTGGTCTGCTTGACCAATGATTGCGCCAAGATATGAAATTTGATTGTCTCCATTACTTTGTAGGGCAACATCTATATCTCCTGTTGAAGAAACTTTTTCTATTAACCCTTTTGCACTGCCTACAAATGATCCTATTGACATAAATTCATAATAATTCATGAAATCTGAAACATTCATATTAAGATCAATATGGACATCATATATATTAGCCTCATCCATCACTCCTGATATTAAACCAATCATCACTTCTCTTTGATCATTATCGATATGAGCATCTAGCGGAATAATTGATGCATCTATAAAATTAAGATGTTCAACAGTTCCAAATAAAGATGAAAAGAACCCATAACTTTGATATCTACCAATGGCAGAACCATAATGGACATTAAGTCCAATAATCGAATAATAACTTGGATTACCGTTTTGTAAATCAATACGATTGTATAAGATAGATTCACTTGAGATGATATCAGAGCTAAAATGTCCAGAAAAACCAAAAGGTGCTTGTTGATATGCATCATATGCAACTTGATGCATATCTATATCATGAATGATTAAATAATCGCTAGATCTAAAGACATTTGATTGACTAAATAACTCATTCATAAAAAGTAAATCAGTTGCATCATCTAAAAGAAGTTGCATCTCACTAACTTCTAATCCTTGTAAAATTGGATATGTGTTTTTTAATAAAAATTGACTTTTTAAAAACTCATCATTGGTTAACAATTGATAATCATTATTAAAATACCATTGACTATCAAAATAACTTTCAACTTGGAATTCATGTGTTTCTAATCCAACACCATTCAATAGATTTATATCTGCATCACTTAAGACAGAAACATCATAATAAAGATGATCAATAATTCCGTAATTATATCCCAAAATAATTTGTGTTTCAATGTTTTGAACAACTGCTAAACTTTTAACAAAAGGCGTTGATATAAATGATTCTCTTAGAATTCCATAGTTTTTAGAAACTAAGCCTGATATTTCAAATGCACCTTCAGCATGAAACCCTGCTTGATTTTCTCTTGTGTCTATATAATACACATATTCTATTAAACCTTCGTTTAAACCGCCTACAGATGCGATATAAGACATAGCTCCCCATTCGATTGGCTGAATAATGATCGGATTAATCAATCCAAAGTTTCTCACAATACCAGTTGTGCCAATATGCGAAAACATTGCAACATAAACTAAACCCATATACTTTTGTTCATAGATTGTTGAGTCCAAAATAGGTTCTAAATATAAATTTGTTATCTCAAATCCTTGCCCATCAAATGATCCTAAAAACGGATATCTAAAGCCAATTGGTTCAAATGTTTTAGAGCTATCAGTAACTAAGAGATCATAATAGTTAATATCATTTCCTAATACGTAATTTAAGGATTGATAAGATAAATAATCTTGACTATTTAAAACATGCGAAAACATGTAAAGATCATATGCTGATTCGATTACATATATTTTTTGATCATTGATTAAATTAATATCGATATAAATGGATGAAAAAGGTTCATATTGACTTTCAAAATCTATATAAGTATCATCAATCGCATCAAAATCCAAATCTTGCCCATACCACTGATTGTATTGATCATATGTGTTAGCTTGAATATCAGTGACAACAAAAAAAGTGCCTATGCATATAAGCATAGTTGTTATAAAAGCTATAATTAATAGTTTTTTTAACCACATTATATTCATAGACTAACCTCTTTTATTTACGGATTAAATGGATCAGTATCAAGATTCCATATTTCTTGATATCTATTGGCTTGAACAACTTCAACTTCAAATGCTAAATAAAGCATACATGTTTCACTAAATAAAGTATTGTCTCTAACTAAGTATGGATGACCTCCATCTATTAGATTAAGAACATATATTTGATTAGGAAAAATCAGTTCATCAACATACATATAATCATCTTCATCTTTGAAATAATTTGTAAAGAGCCCTTTTCCTAAATGCGAATATGGGTAAGTGAACTCATCTTGTTCATCTATGTAGATAATCTCTTTAACAATCGTTTCATCTACATTATGATAGTATCTTGTTAATTCATAAGATTCATATAGTTTAAATCTTAATCTAGATGCAATAGATACATTAACATGAATTGAAATTGATAAGTTTTCTATATAATTTAATTCATTTAAATCATATAAATTGATCGCATAAACGTCCATATCATCTAAATAATAAATACTTGATGCATCAAGTGATGTACTGCCTAGTTTCATATCTAATTCAAGTTCAAAAGCTTGTGTTTCTAATGTAGTTGCAAACACGATGTTTTTAATAAAAAATGTATAACTAACAATTGTCACACTGAGACCAATTGAAATCAATAATATGATGAGTAATTTTTGTTTCATCATGACAGATCACCATACGCACTAACAATTCTAAAATCTATAAACACTTCTGCTTCAAAATCAGTATATAGATTTGGATCAATTAATTGATCATAATCAGCCCAGAGTACGACTTTAAACTCAAGTGATTCTCCAGGAAAAACAATTTGATTATTTATGGTAATGATTTGTTGTGTATTAAACAAATCAATCTTTTCTAAAATATCTGTTTTTGTATCTTCTATTTCTATAAAATCACTTATAAATAGATGGTAGTCAATAACTTCATCATCTAAAATGATTACATAGATGATTTCAGATTGATCAACAACTACATCAAATAAAAATCTTGATAGCGGTGAATTTTCATCTAACGTAAGCTTTATGTTCATCTCTTGTGCAATCGCGTTAAATGCATTATTTTTATCATCAATAAGATCATTTTGAAAATCTATAAATGCTAAATTTGATAATGTCATCATCTCGCTTATACCTTCATCATTAAGAGAAACAATCGCATCCAACTCATTGGACGTAAAGATTGCAATTGATTTTCTTTGTACATAAGTAAACCATCCATAAGTAACTGTTGATAAAATGAGCATGAAACATATGATCAACAAACTAATGGTTACATGTTTTTTCATGAACTTGCCTTTTGTGTTGTTACATTCATATAAACATCATTGATGTTAAACACTTGATTTAAAAAGATATTGCTATTGGTATAAGGAATTCCTTCTGTATCCATGCTAAATACAGTCGCATCAAAATAGACATCAAAATAAATAATCACCTTTGATAACAAATCATCATTATCGACTAATGGTATATCAACAACCAATGGATAATATAAACCATCTGCTTGCTCAAAATGAGTAAATGATTGATAAGTAAGTCCTTCTTTCTTATCTAGCGTTTCAATCCCATCATGCATATAACTGATTTTAGTGACTTCAAATCCAAAAGCTGTTTGAATTTTATGTGACTCTATGTCATATCCAATCGATTCAATATTTCCTAATGTCAAATCGACATAACCTTGCATACTTCCAACTGATGAAATAGCTATGGCAAAAGAAAATCTCTCTCCAGGTGCTACACTACCATCAATTAACTTAGGATATATCGGATTTTTGATCTCTTCATAACAAAGATCTTCTAAATCATTTAAATCACAAACATTATCAACTAATGTTTGATTGGATGAACCAAGACGATATGCATTTTGATATGCATAGAATTGATATTCTGCTTCAACTCCAGATACTTTAGAAATTAAATGTGCGTTGTTTTCATTGGTAATGGTAAACCAAGCATAAGTAACTACACTGATCATGGCCAGAGAAATGAGTAAGTATAAAATTGATTTTAGTAAACTTAATTGTGCTGATTTCATCATCACACCTCAAATCTATATCTCTACATTTTAATTTCTTTTAAATACTCATGACATTCTACAAATTCATTTTTACCAAATAATCTTGCTAGTAATTTTTCTAATTCAAGTATTTCTGTTTGTAAGAATGGTAAATTTAATCCTTCAAACTTTCTAAAAATCTTTCTTGCGACCATATAATCTAGTGCCTCATATTCTGAACCACCACACCCGATATAAACTGGAACAAATGTTCTAATTTGTTTCATAATACGATTCCCAAAAGTAACTTTAAAGTTCTTAGTGATAAACTTATCTAGTGTTTCTAGTTTATCAAGAGTCTCTATTCTTAATGGATTATCTTTTTGTGCACCATTAAATAGTTTCTCTAAATATTCACTACTCATGTGAATGCCTTCAGTTTTAGGTGCATCAATATAACTGGATTTAGTATTAATTTCAATTGGTGTTGCTCTATCGTATACTTTATCAGTAATGATAAAAGTTGAATCATCTTTATTTGCAGTTCCGACAAACCAAACATTTTGTGGTAACAATATCTTACCTTCAACTAAATTCTTCGGATCTCCTTCTATACTTTCTGTTGTGATATCTACCAGCCATTTATCTTGATCAGGCATTTCTAGTAAAGATAGCATTTCTGCAAAATAGTATTCAACTCTTGCAAGATTCATTTCATCTAGGACGACAATATTGATATCTTGTCGATAAGTTGTTTCATAAATAGCCTTTAAAAAGTCAGTTTCATTAAATTTTTTAGTAAACTCGTTTAAATATCCTAACATTTCAGCACGATCTCTCCATGAGGGTTGAACTGCAATGATATGTGCATCATTGTTAAAGAATTTTCCCATCGCATAAGGTAGGGAGGTTTTCCCGGTACCTGATATACCTTCTAAAATCATTGTTTTTGAACAGGCTAATCCTGCAAAAAACGCTGATATAATTTTCTTATCGTAATATAATCCTAATTGATATGCAGAAAAATTGATGAATCTTGTTGTTAATCCTTCTAATGAAACCAAATCATCTTCTTGCATAAAGACTTTTTGTACTGAGTAATTGTATTTCAAATCAACTTTAGTTAATTTAACAAATCTAGATTCAATATCATCATCAATAGTTTCTTCAATGATTTGATCAGCAGTTTTTTGTTCGATTTGTTCTTCGATTTCTTCAGCTGATTTTCCAAGATTAGCTACTTGAAGTGCTAATATTCTATTTTTCTCTTCAATAATCTCTTTTGTACGTTTTGAAAGAACTGCAACTTCTTGAATCAATTCAGCTTTTTCAATTTCAGTTTTTACAAATTTTATATACGTTCCTAAAAATTGAAATAATTTTAGCAATAAAAATCCTATAAAAACTATGTTTAAAAGAATGACAATAAAGCCAATAATCCAGTCAAGAACAGAATAATTTTGACTAGCATCTAAAAACAGCTGAAAGTTTTCTTTGCTGTTTTTAAATAGTAAATCGGTAAAAGCTTCAAAAATAGTTTTGAAAAATCCACCGATATCTAGAAATAATTTTCTTATGAAGTTTATGTAATAACGCGCAAATTCTACCATGTTTATGCTCCAATAGTTAACTTATTATTTTCTTTGATGTTTCATGTAATCTTTAAACATTGCATCTTTTATTTTTTGTTTTTCAACTAAAAATATTTGATGAGCTATCGTTTCTTTATCCTTTTTATTGTATTTGAGCTGCTTTCTATATGTTGCTAATACATTTAAACTTGTTTTTGCTAATTGTGCAGCAAGCAAAGTAAATATAAATATAATAGCTGCAATCAACAGACGATTATCAAGAGTTTTTATAAAATTTTGTATATATTGACTTGATGGAAAAAATGCAAATTTATAACCAAGTAAATACAAACCTACAAAAAGTAGCATTGCTCCAGAGATCATATAGAATGTGATTTTAAAATAGTTTTTTAGATTTGCCATTGGTTTTCCTCCTTAAAGGAGGGATAGATGCATAAGGGGTAAAATGCATCTATCCTTTTTAAAATTTTATTTTATACTTCCATACCTTTAAATGTAAATGAGATAAATACATATTCATCTAAAATTGCATTATATGCATTTGGATCCCAACCTTCGACCCAAATATATAATTCTAATGATCCATAATATTCCATACCAGCATTTGCACTTTGTCCACTAGCTAGTGTTAAAACTGTAACACCATCTTCTGATAATTCTGTTAGGTTAGAATTAGTTGCTACTGTAACAACTGAATCAATACCATCAGGTAATCTATTGGTTTTAGCATTGTAATAACTATGTGCACCAACACTTGATAGAGCATATTCATCACCATTTGCAGGTGTTCCATCAGGATCGATTAGTGTAGCTGTTAGATCGCCACCTGTATTAAGTGCTATATTTGTTCCACCAGGTGCATTTCCAGGTTTTTCATATACGACTGTAGATGTACCCACTGCACTAATTCTAATTGCATCTGAAGGGTCTACATTGATTGAATCACCACGATTAACTGCATTATTGTTAACATTTGTGAATTGATCAACATCTGATGTCCAAGATGGTAGCGGTGTGCCTCCACCTAGAATAACTGATGACCAGTTAATTGTATAAACATCACCTGATCTGAAATGAATAGGTAGTCTTACATAACCTGTAGTCACTGAACCACCTACAGCATCTGATGCAAATGTATAAAATGTTTGTCCGTCTGGTGAAGTTAAATGTTCAAATCTAAATCCAGTTTCTACATGAGTTTGAATGAACTCTTCAACATCAGCTGATGTAAGTGTAGTCACCCAGTTTAAATCTTGAGGTGAATTCACTCTAAATTTTGTTTCTTCTCCATCTGCAATACCTGTATCAATGATACCAAGTGCAATTTCTATCCCTTGCTCTGCAGCGATTTGTGTTTCAAATGAACTAATTCTTGCTGTATTGGTTATGGTAAACCATGCAAATGTTGTAGTTCCTAGTGCTACAATTGTTAACACAACTGTTAGTGTAGATAATAATAATCTTCTTGATACTTTTCTCATTTTAATTTCTCCTTTGATTTTTTTTATTTTTATATAGACATTTATTTTAAATGTTGTAACCTTAACTATTCATCGATCTAAATTGAAGCTGTATTTTAATGAAATCTTTTAAGACTGCATCAAATGCATCTGCATCCCATCCTTCAATCCATATGTTAATCATAACTTTTGCTTGATAAACTTCTTGTCCTTCTTGGTTATATAAACCAGTTGGTTGAAGATTGGCTACTAATGAGTTTTGATTGTTTGAGACATAAGGATTATCTTCTAATGGTCTTGAGAGTTCATAGATTGTATTTGGTACATCTGTAGGAAGTGATAAATTTTGATTTGTCATATTTATGAAATAATTATATGCACCATATGATTTACCATATCCTCTAATTGGATCATTTGATGGATCAAAGATGAAATGATTAAGTTGGTACAACTCTCTTTGATCATAAGGCTCATCTAGTAGTTCACTAAATCCAATTCTTACTGCATTTTTTGCATAATATGTATCTTCTTGTCCACTATATATAATATCTGAAGCTTGCATACCATTTAAGAATGTCAGATTTGATGTCCAAGATACACCTCTTGATACGACATAAGTTCCTTCTATTGAAACATCATAACTTGCTTGATCTGAAACGTTATTGACTAGATATACATTTCTTTGTTTTCTATCGGTTCGAAACCAAAGCTCAAACGATAAATAATCTTGATTTGGATAAGCACTACCTAATGCTCTAAGTCCACCAGTATAAAATTCAAATCCATCATCTGTAGTCACATCACTTAAATGCTGTGATTCAATTAGTGATTCAAGAGTTTGCGAATCTAATGTTTGTGAAAAGTTAAATCCATCTAGTGATATTTGTAATTCATCTCCAGTTGAAGCACTTAAAGATAGACCTTCAATATTATTTACAGTGGAAATGGTTATCCAAGCATAAGTAATTGTTCCAAAGACCATCATCATTAAACTTAGGGTAATCACTGAGATATATAATTTTTTCATGATCTATTTTCTATCGAGAAAATCATTTCCATTTTAATCATGCCACCTAAGATTTCATCAGTGGTATCTGGATCATAACCTTCTAGCCAAATGAGTACACTAATTTTTTTTACATCTTCTGGTTCAAAATGATTAAATGTAGTTCTAGCTACGATAAGATCTGTTAAGAAATAATCTGCTTTAGGAATTGATGGTGGATAAATAGGATATTCTCCATCACTATTTTTTTGATCTTCTTTTTGATATAAGACCTCTTGACCATCAATAATAACTAAAACTCTTACTGCTTCATCCATTCGATTAAAGACATCAGTGATTTTAATGTGATATGAAACATTAACTGTTTCATTTCCATCATTTTTAATATAGAAAGTATAAGCTACATAATCAAAATCAGGATCACTATAATTGCCATTAGCCTCGCTAACTTCATCGAGTTTCAACCATCTATATGTTAAATCTCTAGCTTCTTCCACTGGATCACTTAATAATTGTGCTTGAGGAAATTCAAATGTATCATCTGTTGATAAGATAATACCCCTGTTATAAGATTCTTTATCAATTGACATAATAAAGTTTCCTGAATCTTGACCATAAAATGTAACAACTCCAAATGCTAAAGATAAAAGACCTGAAAGAATCATACCTATTCTAAAAAATTTATTTCTTTTAAGTGCCTTTTCTGCTTTAATGACTTTGTTATACTTCATAGAATCACCTCTTAACTTGCTTCATTCTATCACTTAGGCCATTACTATAAAATTAAAACAATATTAATTTTTTCTTAACTTTTGAAATATATTTGAATTAATTTTGAATTTAATTTATTTGTAAGACGATTGATATATATTCTTAATAAACAAAAAAAACATCTAAAAATGATCAATGAATTTTAGATGTTTTTAAGTTGATTTAATTTTAATAAAAGTTAGAGTTGATTATGCCATGCATCGGTTCCAATATAACCTCTTAAAGCTTCTGCAGATAAAGGTTTTGTAAAATAGAATCCTTGCATAATGTGAATGTTATAGTTTTTAGATTCTTCCATCATTTCTTTGGTCTCAATCATTTCACTAATAATTTCATATTCGTTTTTATGTGCAAACTCTATAAGTAGTGTTGCGAATTTAGCTTTCATGTATGCTTCTGATTCTTTTAAAAATTCATTATCAAGTTTAATGATATCAATATCCATTTTTTCAACTTTTGATAAAGTTTGATAATCAAGGCCAAATCCATCGATTGCGATCAAAAACCCCATTTCTTTTAACAATTTTAAATTATTGAAGATATTTTCTTGTTTTTCAAAAACAGCAAATTCAATAATTTCTAAAATAATATGTTCAGCATTCATTCTGTATTTTTTTAAAATCTTTTGGAAATCAGCAGGTAAAGTTTTATTCATCAATTGTTTAGGACTTAAGTTCATTGAAAATTTTAAATCTTTCTTAGGAAAAACTTGATTTAGTTCTTGATACGTTTTAATCAGTGTTTCTAATCCCCATAATCCAATCCAATGTACATCTCCTGATTGTTCCATAATACCTAGAAACTTAAATGGAGATAGTAGACCATGCTCAGGATGATTCCATCTAATCAGTGCTTCTACGCCATAGATATCTTTAGTTTGTGTATTAATCATCGGGTGATAGAATAATTGAAACTCCTTGTGTTGGATTGCATGTTTAATTTGATAATAGTATTCTACATGTTCTCCACCTTGATCACTCATCTCTTCACTATAAACTCTAATGTTATCTCCGCCACCTTTTTTAATGATGTAGGTTGCAATTTGTAGTGAATTTAACATATCTTTAAGGTTTCCACCATGCACTGGATAAAATGCGATAGAAATAGATGCTGTTGCACTAATCATGGTATCCCCAAACAGTCTAATTTGTTTACCAATAGCAGCTCTTATTTTATTTGCCATATCAACAACTTCTGTTCGATCATAATCCATAGATAAGAATAACAAGAACTCATCATTTTGCATTCTAGATATTTTTACACCTTTTGGGAGTACATATTCTATATTTTTAATGATTTTTTCAATAATCTTTTCACTTTCATTTTTACCAAATGCATTGACAAAATCAGTAAACTTATCTAAGTCAATATAAACCAATGAAAACTGTGTATCTTTACTTGATTTTGCAATATATGATGCAATGACTGAATGAATCTCAGATCTTGTTAGCACACCTTCTATGGTTAATGCTTTTTCTTCCATGATTCTTCTTCTCTCTTTAAAGAAAGAGCGCGCCAAAAAGTAAATGAAAACAATTAGAACTAAAATAATAATAATGAATAGGACAAACGTTAATACTGGATCTATCTCATAAATTCTAAACATATTCATCGTCTAGCCTCCTTAGTTTTTGTCTTAATAACATGTACCTTCTTTGTTTTGTTAATATTATAATCTTCTATTAATTGAATGGCTTTATCTTTTGGAACCGCAGGGCCAATCATATAACCTTGTATAACATTACATCCTGCTTTGAAGACTATGTTGTTTTGTTTTTCAGTTTCAACACCTTCAGCAATAACATCAAGACCTACTTGTTTTGCTAGATTAGAAATCATTGTAACAATAGCTCTTGAATGGGCATCTGTTTCAACATCATCTATAAATGCCTTATCAATTTTTATGGTATTAATCGGCAAATCTCTTAAATATTGTAGCGAAGAATAGCCTGTCCCAAAGTCATCTAAGTGAATGTTAAATCCATGACGCTTGAAAATATTTAACTTATTGATAACCAATTCAAATGAATCAATCAAAAATGTTTCGGTAATTTCTAAGCTTATACTGCCAGGTTTTAGATCATATTGTTCAAATATCGATATAACTTCATTCACAAACCCTGCTTGAAGCATTTGTACTGGAGAGACATTAATGGATATATGAACATCATATGGTTCTAATTCTTTTGCAATTAAGAAAGTTTCATGAAGTGCAATTTTTCCGATATCTACAATCATGTTATTCTTTTCTGCCATTTGAATGAATTTCAATGGAGATTCAGCAGAATATTTAGGATTTGTCCAACGAATTAAAGCTTCAAATCCAATAATACGTTCTTCTACATTACTATATTGAGCTTGAAGAGCCATTTGAAATTCTTGATTTGTAATCGCATTTGCTAAATCTATTTCCATTCTTTGCTCTCTAGACGCAACCAAAGATAAGGATACATCATAGACAAATGAAGGTTTAGTTGAACTTTCTTTTGCATGGTTTAATGCAAGCTTAGCATTTTCTAGACAAATTTCTGAAGTTAAGATTTCATATTTTTGAGACTCAATATTAAAGATTCCAAGTTTAACATCTACATTTAAGAAGTTTCGATCCATCGTAATTGGTTTATCTAATTTATTTAAAAATAGATTTATCCAAGTATCAATCCATTGGTAGGATTCTAAATTTGTAAATAAAATTGCAAATTGGTCAACTCTAATATTATATAAAGTTGCTGGATAGTTTTCTAATGACTCTTTTGTAAGTTCAGCTATAAATTGTAAAAACCTATCTGCACTTTCTTCACCAAGTACTAAACCAATTTTAGTAAATGCTACGATATCAAATGTAACTAATACATTAAATTGTTCTAATATTTCTTGATCTTGAAAGACTTTATCCAAATCATTAATTAATACATTTTGATTTGGTAGATTGGTAACAGGATTAAATAAGGCAAGTTTTTCAAACTCATCAAACTTTCCTTCGATATGTGTAATATCATCACCTACTAAAATGAATCCACCCGTAGATCTTGTGATAATAAATCTTATATAAACTGCTTTGTCCATAATTTCTAAAATCATCGTAAAAGCTTTTTGACGATGAAGTCTTTCAATCATTGTAGATTCTTCATCTGATCCTTTAATAATAAAGTCTTGAATATATTGATACGTGTCAGTATCTCCTAAAAGTTTATTAAAGGCTCTATTATAGGATTTGATTTTACCTGATTTTTTAACTTTAATAATATAAGGTTTTGCATAATATAATGACAATCTTGCATTTTCAATATCATGAATCTTTTCTTCTAATATTTTATAAATCACTATAATTGTTATGGAAAATAAAACAAATATAACCGCAAACAATGCCCATAATGTTGAAGATAGGTAACTTAGAGAGTTAATAACTGCAGATTCTTCATATATTTGAACTAAATAATACGTTCTAGTTGATAGATCAGTAAATACAGGTACAAATGATAAAATTGATTCTTGATCTAAAAAGTTTAGTCTAAATATACCTGATTGATGATTGATGACAACTTCTTTAACCTCATCTATATGATCTTCAGAATATCCGGATTGTCTCAAGTAATTATAAAATAATATGCTATCTTGGTTTAATGATGAACTTAAATATATTGTGTTTTCTTCACCCATAAAGACATATTCATTTTCAATCTTTTCAGATGTTAAAAATGTTGCAATATAAGGTTCAAGCTCAAATAAAGCAATATATTGATCGACTTTAAAGACGCCATACATCATTTTTTCATCTCTGCCAAAAGCTTGTTCGTAACTATAAAATGCAATATTCTGATCAAAATTACTTTGTGTGAAATTATCAATGAATGTGTACACTGAAGTATCGATAGTAATATTTGAGTTCTCAACGTCGATTAATCCAAAGTGAGAAAAAGTTAATCCGTTAATGAAAATCGTTGAAACATTAGATTCTAATTCAACAATTGGATCTAGCGAATTTGCAACATAATCTGTAATTAAAACCTCAAATCTTTCATAATCAAAATTTAATTGCACCTCAATTTGTTTAGAAACAACTTCTCCTGATTCAGTTAATTGATCTTCAGCTTGATTCATAATAAAGTTTTGAGATATCTGTGTATATGCAAAAACAACTACAACCATCAAAATGATGTAGGAGATGATAAATGCAATTGCTAATTTATATGTATATCTCTTCATGTTTTGTTATACCTCTTTTGTGTCTTTATATTATTATATATCAAATTTGTAAATTTGTAATCATAGATAACTACTTGTTTTATCAATAGTTTACCATTAAATGCCACAAATAATAAAGACATTTTATATATATATATTTATCATGTCCGATTTAACCGTGATATAATAGTTTTATATGGAGGTCAAAAAACATATGAAACTTAAATCCAAAAAAGTATTTCAAGATAAAAAACATTATACAAATCATGATCAAATCATCATGGATTTTTTTATTTCAGATAATCAAAAAATTATGTTATCTAATGACCTTTCATCTTTTTTATCGATCAAATCAGGATTAACCATAGAGACATTTAAATCATTGTTTGTTGAATCTAGTCAAGAGGATATTGATCAAGTCTTTACGATTAAAAAAACATCAACAATTTTAGTAGAACTTTTAGAACACAAAATATGTAGACTAAGCTTTAATCATCTTAAACAAAATGGCTATATGATTTATCTACCTGAAATCAATGCACTCAAAGATGAATTAAAAAGTACTCATGAAATCATAAAACGTCAAGAAGCTTCAATATATCAGATGACACATGAGTTAAAAACACCACTATCAGCCATTTCTAGTTATCTTGAATTATTAAAACATAAAGATTTAGATCAAGATGCTCTAGAATACCTACATCATATAGAAAAAGCTTATGATCAAGGATTATATCAGATGAACTCCATTTTGGAGTTATCAAAGCTTAATTATCAAAGCCGAACTTTAACTATCTCTGCTGTATACATCAAAGATTTATTTGACGATATATATCACATCTTTAAAGCATCTATGGACGATAAGGGATTATTATTTCATATCACTCATCAAAAGGACTTTAGCTTTGAAAGTGATATATCTATTTTAAAACAAACCTTGACTAATTTAATATCAAATGCGATAAAATTTACCGATCATGGCTCGATTTCAATTCAAACAGATTTAATATCAATAGATGGACAAAATCATTTGATGATCCGTTTATCTGATACAGGTATTGGAATGACTGATGAAGAACAACTCAATATATTTAACTCATTTACTCAAGCAAATCAAAATATTTCAAAAATATATGGTGGTACAGGACTTGGATTGTCAATAAGTCAAAAATTATTATCCTTATTAAATGGTTCTATTCAAATAGAAAGTCAATTTAAAGTGGGCACAACTTTCATTTTAGAAATTCCTATTAAAGTAGTTGAGATGAGTGAAATAAAAACAACTCAATCACAAGCATATGATACACCTAAAGCAGGTTTATCAATCTTGATTGCTGAAGATAATGCTTTAAGTGCAGATGCAACTTATAACTTATTAAAAAGTATTGGTCTTGATGCTGTGATCGCAACTAATGGAAAAGAAGCTGTACAGAAGTTTTTAGAATACCCTTTTGATTTAATATTGATGGATGTGTCATTGCCTTTAATGGATGGCTATGAAGCTACTCAAAAAATACGAGAAAAAGATGCTGAAATTCCTATTCTAGCAATGACTGCCAACACTTATCATGATCAATATGTTAAGTGTATGGAAGTTAAAATGAATGATGTTGTTTATAAACCATTTAAAGCCTATGAACTCTATCATTTAATCTCAAAATATACCAAATAAAAAAATCTCTATTTTTAGAGATTTTTTTCTAGATTTAAAAGTTTTTCTTTTAAATGAATATATTCTTTTCCAGAATACCCAGTTAATGACTTATCTTTTCCAATAACTCTGTGACATGGGATCACAATACCAATCGGATTTTTTTTACATGCTTGTCCAACAGCGCGATAAGCTTGAGGTTTGCCTATTTGTATGGCGATCTCCTCATAACTTCTTGTTTGCCCATAAGGAATACTTTGAAGTGCATCAAATACACTTTTTTGAAATGGGGTTGCTTTAAGATATCCAACTTCAATATTAAAATGATTTAACTCATGTTTAAAATAAGCATCGAGCTGCCGATCAATCCATGAATTACTAAGATAATTAGACTCATCTTCATCTAATATATCATTAATTTTCATGCTATATAATTTATTAAACTCATATGTATACTCAATAAAACCAATTGGTGATTTAAAATATCCAATTTTTTTCATTTATCTTGTCCCCTTGACACATATTTTTAAAACTTTATTTAATTAATATATTAATTTTTTCGATTGCTTTCTTATAAATAGGAATCATTCTCTCTTCACTAATATAATCAAGTACATGATCTAGTTCAAACCATCTAACATCTTGGTTTTCATCTTTTTTTATAACTAGTTCATCTGATTCATCAGCAATTAGTAAAAATGTTACATTTAAGTGCAGATGGTCTCCAACTTGTTGACCGTTTTTTATATGATTTTTAACATAGACCACATCAATCATAAAAATGTCATCACTAAATGGTTCTACATGTTTGATTCCAGTTTCTTCACGTGTTTCTTTAAGTGCTACTTTTAAAAGATTACGATCTCCGTCTAAGTGACCCCCAAGCCAACTCCAAGATTGATAGATATTATGAAAAGCAAATAATACTTTTGTATGTGTTTTATTTAATACAATGGATGATGATGTCAAATGAGCAATTAAATTAGTTCTCAATAAATGATCATCTGTCTGTTCAATAAACTTTAATATAGCTTTTTGATCAACTTTTTCTTGCTCATTAAATGGTTCGTATGTTCTTATCAAATCTATATAATTCATAAATATTAATCCATATCTAATGACATTTTTTTCAATTTATCAATTTGTTCACTTGATCCCACAACGATCATATTATCATTAGCACGTAAAACTTCATCAGCTTTAGGATTAAAAATGAACACATCTCCATCTCTTCTAATCGCTAGGACGATAAGACCAGCTTTTTCTGAGATTTTAGCATCTCTTAATTTTTTATCTACTAATCCTGAAGATTCTTTAATTAATACTTCTTCCATGTCAATAGACATATCTTTTGTATCAATAATATTATCTACAAAATATTGAACATGTGGAGAAATCATAAGTGCAGCCATTTTTTTACCACCAATTTCATCTGGTGATACTGTTTGATTTGCACCTGCATGAATCAATTTCTTTTCAGAACTCTTTTCATGAAATCTAGAAATAATGTGGATATTTGAATTAAGCTGTTTAGCTGTTAGGACAACAAATACATTATCAGCATCAGTGGAAAGCGTTGTAATGATGCCTTTTGCCTCTGTAAGACCTGCTTGAAGTAATACTTCTTCTTTGGTTGCGTCATCAAATATATATAAACATTCAAGTTCAACTAAACTCTCAATTATTTTGGGGTCATTATCTATAACAACAAATTTAACATCACGTTTCATCAATTGCTTGATCACGTTGATTCCTGTTTCTCCACCACCACATATAATAATATGATCTTTTAGTTTTTCTATTTTTTGTATCATCTTTTTTCTCCTCCATGCTTGATTGAAATTGTTTTCTCCAATAAAATCAAAAATAACTTTAACTAAATAACCAACCATCCCAACACTTATAATGATGAAGATAATTGAAAACCATTTAGCTAAGGGTGTCATCAATGCAACTTCACCATATCCTACAGTGGATATTGTAATGATTGTCATATAAAGTCCATCAACAAACGGCACATCAAGGATTAACGTATATCCTATGGCAGCCCCAAAGATAAGGGTTATCATAAATAGACCCCATAAAACTATTTTTTTGACTTTCATTGATCCACCTCCTTAAACATATATGTTATGATTATTTTTTAAATTCGATATTTAGGTTCATCTCTGCGACTTTACTGATTGTTTCATGAATCGAACAATGTGTAGCGCCTAAATGTGCAGCTTTTCCTAATTTTGCTTCATCACTTGGATTATAAACAACTAAATCAATAGTAACTTGTTCTAAAGTTGCTGGACTTTGATCTCTTTTTGTTCCAGATACTTTAAGTTCAGCTTTATCAAAAGTCAACCTCATTTTTAATGCAACACTTAAGAAAGTTGCGTAAAAACAAGAACCTAATGCGCCATACAATAAATGATATGGTGATTGACCTTGTTCTTGTGATCCTAGTTTAACATCACCTTTTGGTGATGACATAGTTCCGATAAATTGATTATCAAATGACATACTTATTTGATCTGTTTTCATGATGATCACTCCTATTATGCTAATTTTATTTTCTATAGTTTAATTATAACTTTTTTATCTTAAAACGCAAACTTCTTTTAATAGATTTTTATAAAACTTCTAAACCCTCTACTCCCATAATAGGAATCAGCACCATTGTGATAAATAAAAGTTTGATTATATCTTTTATCTCCAAACAATGCACCGCCTAAAGATCTGATGTTTTCTGGAGTCTGTATCCAACTTGAAGTTTTTAAATCTAAATCCTCAATCAATTGGACTTTTTTATACATTGATTCATCTAATAAATTGGCATTCATTTGATCTAGCATTTCAAATACTGAAGTCTTTGGTGGAAATTTTTTACGTTCTTCTCTTGCTTTTTTGTCATAACAAATGCTACCTCTATCTTTTGGAGATTCTTTTGACATATCTATATAAAAGAGATGCTCATCGATATTGACTGCATCAGGTTGTCCACCAGTTTCTTCCATTTGCCAGATCGTATCAATCATTTTATCTGATAATTTTAAGACAAGTTGATCCCAAGATATAAGATTGTGTCTATGCATATGTTTTTTAAATCGTTTTTCTAATAGTTCTAATAAATTTTGTTTATCTGTTAAGTTCATCATTAAACACTTCCTTTTTTTTAATTATACCTAATTATAGACATGATTATATGATAAACACATCATTATATTTAAAAATACAACTAATAAAACAAAAAGCCATCAACTAAAAACTAGAAGATGACTTTTTTATGTATTATTTTTTTAGTTTATAAAATAATCAATGAAAATAAAACACCCACAATACCTAAAATAGCTAGAACTGCGACTGCTTTCTTAGGCATCTTTCCGTCATTACTCATTGCTTTACCAAACATACCAAATACCAATGGATGAATTAAAAATGGCATCGCAAATATAAATGAAATCAGCGCTACAGAACTAAATGCAGGGTTAACACTTTCAAACATACCACCTTGTACTGCTGCAAATAAACCAAAGTGAGAAATTGCACTACTATTAGCCATTGCAGCACTTTCTAAGTCCATACCTGCAAAATCCAATAATAAGAAACCACCAAAGACAGCAACTAATTGCCAACCTATAGAAAATAAAACTAATCCTTTTATTTCTTGTTTTTCACTACCTTCAGCTTTTCTAAGTGTTGTTAATGCAAAATAGGTAAATGTTATTCCTAATAAAACAACTAAGATTGCTGGTACTAACAATAAATTACCTCTTGTTACACTAATTGCTAATATAGTAAACACAAATAAATGTCCAAAAAATGGAATATTAATCATAATTGGTGCACGCTCTTTTGCAACTTCACCAATATCACCAGCTGTACATGCTCCGGTTAATCCACTATGTGAGAGTGATCCTGCCATACCTGGTGCAAGTATATCTACATCATTAGATTTACCAACAAAAACTAATAAGGCAATACCTACAAACATCCAGAATAATTGACCGAAGAAACCATATGCCATCACTTGTAACATACCATCAAGTGAGAATGCATCAAGTAATCTTGTACCACCTGTAATAAATACACCTGCTAAGACGATTGGAATCCCACCAAATAGTAAAGCTCTCATCGTAGGTCCTGGTCTCCAATCACTAAATGCCATACCAAGAGTAGATGATATGATCATCGCAAAAAAGATCTGTGGCAATGCGATTAATGGATTAATGATATCTGATATAGCTTTACCAAATAATAAGACTGCCAAGATGACAACAACTTCAACTAACCCTCTTTTAAGATATAATCTCTTATCTTTAACTTTTGCTTTACTATCAATTAGGATAATCGCAACTGCCAATCCAAAAAATGCTAATAATGGATATGTGTTTTGCAATACATCACCACTTGTAGGATAAATAATCTTATATAATGATTGAATACCTATTAAAATAAAGAATGCTCTTACTAAAAAGATCAATTGTGTTCCTTTAGTGCCAAGTAAAACTTCTTCATTGTTTAATTCAACATCATCTTCTTTTGGTTCTTTAGGTTTCCAAAATGTATTTCTTAATTTTTGACCACCTACAAAGAATGTTGCGATTAATGCAATGATGGTTGTTCCACCAGATAGTCCAACAACGGGAAACTCTGATAATCCCGGTGTAGATAATCCAGATAGTTCTAATACCATCCCTAATGCCAATCCAAAAACTACGATGATTAAGATTGGTGAATACTTTGTACCTGCTACTACTGATCTTGCGATTAATACAACAACCAAAATAACAGCTAAGCTTAATAACAAATGACTAAAAATCTCTAGTATTTCTGATCCCATAAATTCTCTCCCTATTAAGTTTTAAAAAAAGAGTACTAATTAGATTAAGATCAAAATTAATACTCTTTTTTTGTTTATTTAATTATACTAAAAAAACGATGATTCGGCAAGCAAATTATCGTTTTTTATTTGAATTTCAAAATATAGGCTTTTATGTTCTAATTGACTTCTTGTTTTTGTTTTGCTTTTTGTAAATACATGTACTGATCAGCTTTTTTATAAACCTCTTGAAAAGTTGTAGATTCAACGCCATCATTGATGGAATACCCATATGATATCGTTGGCATCCAAAAATGTTTTTTTCTTTTTAATTCTAGCTCTGTTGACATCTCTACTAAATGTTTTTTTAACATTTTTTCATCGCTACTTCGAAAAATGATACATATCTCATCTCCACCAATACGATAGCCGTTTAGTTTATTACCAAAAGCTTTTTTGATAACTTCAGAAGTTTCTTTTAATGCTAAATCACCAGTGTCATGTCCATAGATATCATTTGTTTCTTTAAAGTTATTGATATCAATTAAAACTACACTAAAATCTTTCTTATGATTTAACATCTTTGTCGCATTTTCAAATGCTTGTCGATTATATAGATTTGTCAATGCATCAAAACTAGCATCATATTCAGATAATAATAAATATAATAAAAACAATGCAAGTGTTACACAATGCCAAGTAACTAATACATTAGGTAAAATCAATTGAACTGAAGAACCAACTAGCGTAAAGAGCGCTAAGCCTAGAATTTTCCATTTAATCGGAAAAAATCTTTCTTTTCCATTTAACCACGCAACATATGAAAGTATTGCAATGTTAGTGATATAGACTAAAACAAATATAAAAAACAAATTACCTCTCTCATATACATTTAATGTACTCACATGAAAGATAAAACCAAACCATGGAGATAAGATAGATGCAATCGCATTAACAATTGTTGGGATGACTATATATTTATTTCTTTTGATTACATTTTCACCAAAAATCTCTATGAGTAAAAGAGGAACTAAAGGTGATAAAGCAAATCCAACAACATTAAAGATTTCATTTAAAGGTTTTAATCCAACTGATTGATTATTTACTAAATAACTACCCGTTTCATTGGTAATGATAAAGATTGCTATGAATACGCTATATTTAAAAAATTTTTTAAACTGATCGGTTAGTAAATTTTCTTTTCTGAGTAATCCAATAAGCATGAGTAAAGCAACTATATCAATTGTTGCTAACGCGATAAGTGTTAATGTCATATATCTTTATCCTTTCATCTATAAATGAATTTATATTTTTTTTCTTTTTTTTGGTTCAGGAAGTTCATCATACATATGAATGATCATTTCACATAAAAGCCTACTTTGATCAACATCATCTACTAAAATTAAATCTTTTGCACCTTTATAGGGTGGCATCATATCAGCGTTTGGTAGATATTTTTTACTGGCTTTAGTTATTTTTACCATAAATCCTGGTTCATAAATACCACCAAATATGCGTCCTTTGTAATAAAAGATGTATCCACCCATCATAGGTATTGATGTAATATGTTCTATATGTTTAAACTGTTCAATCAAATAATTATGGAGTTCTTTATTTTTCATATAAACTACTTCCTTTTATTTATTAGATTATAACATTTAAAATCTATATAATAAACCCTATTTTTTTTATAATTCAAGTTTAATTAAAATATGATTATAAAAAAAGCAATTCAAATTGCTTTTTTTAATTTCATTTTTTTTATTTTTCATCTTTAAAATGTCTTAAAAATCTTTCTTTATCATTTAAAAAATTCTTTAATAAATTGATGCTTTCAATGTCTTCGTAATTCGTTTCGACAAATTGATGATTTTTTATCTCATAAATAGAAGCATTAGGAATTGCTGCTAATACTGGTGAATGTGTCGCAAGAATAAACTGACAACCTCGTTTTGTTGCGTCTATAATCATAGCCATTAAAGTTAGCTGGTTTTGTGTAGATAAAGGTGTTTCTGGCTCATCAAGAAGATAGATTTGATTATCTTTAATTCTAGACGAGAAAAAATCAAGATACGCTTCACCGTGAGATGTGTGAGCTAAATCCTTATCATACATGTGTTCAAGTTCGTATAGCGTTTTAGTGAATGGAGATTTTGCTAATGACTTTGTATATGCTGATTTATCTTTATATTCTAGTTCTACGCGATTAATTTCTTGTTGTGCGTATGCAACCTCTCTTTTCATATACTCTACATAATTAATAAACTTAATGCTTTCAAAAAAGAATCCTTTTGGTTTTACAAGTTGATAACTAAGATCAATTGAAGTTTTTTCTAAAAAAAGTTCATCTTGATCATTTGGAAGTTTAATACTTATTAAAGCAAGTTTATTTTGTATCAATTTTAATAAACTAGATTTTCCACTTCCGTTCTCACCAACTAAAATTGTAACTGGATTTGATAGATTCAAACTAATTTCTTGTTGAAATAAAGGTAGATTAAATGGGTATTTATCTATATGATTTGAGTGTATATGAATCATTTTTAATAACATTTAATCACCACTTTCAACATTTATTTAATAAGGATACTCGATTTGTATTATATTTTGATAAGCCTTGAAATCATAGTATTTAAGTATTCTTAAAGCTCTATATGTATTAAATCTTCCTTTACTTCCTTTTTCAAGTATGAAATGAACTTTTCCTGAATATGCTTTTCCTTTATGAATATATCCCTTTGATAATTGTTCTTTTAGAATATCTAAAGCGTCTTTCATCCTGCTATCATACATATGTTTAACATCAACAAAATATTCTAAGGCACGAAAACAATCATATTTCCATCTAGTTGGATAGTGGAAACCAATCATATCTTTGTGAATCATTTTTTTTGTTTTTAATGACTTAAATAAATCTCTTTTTAATAAATACTCTTGAGCTTTTAAAACTTGTTTTTTTATATCATCTAATCGATATTTATAGCCATATTTTTCATAATCAGAAAAAGCTTCTAAGACCGATAATGTTGTATGCACAGATCCCACGATAGATCTGTTTGGAATTGCGTCCCATCTACAATTCCAACCACCATCACTCATTTGATGATCTAGGATATAATCTATGATCTCTGATATTCTATCATCTTGAATTCTTCCATAACTAATCAGACTTAATAACATTGCTGACATACACATATCTTGTTTTCTGTTTCTATAGACTTTCCCTTTGTTAAACCAAAGTCCGTTAAATACTTTTCGTGTTGCTTGTTGATAAAAACGATGATCATATTGGATTTCCATGTATTTTAATTCTAATAAAGTATATGTGCTTGATATCCACTTAGGTGAATAAATACCATCACCCCATACATGATTTTTTTGATCATAAAATTTCAAATATTTAGATATATAACCTTCATTGTGATGATCAAATGGCTTTTCTAATAGATAAACATTTGTTAGATATTGAATAATGATATCTCCTTTAAATAACCAATCAATGATGAGCATAAGTTCCACCTCTATTTTTATAGAAAATGTATGATTTTTTAATCTCTAATTATAATTTTAATTTAATGTTTTTTTAGAAAGTACTACAATATTTTCAACTGGTGTACCATTACGCAAAAAACACTTATAAAGATTGTCTATTTAAGAGGTGAATGAAATCTGAATTGCTGCAAATTACAAGTGCCTCAATAAATTGATATATTAATTTATCATATTTTTTTAATGTAGCCATAGTTGTAAATTTGTTTAAACGCATCTTCTTTATTTTCTAGCAAATATTCCATCACTTGTCTATTATTTATTGGAATCTCAAAATGCTTAATGATAGAATAAAATTTACCATCAAATTTAAATGTTAGAAACGGATCAAACTCCTCATTTGTATTTAAAAGTAAAAATCTGACACCTAAGAAGATTTGGTTATACTTATTTGATGTGATAAAACTTATTTCAAAATGGTTATAATCGTATTGCTGCCCATAAGTGTTTAAACCATTGTTATTAAATATAACTTTTGTGCCTTCATCTGCACCTTCAAATGGTTCAACTTCTATTGATTCAATATCATCTAATTGTGTATAACTGAAGTCATATTTGCTATTTTCTAAACGTAATTCAATTTTCCTTGTGAACGGAACAGATATTAAAATAATTACACACAAGACACCAAAAAATATCATGCCTCCAATAAAGTGAGGAAGATATCTAACTTCATCTATACTCATTAAAATGGTTATTGCAATCAGTGTCCCGAAACCTAAAAGTAAAAACAATGGGACTATTACATAATTTACTTTTGCTCTAATTGGATTCATTTGTTTTTTTTCTTCTTTTATAATCTCAAATAGTTTCATTTGATTACCTTCTTATTAAGAGTTTATTTGATTCCAATAATATGTCGGATAAGTAACTTTAATTTTTATGATTTCAAAGTCAACAGAACAATGTTTTCAACGTGAGCAGTTTGCGAAAACATGTCAACGGGTTGTATCTCTACTACATCATAATATTCATTAAGCATAACAATATCTCTAACCTGTGTTTTAGGTTCACAAGATATATAAACTATCTTTTTAGGTTTTAATTCAACAACAGCATTTAGAAACTCTTTTGTTGATCCATCTCTTGTTGGGTCCATAAATAATACATCAATATGTTTATCTAAAGTTTTTACATAATGACTAACATCTTCACAAACAAAATCAATATTAGTAATCTGGTTATATTTTTTATTATTTAATGCATCATAGTGAGCATCTTTATTCACTTCTACAGCAACCACTTGTTTTGCTTTTTTAGATAGCAATAATGATAATGTGCCTATCCCAGAGTAAGCATCTAATACAACGTCATCTTTATTTATTTTTGACATATCAATAGCTTTGCTATAAAGTTTAAACATTTGTTCTGGATTCACTTGATAAAATGATTTTGCTGACAATTTAAACGATAGGTCATCAATTTTATCGATTAAATATCCAGGACCATAAATAACCTTTTCTTCGTCTAATAAAACCAAATGTGTTTTTTTGCGATGTATATTTTGAACTGTTGTGACAACACTTTTATGCTTTTTAACAAGATCTTGAGATATTTTTTTTGCATTAGGCAATAAATTGCCGTTTGTAACAAAAACAACCATCATTTCATTTCTATCATATGATTTTCTGATCAATACATGCTTTAATATACCTGTCTCAAATTTCAAATCATATGCAGGTATTTTATACTTATTCAAAAGCATTTCTATAGTTCTTAACACTTCATTTGCATTTTTATCATGGATAAAACACCCTAAAAAAGGCAAAACTTCTCTCGTATGTTCTCTATATAGACCAAGTCTTAGTTTTTGTTTGTTGGTTTTAGCGGATAAGACAACTTTATGTCTATAATGCAATGGTCTTTCACTTTTTACAATAGGGTTTACTTCACAAAATATTTGATTTTCTACAAATAAATCTTTAACGTGAGCTTCTTTTAACGCTAGTTGATGCGTATAATCTATGTGTAAAAAATCACATCCACCACACTCATAAAAAATAGGGCAGATAACTTTTTTTCTAAACTTACTTGTTTCAATGACCTGCTGTTCTTTTACGATTTTGTCACTTTTATCTTGTATTTCAGCAACTTCTTCTGGTAATAAATACTTAAACTTATCTCCGTTTTCTGTAACTGATATTCTCATGTCTTCTAAATTTATACATTTAATTTTCATATGATTTCCTCTATCTTTAATTATAGCACAAAAATAAAAGGGCAAAGCCCTTTTATATTATTTGTTTTCAATGAATCTAATTAAATTGATACCCTCTTTTTTTGCTTCATACATTGCTTGATCTGCAATATCAATAATATCTGAGATCTTTGAATTATTTTTCATAACAGTTAATCCCATAGATATATTAGTCAAATTATCATCATCTATATCTCTAATTTTAGTTGCGTTGATTAAAGCTTGTAAAACTTGAGCTTTTTTAATTAAACTTTCTTTTGTTGCTTTACTAAACATTACGATCATTTCATCTCCACCAAAGCGGAATGCAAAATCTTCTTCTTCTAAAAAGTTTAGAATTGTATTTGCTACAGATGATAGGACCTGATCACCTACAAGGTGTCCATATGTATCATTTGTTCTTTTAAATGAGTCAAGATCTAAAAAGATGATTCCCCACTCTTGTAAATCTCTTTTATCTAGAAATTTTTGTAGTTCATATTTCATAAACAACCGATTTAAAAGCCCTGTTAATGGATCTACATATTTTAAGATAGCATTAATTTTTTCATTATCATATGCTAACGGTTTTTTTGTTTGATCTGTGAATACTTCAATTGCACCTATGATTTCACCATTTTCAATTAAAGGAATCGCTTTGACATGAACAATAATTCTATGTCCTTTTTTATGTTGAAGATAAACCATATTATCAGTGACAATATTTTCTCTTATTGATTGTTGTAAAGGACATCCATCAAAACAAAGTTTTTTACCTTTTTCATCAATGTGATTGAGTTTATTATCAAAACAATAACTACCTTCCATCTCTTCTTTTGTAAAACCTGAAATCTTTTCTGCAATTGGATTATAATATAATATCTTCCTGTTAGGATCAACTATATAAACTGCTTCATGAAAATGATCAAAATATTTTTTGAGTTGTTCTAACATGAAATACCCACTTCCTCTATAATATTCTTAGTTTTTTAGCAGTTTTTTCCATAATATCAATGGCTTTATCTAACTGCTTTTTAGTATGTAGTGCTGATACCATGCATCTAATTCGTCCACTGTTTTTTGCAACAGTTGGGAAAACAATACCTGACACATATACTCCATTGTATAATAAACTTTCTGAAAATGCCATAGTCAGCGCTTCATTTCCTATCATAATTGGAGTAATAGGTGTTTGACTATGTCCAATATCGAAACCTAATTTATCTAATTTTTCTTTAAAATAATTAGCGTTACTCCATAGTTTTTCAGTGTACTCACTAGACGTTTCTAACATATTAAAAGCTTCTATAATCGCTGCTGCTGCACTAGGCATCATCGCAGTTGAAAACAATAATGGTCTACCTCTATGTAATAACCAATCTCTCATCTCAGCTGAACCACATACATAACCACCAACAACACCAATAGCTTTAGAAAGTGTTCCTACAATAAAATCAACTTGACCATGCAACTTAAAGTGATCAACGGTACCTCTGCCTCTATCCCCTAGGACACCAGATCCATGAGCATCATCAACATAAGTTAAACATTTATACTGTTTTGCTAATCTTACAATTTCTGGTAGATTTGCAATATCTCCATCCATAGAAAAAACACCATCAGTAATGATTAATACTTGATCATATTGATCTCTTTTTTCTTTCAATATATTTTCTAAATCATTCATATCACTGTGTTTATAGACAGCTCTACTAGCTTTAGATAAGCGTACACCATCGATGATCGATGCATGATTTAATGCATCAGATATGATTAAATCTTTATCAGTAGTGACAGCTTGAATAACACCTGCATTGACGCTAAATCCAGACTGAAAAACTAGTGCAGCCTCTTCATGTTTAAAATCTGCAATCACTTGATCTAGTTTTTCATGAATATCCATGTTTCCAACAATTGTTCGGACAGCTCCAGCACCTACACCATAAATATCTATAGCTTCTTTTGCTGCTTTTTTTAATCTTGGATGATTTGCAAATCCTAAATAATTATTTGATGATAAATTAATTACACTTTTCCCGTTTAAGGTTATCTCAGCATCACAAGGGCCTTCATTAATCGGTAGTTTTCTATAAACTCCATCTGCTTTTAATTGGTCAATATACTTTTTTAAATAAGACACCATAAATCACTCCTTACTTTCTGGTATTAATACAACTTTCCCACTATTTCCTGAAATCATAATCTCCATACCTTTTTTAACATCTTTTAAAGGTAGGGTATGTGTCACAATTAAATCTAGGTCTAATTGATGATTTTTTATTAATGCTGTCACTTGATCCCATGTTTCAAATAAAAGTCTTCCGATGACACCATACATCGTGATTCCTTTAAATATAAAATCATTTGATAAATCAAATTGAATTAAATCTGGTGTAATGCCAAGCATAGACATCTTACCACCGGCTTTGATATATTGAAATGAGCTTTCAATCGCTGATTTATTACCAGAAAACTCACAAACTACATCAACACCTTTTCCGTTGGTTTCTTCTAAGACTCTTTTAATTACATCTTCTTCTAATGGATTAATTACTACATGAGCTCCTAATTTTTTTGCTAATTCAATTCGATATGGATTAATCTCTATAGCAATAATCTTTTTTGACTTCATCGCTTTTGCAATGTTGACACCCATCAGTCCAATTGGCCCACATCCAACAATTGCAACATTTTTATCTTTAATATCAAAATGTAGCATCGTGTGAACTGCGTTACCCAATGGTTCTTGAATCGATAGATACTTTGGATCGATATTCATGTTATTAACGATCAAATTAAATTCTGGCATTTTAATATATTCTGCAAAACAACCATTTGTATCAACACCTATAATTTGAGTATTTTCACAAATATGGTATTCTCTCCTTAAACAAAACTCGCAGGTACCACAAACTAAATGCGTTTCAGAAGATACAGTATCCCCAATTTTCACTTTAGTGACATCTTTTCCTATTTTAATGACTTCTCCAGCAAATTCATGTCCCATGATATTTGGTGGAGATACTCTTTTTGAACTCCATTTATCCCATTTATAAATATGGACATCTGTGCCACAAATAGAAGTTGCAAGCACCTTAATTAAAACCTCATTAGATTTTAATGCTTCAGGAACGTTTGTTTTTACGACTTTACACCCTTTACCACTTTTTTCTTTAATAACAGCAGTCATTTGCATGAACATAATTCTCCCTTATGTAGTTTATAATAAAAACGCTTTCATAGTTTTATTATACGCTATTTTCGGTCAAATAAAAACCCCTTTATAAAGAAAAATAAATAGTTTTATCTATCTATTTTTATTCATGTATCCAAGATGTCAAAGCTAACATTGTTTTACCATCTTTTATTTGATTGTTTTTGATTAAAGTTTGAACTTCTTTTTTAGTAAATAAATAGACTTCTATAAACTCATCTAAATCTTTATCTATCGGTTTTTCTAGTTTATATGCATTTTTAGCTTGATATATTTCTATGATTTCATCACTATATCCAACACATGGATATATTTGATACAAAAAAGATACCTCATCTGAATAATAACCCGTTTCTTCTTCTAATTCTCTTAGTGCACAATCTTTAAAAGATTCTCCCTTGATATCCATTTTACCTGCAGGAATTTCATAAATGATTTCGTCAAGTGGGTATCTATATTGTTTAACTAGAATGACTTGATCATCTTTTGTAGTCGCAAGCATTGCTGCACCACCTGGATGTTTAAGATAACTTCTAAAAGCTATTCTATCATCAGGTAGTTTCACATCATCTTCAAAAACTTCCATAAAAGAGCACGTATAGACTTTTTTTGAGTTTATTTTTGTTTCCTTCATATTATTTACCAATCTTTTGATCTTTATATTTTATATATGAGATAAACATATCAAGCGCATAGACTACAACATCTTCATTTACATTTTCTAATGTATCATGAATTGTATGATATGATTGATTTCTATTATCATTAGTCCAAGGCATACCAATAAGTGTAGTTGCTTTTATACCTTCTTTTGCAAATTCTGCTGCATCTGTCCCACCAGTTAAAAAAGCTATAGGTTGTTTAAACGCAAATCTACCTTGAGTTTCCGCAACATTTAAGATTTCATCTACAAAATCATCATCAAATTGGACAAAGTTGTTTAAATCACTTGTTAAAAAGAACAATTCTTTTTCATCATATAAACAATCAGCATTCAATAAATAAGTAGGTGTTGCTTTTAATTCATCTTTATGCTTTTTCACATAAGCTCTAGCGCCTCTTAATCCTTCTTCTTCTGCATCAAAGCTGATCATGATAACTCTTGTGTGATTTAATGGATTAACATGCTTAAAATGCTTACCGACACTTAACGCGATCATTGATGCGACTAAATTATCACCAGCTCCTGGTGTCCCTTTTTTAGACGCAAAAAACCACATTTGTCCGACTAATATAAATGAAATAGAAAAGAATATTGAAATATACATGCTTATGGATTCTACTTGTGGCACTAAAAAAACTAATAAACTCACAACTGACATTAAGATGACCAATGCAATTGAACCAGTTGTTCTTAAGTTATATAATTTTGGTTGATGTGTCAAAAAATTAAAAATGCGCGCACTGTCATGATGTCCACTAACAATAATTTGTTGTTTAACTTCTTTTTTAGGTTCAATAATTCCCACTACATTATACGCATCTTTCTTCGGATAAAATTTATCAAGTAAGGGTTTATATAGGAAAAACTGTAAAACTAAAATGAGTACACTAGCAATCAACAAGATAGCAGAAATATAAGCTAAATCTAACCACATAAAAACAATAGCAAGTAAATAGTTAAATACTAATATTCTAATCCATCCAAGAAATGCACCTTGATGAATATGAAATGCTTCTTTTTGTACTTGATCACTATTTTTAGCAAATTCATTATAAATATAATCTGCTGCATCATGAGAAGATTTATCTCCAGCAAGTCTAGGACCAAATTTGTCAATTATTTCTTGTGTCTGATCAAAAACTTCTTTTGTATAAGCTTTTAAATATGTTTTCATTGATTTCACCACTTTTTTTCATTTCTTATATTATAACATGTATCCTCATATTATAAATTAATCGGATGTAATAAATTGTTAAGAAAGTTGTAATATAATTGTTCTATTCATCTGGCATTTATTATGTTAAAATACGTATAAGGTGATTATATGCAACATCAAGTTATTAAAGAACTCAAAACAAGATATGATATTGATTATACCAATGACATGCTTTTTCAAAACCCAAAGCATATCAATTTTTATTTTGTATTAGGTGAAAGTCCGATGAGATTTAACGTCTTATACGGTGATGTTACTCAAATAGGGTTTAAAAAACAAGACATCTTATATTCAAAAGATATCTTGGCTAATATCGTCTTAGATAATGCACTTGCAGAAGTTGAAGGTAAAAATACTTATTTACTTGATCTGATTCATAAAGTTAAAACAATCGATGAAGATTTATATTTCTATCTTCCTTTAAATGATCATGGTAAGACGATCTGGCTTTATACGAGTTTACACAAGGTATTAAACACAAAATTTCCACTGGTATTTGGAAAAGTTATTCGAATCTATGATGATACACCAGATGAAATTACTTACTACCAAAAAACATATCAAGATCCATTAACAAGATTATTCACAAGAGAAACCTTGAAAAAACATTTCTCTGTGCTAAAAAATGAAAAAGATGCGTATGGTATATATTTTGATATTGATGGATTTAAAGAAATTAATGATGAACTAGGTCATCAAGAAGGCGACAAATTCTTAATTGATTTATCTAATCTATTCATATCTAATTGGGAACAAAACGTTATTTATTACAGATTAGGTGGGGATGAATTCTTCATTTATGCATACTCACATACAAGAGATGAAATTATTGACCGTGCAAAAAGGTTGATCAATGATATTGAAACTTTAAATAATATGACTAAAAACCTTAAAGTTTCTGCATCAGTAGGTATTGTTAAAATAAATGATACAAATAAAGATTATCATGATTTATTAGATCAAGGTGATCAACTCATGTATCAGTCAAAAAGACAAGGTAGAGGACAAATCACGATAAGCGATTGATAAAAAGGAGCTCATTTTATAAAATGAACTCCTTTTTTTGTCTTTAATTTTATTATAAAGCCTCTGAAACTGTTTTTCCTTGCATATGTAAAACTAAATAATCTGGTCCACCTGCTTTAGAATCGGTACCACTTAAATTAAATCCACCAAATGGTTGATATCCGACGATTGCACCTGTACATTTTCTATTTAAGTATAAATTTCCTACATGATATTCATTTCTTGCTTTTTCTAAATGCATACGGTTATTAGAAATGACTGCACCAGTAAGTCCGTAATCACTTAAATTTGCAATCTTTAATGCATCATCAAAGTCTTTTGCTTTACAGATTGCTAAAATTGGACCAAAAATTTCTTCTTGCATTAATCTGGAATCAGGTTTCAAGTCAGCAAATATCGTTGGATCAATAAAATATCCTTTATCATCATTTGCTGTACCACCAATTAATAATCTGCCCTCTTGATTTCCTACTTCAAAATAACTAGTAATTTTCTTATATGCTAGATGATCATTGACTGGACCCATAAAGTTTTCCTTCTTCTCTGGATTACCAACTTTTATTTGTCGAGTTAGTCTAACGATTTTATCAATAACTTGATCATAGACATCATCGACAATGATTGCTCTTGAACATGCACTACATTTTTGACCACTAAAACCAAATGCTGCTTTAACAATAGATTCAGCTGCAAGATCTAGATTTGCATCACTATCAACGACAATCGCATCTTTGCCACCCATCTCTGCAATCACACGTTTTAACCAAATTTGACCTTTTTGTAATTTAGCAGCTTTCTCATAAATGCCAACACCAACTTCCATACTACCTGTAAAAGATATAAATCTGGTCTTTGGATGATTGACTAAATATTCTCCAATCTCACTACCTCTACCCGGTAAGAAGCTCACAACACCTTTAGGAAGACCTGCTTCTTCTAAGACTTCAACAAACTTATAGCCTATAACTTGTGTCGTGCTTGCTGGTTTTAAGATGACTGTGTTTCCTGATACGACAGCTGCACTAGTCATACCAACTAGTATTGCAAGTGGAAAATTCCAAGGTGGAATAACAACACCAACACCTAAAGGAATATATTTATATTCATTTCTCTCTGAATTTCTTCTGCTTAAAATCTTGTCATCTATTTTTGTCATCTCTAGCATTTGTCTAGCGTAATATTCTAAAAAGTCAATGGCTTCTGCAACATCCGCATCAGCTTCTGGCCACGGTTTACCAGCTTCTTTAGTCATAAGTGCCGCAAATTCAAACTTTCTTTTTCTGATGATTGCTGCTGACTTAAATAAAACATCTGCTCTAATCTTGGGATCTACAAACTTCCAAGTTTCAAAAGCATTTAATGCAACTTTCATAGCTAGATCAGCTTCTTTTATAGAAGCTTGAGAAATCGTTCCAACGATTTCCCTATGATTAGCAGGATTGATAGAATCAACTTTGTGTTCAGTTTTTACACGTTCTCCATTGATGACCAAGTCATAATTTCCCCCAAGATAAGTATAAACTGTTCTAATACCTTCTTCATACTTTTTGATGTTCGACTCAATTTGAAAATCTGTTAGTGGTTCTGTTTTGTAATGATACATACCCATAATATTTCTCTCCTTTTTTTTATACTACTGATTTTTCTATATTTATATTTTTTTGATGCTTGAATCTTTGAATTGACAATTGATTAATATCTAATTCTGTTTTTTGGCCTAAAACAAGTTGTGCAATTAGAAGTCCTGTCATTGGCGCAAGCATAAATCCATGCCCTGAGAACCCACATGCCATGTAAAAATTAGATACTTCACTTGCCTTAGAGATAATCGGTTGATGGTCATCTGACATATTATAAGATCCACCCCATTGTCTTACTATATTCAGTTTACCAAGTTTAGGCATCAAACCACAAACTGTTTGACTCATTTGATCTAAGAATTGCCAAGAACTTGATATATCATGACTTGGTTTTACATCAAAATTTGATCTTCCAATTAAAAATGGCCCATGTGGAACTTGTTGACAATAAATGTTTTTTGAAAAACTCATCACCATTGGCCCCTGCATGGGTTCTATAGGCTCTGTGACTAATATTTCATGATTTTCTGAATAAACTGGAATATCCACACCAGCCATGAGACCTATTTCACGAGCATAACCGCCAGCTGCATTAATAAGTATATCAATTTCATAATTGTCTTTATCAGTTATGATTTGAATCACTAATTTATTTTTTGTTTTCATAGAGATGACTTCTTCAAAAAAATGAAACTCAACTCCTAGTTTTAAACATGCTTTATAAAATGCTTCACTCATTTTAAAAGGATTTAAATGTCCATCAGTCTTGCAATAAGTTGCACTTAAAAAGGCATCTGGATTTAAGTGAGGCACTATATTTAGTGCTTCTTTTTTAGTTAATACTTTTGAAGGAATATTGAGTTTATTTTGTAAGTCAACATTTTTCTTAAATTGTATTTCTTCTTCAACTGTAGTTGCTAAAATTAAATATCCTTCTTGTTTTAATTCTACATCGTCATCATAGGCTAAGATTTCATTTGCTTTTTCAAAAAATTCCATACTTTTTTTTGCCATGATGCAGTTCATTTTAGTTTGCCATTGTTGTCTTACCCCTGCACCACAACGACCTGTTGCACCATTGGTAAAATATCCTTTGTCTATAACTAAAATATCTTTAACACCTTGAATTGCTAAGTGATATGCAATACTTAATCCACTTATACCAGCACCTATAATACAAACATGTTTTTTCATTTTTTAATCTCCTTAAATATTTTTTCTAAAGAGACCCCTTGGATCATAGGTCTATGATGGTGTGTAGGAACGTTTTCTATTTTTTTATTTAAGTATTTTGAAATTTCTTTTTGAATAATTATACCACAAGTATTAGCTTGACAAGGCCCCATTCCAATTCTCAGAACTCTTTTTAAATCTTCAAATGTATGATAGCCTTCATCCATTTTTTTATGTAGATCTTCTAAAGTAACATCTTCACATCGACACATGATTATATCTTTTTTATTCATATCTAAATCCTCACTGTTATAAAATCATGTATATATTCTAACGGAACACTTACTTCTATTAAAGCTGTTTTATCTTGATTTTTGTTAAGTTTTACGTTTAAGATTTCACACATGCAAATCTCTTCTCCATGCCGATTGATACCTTTTACAATATCTCCTTTTTTTGGTAGTGGATATTGCTCATATGCAATCTTAAAAATAGCTTTTTCACCTTTTATTTGAGCAACCATAATGGCTAGTCCTGGACAGCTGGTTACACAGATGCCACACCCGGTACAAAGATCTACATCTAATTTTGGAATATCATTAATATTTTGACCAATATGAATGGCATCAAATGGACAACTTGTGCTGCAAGGATTACAAGGTATCTCTTCATAACATTCAATGATAGCTTTTGGTTTATACAATGTTTTTTCATCAAAAAATTTAGATAAGACCAAATCTTTGGTAGGTACACCAGTTTTATCCAACATCATCCATCAACTCCTTCATCTTGTTTAGTCCACTTCTAGTTTTACTTCCAAAAGGTCCTGCTCTTAATATATTTAATTCTGATTCATAACCATTAACTTTCAAATCATAATCAGGATGTTTTTGGTTTAAATATTGAGTTACATATAACCCAGTTAAATAACCTTCCATCATCGCAGATGATGCTTCTTCGATGCCGATGTTATCTCCACAAGAAAATATGCCATCTACCGTCGTCATATGCTTTTGATCGACTAAAGGTATCGTACCACCCAATTCAGCTATATATCCGGTTTTTGCACCCACCATATCAAGTAATTGATATCCTGGAGCAAGTCCTACAGAAATACAAATTGAATCAGCTTTAATAATCATAGATGTATCATTAATTTCTTGAAATTTATCATCTAGAGAAACAATTTCTAATCCTTGGACCGATTGCTCACCTAAAGCTCTTTTAATCGTTTTATTTGTATAAATAGGTACACCTAATCGTCTAAGTTTTGAAGCATGCACTTTATATCCACCTATTTTAGAGGATGCTTCTATAACAGCAGCTACTTTAACACCTGCTTGAATCAATTGATAACTTACAATTAACCCAATATTACCTGATCCAATCATAACCACTTCTTTTGCAGGTAAAACACCGAATTGATTCATCAATGTTTGGACTGCACCTGCACCATATATACCAGGCAGATCATTATTTTCAAATGCTAAAAACTTCTCACTAGCACCAGTTGCAACAATAATTGCTTTACTTTGTATTTTTTTATAAATATCTTCATGTAATATCGTAGCAACTTTATCTGGATATAGTCCTAAAACAGTTGCACCTTGGTAGATACTTAAATTAGGATGTGAAATCACTTGATTAACTAAAATATTTGCTATATCAAAACCTCTAGTTTTTGCATACTGTTTTTGTGATCCGAAAAATTTATGAGTTTGTTTAACCAATTGTCCACCCAAAGATAAGCCTCTATCTACGATAACTACTTTTAAATTGCTTTCTAATAGCATTAAAGCCGCACATAAACCAGATGGTCCACCACCAATGATTAAAACGTCTGTATGAATCATTTATAGACCCCCTTATCCGTTTGTCTTTCGACAACCATACCAGGTTCAAGTTTAGTAATACAAGTCCGTACATTAGGTTTTCCATCTACAACCATCTTACATGCTGCACAATTTCCTATTGCACAATAAAAACCTCTAGGTCTTTTTAGCTTAATAGATACACTAAAAACACTAATCCCTAGATTGACTAGTGCTGAAGCAATGGTATCTCCCATTTGTCCCATAACTTTTTTTCCTTCAAACATAAACTCTATTGTTTCTTTTTTTTCAAATCTTAAAATCGGATGTGAATCAACACGCATAATAGTTCCCTCTTTTAGATATTTTTATGTTTAATCTTTAATTTTTGATCAATTGCATTTGCTGCTTTTTTTCCTGCTCCCATAGCAAGTATTACGGTTGCTGAACCAGTGACTACATCTCCTCCTGCATATACATATTCTTTTGTCGTAAGACCTGTATCTTTTTCTACAATTAGACCACCCCAATTATTAATCTTTAATTGCTCAGTATTTTGTGAGATTAAAGGATTTGGTGTTGTCCCAATTGCAACCACTAAAACATCTAAATTCATCTCAAATTCAGAATCTTTAATGGCACTTGGTCTTCTTCTACCTGAACTATCTTTTTCACCTAGTTCCATTTTTATACATTTGATTTTTTTAACAAACCCTTTTTCATCTCCCATGATTTCTACTGGATGAGTTAAAATGTCAAAAATGATGCCTTCTTCTATTGCATGCTCAACTTCTTCTGATCTTGCAGGTAGTTCCTCTAGTGATCGTCTATAGATTAAATGGACTTCTTTTGCACCAAGTCTTAATGCTGATCTTGCTGAATCAATAGCAACATTTCCACCACCAACTATGCCAACAATTTCACCTTTATAAATTGGTGTTGCTTGTTCTTCGTTGTAAGCCTTCATTAAGTTTATTCGTGTTAAAAATTCATTTGCAGAATAAACACCATTTAATCCTTCACCTTTTATATTTAAAAATTTAGGAAGTCCTGCACCAGTTCCTAAAAACACTGCTTCAAATCCTTGTTCAAATAGTTCATCAATATATAGGGTTTGACCTATAATCATAGAAGTTTTTAAAGTTGCACCTTGTTTAATTGATTGTTCTATTTCTTGTTTAACGACACTTTTAGGTAATCTAAATTCAGGAATACCATAAACAAGTACTCCACCAGCTTCATGTAAGCTTTCATAGATCGTTACATCATATCCTAAATTTAACAATTGACTTGCGCAACTTAGACCTGCTGGCCCACTACCTGCTATCGCTACTTTTATCTTATTTTTTTTAATACTATTTTCTTCTAAATTGTTATCTTTTAAATAATGCATATCTGCTGCAAATCTTTCTAAGCGTCCGATTGCAACTGCCTCACCTTTTATGCTTCTAACACATACACTCTCACATTGAACTTCTTGAGGGCAAACTCTACCACATACTGCAGGCAGCACACTATCTCTTAAAATCAGTTGATATGCTTTTTCAAACTTACCAGCTTTTATTTGATGAATAAATCCTGGTATATCAATACCGACAGGACATGCTGCAACACATGGCTTGTGTTTACATTCTAGACATCTATTTGCTTCTAATATCGCATCATCTGTATCATAGCCAAGTGATACTTCTTCAAAGTTTTTGATTCTTATTTGAGGATCAACAGTAGGCATGACTACTTTTTGTTTAGAAAGATTCATTTAATATCACCTTTCTTAACTAAACAGTCATAGTTTTTTAACTCATCTGCTTTGTACATATTATTTCTTGATTGTAACAAATCATAATCAACTAAATGACCATCAAAATCAGGACCATCTACACATGCAAACTTTATATTTTCTCCAACTTTGACCCTACATCCACCACACATACCTGTACCATCAACCATAATTGGATTAAGACTTACTGTTGTGCCTATGTGATAAGGCTTAGTCACCTGACTTACACTTTTCATCATCGGTATTGGACCAATTGCAAAAACATGGTCATACATTTGACCCTTATTTAATAAGTCCGATAAAATATTTGTAACAAAGCCTTTTTTCTCAAAACTACCATCATCTGTTGAAACATATAATTGATTAGCTACTGTTATAAATTTATCATATAAAATCATATCATTTTTTGTTTTAAATCCTATGATTACATCTACTTCTACACCTTTTTCTCTTAGTGCTTTTGCGATAGGATAAGCAATTGCACAACCTACACCGCCACCAATCACACAAACTTTTTTAAAACCTTCTATATGTGTTGGTTTACCAAGTGGGCCAAGTAGATCTAATATCTCATCACCCTCAACTAATTTGTTAAGTTGTAACGTTGTAGCACCTACAACTTGAAAGATAATAGTTATGAGTCCATTTTTGTGATCCATATCTGAAATTGTCAGTGGAATTCTCTCAGAAGTCTCATTAATTCTAAGCATCACAAACTGACCTGCTTGTGCATGCTTTAAAACATGTGGTGCATAGATTTTCATTTGTGTGATTGAATTGCTTAATGCTTTCTTAGATATAATCTTATTCATAAGTAAAAAGCCTTCTTCGTTTTATTTTATTATATCATCAAAAATATACAAAAAGAAACAACAAAAGAAAAAGCCCTTAAGATAAATCTTAAGGACTCATGAATTTATATACTAGATTTTAATAGCTTTCTATCTTTTCGTGTAATATCTATTTTAGGTTTAAAATCAATTTGTCGATAAAAGAATATACCTACAAATATGATTAATACATTACTAATTAACATTGCATACCAAATACCACTACTTCCAATACTTGTTGTATACTTAAATATCAATATTGCAGGAATTCTTAATAGCCATAATCTGGTTATAGAAAAAGCAAATGTAAATTTAGTATTACCTGTTCCGTTAAAAGTACCCATGAATGTTTGAAAAATTCCCATCAAGGGTAGCCCAATCAATAAAAAGAACATATATTCAACACCTAAGCTAAGAGCTGTCGGATCATCTTTTATAAAAATCCCTATTAAAGGTGCTCTAAACCATATGACTATAAATGATCCTACTGCCATAAGAATTACAGACAATTGCATTGCTTTTTTAAAAGCTTCTCTAGCACGTGCTGGATTCTGATTGCCTATGTTTTGTCCGAGATATGCAGCTAATACACCACCAATTGCCATCACTGGATGTAGAATTATACTTGTAATTCTATTACCAACACTAAATGCTGCAACAGTTGGATCACCATAAGTTACAATAATCGTATTCATGATAATAAATCCAATAGCAGTAATAGACTGTCCAAGTGAAGCTGGAATCGCATATTGAGATATCTTTCTTACAATTTCTAAATCAACTTTAAAGAATTCTTTATCCAGTGTAACGCCTTCTTTAGCATTAAACAATTGATAAACAAGAAATGGAACAACAACCACATTAGCAATTAATGTTGCGATAGCTGCACCACTAACTCCAAATCCAAAAGTTGAAATTAATAAAGGTGATAAAATAATATTAATTACCACGGTAATGACACCATAAATAACTGGCGTCACAGTATCTCCACTTGATTGCCTAATTGCAGTAAATGCAAAGAATAAAAACACAAATGGTAATTCAAATGCCCTAATTTTTAAATATTTCACACTATTTTCTAAAACATATCCTTCAGTACCCATTAACTTCATAATCGGTTCTGCAATAAAAAATGATGTAACATTTAAAACCAATCCTAAAATAACCGCTATGATAACTAGATTTGTTGCAAAATGTTTTGCTTTATCAAATTGCTTTGAACCCAAGTGTTGACTGATTAAAGCTGTCCCAGCTGCACTTAAGCCTATACCTAATGAGATATATGTAAAAAATACAGGAAAAGTTAAAGATATAGAATTAATAGCTTCAGTTGAAAACCCTGGAATCTCACTAACAAAAAACATATCAATCACATCATGAAATGTTTTGATCAAGTTATTTAACATTAAAGGAATAGATAAAATTAATAGTCCTTTAAATATGTTTTTATCGTTTAATATGAGATGTTGTTTTTTTTCATCTTTAGTCAATTTTCTTCACCGTCCAACCAAATAATTATATCACACTTTTAAACAAAATTTAATAAAAAAAGTATCTAATATAGATACTTTTTTAAAAGGTTTTTACTAAATTCTTATGCAATAGTTGGTGCAAATGTCATATGATTTATGCTTCTCATCTCAAAAATCAATAAAACAATACTGACCAATCCAGATAAGATATCGGCAGCTGCAAAAGCAAACCAAATACCTTTCATATCACTTAAATAATAAGTTAACAGATACACTAAAGGAATAAAGAACATAACTTGTCTTGATAATGTGATAATCATTGCACGAATTGGATAACCAAGCGCTTGGAATACAGCACTTACTATAATTTGGAAACCTACAAGTAAGAATCCATATGACATAATTCTAAATGCATAAGTTCCATAGGAGATAAATATCGGATCACTATTTTCAGAAAATAACTCAAAAATATATGGTGCAAGTATTTGAATGAATAAAAATCCAAACACAAAATAGACTAATATGATTTTAGTGGCGTATATAATCGTATCTTTCATTCGTTTTATATTTTGTGCACCAAAATTAAACCCTACAATTGGAACCATACCTTGAACAATACCAAAACTAGGCAAAAATACAAAGTTGATGATTCTATTGATAACCCCATATATTGATATATAGATACCTGGTTCACTACCACCATATTTATTGATTAGTTTATATATAATAATGGCTAAAAATGCACCAAGTGAATTTCTAAGGAATGTAGGAAATCCTACAACAATAATTTCTTTAATCGTTTGAAAGTCTATATGAAGCCATCTATCAAGCTTAATTTTAAGATTTGAATCTTTATCTAAAGATTTATATAAGATAAACCCTAATCCGATAAATTGCGCAATAACAGTTGCGATAGCGGCACCTTGTACACCTAGTCCAAACCCAAATATAAAAATCGGATCTAGAATAATATTTGCACCAGCTGCAATCATTAATGAATACATTGCAACCTTTGATCTACCTTCTGCTCTAGTTAAATTGTTTAGAACCATCGATAACGATTGTGGAATAAGACCTATTAATATGATAGATAAATAATCATAAGCATATCCTATGTTTTCTTGAGTTGCACCAAAGAAAACCAGTAAATCATCAATAAAAATAAATGTTAAGACGGTAAATATTGCAGCTAAAATAATATCTATTCTAAGTGCTGTATTGACCGCATCTTCCATTTTTTTATAATCTCTTCTACCAAATGCTCTACTAAAAACAGATGCTGCACCTATACCAATCATCAAGCCTATAGCTAAAACGATCATTTGTATAGGAAAAGCAAATGCGAGTCCACCAATGGCAAGTTCTCCTGCGGATCTTGCAACAAATAGTGTATCGACAAAATTATAGAGTGCATTAATAGCCATTCCCGCAATTGCTGGTAGCGATAGTTTAACTAATAATTTTTTTACGTCGTATTCTCTTAATAGTTTTTCATTTTCTTTATTCATAACTGCCTTTCTGTTTAAACAAATAAAAAATATGGTGGAGTTACCGAGGATCGAACTCGGGACCCCTTGCACGTCAACTAAGAGTGCCCATAATAATACATATCAGCCCAAATTATTTGGGTTTTTTATTTAATTTTAATATTACTATTGTAACACAAATATAAACTTGATTGTATCAAAAACGACATAATTAGTATTCAAGGAGTTTAACAAATGATGAATTTTCTAAGAGTGAAAAAAGTTATAACTACTGAAGCTGAAATTTTTAACATATCAGATTTTAGAATATACAGTTTAGTATTAGAATGTTTAGATTATAACAAAAGTCTTGCTGATGAATTCATGCTGTCTGATTTAGGCGGATATGATGAGAAAGAACTAGAAAGAATTCATAGAATTAGAAATAACACTAACAAAAGAGTACAAAATCAGGCTTGTGCTTTTTAAATTGAGCATTGTAGTCTTAATTCAAGCTATAAAAGGTGCAGCCTGATAACGTATCTTTTATAGCCTAAATTAGGACTATAAATCTATATCAGGGAGGTATTCATTGTGTCCAAGAATAATAGAAATAATGTTAAACAAGTAAAAGCAACGTTAATAAGAACAAAAGCAATTTTTGAAACAATCAAAAAAGAAAATCTGTTTAGAAAAAATGATGGACTAGAAAATCAGGAAATACCAATTCATCAAGGACAACTCAAAATGCATTTGTTTCCAGTCTTTAATCCTGAGGTGCAATCATGATCGAAGCTATTATTTATATATTAATTGGTGGACTGATTGGATGTTCATTATTTACATTACCGATGTACATCTATTACCGTAAAAATAAAAAAATGTCACTAGGTGATATCAAATGATTAATTATAATGAGAGAGCAAAAATGATGAGCATAGCTAAGCGCAGTATTAATTCAAAATATAAATTAAAAGATAACGAAAAAGTATATGTGCTATTAAGTCTTTTGAAATCATTGATTAAATATAAGGCAAATCAAATTTAGATTTCATTTTATTTTCCCCTGGTGCTGAGCATTCACCATAAAAGGCTCAACCCCTTTCTTAAATAAAAAAACAGCACATAAGCTGTTAGATGGATCTGTGACTATATAAAAAGAGAAAGAGCTCACGGGGAAACCAACGAATTACTTCAAATTGGTCCTGCTAGCAACCTCACATTAGAAGCATTAATAGCTTCTTCATAGTCATCACCACCTCGCGAGCACTTTAACAGTGCTGAGATATTCAATTAATTATAGACTAATAAGATTAAATGTTGAGATAAACCCTAGTCTTAGGCTAGGTTAATCGCAACTTCCTATGTGAGATACTAAAGTCTATCTCAACACTTAATATTTATCATGTTTTTTAAATAAAAGCAATACCAAAAAAAAGAACACAAGAAAACTCTAGGGGGAGTTGGTAAAAACTTGTGTTCGATATAATTTTACATTATTACATAATTGAACTCGATAAAATTTTGAAAAAGATTGGAGATGAAGCTTATATGAATACGATTAATGAGAAAATATATTCTCTAGCTATGGCTGACCCCATGATCATACTAGATATGTATTGTAAGAATATAGATGATTCTTTAAAAAAAGATGTCGTTAAACTATACCAGAATCACATGGAAGTCTCAACAGCCATACTTAATGCCATGTTAATCTTTATCTTAAAGTATAAAGAGGGATATATACCACACTATCAGTACATGGTATCAGCATTAAATGGGTGGTTAAAACACGTCAAAACACCTCAAGATGCATTACTCAAACTTATACGTCCTAAGTCAAAGAAACAAGCATATAAAAAGAAGCAAGTAGTTTCTGAGCCGGATTGGATGAATGATTACGTTAAAGAGTTAGAGCAAATGGAAACATAAACTTGAAAAAGGAGTTAACTTAAACTATGCAAGCTGCACTTAATAAAACATATAAAAAATCAAATAGTTTTCCTCATGTAAAAGTGCATCCACATTATATGATGAATGGAGCAACTGCCTTTTATGCAAACTCAGATATAGAAGTGTGGAATAAAGTGATCCATTTGTTGATCTACATGCATAGAACTAATCCAGTGTTATTTATATCTAATACTGGCATTTTAAGATTGTTAAATGATAATGGAGCAGATACAAGCATCAACAGTATTAAACAAGCACTTAGAAAGCTTAGAGACATGGGTTTTGTTAAAGATGTAGATGAATGTGAGTATCATGTTAAAGATGCAAGTCTTGGTCTAACGAATGGGCGTATTTTAAAGTTGAACGTTCCGCTTATCTTAGATTATCTAAGAGTAACAGACTTTGATAACAAGCTATACTCAAAAGGTGTTAAAAAATCACGTGAGAGACGTTTTATAAGAAAAAAGATGTATACGCTCGTTGACTGGGTAAATATTAAGAAAAACAACCTTAAACAAGCTTATAACGCATATGTAGTAATCCAACAAAAGAAATACTTCTACAAAGCTGATAAAAATGAAGAAATAACTTTGGAATCATATAGAGCATCTGAAGAGCAAATATATGCAAATATTCAAAGCATATACGAGGAAACCGATGTGGGGGTAGTTATGAACTGAATATGAAAACAAGCCTCTTATAGAGGCTGTTTTGGAGCACGTATAAGACGATAAAACAAGCTGAAGTACTATAAATACTCTTACAAATAGATGATTCACCTGGCAAAATAAAGGCTAGGTGTTTTTTTATATTATGTTGTGAATAAGTGTATACCATATAAATAAGAAACTGTATCCCAAATAAGAAAGTGTATACACAAAATGTCTATACTCTTGTATTACTACTCTTTTAAGACTATCTTAAACTATTATTTTATCTATGCTATGATTGCATCTTTCATGAGGACCGTTATTGTAATATACAGTAACACACATTCGTTTCTCGCTAATGATACCGCTATGAAATCCAAGTTACTTGGGACGATATAAAGATTAAAAGATAAAACATCTTTAAACGTAAGACCTATTGGTCTTAAATAAGCATGCCTACCTATTCCTTGATTACCACAATTGATTTTAACCGGTAGGCATGTATTAGAACTCACGTTTGTATCAGAATCTCTTAAAAGACGAAGTATGGTGAATTATATAAAGTAATATATTAAAAAAATTTAAATCTTATGCATACATACATCTTTATAAGTAATTAATCATGCTCATGCTACAACAAGGTATAGACAAAATAAAAAAAGGATCATGGATCCTTTTAAAGTTCTTATTTTAATTCATCTGAAAATATTTCTCGTTGAATGAGTTTAGATAGCTTTCTATATTGACTAGCAGTGTAATCAAAATTTTCACGGTTAAAATCTAATGTTAAATTGTCAAACGCCAATTTATATTCATCTGATTCATATACTTTTTTATGATTTTCAATCAAATCATATAGTGCAAATATAAAACCATTTAAAGATACAACAGAGAGTATTTTACTTTTCTCGTCCATCCAAGCATCATTTTTACTAGATTTTAAACCGGCAAAATATGCGTTTATTTCTTTTGAACAAAACTCAATATACTTATCTAGCTCATCATCATCTCTGTTTTCCATCTTATTTTTATCACCATCCCATAAAGTATATAAATTTTCATGAGTAGTATTATTAATTGAAACTAGATACGATAATGCAAATTTTATTATAGAAGCAACTTTGATTCTAGCTGGTTCAACCATAGAAAGTTCAAACATACCTGAAAATACAGATGTATGATTATTTAAATATTGTAAAACTTGTCTAGCTATTGAGTTTGGTCTGAATCTATCAGCAGTTGACTCTATATGAAGTATTACATCAGCAGGCACTTTTTTAGCATTTTTGTTAATACTTAAAAACACTTCACCTTGAATCCTATATTTTTCACTTTCAGGCATATCACTTGGGAAAATAATACCAGTTACTAGTAGATCTAAATCATTTCTTAATTCAGAAATCACTTTTTCATGTACATCATTTCTCTCGTGATAAGCGTAAATTCTATGCTGTCCATCAATAATACAAATTGAATTCATTTTATTTGGAAAACTAATTTTACAATTTTTATACTTGTCTAAATCCTCATATTTAAGAATTTTATTGCTCTCATCCGTTATTTTGATTTCATCAGGTAGAGCAACAACGATATTATTATAGAAGGTTTGTTTTGTATTAGCAACAAACTTTCTAATATCATTCATTTTATTTTGTTCAAAAAGTCTTTGATAAAGTCCAAGTTTTTCATCCCAATTATCTTTTCTAAGCACATAACCCATATGAATCAGATCATGTGGTGACATCATCATTGAGACTGTAATTAGTTTATCAATACCTGTACGATGCGGTGGATAAATTATATTTCTTTCAGGTTCCCTACTTTTGTCATCTTTATCACATTGTGGTTGAATTGAGTCGTAATTTATTTCAAAAAATTTGAATAATTCAAATCTTGTTGTAAAACTAATTGCTTTTGAAATTTTATGGAAATAATTAATATTACTAAACTTCATGAAATAAATATTGCTATAAAGTTCTTTTCTATCTTCTGAAGTAATATCAAATTTATATTTATGGACATACAAATTTTTAACAACTAGTGTGTTAGCATGAAATTTTGAAAAAACAGACTTTTCCGGATATTTTTCTTTAATTATGTCCAGAAATTTGCCTTTGTTATTATCAATTGCAGCAAAAGTTGTGATTTTACCCTTAACATGATCAGATACTTTTGCTCCAACTGTTTCTTCACAAACAATAATTATATTATTATAAACATAAATACTGTCAAGCTCTATTTTTCTACCACCAAGTTTGAACTCGAATCCATTTGTATTGATATAAGTAAAACCAGATAATTTAAACGTGTTCATAACCAATTTGTGAAAAGCATTCAATTCCTTTTCATGTGGTGTTAGTTTTCTTCTTTTTTTTCTTGCCATTTTTTTCCCCCTATTAAATTACCATTCAAAATGGTTTGGTTTTTTAGTTACTGATGAATTACCTTTAGGCTCATAGACTGGTTTATCAATTCTATAGGTTGCAACGCCATCTAAAACATCTTGAATACGAGATTTTGTTATATCACAATATTTTTTATTTATTTCAGCACCAATGTATTTCCTATGTTCGAGTAAAGCTGCAACTGCAGTAGATCCCGATCCGTTAAAAGGATCTAATACAACATCACCTGGATAAGTTAGAGCTTTTATCAATCTTTGTGGTACGACCACAGGAAATTGACATGGATGTTCAGTTTTTTCAATATGATTTGCTTTTACATTAGGAATACTCCAAACATCAGAAGGGTTTTTACCCAATGGATTACCACTGTATTCACCTTTTTTTTCACCTTTATAATATTTTTTTCCTGGGTATTTTTGCGGTATACGAACTTCATCAAGATTAAATTCATAATCGCTACCTTTTGTATACCATAAAACAGTTTCATGTCTACCACTAAATCTCTCTTTAGCATTCAACCCGTGACCAAACGTCCAAATTATTCGGTTTCTTAATATTAGTTTATTAGCATATATACTATGATTTAATTCAGATATGATCTGATTAATTACAAAATCTAGTGGTGTAACTACACCATTCTTAACATGATATCCAACTTGCCAACAAACAGAACCTCCAACTTTTAAAATTCTATATAATTCCGGAAATAATTGCTGGTGTTTAATTGCAAAGTCATCTAAATCATCTTCTGCTCGTTCATATGCTTTTCCCATTGCATATGGAGGTGAAGTGATTATTAAGTCAACTGATTCATCTGGTAACGACTTAACTAAATTAAAACAATCACCTTCATAAAGAGTGATTTCATTGTTTGATTCAAATGCACTATATATTTTATTATCCATAAAAACTACCTCTACATAAATGTATCATTTATATCTTGAAAAATTATGCTCCAATTAGAATTATCTACAATTCATATATGATATCCCCAAAAGACTAGAAATACTTCATTCATAAATGCTTAAAAACTCATTATAGATCAGAATAAAAGCAACTTCACTCTTCTTTTTTTATCAATAAATTGTTTTCCTCTTTATTATACAATATATATCGCCTTTAATCAATTTGAGTCAATATAAATTTTTCCTCTTTGAGAAATTATATAAAGAAATGTTATTTTTACGCATCAAAACTAAAAAATCAGCTCTTGCTGGTGATGCCGCTATGTTGCTAAGTTTTTTGGACGATATAAAGACTAAAGGTAAAACATCCTTAAACAAAAGCCCTGTCGGTGTTAAACAGGTATGTCTACCTATCCCTTATTTACCACAATAGATTTTATCCGGTAGGCACGTGTAAAAAACTTAGATTTATATCATTAGTTTTTAAAACAGAGGGGTCGGTACTATTTTCCAAGAACTGTAATTTATTTACGTATTTTTTTTATACATGAGTACACGTTTTTAGTAGTTCTAGTGATTGAGGTATAATAATTCTTTATATTCATTTCTTTACCTACTATTACTATATCCTCATGAACAGTACTACCTTTAATGTTACCTACTGTGTACGATTCTCCTAACCAGCTATCAATAATATCTTTTTTGCCACTACTATTCTGATAAATCAATATTCTATTCCCATCGTTATAATGATCAATGTCAACAATATTAAAATTGTAAAAGCCTCCTATGTTGTTGGTGCCATAAATATCAATCTTTAATTGTTCTCTAATCCATGAGCATACTTGTTCAGTGCATCTATATGTGCGATTAAATACATTGGTTCCATCGAGCCCTTCAAACCAATGACCTTTGTTCTTAATATTTTGATTATCGTCACCTAGAAGTATTGTTTCAATATCTGAAGCGTATAACATCTTTGCAAACTCTTCAAGATATCCATGCAAATCTTGTGCTTCATCAATAATTATGTAAGAAAACCTATTCCTTAAAATTGATAGTATTTCATTACTATAGTTGTGCATTAAGTAACTTGATAAATCTTTCATTTGATCAAAAGACACATTCAGTTCATTCAATCTGAATATGTTCTTAATAATATCTAAGTTTAGTCGACTTGGATGTGATTGCAACTTACTATTGGACATCTGAAGAGTAAAACCTGGTTGAATTTTTCCTTTAAATAATATTTCACCATTAGTGTTGATTCTTATGTTCCTGGAACGAGTATCTATGAATTTAGATGTTATATTTACATCATTCAAGCGTATTAAACTGTGATTGTTGATTAAAGGAATACTTGCATAAAACTTTGGCATGATAAATGAAGTAAAAAGCGAATCTATAGTTTTAGCTAAGTATCCTGATTTTTTCATGTCATTAACAACACTATTAGTAAATGCGATATATAACCCATTATTCCTTTCATCCATTATTCCTTTGGAAATTGTAGTCTTCCCGCCCCCAGCAACAAACTTATATACTTGTGAATTCATCATAAATACCTTTTATCACATGCCATTCTGTTAAATCTACATCCTTATTGATCATAGCTTGTGCTAACTCAGTTTTATATCTTTTCTTACACACGGTTATGTCTTTATGTTTATCATGTTTCATTAGAAAACTTTCATATCCGCTAGAAATGAAACCATTTATATATAAATCACTTTCTAAAGTATTATCAATATCAATCAGTGTAACATTTGCCAAATGACAAAAATCTTTTAAATTATTAAACCGAGGTGAAGGAGAGCAATCTTCTGTATTTCCCTTGTCAGTATCTGATATAACAATAATTCTCTTAGTTAAAGTTCTAGCCAAAATAATATAGGGTTTGAACATAACTCCAGCAACATTTATTACGGTCCAGTTTACATTTGCTTTTTTTATATAATGCTTTAATAACATTTCCTCAGTATAACCTTCAACTAGAACTATATTTTCATTTAATATTAATTCGTTTCTACCTGCATGTAGAAATCTAGTTAACTGATTTTTAATTATTGTTTCATCTGTTTCATAATAGTTTAGATTTGACAGGTTTGTACCTGATATATAAGTTATCTCCTCTAAATTCAACTCATCTAACACTATTGAAGAGTGAGATGTAGAAATTAGTTGAAACTCCTTTCTATCTCTTAATTCTCTAATCAAAGTTCTTATCAACGATGGATGAAGATGATTCTCAAGTTCATCAATAAGTAGTATCTTTTTGTCATTATCAATGGCATTTAACATTATATTGGCAATGCTTTTATATCCAGACCCGATTTTAGAGTTGTGAGGTTTATCTCCATCTACAATATATATTTTTTCGTTAGTTATCTTTGGTGGATATACTGCTATTTTTAAATTATGATTAAATTTAGAACACAAATTTTTAAACTTTTCGCCTTCCTTATCGAGCGCTTTTAGTATCATATCAGATGACTGTGAATATATCTCATTATATTTTTCTTCTGATTCAATCAAATCTGATAATCCAACACTCAGTCCACCCGTATATATATCCTCAATTCTTATCAGAGGAACAGAAAAAATTTTAGGCAATGTTTCATCACTTCTAAGAACTTCGATATCTAGTGGTGATCCGTCTAAATGAGTTATTTTCTTAAAAAATCTATCCAATTTATTCTTTGTAACCATAACTTTAAACCCTGTTATGAAAGTATTAGGAATTAAAGGATTTGGATTTGATAAAGATGGAATACTATTTTCATCAAGTAATACTTCAATTTCAAATGAATTTTCTGTATTACTTTCGAAAAAATCACTATCTTGAATCTTGAAATACTCTCCTTTTAATATTGCAAAAGCCAATCTCACACCATCTAACAAGTTGCTTTTACCTGAACTATTAGCACCAACAAAACAGTTAATTTGTTGATTCATCTTGTAAACACCACTTAAATTTCTAAATCTTGTAAATACCATTTGATTAATCATCTTTTTCTTGTTTATTCAGTATATAGCATTTGAATGATACTGAATATAACTTCCTCCCTTTCATTAACTATAATTTTATTAATAGTATACCATTTTTATCTAAAATTAAAATTATCTAATAATTTCAGTGGCATGAATTTAAATAATATGGTAAAAGTAAAGTAATCAGGCGCGTTAAACACGTCTGGTTATTTTTTTTAGAAAGGAGCTATGACATGGCTAAGCTAGCAAAAAAGAAAAAAAGCCCTCTATTTAGAGTGATTGCATTAGTTTTAGTATCTATGTTATTTGCGTTTATCGGATATTTGATTATTTTCAACTTAATATCTGTAACTGCAGACACATCTTTATACTTAAGCAAGCTTGTTGATTTTGCGATTTCAGTTAAAACACATCTCGTCAGCAATTATATATTTTACAGCTTTGTGCTTTTAGTGATGATTTCAATTTTAATCCCTATCTATCTAAAAGTTAAAAAATAGGAGGTAGCCCTTTGAACTACAATAACATATTAATGACATTTACATTCTCTACTAACTTCATCATCTGGGCAATGATATTTTTGATTTTATCAGTGGTGTTCACACTAATTTTAGCTAAAAATAAAAAAGCGATCAAGATTGTGATAGTTATACTTTTTATTGGGCTATTCTCTTTTGGTGGATATTACTTAGCAAGCTTAGAAGTTGATACTCCAGATGATGCATCTAATTTAGAAACAATTAATACGCCCATTGATGATCAGTATTATGATCAGACCGCAAAATCAGTCGTTCATGTGCTTCATGTGATGACACTTGGTGATGTTACATTGAATGGTAGAGGCTCAGCTGTGATCGTCTATCAAGATGATGATTATTTCTACGCAATTACAAATTATCACGTTTTAGTACAAAACGGATTTACAAGTGAATCACTAATGGTTAGAGATTATTTAAGTAATGAATATGACGCAGTTTCACTTGTAGATACTCAGATATTAGAGATAGCTTCACAGTCATATGACCTAGGCTTGATTAGATTTTCTAAAGGGGATGCAATCATCCCTGATGTAGAGTATTCAAACCTAACTCTATCTGAAGGTGCTCAAGTGCATAGTGTCGGCTATCCAAATGGCGAGCGCACTTTGACTACAGGTGAGTTTAGAGGATTTTTAAAAATCATAAATTATCCATTTCAAATCTTAGAACATAGCTCTGAAATCAATCACGGCTCTAGTGGTGGAGCATTACTTGATCGTAATGGAAGATTAATCGGTATCAATGCAGCTGCAATGCTTTCATCAAATGATGAGTTTTTGACAGGTTATGCGATACCTATTGACAAAGTTTTAGAATATATAGACTTATTTTCAATCGTACAATAGGAGGTACTTATGAAAAAAATATTTAAAGTATTAGTATTATTAACAATTATGACTGCGAGTGTTTTAATTACAACTACACAAACAATTCATGCTAGTGGTGAGACATTTATTATTGAAGACATGAACACAGGACAAACCTACAATACAACAAGTCCTGTAACTATTATAGATAACCAAGGTCAGTCATTTAGTGTTTTAGATCCATTAAATGGATTTTCATTATTATTTGGTACAACTGATATGACAGCAACCTATCAATCAGATACTGGCAAATGGGAATTAACATATCTAAATGGTGGGTCTTATTCAACTTATCCAATAGATATCTTTTCAATTCTAATTGACGGCTTAGATGTTACAGTCAATACAACATCTGGACCACAAACTATGGACGTTTTTAAATTAACAATTAACAAACGTGAAGGTATTTCAGGTCAAGAAAATTTTGTGACAAATGTTGATGATGCAAAAGCATTATCTTATTTCACTGCTTATTTTGAGGCATGGGATAATGTGGACGGTGATTTGACATCAAGCATTTATGTTGTGACTGACAATTATACTGCAAATAAAAGTGTATTAGGTGCACATAGTGTAACCTTAGGTGTCTCAGATTCAAATAATAATGAGTCAACCTTTGAGTTTATTATCAATGTAGTCGATATTACCAATCCGGTAATATCTGGAAACACTACAAAAGCAACAATAAGCTACACTCAAACCTATAATATATCTGCTTTTAGATCAACCTTGGTTGCAACAGATAATCACTCAAGCTTAATCAATTCAGATATTGTAATTAAATCAGATAGCTACACAGCAAATAAAACTAATCTAGGGACTTATACGATCGTCTTTGAAGTTACTGACGATAGTGGAAACACAGGGACTTTTACAAAACAAGTTGAAGTGATAGACGATATCGCACCTATGTTTTCAGGACCTACGACTATTACAAAACCTACAGGATCAATTTTAACGGTTGCAGATATTAAGTCAGAGCTATCAGCCTCTGATGTCAAAGACGGCAATCGTACATCTTCAATTACGATACAAACTGACAACTACACAGGTCATGGCGATCGAGTTGGCTCATATACTGTTATTTTTGCAGTAACTGATACAAAAGGCAATACAGCTACACACACAGTTACTGTTAATGTAACTGATGATATCCCACCTGTTTGGTATGTTAAAGACGGCGCATCTATTGTCTTAGCTTCTGGCATGAGTTTAAATCGCACTCAAATTATTTCATTGCTTCAAGCTACAGGACAAATCAGTGTATCTTCTACATCAGAGATTACATTTTTTCAAGATGAATATTCAGGAAACGAAGATACTGCAGGCGTCTATATGATGGGCTTTAATTTTGAAGACACATCAGGACAATCAAGTGTGCATAATTTTGCAATCACTGTCTTAGAGGACTCAGATGTAGATCCAATTACTGTCGAGCCAGATACTGATTACTTGCAAGTTGCATGGGGATTTATTAAAACACCTGCAGGCATTATAGTTACTTTGATTTTAGTATCAACTTTAATGATTGTCCTTAAAGTAAAATTAACTCCAAAGAAAAAGACTTATAGAAAAAAATAATAAAAGGAAGTGTGATCGTATGAAAAAAATATTAATATTTATCATGTTAGGGGTGGCTACGTCTCTTTTAGTCATAAGTAATGTGTATGCATCTGAGATTACAGATTGGACGCTTGAGGGTGATTATTATTACTACAAACATGACATAGTCATTGATGACGGATTATCAATTAACCTTTCTGAAGAGATGCCAGGTAAAGTTGTAGAGTATTCTTACAATCAAGCTGACTTTATAGAAGTTTCATCAAAGAGAACAGACAACAAGTATTATCTTACTTTTGATGTTGAGGGGTATTATCCCAATAATATTGCAAACTATGATGTCAAAATCAATGATGATCTAATCGCAACCATTGGGGTTGAGCTAGGTAATCCTGAAACGATAGATTTACGTCTTCGTGTTTCAGCTAGTCCATATGTTGATGAGCCACCTGTTAACTCAGGTGGTCTTTGGCATGTTGTTGACGGCAATAGAGCTTACGTTCATATGCGCTATGTTGCACTTGATAACAATAGTAATGGCAATGAGATTATTTATGAGACAAAAAACAATAACTCATTTGATGATCCAGATAATAACGGATATGGACTAGAGTATAAAAACCACTATACTTATTTTGTTGGTCGTGGAAGTGATAACGATTTAAGACCATATTTTCCTAACCAGGACAATTTATATGAACAATCTATTAACAATCCATTTATCGGTACAGATACAACTTTTACATTAGAGATTCTTTATGCACTTGATATTGAAAATAGACTTGAAGGTGAGTCTAACTATAAAAAAATCATCATTGAAGATGCAAATAGTGTTTCTATTCAAATGGAAATGATTACAGGCAGTGTCTCATCAACAAATGGTGCATCTATTTATGTAGTCGTCGACGGTTCAATCGTCTTTGATACATACCTTTATAATTCACAATGGGAAGAAATGCAAATCCCTAGAGTTGCGATGTATTTTAGTGAGCCAGAAGTTGTTGACATTATAGACCCTGTTAACCAAACATCATGGAACGCTCTACCGTTAACATCTGGAAACCCAACAAATCCACTAGGTGATTGGGCAGATATACAAGATTTCTCTTTTGATGAAGCAACTTCACGTTTAAGTTTTACAGTAAATTATTTAGATGAGCTGTATCAAGTCAATCCATTTACCGTCTCAGCTAACACTGATTTTCTATTAAAAGCACAAAAAATATTTTATTATAGTGATCCTGTAACAAATGATCGCATTTTATATGTAAACTTCTCAGAAGATGCATCCACCTATCTTTTAAAAAACACATCTTATGATGATGTTACAGTTTGGAAAGGTGAGGCACTTTGGAATCTAACACAAAATGAAGTCCAGGTCACAGAAGCTAGAACAGTTTACAACTATATACCTGATGTTATCAATGGTGAAGTTTATTCTTATTTTTACATGCCAGATGTCCCTTTAGATAATTTAATTTCAGTTACAGCTAATCTTTTTTATCAATATTACACAGACGGATTTTTAGGCATAGGTGACTTAAAGCCTGGTGAAGTTGAAAACATGACGGTTACAGCAACTAAAGGCGAGACGTCATCAATTAATCCAACATGGGTAGAAAGTACATATCGCACCATGTATATCTCTAGTGCAGTCGCAACCGCGATTACAATTACAGGTGTTATTAATCCAATATTTGGTTTAGGTGTTGCAGGCGCATTTTTACTTTCAGGTGGTATTTTAAATGTCGCAGATAACAACGAATGGTTTGCAAAAGACATCGACCAAATTCAACACGTGATTCCAGATCAAGATTTAACATCTGATATCAATAGCTATATTAGAGAAAAATCAGATAATGATAGCTTTAATCCTTCAACAGATAAGCTTTATAAATTACATCTAGCAACACTTGATAAGGAAGATGATGTCAAGGTCTTAAAAGACTTGTCAAACGTCACACAAGTTGTATGGGAGACTGACGGCGAGATATTTGTTATTGAAGAACAAAACATAAATGACCCTGGTTGGGGTGGACCTGGTACAGAAACGCCCGAAGATAATAATGACTCACTTGATTGGTTAATTGAGAAAGTTAAGGATGCGTTTAATAAATATCCTGAAGCTTTAATTGTTGTGATAGCTGTTGTAGCTTTAATCGCCGCATCTATTGCTGTCTCTGTCTCTAAAGGACTGAAGAAAGGGTATAAATCAATTAAGACGCCTGTAGGCTTTATTGTATTCTTATTAGTCATCATATTGGGCATCATTTTGTTGGGTTAAGCCTATGCTACAGTTACCTAACATATCAGAGGCGGGTCAATATTTATTAATATTTTTAAAATATGCAGTACCAGGTATTTTAGTCGTTGTTGCGCTTGTTTCTGCAGCTAAGATGATGACATGGGGAAAAGCCGTTATGAAGTCTGCTAAAAAAGTTTCTAGCAGCCCTTTTGCAGTGATATTCTTTGCATCGATAGCCCTGTTATTACTCTATATTTGGTTTAGTTTATATACGAAAGTGGGTTTATAACATGAAAGATAAAGATAAATTACCTCAAAAAAGATATGAATTAGTTAGAGCCTATAAAGAGGGCTTGTTTAGGTTTATTGATAAGTTTGAAATCTTTGGCGGAAGATATAAGCATCAAGTTGATCGACACGCCAAAACACACGAGACAAAACTTTTAAAACCTGTGGATAACATAGATCAATTTTTAAGTGGAACTATCCAACAGAAAGCAACAGGATTAAGTAGACTATCTGATATGATGAAAAAATTTGATGAGTTCAAGAGAAAATCTACCATGCCATTTAGTTATATTGACTTTTATATTGCTAAGATGAAAGCACAAAAAAGCACATCACTTCTGATGCAACAAGGCGTGCATTACATGGTTGCGCTCATGGGTGGTGGGAAATCGTCACTTATCTTTCATACCATAGAAAGATTAAGAACAATGTATGGTCGTGGTGCTTATGTCAATGTAGACTTAGAAGAGCCTCATTTTGATAGATTACTTAACAAAACTGTCTGTTATCATAAGCGCTTTGAAGCAGATGACTATTGGGGAGCTGTTGAAGATAAAGAAACTAAAAAAGTCAAGTTCACACAACTTAAAAGATTTAATCAACAATTTCCAGCGATAGTACTTGATGAGTGGTTATCTAAAATGAACCACAGACAAAACAATACATCAAGTTATAAAGAAATCTTTATCCCATTTATTAAGTCACTAGCTCACATGAGACACCAGGGTATACACAATGTTTATGTCGCATCTCAATTAGACACTACAGACGTTCAGCTCATGGGTATGTTTAAATATATCCATGAAGTTAAAATTGATTTGGATATCAGCTACTTAGAATGGGTGAAAACAGGATCACTTGCAAAACATATCAGAGGTTGGCAAATTTATACTTACCAAGTTAAACGCACTAAAGGAAAATCAGATAAAGTATTACTTAAATCTTGGTATGAGCCCTGTATCATGGATATGAGTAATTTTAACAGCTTAAATCAAGCTAAAGAGTATGTGAATCTACCATACGACAAAATCAAATCACAAAGGAGTGTATCATAATGCTTAACATCTTACTTAGAATATTATATGCAGTATTAATAATTTTTGGAATCATCTCATCATTGGGTTTATCTTATTGGGCGGTATGGACTGCCTTGTTTACACCCGTTAGAAAACTCAATAAATACACAGCTATGAAACTAGAGGCAGAGCGTGAGTTCCAGGTGATTGAGATTGAGAACACAGAACTTGCCAAACTTAATGCTGACGAGAAAGTCAGATATAGCGAGTATGCAGTCAAAATTGCGGATTTAAAGCATGAGACCGATAAACTTGAGCAAGATATCAAACGCAAATTAAAAGTCAAGAAGGATCATGATGAAGAGTTTAAGGCTTTCAACAAATGGAAAGCACTTCAAGACAAATAATTAAGCATACCAGGTATGCGCGGATTAATAGATTTATATAAATATATGTATATACTCTGTATATACTATATTATATAGCCTGAACTAAAAACTTAAGGAGCATAATTATGGCTAAAAAAAAGTTGAATAAGACTGCTAGAAAAACTAGATTACTAATCAAGAGAGACTCAATGGGGAAAACGTCAAAAGGAGATAAGCGTAAGCATAAAAGAAATCTTAAGGTTGGTGATGTAGTTGTATCTACAAACTATAGACTAGGTATGAAGGTTAAATCTAAAAAAGATAACAGAATGGTAGTTGTGACATCTACCAAAAAACCTAAATCAGTAAATCCTATTGTCTCGGTTAGAGATAAGAATAAAGGAGCTACTAACATGATAAAGATAACAAAAAAGAAAAATCCATTTTTAAAGAATGATAGTACAGTTCTAAAAAAGTCTGTAACAAAAATCAAATCAACCCATAGCGAAAAATCAAAAGGAAGATCTAACAAAAGAGATGTTGATCTAAAGGACAAAAGTGTTTTTAGTAGTAGAATAGCAAAACTAAATATAAAAGATAAAAAAAGAGTTTTGAAGCATAAAAAAAAGAGCTATTAAGCTCTTTTTAACCAGGCACTTAAGTGCCTTTCACCCCTGATATTTCTATCTTCATACGCTAAGTATTAGGAGAATCTAATCTCAAGGATTAGTTAATTTACACGTTAATTATATATTAAATATCAAAAATGTCAAGATATCCACAAACTTTGTGGATAATAGTTATCCTATCCAAGGCTATAATAAGTTTCAAGGCTTAAAATAAGCTAACACAACATTTGGGAGGATTACAATGAAAATATCAAAGCAAGTTTTAGATTATTACTATTTAACAGAGTCTTCATTTAAGAGATCGACGAATGAGGAACATATCAGAGTGGCTAGGCACATTATAAATGGATTAGAGTTTTTAAAGATTAAAAAAATGAAAAGCATAGATGCTACAGAAGGTTACAAACTAATTAACTATTTTAAGAGTCAGACAAAAAGAAATAACAACAGCATCAACAAAATGACAAATTATTTAAAAAGAGTCATGATACATTATGGAATTGTGACTTCATTTCATCAAATGAAAAAATTACCAAGTGATACTAAGCCTTTTAAACGTTTATATCATGATGAATTACAGACAATCATAGAGTATGTTAGAGATTTAAACTACAGTACGAACAGCACAGTCTATAGAACTTATGTATTTTTAGCCCTGGACTCAGGCATGAGAAAGTCTGAACTGCTAAACATACAAATTGAAAACATTGATTTTCATAACAACTTAATATACCTTGAAGAAACTAAAACTGGAAAGCCAAGATATGTACCATTCTCAGACTTTAGTAGCCAACAAGTAAAAGAGCTAGTTTCTTTAAATCCTAAAAGACAAAAATTAATGTATAATTTTCTAAAAGATAGAGATTTATCATCATCTGATATTAAGCTATTCTATAAAAGAACAAAAACTAAGCTTGGTATAGATCGACTATATACCCACCGTTTTAGAAAAACTTTTGCTTCTCTTCTTGCTGATAATGGAATGCCACCTCAGTACGTTCAAAAATTGCTCGATCATGAAAAGATAAGCACAACTATGAAATATATTCAATTCGATAAAATCAAGCCTTTAGAAAAGTATAATCAATATAACGATTGGAAAATAAAAAGTCGCTAATCACTTAGATTTAATGGTTTTGATATCATCTACTGGTAGACTGTTTATATAGTCTATGTGCTTCTTTAATTCTTCAGTAGAAGGATATAGTTTTAAAAATGATTTTGATGAAACTAAGCTCAACTTGTTTTCTTCCACCCATTGCTCTAATATTGAAACTAATTCATTCAAGCTTTCTGGAGCAAGTTCAATTTCAGTAGTTTTAAACTTACCTGTATCAAGCCAAGCTTTATATGTCGCTGACAGTGTTACATAGTTAAGATGAATATTACTAATATCCTCAATATAAAAATTAACTTTTAAACCTTCTAATGTTTCCGCTAAAAAACAATTTTTATTTTTCATAAAACAACCTTTCTAGCAACATATTATCTAAATCTGTTGCTTTTCTTTTAATTTTTAGACTTTTCTTCTTTTAAGCTCATAAGATATTCAATATATTTCTCATAAGCTTCTTTAAAGCCTAGTAACTCTTCTGGTGTGACTTCTAGCTCAAGACACAGTTTAACTATCTGATCCTGGTTGAGCTTGCGTTCTTCTAATTCATAGTGTGATGCAGCTGATTGAGTGACACCTAGTATTCTTGCGATATCTCGTTGAAATAAACCTTTTTTAATGCGTATTTCTTTTAATTTAAGCATAAAACACACTTCCTCTCTTGACTTGTATTACAAAATGTTATATATTTGTATCAAAGAGATAATACATTTTGTATTGTCTGGTGATGTTAGAGCATCACTACAAAAAAGAGCTGATATGGATTATTTTAAATGGTGGAGTTAAAGAGAATCGAACTCTTGACCCCTTGCACGTCAAGCAAGTGCTCTCCCGCTGAGCTATAACTCCAACCATATAGTTATTATACTTATATTTACTTATTTTTCAACCTATTTATTTTGCTAATTTTCTCCATGGACTAACAAAGCCACCAGATACAATAGAAACTTCATTAGCAACCACCAATGCTTTCTCATCTGCATCTTTAATTAAATCAAGAATAACTTGTTTGTTTTTACGATTTGCAAAAATCATTAAAACTGTTCTTTCACTATCTTTTCCATAAGCATCAATACTTGTAACACCATGTCCATTGACACGAAGAATGTTTACAATAATATCAGCACCAACTTTATCTGAGATCACTTGTATTAATACTTTACCTACTGCCAATCTATTTTCAATAAATGATCCTACATAAACACCAAGCGCAAAGCCTATTGCATATACAATGCCCTTTATTGGAGTATCACTAACTCCTTTTATCACTGAACTTGCGATGAATACCCATAATAGAATTTCAACGATAGCTAGCGCAGTACCTTGTTTTCTATATCCTTTTGAGATTAATATGATACGCATTGTTCCCATTGTCACCTCAACTATCTTAGCGACAAAGATTAATAGCAATTCCCAAAACGGAACTGCTGTAAAAAAATTAACTATTGTTTCCCACATGATCATAACTCCTTTATTTTCTAATCTAATTGTTGATTAACACTGTTTGTTTTTTCTGTAAAATAATTTTGAATATCTCTTAACCCAAATTGAGGTTGATCAAAAGGACTTGCCTGATTAAGATCATCTTCGTATAATGCTTTTGCTTGTAAATATGCTGTTTCATATCTTTGATATCTAAACAATCCATTATCTTGATCCAACAATTGACTAAGATATGATTTATATTGATTTAGGAATGCTTCATTTGATAAGATTCGATCTGATAGTGGATGATCATAAGTCTCTACATTTAAGAGGGTTGCATTAATATTATACCAAGTGATGATATCACCACTTATCGTATAATCACCTGTTGGGTTCCATCCAATACCAAAGCTATGATCATAATCATAGGGAATCATATGCCACAATAATCTATCTTCTTCTTGATAAAAATAATAATTGTTTGCCATTGCTCGATAATCATCTGGATTACCGATTAAAACACCTAAGGCAAGCAATTTCAAAAACTGGTCTACATCAAATACAGACTCAATTTGTGTGTCAAATTCTTCTTTATCCCAATTTTTTAATTGATCAATAAATTCAATTAAAGCCTCATGTTGAGATGTTTTCTTATTATTTTTTAAATCATATGTTGGTCTATAATTAATACTTTCATCTTTAAGACCCATCTCTTGATCGCTATAATTTGCTTGAAGTGATGCTGGTTGAAAACCTTGCCAAAGTGATTTGTATAAATCACCATCTCTATTATCTTCATCAAAACGTTTTTCTAAAAATAGTTTATCAATTGGTTCAAATACTGTATAAAGACCATAGTAATACGTTTGATCTCCAATTTTAAGATATAAATTCGATAGTGTCGCCTTAGGCGCAATCACACCAAAATCATTAAATAAATCAAAAGAGAATTTTTCATTAATATAAGTTGGATCATTATTTCTGTTATATTTCATTTCAAGTTCTTCTACAGCAAAGAGTGTTCTATCATCATAAATATCATACTCATCTTGATCAAAGTCTTCATGAAATGAAATTTTAAAGTGTGATTTATTTAAATTACCTTGCTCATCTTCTAAAATCACTCTTGATGTATTGCCTTTAGATCGAATACCAACATTTTCAATTTTATAAGTTTCGTCATATTCACTACTTCGATAATACATATCAGCTTTTGCATATGCATCTGTTCTATAATTTCCAAATTGATCATAATAATCATTCATCTCATCGTTAAGTGTATCCCATTGATCTTGATTAATCTCAATAATGATATCTTTTTTAACTTCATCATTAAAAAAAGATGAAAACTCTAAATCTTCTATACTTGCTTGATCATCAATATCATCAATGATATCTGTAATATCAGGAACTTCTATATCAGGATCATCACTTTGATTACAAGCATAAATGAAAAAGGCCAATGTTATAATCAATATAGCTAAAAACAGTTTTTTAAACATACTAACCTCCACACATTATCTAACAATTCTATTATAACAAACAAAAAGAAAAAGGCTAATGATTTCATAGCCTTTTTGTTAAATATTTTGATTATATTAATCTATGAGGTATTCTTGACCAAATATGTCTTCATTTAACGTTTCTTTTTGAATGATCATATCTGATTCAACATGATAAACGACGACTTGAAGATACGAGAATGTATAAATATATCTATCAGTAACAACATCGTTAACTATATTTTCAATATAGATGCCACGATCAACACTCATATAATATTCAGATTGATCATGAGTGATCATGATAGGTTCTGATATAATGTTTGATGAATCAAAGTCAATAAAGAAAATCACAAATGCACTTTCATAATAATAGTTTTGCGTATCATAATGATAACTATTCATTGGAAATCCAACAATGCCTTTAGAAGCATCAATCATTAATGCTTTTGGATTATATATCGCTTCTGAAAAACTATAAGAATAACCTTGTTCTGGATTACTTGCAAAACTATAAGTTTCTAAAGGTTCAACCTGATTCGTGTCATATGCACTTAATTTTAACCCTGTAATTCTACCATCTTCAGTCGCATCAAATCCAAATCCAATCACATGATTATCTTCATCCCAAATATGCATATAAGTGCTATATCCTTCTTCTATAATTGGGTCATCTTTAATAAATGGATTTAAGGGGTCTGATAAATCAATTGTATAAAGTGGATCTGTTTGCAGGAATGTTACGACTTGTGCATAATCTTTGTTGAATCTAACAGATTTAACAGTTTCACCTTCTAGACCAAGATTTTCATCTATGGTTGATACAATATTTAAAACATCTTCACTTAAATCTTCTTCTAAAATATATAATCTATTTTTAGCTGGCCATGAGTTTGATGTCACAACTCTTAAATAGCCTTCATATTCATCCATCCAGTATTGATCAACAACATGACCTTTTATGATTTGTCCGCCTTGATAAGAAATCGTCGCGTTTTCTTGATTAATATTAAATTTTAATATTTGGGCATATGGACCATTTTGGCTTTCATCAACATCTAATGTGTATTTGTAATAGTTATATACAGTATATATACTAGTTTCATTGACATACAATTGAGAAACATAGCCAACAAATGCTTGGGCATCATATGAGAAATCTGATAAATTAATACTTGTTAAAACTGTCATGTTTGAAGCAATCACATCTTCATAATAGTAGATTTCATCATATCCAACATATGATGTCTTTTCATTTGAATTTTTAGTTTCTATAAATCTTGGACGTAATTCATCTAATTCTTCATAAACATATTTTGATGATACTAAATAAATCTGATCATCAATCATTCTGTGATCGTAAAAATATGCATCAGTCTCTAATTGATATGCGATTTCATATGTTTCTCTATCGATAACGATTACTGTACCACTTGGTTCTCTATAAACCCAACCAAAAACCATATCTCCTTCAATAAATTGATAAGGAGTTTCATCATAAGTATATCCAATAATGACAATATAATCTTCTGTTAAATACATGTTATCTGTGTAAACATCCCCTAAATCAATATCAGCTAAGACATCTACATGATAATCTTGATCAACATATATGACATTGATATTTTGATAATATCTTGATGCATAATAGATATAGTTTCCATCTGTTTTAATGATATCTGCCTCACTGACTCCATCAACTTGAGAATTGGTATCAATAAAATCTCTTTCTTGATCTACCATAGCATCTAGATCATCTCCTAAAGCTGCTTCTGGAAAACCATCGACTTGATTATAGTTTCTATTTTGAGTTTCAAGTAGAGATAAAAGTTTAGCTTTTGATCCCACTTGATGTGCTTGTGTTAAGATTTTATTATTATCCAGTCTAATATCTGGTGAAAAGACACCAGATACACCTACAACTGCTACTAACATAGTTGCAAGCACAATTTGATATGCTTTTTTAAGATATATCATTGGTGATAATATGATACGAGTCATATTATTTTTTACTCTAAATTGATTTAATTTTTTATTTATCACATATTCTTTGATGAGATTAAAAATTAAATATCCCACAAAACTTGATAGGACTGAAATCACTATCCATCCGAATGTTGTCATAAAACTTACCTCCTATAAATTTAATTGTTTTTTAAAAGCTTTGACAAAAGATCTTGTCACTTCTAGTTGATCATGGTTGTATAAGGTAAGATGTAGTTTAGCATTTAATCCGACTTTAATATACTTTATTGATCTTAAGTTAACAATAAAGGATTTTGAGATTCGAACAAAATGATAAGGTTTGAGTAATACTTCTAATTGATAAAGCGGTTTTTTGATATGTTGTTTGTTTAATTGTTTCATATGACAAACAATATCTTCACCAAATGCTTCAATATAGTAGATATTAGATATATATAGTTGTACAAACCCATCAACAGTTGGAAAAAACATTTGCATTTTTTCATATTCAATCAATTCAATAACTTTCTTTAAATCATCTACTTTTTGGTCATCTATCTCAATACCAACCATATGTTCAGGAAGATCATCTAATTGATTGGATACGACATAGTTGACTTGATTGTTATGAAGTTGTTTTTCTAACGTTGATAACTCATCTTTACTCCAAATGATTTTAATCATAGAGAGCTCCTCCTATGGTCAGTATATGACATGTTTTAGATAATATAAAGCAATTATGGCTAAGTTGCACTATATAGCGATAACTTACAAAACTATTAGTTTACACTCATTATATTACAAAAAAACTACTTATGAAAAGTAGTTTTAAGCTTTTTTCTTTAGATCAAGGAATATCTTAGTGATTGCAATAAAGACAACATAGAATTCTAATCTACCTAAAAACATACCAACCGTTGATGTCCACAAAATAATTGGATTTGCATTATATCCAACAATGCCAACAGAAAGACCAACTGTCCCTAGTGCTGACGAGAATTCAAATAAAGAATCTCTAATCGAATACCCAAATCCTGTAAAGATTAATGCTCCAGTAAATAAAGCTAATAAATAAATCATTAAGAATGAATGGTTTTGAACAATCTCATCTTTACTAACAATTGTTTTTGTACCAATTTTATTTATAAAATGTGTTCTTATTGTTTTTTTATGTCCAAACTGTTCTCTGATATTCCAATAAAGACTCTTAAATGCTAAGGCTACTCTATATTGTTTCATCCCACCAGCAGTTGAACCCATACCTGCACCTAAGACCATCACTATGATTAAAACAGTGATAAATGTTGGTGGCATTATGGTAAATGTATCAATGGTTTGGAAACCAGTTCCAGTAACTGCAGAAATGAACTGAAAAGATGCAACTCTTAATGTGTAAAAGAAATTGCCATCATACATACTAAATAAATTGACAACTAACATCGGTATAAAGATTAATAAAAGTAAGCCTAATAACTTGATTTCCACATGTTTAAACACGTTTTTGAACTTACCTCTTAATAACATCAAGTGAACAAAGAAGTTTGTTCCACCTAAGAGCATTAAGATCATTATAGTAACTTCTACACCAACTGAGTTAAACGCTCCAATACTTAAGGCTTCTGTTGAAAACCCTCCGGTTGCAACCGCAGTAATAGAATGATTAATCGCTTCAAATGGCGTCATACCAAATATAATTAAAAATACGGTCCCAACTAATATATAGCCTATATAAATACTTAAGATCATACGACCTGACTTAATAAGATTTGGAACTAGCTTATCACTATGTCCTTCTGCACTATAAAGTCTCATACCAAATTTATCACTAATTGCTGAAGTTAAAACTAAGACAAGTCCTACCCCACCAACAAACTGTAATAAACTTCTAAAAAATAAAAAGATATTTGGAGTTACAGTCACATCCACAACAGTTAAACCTGTTGTCGAATAACCTGACGTAGATTCAAATATTGCTTGAGTGAAATTATAATTTCCTGTTAAGACAAATGGAAGCGATGAAATAAAGATTGCTAAGATCCATATAGACATCACAAGAATTGCATCTTGAGAACGCTCTAAGCGTTCTTTTTCTCTTCCCTTAAAAATAATGACGATTAACCCACCAATGACGATAGATGATAACGCTGGGATAAAGAAATATTTAGCTTCAACAAATTCTTCAGGATAAAATGGTAGAACTGCTAAAGGTATTAAAATAATAAGTCCAATAAGAATAGAAAATATGCCTAAATAATTAATAATTAAAGGATAACCAGATATACTTTTTTTTACATTCATGCTATCTTCTCTTTTGAACGAATTCCACTATCTCTTCTTGATCATTAGGCGTTGTAACGATAATTAACTTATCTTCAGCCTTAATCAATGTATCCCCTTTAGGAATAATGACATGTGGATCTCTAAATATACAGCTTATATTGATATTAGATGGAAACTTAATATCCATTAATCGCTTATTGACAATATGGTGCTCTGGTTCAACACCAATTTCAATCATTACAATTTTTTCATCTTCTATTGATAATGTTTTAATTATATTTTCAACTGAAGATTCATTTAAAATAGTTTGTGCAAGTAAGTAAGTTGAACTGATGACACTATCAACACCTAAGCGTTTAAATAATTCAACGTTTTTAGGGTTTTTAACTTTTGCAACCGTTCTTTTAATATTAAATAGTTTTTTTGCAGTAATACAAGTAATATAGTTATCTGTATCACTATCAGATAATGCTAATAAAACATCAGCATTTTGGGCTTCTGCATCAGATAAAACATATGCTTTTGTTGAATCACCTGGAAAAACTCCAATATCATTGTTTGAACTAATATATTCTGCAAAATCTCTGTCTTGATTAATGATAATTAGTTGATGATGTTCTTTTTTTAATTTGCTAACGATATAGTCGGCTTCATGTTTCCCGCCTGTAATCACTATTTTCATAGCGTTTCCTCCTCGTCATTTAGATCCATAAATTCACTATATGATAAATTGAATGGATAGATTGCTTTAATCGAAGTGCCTTCTAGTAATTTACCTTTATCAGTGTCAGATAGTCTAACAAATATCTTTGGAACATTATAAACATAAAAACAAATGTGAGCTAGATAAATATTCACATTATCGCTATCAGTTGTGATGACAACTGTTTTTGCGTGTTTAATATATGAATTTTCTAAAATGGTAAGATCTGTGGCATCTCCTACAACTTGATAACCAGAAAAAGATTCTTGTAGTTTTCTAAATGAGTCATCAACTGCATCTATAATAATCACATCTTCTCCTAATTCTGACATTGAAGTTGCTATATTAGAACCTAATCTTCCAGAACCGATGACAACGAACTTATTTCTTTTCATAATCATACTCCTTTATTTTTTATGCCATACTTTTATATCATGGACATCAATTAATCTATCATGATACTTCAAACTATGTTTCATGTTACCTTAAACTTTGTTTCATGTTACCTTATACATTTTAACATTATTTCTTTAAAAGTGCATCAAACACATAGTATTATTATACTATTTTATGCTGATATCACCAATATCGGATGTTTTTAACTGATGATCCAATAGTTTAAGATATGTTTTATCCATCAAAATTGCACCAAATGGAGCTGTAATACAAATTGCCAAGACTGATACCATTAAAATCAATTCTCCATGCGCTAAACCTAAGGAAAGCGGGATAGCACCAATCGCTGCTTGCACTGTAGCTTTTGGTGTATATGAAATTGCTGTAAAGAGTTTTTCACCTATATTTAAGTTTGTTTTTAGAAGAGATAAATAAACCCCAATCATTCTAAATGTCATAGAAATAACGATTAATACTATCGCCAATAGTCCAACACTTAATAAAACACTCACATCGACAAGGGCACCTACTAAAACAAATAACATAATTTCAGCAATGACCCATATTTTTTCAAACTTTTTAACTAATCTTTTTGATAATTCAGGATAATATCTATTGATTGAAATACCAAAAGACATGACAGCTAGAAGTCCACTTAAAGCTATCGTTTGACTTAATACGTCTTCTAAAGTTACAGCTAAAAACCCTATAGAAAAAATAATTAAGACTTTCACAGTGTCTCTCATATGAATCTTTTTAAAGAACTGTGAAGCAAAATATCCTGCAATAACTCCAACTAAAATACCTAATATGATAGAAATTGGAACGTTTAATAATGTTGTAAACCTAAAATTTTCACCTTGACCTAATTTCAAAAATGCATAAAATAAGACAATCACATAAACATCGTCAATAGATGCTCCAGCTAAAATCATTTGTGGAATGTTTTTGTTTTTACCATGACCGCTTTCAATAAGTTTAATCATTCTAGGTACAACTACTGCAGGTGATACTGCTGCGACAATCGCACCCATGATTGCTGCAGTCGTATAAGTGATATCAAATAAGAGTGGTGCAACTAATACAATGGTTAATATCTCAATGGTTGCAGGAACAAATGACAAGAGTATAGCAGGTCTTCCTACTTTTTTTAAGTCACTTAAATCAAGTGATAATCCTGCTCTAATTAAAATAACGATTAATGCAATCTTTCTTAGATCGGCAGATATATTTAAAATATCAATATCAATTAAATCTAGAGCATATGGTCCAATTAACATACCTGTTAAAAGCATGCCTAAAATAGGTGGTAATTTAATAAGATTAAAGATTTTTGATAAGAGTAAACTACTTAAAATGATAATTGCAATACTTAATAACATAGTGATCTCCTTTTTTAAAAAAATGACTCTACAACAAAAAAGTTGTAGAAGTCATCAGCAATTGCGGTTTTAGTATACACTAAGGGAGACATTCATTCCCTAAACTTATTATAAATATATTTTGTGATATGTCAATTATTTTCTTGATATATATCCTTTTCTTCACTTTTTCTCATAAATGGAATGATCATCGAAACTTGTTTTTGATAGATTTCATATTCTGGTCTAGTTCTTAAAATCTTTTTTTCCATCATGGGAATTGAAATAAATACAAATAAAAGTGTCATTGATATGGGTGCTAATATATAGACATCAAGTTTTTGTACAATGCTTAAATACATAACATAAAGCCCCCACCAAACAGTGATTTCACCAAAATAGTTTGGGTGACGAGAAATTCTCCATAGTCCTTGATCAATACATTTTTTACTCTCTTTATTTTCATTTCTAAATGCTCTCATTTGTTCATCTGCAATATATTGAATAACTGCAGCTATGATCACCATTAAAAATCCAATAACAAAAACAAAGTTTAAAGTTGCACTTAACTCTAAAATCTTTAAGCCAATTAAAATTTGTGCAAATACAATAACTGTAGGAAATAGCTGAATTGCCAAAAAGTTTGTAAGGAAATATAGTTTTGGTGCAGTATCTCTAATCATTAAGTATCTCCAATCAACTTCGGTAAATCCATGCCATCCTTTAATCCAATTTAGAGTTAGTCGAATTGCCCAAAAGTAAATCGAAAATAATAGTAGAAAATAAGGTAGGGTTAATCCTTTATTTAAGCTAATAAATGCTAGTGTTAGCATCACTGGTGGATAGACGCTCCAATAAGGGTCATATAAAGATGCATTTTTGATGATTAAACTTACAGCATATATAAATAGCATTGCGGCTAAATCTGCAAACAATAATCTAAGCATTATTGTATACGAATCAAATAGTATAAAAGTAAGAACCCCTATACCAAAACTTATCAAATATAGTACCAATACAATCCATAAATCTCTTTTTTTATGACTCATCATTATCCCCTCATTTCTTATCTATTATAACATGAATTCAAATGATATTTAAAATTATATTTTATATGTATTTAGCAATATATCTAACAACTCATCAAATAATTTTTGTAAATCAAAAGTCATATTCAATTCATTTTTCATTGAAGATGCCTCTATATCAAAAAAGTCAACTTGATTCACATTTAAGCCAACACCAATAACAACATAATCTAATAATTTTTGTGTTGTTCTTGATTCAAATAAGATTCCACATATTTTTTGATCATTGATATAGATATCATTGGGTTGTTTAAATCGGTGATTTAATTTATATTTTTTTAAAAGCATTGAAATACTCTCTATAATCCATTGTTTTAATTCATCCATTTGATTGATATCTAAATCCTTTAATAAGATACTAAATAAAATGTTTTCGTTTGGATTTGATACCCAAACTCTATCATATTGACCCCTTCCGTGTGTTTGATGGTTAGTTTTGATGATTGTAAAATGAGAAAAAGAGCTAAAATGCTCTTTTAATAAATCACTTGTCGATGTAATTTTGTCAAATGATAATAATGTGTAATTGATCATGTGCCAATCGCAAACGATATATCAACTTCACAAACTAAATCATCTTTAACATATGCTTTACCAGATCCAAATCCAAATGAACCTTTAACTTTTGTAAGTTCACAATGTAGATATAAAATATCTCCTGGTATTACACTTTTTCTAAATTTTGCATTTTTAATACCCGTAAAATATGCTATTTTACCTTTATGTTTTTCATCAGATAAGATGATAACCGCACCTACTTGTGCTAATGATTCAACTAAAATAACACCTGGCACTACTGGTTTATCTGGAAAATGTCCTTTAAAGTAAAATTCATCTTTTGAAACATGTTTAATTCCAACAGCATCTTTTTCGTTTAATTCTACGATTTCATCTAAAAGTAAAAATGGATCTCTATGAGGTATAATTTGTTTAATTTCTTCTAAATTTAGTTTCATTGGTTCACCTTCTTAAAAATCACTGCTGCATTTTGTCCACCAAATCCGATATTAATATTCATTCCATACGTCATTTCTCTTTTTACAAAGTGATTTGGCGTATAGTTTAAATCACATTCTGGATCAATTTCTTTTAAATGGATTGTTGGTGGTATGAGTGAGGTTTCTAAAGCCTTGATTACTGCTATTGATTCGATTGCTCCAGCAGCTCCTAATGCATGACCTGTCATTGATTTTGTTGAACTAATATTTACATGATAAGCATGCTCTTTTAAAGCTTTTTTAAATCCTAGAGTTTCTAATTTATCATTTAGAATGGTTGATGTGCCATGTGCATTAATATATCCTAAGTCTTCAGGTTTTAATTGAGCATCTTCTAAAGCTATTTTTATACATTCAGTAATACCAGTTGCTTGATCATCTGGTGCTGTCATATGAAATGCATCTGCAGTTGTTCCATAACCTACAACTTCTGATAAAATGTTTGCGCCTCTAGCTTTAGCATATTCATAACTTTCTAAAACCAATACCCCTGCACCTTCAGCAATCACAAAACCAGCTCTTGTCGCATCAAATGGTCTAGATGCATATTCAGGATCGTTTGATGTGTCAAGTGCCCTTAAACTTGCAAATCCACCGATACCTAAATCATTGACTGGCGCTTCTGCTCCACCCGCAAATGCTAAATCTAGATATCCATCTCTAATATATCTAAATGCTTCTCCAATTGAATTGGTTGCTGCAGAACATGCGGTGACACTTGGTAGATTTGGGCCTTTCGCATTATATTTAATACCCACTTTAGCTCCAACCATGTTAATAATTGAATTAGGAATAAAAAATGGAGATATTCTATCTATGCCTCTTGTTACAGAAGTTTTAGCTTCTTCAAATATAGTAGTTAAACCACCAATACCACTACCGATAAAAGTTCCAAATTTAAAAGGATTTATTTTTTCAAGATCAAGCTTTGATTGTTCAAATGCTTCGTGTGCCGCAACTAACGCAAGATTAGTTACACGATCTGCTCTTTTAATTTCTTTTTTATCAATATATTTTTCAAAGTCTAGATTTTTAACTTCACCTGCTAATTGTACTTTCCAATTAGATGCATCATATAGCGAGATAAAATCAATCCCATTTTTACCTTCAACTAAAGCTTTAAATGATGACTCAACATCATTTCCTACTGGTGAAACTAATCCCATTCCGGTAATAACAACGCGTCTTTTTTCCATTTACATCACCATCCCACCGTCAACCACAAGGGTTTGACCTGTTATATAACTTGCTAAATCACTTGCTAAAAAGGAGACCATATTACCAATGTCTTCTGGCTTACCTAAGCGTTTTAACGGAATTGTATTTAAGTATGCATCAATTAAATTTTGATCTAGAGATGCTGTCATATCTGTTTCAATAAATCCAGGACAAATTGCATTGACAGTTACAGATCTTGACGCAAGTTCTCTAGCTAGAGATTTTGTAAGACCAATCAATCCAGCTTTAGATGCACTATAATTTGTCTGTCCAATATTGCCCATTAATCCTGTAACACTTGATATGTTAATGACTCTACCAAAATTTGATTTCAATAAATATTTACTTGCATGTTTACTCATATTCCATGCACCTTTTAAATTTGTGTTTAAGACTTTATCATAATCTTCTTCTTGCATTCTTAAAATTAGTTTATCTTGTGTTACACCAGCATTATTGACTAATATATCTAATTTTTGAAACGTTTGAATACACGCATCAACAAGTTTTTTTGCTTCATCAAAGTTTGATATATCTGCTTGAACCGCCAATGCTTTTGATCCTAAATCTTCGATTTCTTTAACTAAAGCTAAAGCCTTATCTTCGCTTCTATTATAGTTAATAACTACAAAAGCTCCTTTTTTAGCTAACGCTAATGATATTGTTTTTCCAATGCCTGACGCGCCTCCAGTAACGATTGCGACTCTATTTTGTAAATCCATGTGTATTCAACCAACCTTTCACTATTTCATATGATTTTTCTTTATCAAAATTCATTGTTTCAATTAAAGGATCAATTTTTTGTATCAAATTTGTTAACACTTTTCCTGGTCCTATTTCTAAGATATGTGTGATCCCGTCTTTTTTCATATTTAGAATAGATTCTCTAAATTTAACTTCATGTGTCATTTGTTTTTCAATATGATTTAATATATCTAAATCATTTAAACATTGTGCATCAAAATTCATATACATCTTATTTGATGACTTGAGTGGAGTCAAGTCTTTGTTTGTAAGTATATCATTTTTTAATTTTTGGCTAGCATCACTCATTAAACTTGTATGAAATGCACCACTTGTTTTTAATTCTATAACACGTCTTGCACCTAATTCTTTTAAAATATGTGCTGCTTTTTGTATAAGTGATTTTTCTCCTGAAATGACCAACTGACTAGGTGCATTATCGTTAGCGATATCAATGATTCCTTCTTTTTGTAGATCAAGACAAACTTGTTTAACTTCTTCTTTTTGCAAACCTATAACAGCAGCCATTAATCCTTCAGTCTTTTTTGTATCTGCTTCCATATATGCTGCTCTTTTTGTTATAATTTCAAACAACTGTTTAAAATTAAAAATATTTGCTGCATAATAAGCACTATATTCACCTAAAGAAAAGCCAAGATATGCTTCAATTTGTGGATTGAGTAATTTAACCATATCAAACCCAAATATAGATTTTAAAACGATAAGTGGTTGTGTATATCGTGTTTGATTAATTAAATTATCATCAGATAAAGCACTTAATACATCAAATCCTAAAATTGAAGAAGCTTCTTTTTCCATTTGTTTATACTTTGGTGATGCTTCTATGTAATCAAGACCCATGAATTGATATTGACTACCTTGTCCAGAAAAACATATCGCAAGTTTATTCATTACAACACTTCCAATTCATCTTTATATGTGTTAACACCATCAAATAAGCTTTCTAAAACTTCTTTGACTGTTTTTATTTCATGAATTAGTCCACTGATTTGTCCAGCCATGATCGATCCAGTTTCCATATCTCCATCAAATACAGCTCGTCTTAGCGAACCTAATGTCATTTTTTCCAACTCTTCTAGATCGATGCCTGTTTTAGACAATTCATTATATTTAACAGCCATTGGATTTCTTAAAACTCTAACCGGAGCTTTAGTTTGTCTACCGGTGACTATTGAATCAATGTCTTTTGATTTTACGATCCAATTTTTATAGTTTTCATGTATTGGGCATTCCTTTGTAGCTAATAAAACTGTACCAATTTGAATGCCTTTTGCACCTAGTGCAAAAGCTGCTAACACACCTCTTTGGTCTGCTATACCACCTGCTGCAATCACTGGAATACTAACTTGGTCTGCTACTTGGGGAATTAATGCCATTGTTGTAATCTCACCTATATGTCCACCTGCTTCAGTCCCTTCACATATGACTGCATCAGCACCCATTCGCTCCATCCTTTTAGCTAAAGCAACCGATGGAACAACCGGAATGATAATCATATTATTCGCTTTCCAAGCTTCCATATAAATACCAGGAGATCCTGCACCTGTAGTTACTATTTTAACATCTTCATCGATTAAAAGTTGTGCAATATCTTTTGCGTGTGGACTCATTAACATTATATTAACGCCAAAAGGTTTATCTGTCAATTTTTTCATTTTTTGAATTTCTTCATAAACCCAGTTTCGATCATATCCACCAGAACCAATTAAACCCAATCCACCTGCATTTGATACGGCAGATGCTAACTCTGCAGTAGCGATGTTAGCCATCCCACCTTGTATAACAGGATATTTAGTTTTTAATAATTGACAAATATTTTTCATATGTGCTCCTATAGTTTTAACAATGCACTACCATAAGTAAAACCCCCACCAAAGCCTACTAAGATAATTTTTTTGTCTTTTTGATTTTCTTCTGCCATGTATTCATCCAATGTGATTGGAATGCTTGCAGCAGATGTGTTTCCGTATTCATCTAAATTTATTTTAAACTTTTCTATTGGAATATCCATCGATTTTGACACTGCTTGTATAATTCTTAAATTAGCTTGATGGGGGATGATTCTATCAATTTCTTCAATTTTTAAGTTGGCATCATTTAATATTTTTTCAATACTTTTTTGCATAATATCTACTGCAAATAAGAATACTTTTCTTCCATCCATTTTTATATATTGCTTAACAGTTAAAGCGTCTGTTTCATCAATTTTAGCTGCATTGTAGAAATAGGCTTGATCATTATCATTTAAGCTAGGTTCTACTAAAAGTGCTCCTGCACCATCTCCAAATAGAATGCAAGTGTTTCTATCTTGATAATCAGTAATATTTGTAAGTTTTTCAGCACCAATGATGAGTGCAGATTTAAACTTATGAGATGAAAGCATCATTGCTGCTACTTCAAGTCCATAAACAAACCCTGTACAAGCTGCATTAACATCAAAACTCATACAATCATGTTTGATTCCTAATTTCTTTTGAACAATATTTGCTGTAGATGGTGTTAATTGATCTCCAGTAATAGATGCTACGATAATTAAGTCTATATCTTCTAAATTATAATTTGCTTTATCTATTGCAGCTTTTGCTGCAAGATAAGCCATATCGCTTGTATTTTCAACTGTTGCTTTATGTCTATTTACAATCCCTGTTCTTGAAACAATCCATTCATGATTTGTACTTACTAATTTTTCTAGATCTTGATTTGTAATGATTTCTTGAGGAATATACTTACCACTAGATATCACTTTGATGTTTGTATGATTCATGTGTTTTCTCCTTCGTCTTGATAGATACCCATATTTCTAAATTTGTGATATCTATTTTCTAGTAATATGTTTTTATCTATTTTTTTTAATTTATTAAGATTTTTACTTAAATGTTTTTTTAACTGTTCAATACCATAAGTAGGATTTTCATGTAATCCTTCTTTTTCTGTGATGATTTGATCAATAACCTTAAATGCTAACAAATCTTTTGCAGTAAGTTTCATCATTGAAGCAGCTTTTTCAGCTTGTTGACTATCTTTAAATAAGATGGATGCAAACCCTTCAGGAGATAGAACAGAATAAATTGCATGCTCAAACATACAAATATAATCTCCAATACCTATGGCAAGTGCTCCTCCAGATCCACCTTCACTTAAGATAATGACAATAATAGGTACATTTAATTTCATCATTTCAAACAAGTTAAGTGCGATAGCCCTAGCTTGTCCACGCTCTTCAGCTTCTATGCCTGGATAGGCACCTGGAGTATCTATGATGGTGATAATTGGTCTGTTAAATTTTTCTGCTTGTTTCATCAAACGAATTGCTTTTCTATATCCTTCTGGATGCGGCATACCAAAATTATGCTTGATTTTATCTTCAGTATCCCTACCTTTTTCTTCTGCAATGACTGTCACTGGTATTGCATTACATTTTGCAATTCCTCCAATGATTGATTGATCATCTTTGAATAATCGATCTCCCTTTAACTCAATAAAATCAGTAAATATGAGATCGATTAAAGTTCTTGCAGTCATTCTTTTTGGATGTCTAGCTAATTTGACGATATCCCAAGCTGTTTTAGTTTCACTCATATAGTTTCATCTCTTTTATGTAATTTTAAAATATTATAAATCATTTTTCTCATATCTTTTCGATGAACAATCATATCAACTTGTCCGTGATTTAATTGGAAAACATCTGTTTGAAATCCATCAGGTAGGTCTTGTCTAATTGTTTGTTTGATTACTCTTGCGCCTGCAAATCCAATTAAAGAAGATTGTTCAGCAATCATGATATCACCAAGTGAAGCAAAACTTGCAGCGACACCACCTGTTGTTGGATTCGTTAAAATACTTATATACAATAGTCCTTCTTGATCATGTCTCATTAATGCTGCACTTGTTTTTGCCATTTGCATCAAAGATAAAATACCTTCTTGCATCCTTGCGCCACCTGAAGCAGAAAAAATAAGAAGGGGAAGTTTATGCATGGTTGCATATTCTATAAGTCTAGTTACCTTTTCACCCACAGCAGATCCCATTGATCCCATCATAAAAAATGAATCAAGAACACCTATTGCAACTTTTAATCCGACAACATTAGCATATCCACAATAAAAAGCTTCATTTATCCCCGATATGTCTTTACCAATTTTTACTTTATCTTCATAACCTTCCATATCTAATGGATTGATTGATGTAACTTGATCAAATAAGGGATGAAAACTTCCCTCATCAGTTATTAAAGTCATTCTACTTTTCGCTGACATTCTGAAATGATAATCACAAAAAGGGCAGACATAATGATCAACTTCTAAAGTTTTCTCATATATTGCTGCACCACATTGATCACATTTAATAAATAAGCCTTCTGGAATATCAAGAGGCTTATAAGTGATTTGTTTTTTTCTTACATTTCTTTTAAATTCTTCTAATCTTTTTTTTCTTTGCTCTAAAAAATCATTCATTTTTATTTTCCTCCACAAGACGATTAAATCTTTGGATGAATCCTGTGTCATAGACACCTTTAATAAATTCTGGATTATACATAATTAAATATTGATATTCAATATTTGTTTCTATACCCTCAATAATGAATTGTTCTAGTGCAACTCTCATTTTTTTAATCGCTTCTAAGCGTGTTGGAGCATAAACGATAAGCTTAGCTAGCATTGAATCATAAAAAGGAGGAACATCATATCCTGGATAGATATGTGTATCTACTCTGATGCCTAAGCCCCCAGGAAAAATGATATTTTTTATATTGCCTGGTGTAGGCATAAAATTCTTCATTGGATTTTCTGCATTTATTCTACATTCAATCGCATGACCTTTTATCTTTAAATCTCTTTGTTTAAAGCTTAATGCTTTTCCATATGCAACTCTTAGTTGTTCTTTTACTAAATCAACACCTGTAATCATTTCTGTAATCGGATGTTCGACTTGGATTCTAGTATTCATTTCTATAAAATAGAAATTTTGTTTGCGGTCAACTAAAAACTCAATAGTCCCAGCATTTACATAATCTATAGATTTTGCTAGTTTTAAAGCAGCTAAGCCCATTTTTCTTCTTAATATATCATTTAGTACAGGACTTGGTGCTTCTTCAATCATCTTTTGATTTCTTCTTTGCATTGAGCAATCGCGTTCAAATAAATGTACATAGTTTCCCATTTGATCGCCTATGATTTGTATTTCAATATGTCTTGGAGACTCTATGAATTTTTCTATATATAATGCTCCATCACCAAAATTTGACAATGCTTCTAGTGAAGTACGAGAAAAAGCACTCTTGAATTCTTCATCAGAGCCAACGATGCTTATCCCTCTTCCTCCACCACCACTGGTGGCTTTGATCATTACGGGATACCCTATTTTTTTAGCTACAACCAATCCATCTTCTATGCTTAATACCAAACCATCGCTACCTTCTACAATCGGCACATGGTTTTGTTTTGCTATCGTTCTAGCGCTTGATTTATCACCTATAAGTTTAATTGATTTTGATGTAGGTCCAACAAATTTAATGTTACAACTTTCAACCATTTCAACGAATTCAGAATTCTCAGACAAAAAACCATATCCTGGATGAATTGCATTACAACCAGTAGATATAGCTGCTGATAAAACTCTATTCATATTTAAATAACTATCAGATGCTAAATTCTCACCAATACATACAGCTTGGTCTGCTAATTTAACATGTAGACTACTCTCATCTGCTTTTGAATAAATGGCAACTGTCTCTATACCCAATTCTTTTGCTGCTCGAATAATACGGACAGCAATTTCTCCACGATTTGCTATAAGTACTTTATTTTTCAAAAACTTCACCTATTGTCATTAAAACTTGATCATAGCCAATCACATCTTTATTATTGACTTCAATAGTTTTAATCACACCAGTATATGGTGAAGTGATCTCATTCATAATCTTCATCGCTTCGATTATACAAACAACTTCTCCTTTTTTAACTTTTTGTCCAACTTGAACAAATGGTTTAGCATCTGGAGTTGCTTGAGCATAAAAAGTACCGACAAGTGGCGATTTAATATAGGTATGATTTTCATCATTTGTGTTTAAGTTGTCATGATGTTTAGTTTTAGTATTTAAATGTATATTTTTATCAGATTTATTTTCAATGATTTCATTTTGTTTTTGTTTAGATAATTTGATTTTCACATCTTTAGTCTCTAGTTCAAGACTCATAAGTTCTGATTTCTCAAATTCTTTAATTATATTTTGTATCTCTTTTATTGTCATGATTTACCATCACTTTATATTTTTTTTGGTGTTGCTGATTTTTCATGGTAGACACTTACTTTTATTTAATTATTGACATCACCTCGATTTGGATTTCAAATGTTTTGAATATCAAAATACTCTTATTATTCTATCACAATATAATTTTATGTCAATCAATATATTATTTTTTACAAAATAAAAAAAAGTGAATACGTATTCACTTTTCATATAATTCTATTGTCTAATTGTTTTTTCTCTAGATACTTTATAAAAGTATCTATAATCTCATCAGCTATTCTTCTGTTTACGTTAGGAGATGAACTTGCATTATGCGGTGTAATCAAACAGTTCTCTAAATCCCATAAAGGATCATCTTTGGGTAGTGGTTCAGGGGTCACTACATCAAGTCCTGCACCCCTGATTTGGTCATTTTTTAATGCTTTTGTTAAAGCAATTTGATCGATGATTTCTCCTCTAGCTACATTAATAAGTAATGCGTCTTTTTTCATTATTGATAAAGCTTTCGCATCTATAAGATACCTTGTATCTTTTGTTAGAGGTATAGAGATGATGATATAATCACTTTCTTTTAATAATTCATATAAACCCTCTTTAGTTGTATATATTTTATCAAAAAAAGGAATATACTCTAAATGTCTTTTATATCCAATCACTTTAGTTTTAAATGCTTTCATACGCTCTGCCACGTGTTGTCCTATTGAACCTGCTCCAATGATGCCTACTGTTGAACCATAAAGTTCGTGATCAGATTTTTGAAATTTCCAAACATGTTTTTCAGAAGATTTCATATGCTTTTTTAAATTTCTATTAAAATAAAGAATTTTTGAAAAAACATCTTCAGCAATTTGAATACTAAATACATCTTTAGCATATGTTAATGAAATATTTCTTTGTTTTAAATATGCTAGATCAATGCCGTCATAGCCGGCAGTAATAAGTTCTATCCATTCCAAATTAGGATATTTCTCAAGCACTTTTTTTGTGATATAACTTGGAACACTAATTATAATTTGACAATCAAAGCTGTCTTTGATGTCAAAAACAAAAGTATGCTCATTATATTTTTGAATGAATGTTTCATATAATTCGATTTTTACATATCGTTTATCAAGAAATACTTTCATATGTTCACCATCCTTCTATAATAAAATATCGTATGCTAATCGTTTTCTATCTCCAACGTGATTTTCAGCTAAATATATATATCCTTTAAGTGAATATCCTAGGGATTCAAATAGCTTAATTGCAAATCTATTATCCTCATGTGTATCGATTCTGATATAGTTTATATTTTTCTTTTTTGCAAGTTGATGCGCAAATAGAATCAACTCTTTTGCGACATTTTTCCCGAGAAAACCAGCAGATACAGCAAGTCTGTGAATCGTAAGATACTCTATATCTTTTGACCAGCTGCCATCATATATTTTCAGATATGTATCTTCTATACCTGATTTAATGGCAATCATACCAATGATTTGATTATCTATCTCATAAATAAAAAACTCATTAAGCTCAATATCATTTTCTATTGTTTTTTGATCAGGCAGATGATATTGCCATTGATCAATACCTCTTTGTTTTAACAATTTAGAGGTCTTAAGTCTAAGATCCCAAATTTGATCAAACTCATTTAATCGCGCTTGTCTAATCATAATTATGCAACCAAAACAACACTCAATAACAATGCATCTGAATGATCCATTTTTATAGGTAGTGCATACATAAAGTATGATCCTTGCTTAACTTCTTTTAATCTAAGTCCTTCGATAATATAAATATCTTTTTCAAATAATAATTTATGCGTCATATGATCTGCTTGATCACGCTCAACACCTAGTGCATCTATGCCAACACCACTTATTTGCTTTTGATTTAAATATAGGGCAGCACCTTGATCAATATAGATAAATTTAAAGTTAAATTGATCTTCATAGCTATTTCTAGTTTTAAAAAGAATAAAATCATCTTTATTAATATTTAAATTAATTAAGTCATCTTTTGTAATCTTATTTTTAAGATGAGTCAAATCAAAAACTTTTACTTCTCTAATTAATCTGTCTAAAACAAGTTCTGAAGATGTTTGTCCATCTTCAATCATATGAAGTGGAAAATCCATATGTGTACCTGTATGAAGATTTAAAGTCACTTCAGTTTCATGTGCAACACTCGTATCAAAATCAGATGCAACTCTAAAGACAGGTTTTTTCTCTTCTTTATTCTTATAAACTTGCATATCAGCGCTTATTTTCATACTTACATCATAATATGTCATGGCATTTTCACATCCATTTTCTTATAAATTAAATCTTTTAACGATTGATAATCTTTGTAAATAATTGGTTTTGACTGTTTTTCTTTGATTTGATCGATAAGTTTCCATGAAAGTTCAATTTCATCCCATCTTGTAAATAAAGTTTTATGAGATTCAGTCGCATCCAATAAGAGTTTCTCATAAGCTTCACTCATATTACCTACAGCATTACATGCTGCACAGTATTCTAATTCAACTTCTTCAACATCGCCTGATAATCCAGGAACTTTAGAATTAAACTTTAAACCTACACCATCATCTGGTGCAATTTTAATATATAGTTTATTTGTTGATAATGGTAGATTCCATTTTCTTTGTTCTGATGTTTCTTCAAATTCAACAATAATCACTGATTCTTTTTGATCAAGCTTCTTGCCTGTCATTAAATAAAATGGTACACCTTTAAATCTTGGAGTATTAACATATGCTTTTAAAAAGACAAATGTCTCAGTTTGAGAATCTTCTTTGATCTTATCTTCATTTAAATACCCTTCATATTGTCCAAATATGAATGAATGTTTATCAAAGGACACATTTTCGATTGCTTTTACTTTTTCATTTTTCACATCTTCACTATGATAGCTCAAAGGCACTTCCATAGAAACCATGCTTAACATCTGTAATAGATGTGATTGCACCATATCTTTAAGTGCACCTGATTGATCGTAATATCCACCTCTGTTAAAGATACCATCAGTTTCTTTAACAATAATTTTAACGTTTTTAATGGTTCTGTTATACCAAACTTCTTCAAATATTCTATTTGCAAATCTAACCATCATAATATTTTGAATCATTTCTTTTCCTAAGTAATGATCAATTCTAAAGATTTGTTTTTCATCAAAGAAATCCCATAACATTTGATTGATTTTTTTTGCACTTTGCAAATCATGTCCGAAAGGTTTTTCAAACATAATCATTTGATTATCATTGTTTTTTTGGATTAATCCAGATTGATTAATGTTTTTTGCAACATCAAAAAACAATTCGGGACCAATTGCTAGATAAAATAATTGTTTTGTATGTGCATCACTACTTGATGCAATTAATTCTTTTAATTGTCCATAGTCTTTTTCGTCTGTAATCTGAATTTTGTGATATTCAACTATATTTTTTAAAACATCAAGATCTAGTGGTGCACTTGATTCTTCATTCATATAAGATAGATAAGAGTTTGTATCTAAATCTTTTCTACCTAAACAAATAATTTTTGTTTTTTTATCTATTTTTTTCTCTTTATATAATCTCGATAGCGCAGGTAAAAGTTTTCTAGATGTAAGATCACCTGTAGATCCAAAGATTGTAAATATTAATTTATTCATAGTTTCATGTAACGGTTTAACCCGTATCCTTTCATTAATGTTATGCTCTTTTCTTATCTAATCATCCCAAAGATGCCATAAATAATGAGATACATATGAGCGATATGGAATCCATTTTTCACTATATTTCTCGATTTCTTCAAATGTCATTTCTGGTCTATTCAATAGTTTTTTTAATGCATTTCTTAATCCCAAATCACCAGTGGAAAACACATCTAATCTTCCCATTGAAAACATCAAAAACATTTGCGCAGTCCATATGCCTATACCTTTAATTTCAACCAATTGATCAATAATCTCTTGATTTGACATATTAGGAAAATCTTCAAAATTAGTTTTTTGTTCTATAACATGAGAAGCTAGAGATTTTAAATACTTAATTTTAGGTCTAGATAATCCAATCATTCTTAAATCTTCATCTGTTGTTGCTAAAACATTTAGTGGTTTTATATCATTATCTAAAAGCTCAACTAACCTTTTATAAATCACATCAGCTACTTTAGTAGATAGCTGTTGAGCAATGATTGTTTGTACTAAAGATGTGTAATAATCATCTGATATAGTAACTTTTATTTCTTCTGGATGTTTAAATAAATCTTTTAAGTTATCGTCTTTTTCAATTAAAAAAGCAACTTCTTTTGAATTGTTTTTAAATATAATTTCTTGATTCATATGAGCTCCTTTTTATCTATATGTCATATTATAACATGAGAAAAGAAAATAAAGGCTTGTTTAGATTTATAAATACATGATAAACTATATATAATTAAAGGTTAAAATGGTGATCATATGAATCGATACAACTCAAAATTAAATCCAGTAACCGCAAAGCATGGCGTGGTTGCGACTTCTGAGCCAAGTGCTGCACAGGCTGGATTAGACATATTGAAAAAAGGTGGTAATGCAATTGATGCTGCAATAGCAACTGCTGCTGCCCTTACTGTTTGCGAACCAACCAGTAATGGAATAGGTGGCGATAATTTCGCCATCATTTGGTACAAAGATAAATTAATTGGAATGAACTCAAGTGGGAAATCTCCAGCTTTATTGTCCATGGATGTCTTAAAATCTAGAGGATTAACTGAGTTACCTACATTTGGTTTTTTACCCGTTACTGTACCTGGAGTTGTTAAAGGATGGTCAGAATTATCTAAAGCTTATGGTAAGCTTTCTTTCAAAGAAGTTTTAGCTCCTGCAATAAAACTTGCTAAAGAGGGGTATAGAGCCAGTAAAACTGTAGTTGAAAACTGGAAAAAAGCAAAAGATATTTATGATAAAAAACTGACTGGTGATATGTTTAAATCCTGGCAAAACACATTTGGAAAAGTTCCAAATGTTGGAGATATAGTCGTCTTAAAAGATCATGCAAAGACTTTACAAGAGATAGCTGATACACATGGAGCTAGTTTTTATGAAGGACAAATTGCTGATCAAATTGAAGCATTTTCTATTAAACATGATGGCTTAATTAGAAAAAGCGATTTAACTGCTCATAAAGTCGAATGGGTAAAGCCCGTTTCTACTTCTTATAATGGCTATGATATTTATGAGTTACCTCCTAATACACAAGGTATCATTGGATTAATGGGTCTTAATATTTTTGAAAATCATCAAAAAAAATCTTGTGATTCACTTGATACTTATCATTATTCTATTGAATCCATAAAGCAAGCATTTGCCGATGGTCTAAATTATATTGCTGATCCAAATTATATGAACATTAGTGTAGATGATCTCCTGTCAAAATCTTATGCTAAAAAAAGATATGATAATATAAAAGATACCGCACAAAAACCTATCTGTGGTCATCCTAAATCAAGCGGTACTGTGTATCTTGCTACTGCTGATCAAGATGGTAATATGGTCTCATTTATTCAAAGTAATTATATGGGCTTTGGTTCTGGTCTAGTCGTACCTCATACGGGTATAGCTCTACAAAATAGAGGACATAATTTTTCTATGGATGAAAAATCTGTAAATTATATAGGTCCAAACAAGAAAACATATCATACAATTATTCCAGGATTTATAACTAAAAATAAAAAGCCAATAGGACCATTTGGTGTCATGGGTGGTTTTATGCAACCTCAAGGGCACTTACAAGTCATTTCATCTTTAATTGATTTCAATCTAAATCCTCAAGAAGCTCTTGATAGACCTAGATTTCAATGGGTAAAAGATAACACAATATTTGTAGAGCCAGATCTTGATCCTTTGATAATTGAAGGCTTAAAAGAAAAGGGACATCAAGTTATTATCCAACCCGAATTAGGTCATTTTGGAAGAGGTCAAATCATTATAAAACAAGAAGCTTCTTATCTAGTAGGAACAGAAAAAAGATGTGATGGTACAATTTGCTATTATTAATCTTAATTGCTTTATAAAGCAATAAATGTTATAATATACAATAGATAAGGAAGTGTCTATTATGTATAAATTAGTTAAACCAACACTAGCTTATAAAGAGAAATATCTAGCTTATATTAAAGACTGGGGTGATCAATCAATGACACCACTAACCTCTGATATCAAAGATATGAGTTATGAAGACCTTTTAAGTTATTTTTATCAAGCAGAGCATGATATCAATCTACCAAGAGGATATGTACCTGATTCGAATTATTTCTTTGTTAATAATCGTGATGAGATATTAGGTTTCGTAAATATACGCCATTATTTAAATGATATTCTATTTAAAATCCGGGGGCATATTGCATATGGTATAAGACCCTCAAAAAGAGGTTTAGGCTTATCAAAGAAAATGCTAAAACTCGCTTTAGCAAAAGCTAAGGAAAAAGGAATCAACCGTGTTTTAATGGTATGTGATAAATCAAATATCGCATCTGCAAAAGCGATTATCGCTAATAAGGGTATTTTAGAAAATGAAGTTTATGATGTCACAGATCATGAAATCATACAACGATATTGGATAGATTTAAGTGGTGCATAAGCATCACTTTTCTTTATATGAGTATAAAAAAATACGCGATATGGGTCGCGTATGTTTTTTTTATAATCCGGAGAAAGGATTTATATATAAATTATAGCATCTTAGATTTATAAAGTCATTTAATATGCTTTGTCTAATTGCTTTTTTGATTACTTTTTTTTATGAGATAAACAAAGCCTAGTAAAAATACACCAATTAAGAACATCATTGCTGATGAATCAAATAATAGCAACGGACTTTTTTCATATAAAAAGCCCCCAAGTAATGGCCCAATGACCATCCCAATAGATAAAAATGATTGTCTTACACCCATAACTTTTCCAAAATTTCCTTCTTTAGCATTTAAAGATATATAATTTTGTTCTAGAGGTTGATAAACTGCTTTAAATACGACATAGATCATATAAATCGTATAGACAACTAGTAAAAAGTTTGACGCTCTAAAAACATAAAATACAATAGCAGCACTCAACAATTGTATTACTGATATAGCAAAGATTTGTTTTTTAAATCTCGCAAACAAAGGCACAATAAATATAGATGCAATAACAGAGACGATACCTGTCACAAAAACAAATGTACCTAATTGTTGTGGGTCATATCCTAAATCATTAAAATAGACATCCATATATTTACTTAAATTAATTGCACCTATTGTCATAAATGTTAGAGAAATTAAAAAGAGTAATAAACTTGGTTTAATTTGAGTGATTTCTTTAAAACTTTGTAAAATACTAGGTTTTTTTAGAACTTGTATATCAAATTTAGAATCCACAAATGCGTAATATACATATCCAGCGTACAAGATATTTAATAATGCTTGAAACAAAAATATTTTTGAATATGATGTAATATTTAAAATTTCAACCATAAATTCATTGGTTCCAATAAATCCACCTAGATAATATCCAATTGATCCACCTAAGGTCATTGCTGCTGCACTAAATGCTAAATGTTTTGCTCTATCTTTTTTCTCAGATATTTCTATAATATGACTGATTAACAATGTCGAAGCCGCAACCACACCTAATCCACTAAAAAATCTAAAAAACATCATGATATATTGATTACCAGCATATCCAAATCCAAATTGACCAATACTATACATCACCAATCCAATAACGATAAAGTTCTTCTTTTTACCATTATCACCTAAAATGCCCCAAATTGGTCCACCAATCATTAAACCAAAACTCATGGACGCAAAAAAGACACCAAACATAAAATCTGGTATGCCTAATGCACGAACAAATGAAGGGGTCACCGGATGACCTAGGTTGTGTATGATGCCTTGCACTAGAAAAAAGGAAATTGTAATTGCGATATTCTTTTTCATGATGCCTCCTTAAAACCTATTGATATTATAACACTTAATTTAATTAATCTAATTTTAATCCGTAAAAAAAATGAGTTTTACCTCATTGATTTATAATTGCTGATTGATATATCTTTGATAGCTTTGATTTACAAAGGATGCAAGTTCTTCTAAGGTTTTAGATTCATTAGTAATCTTTAAATCAATTCTATCTAAATTTTTAATATTAAAAATGTCACGATCTTGATTGATTCGCTCAAGAATAATCAACGGATCATCAGCTCTTTGTTGCATTCTTTCTTTTCTCAAAGCTTCACTTGATTCAACATAGACTACAAATACATCTTTTTTTAATGCCTTAATTAAAGTATTTGCACCATTGGGTTCTACAATGACGATACCATTTTTATGAACATCTTTTTTTTGTATACCATAAGAGTGATCATGATATGTTGCAGCTTCAAAAAAAGCATTGTTTTCTAAAAGTTCATTAAATGTTTTTTGAGATACAAAATGATAATCTATACCATCAATTTCTCCAACTCTTTTATCTCTAGTTGTAGTTGTTACACATTTGGTATAACCATAATTCTTATATAAAGTTTTTGCTAGTTGAGTTTTACCACTTGCGCTAGCTCCTACACAGACAATCATCATTTACCCCTTTATATTCTACATTTCATACAACATATATTTTAACACAAAAACAGGTTAATTTATCAAAAATAAATATAATTTTACTTTCTCGAATGACCTTTAAGACTCTTTACTTGTTCTATAACTTTCATGTTGGAATCAATATCGTATGCTTGACCAGGACCAATAACAAAACGTCCATTTTCTATATTGCATTTAACGATCAAAAAATCCATTTTAAAAAGCATATTTGCCATATCACCAAAGCGATCTACAAAAGCTTTTTTAAGTAGGTCATCATTAATATCTAACTCAACTGAAACAGCATAAGAAAGCCTTTTTCTAAAAAATATATTAGGTGTTTTTGACTCATCTTCAATAAACATAATACTAGCTTGTTTATGGTTTACTAAATTGTCATAATGCTTAGCTATCTTGCTGATTATAAAATAATAATGATTGTCATAATTTACAAAAGGTGCATAAGAGTTATATGGTTTATCTTCATTAGTTTGTGTTGCAATAACAACTGATAAAAAATCATTTGTAAAAGTATTTAGTTGATCTTGTATAGCTTGTTTCATAAAAATCTCCTTCATGTTATAATTTTATATTATTTTACCATTTTTAATTGCCAAGTTAAACTTATTAGACTTTAAAAAAAGATATCAAAGAATTCTCTGATATCTTTTATAAATTAATTTACTTCTTGATTAATCGTTGAATCAGTAAACCAATGCTTTGTTTTATTTGCTATTTTAACAAGTATTAACATGACAGGAACTTCTACTAAAACGCCAACTATCGTTGCAAGTGCTACACCTGGATTTAAAGGAAATAATGCAATTGCAACAGCAACTGATAATTCAAAGAAATTACTTGCACCAATCATGCCTGCTGGTGCAGCTACATCATGTGGTAGTTTTAATAGTTTTGCACCACCATATGCGATAAAGAAAATCAAAGTCGTCTGTATCACTAGAGGTATACCAATTAGGATTATATGTAGAGGATTATTTATGATTAACTCACTTTGTAGAGAAAATATAATAATCAACGTTAATAATAATCCAATAATTGTAATCTTACTAAATTTAGTTATAAACTCATTATTATAAAATGTAGATCCCTTTTGTTTAATCACAAAATATCTGGTAAGTGACGCTGCAACTAATGGGATGACGACAAATAAGACAACTGATAAGAATAATGTACCCCATGGTACAGCAATACCACCAATACCAAGTAGTAAACCCACTATAGGAACAAATAATATTAATATGATTAAATCATTTGTTGCCACCTGCACTAAAGTATAAGCTGGATTTCCACGAGTTAGACTACTCCAGACAAAGACCATTGCAGTACATGGTGCTGCACCTAATAAAACTGCACCTACTAAATAATCATTTGCAAGATTTTCTGGGATTATAGATTTGAAAATAACTAAAAAGAATAGACTTGCTATTAAAAACATCGTAAAGGGTTTAATCAGCCAATTAACAATCCATGTTAAATATAATCCTTTAGGATTCTTACCGACATTTTTAACAGATGAAAAATCAATTTTTAGCATCATCGGATATATCATTACCCATATTAAAACACCGATAGCAATATTTACATTATAGATTTCAAACTGATTTAAAAATTCTGGTATCGCTGGTAAATAATTACCGATCAAAACACCAATTACCATGCAAATTAAAACAAATATAGTCAAATAAGTTTCGAAAAAACTGATGCCTTTATTTGTTTTCTTCACTATAACAAACCTTTATTGATACGATCAATTAAATCTAGGACTTTGACTTTAACAAGGTCTCTAGTTGTTTCAAATCCACTTTTTGGACCACCACTAGGATCATCTAAACCCCAATCTTCTCTATGATCACAAACAACAAATGGACATTGAACACCACATCCCATGGTAATTAAAATATCTACTGATTCAGGAATATCTGATAATAATTTAGATCTTGCATGACTCATATCAATTCCTATATCATTCATAACTTCTAATGCCATTGGTTTAGGACTATCGTATTTTTCTGTTCCAGCTGAGTAAATCTCCATGATATCAGATCCAAGCTCTCTTGCCCAGCCTTCTGCCATAATTGATCTACAGCTATTGTGTGTACACACGAATGCGACTGTTCTTTTCATATGGTTTGCTCCTTTTGATTGATTATTTTAATAATTCTTCCAATTCTTTTGGATTGGCTACACGACCAGTGATCACTACTTTTCCATCAATGACTAGTGCAGGTGTACTCATGACATTGTATTTTGCCATTTCAGCATAATCAGTAACTTTTTCGACATCTGCTTTTTTACCTAACTTAGCTAATGCCTCAACGACATTCTTTTCTAATAACTTGCATTTTGGACACCCTGATCCTAAAACTTTAATATTCATTTTTTTACTTCTCCTTTTTTTTTATATAAATAGATATCCAAATAAATTGAATAAATATCCTGTTATTATAATTCCTGTGGTTACGATGAAGATAAATAGACCTAAAAGTTTAGGTTTAACAACTTTTCTAAGTAATATCATTGATGGTAGACTTAGTGCAGTTACTGCCATCATAAATGCTAGAACTGTACCAATACCAACACCTTTAAATACTAATGCTTCAGCTATCGGTAATGTTCCAAAGATATCTGCATACATTGGTACACCTACTATGGTTGCGATGATTACAGAAAACGGATTATTATCGCCTAATACTGTTTCAATAATATTTTGAGGGATATATCCATGAATGATTGCTCCAATACCTACACCAATTAAAATATAAACCCATACTTTTGTAATCACTTCTTTAACTTGTTCAATAGAATACTCATGTCTTTGTTTTCTTGTTTGCTCAGCGATTTCTATATCTTGGTTTTGATCCATCCCTTGAGTTACAAATTCTTCTACATATTTTTCCATATGGAGTTTATCAATGACTGTTCCTCCAATCACTGCGATAATCAATCCAACGCCTACATAAGCTAATGCTATTGGCCATCCAAAGATACTTGCTAGTAAAATCATGGATGCTAGATCAACTAACGGTGAAGAGATTAAAAATGAAAAGGTAACTCCAATAGGTAGTCCAGCTTTTGTAAATCCTATAAAAATAGGAATTGACGAACATGAACAAAACGGTGTAACTGTTCCTAATAAAGCGCCAATAATATTACCAGGTAGCCCTTTAAACTTAGTTAATATCTTCTTAGTTCTCTCTGGTGTAAAATGAGATTGAATATATGAGGATATATAAATTAATACTGATAAAAGTATAAAGATTTTTATAACATCATAAAAGAAAAATGAGAGTGCTTTGTAAAGATAGCTTGTTTCACTAACTCCAAAAACATTTATTAATATTGAATTGACTATGTTTTGTAGCCAAGTCATTTTTAGTAAAACATCATTTAAAAATATAAATATGTCTTTTATAAACTGCATTGCTTGATCTCCATATCTCTAAGTTCTGTTAAATACTCAATCATATCATTAAGCTTTTGTCTATCGACAAAATGCTTAATCCAGTTGCCATCACGCTTTGCAGATGCTAGTCCTGATTTAGTAATTGTCTTTAGGTGATAAGATAGTGTAGGTTGTGAAATGGATAGTTTATCGATCAATGTACATCCACAAGTCTCACCTTTTAAAAGTAATTCTACGATCTCTAATCGATTAGGATCAGATAAAACTCTAAAATACTCAACTAATTCTTTATTCATTATATCGCCTCTTTTACTAATTATCTATATTGATGTTTATCTATATTGAATACTATCAATATTGTATCACGCAACTTTTCCTTTGTCAACAAAGTTTACATAAAAATTAGATCTTTATTTATAGATATAAAAAGCCTTTCTTCAATTTGAAGAAAAGCCTCTTATTTTATTCATTGAATTGCACCTTTTTTTTAAATCGTTTTTTAAATTAAGCTTGTATAAGTCCAAATACAATCAAGAATATCCCTAAGACTAGCATGAATATGCTCATACCGATACACCAGTTTGCTGCTGTTTGATCTTTCATATTTTTTCCTATTTTAGCTTTTACTAATCTTATCAATCCTGCATTCTTTTTAATACCACCAAAATATCCTACAAATCCAGCATATAAAAATGCTGCTATTGCTCCTAATAAATATCCAATACCCATTTTTTTATCTCCTTATTTTTTTAACTAAGACCTTTTCTAATCTTAGGATATGCAACTAGATAAACAATAAATGTTAATGCAATCACCGCTGCTACACTTAATAATATTGTACCCCAATCACCTTTTTGCGTTAATATTAAATCATTTGCTTTGTACGTCCAGTAAAATGGTGACCAATACATCGTCCATTGCCACTTAGCAGATAGCAACAAATATCCTGCAATTGAGCCTGCCATTGGTATCATAATTAGTTTAACACCACTTGCTGCTTCAATAACATCATTAGATATCAACCCTTGTAAGAATCCAATAATGAAGGTTAAAAACATTGAACTTATACCTACTAGAATAATCATTATCCAATTAATATCTTGAAATCCTAATATTAACAATGAAACTATAATTGAAAACAATGATGATATACCACCTAATAAAACCTTACCGATAATAAAACTTGTTTGTGTAACAGGTGAAACATTTATAGCGCTTATTGTTTTATCTTTTTTCTCTTCAACAATTGATAAACTTATAACCATACCAGCTAACATAATAATCATTAAAATTAGCATATTAGTAAGTACTGCAACCAATGGTGAATCATCATTTTGTAAAGATAATATCTCTGTGTTTGACGTCAGCGTACTTGCTCCATTTGCATAATAAACGTTTAGTAATTTAGCGTAATCAATAATACCTTCAATTTCATTACCTTCTATAATGATTTGATACCCGTTTGAAGTTTGTAGATATCCTATAATATCATCATTTTTATTCACTCTTTTTTCAAGTGATTCTACATCATCAAATAATTCAACTTGAACATATCTTTCAAGATAATTAATGTGTTCTGTGCTATCGGTTTCTAGTAAAGCAATTTTTATTGATGCATCAGTTATGCTTGGAGTAAAAAGTTTAATTCCAAACGCTAGCATGATAGGCATGACTAATATAATGATCATCATACCATCACGAAATGCTACTTTTATTTCTTTACGGAATATTTTTAATATTTTATTAAACATTTTTATGCCTCCCTATATCGTAAGTGACTTCTTAAATCTAATATTGGCTAATCCTAAAATGCCAATACCCGCTAAAAGAAATACACCAGCATATATTGAGACATAAGCCCAATCAGGTTGTCCCATCAAAATCCCTTTAAACCCTTGTAAGACTGGATAAGTTGGAAAAAACTTAATCCATAGGGGATCAAAACTACTATTATAATAAGAAATCACAGGAATCATAAGTACAATCATTAATATATAGACGACACCAAATGATTTACCTATTGAATCAAAGAAACTTGAGACAAATAAACCAATAGATGAAAAAGCGAATGTTGTAATTAATAAAAATACATAAAATAAGAAATAATTAGGCTTCAATCCCATAATAGGAATTGCGACAATACTTGAAGAAATCACAACAGTTGTCATGATCACAAAATTTTTACTTAATAAATAACTTCCTATAGTAGATGGCGTAACAGCCAAAGCTTTAATAACTCCTTGTCCTTTATCTAAAAATAGATATGCTATCACAATAAATAACCCCATAAGAGATCCCGCAAAAACGACAAATACAGGAACAATTGCTTCTTTATTAGTCAATCGATTTGAAGATCCTATTTCTACCACATCTTGACTAGCTAGCTCACCTGCAATTGATGATTCGTCAATAGAATGTGTCAAATATAAAAAGTCAACATATCGCTCTGTTTCATATCCTTGAATAATATATGTATAGATTACTTCATCTAATTCATTTGTAGTTATTTTAGATCCAGCATTTCCACTCGATAATGATAATCTTAGTAAATCATCTAGACTATCAACAATATAGATTGTTTTAATGATTTGATTAGTTTCTACATTGATCATTTGTAATGTAGGTACACTAATCGTTTTTGAACTTTCAAATACATAACTTGTGACTTGTTCAGAATCTATATTTAAAACATCAAATGATACAGCTTTTAAATCAAATTGACTATCTTCAATTTGAATAATAGAATCTGAAGCCAACTGCATAGCTAACATCGAATCAAATTGAACATCACTCATGTCATAATATACATATTCTTCTGCTTTGCTGTCTGGATAATCATCAATTGCCACTAAAACTACAACAAGCAAAAGTATAGCAATAAATATTTCAATGTAAAAATAAAATCCTCGTGAAGCGATTTTTATTTCTTTTAAATAAGTACTTAGCAATTTCATGCTAGATGAGCCCCCTACCAGTAACTGTTATAAATATTTCTTCTAATGTTGCTTCTTTTGAATGCATAGATATAATTTCATTGTTTTTAATGATAGCTGCTAGTTTTTCACGATCTGTATCTTCTATGGTTTTATATGTTTCAACAACTGATTTACCATTTTTTATATATTCAACCTCTACAAGTTTTTTACCATATTGTTGTTTTAAATTCTTAGGTGTATCAATTAATTTAATTTCACCATCTATGATAAAAGCAACTCTATCACAAAGTTCATCAGCGATAAACATATTATGGGTTGTAAGGAATATAGTTGTTCCTTTTGCTTTTTCTTCTTTGATGATATCTTTAATATTTGCAGCTATCGCAGGGTCTAGTCCAGTTGTAGGTTCATCTAAAAACCATAATTCTGGACTGTTAATCATCGATCTTGCAAATGTAAGACGATGTTTCATCCCTTTTGAAAATTCTCCAGCACGATCATTTTCTCTACCTTCCAATCCAACAAGTTTTATTAACTCATGTGGATCTTTGGTTGGTACATCAAATAAGTCTGCATAGAATTTTAAATTTTCTAATGCTGTTAATTTTGAATAGACATTTGATTGTTCAAAAGAAACACCTATTTTATTAAAGCGCTCTTTTTCTACTTTGTGCATATCATATCCTGCTACTTCGACCACTCCATCTTGTAATTTTAACAAACCCGTTAATATACCTTGAGTAGTTGATTTACCTGCTCCCGAAGGCCCTAAGAAACCAAAAGTCTCTCCTTTTTTAATTTCAAAACTAATATTATTTACTGCTGGTTTACCATCATGATTATAATTATGCGTTAAATTTTTGACCGATATCATAACATATCTCCTTTTTTTTAATGTATTTAATTTACTTATAAAATCCACTTTGATATATCTCTAAATATGCCTTAAGTTCTTTTTCTATCTCATCTAGATTCATCTCATCTTTGGAAACCATATATTTTTTAAGTAAGTTTTCTGAGTACTGATCTAGAAAATACTGAAGAAAAACAATTGCTTTTTCAACATCAATACCTTCTTTAAAAATCGAATAATCTATATGATAACTAAATACTTTTTCATGAAAGTTTGGTATATACTTATAGATTTTCTCTTTCACTTCATCAAGTGTGCTTTCAGAAAATATATTTTTGCTGAAATCCAATAAATATGGATACATCTTAAAAAGTCTTAACTTAATCATTGTGATATGTTCTAATCTCTTAGTGATATCACCAATCTCCCAATCTAACTCTTGTTCTATATGATCACCAATTAAAGTAATTGAATAGATAGATAGCGTTTCAAATAATTCTTGTTTGGTAGAAAAATAGTGATACAGTAATCCTTTTGAAATACCTGCTTCATTGACTATTACATTTGTTGATGCTTTATCAAATCCGTTTTTACCAAATTCTTTCATGGCACTATCTATTAAATTAGCTCTTTTTACTGGATCCATTTTTTCTAATGCTTTCAACATCATTTAGATTACCTCCATCACTGATTGACCCGTGCGGTCAATATAAATGTATTATACACCAATTGACCAAATTGGTCAACATCTTTTAATCTTTAAATATGACGCAGTCTAAAGTATTTATAAACTTGCATAATTTCTTCATAATTAATCCTTGTTACAAAAAAATAAATCTTTTATTGAACAATCACATTTCATCGCTTTATTTTGTAACATTTTTCTTCTATTATAGATAGGTTTGTTATAAAATAGAATGGGTGATAAAGATGATATTAAAAAATAGTGAATTAACAATAATAATAAATAGTCTTGGAGCTGAATTAACAAGTATTCTTAGAAATGATATAGAATACATTTGGCAAGCTGATCCAAAATATTGGAAAAGATCAAGTCCCGTTTTATTTCCAATTGTTGGTAGATTAATTGATGATGAGTACGTGTATAATGATAAAGTCTTTCATTTATCTCAACACGGATTTGCAAGAGATCATGAATTTAAACTTATTTCTTATGATATAAATAGTGCTACATATTTATTAAAAGAAAATAGTGAAACTTTAAAAATATACCCTTTTAAATTTGATCTATATATTAAATATGAGTTAATTCACAATCAAATTAAAATAACTTATATCATTAAAAATAACAATAGTAAAAACATGTACTTTCAAATAGGTGCACATCCTGCATTTAATTTCTCAAACGGCTCGATTATAGATGTATTTAAGACCACAAATCAGTATCTTTTAAAAGGCAATCCACAAATCACAGAAGTATATAAAAATATAGATGTTAAGAACATAATTATAGATGATCAAACTTTTATTAATGATGCAATCATCTTTGATCATATAGATGAAATTACATTAAAAGATACTTTTAAATCTGTAACTTTAAAATCAAAAGGCTTTCCGTTTTTTGGTATATGGTCAAAGAGATTAAATGGTAAAAACGCACCATTTATTTGTTTAGAACCTTGGTATGGTTTAACTGATTTTGCTGATCACGATAAAGATATTACTCGTAAAACTGGAATAAATGTTTTAGAAGAAAATAAGACTTTTGAATGTTCATATATTATAGAAGTTTCATAGTAAGACATACTATAAATAAAAAATCCATAATTATGGTTTTTTATATGTAATAGCTTATTTTAAACTCGTTTATTTTTTCAAATATTCATCTTTATAAAAACTAAGTAAAAAAAGACCACAAAAGGAAAGTGTGGTCTTATTTTTTATAAATATAATTAACTAAACATTCTTTACGATGATTGCAGTACCCATGCCACCACCAATACATAATGAGGCTAGTCCTAAATCAAGATTTTGTTTTTTCAATTCATGAATTAATGTAACCAAAATTCTAGCTCCACTAGCTCCAACTGGATGGCCAATTGCAATAGCCCCTCCATTGACATTTGTCTTATTGAGTAACGCTTCATAAGAAACGTTCAAATCTTGACTAAGTTCTTTCATGACACCAATACTTTGTGCAGCAAACGCTTCATTTAACTCCAATAGTTTCATATCATCGATAGTCAAATTTGTTCTATTAAGAACATTTTTGATAGCTCCAACTGGACCTAATCCCATAAATTTAGGATCAACACCAGCCTGATCTACTCCAATGATTTCTACGATTGGTTTAAGATTATAAAGTTTGACAGCTTCTTCGCTTGCTAACATCATATAGGCTGCACCATCATTTATACCTGATGCATTACCAGCTGTTACTGATCCATCTTTTTTAAAGACTGCTCTTAAACTAGACAGTTTTTCTAAAGATGTTTTTCTATTAGGATACTCATCTTTATCAAACATAACTAAATCTCTACCAATCTTAACTTCAATAGGAACAACTTCATCGTCAAAACGTCCTTGATCAACTGCTTTAATCGCTTTGATTTGTGAATTATAAGAAAATAAGTCTTGTTCTTCTCTGGATATTAGATGTTTTTCCGCTATATTTTCAGCTGTTACACCCATATGTATACCATCATAAGCATCAATCAATGCATCATAGATCATATGATCGATGACTTCATAGTTACCCATTTTAACACCACTTCTTGTTTTAGCAGGTATAAGATGAGGTGCTTGACTCATAGATTCAGTACCGCCAGCTATCACAACATGATTTTGTTTAGATACAATTTTTAAATACCCATCCATGACAGCTTTCATACCTGATCCACAAACCATACTAACTGCATATCCACATACAGAATCTGGGATACCAGCTTTGATAGCAACTTGTCTACCAACGCCTTGTCCTTGACCTGCAGGTAAAATATTTCCAGAAATAACTTCATCGATTTTACTTGGATCTATTTTCGTTTCTTCCAAGATATTTTTTACTACTTTAGCACCAAATTCAGTTGGTGATACATTAGATAATGAACCTAAGAAACTACCAACTGCAGTTCTTTTGGCTGATACAATATATACTTTACTCATTATTATAACAAGATTAATCCTAAGCTAATGATAACGCCAGAATATAGTAATACAACTAAACAATAACCCATAATGTTCTTAGCTCCAAGTTTTGCAATACCTAAAACAGGAAGAGCCCAGAATGGTTGGATCATATTTGTCCATGCGTCACCCCAAGCAATTGACATAGCTGTTTTAGCTGCATCAACGCCTAATGCCATACCAGCTGGCATCATGATAGGACCTTGAACTGCCCATTGTCCACCACCTGATGGAACAAATACATTAACGATACCAGCACTTAAGAATGAAAAGAGTGGTAATGTAGTTGCAGTTGAAATATTTACAAACATATCAGAAATTGCACCAGCAAGTGAAACACCTGCAGGACCAACAGCAATCATGATGCCCATGATACCAGCATAGAATGGGAATTGAAGAATAATTCCACCAACATTTTTAGCTGCACCATTAACTGCACGAACAACAGCTATTGGAGTACCATGCAATAAGATTGCAGTAAATAGGAATACGAAAATTACGATATTTAGATTTAGATTAAAACCATTATCAATGAAATATTTAATAATGACTACAAAACCAATTGCAGACAATATATAGTTAATAATTTTACTGTTTTCTAATTTTTCAGCAGGAGTCATTTCTTTACGATCTTTTAATACTGCTGCTTCAACTTCATTATCAAATAACTTAGGATCAACTACTTTAGCATCGCCATCTTTTGGATGCATAAGTGCTAATAATAGTGGAACTGTTACTAAAATAACACCAAAGATTACTAAATTGAATGTTGAGAAAATAGTTAAACTTGTAGGAATTGCATCTGTAATTGCACCACCAGTTGCAGTTACTAGTCCTGGACCACCTGTAGCAAGTGCTAGAGGGATCGATCCTGATAAACCAGCATGCCATACTAAGAATCCAGCATAAGCTGAAGCAACTAATAATGGGTAGTCAACATTTTTAACTCTTTTTGCAACTTCTTTAGCAAAAATAGCACCAATAACTAAACCAAAACCCCAGTTAACAAAACATGCTAAAATTGAAATAACGTTAACAAAGATAATTGCTTGAAATTTGTTTTTTGGTAATGAAGCAAGTCTACCTAAACCTTTTTTAAATAAAGGCGCTGTTGCTAAAATAGTACCTGTAACAAGAATCAATGCCATTTGCATAGAGAATGTTAATAAGTTCCAAAATCCTCCGTACCAAGCTTCAGCAATACCAATTGGTGTAGCTTTTGTTACGAACATAGAAATGACAATAACTAAAAATGTTAGTATTATCGCAAAAATAAATGGATCTGGTAAATACTTTTCAACTAACTTGACTGAACCTGTTGTTAATTTGTTAAATAACTTTTTCATTTTCTTTCTCCTTAAATTTCCATAGTTTTTAAATTTTCACTAATAATTAGTGTTGGTTCTGTTACTGCTTGAATTTCTTCAATGGTTACACCTGGAGCTAATTCTAAAAGTTTTATACCTTTATCGGTAATTTCCATAACTCCTAATTCTGTAACTATCATATTTACTTCTTTTACTGCAGTATAAGGTAAACTGCATTTTTTTAATATTTTAGCTTTTCCTGAAGAAGTATGCGTCATTGCGACAATAACTTTTTTGGCACCAACCAATAAATCCATAGCTCCACCCATACCTGGAACCATCTTACCTGGGATAATCCAATTTGCAATGCTGCCTTCTTCATCAACTTGTAGTGAGCCTAAGACAGTTGCGTCGACATGTCCTCCACGGATAATTCCAAATGAAGTTGCACTATCGAAACAAACACCACCTATACCCATTGTTACTGGTTTTCCACCTGCATTTGTTAAATCCCAATCTTCATTTCCTTCAGTAGGAGCTGGTCCTAAATTGAGCATTCCATTTTCAGATTGAAAAGTGATATCAACATCTTCTGGTAAAAAATTTGAAACCATAGTTGGTAGTCCAATACCTAAGTTTACAACATCACCATCTTTTAATTCTTTCGCTACTCGTCTTGCAATAAGTTCTTTTGGATTCATAATTTGTCACCCTCCACAATATAATCAACAAAAATGTGTTGTGTGATGACTTGATCAGGATCAAGCATGCCAACTTCTACAATACTTCTAGCTTCAACAACAACTGTGTCACAAGCTGTAGCCATCAGTGGATTAAAATTTCGTGTTGTTTTACGATAAACAACATTTCCTTTTTTATCTACTACATGACCTAACAAAAATGCAAAATCAGCCTTAAGCGGTTTTTCTAACAAGTAATCCTTACCATTAACATTGATAACTTGTTTCCCCTCTTGAACCAAAGTTCCTAAACCCGTTGGTGTTAAGAAACCTCCAAGACCAGCGCCACCTGCGCGAATTCTTTCCGCAAGTGTTCCTTGTGGAATTAATTCAACTTCCATTTCGCCATTTGTCATTTTTTCACCTGCAATTGGATTAAGCCCAATATGTGAGGCAATTAATTTCTTGACTTTTCCAGCGTCAATCAATTTACCTACACCTACACCAGGCAAACCTGCATCATTACAGATAATTGTCAAATCTTTGACATCTGTCTCTAATATTGCATCGATGATTCCTACTACCGTACCGATATTCATAAACCCGCCTATCATGATGCTTGCTCCATCATGAATCTTGGCAACAAAATCGGTCTTTGAAATAACCTTATTCTTCATCTAATCCTTCCTTTCTCTTATATTTACATGTAAGTACTTACTTACATTATACATCTAAAAAAAAATAGTACAAGCGTTTTCATAAAAAAACTACTTTTTTTTGTAGTTTTAGTTTACCACATACAAATGTACTATATCTTCTGCAAATTTTTTGATTAAGGATTTATAATTAGTTCCCTCAAAAATGTCTGGCGCATACTCTTTTAACGTAAATATCCCCATTATCATGGACACAATACTTGTTGAAACTAGGTATGGATCTCCTGTAAATTTTCCTTCATCAATTTTTTTTATAAAATACTCTTCCATAAATCTAGTGTATTCTATACTGTTTGTAAATTTCTTTCCATCTTCATCAATCTCTTTTATCTGAATTTTATACATTTTTATATTATTCTCCAAAAACATATGATAGACATTTGCAAAGACGATGATATCATCTTTGATACAACCAGTTATATCTTTAGATAATTTTTCAATGATATTACCTTCAAATGCAAAGTGTCTAATCACCGATTGTAATAGATTACTTTTGGTTTGAAAGTGTCTAAACAAAGTGACCTCGTTTACGCCAGCTAGATCAGCGATACTTCTTGTAGATACACCTTTATATCCATGTTCTGAAAATAATTTGGTTGCGGCTTGTAAAATCTTTTTTTCTGTTGTTAACATAGATTAACCCCCAATACTTATTAAATATAGTGTTTTTATGAATTTATTTAACAATTTCATTTTTTATGCTATTTATATTATACCACGTAATAAAAGCAATATCATGCTTATATCTAAAATGTTTTATATTTACAGTTAGTTGTTTAGTTTGTGTTTTCGTTATGTACTTTATTCTTCTTATTCTCTTAAAATTATCTTTAATTATATCTCCCATAATATATTACCCCCTCCATTTACACTTTATATTGCACTTCACTCTTATCATATTTTCAACAAAGCTTCATTTAATATTTATGACAAAGAAATCAAAAAAGAACCTAAAGTACAAAAAAATGGTATCTCTATTCGAATCAACTATTCCATTTTTTGATTATTATCAATGTAAAAAACTTCTTCCAGTGTCTTATTAAAGACTATAGCAATTTTAAAACATAATTCAAGTGTAGGAGAATATTGACCTTTTTCAATCGCTACAATCGTTTGTCTAGATACACCAACAGCTTTCGCTAAATCTTTTTGAGTCATTTCATCTTTGAAAAATCTGAGGGTTCGAACATTGTTGTTAATGACTAGTTTATCCATCATTAAACACCCTTTCTATAATAGATAATTGTTGAAATATCTGAGATGACTTCTGTAAGCACGCCAAAACCTATAAGTGTTATAAAGAACATATGATGACTCGTATCAAAAAGTTGTGTTACTAGTGCTAAGATAAAACCTAAAGAAAAGATAATTAAAGATATACGCATACTTTTGAGTTCAATTAATTTATCTCTTTCATCAACAATTTCTTCAATATCAATTTCTTCACCTTTTGCTGTTTGAATAGTTGCATTAATTATGGCAAATATGATCATAATCAAAATTCTTGCAACAATCGAAATGGGTATAAATATGAGTATAGTTAATGCCCAAAATTTAAATATATCAGACGTATCTCCAATCCCGATTAATACTCTTTGGTATATGATCAATGCATAAACTCCACTTATTGTTATAGTGCTTATGATATTTGTTAAACTCCTTGATTCTTGATATGTCATTTTTGATTCTCCTTTTCAATGATCATTTCTATGGTTACATTACCAATTTTGTGTCCTGTTTCTACATATGCTTGAGCTTCTCCTAAACTTTCTAATGGATATACTTTACCATGTAGTGGTTTTAATTCACCTGATCTTAATAGATTTTCCAGTTCAACTAAATCTTTAATTTTAACTTTAGCTTTACGTAGACCTGCTGCCATAAAGCTAGCTCTTTTTTTATCTTTATTTTTCTTAAATAATGATTGTAGCATCACACCTAAGGTTGGGACGGTCGTGATGTAGATCCCCCTTGATTTTAAGGATTTTTTCGATTGACCATAAGTTGATTTGCCAACAGTATCAAAAATAATATGATAATGATTTAAGCGTTTCGTGAAATCTTCTTTTTTATAATCAATCACTTCATCAGCACCAAGATCTAAGACAACTTCAACATTTTTTGTGCTACATACAGCAATTACATGTGCTTGATAATGCTTTGCAATCATAACTGCCATCGATCCAACTGCACCAGATGCACCATTGATTAAGACGACGTCATCTTTTTTGACTTCAGCTAGTTCTTTTAGAAAAGGTAGTGCTGTAATACCACCATCTAGTAAAGGTAATACATCTTTATAATCAAGATCTGATGGAACTTTTTTTATTGCATTTTTTATATCGACAGCGATATATTCGGCATAAGCACCTAACTTCATACCGTTGGTTCCATAAACCAAGTCATTAGCTTTAAAATCAGTTACTTGAGCACCGATTTCAACAATAATACCAACAAACATTTCTCCATGAATTTTCATTTTCGGTTTCACTAAACCAGAAAATAATCGAGAAATAAATGGTTTACCTGATCTGAAATTTCCATCTGTTGGTGATACTACTGCTCGATACACTTTTACTAAAACCTCATTTTCTTTAGGTTTTGGTGTATCCACTTCTAAAAACTGATAAACATCAGGTCCTCCATATCGTTCACAATAACTAGTTTTCATATCTTTCCTCCTATAATATTTCAATTTAAAAACAACTATTTGTCAAATATTATATTCTAAATATATCATATACTTTACATTATGTCAAGTTTATTTTACTTTATGAATCATTTAATATAATAGAAACTGTTATTTTTGAAATGTTTTTTTTAGTACTGATAAAGCAATAGCATTTAAATGTACCAAATGACACTTGAATAGCTAATCCGCTATTCATAACATAGGTGATTTCAACTCTTTGTTTAAATAGTTTCATAGTAATTATAGAAATAGTTAGATAAACGTTAAAACGTTAGACGTCGATCAAATATCTTGCAAGATAAAACTATGATTTTGGCTTAATATATAGAAGAGAAATTTTGCATATTTTTTCCCTTTCCAATTCCATAAGTTTATTATCCAATAATTTATATCATAATTAATTCTATCCCAGCTCAACTCTTCCACTTTTCTGGAACAGGGCACTATTTGTAGGGCTGAGAGTCCCTGAAACTTAGAAGCATCCACAAATCTTTTAAATTACTTTTAACCATAACATTTCTGATTCAATTAGAAATTCTGAAATTAGTTTAATGAATTTGGAATAATCCATTGTCGTGTGAGCATAATCTAATGCATCATAATACTCAGCTCTTCTAACCTTAGTGATTATAATTGGAGTATACCCGTATTTCATCAATTCAAAATTCAACAATAATCTTGCTATTCTGCCATTGCCATCAATAAATGGATGTATTTTGACAAATTCTCCATGTAATAAACAAGCTTTTATAACTGGATGAAACTCAATCCATTCCTTATTATATTCAATTATTAGTTTCTGCATAAGTTCATGCAATAATACATGATTAGGTGGTATGTGACTTGCTCCGCTGATAATCACATTCTCATTTCTATATTTTCCTGCATTTTTATCATCAATATCCCTTAATATTAATGAGTGAATATTCTTAATATTCCATTCAGACAAATCTTCATTTTTATTAATCAATTCTTCCAAAAATATAATAGCTTCTTTATGATTGATTGTCTCCAAGTGCTCTATAACACTTTTTCCTCCAATTGTTATTCCTTCAAGAACTACTTTAGTTTCTGACATTGTTAAGGTATTTCCTTCTATTGCATTACTATTATATGTCCATTCAACAATTAGTTTTTCACGAAGTCCTAATGTCAATGATTTAGATAAAGGTCTATAAGAATCTATTTCTTTTTTCATATTATCAATTCTATTAAAATCGAATTCTAAACCAATATAACTCTTAACGTTTTTTCTTCTCGCATCATATGGTTTTTCCTCATCTTCTCTAATAAGCCAACTCTTTCCAACTTTCATAGCACTATCAATACGGCCTTCTTCACACAGTAATCTCACTCTGCGATCATTTATTCCCCATTTTTTTGATATTTCTTTTGTTCCAACATATTTCATCGAATCACCTCTTAATTTATTATATACCGTTATCGGTATAATGTCAAATATGATTAATTTATTCTTTTTATCGAAAATAAAAGCAGTAAAAAATTCCTATATAGTAATTTTTAACTGCTTATTTGATTTATGTGTTGTCATTACGGTGTTTATCATGATTTTCACTAAAAATATAGCGTGTTTCACTCTGGAGTTATACCAAGTTTACTGTTTTTGAACTGCAAGCTTACAGCTTATAGCACTATTGACATAATACTTAAGATTGCTCTTGATAGATACAAACATACATCTTTTTAATGTAGTGTCGTTTTTGATTTTGTCAAACTCCCATACCGGCAAGTGCCATACCACCCATAACCATGAGGATGGCAAATATGAACACTACAACAATAAAAATATCACTAAAAACTATAAATGACTTCTTATCAATACGATTATAAAGATAAGAGAAAACCAAACATACAAAGAATAAAATCGGTAAAACAATTGTAATTCCAGTTATTCCACCTGAATAATGATAAAAAGACGCAATGGAATATATTGCAAAATTGATAAGTGATATCCATATAAATGTATAATTTTGGATTTTGTTAGACTCCTTCAATTGATTTGATATTAAACGGATAATGAACATACTAATTGCTATAATCAAAAAGGGAGTGTAATACCATTGCTCCCAGTCAGTAAATAGCCCTAATAGCAAAGTTAATATAATAATCAATGCTAATAATGAGTAAAGCACTACATTTTTCTTATTTTTCACAAATTCATCTCCTTTAAATATTGGTACAGCTCATGAAATTAAGATATGTTGTGCGACTTATTTTAATACAATTACGCACCCCTAGTGATTTTTGCGCACCGCTATCAAAATTTACGCACCCTATATATGCAGATCATAATATAGGGGTAAAATCTTACTAACTTGATTGTACTAAAACCCCACATTTAATGTAAACGCAAAAATCATTTTAGATAGTTTTCTAAATCAAACTTTCCAATGTCTTTAATAAAATCATTCATATCACTCTGATCTACTACTTCTTCAAATTCGATTTTAAACTTTTGAAAATCCTGATCAACTAGTTTACCTTTAATTGTAAACTTTCCATTCCCACTTATGAATTCAACAAATTGCTCATACCCATAAGGCTCTTTAATGATTGCTTTTCCTGTTTTTAAAGACTTCCACAAATTAACAATATCATTTAAAAATCTAATGAAGTCTTTATGATATAGATCCAAATATGACTTTGCAGCATATTTGTCAGATTTTATAGATACTCGTATTGTTCCAGAAATAGGTGCATCCATATTAATATCTTTCTCATAAAAACCAATATCACAAAACATGATACTAAAGTCATCTCGATTAAGTATAAAATTCATATAATCGCTCCCTATTTTGAAAAGTGTGTTGTCATTACTGTGTTTATCATGATTTTCACTGAAAATATAGCGTGTTTCACTCTGGAGTTATACCGCCTTTACTAATTTTGAACTAAAAGCTTACAACTTTATGCACAAGCGACATGTAGTTTCAGTATGCTCTTGACATGATATTTGTTGGCTTTCCAATAGAAATTCTCATTTAACATGTCTACTTTATTGACATAAAAGCAATTAGACTTAATCTCTTAAAAAATCAATAGGTACAATCATAATTCCATCTTCTCTAGTGTGTGCTATTCCCCACCAGTTATAATCATAAGCAAATGAAGTGATAGTATGTTTTTGAACTACAACTTTTATAGTATATGACACCAATTACTTCTATGTTATTGTTGACTTGCCATATTTTACAGTTCTGAATTTTTGATTAATCCAAAAAGTTGCTTCTAAAGTATGAAAATGAAAAAATCTTATTTTCGGATCATCAATTCCTTTCGGAAAGAAAGCTTTGTCATTTTCATTCCATAATACTTGCATTTCCGTTTTATTAATAATGAGTTCAACATCACCAACCATAGTCAAAGAATCACCTTCATGTCTGAAGCATATACTTGATTTTGTGTTTGTTTCAAAATGTTTAGCTTTGCCCTGTTTTTCACTTCTTTTGGAAGTAACGAAATAAATATCTCGAAAACCTTTGCTATGTAGTTTATTAACACAGCAAGTTCTAGGGTACCCTTTTTCATTAATAGATGTGACAAACATTATAATGGAACTATCTACTAATTCATTCGCTCTTGTCTCTATTTCCTTAATTCGTTGTTTTTGAATCTCACTTGCTTTTAATTCCATGCTAGTTCCTCCACATTTTATATGAAAATATCTACAAAGAATAAGTTTCTCAATCACAATTTCTTAGACACATGCCCCTTTGAGTATAAAAATTGTCTTGTCATTACGTTGTTTATCATGATTTTCACTAAAAATATAGTGTGTTGTATGACCCATTTTAATACAATTACGCATCCTTGTTGAATAACGCGCACCCTTGTTTGTTTTTACGCACCCCTAAATTGTCTTTTAGTTTAGAGGTTTTTTTGTTATTTTTAACAGCATTTTTTTCATCGAAATAGACTGTTCTCTATCTATTTATTGTTCGAGGTAAACCCATCACTATGTAAATACAAGTGTTTGACTATTCCATTAAACTGATAAATATCTATAATATTATCTTACCAAAAGGGTTCTAATTTGACATCAATGTGATGTGTCACTTTACCAATATAAACTATATCATCACTGATGTTAAACTTATACCCGATCTTGTCTTTATGTATATAACCCTTGTAAGGCTTTACTTGTATATAACAAACACTCTTTAGCTCTTCGTTATTTACTTCTTTATACCAACTTTTGAAAACTTCTTGATAGATAACTCGTATAGACTGATTAGTATTATCTAATGGGTGTCCTGTAATTTCAGCATTACACCAAAAACGATTATGTCCACCATCAGAAATCATTACATTCTTGTTTTCCTGGATTTCTTTAACATAATTACACCTTCTATCTGTAACTATCCAAAATGATCCATCATAATAAAAACTATCTACACTTCTCACTGATGGCACATTATTGGCAGCAGTTGCAATTAATAATATTGTATCTTTAAAGTATCTTTCTTCCAATATCTCTTTTATACCGCTTTTCAAATATTCTGTCTTTCCCATATTTCCTCCTGAATTATATTTATTTTTTAGGAATTTAAATTCATAGGCAGAAGCTACATTCTTTTTAGTATGTCATGATGACCAATATCAAGCATCAAGATTAAATAGGCATTCTTGTATGTCCAAATAACTCTAATAGACATATTAATGCTAGATTCAAACAAAATCTCACTACCTTTTATCTTTTTCGTTCTTAAGCTAGGATGCCGGTGATTATTTATAAACAAAGAGAGTTTCTTGTAGAATACTTTTTTTTCATTCACTTCTAGCTTAGAAAAAGATTTCTTAAATTTACTTGAAAAAAGAATTTCATATTTCATTGTTTAGTATCTTTATCTGTAAGGTCATCATCTTCATCAGATCCTTCTAAATAATCAATTGCATCTTCTACTGTTTTAAAAGGACCAACATTATACTTACTTGAATCTTCATTAATTCTCATGACAGTATCTTCAAGTTTTCGAATATATGACTTAGAGTATATTGCAACCGGAGTTAATATGACTGTTCCATTTTTGACTGATATTTCAAGATGATCCCCCTCTTGTAAATTTAATTGATCAACAATTCCCTTAGGTATAGTAACTTGCGACTTCTTTCTTAATTCTATAACCATAAAATTATCTCCTTTTCTTACTTTCCTACTTTCTAACATTATAATACACTAAAATTAGTTTTTTAGCAATACTATATTGACATTTATATTATTAGTACAAAAAAGGCCTAATACTTAATCGTATCAGACCAATGCTCTACTAATGGTGGAGGAAAGGGGATTTGAATTCTAATATAATGTTAAATTATTCTATTTTTCCCCACCTATATTTTTAATTTCTTTTCTATATTATAACACATTCATTTCCTAAATTTTCTTGATTCTAATATTCTATATTTTTTTGTCCACTAATTTGACCGTGTTTTTCACTGCATCTAAGATTAAAGTTCTCCTCTCTAATCAGCAAATGACCGTTAGTGAGAAAAAAATCAGACTTTTAATGCACGAGCTTGGCATTCAATTTAACAAGAACAAATATATGAAAAAATATAAACGACCTAGAACCTCTATAAAATATAAAAATCTATTAAAGCAAGACTTTAACCAAACTATACCAAATCGAGTTTGGGTTAGTGATATCACAGAAATAAAAATAAACTACGAAGCAGTATATTTGTGCGTAATAATTGATCTTTTTTCAAGAAAAATCATTGCACATGATATTTCAAAAATCAATAATACTAGGCTTACATTAAACACATATAGAATTGCTAGCATCTATAGAGGCACACATCCTTTAATGTTTCATAGTGATCGTGGTGTACAATATACATCCAAAATTTTCGCTCATATCTGCAAAAAAATGATGTTCTACTATCATATAGTGCTGTTGGGTATCCATATGATAATGATGTAGCGGAATCATTTTTTTCACATTTCAAAAGAGAAGCAGTTTATCCTAAATACCCATTTTCTACAATTCAAAATTATAAATCGCTCGTCATTGAATATATTAATTATTACAATAAAATACGACTGCATCAAGGCATTGGTATGATTACTCCTAATTTTAAAGAAGGATTATTTAAGAAAAGAAAGATTATTTAAAGCACTTTTTATAAAAAAAGTTACAAAGTGTAACTTAAATGATGATAGATACATAGAAAAAAACAATATTGACTAGATGTAATTCAAATGGAATCAATCAGTAAAACACCAAACTAATAGTAGTTTTGTCTATTTAAAATAGGACAACATTAATAATATATGAGATAATAAACCCACTAGGTTTATCCAAAATACAACTCTTTTTTCAAATTTAGTTCCGATGATTTGCATAATTGTTCCTAACAACCAAAACAACACTAATACAAAAGATAACACTAAATACACTAGAGATAATCTAAAAGTTGGAGATACTGCAGTATAAAGTACATACATCATTAAAACTATCAATATAAAAATGCTTGCCTTAGATTGCTTTTGTTGTTCTATAAAATCTTTACTTCTACCACCATTAACTAACTGATATGATATCTTTTTATTCAGAATCAAAATATGGATTGCTAAACTTGAAAAATAAAATAAAAATGCAAATGTATATGTAATTTCAATTGGTATCAATATAATCAACCCCTTTATGTATAATTTAGAATAGAATAAAAAGCTACTTAATAAATAAATTAACTGATTATTTTAAACTGTGTTGTCATTACGGTGTTTATCATGATTTTTACTAAAAATATAGCGTGTTTCACTCTGGAGTTATACCATGTTTACTGTTTTTGCACTAGAAGCTTAAAGCTTATAGCACGATCATCATAAAAAGTTAATTATCTCTTGACACTATATTTGTGCGTTTCACATCAATTATCTTAAATTCATAAGCATTCAAAATTCAAGAAAAATAAATCTATTTTCAATATAGTGAAGCCTCTTATACACTTTATCCATTCTCGTAATGGATAAAGAACACAATATGTAGAACTATGGAGATTATGCTTACTACAAACATGATGATTCAAATTATGATAATCTTTTTTTTATAATTTTTTTTTAAAATGGCCAAAACCATGGATAAATTTTGTAAACAACAATTTCATCTTCATCAGGTAAAGCTTGTCCTTCTTGCCAATACGAGGGTGTAACATCAAGATGAGTTTCTTTTTCTATAATATAAAACAAACCTGTAAAATACTCAAAATTGCTAATTTCACTTTGTTTATAACTGAAAACTGGGTCTTCTAATCGTTGGATATGTTGATAATCAACTGTGAAAAAAATAGACCAAATAACTAGCAAAATCAATACTCCACTCATAATAAAATATAGTTTTTTTTTTTGTTTCATTATTTACACCTCTAAATAAGCAAAATCAATATATTGCGTACTTGAATAATTGGAGTATGGTTTGATTTTAACTGTATAATAGCCTGATGAAATTGCTATAAACGTAGACATTTCCGCGTTATTATTACCACAAAATTTATGCAACACTAAATTGCCTGTTGGTCCCCAAACTGATAGATCAAAATCTGATAATGGTGATAACTCTGGAATAAATCTAGAATTAAACCAATCCCAAATCCATATATCATGTGTTTTCTGTAGCCATGCTACAGAAACTCTGAAATTATCACTTGATGATGCATAAAAACTGCCTAACTCAATATAATTAGTAGAGGATATAATGATGGCATCTTCATAGAAATTATTTACGTTAAAAGATAATAATTCTGAAATATCAAGTGCTCCTGCACCAGTTCTTTCACGATAACCATTATCTTTGATATGGTTTGTTACAACACGATCTTCTGCATCAAAAAACATATCATAACTTGGATCATATGTTCCCATATCTAATGTTTCATCTGCTTTATTGATAACATCATCATTAGCAGTAACGGATAGCATGGTTAGAACTTGTTGGACATTTAAAGAACCCTCTTTTTCAAACTTAAGTGCTAATGCACCTGCTACCGCTGGCGCAGCCAGACTGGTCCCTCTAAAAACACCTAGTCCAGTCACAGATCTTTCCTCACCAACTGCTACAATATTAGGTTTATTTGTAATATTGTTTGCATTTTCAAAATTACTGTCAAAAGCTGGTTTAAATTCGTCATCAATTGAACCTACGGCAATAACGTTTGCTGCAAGTGCAGGCATGCCGATATATTTCCCTTCATATACATCTGCACGGTTACCAGTGGAAGCAATAATTGTTACACCAGAGTTAATAACAAGATCATTAAAGAAAGCTTCATAAACCGTATCAACTGCACCATCTGAAAATTCATCGCCAATAGTTACACTCATATTCACAATATCAGACATACTTACGATTTCTTCTATAATCGCTTGTTGCGTTTTACCATTTGATTTCAGGTCAGAGTAAACAAGATTTGCATCCGGAGCAATACCATGTTGTCCACCAAGCACAGAAGCTACTACGGTTGGATGAATTGTACCTTCTGTATAGTTGTCATAAACAATGGTCGGTTGATTTCCTGTAAAATTAGCATGATTAACATCCATCGTACCGACATCAATAATGCCAATTGTTACACCATCTCCCGAGTAAGATGTATAACTTGGAAAAAAATCATAAGGAATGCGAGGCTCACTTGTACCTCCGCCACCGCCTCCCATATCATCAAAAAATAATTGATGTGAGATTTGTCCTTCAACTTCTTGAGGTTCATATATAATTTCATTATATATATTAATTTTTTTGATTTGTTCAAGTGATTCTAAAGTTATAGCATAATTATATACATCAATTGTAGAATCTTCATCAAATGCTAAAAATATAAATGGTGTAAATAGGCTTGCATAATATGATGAATAACCTTCCAAATATTCAGATACAAAAGACTCATTCAATATTTCAAAATATTCAGCTGTTTCATTCTTATTATGTTTAACGTTCATGTCAAAATCTGTAACAAGTTCGATAGCTAAAATAGTTGATGATTCAAGAATTTCATTTGACAGATTTTCTAACGAAGCCGTTTGAACTGATATTCCCCCACGTTGTAGTGTTTCAATATAAATCTTACCTTGTGAAAGTAAAATTGGTTTTTCTATAAACGATGCTGCCAAAAATACAAAAACTGAAATAGTTAATAGTATAATTTTTTTCATAATTCCTCCCCATATTGTTTTTTTATATATTATATAACACAAATTTAAAAATGTAAACTTATAATATATATTCTTTACTGGATTGAATGACCTATTTTAATACAAATGCACACCTTTGATAAGATTTTACGCACCGCTAAAGAAATTTGAGTGACCCTAAGTAGATTTAACACTTCATCTCTAATGGTTATTTATAGCACACATACCAAATATCTGATCCTTCAAAACCACAAGACTCATATAACCTTTTCGGGTTTGTATTATTGTTTAATCTACCTGAAACAGTCACAAAATCAGCCTTTTTTGATAGTCTATACACTAACTCTTGAACAACCATTTTTCCATATCCTTGGTGTTGATACTCAGGGAGAACTTGCACCCATTCAATAACACCTTCTTTTGTATTGATATCAAATTCTGCGATACCACTGGCAATTATACGACCATCAACAACTACTTTAATCCAAAGCGAAGAATCATAGGTCGGATGATTTATCCAACCCTGAATGTCATCTTTACTCACAGTAATTCTTTCATTGATGTATGAATGATTAATTTGCAGAATTAAATCTTTCATGTCTTGAGCAATATTAATACTGGAGATATATTGATGGCATATTATATACTTTTCTAAATAGTGTATAATCCTAAAATATTTCTCTACATGATTATATAAACCGTCTTCAGTATAGTCACTTTCATGACATATATCTATATTTTGGGGTTGTTTAAATAATAGGTGTTTCCAATATGGAATGGATAAATTCGCACATGGATTAACTAAGTATTCTTCCTTTGTCATCTTATTCCCTCATTACTCATAACTTATATTGAACATATCAAGTAATTTCTTATATTTGTCTTGTCCAGATAGAGAAGTATCCATAAGATATCCTTTTTCACTTTTCCACTCTTTTAAACCTCTATAATAAAAGAGTTTAATACTTTCATCAATCGTGAATGGAACAAATCCGTGACGTAAGCATTCTTTAAATGCAATTAATCTTCCAACTCTACCATTACCATCTTGAAATGGGTGTATACATTCAAATTGATAATGAAATTCTATGATATCTTCAAAAGAATACTCTTTTTTAATTTCATATTTACCGATCAAGGATATTAATTCACTTTGAACATTAGTAGGTTTGGTTGTTTCTACACCACCTACTGTATTTGGTCTTTGTTTATACTCACCAACATTAAACCAATCGAGTTTAGAATCACTTGTCCCTGTTTTTAATATTCTATGCAAGTCTTTAATCAATGCTTCAGATAATGGCTCTAAAGCAGATTTGATCATATAGTCAATACATCTAAAATGGTTTTGAGTTTCTATAATATCATCAACATTAATTGCATTATCCTTATCTAATCCAATGGTGTTTGTTTCAAAAATGTACCTAGTCTGATCAGATGATAGTTGGCTTCCTTCAATGTGGTTTGAATTATAAGTTAGTAGTATTTGTGTTTCGTGATAAATACTTCCTTTAATTTTGTGGGACATTTCTTCTTTTAATCTTTGATATAAGATAGATGAGTTTTCTAATGTCAGAAATGATACGATATCATTGATACTAACCGATAAGTATTTACAGATAGACTCCAATGTCTGAAGTGAGACATATTCGCCTTTTCTAAATTTAGCTTGAGTTGCTGATGATATGTTCAAGTCTTTTGACATTTCTGATATTGATATATTTTTCTTGCTTAACACTTCGAATAATCCTTTATATATTAATGACACTAGAAATCACCTCTCATATATATTATAGCACATATATTTAGTTTTGCGAATATATTTGGTTTTTTTATTTAGTTTTATGAATATAATTGCATTTACACCATTATTGTTTTGGTAAAATATTGATTTACTCTGCTTGTGATCGCTGATTTTAAACTAGTTATCGTGTGAAATTCAACAAAATAGTGTAAATTCACTTATAATCGTGTAAAAATCATTCAAATCATGTAAACTTACTTGAAATCGTGTAAATATAAATTAAATCGTGTAAGCATCTATATTGATGTTACAAATTAGCCTTGTTTTAGTAAATTTTCATGTCGAAATCTAATCAATAAAAACGAGAAAAAGCCCTTATTAAAGCAAAAAAAGGCTTGATTCGAATTGTATCAAACCTATGCTTCTTATATGGCGGAGGAGAAGGGATTTGAACCCTTGCACCTTTTACAGTCTACGAGCTTTCCAAGCCCGCCTCTTCAGCCACTTGAGTACTCCTCCATTTGGTGCATCCGACATGAATTGAACATGCGACCTTAACCTTCGGAGGGTTACGCTCTAATCCAACTGAGCTACGGATGCAGCACTATTATTTTACCATATGTCTATAAATAAACTCTATAGTTTACAAGCAAACAAATCAATTTTTTAAATCCTATCATATGAAAAAGAAAAAAGAACCTTTAATACACTTAGGTTCTTCATAAATATATATAATAAGTTTAAGCTACTAGTTCTTTAATATATTTTTCGATGTCTTCCGGTTTAAATCCTGGACTGAATCTTTTAACGATTTTTCCTTCTTGATCAACTAAAAACTTAGTAAAATTCCATTTGATCTTATTCCCAAAAATGATACCTCTTAAGAATCCTTCTTCTTTTTCAGAGCCTTTTAATTCCTTAGGTGCGTTTTCTTTTAAATATTTATAAAGAGGAATTGCATCTTTACCGTTTACATCGACTTTAGAAAATGTTTCAAACTTTGTACCATAAGTTAATTCACAAAATGATTTAATCTCTTCATTTGTTCCTGGTGCTTGATTCATAAATTGATTTGAAGGAAAATCAAGTAATTCAAACTTTTCTCCACCATATGTTTCATAAAGTTTTTCTAATCCTTCATATTGAGGTGCAAACCCACATTTTGGAGCGGTATTGACGATTAATAAAACTTTACCCTTATATTTTTCTAAAGATACATCTTCATTTTTCATATTTTTTACTTTAAAATCATAAATATTCATATATGTTCTCCTTTTTATCTTTCTTATAAATACATTTTACTTGAAAACCTATAAATATACCATTTTATTGCTTATGATTGTCTGTTTGGTGATTTATAATCATATCAATCTGTCCATCAGTATCATCTGGTATAAATTCAAACTTCTTATATATATGTATTGCTATTTCATTGAGTTCATCGACTAGCAAGAATGCTTGCGTAGCTCCTCTTGCTTTACCATAGGCTAAACCTTGATTTAATAAATTTTGACCTATTTTCTGATGTTGGTATCGTTTATCGACGACTAATTCTCTAATCCAACATGTGGTTTGTATGCTTTGATAGACACCTACACAAATTAGACCTATAATTTGACCTTGTTCATTTTTCTTAACAAGAACACTTTGGTCAGTTAATTTATTGTCAATGACATCTTCTAGGCTACCATCAAGCCAGCCTTTAAACCATGTTGCATTTTGTCCAAAAAAACCTCTAGATTCTCCAATAGCATTTTGAGTTAATAATGCTGCTTGATCAATCTCATTGATGCTTAAATGTTTGATATCATCATTCATCACAACATCATCTAAATTTAGTTTTCTATAATCTTTAAATACACTTTCAAGCCTTGCTCCTAGGGCTTCTAATGCTTTGATCCATGATTTTGGTACAAAAGGTATAAGAAATTTTTCATTATATAAGTTTAAAACATCAATCAAGTCATCTACATCATTTAATGCAAATCTAATTTCGTTGATATCTTTTTGATCATCATAATGTATACAAATATATCCAGACTGATCATCTTTGATGATGATATCATCAATTGATGACATAAAATATTGAAGCGAGTTATATTTAAATTTATTAATTAAATCATTAAAGTTTTTCATATTTTACCCCTTTATAAAGCTGGTCGGGACGACAAGATTTGAACTTGCGACCTCTTGGACCCCATCCAAGCGCGCTACCAAGCTACGCCACGTCCCGATAGATATATTATATCACTCATTTATGCTTAAAAAAAGATACTTAAGCCATTATCTAACTTAAGTATCTAATCATTATTTAATTATTTGCTAATGCGCCCATAGGATCCCAAGGTTTTAAAACTATTGGTTCTTGTTCCCAAGCTTTAAGTTGTTCATTTGATAAATATTTCTTATGAATAACTGCTTGATAGACAAATTGATCAAACCAAGAATCAGATGCTAAATAATATCCTTTTTGTCCAGATTTATCTCCCCAACTGTTTTCAATCTTCCATCTTTTAGATACTTCATCTTCAAGATGAACAGCAGTTAAAAGCATTGCATGATTCATCGCACCTTGTGCATAGTATAATTGATCTTCTTTTGACATATTAAATGACATGCCTAACATCGATTCATAATCAAATTGTTGATCATCCCATACACCTTTAGTTCTATCACCAAATCGTGCAACATCTGATCCAAACCAAACAACTTCATTATCTTTTAATTGTTTTACCACTAAAGCTTTTAAATCTTTCATTTCTAGATTAATATACTTGATTTCTCTACCATCAATAACATTTCCTAAATAGCCCACTGTATAAGTTTTCATAAATGGTTTATCAATGGTTGGTGCATTGATGATCGATACATAATCTTTTAAGTTGTCACCCATTTGTTCTTTATAAAAACTTTGTGGCGTTAAGCCTTTTATAGATGCATATTTATCATTTGATACATACTCAAAATCAAATGTTTTAGGTGGCATTCCAAAGTTTGTAACTAATAAGGTATATAGTTCATCTAAAGTTTTTTCTTTTAAAGCTTTGATATCAGATTCTTTATTATTTTGAACTAAAGCTCTTGCATCTGCAGCATATTTACGTAATTTAACATTAATTAATTGATTCATAAATCGAGTGCCACTTGATGAAGTTGTCTCTACCATTGCTTCTTGTGGAACAACACCATATTTTTCAACTAGAGAAACAAACATATCCCATTGTCCACCATCTTGGATACCCATCTTTAAGATGTGTTGCAAGGTTCTATCATCATAATGACATGTTAGAAAATCATCCATGCTTTCTATAAAATAGTTAATCTTTTCAAACTTATCCCAAAAAGCTGTATAGTTTTGTGATAGTTCAAATTTCTTTAAATCATATTTTTTAGCAACGATTTCTCTTAAGACATTAAGTCCTGCAAAAATCCAACATCTACCACTTTGTTTTTGATTTGAAACTGGTAGTGTTTTTATTTCATGTGAAAATTTAAATTGATTTGCTAAGCTTTGTTCTTGCACATCAAAAATATCAGCTAAATTACTTTTCACTAAAACTCTTGATAATGCTTTTTGTACTGGTTTTTTATCAAAATTACTGTTAAATTGTTCAATGTTTTTACTTGTTACTGGTTTCATATGTCTATTTCTCCTTTTTACATACGTATTTCTCGTTCATCATTAAATGTTTCAACAATAGCATAATCATTATCTTTAACGATAACTAAGCTTGTATTTACATAATTAATAATGTTTGATACTCTTTGTGGTGGTACTGCGATAAATAATTGAATACTTAAAGAATTATAGAATTTCATCATCGCATCAATTCTTGATTCATCCATGTTATTAAATGCTTCATCAAATAAGACGATACATCCTGAATCAACTCTTCTATTTTTGGTAAGTAATTGTTGGAATGATGCTGCAATTACGATATAAAATGGTACTTGTGTTTCCCCACCACTCTTTTCTTTTGATACTTTAGAAAACAGTGATTTATTACCATTAATGTTTGTAACTTCAATGTCATAGCTCATATAATTACGATAATCTAAGAATTTATACGTAAGTGTATCATATTCAGGATCATTTGAAGCTATTTTTTCAAATAGTTCCATTAAAGCGGATTCATTCTTTTTCGTTAAACCTTCGGTAAATAAAGTATGTTTACTGATTGCTTGATTACTCATGATGATATCATAATACATCTTGTAATCAGGATCCGTACTTGCTTTATAGGTTAACTGATAAGAGTCACTACCAAAACGTTTATCTTGAAGCGCATAATTAAGCTCTGCAATTTGTTGTTGCGCATTTTCAATACTTGCTCTAAGTTTACCAACAAACTCTTCCTTAAAGCCTGTTTCAGAGCTCTTTCTTAATTCTGTAGCTTCTAACTCATACTTAATTAAATTATTATTTCTAATCTTATTGGCTTCTTGCTCATAAAAAACTAGTTCATCTAAAGTTGAACCCGCACCAAAATGATAGGTTTCATTATAGTTTTTCATGATGTTTGTTAATTCAGTTTTATCCTTAATAATTTGTGAGTTTAGAGATACTGAAGAATTCGCAAGATAATTAGTGATTGCTTCATGATCTTGTTTATGTTTTTGTTTTAATGCATAAAACTGTGTATGAGCAATGCTTAGTTTTTCTGGATGTTTTTGCGATAGCAATTTTTGTTCTTGAACAAATTCATCAAGTTTAATTTGCACATCATCAATACGATCAAGAACTCTTTGACGCTCTTCTCTTTGAGTGGCAATCTTGCCTACAAGCTCATCAGATTCAAATCTTAATTCTTTTCTAGCAAGTTTTGCTTTATCAATTTGCTCTTCTATATTTTGTAGTGTCTTGCTCTTACCTAGTGCTTGGATTTGATCTTCAATGGTTGTATATTCTTTTCGAGTTAGTTTGATTAAATCAAGGTATCTAATTTGTCCTTGATGTAAGAGTTGTGTATGTCTTGATTGTAATAACAGTTTTAAGATTTGATCATTTTTATCTGTTAACTGATAAAGTGCTTGCATTTGTTCTTCTAAAGATGCTAATGCTTTTTCTTCCATCTCAGTTTGAATTTTTGTTGCACTTTGTCCAATAAACGGAACTTCATAGTTTCTTGGATTGATTTGTCTTGCTGTATAGTTTGAATAAGTCATACAAGTCGGCGTAATTGCTCTCTGGTAGTTTTTTAATTCTTTGACATCATCAACACACATAATGTTGTTTAACATCATGTTAACGTAATATCGTGCGTATTTATGATCGCTTGAGACCATAGATGCTAGTGTATTTTCATTGATTTGATCATAATGTGCGATTTTTTGTGTATTGACTAAACCTACACCATAAATCTTTTGATCAAATTTAATGCGATCATAGATCTCTAAGGCATCATTAAAATATTTAGGATCGACAATAATATCAAATCGTTGTCCTCCTAGATATCCTTCAAGAGCATTTCTCCATTTTTCATCTTTCACTTCTATCATTTCACATAAAGGTTGAACATTAATTTCCTTTTGATAATAATTAGAAAGTTCATCATTTAAAGATGTGATTAGTTTTTGAACATAATATGGATATGTTTTTACATGTTTTTTTAATTGATTTAATTTTGATTTTGATTGACTAATGTCTGAAGACAAGTCTTGTTTATTTTTTTCTAATTTATCTTTTTCTAATGTATAAGCTTGAACTAATGATTTTACATCTTGTTCAAGGTGACCTAAATGATTGTTTAACTCTTCTGTGTCTAATTGATCTTGTGATTGTTGGTAATATGTAACAAATTGTTTAATGCTTTGATTTGGCATTAAGTTTGTCAACTCTTTCATAATGATAAATTCACGTTGAAGATCTTTTTTAACTTCTATGACATTTTCTTTTTGTTTTTCGTATTCTATAGCTTTTTTATTGAGTGCGTCTTGATATGATTGTAGTGTTCTTGAAATATCATTATCATTTTTAGCTCGTTCTAGATTTAAAATTGAAGAATCATTTTCATCCATTTGTTCATCTAGTTGTGATTTTGCATCTCTTAGATAGTCTAGTTGTTTGTTAATTGATGTTAATTTGTTTTCATTATCTTTTAAGAATGCTTCTCTTTTTTCTACCCAGTTTAATTGATCAATTAAATTATTAATGTCTTTTTGGCGAATATTTTGTTCGATATCTTCGCCCTTCTCATTAATTTGTGTTAATTGAGTTAATTTGTCACGGTCATTTTTAATTTGTTGCTCAATTTTTTTAAGTTGAGCTACATTATTTTTTAATGATTGAATATCAATTGGATCATCATCTAATAAAAACTCAAAAACAAATTGTTGTAAATCTATAGATCTAAAAGCCAAAGCTTTTGGAAGAATTTTTGCATATTTAGTCGCATCCATCCCAAAGAATCTAGCAAGTGCTTCTCTATATTTTCTTTGTGAATCGAAAGGTGAAAAATCCATATCTAATGTTTTTAGATATGCTTTCATTGACTTATAGTCTCTTGGATATTTTTTATCTAAAAACAAACTATCGTGTATTGATATGTTATCTAGAAGATAAAATCTTTCTTTTAAATTACCACCTTTTGGTAATTCTAAGATGACTCCCATGGTTGCATATTGTTTACTTTGCTCATCAAAATACTCTAATGCTAGATGTGTAATGACATCGCCATTTCTTAAGAACTCTTTATTTTCTGCACCAATACGGCCTTTAATATAGCCTTCAAGTGTACGTTTAGCATCATCGGTTGCGGCAATATTAAATTTTGCACCACTTTTACCACCTACTAATAAATATTGCATCGCATCTAGAAGTGTTGATTTACCAGAACCATTTTCACCAGAGATGAGCGCATTGTCTTTAATATCGATAGTTTGATTTGAAAACAAATGCCAATTAATCAGTTTAATCTTCGTCAGTTTCTTCATAATCAGTCATCTCTCCTTCCTGGAATGCTTCAAACTTATCGACAACATCTTTAATAGAGCCAAGATCTGTTACATAAAGAATAGTAGGATATATCTTGATTCTTGCATCATCATGAAGGCCACGATCGATGTAGTCTATCATGTTATAACTTCTTAAAAAAGTTAATGCAGGTTTTAAACGATCTTTTGTAATACGTTTATGATCTAGATATCCAATTCTTGTTAATTCACTATGAATTTCGTGTAAAAAGATTTCAACGTCATCATCTAATGTTACAAAATCTTTTTTTCTTTGAAACAAGATGCGCAAAATTAATAACATTATCGTTTCTGTTTTTCTAAGTCGCATATGATTAAATAATTGCTCATTTGCGATAAAGACAACTTCATCATCACGATGGATAGATAAATTAAAATCAGATAAAGCAAAATATGCTTCAAAGATTTCTTTATATGCAAGAATAAATCTATAATCATTTGCATCTCCAGGTTTTCTTTTTGTTAAAAAATTAACTTGAAGAAGTTTATTTACAATTCTAGAAACATTATTCTTTTCGCCTTCTTTTAAATTGAAGTATGCGTCATTTAATTGTTTCATTGCGGATGTTTTATTCATCTTATCTTCCCCTTATGATAAAGTTTTGGAATGTTACGAAATTATTCTTACATTTATCTTTTGTAAGTTCAACATTATAATGCATACCCACTGATTTAGAATACAAGAAAATTAAAATAAGTTTTACGTAATCTTCTTGTGTTTCAAGCAAGAGATCTTTAGCTTGAATTTCTTTGTTTTCGTTAAGTATTGATTTTACATATAAATCAATTTCTTTTTTCCCATAAATATTATTTTTAAGCAATGCTTTGATTTTTTCTTTTCGATATTCATCTGAGATAAAACTGTCATCAAAATCAATTTCTTCTGGTTCTGTTTGAACTCTTTGTCTTCTTTGGTTATAAAGTGAATCTGTATCTAAATTACTTATTTGTGTAATATGAAAGAGTTGATTGTAATCTAGGTCTTTAGTTGTTAACAATATTCTAAACAGCCTATTGAATATACCTTCAATATCATCTGATTGATTTGTGAAAAATAATATCTTTGATGCTGCTGCTGATATGTATTGTTCATTCTTTCTATCAATTGCTAAAATTAAGTACTCTAATGCAGAAAAACTATCTGTAATAAACCTCATTTTATCTTCAACATACAAAAATGCTTGGTTATAATCATCAATCCGTTTAACCTTAATAACAACTTTTGCAAGTTCATCCATTAAGTCTGCATCGTTTTGTATATTTGAAATAGATTCTAAGATACCTCTTTTATATCGAGATAAGCTATCTGTGGTTTTTAAATTATAATATGCAGAATCAAAGAAGTTTTGTTTATATTCAACGAGTAGTTTCTCTAAGAGTTGTGGTAGATCTTCTTTTGAATGCTTTTTTGTAATGTCATAATAATATCGATAAATATTAGCTTTAAGTGCTTTAAGTTTTCTAATGATATCATTAGTTTTTAAGTAAGCTTGTTCTAAAACGCCAATACCTTCTTCAATTGTAAAGCTAGACAAAAGAGAATACACAGTATAAATTTCTCCTGTATACTCGTTTTGTTGATTATTTTTAATTCGACTTAATATATCGATGATTTGAATAGAATAGTCAAATAGATTAAGTGATGTTTTATAGTTTCCTAATTCTTCTTCACCTAACCATCCGTTTTTCTTTAAGACGTTGATCACATGAAGTGCTTTTTGTCTAGATGTATTGGATTGTTCATCTTCTTCCATATCGACAAAATCATCTGTTTGTTGATCATCAAAATAATCAACTAATTTAGAAACGATATATTCTCTATCCCCCTGAAAAGCATCTTCAATCGTATCAATAGCATTATAGATTACAAAAATACAATCGACGTATGTATTCTTATTTGGAGACGAAAGCACACTAAAAAAATTGTCATGCATCCTGTCAAACAAATGTGCCATGTAAGTCCTCCTTTATTTATATAAATAAAAAAATATGAATTCTATACTTATTGTATCATGAATTGTTCATATTTTCTATTTTTTAAGGATTATTTTTTTGTTATTTTAAACTTTAATTTACGACCTTTAAATACTTTGTCGTTTAGTTGGTCGAGCCTTTTCACGGCTTTCACATGAATTTCAAAGTCTGTATGATCATCACTGATATTGATATCACCAATATTCTTAGGATACATATCTGCATTTTTCTTAAAATAGTCAACCAAATGTGGTGCTCTTAGTCCATCATTTTTACCAATATTAATGGTTGCACTATAGTATTGATTACCACTGTCAGACCCTCTGTTTCCAGAGTCTCTTGAATTAGATCTTGAATTTCTTTGAGAAGAATCTCTTGAGCCGCCTTTTGATGAATCTCTAGATCCACCTTTTGAATCGTTTCTTGATCTATTTCTTGATCTACTCTTTGATGAATCGCTTTTTTGTGCATAATCTTGTCTAGTTCTTGGTTTGCTAATATCTTCATATGCTTTTGATTGAACAGATAATTTTTCAATTAAAGCAGAAATGATATCATCTTTATCATATCCAAGTTCAACAAATTTAGAAATTAGCATTTCATAATTTGCTTCATTTGTATCTGTTTCATGTTTGATTTGTTCAAATAAAGTTTCTTCTTGTTTTTGTTTAATCTCTATAAGTGTAGGAATTTCAAGTTCAACCATTTGTTGCTTGATAAACTTTTCAATCATAAAGAGTTTTCCACGCATTGAAGGATATACAAATGAGATAGATTTACCAGATAATCCTGCACGACCTGTTCTACCTATTCTATGAACATAAATTTCATCTTCAAATGGTAGTTCATAATTAAATACCATATCAATATGAGATACATCAAGACCACGTGCTGCAACATCTGTTGCAATTAACAACGATAGTCTTCCTGATCTAAAGCGATTCATGACATAATCTCTTTGAGATTGTTTTAAATCGCCATGCAATGCATCAGCTTCATATGAATATTTTTGCAAAAACGCTGCTAGATGATCAACATCTCTTTTTGTGTTCGCAAATATTATCGCAGATGATGGATTATAAAAATCTAGTGCTCTTAATAAAAGTTGATCACGATCTGATTTTTTAATCATATAGTAAAATTGATCAATTTTATCAACTGTAAGTGATTGTGTTTTAATCTTAATAATCTCTGGTGTTTTTTGATATTTCTTTGCAACTTCTTTTATAAATGCTGGAATTGTTGCAGAAAACAGTGCTGTTTGTCTATCTTGTGGTGTATCTTTTAATAGTGTTTCAAGATCATCTTGAAACCCCATTTTAAGCATTTCATCTGCTTCATCCATAATCAACATGGATAAATGAGATAAATCAATTGTGCCACGATTTAAGTGGTCTATAGATCGTCCTGGTGTAGCCACAACGATTTGTGGATTCTCTTTTAATGCTCTAAATTGTTTTTGATATGATTCTCCACCATAAATTGATGTGATCTTGATTTGCTTATTAAATTTAGCAAGTTTTAAAAATTCTTTATAAACTTGTAAAGTCAATTCTCTAGTTGGACAAATAACAAGTCCTTGTATGTTTTTGTTGTCAGTATCGATATGTTCAATCATTGGTATTGCAAACGCAAAGGTTTTACCTGTGCCTGTTTGTGCTTGACCAATAAGATCTTTTTTCTCTAACATCAATGGAATCGCATGATGTTGAATGTCTGTTGTTTCAACCAATCCTAAAGCCTCAATGGCTTTTTTTGTTTCTTCTTTAATCTGTAAATCTGTAAATAACGTATTCATCTTTTTCCTCTATTCTTTTTAACCTTAATAACTATATCATATATCAGAATAAATTACTACATTATTAGTAAATTATCCCTCATTTTAAAGCTTTTTCAACAAAAAAACCCTATTTTAGGGTTTATTGTCTTCTTTTACGTACACAGTTTTCACCTTCACAAAACTCTATGTCTTTAAGCATACCAAATGACTGATTTAGAGTTTTAACTATTTGATCCATGCTTTGTAAACCTTGAAGTTTTGTTTTACCATTTATTCTGATAAAAGGAAGTTCTGTTATACCTTTTAGTTGTGCATTTTCTCTGTTAGAAATCACTTGTGAGCTATATAATGTTGATGTTAACACTTCATCTATTAAAGTTTCATCTAGTCCTGCCATTAGTGCAACTTCTTTTAAGTTTTTATGATCGGATAGATCTTGATGCTTTTCATAGATTGCATCAAAAACTAAATGGTTAAATAATTGACACTTCTTGTATTTTTTTGCCAAATGAAATATGCGGTGAACATCATGAATTCTAAATAAGTCTAATTCAAATTGGTTTTCACATAAAAATTGTTTAACTTCTTCTATGGGTAGGTTTTTATGATTGGCAATAAATTGATCATAAGATTGTCCGTCGTCAAATTGATGTGCTTCAACCATTTCATAACTTCGATAGATTAATTCAACATCTTTAATGTCATATGTTTTGATTAAGTTTTCTAAAACTTGATGCTGTAAATAACACTTTGGACATAAATAATCTAACCAAAATTCGATTTTCATCTTTTCACCTCTAATTTCTTACTTATTGTATCAATAATTCTTATAAGCAGCAAGTATGATGCTTATATGTCTTGATTAAAGACAATTTTCTCATCAATCACGGTCATTTTTACTTTTGTATCTACAAACTTATCTAAATCGCTTGTTAAAATATTTTCTTTTGTCATGGTTAGATCAGCAATATATCCTTTTTTTAAATACCCTCTATTCTTTTTATATGTAGGTATATTCGCATATGATGTATATAGTTTTAATGCTTCAAATCTAGATATACATTGTTCTTTTTGAAAAATAGTTCCATCTTTAAGTTGTCTGGTAATCGCTGCATGCATCCCTTTAAATGGATTAGGATCTTCAACTGGTGCGTCACTTGAACCACAAAGCGTTATATGTTCATCTAAATAAGTTTTAAAAGGATATATATAATCTGGTTTTTTAGAAAATATATTTAAAATCTCAGGTAGATCGGATGTAATAAATTGTGGTTGGATATCCATAATGATTGGACAAGTTGCCATGCTTTTAATGGTCTCTAAATCAGCTAGAGATCCATGAATAATTCGATCATGTAGTCCTTTTTCAGGTGGATACTTTTTAAGTAATTGGATAACTTCTTTTAATCCTAAGTCCCCAATCACATGAATCGCAAGTGGTAGTTTTTTTGATCTGAGTTTGATGATCAATTTTTCAAGCTGATGTTTAGTAAACATATGTAATCCATTTTGTGATTCATTTAAGTAGTTGTATTTTAATAGTGCTGTTTTTGAAGTAAATGTACCATCATAAAAAATCTTTACTGCACCTAGTTGTAAGTATTTATGAATATCTAAAAATAAGAGATTTGATTCTAAATACTCATCAATAATCATGTAATGCATTAACAAATGTGCTCTAAATGGATTTATGTTTAGTGTTTCTTGGAATATATCTAGAGTTTCACTAAATCCATTAAAATAAAATAAATCATCTGAATGACCGCCTGTAATGCCATAACTATAAAGTTTTTTAATCGAATTTTCTAATGCTTTTTTTAATGTTTTTTTATCTTGTTTGTTAAACACTTTAATGACTAGTTTTGCATCCTCTTCTGTCAAATAGCCTGTTTGACTTAAGAGATTTAATTCTTCTAAGACAAAATCATTAACCGTGACACTATGATAATCTGAATGTCTTAAAATGATAGGTGAATGATCACTTATCATATTTAAATCAGTTTTATCAACGCCTTTGGGTTTGTATCCTTCAAAGAAAGTGACACCTAGTTTTACATGTTTATCTATTTTTACTAAAGTATCTGTCTTTGAAATACACGCATCAAGTGTGACTTGGCTAAGTTTTTGACCATAACCAATCAGATGTAGATGTGCATCTACAAAACCAGGATAAACATGTAGAGATTTCAAATCTATTTCCTGATCAAATGATAAATCGTTAACTTCATCATCAAATCCAACGATTAAACCATTATCCGTTGCCATTTGATGATGCATATGTTTATCATCAATTAGCGTATGAAAATATCCATTTTTCCATAAAATCATTTGAAACACCTCACTTTGATATAAAAAAGTTCTATCCTGATTTTATCATGATAGAACATCTTTTTCTATAAATAAAGCTTGAATGTCTTCCATTTCGAAGCCTTTTTGATATAGTTTTTGTTTAATGAATGTTTTTAATTCATATCCTTGTTTTTTATCTTTGTATCTCATATATAGTTTTTCAAATGATTTTTCAAGTAATGGTTTTTCATCTCTTGGAAATTCATCTTTCATATGTATTAAGATAGAATCAATAATATCTCTTTGATAACCTTTAGCAATCAAATGATTTCTTGTTGAAAGTAAAGCTTGTTTTTGTGTTTTTTGTTTGAATGATTGATATTTCTTTTTGACTAAAACAGATAAAATTTCATATTGATCAATTTGCTTTAAATACTGTTCTATAAAAAGTGGATCAACACCTTTTTTTATGAGATTTGCTGTGATGACTTTTGGTCCTTGTTGATGCTTTTTCATCTCTATATATAATCTTGCATATTCTTGATCATTAAGATATCTTTTTTGTTCAAATTCATTTACTAAACTTATAGCAAGGTGATAATTACATCCTTTGTCTACTAAATAATCTGTTAACTCTTTTTTTGTTTGCATCCGTTTTAATTTTATGATACCTAATTTAGTAAAATGGATTTTATCATTTTCTGCTAACATCTGATAATATGTATCTTTTTCTAGAGAGAGACCTGACTTTAACCGATATTTTATATAAATGTCAATTTCAATGGTTGATATATATTCATTATCAAATGTAACTTTATAACCTGACTTTAATTTTTTAATATCTGTTATCGTCTTTTTCATGAGTTAATGATGGTTAAGACTTGATTTAACTGTTCATCATTTGAAAGATCATCTTGGTAAGTCTTTAATAGATTAAACATATGTTGTGCGGTTTGTTTATCTAAATTGCTTGTCTGAGTTAAGCCTTGATCTATTTGAAACATTAACATATAATCTTCAGTTCTTTGATCAAAATAGCCATCTGTTCTAATCATTTGTGCTCCTTCAAGTTCAAAATAGATATTTAAAAATGCTTGGAATTCTACAAGTGAATTTGAAACACTATCTAAACTTAAAACATGATCAAAAAATAAATTATATAACGATAGGTATCCATTTTGTGAAATTAAATTTACATCAAGTGGATTTTCAGATATCTTTTTGTCACCATCAAATAACCAATTACCTTCTGTGAAAGTTAAATAGTAACTTACCTGATCGATTGTTTCTAATAAAACAGTGTTTTGATAAACATCTTTACCAAATGTGTAATTTCCATACAATTCATAGCCACCATTGATATTAAGTGCTGCAGCTAAAACCTCAGCAGCTGATGCAGAATACTCATTGACTAAAACTTTAATATCATATGCTTTTGCTTGAGTTAAAGCACCATAATAATCTTCTCTTAAATCAATTTTATTGATCATAGAAAACAAAGGCATTTCAACGTTTCTGATGAGTAATTGTTGGGTAATGCCTGGAATTAATCCTTGTGAGCCTTGATTATGAAGTGCTGTTAGTGATCCACCTGGATTATCTCTTAAGTCTATAATTAAAGTGTCTGTGCTATCAAGTAAAATAGTATCTTCAAGTTCATTTAATCGATCAGAAAAAACTTTAGCTGTACCGTCTGTAACGCCTTCGATATATCCTGAAAATTCAGTAATTTTTATATAGGCAATATCAGTATCTATAGGTTTACTATAAGCAGTTGGAGTTAAAATATTTTCATAAGTGATATCGATAACTACTTCTTCTAAATCTGGTTGTAAAACGATGAGTGATTTTACTTCATCAACTACTCCACTTAAATATGAAGTTGGTGAAATTGAAGCATCTAAATCTTCAAAATAGATTGCAGTCGTGCCATCCATCACACCAATGATCAAATCATTAGGATAGAGTTTGGTAAAACTTGGTCCTTGATATAAGACATCTAAAACTCTTAGTCCTATCTCTTCATTTGATATGGTTATACCAAGTCCTACATACGACTCATCACCTGTAGGTGCAACATTTAGAGCTGCAGCTGATATTCTAGTATATGGATCATTATTTGCTGTTGCATATGCTGAAACGATTGCTTCCATTTGAGCAACATAGGCTGCATCTTTTTCACCTTGATCAAGATCATAGAAATAATATCTATCAAGTGCTTCAGTGATTTGCTCATAAACATCAAAGTATGCTTCTGGTTCATTTGTTACAAAAAAAGTTTGTACTTGATATCCTGCAAAAAATGCAATTAAAACAGTCGCAAAAAACAATATACCTATTCTTCTATTTTCCATTGTAAACTCCCTTTACTAAATCCATAACCACTTGCTTCTTTTGTTCTAGTCACAAAAGAAAATGCTTTTGGATCAATTTCTTTTATAATTAATTTAAATGTATACAATTGCATACGATCAATCGTACACACAATCATTTCCATTTCTTTATTTGAATAACCACCGACGACTTTAATTTTTGTAAGTCCACGATCTAATCGGTTATAAATTGCTTGTTGCATTTGTTTTGTTTGGTTTGTAAGTATAAATACCGTAAACCCTGAACGTCCTTCAATTGACATTCGATCGATAATCATCCCACTTAAAATCATTGCACCAAATGCGTATAATCCTGCTTGAAAATCTATAAATAAAGCGATTGTTATGATGGTTCCGTCAATAATATAAATAGCCCAAGAAAAAGGTATATGAAGATATTTATGCATCATGTTTTGCAAAATATCTATACCGCCTGTTGTTGAATTATTTCTAATGACTAATCCTAATCCAACACCAACAGTAAGTGCACCAAACAATCCTGCAATTAAATATGGACTTTCATTAATATACTTCATAAAAAAATCTGGAGCAATTGTTTTTTCTAAGATAAAAACTATAACCGGATACAAAACAGTTGCGTAAACTGTTTTTAAAAAGAATGCTTTACCCAAAAAGATAAGTCCTACTAGAAGTAAGATAGCATTTGCTATCAAAATAAACATTGAAACAGAGATGAAATCTTGAACTAAGACTGATATCCCCATCACACCACCGATAACTAAATTTTGCGGTAGTAAGAAAAAATAGAAACCCAGTGTTAAGAGTACAACTCCACCCGTAATTTCTAATATTTCTCTGACTTTTGTTCTACTCATGTGCATCACCTGATTTTAAATAAGCATTGATAAATCCGTCAATATCACCATCCATGACTAGATCTACGTTACCCACTTCATAATTAGTTCGGTGATCTTTAACCATTTGATATGGATGGAACACATAACTTCTAATTTGTGAGCCCCATGATATATCTTTTTGTTCACCTTGTATGTTTTTTAAATTTTCTTCTTGTTTTCTAATTTCTTCTTGAACAAGTTTAGCTTTTAAAAGACTCATTGCTGTTTCTTTATTTTTTAATTGACTTCTCTCGTTTTGACAAGTTACTACAATATTTGTTGGTAAATGTGTAATTCTAACTGCTGAATCTGTCGTGTTTACAGATTGTCCACCAGCACCACTTGATCGATAAACGTCTACTTTTAAATCTTCATCTTTAATTTCAATATCAATATCATCATTAATTTCAGGAAGCACATCAATAGATGCAAACGATGTATGTCTTCTTGCGTTAGAATCAAAAGGTGAGATTCTAACCAAGCGATGAACACCTTTTTCAGCTTTCAAATAGCCATATGCATAAGAACCCTTAATTAAAAGTGTCGCACTTTTTAAACCTGCTTCATCACCTGATTGATAATCAAGAACTTCAACTTTATATTTTTTTCTTTGTGCATATCTTGAATAAAGACGATATAGCATATCTGCCCAGTCTTGTGACTCTGTGCCACCAGCTCCTGGATGGATTTCTATGATTGCATTATTTTCATCATATTCACCATTTAAAATCGTTTCTAACTCAAAGGCTTTTAACTCATCTTGCAAACTAGCAATATCAATTTCTAGGATTTCCCATTCTTCTGATTGTTCTTCAGATATTTCAGCCCAATCAATTAATTGTGTTAGTTTTTGTTTTAAATCAAGATATTTGTCTACTTTATGACGTATCGAATTGGCTTCTTTTGTTACTTTTTTAGCTTGATTCGTATTAGACCAAAATGCTGGATCTTGCATCTCTTGATTTAGTTTTCTATATTTTTCTTCAAGTATATCTGGTTGTACAGCTCTATGAAAATCTTCAATAGATTGTTTAAATTCAGCAATAAGCTTATTTACGTCATAACGTTCCATTTCAATAGTATCCTATCTCCAAGGTAGATTTCTTTGGTTTTTATTTTTTCTTACCTTTGGTTTTTTGGGTTTTTTATCAGAAAGACCTTGATTGGTTTGTGTATTTTTAACAACCGCTTCTCTTTCTTGATCATATTTAATTTGTGCTCTAATCGCATATCTTGCTACATCATTAGAAATGTTTTGAACCATTTCATTAAACATGCGTAGACCTTCTTGTTGATAAATAGTTAGTGGTTGTTGTTGTCCGTAAGCTTGTAACGTCACACCTTGTCTAAGTTCACTCATTGCATCGATATGTCTCATCCAATAGGTGTCAATAACGCGCAGCATAACAACTTTTAAAAACTCATTATAGACTTCAGGAGGGAATGCCTCTTTTTTACTGTCTAATTCTTTCAATCCTAAATCTACAATAAAATCGTTGATTTCTTGTGCTGAAAGTTTTTCAATATCCTCTTTTTTTATCGTATCTGTATGAAATACATTACCATTAAAATGTGCTAATAATTGATCAAAATCAATCTTAAATTCATTTTTACCAACTTGATGTACAAATTGTGAAACTTGTCCATATAATGCATTTGATACTGTTTGTCTAACTTGATCTTCAATAGAATCAAAAGTCAAAACTTCTCTTCTGTTTTTATAAATGATTTCTCTTTGTTTTCTTAAGACATCATCATATTTCAAGACTGTCTTTCTTGAATCATAGTTATTACCTTCAATACGTTTTTGTGCACCTGTCACAAATCTTGAAAATAATTTTGATGATAGTGGAACACCTGTTGTATTCATACGTTCAAGCGTTTCAATTCTACGCTTAAATGAATCACCACCAAATCTCATCATTAATTCATCTTCTGCAGATAAATAAAATCTAGAATACCCTGGGTCGCCTTGACGTCCTGAACGTCCTCTTAACTGATTATCAATACGTCTAGACTCATGACGTTCACTACCGATAACAGCTAATCCACCTAATTCAACAACACCTTCACCTAATTTAATATCAGTCCCACGACCAGCCATATTGGTTGCGATTGTCACGCCACCTTTAAGACCTGCTTTAGCAACGATTTCTGCTTCTCTTTCATGATTTTTTGCATTTAAAACTTCATGATTGATTCGTCTCTGTTTTAACATAAAAGATAGCATCTCTGATGTTTCAACTGCAATTGTACCAATTAAAAGGGGTTGACCAAGATTATGTCTTTCTTCAACTTCATCAACTAATGCTTTAAATTTATCTTTTAAAGTTGCATAAATAAAATCCGGTTCATCCTTACGAACAATGGGTGCATTTGTAGGAATTTCGATAACATCCATGTTATAAATATCTCTGAATTCTTCTTCTTCAGTTTTTGCTGTACCTGTCATTCCTGATAGTTTTTTATACATTCTAAAGAAATTTTGATAGGTAATGGTTGCAACCGTTACAGTTTCTCTTTTTACTTGTACACTTTCTTTTGCTTCTAGAGCTTGATGAAGTCCTTCAGAAAATTGACGTCCTCTTAGAATACGTCCTGTAAATTGGTCTACAATTAAAACTTCACCATCATTGACAACATATTCTTTGTCTCTAGCCATAATATAATTGGCACGTAGTGCATTATTAATGTGATGCACTAAAGATACATGTTTTAGTTCATATAAATTATCTATTTGAAAAATACGCTCTGCTTTCTCAATACCTGATTGAGTCAGTGCGATACTTTTAGATTCAATTTCAATTTCAAAATCTTCATCTCTTAATGATTTTGCAAAACGATCTGCAGCTTGATATAGGTTTTGATTATTCTTAGATCCACCAGATATAATTAATGGAGTTCGTGCTTCATCAATTAAAATAGAGTCAACTTCATCAATAATCGCAAAGTTTAATCCACGTTGAGCAACCATATCTTTTGCATATAAAACCATGTGATCTCTTAAATAGTCAAATCCAAGTTCAGAGTTTGTGGAATATAAGATATCACAATCATAAGCTTCTTTCTTTTGTTCTCTATTTAGCTCTCTTATGTTTAATCCAACTGTAAGTCCTAAAAAGCGAAATAAATCTCCAATTTCACCTTCAACTTCACGACCAGCCAAATATTCATTGACAGTTACAATATGAACACCTTCTCCATTTAGAGCATGAAGATAAGCAGGCATAACAGCGGTTAAGGTTTTCCCTTCACCGGTTCTCATTTCAGCAATGTTACCACCATAAATAGCAACCGCACCTTGTACCTGTACAAAATATGGAAACAATCCAGTTACTCTTCTAGATGCTTCTCTAACTACAGCAAAAGCTTCTACCATGATTTCTTCTAATGTTTCACCGTCTTGATATCTTTTTTTGAATTCTTCAGTTTTTTGTTTTAATTGATCATCAGATAAAGCTGCCATTTCATCTTCTAATAAAAATACAGCCTCTGCAATTTTTTTAGCTCTTTTTAACTCTTTTTTGCTAGGGTCAAACCATTTCTTCATCATAAGTCCACATCCTTTTCCATCTCTATTATATTACTATAATAGAGCCTTTTTTACAAGCATTTTGGTGGTTTCTTGTTATTTACCATAATTCTAGTAAAAGGCAATATAAAGGCAAAAAAAATAAAACGCTAGGCGTTTTATTTTAAAAATCAAATTTCACATCTTCTCTCTTAGCTGCTTCAGCTTCGAAGAATGCACGTTTTTCAAATTTCTTCATGTTCGCTATAATACTTGAAGGGAATACAACAACCTTTTGGTTATATATCGATACATTAGAATTATAAACACGTCTTGATGCTTGTAAGTTTTCTTCTACTTCAACTGTTGTGTCTTGTAATTTAGCCATATTTGAAGAAGCTTTTAAATCAGGATACTGTTCAACAACAACATTGATTGCTTGAAGACCTCTAGATACTTGATCAGCAAATTCTTGTTTTTGTTCCATTGGTGCTCCATGAGCCGGTTGTCTCATTGCGATCACTTTTTGAAGTGTTTCTGATTCATGTTTCATGTAACCTTTAACTGCTTGGAACATTTTAGATAATAAATCAAAACGTTTTGTTAATGCAATATCAATACTTGATTCTGATTCATCAATTTTGATTAACATACGATTAAATGAATTAACTGTAGAAATAAACCAACCAATAAGACTAACTAAAACAACTGCAACAATAATTAAAATAATAATTCCTGGACTTGGCATGTATTTTTTCTCCTTCCTTTTTTATTTAAATTTTGAGCTATCTAATCTAAATTCATTAATGATAGCTGGAATAAGATCTATATCACCTTTGAAAACATCAAGGGTTTCTTCACTAATTGGTGTTTTAATTTTAAATTCCATATAATCTTTACGATCATTAACACCAATATGAAGTTCATTTCTTTGATAACAATAAACGATAGAACCTCGGTGAAGTGCTTCTAATTCTAATAATTTTTCTAACATTGATGAGGTAATTAAATAAAATCCGAATTCTTTTGAAGATGCAAAGATATCAAATTTTTTATTGAAAGCCATGCTCTCTGTTTCAAATTTAACTAGATTTTTCTTATTGGCATAACTGCCTCTACCTTCAACAATTTTTAAAACTTCTTTAAACTCTTTTTGATATTTATAAATATACCAACGACCTTTAAAGTAAGTTTGATATGATACATGAACATTTCCTTTAGAATCTCTTGTTTCTACTCTCTCTTTTAAATCTACATCTGATACTTCAAAAGTAACACCTTTATATTCACCTTTGATATAATCTTCTCCATGAAAACGATCTGGTCTCTTAATGGTTCCAGTTCCGTTAATTCGATCTATAGATATATGAGAATTTGGTTCATAAACTACATTATCAAATTGTTCTTCAAGTAAAAGATGAATCAATTCATTTTTAATGAGCTTTCTGTATTTACTCGCATGTGTACTAGATTTACCAAAAAATACAAGTGCAACAATTGATCCAATAACACCTACTACGATAAGTGCCATAATTTCTGTAGATACACCTATAAATGTAAAGATAAGTGCACCTAATAATACGATAAGTGCAACTTTTATATCTTTTCCACGAGCTTTTAATAATTGTAATCTTTTAGATTCTAATGTCTTTAGTTTTTCATTCATTTATTATCACCAGTATTATTGTATAATAATTTGGCAAATAATTCAATCTTATTAGTTTTTTCCCACGTAAACTCTTCTAAATTTCTACCGAAATGTCCATAAGCTGCAGTCTTTTTATATATGGGTCTATTTAGATCTAAAGTTTTAATGATACCCTCAGGAGTTAGGTCAAAATTTTTGTTGACCACTTCATAGATCTTTTCTAAATCAACTTTTTCACTACCAAAGGTATTAATAGAAAAACTTACAGGTTCTGACAAACCAATTGCATAAGCCAATTGGATTTCACATTCAGTCGCAACGTTGCTTGCGACTATATTCTTAGCAATATATCTAGCCATGTATGCAGCAGATCTATCAACTTTAGTTGCATCTTTACCAGAAAATGCGCCACCACCATGTCTAGCATATCCACCATATGTGTCTACGATAATTTTTCTACCTGTTAATCCAGCATCTCCATGTGGACCACCTTTAACAAATTTACCCGTAGGGTTAATTTGATAATTCGTCTTTGTCGTATCATAATCTTTTAATACTGGATTGATGATATGAGTTAATACTTCTTTACGAAGATCTTCTTGTGACCAAGATTCATCATGTTGTGTGGATAATACTACTGTATGAATATAATCAGGTTTATGATTTAGATCATATGCTATAGTCACTTGAGTTTTTCCATCAGGACGTAGATTAGGTATAATATTGTTTTTTCTAACATAACTTAATCTTTCTGCAAGTCTATGTGCTAAATAAATAGGCAGTGGTAAAAAAGTATCAGTATCTTGATTGGCATAGCCAAACATAAGTCCTTGATCTCCAGCTCCTAGCTTTTTATCCCCTTTACTATCAACACCTAAAGCGATATCTTCAGATTGTTTTTCAATTCTAATATCAATTTTAACCGTATCAGCACTATATCCGTATGCTTCTTGGGTATAACCAATTTCTTTAATGGCATCTTTAATAATCTTTTCATAATCAATGACTGCATTTGTTGTAATCTCCCCAAACAATAAACAATAATGTGATGTCACAGCAGTTTCAACTGCAACTCTTGATTGTGGATCTTGTTCTAGACATGCATCTAATATAGCATCTGAAATATAATCAGATACTTTATCTGGATGTCCTTCTGTTACAGATTCACTACTAAATAATTTATACATGTAAATCACTCCTTTTAATAAAAAACGTCTCCAATAAGGAAACGACTGTTTTTCCTTATTGTTGGGATATTCCCCTCATGGTAAGCACCTAATTCAATAGGTTGCTGCTACGTCATCGGTCACTAGCCTCGATAGCTCTGAATAAGATTAAATTATATTTAATACCCTATCATATTACACGATTTAAAAACAAAAGTCAACGCAATTGTTATGCTTTAAAAATTATTATACATTTCAGAAAATTCATCATTGAACTTTAAGAATCTCTCTTTTAAATCATAGTCAAAAAAATGCCCTAATTCTTGTTGAAATAATTTTAAAACAATTGAATGCGCCATGGGTCTTTTATAAGATCTATGGCTGCGCATAGTGATATATAAGTCACACAATAAAATAATTTGAGCTTGTATATCTGGCTGAATTAAAAGCATTTCTTTTAAGAATTTTTCATTTGCTGTATCTTCTAATTGTGCTCTTGCGATATCTTCACATTTTTGAGCTAATTGAATTCGTTTAGCAATTCTTGAACCAAGCTCTGTTTGATCTTTTAAGATATCATAAGTTTTTTCATCATAGGTATTGATATCATTTAATAAATGTTTAATTTCTTGGTATTGAAGATGTACCATAGCATATTCATTAAGTTTTGTGATTTCTTTTTCATTTAATCCGTAATAATCTGCAAGTTTTTGACTCATTTGTTGAACTTGATATGCATGTCTTTTTTCCATTAATGTATATGATGAAGAAAAAACAACTGTGAAAAGATCTCCTACAATATGAGAAAAATCATTTTGAACTTGTCTTCTTTTGATTAATTCATTTTTTCGCTCTTCTTGCATATATTGTCCCATAGAGACAATGGCATAAACAACAAAGTAAAATAAAATAAATAGCAGTGTTCTAAGTAAAATATCACTAAATTCTGGTAATCTTATAAAGTTTGGTAAAAACTCGATAATAGATTGTCCATTTACAAGTCCATGAAAGTTATAAGTCCATATTAAATGAATGACTGTTAACATGGCTAACAAGCCTTGAAAACTACTGCTTAAAAGTTTCTTTTCTTGATAAAGAGAAATAACGACTACAGCATAATACATTAAAATGTATGCACCTGTTTCAAAATATTCATGCGTATACAATCTTGCATAAATTAAGATTGCTGAAAAGAATATGTAAAATGCTGAGACATACATGGCCACACCTTGTTTTGTCTTATCTTCCGGATCTAAATGAATCAGTTTTTTTAATATTCTATTGATCACATATGTCATTGGAAATGCCAGTACAGTCACTACCCAATCTGAAACTCTATCTTGAGTTGACAAAGATAGAATAATTAATATAACCGTGTACATAATATTTGACAAGAAAATGATGTTTTTAATTACTACATTTCTTCTAAAAAGAACTGCAACATCATTTGTGATATCTACACCTTGTTCAAAGCCAAAAAACTTAGCAAATATATCTTTACCAAGAGCTTTTAGTTCCCAAAATCTTCTTTTTTTAGCTTTATCATTTGCCAAGTTAAATCATCCTTTATGTTATAAATCAAATATGCTAAATCTTTTTACATCACTATCTTCGTGTGCTAAATCTTCATTTAAAACTTGTGCAACTCTTGTTGATGCTGCTGCAGCGATTGCACCTACAATATCATCTAAGAATGTATGACAAATGCCATCTTCTTTACCAGCATCATTTAATCTTTGAACGATACCATGTTTATTCACATCAATATCACCAAAATTAGTTTGACCAATTGTACCATATAATCCTGAAACATCTAATCCAAGTGTTTCATCAACACCAAATAAACCTAAATCTTCCATAATGATATCTTGAATAGGCCCTTGGAATTTATTTTCTTCAGCTAGACGATCGATTTCAGCTGCAAGCTGAACATGATGAAATACATCTCTTAACGATAGAATCTTTTCAACTGATTCAACACATATCGCACGACTGACATCATCTGAATATTTTGATTGTTGCATATATGATATCTCAGCAATTGCATCAATGGTCACGCCTCTTTTAAGTAATAACTTTTTGTTTAACTCAAACATTTCTTGTCTTGTAAATAGCAATTTCTTCTTTGTTTTCATAGGGTTTCTTCTCCTTTAAATACATCATTGATTGACATGATATTTTGTCCATTTAAAAAATCTTTCACATGCATGATTCTTTTACCTGGAGCTTGTATCTCTAAAATCTCTATTGCATGATCAAGTGTCTTAATAATCAATTTTTTCTTTATCTCAATAATTTGACCAGATACAAACGCTTCATCTATTATTATATCACTTTTTTGTGCTTTATAAATCTTAATTTTAGAACCATTAATGATTGCATAACCACCTGGTTCAGGTGATAATCCTCTAATATGATTAATGATTTCATGTGTTGGTCTATCAAATGATATATACTCATCTGATGGCTTTAATGTGGGTGAAAAGGTAACCTCATCATCCTTTTGTGCAATGCTTTCTATCTTGTTATTTTTAATATCTTTTAATACATCTGAAAGTAGGTTTGTCCCTAGTGTAGATAGTTTTTTAGTGAGTGATAAATAATCATCATCTGGCTCAATCTTTAGTGCTTTTTGTTTAATGATTGGACCACTATCCATTACAAATTCCATATACATAATCGTAACGCCTGTTTGATCATCTCCGTTAAATAATGCATATTGAATAGGTGCGCCACCTCTATATTTAGGTAGTAGCGAGCCATGTACATTTAAAGCAGTCACTTCATCTAATAATGCTTTAGGTAGTATTTGACCATAAGCTGCTGAAATTAATAAGTCTGGTTTTAATTCTAGAATTCTTTTATAATCTTTTTTAATTGATTGAGGGTGGAATACTTCTATATCATGTGAATTCGCAATTTTTTTAACTAACGATGGTGTTAAGATTTTTTTTCTGCCTACTTTTTTATCTGGTTGTGTTACAACCAATAATACTTCATGTTCTTTAATAAGCATTTCTAAAACTTCACATGCAAAAAGTGGTGTTCCCATAAAAACTATTTTCATCTTTACCCTCCTAAATCATATCTAAATTTTGATAATATTTTATTTTAACTTCCTTGCTTGATAAATCATCAGTTATAGTTCTAATTGTATCATAATCTAGATTCATATATTTTATCGTTACTACAAATCTAAAATTTTGTCTAATTTTTTTAATTAAAGCTTGTGATGGACCTAATACTGTTAATCCATCTAGTTTAGCCAATCTCTTTTTTAACAAAAATGCATGTTGATAGGTTTTTAAATAACTTACACCTTCAATTAAAAATTGAGAGACATGGGCAAACGGTTCATAAAGTGATAGTTTTCTCTCGTATAAAGCTTCTTTATAAAAGGCGTCATATCCTGATTTAAGCGTCTTTATGGCATAATGTGATAAATCATAGCCTTGAATGATTACTTCTCCTTCTTGGTGTCTTCCTGATCTACCTGCAATTTGCGTAAGCAACATGAATGTCTCTTCAGATGCGAGATAAGATGGAACTTTTAAAGATAGATCTGCCATTAAGACACCTACTAATGTAACTTTAGGAAAATCTAATCCTTTTGAAATCATTTGGGTGCCTAATAAAATATCAGCTTCATGATTTAAAAATTGATGCCAAATACGTTCATGACTTCCCTTTGTTTGAACGATGTTTTTATCCATTCTTAAAATACGTGCATCTGGTAGTTTTCTTTTTAATTCTGATTCCACATATTCTATACCTGCACCGACCTCTTTAACAGTCTTTTGATGACATATCTCACAAACAGGATTAAATGGTTTTTCATATCCACAATAATGACATTTTAATATGTTTTTATCTTTATAATAAGTTAAAGATATATCACAATCAGGGCATTTAGGTACATCACCACATTGTCTACATAAGACAAATGGAGCGTATCCTTTTCTATTAAATAGAATCAATGTTTGTTCATCTTTTTTCAATCTGTCTTTGATTGAATTTAGGAGGTCATTAGAAAAAATGGACGTGTTTTTTTGTTTTAGCTCATCTTTCATATCTACCAATTTAATATCTGGCATGTTAATGCCACCAGGTCTTTTCGTAAGATTTAATAAAGTGTATACCTTTGATATTGCTTTATACATGGATACAACAGATGGCGTAGCTGAACCTAAAACAAGAGGAATCATATGATATTTAGATCTAAGCATTGCGATATGTTTTGCATCATAGGTAACATGCTCTGTTTGTATATATGATCTGTCATGTTCTTCATCTATGATGATCAAACCAAGCTTTTGAATTGGAAGAAATACACCAGATCGAGTCGATAAGATGATTGATGCTTGATTATTTAAAATCATATGATACTGATCTAATCTCTCACCTTGAGAAAGTGCACTGTGATAGATGGCTACATTTGAAAATCTTGAGAGTAATCTTTGTGCCATGGGTGCAATCAATGTGATTTCTGGAACCATAATTAAAACTTTTTGGCCTTTATCTAGTACCTCTTTGATAACATCAAGATACACTTCTGTTTTTCCAGATCCTGTCACACCTTTTAATAAAAATGTATGTGTTTGGTTTAAAGAAGTTTTAATTGTTTTAGCTGCAACTAATTGCTCATCATTTAATTTTACTTGTTTATCTATATCATCAAATACATGATCTATATCTCTAATGACTTGTTCGTTAGATTGTACAAGCACATCGTGTTTTTTAAGTGTTTGAATTTGACTGATACTAAATCCTAAATCAATCAATGCTTTTTTATCATATCCTACATTTGGTTTTAAATGATCGACTAAAGGATATTGATTAACTTTATGATATTGATGATTTAAATTAATTGTATAAACCACTTTAAATTTTTTATTTGTTTTTTGTTTAATAGATAACTTAATTTCTATGACATTATTTTTCTCTAATCTTCTTAATCTTGGTAACATATCAAATTGATTTTTCTTTAAATGCCAAATGCCTTTTTGATTAAAATTAGATTTAATGTCTAAAGGGCATAATGCTTCATTTAATAAATAAATATCTTTGTCATAATCTAATTTAATTTCACTTGGAATAACCGTATCAAAAATAGCACTATAAAGCTCTGATGAATGTTTTTTTATATCATCAATAATATGAAAAAGTTCATCAGATATCGTCGGTTTGTTATCTAAGATATCTATAATTTCTTTAGTTGCGGTCATGCTAGTTGTAGTGATATTTGTTACAAAACCTAATCTTGTTTGCGCACCAAAAGGCACAAGAACTCTCATGCCAATTTTTAGATCATCTAATAACACATCAGGTATGATGTAATCAAAATGATGATTTACTTGTTGATGTTTAATATCAATAATAACTTTTGCAAACATAGTATCACTCTTTTTTAAAAATAAAATGCAAAAAAAGTAACCGAAGTTACTTTATTGTTTTTAAGATTTTATCAATATGATTTCCATAAGCTAGTGCTTCATCATACTTAAAAATCAAATCTGGTATTTTTCTAATATTTCTTATTTTCTTAGCTAATTCCATACGAATAGTTACTTTTGAATCTTCAATGGATTTCTTAGCTTTTTCTAATACTTCTGCTTCATCACTTAAAATGGTGTAATAAATAGTTGCATATGACATATCTTTAGTGACTTTCACTTCTGTTAAATTAATATAGCCAAAGCTTTTATCTTTAACTTCTGAATTTACAATTTGCGCAAGCTCTCTTTGGATTAAACTTGCTAGTCTTTCTGTAGTAATTGACATATTTTATACCTCAATTTCTCTTAATTGTGATGCTTCTATAACGTCTCCAACTTTGATGTCATTATAATTTTCAATAGATAATCCACAGTCAAAACCTTGTCTAACTTCTTTAGCGTCATCTTTAAAACGCTTAAGTGATGCAAGTTTACCTTCATAGATAACAATGCCTTCTCTAATCAGTCTAACAAGTGCAGCTCTCTTAATAATTCCATCAGTTACCATACATCCGGCAATCGTTCCAACTTTTGAGTTTTTAAATAAATCTCTAACTTCTGCTTGTCCGGTTACGATTTCTTCAAATTCTGGTTCTAACATACCTTTAAGTGCAGCTTCGATATCTTCTTGAATACGATAAATAATAGAATATAGACGGATTTCAACACCTTCAGAGTCTGCGACTCTCTTAACTGCTGAGGTAGGTCTAACATTAAATCCAATGATAATTGCATCTGATGCAGAAGCAAGTGATACATCATTTTCTGTGATTGCTCCTACTGAATCTCTAACGACATTAACGTGGAAGCCTTTAATATCTATTTTTTCTAACAAACCTTTAAGTGCTTCAATTGAACCTTGAACGTCACCTTTGATAATGATATTTAGTTCTTTAGTCTCTGATTCCATTTGTCCGAATAAAGAATCTAGAGAACGTTTTTTCATTTGTTTTAATTCGGTTTCTTTTTGTCTTGATTGTCTGTCTGATGCAATTGATCTCGTCATTTTTTCATCTTTAAATGCCATGAAAACATCACCAGCATATGGGACTTCATTCAAACCAGTAACTTCAACTGGTTGTGCAGGAAAAGCTTTTTTAAAACGATTTTTTAAATCATCATTCATCGTTCTAATTTTTCCATAAGTATTACCGATAACAATATAGTCACCTACACTAAGCGTTCCGTTTTCAACAATTAGAGTCGCGACTGCACCTCTACCTTTATCAAGGCTTGCTTCAATCACGGTACCACTTGCTAATCGCTTTGGATTTGCTTTAAATTCTTCAATCTCACTGATTAATTGAATCACTTCTAAGAGTTGGTCAATACCTATATTTTTAAGTGCTGAGATATTTACAAATGGTGTATCTCCGCCCCATGCTTCAGGAACTAATCCACGTTCTGATAATTGAGTCATGATACGATCTGGATTTGCAGATTCTCTGTCAATTTTATTAACAGCTACGATAATTGGAACTTTAGCAGCTCTGGCATGATCTAATGCTTCAATGGTTTGAGGCATTACTCCATCATCAGCACCTACAACTAAAATAACAATATCTGTTACTTTTGCTCCACGTGCTCTCATTTCTGTAAAAGCAGCATGGCCTGGTGTATCAATAAATGTTATTTTTTCGCCATTTTTTTCTACTTGGTATGCACCAATATGTTGTGTGATTCCACCTGCTTCACCATCAACAACTCGTGATTTACGAATTGCATCTAATAAAGTTGTTTTCCCATGGTCAACATGACCCATTACAGTTACAATTGGTGGTCTTTTTACTAAATCTTTAGGATCATCAACGATTTCCATTTCATCAAATCTAGTTACATCTGTGATGACTTCATCTTCAACTGTAAATCCTTCATCTAAAGCAATCACTTCAATAGTATCTCTATCAATGATTTGTGTTACTGCAGCCATAAGTCCTTGGCTCATTAGTTTTTTAATCATAACAGCGTTACTAACTTTTAATCCAGTAGCAACATCAGCAACCGTCATATCAGGTCTATATATGAATATTTTTGGACCTTCATCTTTCGGTTTTTTAGGTGCCATTGGTCTTCTGTTATCTGGTCTTTTCTTGTTTGAATTAAATTTTTTCTTTTGATTGTTACTCTTGTCATTGTTGTCATTATCATTATTGTTGCTGTTGTATTTTTTATTAATGTTATTATTTTGTGGCATAAAATCACTTCCTTTTCTGGTCTATCAATAATTGAGAAAACCCTTTGTCGGTAATACCAATTACTTTGATATCCGTTTTTCCGATTGCATTTGATAATGTAAGAGAATCAAGTGTATCTAAAACAGGGGTTTCATATGTTTTTGCTTTATCTCTTACTTTTTTTTGAGTCAACTTTGAAGCATCACTTGCCAAAATGATTGCATAGAGTTCTTTTTTTCGTAATTTTTCAATGGTCATTTCTGTACCAATGGTTATTTTTCTTGCACGATAAGCAAGCCCTATAGTTTTATCCATGTACAAGTTTACTCAATTGTTCATAGATTTCTTCTGGCACTGGTGTTTCTAATCTTTTATCTAATGCTTTATTCTTTTTTGCTAATAAAATTACTTCTTGACTTAGTTTTAAATATGCGCCACGTCCAGGTGCTTTACCGTTTAAATCAATGGATACTTCTCCATCTTTGGTTGCACAGATGCGAACCAACTCTTTTTTAGGTAAAACTTCTCTTGTAACTACACATGTTCTAAGTGGTGTTTTTTTAACTTTTTTCATTTGAAACCACCCCTACTTTTTTAATAAAGAATGCCTTCACCTTGAGCCATTGTTTCTGATTTGATATCAATGCTCCATCCACAAGCTTGAACAGCAAGTTTAACATTTTGTCCTAATTTACCAATTGCAAGTGACAATTGTGTGTCAAGGACGATTGCTAATGCTGATTTTTCTTTTGGATTGACATGTGTAACCGCAACAACTTCTGCTGGTTGAAGTGCATTTGCAATCAATTCTTTTTCGTTATCACTCCAACGGAATAAATCGATTTTTTCATCGCTTAATGCTTTAACGATTTCTCTAATACGACTTCCACCTTCACCAACGCATGCACCGATTGGATCTACTTTAGGATCATTTGATTTTACACCGATTTTAGAACGATCACCAGGATCTCTTGAGATTCCCATGATTTCAATAATACCGTCTTTGATTTCAGGTATATAGTTTTCTAATAAACGAATAATCAAACTTGGATGAGAACGACTCACAAATACTTTTGGCCATTTAGTTTTCATTTCAACGTCTGATACATAAACTCTTACATGATCTCCTACGTGGAAATGATCTTTAGGTAATGCTTCTTTTTTAGGAAGCAAAGTCGTTAAATCTCTACCTATATCTAAGCGATAATGGTCATCTGCTACATCAATAACTCTAGCATTAATCATTTCATGCTCAAAAGCTTTGAAATGATTATAAAGATTTTCTTTTTGACTAGAAACTAAACTTTCGTTTAATCTAGATTTAAAATCTCTAACTGCAAAATGTCCAAAATCTTTAGGATCTATTTTTTGTTCTAAAATATCGCCTACTTTAATTCTTGAATTGATTTTCTTTGCATCTTCTAATAAAATTTGTGAATAATTCTTATCAGCATCCATGCTTAGCTCATCAACAACTAAATCTTGCATATAAACTAAAATTTCATTTTTGTCTTCTTTTAACTCAACACGGCAAGAACGAACGTCATGTGCTTTTTTACACCCAGCAATTAAACCTTGTGTGAATGCTTCTAAAACTTGTTCTCTATTTAATTCTTTTTCTTCTGCCACCGCATCAATATTTTCAAAAAATACTTTACTTATCATAATATCCTCCTATACTTTAACTGAAGTTCGCATATTTCTAGCATCATCATAATTGATATCAATCTTTCGAATGCGTCCTTTTTCATTAATTTCCAATTTAATTATATCATTTTCAAACGATATGATATATCCATTTCCTTGATATTTACTTGATTCCAAATAAATATACTTACCAATAACTTTTAAAAGGTCTTCTTTTGAATTTAGTGGTCGCTCTAAACCTAATGATGATAGTTCTAAAAAGTAATTTGGATCTAAATCATCATCTGTCAAAAGTGCAGCATACTCAAGATGTATTTTTTCTAATAAATTGATATCCATTGTATCAGTATCGATTAAAATTTCAACAATCATTTCACCAAATTCTTTTTTGGTTTTTATACTGTAGATCTCTAAATCATTTCTTTTTAAGATTGGTATTAATTTTTCTCTCATTTTTTGTAAATTCATATTTAACCTCATTAAAATGAGTGGAAATCTTCATCCCACTCACATTTAGGTCTTTATTATAACATTATTTAAGTATAATTACAATTTATTAAGACGCTTTTTAAGGCTAATTTGTATTTTAAAAATAAAATGATTGCAAATGATTTGCAAAAACACTTTTTCATGATATAATTTTATTGCAAATGATTTGCAGAAGGAGATTAGTGTAATGAAAAAATTTGTTATTTATGTGCTATTATTACTTTCAGTATTTTCTCTAGTTTCTTGTGCGGATAATTCAGATGATCCAGATATTGTCGCAACCATGTTTACACACTATGATTTTGCAAAACAAATTGTAGCCGATAAAATGGAAGTCTCTTTATTGATCCCACTTGGAACAGATATTCATAGTTTTGAAGCATCTAGTAAAGATTTAGTTGATATTAAAAAGTCTAAATTGTTTTTATTCACAAGCTTAGAAATTGATCAATGGATTAATGATCCTGCTTCTCTTGCCGGTGATGATACTATTGTATTAAATATGAGCGATAGTTTTACCTCAGAGGAACATAATCATCTATCTTTGTCTACTGCATTACTCGAAGAGGAAGATGATCAGGATCATGATGATGATGAACTGCATTATTGGGTAGATCCAACAAATGCATTACAAATGATTGATTACATCTTAATTCATGTCATTGAGATAGATCCAGATAACCAAGCTTATTATGAATCAAATGCAGAAGCTTATAAAGCAGAAATTAATGCACTTCATTTAGAAATAGATTCTATTTTATCTCATGCTCCATACAAAGATTCAATACTTTATTTTGCTGGACATAATGCTTTTGGTGCTTTTGCTGAAAGATATCATATCCATATTGACTCATTATTTTCTGAATATAAACCAGATGACGTTTTAACAAGTAGTGAAATCATTGATTTTTCTAATGCCGTTAAATTTGCAGAAACTCACTATTTATTTATCGAAGCGCTAACTGAACCTAAAGCTGCAAATTCAATTAAAGAAAGCCTAGAATCAAATGATCAATATACTTTAAACTTACTCGTTCTTCATACATACCATAACGTAGACCAAACTGATTGGGAGGCAAATACTACTTATAGCGATTTATTACAAAGAAATTTTGATAACATTAAAATTGCTCTAGGTATAACAACAAATAATGATTGAATATAAAAATGTCAGTGTTTCTTTTGGAAAATTTAATGTCTTATCTAATGTGAACTTTCATATTAAAAAAGGTGATTTTTTCCATATAGTTGGACCTAATGGGTCTGGAAAAACTACTTTAATAAAAACACTTGTTGGATTATTAAAACCTAATGACGGTCAGATCGATATCAATACTAAAAAATTAGGCTATCTTCCTCAAAAATTAAACTTAAGAAATCTAATTCCTATGACTGTACAAGAAGTGATTTATAGTGGATTTGAAAAACCAAAATTATTCCCTTCAAAAGCTGAATGCGATTTGATAAAAAGTTGGTTAAAAAAGATGGAAATTGAAGAACTTTTTGATCATTCTATGAATTATTTATCTGGTGGGCAACAACAAAGGGTTTATTTAATCAGAGCTTTAATAAGCGAACCTGAAGTTTTAATACTAGATGAACCTACGAGTGCTCTCGATCCCTCATTTAGAGAAAAGTTTTATATTTTACTTCATGAGATTCAACAAAAAAATAAGACAACCATTATTCATGTCACCCATGACTTAACTGATGCAATTAAGGATAATTGTACCATAATGTTTGTCGATCAAAGTATTAAGTTTATTGGGTCTTATGCTGATTTTAATCAATTTGAACATAGGGGGCATCATCATGCTTGAACTCCTACAATATGACTTTATATTAAATGCTTTATTTATTGGTGTCACTCTAGCCATATCTGCTTCTCTATTAAGTCCATATCTTGTTTTAAATCAACAAGCCATGATAGCTGATGGACTAGCCCATGTAAGTTTTGCCGGTCTTGTTTTAGGGGTGTTACTCTCAAATGAAGCGCTATATATTGCAATTCCTTTTGTAATGATTGCATCGGTTTTAATTAAATATCTTGCGACAACTGATAAAATGAATGGAGATGCTGCTATTGGATTGGTTGCTAGTGTCTCATTTGCAATCGGTTTGATTTTAATTAAAAAAAGTTCTGGCTTTAATGTATCTGTTGAATCCATGCTGGTTGGTAACATATACACTGCAACTCAAGCTGATATGATTGTTTCTGTCATTGTGAGTGCTTTAATTTTAGTTTTTGTTTTACTGTTTTATCGTTCATTATTTTTAATGACATACGATTTAAATTATGCTAAATTTTCAAAGATTAAAACAAATCTTTTAGGATACGGACTTTCACTATTGACTGCATTTTTCATCGTTATTGGTGTAAGAACTATTGGTACCCTACTTATATCTGCTTTGGTTGTATTTCCTTCGATTATTTCTAGTCAATGGACAAAGAGTTTTAAAATGACTTTAATATTTGGATTGATATCAAGTATCATCATTGTTATATCAGGTGTCTTTATTGCCCATCCATTAGAAATACCAGTTGGATCAACAATCGTTGTTTTATATACACTTTTACTAATTCTATTAATCGGTTTAAAAAAAGTTTTAAGGAGATGATATCATGCGTATAACCCCTCAAAGAAAAGAAATACTTTCTATTTTAAATAAAGCTAGTCAACCTTTAAGTGCAGAGATGATCTATGATCGATTGCCAAAAGATAGCCTGAATCTATCAACTGTTTATCGATCACTTGAATTGTTTTTTACAGAAGGTCTACTATCTAAGAGTTTTATGAATCATACAGCTTACTTCTATTCAAATCATAAAGATCATCATCATTATATGATTTGTGTGCATTGTCAAAAAATGTATGAAATTGATTGTCATATCCATGACATGGCTGATGATTTAGCCAATCAACATCATTTTAAAATCACACATCATGACATGACAGTATATGGATATTGCCAAGCATGTCAAGAAGCACTAAATATGTAAAAAAGAGTGGAGAAATTATCTCCACTCTTTTTTACGCAATATTTAATTCCATTTTCTTGGATCATCATCTATTTGATCTAAAATATCTAAATCTTCTTTCTTAATAGAAAAATCAACTTGAGAGTTTTCGATTATTCTTGATTCATGAGTAGATTTTGGCAAAGGTAGTGTACCTTTTTCTAGACAATATCTAATCAATATTTGTGCTGGTGTTTTTTCATAATCTTTTGCCATTTTGATAACGATTGGATTTTTAAGTGCATGCCCAATCGCAAGTGGTGAATAAGCTTCAATTAAAATATTTTTTTCTTTACAATAAAGATCAGTTTCAACTTGGTTATGTCCTACAAAATATGCGATTTGGTTAACATGTGGAACAAAGTTTAAATGTTCAATGATGTTATCGATATCAGCTGGTGAAAAATTAGAAACACCGATAGATTTAATTTTTCCAGCTTCATATAATTCTATCATTGCCTTAAAGGCTTCAACATTACCTTCTCTACAATCTTTGCCCATTTCATTCCATGGCCAAGGTGCGTGAATCAAAAATAAATCTAGATAATCAAAACCAAGCGCTTCAAGTGTTTTATTAAACGCTTCTTTTGCGCCTTCATAGCTTTTGATGTGAGAATGTAATTTAGAAGTTACAAAAATTTCTTCTCTTGGAATCTTAGAATCTTTAACTGCCTTGCCCACGCTTGCTTCATTTTGATAAGCTTCAGCTGTATCAATATGTCTATAGCCATTTTTAAGAGCCATCATTACTGAATCATAAGCAATTTCTCCACTTGGGACTTGCCATGTTCCAAAACCAATTTTAGGGATTTTCACTCCATTTGATAATTCATACGTTTGTGTTAATACTTTCATTAATTTAATCCTCCTATTTTAATAATATTCTCTAATAAATCTCTAAATTCTTTAACAGTTTGTATACGATGTTTTGCTTTTGTTGGACCAAAGCCTATTTTAATTGTTTCTGCTTGATCTAGGACTTTGAACATATCTTCATCTGTTACATCATCTCCGGCTGCCAATACAAAGTCATATGACATCTGATTTGTGAAAAGTCGGGTCGCATGACCTTTATTAACTCTTTGATCTTTAACCTCTAAAACCATATGTCCTTCTTGAATTTCTATTGGATGATTACCTTTGATTGAAAACAATGCATCTTTTATTTCTGACATTTTAACACTAACCATCTCAGGTTCACATTTTCTATAATGAAAAGCTATAGAATGTGTTTTTTCTTCAATAAATGAACCTGGCATGCGATCAACAAATATCTCTAAGACATGTCTGATACGTTCTTTCCAAATGTTATCAATTGAAATGGTCTGTTTCCATTCACTGTTTTTAGCTTTATACCAAAGCCCATGATCTCCCACAAGACTTACATCGATTTGTCCCAACCATCTGTCAAGTGTTTGATGATCTCTACCCGATATGATCACAATTTCCGTGTTTTTGATATGAGATAGCTTTTGTAAAATTGATTTCAATTTTTTCGTTGGATAAGCTTGCATTGGCGTAGATTGAAAATCAGCTAATGTTCCATCATAGTCTAAAAATAGTATTCTTGATTTTGCTTTTTTAAATTTTTCATGAATATGTTGTTCATCTAAAAATTCTTCTTTAGGAATTTTTAGATTATCTTTAATCGTTATTTTTGACAATCTGTTCATAAATTCTGTTGCCCAAAATTCTACATTATATCTCTTAACACGCTCGTGCATAATTTTATTGCTGGCAATTTTATCTGTTTTTTTCATCTCAAGAGCTGTTTGAATTCCTTTTGCAATTTGTACCTCATCATTAGGGTTAATTAGTATTGCTTCACTAAGCTCACTTGCAGCTCCTGCAGTTTCACTTATAATCAGCATGCCTAGATGATCTGTTCTAGATGCGATATATTCTTTTGCGATTAGATTCATACCATCTCTTAATGGTGTAACTAATAATATTTCAGCTTCTTTGTAATACTTAATCAAATCATCTTGATTAAAGGATTGATATAAATACCATATCGGCATCCATTCAAAACTTCCGTATTCTCCATTAATTTCACTAACTAGTTTTTCTATGCTTCTTCTTAGATCATCATATGTTGGTAAAAGTTGTCTTGATGGAGCTACAATCAAATGTAATTTTACTTTTGTTCTATATTTAGGATACATCTTTAAAAATCTTCGGTAAGCTCTTAACCTCTCAATAATACCTTTTGTATAATCAAGTCGATCAACTGACAATATTATTTTATAAGCTTTATGTTTTTCAACTTGAATTTTTTTGTTTGCGAAATAATCGTAATTCACACCCATTGGAAAAGCATCGACTTCAATGTTTCTATCATTATACTCAAGTGTATAAAATTTTTGATTTATATTTAATATACGTCTCACACTACTTAAGAAATGTCTGACATAATCATAAGTGTGAAATCCTATTAGATCTGAGCCTAATATACCCTTTAAAATTTCTTTTTTCCATACTAACAATCGAAATATTTCACTTGAAGGAAATGGAATATGTAAGAAAAAACCAATTTTTACAGATGGAAAATCCTTTTTGATTAACTCCGGTAATAGCATTAGTTGATAATCATGGATCCAAATAACAGAATCTTTTTCGATATATGACTTTAAACTATCATAAAATTTTTGATTAACTTTCTTATATCCTTCCCAAGTTTTTACCTCATACTCTGCTTTTTCTGCAAAATAATGAAAAAGTGGCCAAATCGTTTTATTTGAAAACCCTTCATAATATAAATCTATATCTTTTTCAGTCAAATACACTGGATGACAATGATATTGTTCATTAAGTGTTTTATTGATTTTAGTTTGTTCATCTATTTTTAATCGATCTTTTGAAATACCAGGCCAGCCTACCCAGAGACTATCTGAAGATTGATGGAAACTCTTTAGCCCAGTAGCAAGCCCTCCAATGCTTTCATGATAACTGATTTTATGTCTTTTAACTGATACAGTTACAGGTAATCTATTTGATACAAATATCATTTTACTCAATTGAAATCTCTCCTTCTATCTTAAGAATTCTTATCTTCATTTTACCATATATGATTTTTTTATTCTTTTTTAAAAAAAAGAACACAAAGTGTTCTTATTTATGGCTCAAGATTTTATATTGAATAAAAATACCAATAGTTGCGATTAGACACAACACAGATCCTAAACTTATTGCAACGATATCTTTAGGAAGACTTTCAATACCAGTCGCAACCATTTCTACTATATATGCAAACAAATAGCTATAAAGTAAGATTTTCAACGTTTTAAACTCTTTAGGTGTGATGACTGCAATCTCATTAGTTGCTTTCTTGTAATAAAGGTATCCAAAGACTCCAAATAAGACTAAGATTCCTAAGACTACATAATTATACGCAGGAAATGATTCCGTGACATAATATTGAACAATCACATTTGCCCCCATGACGAAAAATACGACAAACATTAACAATTGTATGACTAAACTTTTACGATAAGTATTCATTTTTTACTACTCCTTTGTTTTTTTTTGATTTTTTTTGATATACTATTATTGAAACGAGGTATATATATGAAAAATGCAGTTTATCCTGGTACATTCGATCCATTAACAATCGGGCATCTTGATATTATCAAACGCGCAAGTAGACTTGTTGATACACTTCATGTAGTTGTTGCAGATAATTATAAGAAGATTCCTACATTTTCAACTCAAGAAAGATTAGATATGATTCATCTAGTCATTAAAGATTTAGATAATGTCGTCATATCATCTACAAATAACTTAATCGTTAGATATGCTAAAGAAAACGATATTCAATTGATGATCCGCGGATTAAGAAATATCCAAGATTATGAGAATGAATATGCTCTTTATCAGTTTAACAGAAATATTTATAGAAATATAGAAACTTTAATTTTATTTCCTTCATCTAAGAATCATTTTGTTTCTTCATCTGCGATTAAAGAACTGGTTGTCCATCATGCAGATATATCACCTTATGTTCCAAAAGAAATTATAAAGATAGTTCAAGAAAAATTAAGACCTAAACAAGATTAAGTTTTTTAAAAAAGTCGTATAATTGATCTTCATGTATATGAGGGGCAATATGATCGGCTTTTTCTTTTAATTGCTCAAATCTAGTGTTATCCATTACAATACCGATATCTGCAATTTCTATCATTTGGATATCGTTTGCGCCATCTCCAACACAAATTAACTGAAAATCAGTTTCATGAGATAAACATTTACCAATCCCAAATGCTTTGTTTACATGAGGATATGTGAAATCAGCCCCACCTTGATGCCAAGGAAAAACACTAAATTTAGGCATCTCTTTTGCAACTTGCATAATTTGAGACTCTAAATCTGCAAACATCCATAATTGATATACCTTATGTTTTAAATAAAATTCTGCATCAACTTTAGGAGATATACCCCTAAGTGCTTTAAGTCCATAGCTAACACGTTCATCCCAATAATTAACAGCTTCATCGTTGACACCAACCATACCTATATTTAAATCATGACCTTTAATCATATCTAACACTTCGATGATATCATCATTTTTCATAGGTAGTTCATAAATAATTTCTTCATTTTTCATGACATAAGAACCATTCATTAATACTTTATATTTAAAATAATGTAAAACATCATCAATGACTTCACATTTTTTTAGTCCTCTACCGGTTGCAAGCCCTAATATAACATCTTCTTTTAAGCTTAACTCATGAAGTAGTTTTTTTGTTTGTTCAGGAATTTTACCTAAAGCATTGTTATATATTGTGTTGTCTACATCAAAAAAGATAATTTTTTTCATCATACACCTCTAAATTATTATAGCATAAAATGTTTTTCACTATCATTTTTTCAACTTTTATTATAAAATAGAAATATATTACTTTCGATGTTGGAGGATTTGCATATGAAAAACGCATTATTACAAACCGGAGAAATCGGCATTTTTGCTTTGGGTGGGCTTGGAGAAGTCGGAAAAAACATGTATATATACGAAATCGAGGATCAAATATTCATTGTTGATTCTGGCATTTTGTTTCCAGATGATCACCTACTAGGCATAGATTATGTCATTCCTGATTATACATACTTAATTGAAAACCAAGATCGAATCGTTGGTCTTTTTATCACGCATGGACATGAAGATCATATTGGTAGTATTCCTTATTTATTAAGACAAGTTAATATTCCAAAAATTTATGCATCAGGGATCGCTATAGATCTGATTGAATATAAATTTATGGAACATAAAGATGTTAAACATCCACATATCGAAGCTTATAAGAGTCATTATAAATATAATTTTAAAAATGTTGAAATCAGTTTTATAAGAATGACACATTCAATTCCTGATATGTTTGGTATCGTTTTTAAAACAAATGAAGGTACTTTATTTCACACAGGAGATTTCAAGGTAGACTTTACACCAGTAGGTCCTCCATGTGAATTTGATAAACTTGCAAAGATTGGAAGCGAAGGCGTTTTATGTATGATGTCTGACTCTACGAATGCAGAGCGTGATGAATTGATCATCTCTGATAGTAAAGTTGGCAAATCAATTAATGAATTATTCTCTAGAATGACCGGAAGAATTATCATTGCGACATTTGCATCAAACATGTATCGTATCCAACAAATTATTGAATCAGCTGTATTAAATAAACGTAAAGTTGCAGTTTTTGGTCGTTCGATGGAACGCGCTATTGAAGCAGGTATGCAAACAGGATACATTAAAGTTCCTAAAGATACTTTAATTACTGGTGATCAAGTCAACGGCTTAAAGCCTGAACAAATATGCTTATTAGTTACTGGTTCACAAGGTGAACCTCTTGCTGCCTTAAGTAGAATTGCAAATGGTACACACCGTCAGGTACAAGCAATGGCTGGTGATACAGTAATCTTCTCTTCTTCTCCTATTCCAGGAAATCAAGAAGGTGTAAATAGAACGATTAATAAATTGTTTAGATTAGATGTTAATGTTATTACTCATGGACCGCTTGCAGATACACATACTTCAGGACATGGCGCACAAAGTGATTTAAAACTAATCTTAAGTTTAGTTAAACCTAAAATGTTCATTCCAGTACATGGTGAACATCGTATGCAAAGACATCATCAACAACTTGCTATTGAATGTGGAGTAAATCCAAAAAATATATTAATCTTAGATAATGGCGATGTTGCTGCTATCAATAAGGATCACATAAGATATGCTGGTAAAGTACACGCTGGTGAAGTCTACATAGATGGTACTGGTATTGGCGATATCGGAAGTGTTGTATTAAAAGAAAGAAAAACTCTAAGTGAAGAAGGATTATTCTCTATTGTCTTATCTATCAATTCAGAAAAGAAAAAACTTGTTAATGATCCAACCATTATTTCTCGTGGATTTATATATATGAGAGGTAATGAAGAATTAACTGGACAACTTGCAAATGAAGCAAAACAAATTTGTCAACAAGAGCTTCAAGCTAAAGTGATTAATGAACAGCATTTAAAAAATGCAGTCATTACACATTTAAGTGATAAAATATTTGAAATCACAGAAAGAAGACCTTTAATTATCCCTATTGTTATTGATTTAAAATCTGCATAAATATAAAATCCGCAAATAAATTGCGGATTTTTTTATTTCATATATGACATAAACGCATCAAATACATATTTAGTAACCACTGCATCGTCACTTGCATCGTGCGCTTGATGTTCATCAACATCATAATATGTTTTAAATGCTTTAAATAAACCCAAATCATCTCTTAAATTATAATAGTCTTTATGTAATTTGAGTAAATCAATAAAGTCTGTATCCTCAGTTAGAGGTGTTTTATCATGTAGTCTGTATGAATCGCTTAAAGCTGAAATATCATTTTTGCCCCAAACAACTAATTTAGGACTAAACTTATCAATAACTCGTTTTAAATCAAGATAGAATTTTTCATAATGAAGTCCATCTTCATAAAACTTCAATTCATCTAATTTAAGAAATTTCTTTGTTCTTTTAGATAAATTTGTTTGTGCTTTTGGTAAAACATAATATCCCGTCTGTTCTATGATTGAGCCTGATGCTTTAGCCACAACATAGCCAACTTGGATAATTTCTGGAGTGAAATCTCCTGGATGATATCCAGGCATTGTCATTTCAAAATCAATGAATAAAAAATACTTTTGTTTATCAAGTACAGCTTGCATATCTTTTCTAAGTTTATTTAAATCATAATGAACGATATATGGGTTTAGTGAAATGACTCGATTAAAGTGTGCCACTTGATAATATTTAATACGGTGAATTCTTTTTCTCTTTGGTGCAATTTCAAAATCAACTAAAACTCCAACTCTTAAATAATTAAAAAAAGTTTTTGCTAGTCTATTGGATAAATAAAACCCCATTTTTCTACCGTCAATGATTAAATAAAATACTTTTAACTCTGGATTTACATCATAGATGATTTTTGTCATTTTACAACCTCTTTCAATGCACTAATAACTTCATCTGGTAAGCCAAGATTTCTTAGAACCTCATCAGAGGCTTCTTTAATTTCTTCAATGCTTTTAAACTGTGATAATAGTTTTAGTTTTCTTTTTGGACCAATCCCTTTGATGTCATCTAAGAATGATTGGTTAGCGCGTTTATCTCTTGTCTTAATATGAAATGCTATTGCAAATCTATGAACTTCTTCTGATATACTTAATAAAAGTTGATATAGTTCACTATTTTTCAATAATGGATATACTTGATCTTGGTAGACTAAAGCTTCTAATTGGTGCTTGCTATTCTTTTTTAAGCCTGCTAATTTAATCTTTAAGTTTAATTGATCTAAAATTTCTTTTGCAGCATTAATTTGCCCTTTTCCACCATCAACTAAGATTAAATCTGGCATTTTCTTATTTTCTATCAAGTTTTTTTGATATCTGCGATAGACAACCTCTTTCATTGCTTGATAATCATCATTAGTCGTCGTATTTAAATGATATTTGCGATAACTCTTTTTTTCAAATGCTTGATCTTTATATACTATACATGCTGAAATTGGTGCAGTACCAAAAAGTTGTGCATTATCAAATGTTTCAATGTGATTGATATCTATACCCAAAATTTTAGATAGATCATCAAGTGCTTTTTGTGTTTTTTCTTGTTTATGTCTAAACAACATAAAATGATGCTCAAGATCATAATCTGCATTCTTTGAAGCTAGGTCAACAACCTTCTTCTTATCTCCCCTTTGAGGGATGACTACTTTTTTATCAAATAAAGGCTCTAAATCTTCAATCTCAAATCTTGTACTAAACATAAGTTCATCAGGACTATATGTTTCATAGTATTGTTGAAGATAGCTTAACAAAGTTTCTTTGTATTCTCCAACATATGAAAAGACAACTTGTTCATGATCAACAATTTTACCTTGTCTTAGTTTTAAAATTTGAATCGCTATATCATCTTTATTATATGCATAACTAATCGCATCTCTATCTTTAAAATCATTTAAATTAATAATTTGTTTCTCACTGGTAGATTCAATATGATTAATCATATCTCTAAATTCAATGGCTTTTTCATATTGCATCAGAAGCGATGCTTCATCCATTTGACTTTTTAAATTGTTTACAACTTCTTTTGTATCACCTTTTAAAAACTTTATTACATCAGAAATGTGATCTTTATAATCAACTTTAAACTCACAAGGTCCAAGACATTGTCCAATATGATAATAAAGACATACTTTTTTTGGCATTGTATCACATTTTCTCAACGGATATATTCTATTTAATAACCTTACGGTTTCTCTTGCTGCATATACATTGGGAAAAGGTCCAAAGATTCTGCCTTTAGGTTTCTTTTTTCTAACAACCGTTAGTTTAGGATGCTCTTCTTGTGTGAGTTCAATGTATGGATATGTTTTATCATCCATCAATCTAATATTATATTTTGGTAAATATTGTTTAATTAAATTGTTTTCCAAAATTAAAGATTCATGTTCACTATTGGTTAACACATAAGAAAAATCCACGATTTCTAAAACCAATCGTGTTGTCTTTTCATTGTGCGCACCAGTGAAATAAGATTTAACTCTGCTTTTAAGATTTTTTGCTTTTCCTACATAGATGACTTGGTCATTTTTATTTTTCATTAAATAACAACCAGGTTCAGTAGGACATAAATTCAATTTTGCTTTTAGATTCAAAAAAATCACCACTATTATTTTAACATAAATCTTTAATACATACACCTAAAAAAGAAAAAGCGAAATCATCGCTTTTTATGTTTCAAATTCTATATTTACTTTACCGTCTAGTATTTCTTCTAGACCGATACCAATGCTTTTTACACATTGTGCTTTATCTACTACTAAACTTTCATCTTCAATAATTCTTGCTACTCGACTTGCAGCATATACTAATTTGTATTTTGAATCAATTTTTTCTAAAAGTTTGTCTATTGATGGATATCTCATACCGTCTTTATTCTTTTGCATTTAATTTTTCTCCTATCATCTTCAAATAATTATGAATTGTTCTTTCAGTTTTAGCGTGCTCTGCACGAATAATTGCCATAACTCTATCTGCAGCGTTATTCACTTCATCATTTACAACAATGTAATCATATTTATGCGCAAGCAAAAATTCAGATTCTGCTTTTGCCATTCTTTGTTGGACAACTTCCAAAGCTTCTGTCCCTCTATTCTTTAAACGATCATATAATGCTTTCTTTCCAGGTGGTACTAGGAAGATAAAAACTGCATCCTTCATTTGTTTTCGCACTTGTAGTGCACCTTCAACTTCAATCTCTAATACAACTTCTTTACCTCTATCAAGCTGTTCTTCAATTTTATCTTTTGGTGTACCATAGTACTGACCTACAAACTCTGCCCATTCTAAAAAGCGATTTTCTTGAATCCTTTTTTTAAATTCTTCTTTAGAAACAAAGTAATAGTCAACGCCATCAACTTCACCCGCTCTTGGAGGTCTTGTCGTCATAGATACTGAGTAAACGAGATCATGATTTGGCATTTGAAACAAAGCTTTTCTAACTGTACCTTTACCTACGCCAGATGGTCCAGAAAGGACAACTAACAATCCACGTTCATTGAGTTTCATAAGCGCCTCCTTGTTTCATATTACCCTTTATTATATATGATATAATGACTTAAGTAAAGCCAAAGCATAGACTTTATTTAAAAAGAACGTTTTCAATTGATTATTTAATGTTAAAATAGACTAGAGGTGTATGTATGATCATAGATGGCGTATTTATCAAACATTTAGTAAATGAACTAAACACAAATTTAGAAAAATCTCGATTAGAAAAAATCTTTTTATCTACCGAGAAAGTTTTTGTAATGCAATTTTATCATAAAGGTAGAAAACAAAAATGCGTAATTGATTTAGATCCAAGTAGTTTTTCAAGTTATATTTCAAATAAGGATTTATCTTCAACTACAACTTCTCAGTTTTTGTTGACTTTAAAAAAACAACTCGAAGGAGGTATTCTAGAATCAATTACTCAACATCAAACAGATAGAGTCATGATTTTTGATTTTACAGTTTTTGATTTTATAGATGGACCTATTCTAAAAAGATTGATCTTTGAAGCAATGGGAAAACATGCAAATCTTCTCTTAGTTAAAGATTCTGTTTTAATTGACTCATATAAAAAAATGTTTTTCGAATCTGGAAGACAGTTAATTCCAGGTGCAAACTTTGAATTTTTCCCATCAAATAAAAAAACATTTGATGTTATTGATTATTCAACACTAGATAGTCCTAAGATGATGACTAGCATGTATATGGGTATTTCATTAAAACTAGCAAAACATATCTTTTCTGATCAATTGCAAATTTCTGATCTTAAAGTCATACCAACTAAAGATTTGGAAACTCAAAATGGATACTTCATGGATATTTTTTTGAAAAATCATAAGAAAAAGGTGTATCCAACTTTGTCTGAACTATTAGATGATCACACTATTGAAGACAAACAGTTTAAACAAAAATATGAAATATTTATTGAAAAATATTTAAAAAAATTAGTTCGAAAAAAAGAACAACTCACCCTATCTTTAATCCATTCAAAAGAATTACTTCTTTCCAAAGATAAAGCAGATTATATTTATCAAAGTGGTCTTGATTTGCATTCAAAGGCTAAAGATATAGAAGTATATGGCATGCATATTATTTTAGATGAGCACTTAACTTTAAATGAAAACGCACAATACTTTTATAAACTCTATCACAAAGCAAAACGAGGTTTAACTCACATTGAACAACAGCTCAAACAAAACAATTTATTAATAGACCTGTTTAACAACTATAAAACATATATAGACATATCTGCTAAGATTGACATCAATGATTTGGAACAAGAGCTTATTGCTTATGGTTATAAATCAAATATACAAATGAAAAATACAAATAAAAAACAAAAATCAATTCCTAATTTTTTATCAATTACCGATGATCAAGCTACATATTTAGTTGGAAAAAATAATATTCAAAATGAATACGTTACTCATGTCATGGCTAAACCTGAGGATTATTTCTTTCATGTTAAAGATGCACCCGGATCACATGTCATCGTAAAAACCAAAAATCTTAACGAACATGTCTTGAGAAAAGCATGTATGCTAGCAGCTCATTATTCAAGTTTAAAACTATCATCAAGCATCCCTGTCGACTATACTTTAGTGAAAAATCTCAAGAAAATACCTAGAGTTCCTGGATATAAAGTCATCATCAAGAATCAGAAAACAATGTACATTGATATTGACCAAGAAAAAGTTAATAGTTATTTAAAATAAATTTAATTACATATTATACAATTTTTAAATAAAATATATGCATATGATTTGAAAACGCAACTGATTTGATGTAATATGAAGATATAAATAGGAGGAATTAATTATGAAATTTGAATTACCTAAATTAACTTATGCATACGATGCATTAGAACCATTTATCGATGCAAGAACAATGGAAATCCATTATACAAAGCATCATCAAGGCTATACTAATAAATTAAATGCGGCTTTAGAAAGTCATCCTGAACTAAATACACCACTTGAAACTTTACTAGCTGATTTAACTTTAGTCCCACAAGATATCAGAGGTGCTGTACAAAACAATGGTGGTGGATTTTTTAACCACAGATTATTCTGGTCTATCTTAAAAGTAAACAATGGTCAAAAACCTAGTGGAAAGTTAGGAAAAGCTATTGATTCAGCATTTGGCTCATTTGATGCATTTAAAGAAGCATTTGCAAATGCAGCAGCAACTCGTTTCGGATCTGGTTGGGCTTGGCTAATTGTCACACCAGAAGGTTTAAAAGTTGTTTCAACACCAAACCAAGATACACCATTAGCACAAGGTACTCCAGTACTTGCTTTAGATGTATGGGAACATGCATACTATCTAAATTATCAAAACCGTCGTCCTGATTATATTTCTGCATTCTTTAATGTAGTTAATTGGGATAAAGTAGCTGCTTTATACGAAGAAGCACTTTAATCAATTTAGTTTAAAAACAAAGCCAGTCAATTGACTGGCTTTTTTATTATTTCATATTTTCTATTTCGAATCCGCAAGTTGTGAAACATCTGTGATCACGTGTCCTTGAGCTTCTCTTGACTCCCCAACTTTTTCAATTGTATATTTAAAGACGATTGGTCCAACAATTTCAAAGAATAAGATGCCCGCCAAAACAACAGTTTTAATAAAGATTGCTTGTTCATATGGGAATATTGACGATACCGCAACTAACATCCCAATTTCAACCCCACCTTGAGACAAGAGACAAAATCCGGTTGCATTTTTTACAACTTTTGGAGATTTAGCCATGCTAGCTCCAAGATATGCACCACCAATTTTACCGATTGATCTAAACACAATATATAAAACTGCAACTAGTCCTGCACTTTTTAAAACTGATAATGATAGTTGTGCACCTGCTAAGGTAAAGAATGCTATAATTAATGGTCCACTGAAATTAGATAATGCTGCGCCTTGAATTTCAAATGGTTCTTTTTTAATAAAGTTTGTAAATACCAATCCAATAAGCATTGGTGTTAAAATCATTGATAAGTGATAAGTGTGTGCAATAAATACTGCAAGTAACACACTAGATAATGAGAACACAAGATATGCAATATATTTTTCTTTTTTAGGTAGTTTATGCACAAAGAATTTAGAAACCGCACCAAGTATTAACCCAAATGCTCCACCAACAGCAACTGATAAAACAACTTCAATAAGTGGTTCAATTAATGCTGTGTGAATACTTAAACTTTCTGTACCAAGGGTTGCAACTGCAATTGAGGTGAACAATCCAAAGATAATAACCCCAAACATATCATCAATTCCAACGACCGGTATAACTGTATCAGTAACGGGTCCTTTTGCTTTTAATTTCTTAACGATAACCATGATTGGTGCTGGTGCTGTTGCTGTCGCAATAGCAGATAGAGTTAATGCTAACCATAATCTACCATCTAACCAATAGATGAACGCAAATACAATAACTGCTGTAGCAATCGCTTGAACTGAAGTAATTGTTAAGATAGACTTTCCACTTTTCTTTACTTTTGGCATCCATAACTCAGTACCAATTTGATATGCAATAATCCCTAATACAAAGTTCGTAATGACATCAAAGCTGTTTACTGCATCAACTCCAACAATATTAAATACAGAAGGTCCTAAGAGAACACCTGCAACAATGTAACCTGTAATTTCAGGTACTTTTATAAGTTCTGCAAGTTTTCCGAAAATAAAACCTGATAATAATGTAATTGCTAAATAAAATAAAAATATATAAATATCCATGTAAATTCATCTCCTTAAAACGAATACGATTATGCTCTATCGGCACTTTTTGGGCGATTAACCTCTATCATTATACTCTTCTATAATGAAATTACAAGGTTATCAAGCATTTTTACTCATAAAAACGATTTCAAAAAAAAAAGGAAGCTTTCGCTTCCTTAAATAGGTTGTGTCTCTATGACTGCATAATCTCCATCATCTCTTCGATAAACTACGTTTGTCTTTCTTGTTTCTTTATCAAGAAATACATAAAATCCATGTCCAGATAATTCCATAGCAGCGATAGCTTCTTCTGATGTCATTGGTTGTAGATCTATTTTCTTATTTTTAACAAGTTGTGCAGCTAAAATATCTTTTTCTAAACTTTCTGCATCAAACTCTGTTGAATATGCTTGTTTAATTCCTTCTTTTTCAAGATGATTCTTTAATTTATCTTTATGTCTTCTTATTTGTGAAATCAATTTATCATTTGCTCTATCGATTGCAGCATACATATCCTTATCTGATACTTCTGCTCTAACGATTGTCTTTTTGGCAAACACATTAACTTCTACCTTATGATGATCTTTATATACTTTACAGACAACTCTAATTTCATCAACAACTTCAGGTCCGAAAAAGGATATAATTTTGCTATATCTCTTTTCAGCATATGCTTTAATAGCCGGTGTTGGAACAAATCCATTTTTCCCTAAAATTTCAAATTTCATAGTTAATCTCCTTTTGTTTTATTTTATCATACAATGTTATTAAATATATGTCTCCAAGCTTTAAATTATCATATATCTCCATCATTTTGTAGTCAAAATGATCTGCTAATATTAAAATATTTGAATTATAGTTTAATATATAGTCTATGATATATGGTTTATAAAAAGACATATGTGCAAGTGATGATATTTCATCACTTGTCTGTATAAGACTATTCCATATCAACACACCTCCACCAATTGGAATCGTAGATCTTCTTGGTAATAACGGATACTTTTGATAACATAGTTCACATATATGATGTGTACTTCTTTTAAATATATTGAATAAATGTCTTCTTTGTGTAATTTTCTTCTTACATATCTCACAAAACATAACAAGCCCTCCTAAACAATGTTAGTCGGGCTTTGTCTGTTTTACTTTTTATATGCTTCTACAATTTTATCTATTAATTGTGAAGGAACTTCGTCATATCTTACAAATTCACGTGAGAAAGAACCAGATCCTTGAGTTAATGCTTTTAGATCAATTGCATATGATACGATTTCAGCTTCAGGAACTTCTGCAACTACGACTTGGAATCCATCAACTTGGTTCATACCAATAACATGACCTCTACGTTTGCTCATATCGCCCATTACATCACCAACGTATTGGTCTTTGACTGTAACTTCGACTTTTACAACAGGTTCTAATATAGTTGGTGAACATGATTTAACAGCATCTTTAAAAGCTAGAGATGCAGCAAGCTTAAATGATAATTCATTTGAATCTACTGGATGGTATGACCCGTCATATAGAGTTGCTTTAACATTAATCACAGGAAATCCTGCTAATGGACCATGTTCAAAAGTTTCAATTAAACCTTTTTCAACTGCTGGATAGTAATTACGTGGAACTGAACCACCAAAAACTTCTTCTTTAAATACAAATAGCTCTTTAGAAGGCTCAAAACGAATCTTAACATGTCCAAATTGACCTGCACCACCAGATTGTTTCTTGTGTTTACCTTCAGCTTCAACTAATTTTTTAATCGTTTCACGGTAAACAATCTTTTGATCTTCAATATCAACTTCAACTTTAAACATGTTTTTCATACGTTCAAGGACATAGTTTAAATGCGTCATACCTTGACCGCCTAATAACAATTGTGCTGTTTCTTTATTTCTTAAAATTTCAAATGTTGGATCTTCAACATTGATTCTATGAAGTGCCATTGAAATTTTATCTTCATCATTTTTATTTTTTGGATGTACTGCTATATAAATAACTGGTGTAGGTTGTTTTACTGGTTCATATAAAATTTCATTTTTTGGATCAGTTAATGTAAATCCAGTTTCTATACCATCCATTTTAGCAATTGCACACATATCACCAGCATGGAAAGTTGATTGTTCAATAATTGATTTTCCACAAATTGCTGATAAATTTGATATTTTCTTTTGTTGTTGCGAATTTGATATCAATACTTCTTGACCAGAAGATAAGATACCTGAATTTATTTTTACTAAATTGATTGTTCCTAAGAAAGGGTCAACAACAGTCTTATAAACATATGCTGAAAACGGTTCATCATCATGTGTTAAACGTGTTACTTCTTCTTTAGTTTTTTGATCGATTGCGGTTAATGGTGCTAGTTCATCTGGTGCTGGTAGGTAATCAATTAGCATATTTAATAATGTTTCAATCCCAATTGTTTTTGTTGAACTACCAACGATGACTGGTGTTAATTCACCTTGAATAACACTCTTATGTAATGTATGTTTAACTTTTTCATCTGGAATCTCTTCACCAGATAAATATAAATCTAATAATTCTTCTGATGTTTCTGCAACACTTTCAATGATCAAATTATGCAATTCGTCAACTTTAGGTCGCTTTTCTTCCCAAATTTCTGCATCCTTACATGAATTGCCATCATAAAGTCTAGCTTTCATATCAACTACGTTGACGAAACCTTCGAAATCTTCATTATGCCCAATTGGCCATGCAAAAGGAACAGCTTTCTTTCCTAATTTTTCTCTTATTTCTTCTAAAACTTCTTCAAACTTAACATTTTCTTTGTCCATTTTATTGACAAAAAGAATTGCAGGTATATGACGTTTTCTAACTTCATTCCAAACACGCTCAGTTCCAACTTCAACACCCTTTGATGCATCAATCATAATGATTGCGCCTTTTACAACTTCTAAAGCTTGATTTAAATCTCCTACAAGTTCATCGCTGCCAGGTACGTCTAAGAAATTAAGTTTATAGTTCTTCCATTCAACTGGAACTAAACTTAAAGAAAGACTTGTCTGTTTAAGATGTTCTTCAACTAGATAATCAGAAACAGTGCTTTTTCTTTCAACTTCACCTTTCTTTTCAATGCCGCCAGAAACATATAATAATGATTCTGACATGCTAGTTTTTCCAGTTCCCTGGTGTCCTAAGATGGCTATGTTGCGAATCTCTTTGGTGGTATACTCTTTCATCCTTTACCTCCTGTAATCGTTTTCAGTTTCTATACTTTTATTATAGCATAAAAAATATATAGAATATAGGTGTTAACCTATGAAATCGAAAATTTAACATAATTATAAAGAAGTGATATAATAAAGATGGTGAAAATATGAATAAACGCGCAATTAAACTCATTGAATGGTATCAAAAAGAGATATCTCCAAACAGTAATCATAAGTGTAGACATACACCAACGTGTAGCGCTTATGCTAAAACTGCATATACACGCTTTAATTTTGTTAAAGCTTCATTTTTAACAACTAAGAGGGTACTTACATGTAATCCTTTATTTAAACCTAAATATGATCCAGTTCCTGAGAAAAAACAAAAAAATAAGACTAAATTAGACAAATAGTTATCTATTTGTTTTTTTTTACACTTGAAAAAAATAGACTGCATCTAGATGCAATCTATTGATTTAATAATTTTTTCTTATCTTGTTGATTTTTAATTACTTTTTGTCTAGTAAAAGCTTCTCGTTCTTTTTCTTCTAAGACTTCAGTAATATATTTTATATTTGCCTTAAATCTAGGTATAACTACATTTTCTAATGCATTTGCGCGTTTTTGTGCTTTGCGGATTGCATTTGCAAGTCTATAAGCAGCATTATCGATTTCAGAAAGTTTAATCGTTAAATCTCTTACTTTTTGAAACATCTTATATGCATAGTCAAACTTTGTATTGGTTGACCCAATGCCATAAGTGACTTTAACAGGTGTATATTCATGTGTTACTTTTGGTATTTCAACACCCATAACAGAACGATAAGTGACACTTAATCCTGAATCAATTGGAATAGATTTTGCGATGTCAGATACAATACCTAGTGTAATATTTGCTTCTTGGAGTGCTCTATAAGCTTTTGAAAATGTATCTGATATTTCATTTCTCAGTTGTTTTACATCATCAAGTAAGCTCATCATCTCACGAATCAAAATATTTCTTTTCCGATCCATAAGTTCATAACCTTTTTTTGCTAGTTCATTAGATTTTTGCAGTGTCATCAAATTCCCTTTGGTAGGAAAAACTTGATCATTCATACCGCTCATCTCCCTTTAACTCGCCAATAATTGGTTTAGAAATAATATTAAATCGTTCAACAGCTTTTTCATGATGATAGAATTTGTCTATCATTTTTTCATCTACACGATGTAGCTCATCTTTTGGTAGAACAGATAATAAATCCCAGCCCAAATCAAGTGTATCAAGAATATCTCTATTGGTTTCAAAACCTTGATTTAAAAAATGTTTTTCAAATAGCTTGCCAAATTCAATATACTTTCTATCTACAGGACTTAACTCATCTTCACCAATAACTGATGCAAGACTTCTTGCGTCTTGAACTTGCGCATAAGATGCAAAGAGTTGATTACTAACAGATGAATGATCATCTCTAGTATAGCCATCACCAATACCATCTTTCATTAATCTCGATAAAGAAGGTAGAACTCCTACTGGTGGATATACGCCTACTTGATTTAATTCTCTACTTAAAACAATTTGACCTTCAGTAATATATCCAGTTAAATCTGGTACTGGATGCGTAATATCATCATTAGGCATTGTTAAAATTGGAATTTGTGTCACAGAACCTTTAGCTCCTTTAACAATTCCTGCTCTTTCATATAAAGATGCAAGATCTGAATAAAGATATCCAGGATAACCTTTACGTCCTGGAATTTCACCTTTAGAACTAGAAAACTCTCTTAATGCTTCACAATATGAAGTTACATCCGTTAAGATTGTTAACACGTGCATATCATGTTTATATGCTAAATATTCAGCTGCTGTTAATGCAAATCTAGGTGTTAAGGTTCTTTCAATAATTGGCTCATTAGATAAATTTAAAAACATAACAACTTTATGCATGACACCAGCCTCTTCAAATTGACGTCTAAAGTAATCTGCAACATCATTTTTAACACCCATTGCTGCAAACACAATACAAAAATTATCGCCTTGTTCTTCAGCTAATTTTGCTTGTTTAACAATTTGAACTGCTAGTTCATTATGTGGCATACCTGATCCTGAAAAGATAGGTAGTTTTTGTCCACGGATAAGTGTTGTTAATGCATCAATAGATGAAACACCTGTTTGAATAAAGTTTCTTGGATAAATTCTTGCTACAGGGTTTAAAGGATGACCATTTATATTTCTAGTTTCATCAATATAAACTTCTCCTAATCCATCAATAGGTCTGCCTGAACCATTAAAAGTTCTTCCCAAAATTTCTTTTGAAAGTGACATTTCAACTGGATGGCCAGAAAATTTAGTTTTTGTGTTTGTTAATGAGATATCTTGTGTGCCTTCAAATACTTGAATAGCAACTTTCTTACCTTCAATTTGAACGACACGTCCAAATCTAGATGGTTGATTAGCAATTTTGATTTCGACCATTTCTTCAAAACCAACGCCTTCAACATCATCCAAGAAAATTAAGGGACCCTTAATCTCATCTAATCCTATATATTGGAGATTCATTATATCCCTCCTTATTTTATTCGTTTCATAATACGATCAATCGATTTATAGTATTGATCAAATGCATCAAGATTATCATTCGCAACATCATATTTCATTTTAATTACTTGATCAAATATAGATGTCTCTAATAAAAGATTTAATGATTTACCTTCTTCGATAAAGTGTTTAGCTTTTTCATAAAGGTATAAAATTACATTCATCATTAAATTTTGTTTTTCTAATGGAACATATGTATCATCTTTATGAAAAGCATTTTGCTGTAAGAATCCATAACGAATGACTTTACCGATTTCTATCACTAGTTTTTGATCATCTGGCAAGATGTCGGCTCCAATTAATTTTGCGATTTCTAACAATTTGTTTTCTTCGGCTAATAAAGCCATGATTTCTCTTCTGTTTGTTAAAAATGAGAGTCCAACATTTTGATCATACCATTTGGTTAAGTCTAGGACATACTCAGAGTAGCTTGTATTCCAGTTTATAGCTGCATAATGTCTTGCATAAGCTAATTGCTTATCAAGTGCCCAAAAACTTCTTACAAAGCGTTTTGTGTTTTGTGTAACAGGCTCTGAAAAATCTGCACCTTGTGGTGAAACTGCTCCAATTATCGTAACTGATCCTTCTGATTTGCTTAATGTTTCCATATAACCAGCTCTCTCATAGAATTGAGAAATACGAGATGGAAGATATGCAGGGAATCCTTCTTCAGCAGGCATCTCTTCTAATCGTCCACTAATCTCACGAAGTGCTTCAGCCCATCTTGATGTTGAATCAGCCATAACTGCAACGTGATATCCCATGTCTCTATAATATTCAGCTATCGTTACACCTGTATAAATACTAGCTTCTCTAGCTGCAACTGGCATATTTGAAGTATTGGCAATCAATACTGTTCTATCTAATAATAGTTTACCTGTTCTAGGATCAATTAGCTCTGAGAATTCTTCAAGAACTTGAGTCATTTCATTACCACGTTCACCACAACCAACATAAACAATAATATCAGCGTCACACCATTTTGCAAATTGATGTTGCATCATCGTTTTTCCAGTTCCAAATCCACCCGGTACAGCTGCTGTACCACCTTTTGCAATTGGAAAAAGTGTATCAATAACTCTTTGACCACTAATTAATGGTTTTGATATTGCTAACCTTTTAGATACTGGTCTTGGTGTTTTAATTGGCCATTTTTGTGTAAGATTTAACTCATAAACATTTCCATGAATATCTTCTGTTTTAACAATGGTATCAAAAATTTTATACGATCCGCTTTTTTTAACATCAATGACTCGACCATTAAAACCTTTAGGTACCATAAGTCGATGTTCGATCATATCTGTTTCTTGAATGGTCGCATAAATTTGACCAAATTTAAGCATATCATCTTTTTTAACTTTAATTTCTACATCCCATTTTCTATTTCTATCAAGTGATTCAACATCACTTCCGGTTGGAATATATATACCATGATTATCCGCAATCTCTTTTAATGGACGTTCAATCCCGTCAAAAATATTGGTTAATAATCCTGGACCTAAAAGAGCTGATATTGGCTCTCCTGTAGGATATACAGGCTCGCCTAATAAAATACCAGTCGTTACTTCATAAACTTGTATGGTCGTTTTGTCTTTACTAATTGATATGACTTCACCAAGTAGTTTTTGCTTACCTACATATACCATTTCTAGCATATGAAAGTCTACAGCATTTTTAACGGTAACAACAGGACCGTTAATCGAATAAATTTGATTTTTAGTCATGGTTACCTCCCTTAAGTTCTAATGAATAGTTTTGAATTTTTGAAAAACCATTCTTTTCTTTCTTTTAGTTTTGAATCTAGCGTTTCATCAATTTCAACTTTATCTGATGGAATCTCAACGATAAATCCACCAATGCGTATATCATAGGACACTTTAATTTCATATGGTGTTTTCATTGTTTTTTCTATCACTTTAGTGATTCGTTGATCAATTTCAGAAATGTTAAAAACGACCTTTTTTTGTTTAACAAATTTACTGATTTCAGAGATTTTTTTCTCCATTAAATCATCATAATTTGTTGTTTGTATAAAGTCACCTAATTCTAAGAGTACACTTTGAAAAACCATATTAATCATAAATGTTCTTTCTTTAATAAGTTTTTCGTCAAACCCAACACCGATTTTATTAATCTGATCTTGGTATTCGATTTGTAATTCTCTTAGTTCTTTATTGAGTTGTAAATTCTTTTTTACCATTAAGTTATCTTTGATTTTTTTCATTTCTTTTGCGTATAAATAATCTATTTCTTTTCTAAGCGCACTCATTTTTTTGTTTGCTTCATTATTTATCGCTTTATCAAAGTAACGATAGAGCTGGTCTTCATTATAATATGCCATTATCTTCACCTCACAGCTTGACGCCAATGGCTTCACTTATGTATCTGTCAATTTCTTCACCGATATTTGTACCACCATGTCTGTCTGGTATTTCGACAATGAGTTGTCTTGGTTGAGTTAGTTTTAGTTCAGAGATAACTGCTGGTGCTAAGCTAACAAGTTTTGTCGTCACTAAAATAACTGCAATAGAAGGGTCTTCTAAAGCATCCTCTAGCGCACGCAAAAATTCTTTTCGCTCATGCACAATCTTGCCATCAATGCCTACTAATCTCATACCTACAAGACTATCTACATTGTCACTAATTAAGAAAAATTTCATAAAAATCCTTCTTCCGATTAACCTAAACTATTGATAATTAAAATTGATATTAATAAACCATAGATTGCAACACCTTCACCAAGTGCAACAAAGATTAATGATTTACCAAAGTTTTTTTCATTTTCAGAAAATGCACCAATAGCTGCTGGAGCTGCTGCTGCAACCGCAACACCTGCGCCAAGCGCTGACATGCCTGTAGCTAGGGCAGCGCTTAAAAATCCAAGCCCTTGAGCTAATGTGCCAACAATTGAAACTGGATCACCTTCTGCTGCATATATTTGCGGGCTAATAAACATTTGTAAAACAAGTACACCTACGATCACTGTAAAAAATCCCGTGATATGTGTAACTAATCTTCTTTTTGCTGATTTCACTGATACTTTACCTCTAAATACTTTAATTAAAGGCAATGTGATTAATACAATTAATAATAATGGTAATAAAATTTCTACTAAACTTAAATACATCTTCATATTCCTCCTGATTTATAAATTTAAAGCGTTAAACGCTACGCCGTTTCCTTCGTAATAACGTGAAAACATTTCATAAAATTCTAATCTTAAGACTTGAATTCCAACGATCATGCCTTCTAGGCCCATAACAAACATATTTCCAAAGATTGCAACTAAGATACTGCCAGATCCACCGACCATAGACATTAAACTTGTTACAACTAGCATCATACCTGCATGTGATAATATAAATCCACCCACACGTAAGAAACTCATAGTATTGGTTAAATATGATAATACAATTTCAAATAATTCAAAGAATCCTTCAATAAAGAATCCTCCAAATCCTGCAGGAAATAGTTTGTGTCCTGCAAATTTTCTTTCGAGTGGTTCTTTAAAGAAAATCAAAACCATTGGAATTCCAATAAACAATAGAAGCGTTATCGTATTAAACACTGCTATTTGTAAACCGAACTGTAATGCAACACCTACTAAAATAAATCCATATAATATAAGTCCTGCAATCCCATTATGAGATGCGATAAGCTCTGCGTAATGTTTCTTTTTAATGAGTGTTATAATGTTTAAGATCATCGCAATGACAATGAGCAATGCTCCTATTGCAATTGCTGCAATCAATAAAGTCATCGTAAACTCAGAATCCATGACATGGATGGGTTTATGATCAAAACCTAAGGCATGATAGAGTGGATTTAACAACTCCTCATTTCCAAAGACCGATCCATAAAGCAATCCAAACAACGCTGATGACAGTCCAATTCTTATTCCAATAGCCCCTAACTTCATCCCTTTATATTTATAAAAGAACCAGCCGATGAGTGCTAAGACTAACCCTTGACCTAAATCACCAAACATCATTCCAAACAATAAAGAATACGTGATTGCCACAAATGGTGTTGGATCTATATCCTTATATCCAGGAAGCCCATACATTTCTACAAACATTCCAAACGGCTTAGAAAACCAACCATTTTTCAATTTTGTAGGTGGTGTAATTCTTTTATCGCTGTCAGCATCTTGAATTTCAATATCGATATCATCTTTAATATCTGCAAAAGCAGCTTCTACTCTATTGACGTTATGTTCTTCAATAAAGCCTGATATGGTAAATTTATCGCCAAGACCAACTACATACTTTTTAGCTTCGAAACTTCGGTTAAGAAATAACAACTCACCTTTTATACAAGCAAGGCGACTACTACAACCACACGATATTTCATACATATCTGATTTATATTGATCAATCATTTTTTGTGCTTGCTTAATTTCTTCTTCTAAAGCTCTGATTGCTTCTTTTGGTTTTCCATGAACAAAATCAGGAATGTGAATACGCTCAAAGAATAATGAAGAAAAGATATTATCTACTTCTCTCTTGTATTCATCGGTTGTATAGTACATACACCATGAGTTATTTGAGTCATGATTAAATGATTTAAAAACAAATGGTCTAGATTGAAAAAATCTTAATTTTTCAACGCTGTCATTTGGTAATCTACCAAATCTGATAGAAATAAATTCACAAGCAAATAAATCATCTAATGGAATATCTAAATTCTCGATGTTATGAACTTGGATTAGTGCATCTTGATATTTTCTAATAAAATCTTCCAACTCTTTAATATGATTGACTTCATCATTTAATCTTCCTTTGATTTCTGACATGTAATCATACATTTCATTAAAATCATAGTTATAATCTTTTAAGATAATATCTGGGAGATTAAGTTCATATTTCTTCTCGATTTCATCTAAATCTTGAAGTAAAGGTTGACAAGGATTATCCGCAACAAATGAAGTGGATCCATGAACTCTTTCGACAATTTCGCTGGCTAATACAGGATGGAAATCCTTTAAATCAACGAACCTTGTCAAAACGGCATCTAAATTTGTTGTATTAGAAGTGATATCTACAAGTTTTATTTTTGCTATACCCATTGTTTCCTCCTAATAAATTAACATTTGTTTCATTTCAACTTCACTAACTTGATATCTGATACCTTCAATAATATTAGTGATGTTGTCTATTTCTATTTCAGCCAATGTTATAAATGCTGTATAGACTTTTGGAACTTTTGTTGAAAAATACATAAATTTTTTAGCTAAATCATATTTGATTTGACCTGCATAATACTCGATATATACATAATCTTTATCATTTTTAAACATTTGATATTCAGATTTTGCTAAATAGCTTAAAATTTGATCCGCATCTTTTAAAGCAATCATTTCATCAATTCTTTTTTCTTTAAGTCTTGAATGCTTTCTTACCAATACACTTTTTATGGTTACTGGATCTGCTTGATAAAACTTTTTTAAACGATAAATCTTTGTGATATTAGATAATTCTATTTTCGTTTGAAAAATAGATTCTAAATCAGCTTTTAACTTACCTTTATAATGTTGCTCTATACGCATAAATGCTTGATCATAATAATAAGATTCTAGTGCATGTTCAATGTCTAAATATCTAATATTATCATTGTTTCGCGTATAAAAAGGTAATAAGATTTTTTCATATGGTGTTTTTTTGAGTGCTTCAATAAGCGCTTCAAAACTATCAGCCTTTATGATTTTTTTAATATCTATTTCTGAATGCGTGTCAAAGAAGTAAGGAATTTTTCCTTTGTTATCTTCTACTTCATCAGATATAAATGTTCTAATTGCTGATAGAATAATCTCATTTTCTTGTTTAACTATATTTAATTCATAATACTTAACGTCTTTAGAATATACTGATTTCATCAGTTTAATGACATTATCAAAAGCATTTTTTTTGATCAATGCTTCTAGATTACCTCTATGAATAGATGTCTCTGATACATCTTTTAAAATATCTTGATAGTGTGGATGTTTCTTTAAAAATCCAACTAAGTCTGGAACACTATGATATTTAATTAATTTTTCATAATCAGATGGTTTTAGAAACTCTCCATACATTGACTTGGCTTTTGATATAAGTGCATTATTAGACCAAGAACTCATCTTCTCACCCTCTTATTTATGACTTAACACAAGCCTGGTATATATCTGTAACCCATTTGTCTCTATTTTTTTTATATTGTTTTTGAATATTATTTAGCGTTTGATCATATGTGCTTTTTTCTTTTTCTTGTCTGGCTTTAATTTCATCTTGATAAGCTGTTTTTCTTTCTTTGACTATTTTCAAATTCTCTTGATCATATGATTTTTGAAGTTCAATTGATTCTGCTTTTACTTTCTTATCTAGATTTTCTTTTTCTTTTTTTAATTCAGCAATTTTTTCTCTTGCTTCTTTATCAAGTTGAATCGTGTTTTTAATAATTGAACCTTGCATCATTTCACCTCTTTTTAAGTATTTATCTTATCTTTAGTATACTAGAATTAATATGCTCTAGCAAACCATATGGTCTGTGTTGCATCATTACCTGTAACTGGACATTTTTTTGTGATTAGTTTTTGTTCAAATGGAATAACTCTTGCAGTTGCTGTTGTATCTGCTTTAATGATCAGTTCAGCTTCTTCTCCAGATATACTCATCGCAACATATCCACCTTTTTTAATCAGTTCTTTAAACTCATCATAAGTAGATGCTTCATATGTGTTTTGTGTAACATGATCGAGTGCATTTTGATACATCTTATCATGCATATCTTTTAAGATATCTTTCATGTTTGATGCAACATCTTCGACTTGATAAGCTGTCTTTTCTCTATTATGTCTAGTGACTACGACAACTTCATTTTTTTCTAGATCACGTGGTCCTATTTCTATACGAACTGGAACACCTTTCATCTCATATTCACTAAATTTCCATCCTGGAGATTTATTTGAATCATCAATAGAGACTCTATACCCTAGTTTTTTCAAACTATCATACAAAACTTGAGTTTTTTCTTTTACAATTTCTTTTTTCCCTTGAATAGGAATTAAGATGACTTGAGTTGGCGCAATATATGGAGGTAAAACTAATCCTTCATTATCTCCATGAACCATAATCACCGCTCCAATTAATCTGGTAGATACTCCCCAAGATGTTTGATATACATATTGAAATTTATTTCTTTCATCTTGAAATTTAATATCAAATGCTTTAGAAAACTCTTGACCAAAGTAATGTGATGTTCCTGATTGAAGTGCTTGTCCGTCATGCATAAGTGCTTCAATAGAATATGTTTCTATAGCACCAGCAAATTTTTCTTTTTCTGTTTTTTTACCAGTAACAAATGGTATAGCTAAAAGATCTTTTCCTAAATCGGTATAGATATCAAGCATATCAAGTGTTTCTTTTCTAGCCTCTTCTTCGCTTTGATGAACCGTATGACCTTCTTGCCATAAGAACTCTTTTCCACGTAAAAATGGACGGGTTGTTTTTTCCCATCTAACAACTGAACACCATTGATTATATTTTTTAGGAAGATCTCTATAAGAATTGATGATTTTTTGGTAATGTGTGCAAAATAGTGTCTCAGAAGTTGGTCTAATGATTAATCTTTCACTTAACTCTTCAACACCAGTTGTTGTGATCATAGCAGTTTCAGGTGCAAACCCTTCTACATGATCTTTTTCTTTTTGGAATAAAGACTCAGGAATCACTAAGGGCATATAAACATTTTCATGTCCTGTGTCTTTAAATCTTTGATCCAAATATTTTTGAATACCTTCCCATATCGCATAGCCATATGGTCTATATATAATAAAGCCTTTTACATCAGAATAGTCCATTAATTCAGCTTTTAAGCATAAATCTGTATACCATTGTGCAAAGTCTTCATCTCGTGAAGTTACATTTTCTACTAATTTATTTTGATTCATATATTCACACCTACTATTGTTTTTTTAATTTTGATAACATGAAAATTAGAACTGACATAAATATTCCAAAAAAGATAAATGAAGGGAGAACAAATAATAATCTACCCATAGTCAGTCTTCCTGTAAACCGAACTAGAATCATAAAGCCAAATACCATAAAGATGATAGCGCCTATCGAAAACCCTCCGATCATCTTATTCAATTGGTTTTTATGTGATTGATAATGTGGTTTTCGAGTATAACTTGGTTTATCTTTAAAATAATCTTCATCATTTTTTATATCTTCTGCTTCATCCAATTCATCCCAAAATTTATCATATTCTGCAAAAGGGTCTTTTTCTACTGTTTTACGCTTCATCTTTTTTCACTAAAACAGTTCTACCATCTACAAAATCTACTTTTCGTTCTTTATATAGATGACCTAGCGCACGTTTAAATGCTTTTTTACTCATATCAAATGTATCTTTAATATCTTCTGGTGAACTGTTAGAATCTAAATGAAGATCTCCTTGTCTTATCAAGGTTGATAGAATAATGTTTGCATCATCGAATAATTTAACTTCTTTTTGTTCAATGAGTGATCCGTTTACACCTTTATCTGAAATAAATGTTACATGAACTTTTACTTTTTGTCCCAAGCGATAAGTACCTTGATACATAGATTCATGAACAAATATCAAATGTCCTTCTTCTGATAAGAAATTAAGACCTTGTCTGCCTATGTTTTGAACATATGCATCTATTTCATCTTTAACTTCTAATGGTTTTTCTGGTTCTAAAGTAATATCTGATCTTGTTGCTAGTTTTGCAACCATCTTGCCCTTTATATATAAAACAACATAAATTCTGTCACCTGCTATTGGCCACAAAGCTGTATTATATGGTAAATCATCTTTAGATAATAAAACATCTTTAGATATACCCATATCTAAAAACACACCCAAGTCTGAATGGACATCTCTAACCGTTAAAAAACACGGCTTATTAATTGTAATAAAAGATTGTTTAAGCGTAGCTGCTACACGTCCTTTGTGATCCAAATATAAAAATGCATCAACTAAATCCCCTGGATTTAATGGTTGGTGCAAACTTTCATTAAAATGAAGAAATACTTCATCTTGTTCACTTGTAAGCATATACCCGATATCAGTCTTTCTATCGACTGTTAGTTTTTGGTTTTCACCAATTATTATTGACATATTATCACCTATACCTATTTTAACATAAAACTATGTAAAAATCACATAGAAAAGAGTGCAATTAAGCACTCAAATATCTAATTCTTTTAAGACTTCTTCGTAACGTTTAATGAGAATCTCTTTAAAGAAATTTTTCAATGGGTTTAAATCCTTTTCAGTTTTAAATATTTCTAATTTTTCTATATATGTTTCACGTAATTCTAGTGGAATGGAAATAGGTAAGAAATCTTCTTTAATCAAGAAATAATTTAATACAAGTTTAGCTAATCTTCCGTTTGCATCTACAAATGGATGAATTTTAGCAATACTTGCATGTGCATAAGTTGCTTTTTCTAATGGTGTACCTTTAAACTGTTCTAAATTTCTAAAGAATTTTGCCATACGATCATAAACTTTAATATGATCTGGTGGCTGATGGGATGCACCAAATATACTAATGTTTACATTTCTGTAACAACCGCCTTGGAATATCCCTTCTACTAAAATTTCATGGATATCTTTTAATTTTTCTTCATCAAATACTTTAACGTTTTTTGCTTCATTACAAACAAATTCATAAGCTTTAATATGATTCAGTATTTCTTTTTGTTCTCTTTCACTATACTCCAGTAGGGCTTTAGATTGGCTTAATCTTTTTACATCTTCATAAGGGATTCTATTTTCTCCCATACCAACAGCATCATAAGTATATGTCAGTTTAAATTTGTCTTGAACCTCAACTAAATGCTTTTCGTCGCATTCTTTAATGACATTACTTAGATGTTTTCGCTCTACTTCTAATAGATCTTTCTCCATATTATCAACGCTCCCATCTTTGAATGTATTATATCATAAAAACGCTAACATAAACAATATCTTAAAAGAAAAACACTTTTTCACAAAGTGTTTTCATTTTTGACAAATCTTTTCAAAAATAGTTGTGTTCTAAGCTCTTTTGGTTTACCAAATATTTGAGCAGGTTTTCCAATTTCAGCAATCACACCTTGGTCCATAAATACTACCCGATCTGAGACTTCTTTTGCAAAACTCATTTCATGAGTCACAATGACCATTGTCATTCCTTCTTTAGCTAAACCTTTGATGACTTCTAAGACTTCACCAACCATCTCAGGATCTAGTGCACTTGTTGGCTCATCAAAGAGCATAATTTTAGGATTCATTGTTAATGCTCTTGCGATTGCAACTCTTTGTTTTTGCCCACCAGAAAGCTGTATGACTGGTTGGTTTGCAAACTCTAGCATATCCACTTTTTTTAAAAAATGATTTGCATTTTTTGTCGCTTCTTCTCTAGATAGACCAAGTAATTTAATTGGTGCTAATGTACAGTTATCTAAAACAGTTTTATTATTAAATAAATTAAAGGATTGAAAGACCATACCCATTCGCATTCTCAAGTGATCAATATCCGTGTTTTGATCCATCAAATCATCACCTAAAAAATAGATATGTCCATCGTCTGGTTCATTAAGTAAATTTAAACATCTTAAAAGAGTTGTCTTTCCTGAACCTGATGATCCAATAATTGTAACGACTTCTTTTTCATGAATATCTAAATTTATACCTGTTAAAACAAGTTGATCTCCAAATCTTTTATGAATATTTTGGATACTTAATATAGTTTCAGACATGAGCTTCCACCTTCTTTATAGAGGGTTTTCGATGTTCTAAATAATGAACAACTTTACTTGTTATATATGTTAATGTTAAATACATCAATGCTGCAATAAAGAACCCTTCAGTTGTTCTATAATTAGGTGCTGTTGCAAGTTGAGTCGCTCTAAATAACTCAGTAACACCAATAACAGATAAAACTGCTGTATCTTTTAAATTGACAATAAACTCATTTCCTATTGCAGGAAGTGAGTTTTTAATTGCTTGTGGAAGTACAATTAAAAACATTGCTTTTCTTCTTGAAAAGCCTAGTGATCTTGCTGCTTCCATCTGCCCTTTATCAATTCCATTAATTCCACTTCTAATGACTTCTGCAATATATGCAGTCGTATTTAGGGTTACAACTGTAAGACCTGCTACTAAAGGAGTCCACCAAGATAGTCTAAATCTAGAAATTCCATAATAGAAAATCATTGCTTGAACAATCATAGGTGTACCTCTAAAAACAGTAATATAAATATTTGAAAACATATGACCAATCTTTTTTGTAATCTTTTGAAAAAGATGATCTCTTCTTGAATCTATTTCTTCAGTTCTGATGACGGTTAAAAGAAGGGATAAAATAAATCCCCCCAATGTACCGACAATAGATAATAATAATGTATAGAAAATCCCCTTAAAGAAAAACGGTGCATAAGTTTCTATTAAATACCATACCGTTTGAAAGAACTGATCTCTACCAGGGAGTGTTGCATAAATCATGCTTGTGGTTGTCGTGATAAAGCAGCTTCCATATAACCATTTCTAGTTTCAGTTGAAATATCAGCTAAAATTGCATTGATTAAAGCTAATAATGCAACATCTTCTTGTCTAAGTGCAACAGCAACTGCAACATCTTCATCACTTACGCTAAATCCATTACCTTCAGTAAATGAAATATAAGTAAACTGTGTTGGATTTGATTGAACAACACCTTGTGCAACTGGTAATTCAGCAACAAAACCATCTGCAGCTTGATTAGTTAATGCAGTTGTTAATGTTGGATAATCATTAAGCGCTTCTAAATGATTTACATTTGCGATTTGATCAATTAAATCATCTTGTAGTGTACCTAATTGTGCAACAATTCTAGCACCACTAAAATCAGTTAATGATGTCGCATCAGCATAGTTACCACTTGTATTAACAACAATAACTTGCTCTGATCTATAATACTCATCTGTAAAACTTACCGTTTGAGCTCTTTCAGCTGTAGGTGACATACCTGCGATAATTAAATCGATTTCTCCTGAAAGTAAAGCTGGAATAAGTCCATCCCATTCAATTGCTTTAACAACTAAAGTTAAACCTAATTCTTCAGCAATTTGACTTGCCATCACAACATCAAAACCATCAACATACATGCCTGATTGACCATCTAACTCAACAGTGAAATCATTTTGATCTGGAGTAGCCCAATTAAATGGTGCATACGCAGCTTCTAATCCTACAACGATTTCACTCTCACTATCTACATCAAACTCACCTGTAGACCCACAACTTGCCAGTCCTATGACCAACACAAACAATAATACAATACCTAAAACTTTTTTCATTCTCTTTTCCTCTTTTCTTTGTTTTTTAAACAAAAAAAGCACCCAAGAGGACACCTAACATCATAAAATAATATTTTACTAGCGCCTCTACTTTTTTGTAGGAGTGTTATAAGTGTTTCCTATAACCCCACAAACTCTTATGCCTAAGAATTCGTTCGGCGATGATTACCTTTCCAACCCTTCACAGTCTGCCGACTCCAAATTGTACTCATTTACATCGCTACCTCTAAATGCTCTTCAATTGTATAAAAGTATTGTAACATAGATCAAATCATTGTCAAATAGTAAACGTTTTCATCATTTTTTAAAAGAAGAGGGAACTCACATTCGTGAATTCCCTTTTACTACCTAGATCATGTTAAAATTATACTTTATTAACGTTTGCCGCTTGTGGTCCACGGTCGCCGTCTTTAACTTCAAATTCTACTTGGTCGCCTTCTGCTAACGTTTTGTAACCTTCAGTTTGAATTGCTGAAAAGTGTACAAAAATGTCTTTGTTATCTTCTGATGAGATAAATCCATATCCCTTATCAGCGTCAAACCATTTTACAGTGCCTTTCATATACGATACTCCTTTATTTAGATCTAACAACTTAATGTCTATTTATATTATACACGATATTTTTAAGAAAACAAGATATAACTATATTTCTTAAACACAATTTATAGTTTAAATTTTTAGCTAAATTCATCTGTTCTAAACATCTTTATAAGAGCGTTTCATCCGATAAACTAGTAAATAAGCACCACTTAAAAGCACTAGTATCGTGACGTAAATATATGTAGTATGACCTAGTATATCTAAAATTGATCCTGATATAAATGTAGATAACACAGCACCAAGTCCATAAGCAGTAAAGAGTGTACCATAAACTCTAGCATAATTTTCTATTTCAAAGATTTGTTTAACAATTGCTGGCATAATTGCAAGCCATGCACCTAAATTAAACCAAAACAAACCATACGAGAATACAAATAAATAAATATTTGTCCCTTGATTGATGATACCTATAACAGCAGCAATCATCATCAGTGATAAACTTAGTATGCTTGGTTTAATAATATGATATTTATCTATTAAAAATCCAAAAATAGGTCTAGCAAATCCATTGCATAAAGCAAACAATGAAATAGAGATAGCTACTAATTGTCTATTAAATCCATAATAACTGACGCCTACTTGATAAGATAGGCCAATCATCATTAACCCAATGGTTGTTGTGATGACAAATAATGCATATATAATCATAAATTTTTTATCGATAAACTTATCCTTTGTCTCATTTGTTTTATCATTTATATCTTTTTCATCGATTTTATAAAACAAACTTAAAGGAACTTGTGTACATAAAAATATAAGAGATAAAATTAAAAATGTAGTATGTAATTGGTAACTACTTAAAAAATAAGAAGCTAAGGGTGCAGTGATTAATGGAGATAAGCCAAACCCTAATAGTATTAGTCCCGTATAAAACCCACTTCTTTTAGGGAAATACTTCTGCATGATATACACTGGAATTCCATACACCATACCAACACCACTTCCAATTAAAATGCCATAGGCTAGTACAAACACAATAAAATCATATGTTAAATATGAAATAAAAAAACCTAAAACAATCATCATTGAGCCTAAAAAAATGATTTGTCTTAGATTTTTATCATTTAAAATTCTTCCAGTTATCATCATAAAAAGTGCATAAAAACTTAAGGATAACATATATGGTAATCCACTTTGTAATGTATTGACTTGATATATATCTTTTATTTCAACTCTAAATATACTATAACTATAAACAGTTCCCATCAATAACATCATATAAAAACTGATTAAAATAATAAAGTTTAATTTTTGTTTTGTCATATGCCCACCAATAATAGTTTGAATATCAAATATTTATTAGTATAGCATATCTACATACTTATAACAACACAAAAGACATAAAAATTTATGCAAACTGACTTTGATAAAGTTCGTTATAAAATCCTTTAGCTTCCAATAAGTCGTTATGAGTGCCTTGTTCAACAATGTTGCCATCTTTAACAACCAAGATTAGATCTGCATTCTTAATGGTTGACAATCGATGTGCAATGACAAATGTTGTTTTATGTTTCATTAAATTAAGCATTGCTTTTTGAATTTGAACTTCAGTATGTGTATCTACATTAGAAGTTGCTTCATCTAAAATCAACATTTTTGTTTTAGAAAGCATTGCTCTGGCAATGACTAATAACTGTTTTTGTCCTTTAGATATACTTAATCCTTCGTCAGTTAAAATCGTATCATATCCTAAAGGTAAATGTTTTATATACGTATGAATATGAGCTTTTTTTGCAGCTTCTTCAACTTCAAGACGACTCATACGATCATTTCCATAGGCTATATTTTCATAAACAGTTCCATGGAAAATCCATGTATCTTGTAAAACCATAGAAAATGCTCTTCTAAGGGATGCTCGTGAAATCATTTTTGTATCAATACCATCAAGAAGAATTTGTCCTTGTTCAATTTCATAAAATCTCATTAATAAATTGACTAAGGTTGTTTTACCGGCTCCAGTTGGTCCAACGATTGCCACAACTTTTCCTTGCTCTGCTTTAAGAGATACATGTTTTAAAACCAATAGGTTTTCTAAATATCCAAAAGATACATCTTTCAACTCTATATCTCCTTTAACAGCAGATATATCTATAGCATCTATGTGATCTGCAACCTCTTCTTCTTCATCTAAGACTCTAAAGACTCTCTCTGCTGCAGCAAGTGCACTTTGAATGTCTGCTATAATATTACTCATTTGATTAATTGGCCCTGAAAATCTTCTTGAATAAAGCGTAAAACTTGTTAGATTACCTAAAGATAAAGATCCAAGGAAATAAAGGATTCCTCCAAACACACCAACCAATGCTACTGATAAATTTGAAACAAAATTTATCGAAGGACCCACTGATGATGCATAATATCCAGCTTGATAAGCTGCATCAGTTGTTTCTTGATTAATTTTTTCAAATCTTTTTAAGACGCTTTCTTCTTGGACATATGATTGAATAGTTCTTTGTCCAGTAATCATTTCTTCTGCAAATCCATTTAATTGACCAAGTGCTTGATTTCTTATTCTAAATTTCTTTTTCACAATTCTAGATAAAACTCTTGTAATGACAATTGAAATTGGTAGAGTTATGACGAATACTAAAACTAAAATGGGTGACATGATAAGCATCATGATAAATGAAATGATAACTGTAATAGAGCTTGTAAAGATATTTACAACGTCAGTTGCAAGTGATGTATTGATTGTATCAATATCATAACTCATCTTTGAGATGACATCTCCTATTTGATTTTTATCAAAATATGAGACTTTAACACGATTTAGTTTTTCAAACAAATCACTTCTCATCTTATAAACGACTGATTGAGATATTTTAACCATCACTATTGCAAGTATGTAATTTAGAAATGCTGAAATACCATAAAAGATAATCATCAATCCAGCAAACAAAAATACTTTGTCATAATCAACACCATCAGTCATTGCGTTTACTGTTCTACCTGTTAAATAAGGTCCAATTAAAGATAAGACATTTGCGACAATAGTTAAAAAGATTGCGACAAACAATTTAGTTTTATAATAATATAAATAATCCCAAAGGCGTCTTAAGACATATTTTTTATGTTTTGCTTTATCTGATCCATCATTTCTTCCGCGACCAACTTTTCCTGCATACATCATTTACGCATCACCTCCGATTTGGTAGGCTGCAATCTCTTGATATAATTTAGAAGTTTGCATTAATTGCTCATGAGTTCCCTGATCAATGATTTTTCCTTCATCAATCAATAAAATAAGATTGGAATCTTTAATACTACTAATTCTTTGTGCAATGATTATCATTGTTGTATCTTTTAATTCAGTTTTTAAAGACTTTCTCATATTTAAATCAGTTTGGTAATCTAAGGCAGATGAAGCATCATCTAATACCATAATATCTGGTCTACCTGCTACAGCTCTTGCTACTAAGACTCTTTGTTTTTGTCCACCAGATAAATTCATACCTTTTTGAGCCATCTTAGTCTCATATTTGTCTTCTTTATCATTGATGAAATCAGCTTGAGCAATTTGTGTTGCAATTTCAATATCTTTATCAGTAATATGATCTCTATTGAATTGAATATTACCATAAATACTATCTGCAAAAATTAAATCATTTTGAAAAACAACACCAATTCTCTTTCGATGTTCATTTTGTTTTAAATCTTTTATATCCGTTCCATAAATCTTTATGGATCCACTACTTGGATCATAAAACCTCATTAATAAATTAATGATGGTTGTTTTACCAGATCCAGTTGCACCTATAATACCTAGTGTTTGACTTTTATATAAGTTAAATGTTATATTTTCTAAGTTACTTTCTTTTTTATTGTAAGAAAAATTAATATTTTCAAATGCAATATGTGGTTTGTTTATATCTTCGCTATATTCAAGATATCCATCTTTAATATCTTCTGGCATATTTATAACTTCATATATACGTTCACCTGAAGCACTTGCTCTAGACGATAGCACAAAAACTCTTGTGATACTCATCATCGCATTTAATATAATTGTAAAATAAGTTACAAATGCAATAATTTGTCCTTTTTCAGTGACACCAAGACCAACTCTATATGCACCAAACACTAAAACGATAACTAAGCCTAAATTCATCACAGCTCTCATCATCGGATTAATTTTAGCCATTGTAATGGTTGCTTTTAATTCAGCATCTACTGTATCTTGATTTGCGCCATCAAATCGATTGATTTCATGTGCGTTCATAGATAGGGCACGTACAACTCTTGCACCTACAATATACTCTCTTAAAGTTCTAATGAGAATGTCCACTTTTTTTTGTGTCTTTTTATAAAGTGGAACTCCTTTTTTAGAGGTGAAATAAACAATCACTAAAATCAATGGTAAAATTGCGATCATGACAAGTGTTAAAATAGGATCTAACAATAAAGACATCAAGATACCACCAATTAATAACACTGGAGCTCTAACACCTAATCTTTGCATGACTGCCGTTGCTCTATACACATTATATGTGTCAGTTGTCATTCTTGATATCAGTGATGGTCTAGTTAATTGATCAACTTGATTGGCTGATAAATTCTCTATTTTCTCAAATAAGTCATATCTTAATTTTTGAGCAGACAATGCTGCAATAAGTTCTGCTCTTCTATTTGCTGCTATATTAAAATATAAACCTAAAAACGCGATTACTACCATAACAAGGCCTGCAAGATATAGCGGCATAAGTGAAGGGTCTGTTTGTAATCGTAGATCTGGTATCAGTTCATCAATCATATAAGCAATAATCCAAGGCAAAAACAAATCAGCTAATGCAGCAACTGATTTCATCGTTAAACTTACAGATAATTGTCTTTTATATGGACTTAACAATCTTAAAATTATTTTCATGCTAACCCTAGCCTTCCATCATTATAATATAACATAATTTCTACTATATTGAAACCTTACTCCATAAAAAATTGAAACACATTTATTGTGTTTCAACTTTTAAATATCCTTTAATTTCTAAATTAAAATCAAGAACTTCTGCAATTGTATCTTCTGTGATATGAATTATCTTGCATCCATTTTCTCTAAACTCACTTTTAAAAACTGGATTTCCTTTTACTTGATTTAAATCCAATATGATAATGACACCTGTATCGGTTCCAATTCCATCAAAGAATCCATCTCCACCTTCAGTTCTAAATGCATAAAACTTTACATCATTAATCACTAGTTCATGAAATTTATTCATATCTTTATAAAATAATTTCCAAAGTGTTTCGATGAAATCATTACCCTCTTTATTCTTCATGATAATATATGCAGGATCACCTACGTAATAAAAACCCTTAGTTAATATATGTTGCATAGTCATTCTCCTTAATCATCAAAGCTATAAAACCATTTTCAAAATGAACAGCCTCGTCAGAGTTTAATAAATCATTAATCGCTTTATTTTCCCATATTAAATGGACAAATTCTGGTTTATCAATAAATGGATTTCTATTGCCTTGTGCTTCAAATATCGCTTGATTTCTTTGTTGTTCAAACTCATCTACTGGATCTTGTTTGTGCCATCTTAATAATAAATTCAATTGTCCCATTTTAGCTCCAGCTGGTGTGTAATGTGCACTTTCATCTAAAAGTGCATCTAGATCATCGGTTAATATTAAATCGTCATACATCACAGCCATATACAAAATAATTCTAGCGACATCCCCTTTATGATCATCACCTGGATAAAATCCACCATCATCAGTTGTTGTATAATCTCCACTTCCATCAGAATAGAAACGATCAGAGCGACTACTATTAACACTTGGTGTAGCTGCTCTTAAATTGTGAAGATCTGATGCAATAGTTCTATTACTTCCACTAACTCTATCTAGACCTAATCTTGAATTTGGCCATACATGCTCTCTGTTCCAACTTGCTCCACCATCCCAAAGTGATGGAACTAACTCAGAATCATATATATTGTACACTTTAGTTCTATCTGTTAATGAAAGATCAGAAATTGCTAAAAGTTCTCTAGCTTCATCATAGCTTGTTCTTTCTAAATCTTGATTGATAATCGTATGTAGTTCAGATTTTAGGCTATTTCCTATTAAATCATTTGTGCCATCATAATAATCTGTTGAAGAAACATATGTATAATAATAATATCCATTTGCATCTTGATCAATACTATAAGTTGCATTTTCTGTTGTATCAATTAATCCATATGCATAATATGCAAACAAAAAAATGACAACCATAATAATATAAATTAAACTTTTTTCTTTACTCGTTTTTGATTTTCTTTTTGCCATAGTTTCCCCTCAATTTCTTGTTATTCTATATATCATATCATATCTTTTGATAGAAAGATAGAATTGACTTTTACTTAACATTCATTTATAATTTTATTGCACCAACCTATTGCCCCCATAGTTTAGTGGTAAAACGCAGCAATGGTAATGCTGAAATACAAGTTCGATTCTCGTTGGGGGCACCACTTTTTTTAACTTAAAGCGATGAATCGCTTTTTTTTATTTCTTCATCTTCTTTTTCTAAATAAACTAAAGACAGATATGGTTTAAAAGGCAACGGTTTATGAAGTGTTTCCATATCTTCATATATATCCATGATTGGTTCAAATATCCAAGATTGCTCAGAAGGATAATTTTCTTTATTCTCTAAAAACTCATAGTCATAAGTGATATGCATCACATGTTTTGTTTTCTTATTGAAATAAGTTTTAATACGCTCACTAATCTTTTTCCCTTGACTTCTTTCTATACGATCTAATAAATGATATGCTTGATCAATTTTTCCTATCGTATAATAGTATAAACATAAATCATAGATTGCGATTAATCCATACTCTACTTTTGCATAAGAACTTACATGTAGTTTTTTAAGTTTCAATTCTATATCTAAATCCGGTTTCATCCCTTCATAAATGACCCCTTCTAAATAAGTCATTAAAAGCGCTGAATGAAAAGCATTTCTTTTAATATTATTTTCTTTAATCAGTGTTCTTGATTTTTCCCACATAAAAGGTATATGATCTTTTTTGTTTAATCCAAATGATAAATATTGATTCAACTGAACAAATCTAAAAACTAAATCAGTATTCATTTTCTTATACGCAACAAAATCCCCATAAAACATTTCATTAGATAGTTTAAAAGTATAGATATAAAGTGCACTTAATAAACTCACATAAAAAGTAAATAATGTGATAAATCCAATCCAATTTGGATTAGTACTTAAGATATAGCTTAAGATAAATGTTAAAATAGTCACACCTAAAACAACAACTGTTACGATAGGTGCAGTAATTAATGCTTTAGAAAATTTCTTTGAGACATCATCATAGCTTTTCTCATCTTCTATAGGCTCAAGGTCTGGTACCACTAATCCACCAAATAAAATCCATAATTTGGGTTTAATTGTAAATCTCCATCCCTTTTTAGTCTTATAAAAAACAAATATAGTTAAATATATGGCACGTAGTTTTATCTTTTGAAAATAAAAAGCAAAGAAATGACCAAGTTCATGAAGTGTCAGTGTAATATAAAAAGCTAACACTAGATATAAAAACCAAGCCCACCAAGATATACTTTTCATGCCAGTAATAAATTTATCCCACAAACCCGAGTAAACTAAAAGCACAAAAATAACGCCTATAAAAAAAGAAAATATTAAAAAATATAGTCCTACATGTTTCTTCATCTTATTCTCCTTTTTGGTTATAAAAAATACATAAAAACGCTTGACAGTCAACCAAATATTTGCTATTATAATAGAGCACGAAGACGTGGGCGTCGTATAATGGTTATTACACGTGCTTGCCAAGCATGAAATGGGGGTCCGATTCCCCTCGCCCGCTCCATTCAAACGTGCTAAACTATGCAATTTGCATAGTTTTTTTTATGCGTTTTCTTGATTTAAAGATCTTAATAAATGAACAATCACAACAATCATCAACACAAATCCAATCACACCATAAAACCAATATGATAACAAATGAAATCCTATACGATCAAAGATTAAATCAATTAAGAAAAACGGAATGTGAATCAAATAACTTAACATCACTAAATTAAGTGCTACTTTTGCTTTAATACTATTTAATAAAATCATTAAAAATAGTGCAACAACAGCATATTCAGTTCCATATCTCATATATAAATAAGTACCAAGCAATACAATAATCAAAGAAAGTTTCATTTTAAACTCTATTTTTTTAACGGATAATATATAAGAGATGATCATTAAAACCAAGTATATACTTAATATGCTTCCGATAAGGTCTAAAAAATTAAACGTTTTTATAAAATCATAGTTACTTAACTGAAATGATAGAATAAATGAAATGAAATCATATATATACTTAATAAAAAGACCAATAAACAACACTAGATAGCTCTCAAAAATCTTTTTTTCACTAAATAGATATATAACAGCTAATCCAATTAAAAGCTTAACAAGGATATCTGTAAGCATGTTAAATCCAAATGTTGTATGGATGGTTTCTATGATTGAAAACGCAATAAAAACAATCATCATTAAAATTTGTGTTTTTACTGGTATTCTATCATTTAGCTTTTTAACATAATTCATCTAATCACCTACTTTATCAATACATATATATTTTATCATGTTAAAGAACTAAAAAAAACCTAATCCCATAAGAATTAGGTTTTCACATAAGTTATTTATTTTTTTAACTCTGCAAGTATCCCTTTTACAGCACCATATATTAAATAAAATGCAAATAATGAGAATATGTAATAACTAATTGGAATTGATAAAACATTTTGATTTAGTATTCTAAATAAGAAATCAAAAGGAACATCAGCTACACCAGCTACTAAAAACAATATAGTTGCAAGTGGTAATCCAAATAATAGAGAAATCACTGGTAATAACAATTTAGCAATTGTCAAGTAAATACCACCTCTTAAATAAAAGAACGTCCCTGCAATAATTGTAGTCAATAATAAGTCTTTTCTTGTGATCTTCGCTTTAGGTTTATCTGTAAAATAAAATGAAATAAGCATCGCAATCAAATACAAGAATGCAACAACTTGAATAAATGATTCTCCATCAAGTGGAATTGCAAATCCAAATGGCTTAAATCTTAAAGATAATAGACTGTTGATAAAACTATTCCCTACTTGTAAGAAAAATCCAACAAATAATGCAAAGTGAGCTGCAAATTCTTTTTTCTTTAGTTGTAAAAATAAAACCCCAACAACTATAATCGCAAATGGAACAACAGCCTCAAGTGTCGGTAAAATAGTTCCATAATTGACAAATCTAGTAAATATAATGTAGCCTACAATAATCACAAAGATAATCAATCTAGCAAGTTCATTAATCTTTGAAGTTAACCCCTTAATCCAATTCATATATCTCTTCCTTTCAACTCTTTTATATTAATTATACAAAAATTATATAAAAAATGAAACTAAACGCTACTTAAAAAATCTTGATGTGTTTCATAAAAAGTTAAATTGACTTGTATAAGTGATTCTAATTCAATTAGAATTTGAAACAAAATTGCTCTACTTTCAAACTCTTCTCTGGTCTTAGGTAGTTCTGATGATCTATATTTCTCTAAAAGTGCATCTATGTTTTTAATGTATTTAAAACTTTGATCATATAAACCTACATCATAACTTAAATCTTTAATGAATTCTGAAATTTCTATTGCGTTTTTATGTACACAAGTAATCTTTGATGCTTGATCATACATATGCTTCATATAAGTTGCTTGTGTCTTTCTCATATATGCATAGGAAAGATAGCTTTGATTATTTTGAAATAACAAATCTTTATCTAAAAGTTCGATTTTTAAAATGACTTTTTTTAATTCTCTACCTAAATTCAAGTAATGATCATTATATGTTTGTGCATATTGTGGATCTTTAATTAAAAAAGATAGCATTAATAAATGATCTCTAATATATTGGTCAATCTCTTTTGTATATTTAATCAATTCTGACTCACCAAGTGATGGATATAATGTATTAAAGATTGCTGCAGTTGATATTGAAATGATAACTAATAATGATTCTTCTAAAATAAAAGGAAATGAGAATTCTCCATATACTAACAAATGCGTAATAATAACTAGCGCAGGAACAATACCTTCAGATATGTTTAGCTTAAATGAAGATAGGCTAAAGATAAAAACAATTATTATAAACACCCAAAAATCATATCCAAATATAACAAACAATAAAACAGATAAAACCATCCCAAAGAACACATCAATAATGCGCCTAAATGCGATGATTAGTGAATCTCTTTTTGTTAATTGTATGGATAATAAAGCTAAAACGCCTCCAGTTAACCAATAATCAAGACCTATCCACTTAGAGATAAGTCCTGCAATTAAAGTAACTAGAGTCATTTTTATAGCAGTGTGTACGATTCTCATAAACTACCTTTTGTTCATATTTTTATAAATATCATAAAACTGATGGATATCAGATAAATCAAATGGTTTTTCTTTAGCTTTAACACGATTAATCAATATCTCAATTTGATCTTGAATAATTTCTTGTATGTCATCAGGATAGCACATTCTATCAGAATGCATATCATATTCTTTTTCATCTAATACGATATATGATCCATCTGGAAAGACTTTTACATCTAAATCATAGTCTATATATTTAATTGCTTCACCATCATATAGATATGGGCTTGATAAATTACAATAAAAATAAACTCCATCTTTTTTTAACATACCTATAATGTTAAACCATAAATCGTTATAAAAATAACAAATCGCAGGTTCTTTTGTATGCCAGCTTCTACCATCATGCTCAATGACTCTTGTGCGATGATGACCGGTAACTAAAACATGTTGATTTTCTTCAATGACTACAGTTTTTTTCCAAATTCTATGTAATCTTTTATTATGCTTATAACTATGTATAGGTACATGCATCCCTTTTGATAATTTCATAAAACCACCTCAAATGTTGTAATCATTATATCATTTATTTCTTTTTTTCTTGAGTAAAATGAAATCTCAATTAATTAAAGTCATAATTACCATTTATTTTCAACGCGTTCAGCGAATCCTATCATATCTTTGACTTGTATTTTTTTATTATCTACTTCTATTGTTCCTTCAAACTTTCCGAACACTTGATGTTGCAAAGATTTTAAAATCCATATGTTTGTATATGAGTTTCTATCTAAAATTGGATTAAATGTAAGATTGACTTTACCATCTTTAGATTTAAACGTCCATGGCTTTAAATAATCTAATTCTTGATTTATCTTTGGAATATAAAATGTAATATCTTCTAGTTTATATGTTTTATCATCATAGAAAATTATATTTTCAGTAGCTTTTGAAGTATCTCCAAATCCATACCCAAAATTAAATCCTAATTTATGCTCATCAATCATACCTGATAAAGAAGCCCAATACCAAATATTGTGATATGTCCATGCGCCTCTACCCCAATCAAGAACACCATAAGAACCATTAAAATCAAAAACTGACAGCCCTAAAGTAATCTGTCCTGTAGATCTTAATAGGTTTATTTTTTGATTGTAATAAAATTTAGTGTCATATTCAAAAGGTGTTGCAATAACCATCGAATCCTTAATCATTTGATCTAAGTATAGGTCAACAGCTAAAGTAGATTTCCCTTTAAAATTTGGGATATGCGCTTCGATGTGTCTATGTCCATTCTCGTGTTTAAATGATACCTTCCATGATCCTTTTTGGATGATGATGTCACCTATTTCACTAGATTCAGGCATACCAAATCTTTTAAACGGTACCCATCCCATCTTTGTTTTTGATATTTCTGATTTTGTATTAAAATCTAAAAGTGTAACACTTAATAGCCACATATAGCCATTATCAGCAACCGTTATAGCCAGACCATAATCTTTTGAACCTACATAATAGTAATCCCATTCCTTAAGTCTTAAGCGTTTATGTTTAACTAATGATTTATCATAGGTCTTTACTAAACTAGTGGCATATCCAGATTCAATCAGTTTACCATTTTTATCTAAGAGTGGTCCTTTTTTTAATTTATTCTGTTTCATTTAAGTTCCCTCCAACTATATTCTAACTATATTATATCAAAAATATAGATAAGAAAAAAACATCTGATACATATCAGTTTATTCTTGTTATCATTTTTTAATACAAGCAACTCTAATTAAACTATAAATAACTTGTTGTATAATAGAATTAAATAAGGAGAAAAGATACAAAGTTATTAAATCAAGTAAACACTTTGTATCTTAAACAAATAGATGAATGAAAAATTGTATGCGATGCCATTTTCCAAATTATATTTGCTTTATATCGCAAAAGCAAATAAAAAAGGAAGATCGAAACAAGAAGTTGATGAACTCATTTCTTGGTTAACAGGATATAGCCTAAATGATATCGATAAAGCTATAAAAAACGAAGTTACTGTAGCTGATTTTTTTAATCAAGCTATTGATTTCAATGAATTATCAATATATATAACTGGAAAAATATGTGGAGTAGTCATTGATGACATTAAAGATCCCTTAATGAAAAAAATAAGATATCTAGATAAACTCATTGATGAACTAGCAAAGGGAAAAGCCTTATCAGTCATCAAAAGAAATAAGATTTAATCATAAAAAAAGCCAAACATCACTTGATATTAGATGTTTTGGCTTATTTTTTTGATTAATTCATTTTTGAAACTTTCTGTATCTGCTCTTTTAACAATTTCTTTAAAATCATAGATTTTAAGTACTTCTTCAAATAGACCAGCATATTGATCATAGGACACATATAACTCATTTTCTATGATTTTAATCATCTGTTTTTTATCAAGTGCTTTTTTATCTACAAATTGATGAGCAACATAAATCGCAAACCCTTCATAAAACCATCTAGGTCCCATCTTATCTTCATCACCATTTAAGATATCTATGTGTAATTGATGAGCTAATTCATGTGTAATCAGTTTTTCATATCCTGTTTCTGTTTGTCCTTCTATCGGATAGATATCAGTATATAATCTAGGACTCACTATATAAAGAACTCTATTGATAATAGTTCCAGAAATAGAGGCTTGTGCAATTACATCCTTTGGTAGATCAAGTAAGGGAATCACATGTTTTAAGAATAAATCATATGTATCATAAATGATTGCATTGGTTACCAATTGTTTAACTCCACCAGTAGATAGATGATTTGCATCAACAAAAGCCTTGATTCTATCTAGAGCATTTTGAATTTGTGATTCCATATTTTGATTATTCTTGTCTATCTCGATTATAGGCAATTTATAATATGAAGATGATAATTTCATAAGATTTCCTCTTATAATTCATACATGTTTTAAAAATTAAAAAATAACATTACACCTAGATACCAACCCAACTACTATTTGATAGATCATATTTTCATCATCATAATAAAGTCTGATGTAGACGTCTCCATTCTCAAAGGTAAATCGCGATTTATCTGATTTAATAAATCCAATTGTATCCATAAATGCAATGGTGCTTTCCTCATCATAAGAATCACCTACTGAATAATCATAAACAGATATCGCCGGGTCAGATGTGTAAATTCTTGTAATAACATATTCATCTAAACAATTTGGATACCCACTTACATCATAATAGGTTGTAGGGTTCTCTTCCATAAACACATTAATATCATCTTCAAAAATGTCAATCCTAGAATCTACTAAAATATACATCCCAAAACCAGGAAATTCAGAAAATTCAGCTTTTATCTCATCTGTAACAATTGAGTTTAACTGATATTCAAAATTACTATGCAATAATAAATCATCAAGTATATCTTCTGTATTTTGTGATGAACAACTTGACAACGCTAAAACTAGTACAAAGAAGATGATTAAGCTTATTTTTTTCATAAAGACACCTCTACACAAATTTAGCAACGTATTTACAAAGAACATCGTAATCATTAAATATGTATTCTATCTAATATACTCTTCTAGTTTTTGAACATACGCAATAACTTCTTTTGTGTATTGCTTACTTGTTACATTTTTCATATCATACATATCTTTGTCTGCTTGTTGAATGAGTTGATAAATGTCAACTAATCCTGTTTCATCAAATGATAATCCAATGGATACACTAATAGAATTAATGAAGTCCTTATTTTCACATTTAGAAAGGATGTCATTTTTAATACCTTCAACTTGTTTGAGTGTAGCAGAAGGCAGGATAACAATAAATTCATCTCCACCAATACGTGCAATCTCTTTAACCTTAACATCAGCCATGACTGATTTTAAGTTATTAGCTAGCGTTTTTAATAAATAATCTCCACGCTCATGCCCTAAATAATCGTTATTGATTTTCAAACCATTCAAATCTAGAGAAATGATACCTATATTTTTCTTATGATTATATTGCTTTAGTTTATCTTCAATGTAATTACGATTATTTAGCCCGGTCATTGTATCATAATTCGATAGTTGATTAAGTTCTCGTAAGAGTTTGAAAACTTGTGTTTCATCATATAGTAAAATCATATATCCATAATTATTACCTTGAATAAAGAATTTTCTCTCTCTTAAGTGATAATGATCTTTTTCATTTGAGACTTCTTTGTCAACTTCATAGTCTATATAAAACATGACTTGATCAGATAAACTATTTAGTAATACGTCTAAATCTTTTCCAATAAAGTTTGACAAATCCACATTATACTTCGAACTTAAGAGTTCACTAAAATCTATAATACGTCTTTCAGAGTCGGTCAAAATATATAATTCTCTCATATTTGTGAGAATTTTTCCTCTACCACTAGTCAATAGATTAAAGACCATATCTTTTGAATAAATTACTAAATAAAGACCATAAGTAACAATTACTAATGAGATATAAGTTAAATCTACATTTGTTTCAATGATAAATAGCTGCAATAAATTAAATCCTAAAACAATACAAATTGAGACAACCATTGTTCTTGTGACGGCACGATAGCGTCTCACGTCTTTTTTCTTGATTAAATAATAAAATAAAAAAGCGACAGAAATAACTAAAACTAAATAGGTCATGACTAAATGATAAATGAATAACGGTCCGTTACTAGCTGTATATAAATCATTAAAACTATTTAATTCACTTAAAGACAAACTTAGAAAATATCCGCTAGTTGAATTGGACATTGCGATCAAAATCTCAGCAATAAACAAACCCGCCAACAAACCAAAAACACCTTTAGGTAATCTCTGATCAACATAATCAAAAATGGTACAAAACATAAAAGATGCAACTAAGAATTTAAGAGGATATCCTATCATATGAGCATAATAAACCACGATATTTGTAGTAGACATTCTTTCAAGCAAAATCAATACTGACCAAGCAAATGTACTAAACATCAAATATTTAAGACATCGATAGTTTTGATCTCTTTTGTTTTTAATCATATTGACTACAGGAATAAATGAAACTATGGATGCAATAATCAGCAATATAACTAATACCTCATTCATACAAAACCACCTCTTCTTATTATTTTAATCTTATCTACATTATATCATAGAGTTTTGTAGTTGAAATTATATCATATTAAAATAATCATCAATTGACTTAAAATCTTTTGGCCAATCTCGCTGTTAATATTTATTTAAAAATTGAAATTATTTTTTTCTTGTGAAAAAGAAATACAAACTAAACCCACCTGTTATTAAAAACAAGCTTATTGGCAAGATTAATGATTTAATAAACTCTTTTTCAAGTCTAGCGACTTGATCATTAATACTAGATATACCAGTTTCATAATCTAGATATACCGTATTTTCCTTTTCTATCATGACTATAGGATAATCCCAAGAATCTCCCCATCCTTTTTTTCCTACTATAATTGTGACTTGATCATTGATTTGCACATTGGATTGAATATCGTGATTCATAACCTCAATAAAATTTTGATCATCAAGAAAATATGATCTGTTTTCAGTACTTGTTATATAAATAGAATCTTCATTAAAAGTTATCGAATCAATAATGATTATATATGTTTGATAATCATCAAAATCATCATAATCTTGTGCAAATGACAACAAAAATGTACCAAAAACTAATGTTACAATGCTAAAAATAAATGTGATCCCAGTTAAAACGTATGATACTGTTTTTAAAAATTTTCTAGTGTTCATAAATCTCTCCCACATTCCATTATATAAGATTACTCTTTTCATCTTTAATTATATCATTGTATTTTAAAAAAATAGCGGTTTTTCTTTAGAGTTACAATTATATCCTTTTCAATATGTCATGATGACCAGTATCAAGAATCCAGATTAAACAAGCATCTAAACTGCTATGAAAAAAAGGTCAGATACTATAGGCGATTAGAGAATCGCTTTATTGTATCAAACCTATGCTTTCAATATGTGTTGCTTGACCTATTTTGATACAATTACGCACCCCTCAATTATATCTCAGTAAAGACCTTTATTTTGATAACCTGGTTTTTCGAAAATGACTATTGCATTAACCCCATACAATCCAATAGTAATTCGTTTATATCAGACAAATTATTCTATTATAAATAGTAAATTGGATATGATAGTATCAATCCTTTTATATGTTATGATCCTAAAAATTGTTTAATTTGATTAACAGCGATTGAATACCCATATCCATATATGACTGCTCCAGTATTATCTTTTAATCTTAGCGTCGTAATACCAATTAATTTCCCCCACTCATCAACTAAAGCACCACCACTTGAACCACTCGTAATACTTATATCAGATTGAATATATGTTTTTTCTTCATCATCAATAACCAGTTTTATACTAGGACTGCCAATAATGCCTTGACTCATACTAATGCTCAGATTACCTGCATTTCCAATTGCATAGCATACATCACCGATTGACAAATCATCAGAATTACCAAGTTCAATCGGTTTAAATTCACTATACTGTTCTGAATCTATAATCTTTATAATAGCTAAATCATTATACTCATCAAATTTGGTCACTTCTACTTCAATATAAGTCTCTTGTGTAGACAGTCTAATTAATATGACTTCATGGATGTATTTCTCATTATTTTGTGTATAACTAACGACATGATAATTAGTGATAAGTTCTCCTTGATTATTGATCACGACAGCTGTCCCATATGATTCAAATTCATTTGTAGTTGATATAACTTCTACAATGCTTTGAATATTTTTATTGAAAATTTCTTTGGGAGACTTAAAGTGATCAACCAGTACTAGAGTAACAAGTGATACAGTCAATATGGCTATTCCTGTAAATGTTCCTATAAATGCTTTTTTCATAGACCAGGTTGGACAATTTCTAATTTAATTGAACTCAAACTACTTGGATAAAAATCATTTGAATCCAATATTAAATCTATATATTCTTTTGTAGATATATATTGTCCGCTAAAAAGTAGCTCATTGTTATTGCTATCATAGATCTCAAATTTGTCATCATCTAAATAGTCTATTCTAATGTCAAAAACTTGATTATTAAAGTTGATAGTTCCTTTTGCTTCACCATCAAAAATAGTATGTTTATCATGTTCGATAGTCATATCATTAGAGATATTATAAAATTTTATATTGTCAGAGGCAATTTCATTAAAATAGTATCTTGCATTTAATTCATCTTCTGAGATATTGCTGCGATAGATTTTAAAGAGTAAATTGTCGAAAAAACTGTCATTAGTATTATTATATTCAACCGAAAGCTCAATCGTTGTTTTATCAATAATATTCATTCTAAAATGTATCAAAGAATCCTGTTCAATATTTATTGTTTGGCTATCAATTGCATCCTCTAAATATAGAGTTATTCGTGGAATGTTTCCCCCAAACTGTACATAGGCATCAATAAATTCACCATTGATCATTATTCTAGAAAAACCTGAGTGCTCGTTTGATGGTCCTTGAATGAATATGAATAGTCGATCATTTTCAGTTTGCCACTTAACATTTTCATCATATATATACGTTTTGTATGATAAACATGATGATAGCATACAAATTGAAATAAATAAAACTGTAATCAATAATATTTTATTTTTCATTTTCAATAAAATCCTATTCCAGATAGCAGTTTGATTCTTGCGTAGTTTAAATCGCTATCAATAACTTTATATAAATCAGTATAATCATAATAAATACCATTTCCATATAAATTAAATACTCTAAAATTTCCTGTACTAAGTCTTCTAACAAATACAGTGTGAGCACTCCCAGTAAAATCGATTGTATTTGTAGAAGATTCAATATCATACCAAAAACTAACAATGAAATACTGTGATCCTTCAGAATTTGTAATAAAGGAATCTAGGTTTGTTGTGTTTGACATATCATTAAATCCATAAAGCGATAATACTTCAGTTACGCTACTAGTCGAACTCCAATACCATTCTACTAAAGCATCAGCAGTTACAAAAAGTGCAAAAAATGCGGTTTCAATAACTGCAGTTGTTGCAACAACTTGCACATCATATGTCCATCCAAACCATCTCAACCACCAGTCACTTGCATTTTCGAACTGTGTGTTAATCAATGTAGCTGCAATTTTAGGAATCACATCTACGGCGATTGGTATTATATAATTTTGGATGATTGAATCAAAAACTGTTGTCTCCATAAATAACATGTCGTCTGGATATGCGTTTGTACCAAATAGGCCAAACGCAACATCAGCATTCATTAATTGTGTCAATGCGATCAAAGTCGATAAATGTGGATCGTATCCGGTATCTTTTAAAAAGTTAAACATAGCAAAAATACCACAACCAGCATCTCCTAAATTTGATAATCCATACTCCCATGAATCCCATGTAGAATTACTTTGATTACCGATATATCCATTTGATCCAACTAATTTACCATCCTCAATAGCTTCTGTTTCTAATGCAGAATTAATTATAAAATCATCTTTAGCCATTTCTAATTTGACTTTCCACATAAAATACTTCATTGGTCCATCATACCAAATGTCAGGTGGATTAAGATATGCTTCTGCATTGTTTATCGCATCATCGATACCTACAATTGAATTACTAACATTAACAATGGGATAAACAATTCCACCACTAACTCCACCATCACCAGTCATAATAGCTAATACAAAATTACTGTTTATAGCAACTTCATCAATTGTGTCGTCTGATAACAAATCTGTTGCATAAAATGAGTAGCCATACAAGTCAAATTCTACATTTCTAATCTCATCAGTGTCTTTAAATGCATATCCATTTAATGTCATTGTATCTACAATATTGTTATATGTGTCAATCAAACTAACATCTATATATAGTAAATCCAATGATTTTATATAGAGCACTTCAAAAGAAATTCTATATTCAGATAAATCATCATTTGTCTCTGATAAATAATCAACAGTATAAAAATCTTTGATATTCTTATATCCTATGTAGGTAATTTCATCTATACCGTTTTTTAACTCTGCGTTATCAAAAGTTTCTAAATAATCAATTCCTGATTGCTGATTTGCCAATAAATTAACATCAACTGTTCTTTCTAACGGCTTTAAATCATTTCCTCTAATGAAAATAGAAAAGCCAACACATACAAAAACCACTAAAATAACAATAGTTGATTTTCTAACTAAATATTGTCTCATAATTCCCTCCCGAGATCTAGTTTGTTTATAATCAGTACTTTATCACAGAATAATTTGTGTGTCAAGATGGATATTGTGTATCCCACTTTTTCGAGGCAGTGCAAAAATGCATCCTTATATAATTTTATGTAATCATGTAAAAGTTCCTTAAATCGTGTAATTCTAATTGTAATCGTGTAAAAGAAAATGTATATTGTCTTAAAATGGGTCATTCAACATCTACATGGCAACACATTTTAACACATGGTCAAAAATCGAAAAGGCTCTATTAAGACAAAAAAGGCCTTATACAAATCGTATTAGACCAATGCTCTATCGATGTCTTGTCATTACTAAGTTTATCATGTTTTTCACTAAAAAAATAGCATGTTTTACTCTGGAGTTATGCCAAGTTTACTTTTTGTGCACTAGAAGCTTACAGCTTTTAGCACAATCATCACAAAAACTAAGTAACCACTTGACAACTTTTTATTGTTTTCATTCTAGATTTCACAAAAATATATAACAAATATCATTTGATAATACTCCTATACATAAATCTTGTTCGAATTTAAATATTTAAAAAGATGAAACATAAAAATTCCATCTTTTTGTGTCGATATTAAGTCTAATACTTTCTACAAATTTAAAACTATCTATTTCAATTTAAGGAGTTTTGCATTAATCGAAACTACAATCGCACTTAATGACATCAAAACTGCTCCAACTGCTGGAGATAAAATAATACCTATCCCAGATAAAACACCTGCTGCTAATGGTAGAGCAATCAAGTTGTAACCAGTACCTAAAAATAGATTTTGTACCATCTTTTTATGTGTTGCTTTTGAGAGTTTTACAATTGATACAACATCAAGTGGATTACTTCTGACTAAAATGACATCAGCGGTTTCTATAGCCACATCTGTTCCTGCACCAATGGCAACACCTAAATCAGCAATTGCAAGTGCTGGTGCATCATTGACTCCGTCACCTGTCATGACAACTTTTTTATTTTGGCTTATTAATTCCTGAATCTTATTTTGCTTCTCATGCGGTAACACTTCGGCAATAACTTGATCAATTCCAACTGCATCTCCAACCATTTTTGCAACGATTTTATTATCACCTGTTAGCATAATTGAAGTTATATTCATTTCTCTAAGAGCAATAATAGCTTCTTTGGCTGTTGTCTTAATAATATCTGATAAGGCAATGAATCCTAAATACACATTATCTCTTAATACGAATACAATCGTTCTTCCTTGATTAGCTAACTTTTGATATTCTGATTTATCATAGTCTATTTGATGTAAATCCATATATCCTGGGCTAACTACCATGACCACACGTTTTTCAATAGTTCCCTGTAATCCTTGTCCTGGTATATTTTGATAATCTTCAACTGTCAATAATGAAAGATTTTGTTTCTTGCCTTCCTCAACGATTCCAAGTGCAATTGGATGTTCGGAATTAGCTTCTAGTGAAAGCGCAAGTTGTAATAACTCTTTATTTTCAATTGAATTAGCCATTATATTTGTAACTCCAAATTTTCCCTCTGTCAGCGTTCCTGTTTTATCAAAGACGACAGTGTCAATTTTTCTTGCTTCTTCAAAAGCTGTTCTATTACGAATTAGAAGTCCCTTTTGAGCAGCAATGCTCGTTGATACGCTTGTTACTAGAGGTACAGCAAGCCCTAATGCATGAGGACACGCAATAATAATAACTGTTACTGCTCTTTCCATTGCAAATGCAAGTCCATAGCCAGCTAACATCCAATATGTGAATGTTAATGTACCTGCGATGATAGCTATGTAAAATAACCATTTTGCTGCCTTATCTGCTAATCTCTGTGTCTTTGATTTAGAATTTTGAGCTTCTTGAACAAGTTTAATTACTTGTGAAAGAAAAGTATCTTCTCCAACTTTGTTAACTTTGACTGTTAATACACCATCACCATTAATAGACCCACCAATCACATCCATTTTTACAGATTTATTAGACGGGATTGATTCTCCTGTTACCATTGATTCATTTACAGATGATACCCCTTTGATAACAATACCATCCACTGGAATTTTTTCTCCTGGTTTAACTAAAACAACATCTCCAACTTTAAGATCTTTAACTAAAACATCTTTTGTATTAATGTCGTCAATCAGAAGATGTGCTTCTGCTGGCATTAGGTTAATCAGTGCTTCAAGCGCTTTTGATGCTCCCATAGCAGACTTCATTTCAAGCCAATGACCTAGCAACATAATAACTATGAGGGTAGAAAGCTCCCAAAAGAAATCACTGCCAGCTAATCCAAATACTGTGAATGTGCTGTAAATATACGCTACAGAAATAGCTAAAGCAACCAGCATCATCATTGCTGGAGATTTCTGTTTAATTTCAGATACGGCTCCTACGAAAAATGGTTTACCACCATATATAAATAAGAAAGTTGCTAAAAACAACAATATATATGAATCTCCCGGGAAACGCAAATCGACATTTAGAAACGTTTGGATCATTGGCGATAAAGCAAGAATAGGAACCATAATAATTAGAGAAATAAAAAATCTCTTTTTAAAATCCTTAACCATATGTGCATGATGATTATGATGTGAATGTTCTTCCTTATTGTGATTCATATGTTCATGATCCATTTGGTTATGATCCATATGTTCGTGGTTATCTTTACTATGATTCATGTGTTCGTGATTATCTTTATTATGATTCATGTGTTCGTGATCCATTTGTTTATGATCTATAGAAACATGTGTCTTCATTTTATAATTCTCATTTGTTTTACTATTTTTTGTTTTTTCTTTTTCTTCTTTTTTCATTTCATTTCCTTTCAAAACATTATTATTAGAAACTGATTGATATTTTTGTTCCTATTCCAATCTCACTTTCAATTGCAATACTTGCATTCATTCTTTTTATAATCTCAAATACAATTTGAAGACCAATGCCATTTCCTTTTTTATTGTATTTAGCAGATGACTCGCTTCTGTGTGGTCCATTATATATTTCGTTAATTGTTTTTTGAGTCATGCCTATTCCAGTATCAGCTACTGTTAACATATGACTTGAAGCATCCAATGTTACTTGTACTGAGCTTTTAGCATTACTATAATAGAATGCGTTGAATACGAGATGTTCAATAATTCTTGTAATATCATATTCGGATACTTTCATTTCAAAATTGTCTAAACTATAATTCAAAGTAATATTTTTTGTCATAAAAACTTCTTGTAATTTTTTAAGTTGGTTTTCAATTATTGGTGCAATATTCTGCGTTTTTTCAATCTGTATTATATCCATAGCAATAATTTGGGGAACTAATTTTTCTATTGAATCTATCTCTGAAAGCAAGTCCTCATTAATTTTTTCATCAAACTTAAGCCTTCCTAATTTAACTCCTTCAAGATATGCTTTCATAACGGTTAAAGGAGTCTTCACATCATGAGCTAGTAATTGTACATAGTGCTTCTGCATTTCTATCAAATCTTTTTCAATTTTCAAGGCTTTTACATATCGTTCGTTTATATTTGATATGTCTTTAAATGTAAATACTTCTTGTTCCTTCCCAATGTTGTTCATGTCCTTTTGTAAAATCGCATTTTGCTTGTTCAGATACTTAAAAAGGATGATAAGTATGCTTGAAAATAGCATTAACGAAAATACATTATAAACAATCAACCCAACTGTCACTTCAGCACTAATAAATGACGGTTGATAATCTAAAGTAACTTCACCTATTTTTTCATTTGCGTCATTGTAAAGATTGATTTGTTTTCCATTATTGGGTAGTACATCGCTTTGATAAAGGATATTATTGTTTTCATCTTTATAAATAAGATTTATGCGATGTGCATGTGTATAATGCTCTGCATAGACTATTGATGTGTCCACGCTCTCATAAATTATTAGGTGTTCTAACAATGTAGCAAAAGCTGCATCTTGACGTTCGATCTGTCTTGTTGATTGAACATTTGCAATCAGGTAGACTGAAAGATTGGAAAGTAATAATAAACTTGCAAACATTACGATTAGAAATCTCGCCATTCTTTGTTTGAAAAATATTTTAAAACTAATCATCTAACTCACCTACAAACTCATATCCAATACCATAGTGAGTCTTGATGTATTTTGGGTTATTGGCATCGTCTTGAAGTTTCCTACGTATATTTTTAATATATGCATCAATTACTCTATCAAAAGCTTCACTATCAGAAAAGCAAATTTCGATGAGTTGATCTCGATTGAAAATTCGATTTCTATTGGTTGCTAAATACCATAGAAGATCATATTCATATTTAGTAAGATTTACTATCTTACTCTGAACGTATACTTCTCTATTCAATGGCATTATTTTTAATAAACCCTTCTCATATGAATGTATAAGTGGTAATGTCGCTAGTAATCTTTTATCAACATTCTTAAGTTTGAGCATAACTTCTTCAACTGAAAATGGTTTTGTTATATAATCATCTGCACCTAATGAAAGTAGATCTAATTTTTCATTAATCTCAATCTTAGCAGTAATTACAATAATATAAATATCACTAATACTTCTAATCTTTTTAACAAACTCTTCACCTTGCATCTTTGGCAGCATCAAATCAGTTAGTATGACATCATATGATTTTAATGAAAGAACATTTAAGGCTTCTTCTGCCGAAAAGGTTTGAGTTACATTATGACTGTCTTGTCTTGAAAACACTGCTAAAAGATCATTGATTTTTCGATTGTCTTCTACAATCAATAAGTTCATGAAATCACCACCTAACGTATACATTATACTCGATAACTTTCTATTCCACAATTAGACAAACTTATAGTCAAGAAGAAACGAGTAATTTCAATCTTCTTCTTGAACCGATAATATATGTACTTGATATCCAGCATTTTCAATTGCATTTGAAAAATCGGAAACATGCTCTAAATTACCTTCATAAGCAATGGTTCCTGTCATGGTTGCAAAATCAAAATCAAACCGATCCCCTCCCTGAATTGTAATAATCTGATTAATCCGATTTAGACACCCTCCGCAGTGGATCCCTTTTATGCTAATTTTAATTGATTTCATTTGTTAACTCCAATGTAGTAAGACATGTATTATCGCCTGAAAAAGACGAGATTAAAGTTGTTGCGATTAATCCTTGATACGTGATGGATATAGTTCCGTTCATATTAGAAGGTATCCACACACCTAAAAAGCCATTGGCGAAAGACTCCATATATTCATCGATGATGATATTTCCTAAATCATCTGAGATTAAGACATGAAATTCTTCTTGTTTTAATTCCCCACGACAAGAGATCAAATTATGAATGCCACAAGGATGTGTTGTATTGATATATGGAGCGAATGACAAATAAAACATGTCAGATGGCAGGTCAACCTTCACTGATTGACCATTTGCGGTGATATTCAGTCCAGAACTATCAATATTTGCTTTCAAGGTTTTAGGCTCGTCTGTTCTGTTCTCAAGTTGTGCCACAAGCTCCGTCACCGACAATTGATCCATTCCATATGCGACCAATGGATCTATTGAACTTGGTGATTTAAATAATAAGAATGCCCCTACGACCAGGAGTATTAACGTAACTCCTGAAATGATGTATTTCATGGTCTAAAAGGGGTAAGTGTAAAGCCACTATCTTCAATAAAGGTAACGAGGGCAACTTTGATATCATCGATTGCAGTTTGTTGCTCATCAAGCGTCATTTTGGAAAAGTCAACCGCTGAAACCAAATCTATGTATTTAGCGTCAACCAAGGCTTGATCTTCTACATTAAGATGTGCATACAACCATTCATAAGATGGTGTATTGTCATCAATATTGAAGCAGAAGTCATCCTCATCATAATATCCACCCATCATTCCATAACCATATCCACCCATCATTCCATACCCATATCCACCCATCATTCCATACCCATAATTGTTTTCATCGTTACTTGTAGGTAATCCACTATTAAATGAAGCTTGTACAAAATTCGATTTTGCTGCAAAAAATATAGCTACTAGCAGTACTCCTATTACAATTAGTGTTCTTGTTTTCATCTACTTATTCTCCTTTATTTTTTTTAGAATTTCTTCATATTCTTGAATCGTGATTTCTCCTCTGGATAATCTTTCTTTTAAATGTGTTTCTGCATTTTCGCTGTTATTGATAGATGTTCCAGTCCATCTAAACAATACATATGCAATGAAAATCCAAAACGCAACCATACCAATCATGCCTAATGGCATCATCCAACCTGAAAAAAAGTACCCTTGATTCCACATATGATTCGATCCATAATAATTAGAACCAAAAAAAGTTAACCCTACTACAAATAAGAAAACCACTATTCCTAATATCAATAATACTATATTCGTCTTTTTCATTTCTTTCACCTCACTCGTAGTATACAAAAACAATGTGAATACAAGATGAATGACTAGATAATTATGAAGATTTTGAAATAAATTTCCATTTTTTCTATTAATTTTGTAATATGTTTGTTAAAAAATGGAATCAACCATATTTTGTATGATTAATTCCATATTGTATTCTTGATTATATTTGTCTTTTCATCATTAATGATTACGTTTGATTCTCAATAAAAAGTGCTATTCACGATAAATTTTTATATGATATTTCCAAAAAAAGTAAAAGTTTCATCAAAAATAGAAAATAAATTGGTTATTCTAATACACATCTGTTTGTGTCCGGTTTTTTTATGTTGATAAGTAATCCTTACATCCAAAACAAGTAATTTCTAAGACCACTTAGTTTGATGTGTGTGTTAAATGACCTATTTTGCTTCAATTACGCACCATTATTAAAAATCTGTGCACCTCTTCTCTCGCTAAACATATGAAATAATGACTATTGTTCAAAAATTATAATATTTCAAAAAATATGCGAATCAATTTGTTGAGTTATTTTGATGAGAATTGTTTTCTTTGATTGCCAAGTATGTTCCGAAAATCATTAATATAAACGCTATCCCAAAAACTATAGACAACGAATCTTTTAGCACAATAAAAGAGAAAATGGATCCAACAAAAGGTGCAATAGCATAGAATGCACTGGTTCTAGCTGCCCCAAGTTGTCTTTGTGCACTAATATAATAGTATAAACTCATTCCGTAAGAAACGAATCCAAGTAATAACGCCAGTATAACAAAATACCATACTACAGATGCTTGATTCACTACTAATGCGATAATCAACGACCCCAAACCTGAGCCTAGACCTTTAATAACAACAACATGTAGAGGGTTACCTTTTGATAACATTCTAGTACAATTGTTTTCCAAACCCCAGCTTAAACTTGCTCCTAATACAAAAAGCGCTCCAATTGATATATGAAATCCGGTAAAATCTTCAAATGTAAGCAGAGCCCCCGCAAGTACGATAAGAGATATCGCAACCCACATTTTTCTCCCAACAATTTCTTTAAAAAAAATCATTGCTATGATACCTGTAAAGACAATCTCAAAATTATTTAGCAACGACGCTGTAGATGCGTTAGTTGTTGTTAACCCAATCATTAATAATATTGGGGCAATAATATCTAGGGCAATCATTAGTATGATGAATTTTAGGTCTCTTTTCTTAAATTCATTGACAAACCTTGATTTTCTTTGTGATTTGGTGAACAAGACTACAAATAGCATTCCTATACCCGCTCCAAAATACAATAAGGATGACAATAGATATGGTGAAATATGTAAGAGCAAAAGTTTTGAGAGTGGTGTTCCAAACCCATAAAATAATGCCGCCAATATGGCATATACAATAGCTATGTATCTTACACTTTTATTCCTAAGCATTTGGTCACCCACCTTATAATATTATCTTGTCATTAACGAATTCTTCATTTTTCCACTTAAAAAAATTGACATTGATCTCTTCATATAGATTTAGATTATTTACAATTAAAATTCTTGATATTTGATCAATCATAAGAAACATATAATAAGTGTAAAGGATTGAGGAATCAAGTCTCCTATATTTCATATTATTTCAAATAAAACTGAGTTTAATCTCTTAAAGTGATTTATCATACTTATAGTTTAACACTCTCATTGCATTTAAAACAGCTAATAACGAAACACCTACATCGGCGATTACGGCCTCCCACATAGTTGCTATGCCTAAAGCTCCTAAAGCCAAAAACATGAATTTGATTCCTAATGCAAAATAAATATTTTGCCAGACAATTTTACGGGTTCTCTTAGCCACAAATACGGCAGTCCCAATTTTCGATGGTTCATCATTCATGATTACAACATCAGCAACGTCTATTGCAGCATCAGCACCAAGTCCACCCATGGCAATACCAATATCAGATCTAGCTAAGACTGGCGTGTCATTAATTCCATCTCCAGCAAAAAATAGTTTACCTTTTTTTGATTTTTGTTTTAATAATTCTTCAACTATGATAAGTTTATCTTCTGGTAATAACTCACTATAAACTTCATCAATCATAAGTTCTTTACCTACAGAATCTGCCACTAATTTCTTATCACCTGTCAACATCACAATCTTTTTTATTCCAAAGGATTTAAGCATTTGAATAGCTGTTTTGGAATCCTTCTTGATTTGGTCAGATACTACGATATTTCCTGCATATTGCTCGTCAATTGCAATATAAAGAATTGATCCAAGTGATTTCGACTCTTGAAAATCAATGCCTTCTTTATCCATAAGTCTTGCATTCCCAATCAAAATTTCCGCACCTTGATACGTTGCTTTTACACCATGTCCTGAAATTTCTTCAACTTTTGATAGAAGATTTTGATTGATTTCTTTATTATATTTACTTACAACAGATACAGCTATAGGATGATTAGAATAACTTTCAACATAAGCAGCTTTTTCTAATAATTCCTCATTAGACAATCCATTCATCGTATTGATTTCAGTAACAGTAAACGTTCCTTCTGTTAATGTACCAGTTTTATCAAATACTGCAATCTCTATATCATTTAGTGCTTCTAAGAAATTCCCACCTTTTACTAAAATACCGTTTCTAGACGCAGCTCCTATACCACCGAAAAATCCTAGAGGAATAGAAACAACCAGCGCACATGGGCATGAGATAACCAAGAAAATAAGTGCTCTATAAATCCACTCATCAAATGTAGCTCCTTCAATTAGCAATGGTGGAATGAATGCTAGAAGGGCTGCAATTATAACTACAATTGGAGTATAGACTCTAGCAAATTTTGTGATGAATTTTTCAGTTGGCGCTTTTTTACTTGATGCGTTTTCAACAAGCTCAAGTACTTTCGAAACTGTGGATTCACTAGATAATTTAGTAACCATCACTGTTAGCACCCCATTAATATTAATACAACCTGAGAGTACTTGTTCACCCGGAAATACACTTGTTGGAACAGATTCACCAGTTAAGACCTTCGTATCTATTGTTGATTTGCCTGTTATAACTTCTCCATCAAGTGGAATTCTCTCACCAGGTCTAATAATCATGATCTCGCCGATTCCTACTTCTTCAATACGCATTTCCACTGAGTTCTTCCCATTTTGTATCATTGCTGTATCAGGTCTTATATCCAACAATTTCTTTATAGATCTTCTTGAACGGTTCACTGCAATATCTTGAAAGAACTCTCCAATTTGAAAGAAAATCATAACAGCCACAGCTTCAGGATGCTCTCCAATAATAAAAGCACCTACTGTAGCAATTGTCATCAGAAAATTTTCATCAAAAACTTTTCCTCTGAAAATATTTTTAAACGCCTTGAGTACAACTTCCCCACCTATAATAAAATAACTTAATATAAGAAGTACATAATGTGGCAGGGTGTCTTCTTTAACAAACAAAGCACTAATAAATAACAATATTCCTACACCAAAAATAATAAAATCTTTTTTTAATGTAGATTCATCAACTTCTTCAACATCACTATCGCCACCTTGATTTATCTCACTGATGGTAACCCCAGGTTCCAACTTACTAATTATTCTTTGAGTGATGTCTATAATTTTATTTTTCTCTGACACGTTAGATAACACTAATTTTAATTTTTTAGACATGAAGTCAACGCTGGCATCTATTATGCCATCTGTTTTAATTAATTTATCTTCGATTTTAGCAGCGCAATTTGCACAATCAAGACCTTCTATCGCAAATAATAGATTTGTGCTAATTTCACAAACTTCAGTGCTACTTTCTTCGTCTTTTACTATTTTCTTTATTTTGCTGAAAAGAGTTTCAGAATCATATGATTTTTTCGGTGTGATCGTGATTTCTTTTGTGACAAAGTTCACTGAAGCCACCTCAACATCATCTAGTTTATTCACTTTTCTTTCAATTCTATCTGCGCAACTTGCACAACTCAAATCGGATAAACTGTATTTAATATCTCTCATTTTTTTCTCCATTCTATTTATGAGTTATATGATTTAACCCTTGTTTTATCACTGTATGTACATGCTCATCATCTAATGAGTAATAAACAACATTTCCTTCTTTACGAAATTTAACTAGTCTTGCTTGTCTTAGGACCCTAAGCTGATGAGATACTGCAGAGCGAGAAATATTAATCACTGTCGATAAATCACAAACACAAAGTTCAGTCTCTTCCAAAGCAAGAATTATTTTCATTCGAGTAGAATCACTAAAAGATTTGAAAAAATCTGCTAGATCAAAGATAATCTGATCTTCAGGAAGTGTTTCAATTGCTTTGCTAACTTTTTCTGGATGAACAACATTACACGTGCAAACATCATTTACATTTGTTTTAGACATAAAACGCTCCAATCTATGTGAGAAGTTGCTCACATATGATACATATTATCAAATCTCATTCTTTTTGTCAATTTTTTTGATTATTATTGGTTTGAATATATAGCAGTCCATTAATATGTATAAAACTTATATATAATCTCAAAGTTAATCATTGCATTAATGTAATCGTGTAAATGGTTGAGTAATCGTGTAAATGGTTGGGTAATAGTGTAAATAGTTAGGTAATCGTTAAAAGGTTGAACGTAGAATACAAAAAAGACCTGAAAAAGTTCTATATTTAATCTTCTCAGGACATATGGAATTTGGAATATAGGGAGAAAACGCCCTTTCTGCACAAAAAAAAAGCCTGATACAATTGTATCAAACCAATGCTTTTTATATGTCATGTCATTACTAAGTTTATCATGTTTTTCACTAAAAAAATAGCGTGTTTTACTCTGGAGTTATACCAAGTTCAGTGTTCGTTGAATTGATACTTGGCACGGCTATCTATTCTCCTACCTATACATATGGTACTGTAGACCACTCATAAAAATCCATGCCAATCAAACACAATTATTCATTTCCTACATTTATTCCTGCTAATTTATCATGAACAATGCAAGCCATAGTTGTTATATCAAATCCTAAGGCTCCCATTTTGTTTGTTTCCATTTTTTTCTCATTAGCAAAAATTATGTATTTCAACCATTCCAAGTGATACTGTCTAGTTCTTTCATAAATGCTTTTTCGCATATTTACTGTTTTACATTTTTGCCATTCCAATACACTTTTATCTTCCAATTCATAAAACTTATATAAAACGAACCAAGATTTACTGCACTGCTATGAAAAAGTGAGACACACGCCCCCCCCTTTATAGATAATGATGTATAATATAAATATATAAGGAGAAAAAGGATGACAAACCACTATACAACGGACTTTAAGCTTAAGATTGTTAAAATGATTCTAGAGGATCATCTATCGAAACATGAGTTAGAAAGACAATATAATGTCGCCAGAAAGACTCAAAGAGACTGGGTACGTAAATATGAACAAGAGGGTATAACAGGCTTAATAAACAAAAATAAACAAAGAGATAAAATCCCAACAGATCATGTAGAAGATTCAATAGATGATTTGAAACATCAAATCTTCTTATTGAAAATAGAAATAGAACGTCTTAAAAAAGGTTATTCTAAAGAAGATGTAAAATATATAAAAAAAAACTCATAAAACAATATGAGTTTGAGCTGATAGATAAATTCAAATCAAGATTCTATATAAAAGATCTATGTAAGTATTTAGACCTTCATAGGTCAAGCTATTACAGGTATCTTAAGCGCAAGACCTACTTAACACATCAGGAGCAAACTAAAACCCATCTAAAGATGTTAATCAAGAACTATCATGAAATGTATCCAACTAAAGGATACAGATCCATAAGAAAAGATATTAGAGATGAAACAGGCTGGATTGTAAGTTATTACTTAATGTATCGCTGCTTTAAAGAGATGGGCATCTCTTCTAAAGCAAGAAGGAAGGCTTTTAGAAGGCCAAAACATCAATCTGATAAGTTTCCTAATTTAGTCAATAACAATTGGTTAACCTCAAGACCATTTGAAGTTGTCTGCTCAGATACAACCATGTTGGTTATAAATGGTAAGAAATATGATTGGAACTATCATATAGATGTTTATAATAACGAAATGGTCGGTTGGAATCTTGCCAACTACAAACATGGTATGGGTGTTATGAATCATCTTCATTCTTTAAATGACTTTCTTAAGATTAAAGAACAAAGAGGATATGGTGATTTAAATACAATCTTGCATAGTGATCAAGGCAATATTTATGCATCAAGCAAGTTTGAAAAAGCACATAAGAGCTATCCAATTACAAGAAGCATGTCAAGAGTGGCTACACCAACTGATAACGCAGTTATAGAATCACTTAATGGATGGATTAAAGCAGAAATTAAAAAGAACTTGAGAATTGATGATTTTCAAGATCCATGGAAAGCTATTGAAATCTATGTGAATTACTTCAATAACAAAAGACCATCTTGGAAATTAAATTACTTAAGTCCTGTAGAATACAGAATGATGAATGGAGTTAAATAAATATCAAAGCATCTATATAAAACAAGCTAAACATTTGATATAATATATTTAAGATTATTAATTATATCCTCTTTTTTAAACCATAGAGGGGGGATACGTGTCCTGTTTTTTCATGGCAGAGCAAGAAATCCTTGTATGTTTTTCAAACAAAGTAAATAAGAAATGTGATAATGATGCTTTATTTATTGAAACCTTTGATGAAATGCTTATCTCGCAAATAAACAATATCTTAAAGCATAAAGATGAGTTCCTAAATAGCCTTCGTAAGGCTTTATTGATTCATCCTGCTATCATTGACCTCAACTCCCGTTTGCAGCAAGCACAGGAAAAATTAGACGAGTATGACGCGAAGTTAAGGAATCTCATGTCTTCTTCTGATGATTTAGATAAGCTTGTACGAGATGAGATAATATCACTTAAGAATGAGACTGAATTAGATCTACTTAAAAGTAAGAACGCTTTATTAACAACTCACAATATTTCATCTGTTATTAAAAAAATTAAGGCTTTGCTTAATACGCATAAAGTACCGATAGAAAGCATAACAGATTTTTCATTTAGAGATTTATTTACAAAGGTTATAGTGCACGATAGAGATCATATTGAATTTGTGATAAATGCATTTCAGAGCCCCTACCAGAAAAGTGTGTATTCTTTTCCATCAATTGAGACTGAATATATAATTCGCAAGACTAAACACAAAGCACAAAGTGTGATTAACCTTTATTAAATTATTGAATCTGATAAACCTTTGTATTATAATAAAAGTGCGACATTGTCGCAACTTATCCCTTACATAGCATGTGTGCAATTCGGCACACATCCCCTTCCTAAGAACCGCAGAGATGTGGTTCTTTTCTATTGCACAAAACTAGTATAATATTAAAAGTTCAAATCTCATCAACCGCACGAAAAACTTGAATTTCGCAAAAGTTCAAACCCCCTATGACACATAGCATTAAAGCACATACAAAATCACTATAAATTACTGTTAACAATAAAGAAAAATCACTGAATTCGCATTAAAATACCTACAAAAAGAAAAAAGTTTATCTCCACTTATTCGCTAAGTGGCGCGCTTAAGCCACTTTTTGAAATAGAAATAAACTTGGTATAATTAAGATGGTGCGGAAGATGAGATTTGAACTCACACGACCCTAAAGCCACATGCCCCTCAAGCATGCGTGTCTACCATTCCACCACTCCCGCTTTAAAAAAAGGGTTTCCCCTTTTTTTTATTCTACTGCAATTATAAATGAATAAATTTCTTGTTTACCACTAATTAAATCTACTTCAATATCTGGATTTAATTTCTTCGCATATTCTACAACTGCTAAAACTTCTTCTTCAGTTGCATCTACGCCATGGAAGATTGTGATAATTTCTCTATCTTCATCAATCATGTCATCTAATAGTTTATGTGCTGTTTCGATTCTAGAAGGTGTTGAAACTAAGATTTCGCCTTTTGTAATTCCGATAAAATCTCCGTTTTTAATCTTTACACCATTAATTTCAGTATCTCTTACAGCATAAGTAATCTCTGCAGAACGCATGTTTGATACGATCGCTGACATTTCTTCAATATTAATATCTAACTCTTGAGTAGGATCAAAAGCCATCAATGATGAATAACCTTGAGCAATACTCTTTGTCTTTAAGACTCTAATTGAACGATCTTGGCAAATATCTAATGTTTGCTCAGCTGATAGAATAATATTCTTATTATTTGGTAAGATGATAATATGATCTGCATTTAATTCTTCAACAGCTTTAACAAAAGCTTCTGTTGATGGATTCATTGTTTGTCCACCATCAATAATCGTGTGAACACCTAATTCTTTAAATGCTTCATGAATACCTTCACCTGATGCGACTGCAATAATTCCAAATTTTGCTTTTGGTTTTGCTACCTTATTAGGTTGTGTTGCTTCTACATTCATAATTGTTGAATGTTGTAATCTCATGTTTTCAATTTTCATGGTTTGTAAATCACCATATTTTTGAGCAAGTGTTAACGCAACGCCTGGTTGGTTAGTATGCACATGGATTTTTAATAAGTCATCATCTGTAACTACAACCAAAGAGTCTCCCATTTGTGATAATGGATTTTTCATAAAGTCTTCACTAAATTTTTCTGGATTGTGTAACTTGACTATAAACTCTGTGCAATAGCCATATTTAATATCTACAGCACCTAAATTTTCTGCACCATGGAAATGTTCCATTGTAGGGGTTTGTGCTTGAACTTCAGCTTCACTTAACATTTGACCATTAAGTGCCATCATCCATCCTTCAATGATTTTAATAAATCCTGCTCCACCACTGTCAACTACACCAGCTTCTTTTAAGACTGGTAATAATTCTGGGGTTTTAATTAACGTTTCATTTGCTTGTTCTAAATACATCTTTAATACTTCTTCAACACTATTTAAATTTGGTTGTTCACGGAGAACTTTTTCAGCTGATTCACGTACAACTGTTAATATAGTTCCTTCAACAGGATCCATCACTGCTCGATATGCCATTTGATATCCACCAACAAGTGCTTGAATAAATTCTTGAACTGTTGCTGATCCATTATCAATTTTAGCGATTTCAGAGTAAACTCCGCGGAAAAATTGGGAAAGTATAACACCTGAGTTACCTCTTGCTCCCATTAATAATCCACGAGATAAAATTTTAGATATATCGATTATCGATTGACTCTCTAAATTGTTTACTTCTTTAACGCCGGCCATCATGGTCATTTGCATGTTCGTTCCAGTATCTCCATCAGGGACTGGGAATACATTTAAATGATCAATTTCTTTGTGATTGTTTTTTAAGTTAACTGCTCCGTTAGTTACCATTTTTTTAAATAGAGATCCACTGACTGTTTTATTTGCCATATTGATCCTCCTCATATTTTTGGTAAAATGCTTATCTATATGTTTCAATTAATTTCATTTTTATTTCATAATTCAAATAAATACTTTAACAGTATAGCATCATTGAAACCAAAAAGCAACGCTATAAAGTCTATTTAAAATCACTTATATTATATCATATATTCATATAATACTATTAATTACGTAAAAATCACATTTTTATGCACTTAGTTGTTGCAATTTTAATCATTATATGTTAAATTGAATTGTGCAGTTAGGAGTGAGAATATGGCTACATGTTATGTAACAGGAAAAAAGACAGTTTTTGGAAACAAACGCAGTCATGCTTTAAATGCAACTCGCCGTACTTGGAAGAGTAATCTTCAAACAGTTCGTATTAAAGACGAAAATGGCAAGATCATAAAAGTTAAAGTGTCTGCAAGAGCGTTAAAAAAGAATAATTTAGAGCGCGTTTAAAAAATAAAAAGGCTATTAGCCTTTTATTTTTTTATCTATCGACTTTTGATAAAACAACAATCACACGTCCTTCTTTAACACAAATACTCGCATGATCATCTATAATTTCATTACTGATGCCAAGTGGATCATATGCTGTAAGTTCATAAGCATCTAAAGGATACTTAAACCCCTTTAAAGTTATAACTGCATGATCATATGCAAAAATGGATATATACCCTTTATAGTCGATTTTTTTATTCTCGTTTTCAAGCATAAATATTTCACTAAGATCATTGATGATTTTTAATTTATTAAATCTATCAAATAACAACAAATGTGCCATAAAATGTTCTATTCTGTTACCACCGATACCACCAATCATAATCATTTGATCTGGGTTTAGCTTTTCTGCTTCAACAAGAGCTGCAAAGGTGTCTGTTTCATCTTTAATAGGATTTAATCTTTTAACATTTAGTTTAGTAAGTACACCATCATTGGTCAAGGAATCAAAATCACCAATCGCAAGATCTATATTGATTCTTTGTTTGTATAAAGCAAGCACTGCTTGATCGACTGCAATGATATAATCATCATCATTTAATGAGATGATTTTTTTTATATCCTTAGGCACCGGATGTACAACAATTAAGACTCTCATTTAAGTGATTTGATAGCTTCTATTGGATCTTTATGATTAAAGATATAAGAACCCGCTACAGCCATATCGACTCCACTTTTTTTACATATGTCTATCGTTTGATCAGAAATTCCACCATCAACTTCAATTAAGAAATCTAATCCTTTTTCTTCTCTCAATTTAACCAATTCAACGACTTTATCCATCATCTCAGTCATAAACGATTGTCCACCAAATCCAGGCTCTACAGTCATTACCAACACTAAATCACATTGGCTTAAATAAGGGATTATATCGTATACTTTAGTTTTTGGTTTTAAAGATATACCTACCTTTACATTTGCTTGTTTTATCTTTTTAATAGTCTCTTTCACATCGTTTGCTTCCACATGAATGGTTAAATATTCTGTGTTTGAAAACACGAATTGATCAATCCAAAAAAGGGGATCTGTGACCATTAAATGAATATCTAATGGTAGCTTAGACACCTTTGAGATAGATCTTGCGATATGTGGTCCAAACGATATATTTGGGACAAAATGTCCATCCATAACATCTAAATGGATTTTATCAGCTGTTTCTATTTTTATCAGTTCTTCTTCTAATTTAGCAAAATTAGCAGTTAATATAGAGGGTGCAATTAACATCTCTTCACTTCCTTTAATATTTATCTTTTTGTGTCTCGATTTCTTTATAAAACTTTAAATAATTTTCATATCTAGAAAACAATATCTCATCATCTTCTACAGCTTGTTTGACCATGCATCCAGGCTCATGTATATGATTACAATTTCCTTTAAACTTGCAGTTTTTAGAGTAATCTACAAAATCAGGATAAAAAGATTTTAAATCTTCTTTATGAAAGATTTTAAATTCTATTTTTGAAAAACCTGGTGTATCAACAATAAACCCTTGATTATATTCATATAATTCAGTATGTCTAGTTGTATGTTTACCTCTACCTAAAGCTTTAGATATCTCTTGTGTTTTTAAGCCTAATTCAGGCATTAAAGCATTTAAAAGCGTCGATTTACCAACACCTGTTTGTCCTGCTAAAACTGTTATTTTATCTTTAAATATATGAGCTAGGACATCAATACCAATAGCTTGTTTACTATTGACATAATAAACATCATATCCCATGCTTTCATAATATAGCATATCTTTTTTTAATTGGTCTAATTGAGTTTCCTCAATTAAATCGATTTTTGAAATAATAAGTACTGGTGTTAAATTTTCTTGATTTAAAATGATTAAAAATTTATCTAATAAATTAAAACTAAAATCAGGATTAACCGCTGAAAACACCAATAAAACTTGGTCGATATTTGCGACATCAGGTCTAATCAGTTCATTTTTGCGAGGTAGAATTTCAGTAATTAAAACTTGATCTTCTCTATCATCATAATAAACTTGATCCCCTACTTTAGGACTAATTTGTAATACTTTAGTCTCTTTTTTAGTTCGTTTAGTAAGTTGTTTATTAAACTGACTTTCCTCATTGACTTTCATATATCTGAATTTACCTCTTGCTTGACATATAATTTCAGATTGAGTCACGTCATCAATGACTGTATATTGATTTGCGATTTGTTTTTTTATAAATCCTTTTTTCAATAGATCCTCCTATAAATGTTGACTTCTTAATTGGCCACAAGCTGCATTAATATCATGCCCTTGTTCTTTTCTTAAAGTCACTTGGATATTGTGTTGTTTTAATATATCATAAAATCTTAATTGTGCTTCTCTTTCAGAACGCTTATATGGTGCTTCTAAGACTTCGTTATACGGAATCAAGTTCACATACACATTAAGTCCCCTAAGTCTTTGAACAAGCTCTAAAGCCACTTTAGGCGTATCATTTAATCCATCAATCATGATGTATTCAATGGTTACTCTTCGATTGGTTTGTTTTAGATAGTATTTGATTGCTTCAATAACATCTTCAATTGGAAATGCTTGATTAATTTTCATTAGTTTTGTTCGAATTTCATTATTTGGAGCATGTAAACTAATTGCTAAATTAACTTGCATATCAAAGTGAGCAAACTCTTTAATCTTATCGACGATACCACTTGTTGAAACTGTGATATGTCTTGCCCCAATTGATAATCCCTTTGGATCATTAATGGTCTTAAAAAACTTTAAAAGATTATCGTAATTATCAAATGGTTCACCAATACCCATCACTACAATATAATTAATACGTTCCTTTAATAATAACTCTGTTTGAATCACTTGTGCAATGATTTCACCAGCGGTTAAATCTCTTTTCTTCTTTAATTGTCCAGATGCACAAAAAGAACATCCAATATTGCACCCAACTTGTGTAGTTACACAAATGCTGTTGCCATAATGCTGTCTCATTAACACAGATTCAATCAAATGGCCATCATGCAAACTATATAAGCATTTAAGCGTGCCATCTTGACTTTCATGCTTTAGAACAAGTTCTAATGCACTTAAAGTGTAAGTTTTGCTGACAAGCTCAATGATTTCTTTAGGCATATTATTGATCTCATTAAAATTTTGAATCTTTTGAATATAAAGCCAATGCCAGAGCTGTTCAGCTCTATATTTTTTATAGCCATTGTCTTTTAAAAATGTAATTATTTCTTCTTTTGTTAAATCATAAATTAACATGTTATCACCTACTATGTATTATACACGATTTTTGTTTAAACAAGAAAAAAACCTAAAAGATTTAGGTTTATTTTCTTACCTCAGCTTTGAATTCATAGCTAAGTCTTGATATCACTTTTTTCATCATTTTATCTACTTCATCTGTCTCTAGTGTTTTTGTTGGATCATTAAACACTAAATTAAATGCAATAGATTTCATTCCTTTTTGGATATGAGATCCTTCATAGACATCAAATACATGAAGAGATACTAATTGTTTTCTAAGTGTTTGTGCGATCATATCCTTTAGACTTTGAGCACTTATGCTTTGATCAACTACTATTGCAAGATCTCTTGAAATATTAGGATATTTAGAAATAGTTTCAAATTCTACATTTAAGTTTGTCTTTAATAGTTCTTCAAAATCAAGTTCAGCAATATAAGTTTGATTAATATCTAATGCTTTTTGTTCACTTGGATGAACTTGTCCCATATATCCAATAACTTTATCATTTAAAAGAATATCAGCTTGTCTATATGGATGTAGTTTTTCATGTACATCAGATGCTTGGTATGTTAAATTGATACCTATTTGTTGAGTAAGTTTATCTAAGATACCTTTTAAGACGTAAAAATCTGTTTTTAAACTTTCTTTTTGCCAATAAGATTGATGCCAAACACCACTCATCGCAATACCTATATGAGTCTTTTCTAAGCCTTGTGCAAAGACATGTCCGATTTCAAATATATGGACAGACTCCATTTGACGTTTTTGATTATAAGCAATCGTTTGTAATAGGCCGTGTGCTAAGCTTTGTCTTAATGTTTTTTTATCTTCTGATAACGGCATTAAAATTGAAACGGGTTTACCTAATTGTGCATATCTATAAACATCATTGGGATCAATTAATGTATATGAGATGATTTCATTTAAACCGATTGCTGCTAGATCATGTCTAAATGATCTTGTTAATTTTTGTTTATGCGTTAGTGAACCACTTGTTTTACTTAAATGTTTTGTCATTGGAATATTATTTAGACCAAACATTCTTGCAACTTCTTCTAAAATATCTGCATCTATTTCTAAATCTAGACGATAAGTTGGTGGTGTGATGATATATATGTTGTCTTCTTGTTTAACTTCATAATGATAATTTTTAAAATACGTTAATAATTCTTTTTCTTTTATATCTACACCAAGAGATTCATTAAAGTAGTTTTTATCAACTTTAATGACTGCATGTTTTTGTTTACTCTTAATCACAGTCGTTATGCCTTTAGATACGACTGCATCTGCTAATTCTACTAACAACTCGCTTGCACGCTCTAATCCTTGGATGACACGATTTTCATCGATACCTCGTTCAAATCTTAAAGATGAATCACTTTTTAGATTTAATCTTTTAGATGTTTTTGCAATTTGTTTAGGATCAAATAAAGCTGCTTCTAAGATTACTTGAGTTGTTTGATCATCTATCATTGAGTTTTCTAGACCCATCACGCCACCTATGGCAATGACTTCTAAACCATTGGTAATGACGACATCATCTTTTGATAAAACTCTTTTGACTTCATCTAATGTAGTCACTTTCTCGCCTTCATTTGCATCTCTTACAATGATATGATCTGTTTTAACTTTATTTTGATCAAACATATGTAGAGGCGTACCATATTCAATTAAGACATAATTTGATATATCTACTACATTATTAATTGGTTTAATATCATGTGCTAATAATGCTGATTTTAACCACCATGGTGATTCTTTAATGTTTAAATTAGAAAACTCTCTAGCATGATATCTTAAGCATCCCTCTGTTTTTATCTCTACTTTTACTTTGTTTTCTTTACTTGATTCAACAATATTAAATTTAGGTTCTTTTACTTTTTGATTGGTAAGTGATCCAAGGTCTAATGCAAATCCATAAATTGATAATAAATCTCCACGATTAGGCGTTAAACCTAAAGTCATTGTCCATCCTTCTAAGCTAAGTGCTTCTAGGGCATGAGATCCAATTTTTTTAGGTGAATTAAAGTTATAAATACCATCACTAAAATCATCTGGAATTAAAGATTCATCAATGCCTAATTCTTTAAGCGAACAGATCATCCCATTAGATTCTTCTCCTCTAATGACTGATTTTTTGATTACAAAATCACCAGGAAGTACACTACCTACTTGTGCAACAATTACGTATTGATCTTTTGCAACGTTAGGTGCACCACATACAATTTTTTCGATTCTATCTCCAAGATCTACTGTCGTTAAGTTTAAATGATCAGAATTTGGATGAGGCGTGCAGGTTAAAACTTTTCCTACAACTAGATTTGTAGATGTGTTTAACATCTCAAAATTTTCAACTTCAATAATTTTTTGATTGGTTAACTCAAGAATGTTTTCAGGAATTTCAATCCAGTTTTTAAGCATATTTTGTGTAATAATCATGATTTGTCAACTCCTTTAAACTGGTTTAAAAATCTAATATCATTCATATAAAAATGTCTAATATCATCTATCTTATATTTTAGAATCGCAATTCTTTCTACACCGATTCCAAATGCATAGCCTTTATAAACTTTTGGATCATACCCACCCATTTTTAAGACATTTGGATGAACTAAACCTGCACCTAATATTTCTATATATCCTTTTGTCCCATCTTTTTTGATGTAAGAAACATCAACTTCTACACTTGGTTCAGTAAAAGGAAAATAAGATGGTCTTAATCTAATTTCACGATCATGCCCAAATAGATGTTGGCACATTGTTAAAAGTGCATCTTTTAAATGTGCAAATGTAATATTTGTATCTATGACTAATCCTTCAATTTGCATAAATTGATGCGAATGGGTTGGATCATCATCATCTCTTCTATAAACTTTACCAGGACATATGATCGATAAAGGTTTACCTTTCATCTTTAACATTGTTCTTGCTTGAACTGGTGATGTATGTGTTCTAAGTAACATCGTATCATCAATAAAAAATGTATCTTGCATATCTCTTGCAGGATGATCTTTATCTAAGTTCATCATTTCAAAATTATATAGATCATTTTCTAATTCTGGTCCTTCTTCAACGGTATAACCCATCCCAACAAATAGATCTTCTACATCTTGAATGACTTGGTTAAGTGGATGTGTTGACCCTTGATAATAAAGATATCCGTCAAGTGTTGGATCGATGTGTTCGTTTTTCAAAGTTTCTAAAAGTGCTTTTTCTTCTAGCATTTGTTTCTTGTTATAAATAGCTAATTCTACTTCTTGTTTAACAGAATTAACCATTTGACCAAATGAAGGACGTTCTTCATTAGGTAGTTCTCTAAGCTTGCCCATCATTAAAGATATATGACCTTTTTTACTTAAATAAGTAACTCTGATATCTTCAAGATTGATTAAGGTTTTAATCTCTTTGATTTGTTCTAATGCTTCATGTTTTAGTTTGCTTAATACTTCTTTCATTTTTTCTTTCTCCTTATATAAAAATAAAAGTCCCTAGACAATGTCTAAGGACGAAAATTCGCGGTACCACCTTAGTTCTAGGTTTCCCTAGCACTTGATATCTTTAACGCAGATTAAACGGATGTGATTAGCATCTTTCTAGAATGAATTCATAAAATTGGTTTATATGTAGATTCCACCAGCCTACACTCTCTCTTATAAATTTAAATTTTATTACTATGTTCTATCAAAAATTTAATATTTTATTTAATGTAATTTTAGTTTAATTTCTTCTTGAAGCTAAGATTGCTAAGAATCTTAATAATTCAATATAAATCCAAACGATTGTAACCATAAGGCCGATTGCTACTACCCATTCATATTGTTTTGATGCGCCACCTTCAACAATTGATTCAGCTCGATCAAAATCAAGGGTTAACATTAATGCTCCAAAGACAACTAATACTCCGGTAATCAGTAATGCAATAGATCCATTTAATTGTACGCTTGCAATTAAATTAGGTGCAATCCATGAAAACAATCCAAATAAAATAGCTAGAATTAAAATAGAAAATAATGCTGTATACATAATCTTTCTAAATCTTGATGTGACTCTGATTGTTCTACTTGAATACAAGAATAACATCACACCAAATATGGTAATTGTAGCAACAACAGCAGTGACTGCAACACCCGCATACATTGCTTCAAATATAGCGGTGATGAATCCTAACAAGACGCCTTCTGATAATGCATATATGATTGAAAACGGCATCGCAAGTCTTGGACTAAATGAAGCGACCATGACTGATATAAATGCAATGATCATTGATCCTATTAAAAGACCTATAAATGAGTCTGCACCAATATAACCTTCGAAAGCTAAAAATACAACTGTAAATCCACTAGCAACAGCTAGTAAAAGTAATACTAACGTTTTTAAAGTAATGCCACCATATGTTGCTTCTGCTGCATCTACATAAGTGTCATCTCTTTGAATTTTACTAAATACGGGGTTTGAACTTCTCATAAATATCACTCCTTCACATTTGATATTATATCTCTTTATTTTTTAAAGTGCAAATAAACCAGATTCAATCACACGATTTTCCGAAATTAAATCCTTAAATGCACCATATGATTCCATCTTTTCAAAGACTGTTTTATTAATCTTTGTTCTATTTTTTACATCATCTCTTGAAGTGAAAGCCTTTTGTGTTCTTTTAGCAACAATATCGATTGCAACTTGCACACCTAATCCATCTATAGAATTAAATGGCATTCTTAATCCTTTATCTTCCATGATAAAGGTTGTTGCATCAGATAGATGGATATTTACAGGAAGAAATGAAAATCCTCTTTTTGTCATCTCTAAGGCTGCGCCTAGTGTTACAAGTAATGATTCATCTTTTGCCTTTAAATTATATTGTGCTGACAACTCATTTAATTTATTATAAATAGCGTTAGGTCCAGCTACCATCATTTCATAATCAAATTGGGTAGCTCTTTTTGAAAAGAAACCTGAATAAAATAATAATGGCTGATGCACTTTAAACCATGCAATGCGCATTGCCATAATCACATATGCAGCAGCATGTGCTTTAGGAAACATATACTTAATTTGACTTGCTGACCAAATATACCACTCTGGCACATTGTGTGTACGCATTTCTTGTTCATACATTAACCATTTAGCTGGATCTTTACTCGGTTTGCCTTTTCTAACAAACTCCATAATCTCAAATGCTTTAATGGGTAGTAATCCAAAATCAGTTAATTGAACCATAATATCATCTCTACACCCAATGATGTCTTCAAATGATATTTTGCCATATTCTGTTTGATTATTAATAAGTGATTGTGCATTTTTAAGCCAAACATCAGTCCCATGAGATAATCCTGATATTTTAACTAAACCAGCAAATGTATTTGGTTTAGTATCTACTAACATCTGTCTAGTAAATGCTGTTCCAAATTCTGGAATAGCATAAGATGCTACTTCACTTTTGATCTCTATAGGTTTAACACCAATAACATCAGTTCCTGAAAATAGTCGATAAACTTCTGGATCATCAAGTGGAATATCTTGTGCTTTATCAAATGGAAACTCATCTGGATGTTCACTGACATAATCTGTTAAAAACTTAATCATCGTTGGATCATCATGTCCTAAAATATCAAGTTTTAGTAAGTTATCTTCAAAAGAGTGATAATCAAAATGTGTTGTTTTCCATTCACTTGAAGTATCATCAGCTGGATATTGAATAGGCGTAACATCATAAATTGTTTTTGATTTTGGCACTACAACAATACCACCTGGATGTTGTCCAGTAGAGCGTTTTACGCCTTCTATTTTCTTAGCTAATCTTTCAATTTGTGCATTTCTTTTTTCTAATTTTTTATCTTCTAGATATCCTTTAACATATCCAAAAGCATTGCGTTCAGCAACAGTTTGAATTGTCCCTGCTCTAAAGGTATGATCTTCTCCGATTAATTCTCTAACATAATCATGTGCTTTGGATTGGTAGTCTCCTGAAAAGTTTAGGTCAATATCTGGAACTTTCTCCCCTTCAAAACCTAAGAAAGTTTCAAATGGAATATCATGTCCATCTTTAATCAGTTTAGCTCCACAGACAGGACATACATGTGTTGGTAAATCATATCCGCATTGAATCTTATGAAAATATGGTTGAAATTCTTTTTCTTCTGGGGTTAACCCATACTCTAATTTTTCTTCATCTGTTAAATGAAATACAGTAAAATCTCCATTTGGACAACGATAATGAGGTTTTAAGGGGTTAACTTCTGTAACCTCTAAAAGCGTTGCGACAAGAGATGATCCGACAGATCCACGTGAGCCAACTAAATATCCATCTTCTAATGATTTTTTTACCAGTAAATGTGAAATATAATAATTGGCTGCAAACTCGTTGCCAATGATACTTGTTAATTCTTTTGTTACTCTTTTTGTGACAATCGGATGTGGGTTATGCCCATATGATTGTGCCATTTTATCATAAACCAATCGCTTCACTTCTTCTGCAATTGAACTAATCCCTAATTGTTCAACAAATGCATCATCTGGTAGGGCGTATAGTTTATTTGTAAATGCTGTGATATGTTCAATTTTATCATTTAATAAATGTGTGTTTTTGACAACTATTTCTTGTGCCAAATCCTTATCTAAAAACTTAAATGATTTTAACATTTCATCTGTAGTTAAAAAGAACTGCTCAGGCATTTCATTGTATTTGTTTAATTGATGAATACCTCCACCTACTAATGGTGTTCTAATATACATTTCTCGATATAAAACATCTTTTTTCTCTAAATAATGCACATCACCAGTTGCGATTACTATTTTATTTTTTTCTTTTGCGTATTTAATAATCTTTGTGATGACTGCTTCAATAATCTCATCTGCATATTGGCCAAGACCTTCTTTTAAATGATTATATGCTTGAGGCGGCTGAACTTCTATATAATCATAGAACTCTATCGCTTCTTTTAAAGCTTCGTCTCCTCTATTTAGTGCAATCTCAAACACATCCCCGTTGGCACAACCGCTACCTACTAGTAATCCAGTTCTATATTTTTCTAAAACTGATTTTAGAGTTCTTGGTCCGCCATAAAAATGATCTGTTAGTGCATCACTAATAATTTTAAATAAGTTCTTATATCCTTCTTGGGTTTGCGTCAGTACATTTAAATGATAAGGCATCACATGTTTCCATGATTCTTTTAAATCTATCGCTTCGTTAATCTCTTTAAATGACTTAATATCTTTACCACTTAAATCTTGAAGCATAGATTGCCAAATTTGCGCTGTTACATATGCATCATCATCTGCTCTATGGTGATTTTCTTGTTTAACTTTGAAATATTTTGCAACTGCTTTTAAATTAAATCGCTTTAATTTATCAGAATAAAAATATCGAGCTAAATTCAATGTGTCTATATAAAGTGATTCATCAAATTCAAGATTTAATTTTTTAGCATTTTCTCTTATATGTCCCACATCAAAAATTGCATTATGGGCAACCAAGATAGAGCCATTACAAAAATCTAAGAATTCTGGCAATACATCGTCTATTGATGGTGCATTAGCAATCATTTCATCTGTGATGCTCGTTAATTTGGTTGTAAACTCAGATAAAAATTCATTTGGATTCACAAATCTTTGGAACTTTTCAACAACTGAAGTTGCAGTCACTTTAACTGCACCAATTTCAATAATTTTATCTCTAGTCGCAGAAAGACCTGTCGTTTCAATATCAAAAACGACGTAACTTTGATCTTTTAATGGTAGATCTAGGTCTGAATCAGATGTAATTTTAAAAGCTTTTTCATCAACAAAATCTAGTTCAACACCATATATAGGTTTTATGTTTTTATTTTTAGTTTGTTTATATATTTCTGGATAAGCATAAAGTGCATTATGATCTGTAAAAGCTATCGCTTCATGACCCCATTTGATTGCTTGATCGATGTATTGATCTACATCACCTATGCCATCCATGTTACTCATCTTAGTGTGTGTATGAAATTCAATTCTTTTTTCTTTTGCTTTATCTAAGCGTTCTAGTTTTTTAGTTTTCTCTAAGAAATTAATTGCATTGGCAAAAACTACAACATCTTTTTGATAGGTATCAAATTGTGCTCTACCTTCAACTTGAACCACATCACCATCATGAAGGGATTCTGCAACACTTATATCTTTTTTACGACTTAAGAAATTCTTGACATGAATTGCATCATCGTCATCATAAAGTACAAAACTAAGTAGTTTTGTGGTTGTTAGTTGTCTGATTTCAAGTTTAGAGATTTTGCCTTCAATCAAAAAGTTAGTATCTCCTTTTTGATTTTTGTATTGATCGAGTCGATATAAATCCATTGGTATTTCTTTAATCGCAATGGCTTTAGGACTGCTTTTTCTCGTAAAAGTCTTTTTAACAGGTTCACTTGCTTTTTGAACGTATTGTTCTCTTTGCTTAATAACCTTTTCTTGAGCTTTAATAGATTTTGATATCATGTCTTTAGTTGGTTCTAATGCATCTGATATTTTATAGTTAATCTTTAAATTTATACCTAAGGGTTTTAAATGTTTAATGATTTCTCTAAAATATGATTTCACATACGTGCTATCTTTATCAATTAAAACAACAACTTCACCTTCTTCAAATATAGTCTTGAAGTTTTTTAACACTAAAAAACTTGCTTTTTCTTTAGATAATTCTATGACTGCATAGTCATAGTATTTACAAGCAAGCTCGTTTAATTTTTGGTGGTCTTTATATGATAAGTCTATATCAATTTTAGAAACTATTTTTGGTATCCTAAAATAACTTTTTAATTGCTCAACAAATGGAATTAAAACTTCAGGTTCTATCATTTCACTCAAGATTAAAGAAAATGTCCATTTTTTGGATTTATCATCGACTAAAACATGCTCGAGGTTAGCATTATTGAGGATTGGAGATGAAAATTTTGACTGTTCTAGAAATAATTGAAATTTATCTTTTTTCACTCAAATAACTCCCTTCGGCATGATTTTAATACTCTTATACGTCCAAATATTGTATATATATACGACAAATAATGCAAGAAAACTTAAATATGTCGCATTAAATAAAACTAAGATAAGTTGTATAACCCCATAAACAGTAGTTAAATAAAATGATAATTTTAATCTCAATCCAAATGGAACAGGTATTCTATTTACGAAAAAGAACATCAGTGTTGCCATCAGTAATGATATTAAAATATAATCAAAAAGTGATAAAAAGTAAGTTGCTAGTACTTCTGTCGACCAAATAAATGATTGTGCTTCATACATTTTTTTAATCGCAACACTTAGTTTAACGATGTCATTATCATCAGTCGAACTAAAATCATAGTTTTCTAAATTTAATGATGCATAACTTTGTCGATCAATTTCTATATCTACAACATAAATCGCTAAATCACTTTCTTCAAAAACAAAATTAATCGAATTACTATCTAAATCATGATTGCCTAAATAAACATTAAAATAATCGAATGTAAATGAGTCAAATGCTTCAAAAGTTAATGTGCCATCAGTAATCTGTGCATTTTGCACGATGAAATCTGTTTTGATTGTAGATTGCATCTCTTGATATCTATTCAAATCCATTGTTGGATTAATAATTGTTTTTATCAAGGTAGGTGTCGTCATTAAAAACGTTACAAAAATAACGTATAAAATGATCTTAAACCACGAATCTCGCATAAAAAAAATCGTTAAAGGTGGCTTGGATAAACTTGTCGTGAATTTCTTAAACATATCTCTAACTCCTTTTCATATTATTATATCATATTTAAGCTTTTATGATAAAATGAATTTGGTGAAATATATGAATTTAATGAATCATGAAAAGCATTATAATACCCTTAATAATTATTATAAAAACAAATATCATAAAAAAGTCTATAAAATAGCTCTTAACGGTGGATTTACATGTCCAAACATAGATGGTACGGTTGCAACCGGTGGTTGTACTTTTTGCTCTTTCATGGGAAGTGGCGATTTTGCTGGTGATAAAAAAGAAAGTTTAAAATCACAATTTGATCATATCAAAGATATGATGCAATTAAAATGGAGTGATGGATACTTTATCGCTTATTTCCAAGCTAACACAAACACACATGCACCTTTAAAAAGACTAAAGGAGCTCTTTGAAGAAGCTATAACACTTGATCCTAACATTGTGATGTTATCTATTGGTACACGCCCAGACAGCTTGCCTTCTGACGTTTTAGACTATTTAGAAGACTTGAATAAAAGGATGCCTGTTCAAGTTGAGTTAGGCTTGCAAACGATTCATGAAAAAACTTCTATTTTAATCAATAGAGCACATGATTTAAATTGTTTTGATCAGGCTGTTTTAAATCTTAGAAAAAGAGGCATTGAAGTCGTTGTTCATATCATTAATGGCCTACCTTTTGAAACTAAAGAAATGATGATTGAAACAGTTAAACACGTCAATACATTAGACATCCAAGGTATCAAAATCCATATGTTGCATATTATGGAAAAAACAAAAATGGGCTATGATTATAAAAAAAATCCTTGGGATATCCTATCTCAGGCTTCATATGTAGATATTACGGTAGATCAGATTTTATGGTTAAGAAAAGATATCATCATTCACAGATTAACAGGAGATGCTCCTACATCTATGTTGATTGCACCTTTATGGACTAAAAAAAAGTTTATTGTAACCAATGAAATCGATAAGAAATTAAGACGTCTTAATTTATATCAAGGAGATTATAATGAGTGATCATCAAATACTAGACATAGCTCACTTGCAAATGAAGAATTACATCACTAAAGATGATGTTGTTATCGATATGACCATGGGAAACGGATTTGACACTCTTTATTTAGCTGGTCTTTCCAAATTTGTCTATGCATTTGATATTCAAGAAACTGCTTTAGAACATACTCATAAAAAATTATTTGATAATCAATTATCAAATTATAAACTCATTCTTGACTCTCATGAAAACATATTATCGTATGTTAAAAAATTTAAATATGTGGTCTATAATCTTGGATATCTACCTAACGGTGATAAACATATAACTACTAAAAAAGAGTCGACGTTATCATCTTTAAAGACTGTTTTAACTCATGTAGATGAAAAAGGCATGGTCTTTATGATGATATATCCAGCACATGAAGCAGGGAAAATAGAAAGTCTCTCTATTGAACAGTATCTAGAAAGCATAGATCATGAACAGTTTAAAGTTATTAAGACTTACCTACCTTTCCAAGAACACATGCCACCTTATTTAATAACCATATACAAAAAAGGAGCTTAACGCATAAAGCGTCAAGTTCCTTTTCTTTATCTATCATAAGGGGTATTATGATTTACCATTAGATGATCCGTTATTATTATCTGATTTACCTTGGAATTGATCAATTCTATCTTGCATACGATTGATGCGTTCTGCTTTTTCTTCATTAAATTGATTCACTAGTTCTTGGTGTTGTTCTTTTCTTTGTTGTTTTTCTTGTTTAAATTGTTCTTGATAAGCGCTTCTTTGAGCTTGAAAAGATTCTCTTAACAACGCAACTTCACCATGGAAAGTATCTTTTAATGCTAATAATTGAACATTTAAATCATCAAGTGTTGCTTGAAGTGTAGATGCATCTGCACCTTCTTCTAAAGCATCAATTTGTGCTTGAATATCAATGATTTGTGCTTCAATACTTTGAATTTGTGGAAGATATGTATCAAATAGTTCTTGTCTGTCTTCGAAAAATTGATTTCTAACTTCTACTACTAATCCTTGTTTTTGTTCTCTTGCATATTTTACAATTTCAAAAACTTCTTCATCAGTTAAAGCTACTGCTTGTTCTATAGTATATGTGTCATCAAGTTCTACAACTTTATATGCAAGAAATAGAAATTCTGGTGTTACACCATAACTAGCTGCTTCATCAATAAATGCTTGATCAAAAGTCTTTTCTTGTGATCTGCCTAACATTCCTCTTTTTTGAAATGCTAGATTGATTTGTTCTTTAACTTTTTCATGAATTTGATTTCTAATTGCTTCATCACATGAGATTGTTGAAACTTCAACAAATGTTTCTACATCTTCATCAACTGAAATATATCCTAATTCTATTGATGTTTGGATAATTAAATCAATTGCAACTTCTAAATCCATACCGATTAAGTCAAGTTCTGAAAGTAGAACTTCCGCATCTTCATTTAAAGCATTCGCTTCAATGACTTTATCATTAGGTGAAACAATGAGTTCAACACTTGGGTTGATATCTATTGTTACATAACTTAACTCTTCAGCCTGAAGAGCTGTCTCACACCCGATCATGGTTGCTACAACCGCAAATAATACTACAAAGCTTAATACAAATTTTAAATTTTTCATTTTTTAATTCCTCCTTGTTCACTCTATATACAATTTAGAATACATTTTTATTGGTTATTTTTTAATTTTTTCCATTTTGTTGTTGTCCGGGACTTTGGTTTTCTCGTTTTTCTCTAATTTTTTCTATGATAAATGCTGCTCTATTGGCTGGTCTAATCGTAAGAATAAAATTTCTTTCATCATCATCTGAAAAATTAAAATCTATAGAACCTTGATCAGATTGACCTATCATGTAATTAACTTTCATCATTTTCATATTCTGCATTGTTTCGATTTCAAATTGATATTGCCCTTTAGTTTGACCTGAGATAAATGATAAGGTTGCTTTTTGATAATTATTATAGGTAATTGCTATTTCTTGATTTAATATACTGTTTCGATAAATATTTATGGATAGTTCTTGATCTAAGTTTTCAACTTGATATTTAACTTGAATATAATTTTGTGCATTTTGTTGATATGTCAGCGTGTACTGTTTTTCATTAAATGATCCTTCAATATTTATTTCATAAGATTCGAGTCCATCAACTAATAATCCTTCTACTTGATAAGTCTCTTTATTCAAATTAATGTCTTCATTGTAATGTAGTTGATAAATCATTTGTTCGTCTAAAAGTGTATTAAGTGTGAATGTAATACATTTTTCGTACCCATCTAAATTTGATTGGGTTATCTCTTTATCATAATCATCACCATTGCTTAATAGTACTTCCATCAAATGAGCATATGTCATAACATCATCTATTTGATCTTCAACAAGATCTTCAGTTTCTTCATTAGCTAATAACATTGTATAGCTATCACTTGCATCTAAAAGATTATCTTGTGAAATATAGTTTAGCGTAGTGACTGCAGATAGTGCAACTGAATCACTAAAATTAGAATCTGAAAATAAATCTACACTATTTGATCTTGCAACTGAAAATGCAAGAAACAATATAAGTAATGCAAAAACAGTTGTTAATGCTGCAAATACTGGTCTGCGAGTCTTACTAGGTATAGGAGTTATTACTGTTTCTTGTTGTACATATTCGCTCTGATTTTCCATTTTTTCTAGTATTTGCATAGAAAGATTAGGTATTTGTTTTTCATCTGCTTTAGTTTTTATGATATTGATAACTTCTTTTTTATTCATATGAAACACCTACCTTTTCTTTTAATATTTTTATTGCCTTACTATAAATCCATAATATAGTTCCAATGGGTTTATCCATAATATCTGCAATTTCTCTGAATTTGAACTCATTAATAACATGAAGCACAATAACTTCTCTTTGATCTTTATTAAGATAATTTAGTATTTTTAAAATATCTAATTTATCTTTTTGGTCTATGATTTCATCAGATTGGATTGAATCTAAGATGAGATCTGAATGAATTTCTTTTTTGTATTTATTGTAATAATTGATACTTAAGTTTCTTCCTATTCTAGAAAGATATGCATAGATGTTTGATCCAGGCTTATATTGATCAATCTTATTTAAAAAATTCATAAAAGTATCTTGTAACAGGTCAGCTGCAATTTGATCATCTTTGACGATAGATATAATTGCATAATATACTTTTCGATTTGTAAGCATGTAAAAATCATCAAAGTTTTGATAATTTTTTTCTCTAAATTCTTGAATAAAAGTATCCATATTTTGTTCCATAATTGTCCCCTTACACTATCTATACAAATAACATCTATAAATTATTGGTGTTTTTGTTAATTTCATTTTATCATTACTTTTGACTTATCGTTATATAAACACCAAAAAATTAAAAAAAGATGCTCAAATGAGCATCTTATCTTAATTTGCGACAATATTAACAAGTTTTCCTTTAATGACAATTACTTTTCGAATTGTAAGTCCTTCTAAATATTTAATCACATTTTCTTCAGCTAAAGCTCTAGCCTTTAAATCTTCTTGTGATATGTTTCTACTATCTGTAAATTTAGCTCTTAATTTTCCATTAATTTGAACTACAAATTCTAGTTCATCGACTAATAAATATGATTCATTATATATTGGCCAATCAGAATAAATTAATTGTTCATTTTGTTTCAATACGTTTTTATTAATTTCTTCTGTAATATGTGGTGCGATTGGATTTAAGAGTTTTAAAAATCCTCTAGCTTGATCTTTTGATATTTTTTGTGTTTTATAGACTTCATTTACAAAGATCATCATTTGACTAATTGCGGTATTAAATGCTAATTTTTCATAATCATCAGTTACTTTTTTTATCGTTTGATGATATACCACTCTTAATGCCTTAACTTCATCAGTGACAATTTCAAAGTCAAACATACGCCAAACTCTGTCTAAAAATTTCTTAGCGCCGTTTAGACTTTCAGTTGACCAAGGTTTTTCAGATTCTAATGGACCCATAAACATTTCATATAGACGAAGTGCATCAGCACCATGAGATTCTATCACGACATCAGGATTGACAACATTTCCTTTTGATTTACTCATCTTAGAATGATCATCACCTAAAATCATACCTTGATTAAATAATTTTTTAAATGGTTCTTTGTGTGAAACTAGTCCTAAGTCATATAAGAATTTAGTCCAAAAACGTGCATAAAGTAAATGCCCTACTGCATGTTCTGTACCACCCACGTATAAATCAACAGGTAACCATTTGTCTAATAAGACTTTTGCTTCATCTGAATCAAGTGGGACTATAGATAAATGATTTTTTAGAATATAGCCCATAAAATACCAAGAACTACCTGCTAATTGTGGCATTGTATTGGTGTCTCTTCTACCATTAATGCCATCATATTTAACATTTAGCCAATCATAAGCATTAGCAAGTGGTGATTCACCTGTTCCACTAGGTCTAATGTTTTTTAATGTTGGTAATTCTAATGGAAGATCTTCATCATGTAATAGATGTATACCTTCTTCCTCATCAAAAATGACTGGGAATGGTTCTCCCCAATATCTTTGTCTAGAAAATACCCAATCTCTTAAGCGATATGTCGAATGCAGATATCCTTGATTTGTTTTTTCTAAGAATTCAACAATTTTATATTTAGCATCATCATTATATAATCCATCAATGATTCCACTGTTAAAATGTATACCATCTCCAGTAAATGCACCTTCAGCTTCTCCTCTAACGACTTCAATGATATCAAGTCCGAATTTTTGTGCGAACTCAAAATCTCTCTCATCGTGTGCCGGTACGGCCATCACAGCTCCTGTTCCATATTGTGGTAATACGTAATCTGATATCCAAATCGGAACTTTTTTCTGATTTAGTGGATTGATCCCATAAGCACCAGTAAAGACACCGGTTTTTGTTTTATCCATAGATCGATCAATTTCAGTTTTTTGTTTTGTTATATTAATATAAGCTTTTACATCTTTAAGTTCATCTTCTGTAGTAATCTCTAAAACAAGTGGATGTTCTGGTGCTAACACACAATAAGTTGCACCATAGATCGTATCAGGTCTTGTGGTGAAGACTTCAAATGATTGATCTGCTTGATCTACTTTAAAAGTCATCATTGCACCATCAGATTTCCCAATCCAATTTCTTTGCATCTCTTTTAAATGCTCTGGCCAATCAACTAAATCAAGATCTTCTAATAGACGATCAGCATACTCAGTAATTCTTAAAACCCATTGTCTCATGGCTTTTTTACTTACTGGATAGCCTCCTCTTTCAGAAACCATTCTTCCATCTACTAACTCAATTTCATCATTTGCTAATACAGTGCCTAATCCTTCGCACCAATTCACTTCAACATCTTTTAAAACAGCCAATCCTTTTTCATACATTTTTTTAAATATCCATTGAGTCCATTTAAAGTAATTAGGATCTGCAGTCGCAAATTCTCTATCCCAATCTATGCCTTTGCCAGCTTCAATAATTTGACGCTTAAAATTACCTATATTTTGATATGTAAATTCTCTTGGATCTTTACCTGTAGATAGTGCATATTGTTCAGCAGGAAGACCAAAAGCATCCCATCCCATTGGATGGAGCACGTTATAGCCTTGCATACGCTTAAAGCGACTGATAATATCAGTTGCTGTGTATCCTTCTATATGACCTACGTGAAGACCATTAGCACTTGGATATGGAAACATATCTAAGACATAGTATTTTTCTTTAAATCGATCTTCTTGAGTTTTAAAAAGTTTATGTTCATGCCAGTAATTCTGCCATTTTTTTTCTATTTCTTTATAATCATAATATATCATGTCAATACCTCTTTCACTTACATCTATTATAACTAAAAATATGATTTTTTCCAATAAAAAAAGGGCATATATGATATAACCCTCATTTTTTTACTTTGTAGCTTCGATATACTTAACTAAATCTCCAACAGTTTTCATGTTTTGTGCTTCTTCATCACTAACTTGAATATTGAATTCATCTTCTATATTCATGATTAGTTCTACAGCATCAATAGAATCTGCTCCTAAATCTTCTGACAATCTTGACTCTAAAGTCACCTTTTCTGCTTCTACACTTAATTCTTCAACAATCATTTCTTTTACTCTTGCAAATACCATAGTTAAATCCTCCTTTATATAGCATGTTCATTATAAGATATTTTTATATGTTTGTCAATTATTAATTACTATATTTTTTGAAGTTCAAAGTATTATGTGATATTTTGTAATGATAACGTTTACTTTATTTTTTTGTAAAAAAGTATTGCTATATTTTTGTGATGTGCTACAATGATTTCATCAATAAAAAAAGTATGGCTACTTCCAAGATGGAGCATTTGCTCCTGAGTATAACTATGGACAAGCCACCAGTGGCTTTTTTTTATGGAGAAAAGGAGAAAGAAAATGAAAAAATTATTAAGTGTTATCTTTTTGGGACTTGTTCTATTCTTAGCAAGTGGATGTACAAACAGTTCAAATGTTTTTGAGTTCATTTTAGATGAAAGTTATGATGGTTTTGTGACCATGGCTACGTCTGCAGATTACCCACCTTATGAAAATATAGTTGAAGGTGAAGATGGTAAAAATACAGTCGTTGGTGTTGATATAGAAATTGCAAAGGCAATTGCAACTCGTTTGGAAAAAAACTTAAGAGTTGTACACAAAGGCTTTGATTTCTTAGTTGAAGATGTTAGATCAGGTAAAATTGATTTTATTATCGCTGGAATTACACCAACACCTTCAAGAAAAGAAATTATTGATTTTTCTAAATCTTATTATACAGAAGAGAGTATTGTCCAAGTTGTTTTAATTCATAAAGATAATGTAAATCTGTATCAATCAATTGAAGATTTAAATCAAAATACTGTTAGAGTAGGTGCTCAAACAGGATCTATTCAACAAGAGTTTGCAGAAATCTTCACTCCAAATGCAACTGCAAAAATTATTCAAGATTTAAAAGAATTATTAAACAACCTTGATAATAAACAAATTGATGCTCTATTTACTGAAGATGAAGTCGCAACGACACAAATGAATAGTGGTTATGATGACTTCATTAAAATTGAGTTATCAGCACTTGAAGGTTATGAAGGTAATGCAGTTGGTGTACAAAAAGGGAATACAGATTTATTAGCTATTATTAACGAAGTGATTGATGAATTATTAGAAGATGGTAGTATCACAGAATGGTTAACAGAGTTTTCTAATTCATGACAATTTTTTTAAACTTCTCATTTTTATTTGATTGGTATAGTGTAAGTTTACTACTACAGGGTTTACTGTTAACTTTAATCCTAGCATTTTTAGCAGTCATCTTTGGGAGTATACTTGCTCTGATTCCAGCATTTATGAGATTATCAAATAATAAAATTATATCAACTCCAGCTGTTTTTTATGTAGAAATTATACGAGGTACACCTATGCTCGTCCAAGTTCTATTGATTTATCAAATCTTAAATATTCCACTATTTTTAATTGGTGGAATGGACATGGGTAGTTTTGTTCCCGGATTGGTTGCATTATTGATTAATAGTTCAGCATACATTTCTGAAATCATTAGAGGTGGTATTTTAGCTGTAGATAAAGGTCAAAGCGAAGCTGCTCGATCTTTAGGTCTATCTCAAAAACAAACGATGTTTAGAGTCGTCTTACCGCAAGCAATCAAAAATATATTCCCATCTTTAGGAAATGAGTTTGTAACCATTATTAAAGAGACATCTATTTTTATGTATTTAGGTATTGCAGAGTTAATGTATCAAGTAGGTATTATTAAATCAAGTTCTCCTGCTGTTACTGAACTATATATTGTTGCTGGATTGTTATATTTATCCTTAACTTTCCCTTTATCTAAATTAATGAATCGTGTTGAAAGGAGATTACGCTATGCAGACCAAAGATAATCAAATTGATGATAAAACAATCATTAAAGTTAATGATTTGTATAAAACATTTAATGATGATATTCATGCATTAAATGGTGTAAATATCTCTATTACAAAAGGTGAAGTTGTAACAATCATAGGTCCTTCTGGTTCTGGAAAGTCTACTTTATTAAGATGTATGAATTTAATGGAAGTTCCTACTTCAGGTCATGTTTTGTTTAAAGGTCAACTTTTAAGTATCAAAGACAAAAACATTAATCACTTAAGAGAAAAAATGGGTATGGTTTTTCAATCATTTAACTTATTTCCACATTTAAGTGTTTTAGACAACATCACTTTATCACCAAAACTAGTTTTAAAAATGACTGACGAAGATGCAAAACAATTAGGTGCAGATTTATTAAAGAGAGTTGGGTTGAGTGACAAAATCGATAGTTATCCAAATCAATTATCTGGTGGACAAAAACAAAGAGTTGCTATCGCAAGAGCACTTGCGATGAATCCAGATGTGATGCTTTTTGATGAACCCACAAGTGCACTTGATCCTGAGATGGTTGGTGAAGTTCTACAAGTTATGAGAGAACTTGCAAATCAAGGAATGACAATGGTTATTGTTACACATGAAATGAATTTTGCTAAGGATGTTTCAGATAGAGTTATCTTTATGGCGGAAGGCATGGTAGTAGAAATTGGTGAACCTGATCAGTTATTTACAAAACCAAAAGAGAATCGCACACAAACATTTCTAAAAAGAGTATCTGTCATTTAAAAAGACCATAGGGTCTTTTTTTATGCATAAAAAAAGGATAGATTAACTATCCTTTTTATCATATACTCTACCATATAATTCGGTAAATCCTTTAATTTTTTTTGCGAGTGTTTCATTGATTTCATTTGGTAATAATCTCCATCTCCAATTATTCCCAAGTGTAGATGGAACATTCATTCTACCTTCATCTTTTAAGTGAAGATAATCTTGAATCGGTATAATCGCAGTATCTGCTACACACCCAAGAGTTGTCTTAATAAGGCTATCTACCGGTGATGAATCACTGTGATGATTAATGTAATCAAGACAATATTTCAAATCTTCTTCAGGGATGAAATCAAACCAAGATGCTGTCGTTTGGTTATCATGTGTTCCTGTATAGGCGATAACATTTCTAGGATATAAGTGAGGAATATAATCACTTTCTTCTCTTGAATCAAAGGCAAATTGTAGCAATTTCATGCCAGGAAAACCTGTATCTTTAACTAGTTTTCTAACATCATCAGTTAGAACCCCTAAATCTTCTGCAATAATATTCACGTCACCTAATTGTTCTTTAATGACATCAAAGAATTTCTTACCAGGACCTTTTTTCCAAACTCCATTTCTAGCTGTTTTTTCTCCATATGTAATACTAAAGAAATTTACAAATCCAATAAAATGATCTATTCGAATCATATCAAATAATTCCATAGATGAACGAACACGTTTGACCCACCATGAAAAATGATCTTTCTCTAATACATCCCAATTATAAAGTGGATTTCCCCATAATTGTCCATCTAGTGCATAGTTATCTGGTGGAACACCAGCTACATGACGCGGATTTCGATCTTGATCAAGATCAAACATTTTTGGATTAGCCCATACATCACTACTATCATAAGAAACATATATAGGCATATCACCTATAATTTCAACATTGTTTTTGTTTGCATATGCTTTTAAGTTCATCCACTGTTGATAAGATTTAAATTGCAAAAATTGATAAAACTCAATATCTTCTTTTAATAAGGTTTTATAATGCGTTAATGTTTGATCATCTCTTAGTCTAATGTTTTCATTCCAATATAACCATGATTGTCCTTTATACATAACCTTTAATGCCATAAATAATGCATAATCATAAACCCAATAACTTTCGTTATTTAAAAAATCTTGATATTCAGTATTGTTTTGATCAAAATTATGATATGCAATTTTTAATATATCAAATCTTATTTCGTATAAGTCATGATAATCTACATATCTTGGGCTATCAAACTTGGATTTTATATCGGATTTTTTAAGTAGATTTTCTTCTACTAAAAAATCTAGATCAATGAAATAAGGATTGTTCGCAAATGCTGAAAAAGTCTGATATGGTGAATCACCATATGATGTTGGACCTAATGGTAATATTTGCCAATAAGATTGTTTTGATGCCACAAGAAAGTCTACAAAATCATATGCTGCTTTTCCAAAAGTTCCGATACCATGTGAACTTGGCAGACTAGATATGTGACATAATATTCCACTTCTTCTCATAATTTCTCCTTCACTTCGAATACAATGGATTCGAATGGTCTTAGTGTGAGTTCTTGATTTTTAATTTTTTGTTTATCATAATTTGATATGACTATATTTTTTATATCATAATGATTTAATTGATAAACTTGTTTTTTCCTACTAAATGAATTAATCACAAGTAATGTTTGATGCTCATAGATTCGCTTATAAACATAAATATATTCATTTTCAATATCAATTTGTTCATATGAACCATAAACGATGAGGTCTTTAAATTCACTAAATCTTCTTAAATGAATGATTTTTTTATAATGATTTAATAAAGACTTTTGATCATTTAATTGCGTCTCAACATTAATTTTCTTATAATTTCTGTTTACCAATACTTTAGGATTTTCATCAGAAAATCCTGCAAATTCTTCCTTATTCCATTGCATTGCAGTTCTTGCGTTATCCCTAGATCTTAGAGACGCAACTTTTAATGCTCTTACTGGATCATCAGGTGTTTTTTCTAGTTCATAGGTATAAGTTGCTCTTGATGATATATCATCAAAATCATTTACATCTTCAAATGGATAGTTTGTCATACCAATCTCTTCACCTTGATAAATAAATGGTGTTCCTCTCATTAAATACAGAGCTGTTGCTAACATTTTTCCTGATTGAAGTGGGAACTTATAGTCTCCATATTGACTCATGAGTCTTGGCTGATCATGATTTAGCCAATTGAGTGGTACCCAACCATTATCTTTAAATGCATGTTGCCATTTATTAAAAGTCTTTTTTAAGTCGACGACATTTGTTTTTAATTTTTTAGGGTTTGTTATGTCAAATAAATTATTGCACCAGTTATGATCAAAGTTAAAAACCATAGATAACTCATTTGAGTTAAATCCAGCATATTTTATCGCTTCTTTAATCGTAGCTTGTCCACCCACTTCACCTATGGTTAAAGCATCATTGGTTGTAAATAAAGATTTATTTAACATCTTAAGATAATCATGTACCTTTGGAAGATTAGAAAACTTATGCCAATCAAGAGGATATTTGTCTTTAGCATTTTTAATATCTACAAATGAATCCCTATCTAGATGTGAAACAGCATCGATTCTAAATCCATCCATCCCAAAATCTAACCACCATTTACCAACATCAACAATTTCTTGTTGGACTTTTGGATTTTTCCAATTAAGATCCGGCATTTTATTTGAAAATATTTTCATATAATAACTATCTGTAAGCTCGTCATAATTCCAGCAACTACCACCAAAAAACGATCCCCAATTGGTTGGTTCTACTTTTTTATCGTTTATGACTTTTCCATCATGCCAAATATAATAATCTCTATAAGGATTATCTTTTGATTTTCTTGATTCAATAAACCATGGATGTTCATCAGAAGTGTGATTTAAAACAAAATCCATAATTACCTTAATGCCTAATTCATGTGCTCTATCTAACAATTTTTTGACATCTTCTAATTTCCCAAAACTTTCATAAACCTTAAAGAAATCTCTAACATCATATCCATTATCATCCATTGGAGAATCATAAAATGGGCAAATCCATATCAGATTTACACCTAAGTCATTTAAGTATTCTAATTTTTCATAAATACCTAGTATATCACCAAAACCATCGTGATTACTATCATAAAAAGTTTTTGGATATATCTGATATCCAACACTTTCCATCCACCATTTTTTCTGCATGTTAAAAGCCCCTTAATGTCTTACATATATTGTATCATAGTTAATGTTAAGTTGTTATAATGTTAGCGGTTTCACAATATAAAAAATATTCTATATGATATAATATTCTTGGTGATAAATATGAATAAAAGTGCCTTATTGCATCAAGCAAAATCTGAATATGCTTATGCCTATGATCAAGAAACATTACACATTACATTAAGAACTGCAAAAGACGATATAAAAAAGGTAGAAATCATCTATGGTGATCCTTTTAACTGGGTCGGTGACAAAGATCATAAACCCTACTGGAAAAATAATATAGAAACTCTTCAAGTGAGATATCAAAGTGCAGACTTTGATTATTATTTTATTGAAATAAAACCGCCTTATTTACGTACTAAGTATGCTTTTTTACTTTATGATGATGACAAAAAATACTTATTTGGAGCAAGACATGCCAGAGTCTTATCTAAGGAAAATGAGTTTTATGAAACTTTTGATTTAAGTGAATATTTTAACTATCCATACTTAAATCATGAGGATTTGCATCATACTCCAACTTGGGTTAAAGATACTGTATGGTATCAAATATTTCCTGATCGTTTTTATGCAAATAAGAAGAACAGTCATTTAGAATGGGGTAAACTTCCTGTTAATAATCATGAGCTATATGGTGGCAACTTAAAAGGCATCATTGAAAAACTACCATACCTTAAAGATCTAGGAATATCTGGTATCTATTTTACGCCATTATTTAAATCTCCTTCAGCTCATAAATATGATACAACTGACTACTACTTAATTGATCCTCAATTTGGTACAAATGAAGATTTTAAAAACCTTGTAGATCACGCACATCAATTAGATATAAAAGTCATGTTAGATGGTGTTTTTAATCATTGCGGCTATGATCATCCATTTTTTCAGGATGTCATAAAAAATGGTGAATCTAGCATCTACAAAGATTGTTTTTATATCGATGAGTTTCCCGTCATAAATTTTCCTTTAAACGAAAAACAAAAACCAATTAATTATCATGGACAAAAACTAAATTTAAAAACCTTTGCGTTTACACCTTATATGCCTAAATGGAATACTTCTCATCCAATAACGTCATCTCACTTACTTGATGTAATTAAATTCTGGATTAAAGAGTATGACATTGATGGGTGGAGACTTGATGTTTCTAATGAGATTAGTCATGATTTTTTAAGACAAATTAAAAAAGCAAGTAGAGAAACTAAAAAAGACACTTTTATTTTAGGAGAAAACTGGGACTCTTCAATGCCATGGTTACAAGGCGATCAACTTGATTCAGTCATGAACTATGATTTAAGTTATCCGTTATGGAAATATTTAGAGCATAAAATAGATTTATCAACATTCAAAGACTTAATTACAAATTATTTAGCTAAAACTCCAAAAAACGTTATGGAAAATATGTTCAACCTAGTTGGATGTCATGATACAGTTCGGATTAAAAGACGCTTAAATGATGATACAAGACGTATGAAGTTAAGTTATGTCTTTATGTTTCTATCAAGTGGTGCACCAAATATTTACTATGGTGATGAAATTGGTATGACAGGCGATCATGATCCTGATAATAGACGATGCATGTTATGGAATGAAAATGATCAAGATTTAGATTTTAAAGCATTTACTTCTCGTTTGATTGCGTTGAGAAATGATCATCTGTCATTTAAAACATATGACTATGATTTTATTAATTCAAATATCTTAGTTTTTGAAAAACAAAGTAAAAATGATTCCATTTTAGTTTTAATTAATAATGGAGAACAAACTCAAATATCACTTCCAAAAGAAGTTACGGGTAGATATAAAAATTTATTTAACTTAGAAACTATTGACATTCGTGATAAAATGGATATAGAAACCTATGGGTTCTTAATTTTATCAAAGGAAGGTTAATCTATGAAATCTACCATTAGAGATGTAGCAAAAAAAGCAAATGTTAGTGTATCAACAGTATCTAGAGTTATAAATAAAAAAGGATACGTCCATGATGCAACACGCATCATTGTTGAAAATACGATCAAAGAGCTCGGATTTATTCCAAACCAACTTGCAAGATCACTGACTTCAAGATCTTCTAAGATTATTGGTGTGATTGTTCCACATATTGGCCCTAGTTTTTATGGTGAACTCCTAGAAGGTATAGAATCTCAAGCTGCAGCTTATGGATATAAAATTATTTTCTGTCATACACATGATGATCCTGATAGAGAATTAGAATATTTAAATTTTTTTGAACAGTATAACATTGAAGGTTTGATCATTGCATCTAACTTTTCAAATAGGGATAAACTAGCTGATTTAAAAATACCGGTTGTTACCGTTGACCACATTTTAGATGAAAATATTCCTTCTATTACATCAGATAACGTAAAAGGTGGCGGATTAGCTGCACATCGATTGATTGAATCTGGTGCTAAAAACATTTTAGTATTTAGAGGCCCATCATTCCTATTAACAACCATGGAGCGTACAATAGGTTTTTTAAATGTTTTAAAAAGTAAAAAAATGTATGCCGATATTTTTGATTTTGATTTATTAAATCCTGATATTAAACTTATAGAACAAATCTTAAAAAGCAATCCACAAGTTGATGGCATCTTCACATTTAGTGATACTCTAGCTATTGCAACATTAAATATCTTGCAAAAATTAGGAAAAAAAGTACCGCAAGATGTATCTTTAGTTGGTTATGATGATACGCCTTATGCAAAATGGTCAACACCTTCAATTACAACCATTCATCAATCAGTCTTCTTCATGGGTAAACAATCTTTTATTAATTTGACTAGATTAATCAGAGATGTCGAACTTGATAGTTTACATGATATCATTGATGTTCGACTCATAGAGAGAAATTCTACAAAATAAAAACAGAAAATAAAATTTTCTGTTTTTTTTATATTATTTTTTATATTGTAAGATGATGCCTGTAAATGGGCCTATCTTTGGTTTAATATAATATTTAAACCCATTTCTATCACCTTTATGAGTATGAAGTTGAGTTCCGTTAAATTGATCAGAGCCATGATATATAGCCTTATCACTATTTAAGATCTCTTGATATCTGCCTGCTCTTGGTACACCTATTTCATAGGTGTTATGTACGTTAGGTGTCATATTCAGAATCACAATAACGATCTCTTGATCAGAAAATCTAGCATATGCAAATAATGATTGGTTTTTATCATCTGCAACTAACCATTTAAATCCTTTTGGATGATGATCATATTGAAACAATGCATCATGATGACGATAAACCAAAGCTAAGTCTTTAAAGAATCTATTTTGCTCTTGATGCGCTTTGATATCTAGTAAATGCCAGTCTAGTTCTTTTTTAAATGCCCATTCACTAAATGATGCGAATTCTTGTCCCATAAATAGTAATTTCTTTCCTGGGTGTGTCATCCATAATGTTAATAACAATCTCCAATTTGCTAGCTTTTGCCAATAATCACCAGGCATTTTATTAACTAGAGAGCCCTTCATATGAACAACTTCATCATGTGAAAAAGGTAGGACAAATTGTTCATTAAAGGCGTAAACTAGGCCAAATGTGATTTGATCGTGATGATACTTTCTATTGATTGAATCTTCTTTAAAATACTTTAAAACATCATTCATAAATCCCATGTTCCATTTATAATTAAATCCAATACCACCAACATCTACAGGATGTGTGACTTGTGGATAATCAGTTGAGTCTTCTGCCATAAATAAGAATCTGTCATCTTTACCAAATAAATGATATGATGCTTGTCTTAAAAAATTAATTGCATCATGATTAACGCCTTCATCTTTATTACCTAAATAATATATCAAATAAGATACTGCATCTATTCTATACCCATCAACATGGAAATAATCCATCCAAAAGGTAAGTGCAGATAACATAAAGCTTCTTGTGATTCCTTTAGAAAAATCAAGATTATTTGTTCCCCAAGTGATATTTTCTCTTCTTTTTGCATCATTGAACTCATATAAAGGTGTGCCGTCTAGATAACTTAATCCATGTGCATCTTTACATATGTGACCTAATACCCAATCCATAATCACACCAATACCTGCTTGATGTAATCGATCAATTAAATACATATAATCCTTTGGTGATCCATATCTTGAGGTTGCTGCAAAATATCCAGTGCCTTGATATCCCCATGAATCATCAAGTGGATGTTCGTAGACTGGTAAAAATTCCACATGTGTAAATCCATGACTTAGAACATGGTTGATCAGATCATCTACAATCTCGTTATATTGTTTAAAATCACCAAATTTTCTCATCCAAGATCCAATATGAACCTCATAAATTAGCAATGGTTGTTTATATACTTTTTTCTTTTCATAGAACCATTTTTCGTCATTCCAATGATAAAAATCAATGTCATAAACCTTAGAACCTGTATTTGGTCTAACTTCAGCGAAATAGGCGAAAGGATCTGATTTATATAAAATCTTTTGATCAAAAGTATGTATTTCAAATTTATAGATAGCCCATTCATGATTGCCTGGTATTTCTATTCTATAAATACCTTGATAATGAATCTTAGTTAAGACATGTTTCCAACCTTCATAATTATTAAAATCAGCAATCAATCTGACTTCTTTAGCATTAGGTGCATATAATGTATACTCTGTCGCATAAATCTCATTGTTCTCATCTCTTAACAAATGCGCACCAAACATTTTAAATGCATGGTCATGCAATCCATTTAAAAACATATTGACATCATGATCTGGAATAAGTCGCATCTTAACACCCCTTTAATTATTTTTTAATGTGTATGATATAAATCCCCGGTTGATCTACATATACACTATGATTTTCAGTTAGCGCTTTTTGAGAAGGGAAAATTAGTTTTCCTTCTTCTAAAGGCAGTTTTTCTAAATCAAAGTAGTTTTTTACATAGTGAATTAAAATATTTTTTTCATCTTCCAAGCGATAAACAATAAGTTTATTTAGCTTTTTAATGCTTACTTGATCACTATAAGTGGTTTGACGATATAATTTATATTTCTTTCTAAGTTTAAGTAATGTTTTTAATTTCTTAACTGCATCTTCATTAACTCTCCAAGTGATTTGATTGATCTCATCTGGATGATTATATGAGTTTTCAACACCTTTTTTACTTCTATAAAACTCTTGTCCAGCATGATAAAAAGGGATACCTTGTGAGATTGCAATTAAATGATTTGCTAAATCTTGAGCTATTTTAAAATCTGGTAATTGTAGACCATGAGATAAAACCATTTTGTCATAAAATGTTAAATTATCATGACATTCTACATAATTGATGCTTTGGTTTGGTGAGCTAAACATTTTTTTAGATCCAACAATACCATCCATTGCGGCTTTTTGTAATTTATGGTTTCCCATTGTAAAGCCTAAACCTTCACCGTGTAGTTCACCCTTCATTGTATTTCTATAAAAATCATTAAAATGAGCATAACCTTTAAACTGTGATTGGTTACTCATATTTGCTTGTTTCTTACGAGTAATTTCGGTTTGCATGTTCCATCCTTCACCATACAACATAATATAAGGATTTTGTTTTTTTAATGATTTTTCTATCAATAACATCGTATCTATATCTAAAAGTCCCATTAAATCAAATCTAAATCCGTCTAATTGATATGTTTTTTGTAGATGAGCTAGTGAATCAACAATCAATTTTCTAACCATATAATTTCTAGTTTCTACGTCATTACCACAATAAGAATTATCTGTCATCTTATAAGATTGATCATGTCTATAGAAATATCCTGGCACGATATCATCATAGGGAAACGTTCTAAATTGATAAACATGATTATAAACAACATCCATATTTATACCAAGCTTCATTTGATGAGCATGTTCAACAATAGATCTTACACTATTGATACGATCATATGGATCTTCTGGGTTTTTAGAAAACCAGCCTTCAAGTGAAAAGTATTGACTTGGATTGTATCCCCAATTATATTTGAGTTTCTTATCTTCATCAAATACATCATCAAAATCAAATATCGGTAAAAATTGTAAATGTGTCATGCCTAATTTTTTAATATATGTTAATACGTTGCTACCTAGTATTTTACTTTCTTCTAACAAACCATCATATAAACCTTTATGATTGACATCTAAATTAATAGACATATCTCTTACATGTCCTTCATAAATGACTGCATCTACATAATTTTTTAACTTAATTGGAGTTTTTGATAAAGGTATAGCTTTATTAAAATCAACAATATGTGATCCTTTTGTAGATGCACCAACTGTATATGGATCTTTTACATCCTTAAATGAATCTGATAATCTAATTTGATAATGATATGTTTTTAAATGCATGTCACCATCTACTTTTACTGTCCAAATTGGCTCATGATAGGCCATTTCATATATGTCATCACCTAGGACAAGATTCACTTGTTTTGCTACTGGTGAAAACAAGTAAAACGATGTTGACTCACTTGTATAGACAAAGCCTAGAGGACCATCATATCTAAATCTTTTTTCAAAACTCTCAGTTAATGTGACTAATCCAATTTGCATGAAAAAAGACTCATGGTTAATCGAGATCTTGTCATATTTTTGTAAATCAATATCATGCTCTGTTACAAAATACTGATTTATACCTTCATTTTTAAGCCAACTTATATTATGATCAGCCAATTCAATTGAATGAATATATTGATCGCTTTCAATACGAATTAACCTAAAATCATCTATAAAAATATTCATCTTCTACGTCCTTTATCTGTCTTTATTATCAATGGCTTCTTGCCTAATGCTATTTTACCATGTTTAACTTCTATTCTATCTTTTGATAGAAAATCTTCATATATACCATCTTGTAGGGGTAGATCTATTTGATCTATGTTTTCTAAATTAAATATACCTAAAACAAACTCATCTTTAAATGTATATGAAAATACTGCAGCCTGTTCATGTGCGTTTAGTTCAAATGATCCATGTGAAAAAATTGGATCTTTTTTCATATGTATCAGTTTTTTTAAATAACTTTCTAATGATTTTTTCTCATTCCATACAATTAAATCATCTTCAAATAGATTTGGAAGATGATCAATCTCATGTTCAACACCTGCATATATAAATGCAGTTCCCTTTAAGAAGAACATCATGGTAATCATATTGATAAAATGATCATGATCCCTTACTTTTTCTCTGATGCGTTTTTGATCGTGATTTTCAAACCCTCTTATTTTAATGTAATTTTTAGGATAAATCATTTCTTGTCGATATATTTCTTTTAACCATCTACTTAAATTTTTAGAATCTTTAAGTAAATATGCATCCATAAAATCAAATATATCATATTCATAAGCCATATCAAAGGCCTCATACATTTGGCCATCTGATGAACAATCGTAACCTAGGTCTCTAATATATTTAATAAATTCAGGATGAACAGATTCTGTTAACCAAATCATATTTGGATTAACTTTCTCTACAGCAACTCTTGCATTGACCCAAAAATCAATAGGTAATAAAGGTGCAACATCACATCTAAATCCATCAACTATTTGAGCCCAATAAATTAAGACGTCAGTAAAATATGAAGCTACTTCAGGTAGTTCATAGTTTAGATCAGTGATATCACTCCAATCACCAACTCTATTTGCTAGACTTCCATCTGGTTTTCTGTAAAACCAATCTGGATGCTCTACTGTCAAAACAGAATCTTTTGATGTATGATTGAAAACAATATCCATCATTACTTTCATGCCTTTATCATGTGCTTTTTTAATTAATGTCTTTAAATCTTTAAGTGTTCCTAAATCTTCATCAATTTTATAGAAATCAACAATCGAATAAGGGCTTCCTTTTAATCCTTTTCTTTCTACTTTACCGATAGGATGAAAAGGAAGTAAATATATAATATCTACTCCCATATTTGCAATTCTATCTAGATCATCTCTAACACCTTCAAAATTTTGTTTTTGAGAGTGTTGTCTAGGAAACACTTGATAAATTGTTAACCCTCGCATGTCTATATTTGTTTGCTTAGCCATATTTATCAGTCCTTTTTTATTTATTTAATTCTATTTTATCTAAATGCCAAATATCATTGTTATAGTTTTCAATCGTGCGATCTGAAGTAAAGAATCCAGAATGTGCGATATTCATAATTGATTTATGTAGCCAACCACTTCTATCTTTATAGTATTCATTTGCGATTTCATGTGCTTTAACATAACCATCAAAATCTTTAAAAATTAAGAAGTGATCACTATTTAGTAAGTTATTTAAAATGTAATCAAAATGTCCTGGATTTTTATGTAGTGTTCTAATGTAGTTAAAGATATCTTTTAATCTTTGGTCTTTTTCATATATTTCTCTTGGTTTATATCCATTTTTTGCGTATAATTCAGATACTTCAGGTGCAGTTAAACCAAAGATGATATTATTATCTAATCCAGCTTCTCTTACGATTTCAACGTTTGCTCCATCCATTGTACCAATGGTTAAAGCACCGTTCATCATAAACTTCATATTACCTGTTCCACTTGCTTCTTTAGTTGCAGTAGAAATCTGCTCTGATAGATCAGCTGCTGGCATAATATATTCTGCATAAGTCACATTGTAATTTCTGACAAACACAACTTTTAAAAGTGCATTTGTAGATTCATCCTTATTAATCACATCAGCTACTGTATCGATTAATTCAATGACTTGTTTAGCCATATGATAACTTGGAGCTGCTTTAGCACCAAATATAAATGAATGTGGATAATAGTTTTCTTTAAAGATTGGATCAGATTTTAATCTTTGATACACATAAATAATATGTAGAATATTCATTAATTGACGTTTATATTCATGAAGACGTTTAACTTGGATATCAAAAATAGATCTAACATCTAATTTAATGCCTTGTTGTGCAAAAATATGATCTGCTAGTGCTTGTTTCTTAGCAGTTTTCATTTGATCAATTAAGTTTTGTGTTTTTGAATCATTTTTATATGCATCAAGTAATTCTAATTTGGTTAAATCATCTCTCCAAACATCACCAATGGTATCATCTAAGATTTTTGTTAACTCTTCATTGGTATGAATCAACCAACGACGATGGGTAATCCCATTTGTTTTATTATTGAACTTGTTTGGATATAGCGTAAAGAAATCTTTCATTTCTTCATTTTTTAAAATATCCGTGTGAAGTGCCGCAACCCCATTAACACTAAATGAGCCATAAATACAAATATGAGCCATACGTACATGGTTTTGGCCAATAAGACCCATTAAATAAACTTGTTCTCTATTAAATCTACCATCAGATTCTAAAATATGTTTGAATCTGCGATTCATCTCTTGAACAATTTCATATATTCTTGGAAGTAAATTTCTAAATATACCGATATTCCATTTTTCTAATGCTTCAGATAAAATCGTATGATTTGTAAATGCACATGTTTGCGTTGTTATTGACCATGCTTCATCGTATCCTATCTTTTCTTCATCCATTAAAATACGCATCATCTCTGGAATCACAAGTGTTGGATGTGTATCATTGATTTGGAATGTATAATACTTGTGGAAATCTCTAGGATTTCTATTTAAATCTTTATGCTCTTTAATGGCTTGTTTAACACCCGCTGCACTAAATACATAAGATTGCAACAGCCTTAAAGTCTTTCCATCTTCTGTTGAATCATCAGGATAAAGTTGACGATCAACACCATGAACTAATTTTAAATAATGATTTCCTTGATGGGCTTGTCGTGATGATACCTCTGTTGACCATAATCTTAGAGAAGTAACAACCCCATTTTTATCTCCTACAATTTTAACATTGTAAGGAACTGCTTTTATCCACATTGGATTAATTAATTTTGTATGCTCTACATATCCAAATAATGGAATATCTATCGCATTAGCTTCATCTTTTTCTTCCCAAATAAATTCTTTATCTAACCATGGATCTGGGTGTTCAACTTGTTTATGATTTTTTATCTCTTGAACAAAGAATCCTTCTTTATAACGCAATGAGTTTCCATATAATGGAAGACCAAGTGATGCAGATGAATCTAGAAAACATGCAGCAAGTCTACCAAGACCACCATTTCCTAAACCAGCATCTTCTTCTGCGTGTTCAACTTCATTTAAATCGATATTTAAATCTTTAAATGCTGTTTTAACGATGTCGTAATATCCACTGTTTTGTAAATTATTAGTAATCAATCGTCCCATTAAAAATTCCATAGAAAAATAAATTGTTTTCTTAAGATTATTATCCTTAACAAAAGCATTTGTTTCCTCGAATTTTTCTTTTAATGATTCATCAAGTAAATGTGCTAAAACACTATATCTTTGAAAGACTGTCGAGTCTTTAATTTCAACTTGAAATAATGCGTTTAATCTCTCTTGGTAAGCCTTTTTAAAACTATCTTTATCTCGAAATATTGTATTCATATCATGTATGTCTCCTTACATAGTTTATCTATTATATTTTACCACAAAATAACTATTTTTGAAGCCTTGGTACCGTTTGCATATTGTTTTTATTCATACTTATTTCATATTTGATTATTTGTATCAAAAATCACATAATTTAACTATTTTTTTCAGAAAAAAAGGAGCTGTAATGAAATGAAGAATATTTAATCTTCATGGACAAGCAGTC
>JAIOQX010000002.1 GCA_021108415.1 Acholeplasmataceae bacterium | reverse complement strand
AGCACTTCAGCGCCGAAAATAGTTCTAAGGAGCGAAGATAGGACGTTGCCAGGCAGTATCTCTATTAATGGGAGTTTAGCTCAGTTGGGAGAGCATCTGCCTTACAAGCAGAGGGTCAGCGGTTCGAGCCCGTTAACTCCCACCATTAATATGCCGAAATAGCTCAATCTGGTAGAGCAACTGACTTGTAATCAGTAGGTTGCGGGTTCAATTCCTGTTTTCGGCACCAGTATTTGACCCGTTAGCTCAGTCGGTAGAGCACTTGACTTTTAATCAAGGTGTCGAAGGTTCGATTCCTTCACGGGTCACCATTTATACATGCCCGGATGGTGAAATAGGTAGACACGTGGGACTTAAAATCCCATGGACGATGAGTCCGTGTCGGTTCAAGTCCGACTCCGGGTACCATACCATTTTATTGATGGGGCCTTAGCTCAGCTGGGAGAGCGCCTGCCTTGCACGCAGGAGGTCAGGGGTTCGAGCCCCCTAGGCTCCACCAAATATTATAGTAATTATGCCCTCCAAGCTAATTACTATAACACTTTTGGTAATTTATAGGTTCGTAACTAGCATATTTCTATTTATAGAAACATGTTGTCTGGCGGCGTAGCTCAGCTGGTTAGAGTGCACGGTTCATACCCGTGAGGTCGTGGGTTCGATTCCCCCCGCCGCTACCAGTTTGGACCCGTAGCTCAGTTGGTTAGAGCTACCGGCTCATAACCGGTCGGCCGTAGGTTCGAGTCCTACCGGGTCCACCAACTGTATTTTTTCAAACTATTTGTGTTATAATAATGGAGGAATACCCAAGCTTGGCTGAAGGGATCGGTCTTGAAAACCGACAGGCTGTAAAAGGCGCGGGGGTTCGAATCCCTCTTCCTCCGCCATTAGTAGTTTATTAATTAAATATTTTTATATCGCGGGATAGAGCAGTCAGGTAGCTCGTCGGGCTCATAACCCGGAGGTCGTAGGTTCAAATCCTTCTCCCGCAACCAAATGGTCCGGTGGTGTAGGGGTCAACATGCCTGCCTGTCACGCAGGAGATCGCGGGTTCAAATCCCGTCCGGACCGCCAATTTTTTGGCTCTGTAGCTCAGTCGGTAGAGCAAAGGACTGAAAATCCTTGTGTCGGGAGTTCAATTCTCCCTGGAGCCACCACTAACACGTAGCAAAGCCATTAAGTGGCTTTTTTTATTTATATAAAGTAATTTATTCTATTTGTGCTTATTATAAAAGTAGAACTAGGAGGAAATTATATGCAAATAAAATCGATGTTTATTTTTAACAAAATGACAGAACTGACAATGTTTTCGCATGAATTAGAAAGAATTAATTGGAAAATAGAGAAAGAATATTTAAAAGATAGAGCAATGTATTATTCAAAACTTGACATTTTTAAACAACTAAAAATGACGTTTATTGATAAAAAGATATCTATATTTACATTAAAAGATGAGGAAGTTATTACATGGTTAGATACATTAACACTCCTAAGAAAGGTATTACTAATGCTTTTTAAGAAAGGAATTGATACAGATAAAACATCTATAATCATGGAGTACCCTTTAGTTTTTGGAAATCATATGAGAGCTGATTACCTTTTGATTTATGATCATTTGATTATTGTCCTTGAATTTGGTATGTTTAATCAAGATGAAAGAAGAAGTGAAGAAAGATACACAAAAAAGTTACAAGAATCTAATAGTTATAGACAATTACTTGCAAATCTTATCAGCTCAAATGTTCAAGTCGTTAATTATGTTATGATATATAGACCTGAATACTCAAGAAAAATGGATAAAATATTAAATGATAATATTAAATATAATGATGGTGAATTAAATAAACTTGTAGATTATATAAATCATCTTGTAAAATTGCAAGATATTTCTCAACCAATGCATCAATTATCATACTTAAATAGTATTAAATAGCAATAGTATTTGATATTTAAACATAATGTGTTATTATAGTATTAAATAATATTTGAATATCAAAATATTTGAAGGAGAAAATAAAATGGCTGAAAAAATAGGTTTAGTAGTTTGTGGAAATTCAGGTGTAGATTACATGACACTTAATTATCCTGTGAAGTTGATTAGATCAACATTAAATTTAGATGGTAAGGAATATGAAGATTATATAGACATTCAAGCTAGTGAGTTTTATAAAATGATTGAAGAAAACCCCAATATAGATGTATCTACATCACAAACTTCAACTGGTAAAATCGCAAGTGTCTACGAAGAATTAAAAGAAGAAGGCTATACAGATGTTATTGTAGTAGTAATTTCATCAAAATTAAGTGGTACTTTTCAAGGAGCAATTCTAGCTAAACAATTGGTGAAAGACTTAAATGTTTATGTGTTAGACTCAAGAACTGTATCATATGGTGAAGCCTATTTGATTATGGAAGCTATTAGACTGATTAAAGAAGGCAAAAAGACGATTGAAATTATAGATTATTTAGAAAAAATAAGAGATCATATTTATATTTATGTCTTAGTTGATACATTAAAATTTTTAGTTAAAAACGGTAGACTATCTGCAACGAGTGGATTTTTAGGGACTTTATTAAAAATTAAACCTTTACTACACATACAAAAAGATGGAAGTTTAGTTCCACTTGAAAAAATTAGAACCACTAATAAAGCGCAAAGTAGATTAATTGAAATTCTTGAAGAGAATATTCGAGAAAAAAATGTTATAATATTTATATCTTATACAAATAATAAAGATAAAGCCCAAGAAATAAAAGACATTCTTTTACAAAAAAGAAAAGATATTTCTATTGAATTAGTTCCTTTGACACCAGTTGTTGGTGCACACGCGGGTCCAGGGACTTTAGGTGTTGGGTATATTGAAATAAAATAAAGGATGTGGCAAGTATGGTTTCTGCAAAAGAGGTTATAAATGAGTTAATTGTTGATGTGTTCAATCACATTTTATCTATTGAATCAGAAGTTCTAAAGAAGCGTGGTGTAAAGCTCTCTATGACTGAAGTTCATGTTCTAGAGGCAATTAAAAATACAGATGACCCTACTATGGGAAACGTAGCCAGCAAACTTAGAATTACCATGGGTACACTTACAACATCCGTGAATGTTTTAGTCAAGAAAGAATATGTTTCTAGATATAGAGATGAAAACGATAGAAGAAAAGTATATCTTAAATTAAATGATCATGCTATAAATGTTTTGAATATTCATGATGAGTTTCATGAAGAAATGGTGAGTTCATTATTGAAAGATCTTAATTTAGAAAAAGACAAGATATTGTTAAAATCGTTAGAAAATATCAGCAACTATTTTAAACAAAGATATTAAAACACCTAAAGGTGTTTTTTTTTGAAAAAAATTCACTATTTTTTTAGATAAATGATATAATGAATAAAGTACGAAATGGAGGTAATATGATGAGCAAATATGTGTATGGAATAGATGTTGGAGGCACTAGTATAAAAATAGGACTTTTTGACATGAAATCAATGGAAATGATAAATGATTTTGAGGTTGAAACTCCAAAATACAATCATAAAGAAACAATTTTTGAAACTATTTATCAAAGCATAACTAATAATAACATGGAACTTAATATATCATTAGATGATGTATTAGGTATAGGTATAGATGTACCATGTCCTGTCAAAAAAGGATTTGTTATTAAATGTGTAAATCTAGATCTAAATGACACAGATTTAATCAGTAGCATGAAAAAATATTTGCCAAATCATATCGAACTTGTAGCTGCTAATGATGCAACAATAGCAGCATTTGGGGAAAATGCATCACTAAATAAACCATATGATAATGCTGTGTTGATTACATTGGGTACAGGAGTAGGAGGAGGAGTTATACTAGATGGCGTTATTGTAGAGGGGGCAACTGGTTTAGGAGGAGAAATAGGACATATTAAAGTTTATGATGAAGAGGAGAAAATATGTGGTTGTGGATCAAAAGGGTGTTTAGAACAAATTTGTGGTACAGCTGGGATATTGAATTATACTAAAACTCTTTTGTTAGACAATATTTCTATTTTGAACAAAGACCATTTGTCAGTTAAAGCTATATTTGATGCAGCTAAACTTGGTGATGATGTAGCATTGAAAACAGTGCATAGAGTGGCTAAGTATATCGGGATTGCTGCAAGTATGTTGTCAATTATTAATGAACCCGATGTGTTTATTATTGGAGGGGGAGTATCTAAGTCAGGAGATTTTTTACTTGATTTGATTCAAAAGTATTATAAAGAAAATGCAAGATTCACTACTGGTGAAATACCGTTTAAATTAGCTGTTACAGGTAATCAAGCGGGCATAATTGGCTCAGCCATGTTAGTAAGAAGTGTTATTGAAAACAAATAAGAATCATATAATAAAAGGAGAACAGACAGTTGATCAATACATATTTTGGAGAAATAATCTCTTTTGGAAAAACTATTAGGTTTAATAGAAAAAAACGCAATAAAAATTATTCAAAGACAGAATTAAAGTTAGTATTTATAGAAATTCAAAGTATCATAAAAAGCAATTTAGAAAGTTTAAGGGTTAAAATTCAGCAAGAAGAGTATATGGAAGGTGCATTTGATGAGTCAGTCACAACATCACCTTTCAAGTCGAAATTTTTAGTAGAGTATATGAAAGATGGATTTTATAATAGCAAATTAGGGTTTAGTTATGTATTCGAAAAAGCTATAGATGAGTACATAGAAAATCCTTCGAATAATTCATTTTTAACAGTAGCTGACAAAAGGAAATTCAGTAATTATGATGAAAAGATTATTGAATTAAAGGATCGAATTGTTTCACAAATTGATAGATTTCTTATCCAGGATTTAGCAGCTTCAAATCCTGAGGAAATCATTATTGATGTTTTACAGTTTAAAAAAGAATTTTTATATGAATTGCCTAAGAATATTAAAGGGTTCATATGTAGAAAATTAGAAAGACCAGAATTAATCTTAGAATTAAGCTTTGCGTATGAAATACCAATTCTATTGACTTCAAGAAGTTATCCAGATAATTCATTTGTGATTATCGATGGAATTCATGAAAGAACATATTTAAATCCGAATGAAAAAAGAATTGAAAAATTAAAAGAATTAAGCAGTTTACATACTTTTGAGTTAGGTGAAAAACCTATATATACTGCTAAAGATATTAAATTCTACGCAACTCTTGTAGACACAAGAAATCTTGATAGAGCCTGCTCATCAACATGGTATTCAGGGCTAGCTTTATTTAAAACCGAATATATGTATATCACCAAAGGGTGTATACCAACGCTCGAAGAACAAATAGAAGTATATAGCAAAGTCATTAGTGCATTTGGAGAAAAAACAGTTCAGATTAGAATTCCATCATTTGATGATATTAAGTCATTAGATTATGAGGGGGAAATATACACAGATTTAGAAAATATTCGAGTTTATGATAGGATATTTTTAACAAATCTTCAAGCAATACAAGCAGCTGCGGAACTTTTTCAAAAGAAAGTAGCAATTGTAATTCCCATGATGAGACTTGGAACTGAAATAGAGAGATGGAAAGAATTAATTGAAAGCTATTATAAATCTGAAGATACTGAAGAAAATAAGCCATTTTTTTCAATCATGATGGAGACAGAATCGGCACTTTTGTATTACGAGGACTATCGAGATGTGGACACTGTTGTTTATGGACTTGATAATTATATTGAAGAGTGTATGGATAAAACGAAGCATGAAAAGATTGATTTTGAAGAGTTTATGCTTCAGGCTTTCCCGGACTTAGAATGGTCTCACCAATACTTTAGAAGAACTGGAGTCAAAGTATTCCATTTTGTAGAAGGGAATGTGTTAAGAGACCCGAAGATTTTTAGAAAACTAATTGATAAGGGATTTAAGCATTTTGTTATTCCTCTAGCACATATAAAAGAAGCAGCAGCTGTTTTGTTTAAACAAGAATCAACAAGAGGCAAATACAAAGGTGTTTACGCAAAGCGAAAGAAGAAAAAGGAAAATGATGAATAAACACGAAAAAAGGAGATAAAAGGTTGCTTTTATTTCCTTTTTAATATATAATAATAACGCTCGTGTGATTACATGAGCAGGCTGTGAAATGGGAGGTTGCCGACACACGGATACCCGTTGTCTAAGTAGTTGGGTTTTTCCATGGAGCAAGTCTATACAAGATTATAGGCGAAAGGAGCTATTAAAATGGCAAAAGATGTAATTAAAATTCGTTTAAAGGCTTACGATCACAGATTATTAGATCAAGCTGCTAAGAAGATTGTAGAAAGTGCATTAAGAACTGGGGCTACTGTTCAAGGTCCTATTCCTCTTCCAACTGAAAAGGAAATATTCACAATTCTACGTTCACCACACGTCAATAAAGACTCACGTGAACAATTCGAACGCAGAACTCACAAGAGATTGATCCAAATCATTGATCCTAATCCAAAAACAATTAGTGCATTGATGGACATTGATTTACCATCAGGTATTGATATCGTATTAAAAAAATAATTTAAAAATTAGAAAGAGGTAAAAGTATGGCCAAAGGAATCTTAGGTAGAAAACTTGGGATGACACAAATTTTCGATGAAAATGGCGTGTTAATTCCAGTTAGCGTTATAGACGTAGCTGACAATGTAGTCCTACAACAAAAAACTGTTGAAACAGATGGTTATGTAGCTACACAAGTTGGTTTCGAAACTAAACGTGAAAAATTAAGTAACAAGCCTGAACAAGGGCACGTGAAAAAAGCTAACACAGCACCTAAGCGCTTCGTTAAAGAAATCCGCTTTAAGGAAGAGCTTAATAATGAAATGGTGGATATAGCCGTAGGTGACTCTGTTAAATTAGACTTATTTGTAGTTGGTGAAATCGTAGACGTAACTGGCACATCTAAAGGTAAAGGCTTCGAAGGAAGTATCAAGAGACACAATCAATCTCGTGGTCCGATGACACATGGTTCAAGATATCATCGTAGACCAGGTTCAATGGGAGCTGTTAAAGGTAACATGAAGGGTAAAAACTTACCTGGACATATGGGACATGAAAAAGTAACCATTCAAAATCTAGAAATTGTTGGTGTTGATGTAGAAAATCAATTATTACTTGTAAGCGGAAGCGTTCCAGGTCCTAAAAAAGGACTTGTCATCGTAAGATCTGCTGTTAAAAGTGGTAAATAAGGAGGGTTAATATGCCAAAAGTAGACATTTTCAATCAAACAGGAAAAAAAGTTGCTGACCTAACCTTATCAGAATACGTATTTGGTATTGAACCACATCAACAAGCATTATTTGATGTAGTCAATGCACAAAGAGCAGCAATGAGACAAGGTACTCACGATGTAAAAAATCGTAGCGAAGTATCTGGTGGTGGTAGAAAACCATGGAGACAAAAGGGAACAGGTAGAGCACGTCAAGGTTCAACTCGTTCACCACAATGGCGTCACGGTGGTATCGTATTTGGACCAACACCAAGAAGTTATGCAATTAAGCTTAATCAAAAGGTACGTCAACTAGCTTTAAGATCAGCATTATCATATCAACAAGCTCAAGGACAATTAAAAGTAGTTGATATTATAGAATTAGAAGCACCAAAAACAAAACTATTCCGTGAAGTATTAGCAAACTTAAGTGTAGAAGGTAAAACATTGGTTGTAGGTAAAACATTTACTGATAATGAAGTACTTGCATCAAGAAACCTACCAAGAGTTGCATTTGCGCTAGCTAATCACGTGAGTGTTTATGATGTTTTAAACTGTAAAAATCTAATTCTTACAAAAGATGCAGTTGAAACATTAGAGGAGGTATTAGGTAATGGTTAAATTTTATGAAATTATCAAATCCCCAATTATCACTGAACAAAGTACTCAATTAATCGAAAGTCAAAACAGATACACATTTAAAGTAGATAAAAAAGCTAATAAAGTTGAAATTAAAAAAGCAATTGAAGCAATCTTTAATGTAAAAGTACTTTCAGTTAATACAGTAAATGTATTACCTAAGTTCAAGAGAATGGGTAAATACGAAGGATATAAAGCTGCTTATAAGAAAGCAGTAGTTAAGATTGCTGAAGGCCAAAAAATAGATGCCTTTACAGTATAAAGTGAAAATATTAGAGGAGGTTTAACCAAATGGCGGTTAAAAAGTACAAAGCGACCTCAAATGGTCGTCGTAACATGAGTGTTTTAACTTATGACGAAATTACAACATCTACTCCTGAAAAATCACTACTTGAGCCAATCTCTCGCACTGGTGGACGTAATAACCAAGGTAAGATTACCGTTAGACATATCGGTGGCGGAGCGAGAAGAAAATATCGTGTAATTGATTTTAAAAGAAACAAAGACAATATTATAGGAAAAGTTGCAACGATCGAATACGATCCAAACCGTTCTGCAAATATTGCTTTAATTCATTATGTAGATGGAGAAAAAAGATATATACTAGCTCCTAAAGGATTAGAAGTAGGAATGGAAATCCTTTCAGGCGCAACAGTTGATATCAAAACAGGAAATGCATGTCCAATTATGAGTATTCCAGTTGGTACTGTAGTTCATAACATCGAGTTAAGTCCTGGTAGAGGTGGACAGATCGCTAGAAGTGCTGGCGCTTCTGCACAAATCTTAGGGCGTGAAGAAAAATATGTATTGGTACGATTACAATCTGGTGAAGTTCGTAAAATATTAGGAACTTGCCGTGCTACAATTGGTACCGTTGGAAATGAATCATGGGAATTAGTAAATATCGGTAAAGCTGGTAGAACTAGACACATGGGCGTAAGACCAACAGTTCGTGGTTCAGCAATGAACCCTAACGATCACCCTCATGGTGGTGGTGAAGGTAGAACACCAATTGGTAGAAAATCACCAATGACCCCTTGGGGTAAGAAGGCTCGTGGAGTTAAAACTCGCGACAATAAAAAAGCGTCAAACGACTTAATCGTTCGTCGTCGTACGAAGTAGGAGGAAAAACATGGCACGTTCAGTCAAAAAAGGACCATTTTGCGATTTGCACTTATTAACTAAAGTTCAAGCTCAAAATGACACTAACAAAAAGAAAGTGATCCAAACTTGGTCACGTCGTTCAACAGTTTTCCCAGACTTTGTTGGACACACGATTGCAGTTTATAATGGTAAATCTCATGTTCCAGTTTATATAACTGAAGATATGGTTGGACACAAGCTTGGTGAATTTGCACCAACTCGTACTTATCATGGACATGGTAAAGAAGACAAGAAAGCTAAGAAGAAGTAATTGGAGGAGAAAATGATGGAAACTAAAGCTATAGCTAAAACCGTTCGCATTGCTCCACGTAAAGTTAGATTGGTAATCGATTTAATTCGCGGCAAAAACATTAAAGAAGCGCAAGCAATTCTAATGTTTACACCACGTGGTGCCTCACCAATACTTTTAAAGGTGTTAAATAGTGCTGTTGCCAATGCAGAGCACAATAACAATGCAAACGTTGAAGATTTATTTGTTAAGGAAGCATATGTAAATGAGGGTGTTCGCTTAAAAAGACTTTTACCAAGAGCTAAAGGTCAAGGCGACATTATCAAGAAAAGAACTAGCCACATAACAATTGTTGTGGCAGAAAAGGAATAGGGGTGAAGAGACATGGGTCAAAAAGTTAATCCGATTGGTATGCGTGTTGGTATCATCCGTAACTGGGATTCAAGATGGTATGCTGATAAAAACAGCGTTCCAGCGCTAGTTAAGGAAGATGCAAGCATTCGTTCATATCTTAATGATTTTTATAAAAAAGCCGCTGTTTCTCACATTGAAATAGAACGCGTTAAAGGTAGAGGCGGCAAAGATCGTGTAAAAATTACATTACACACAGCAAAACCTGGTATCGTTATTGGTCGTGATGCTGAAACTAAGAAGAAAGCAGTTGCTCAACTAGAAAAAATTAGCAACAAGGAAATTGTATTCAATGTAGTTGAAGTTAAACGTCCAGAAAGAGTAGCAACTCTTGTAGCACAATCTATTGCAGAACAACTAGAAAATCGTGCATCATTTAGACGTGCTCAAAAAATCGCAATGCAACGTGCACTAAAAGCCGGAGCTAAAGGTTGTAAAACATTAGTTTCAGGTCGTTTAGGTGGCGCAGAAATGGCAAGAAGCGAAGGGTATTCAGAAGGACAAGTTCCTCTACATACACTTCGTGCAGATATTGATTATGCAACCGCAGAAGCAAACACAACTTATGGTATTTTAGGAATCAAGGTTTGGATTTATAATGGTGAAGTATTACCAGGTCAAACAAGAGAAGGAAACCTAAGAAAACTTGATGAAAGAGCTCCACGTCCAGCAAGACGAGGCGGTCGTAATAATCGTAACAACAGAGGAGGCAACTAATTATGTTAATGCCTAAAAGAACAAAATTCCGTCGCCCTCACAGAGTGAGTTATGAAGGTAAAGTTAAAGGTAGAAATGAAATCTTAAATGGTGATTATGCATTAATCGCTTTAGAAGGTGCATGGATTACAAACCGTCAAATCGAAGCGGCACGTATCGCGATGACAAGACATATGAAAAGACTTGGTAAAGTGTGGATTAATATATTCCCACATTTAGCAAAAACAAAAAAACCACTTGAAGTGCGTATGGGTTCCGGTAAAGGGGCTCCTGATCACTGGGTAGCGGTTGTTAAACAAGGTAAAATCATGTTTGAATTAAATGGAGTTTCTGAAGCAATTGCAGTAGAAGCGCTACGTTTAGCATCACACAAATTACCTATTAAAACGAAAATTGTTAAAAGAGGTGAGCAAGCGTGAAAGCGACAGAAATTAGAAAAATCAGTACACCTGATTTAGAAAAACGCATAGTCGAGCTTAAAGCAGAGTTATTTAACTTACGCTTTCAACTTGCAGTAGGTCAACTAGAAAATACGGCTCGAATTAGTATAGTTAAAAAGACGATTGCACAAATGAAAACAATCATCAGTGAACGTACTGAATAAGGAGGATACCATGGAACGTAAACAAAGAAAAGTATATACGGGAATTGTTGTATCTGACAAAATGGATAAGACGATTACCGTGGTTGTCGATACATACAAAAAAGCACCTTTATACAGTAAAAGTGTAAAGGTTTCAAAGAAATTTCATGTGCATGATGAAGAAGGTTTAGCAGGAATTGGGGATAAAGTTACTATTATGGAAACTCGTCCACTATCTAAAACTAAGAGATTCCGTCTCTTAGAAGTTCTTGTTAAAGCCGACTTAGTATAAGGAGGATATAAAACATGATTCAACAAGAAAGTAGATTAGTTGTTGCTGATAACAGTGGCGCTAAAGAAGTACTTGTGATTAAAGTTTTAGGGGGAACCCGTCGTCGTTATGCTAATATCGGTGATGTTGTCGTCGTAACAGTTAAAAAAGCTACACCAGCTGGTATGGTTAAAAAAGGTGAAGTTTTAAGAGCAGTTATCGTACGTACAGTAAAAGGTCTTCGTCGCGCAGATGGCTCATACATCAAATTTGATGAAAATGCAGCAGTTATTATTAAAGATGATATGAATCCACGTGGAACCCGTATTTTCGGGCCAGTGGCAAGAGAGTTAAGAGATAAGAACTTTATGAAGATCGTTTCTCTTGCTCCAGAAGTACTATAAGGAGGTCGAGTCTATGTATATTAAAGCTGGAGATACAGTTGCAGTGATTGCTGGACGCGATCAATTTGTAACTGACAAAAAAGGAGTTAAAACACGCAAAACAGGCCGTGTGTTACGTGTATATCCAACAACAGATCGCGTATTGGTAGAAGGTATTAACTTAGTTAAAAAACACCAACGTCCAACACAAGCAAATGATAAAGGCGGCATCATAGAAAAAGAAGCACCAATTCATGTTTCTAATGTAGCAATTATGGATCCTAAAACAGGAAAACCAGTTCGTGTAGGTTACCGTTTTAAGACAGATAAAAATGGCGAATTAGTTTTAGGCTCAAATAATAAGCCTATTAAAGTCCGCTATGCTAAAAAATCAGGCGAAAGCCTAGATAATTAAGGAGTTTGAACAATGAGCGTAATTAAAGAAAAATACGAGAATGTTGTCAAACCTGAACTTATTAAGGCATTCAATTATACATCTGTTATGGAAGTTCCAAAAATTGAAAAAATTGTAGTGAATATGGGTATCGGTGATGCAGTATTCAATCCAAAAGTTTTAGATGATGCTGTGGAAGAGTTACAGTTATTAACTGGACAAAAACCAATCATTACTAAAGCCAAAAAATCAATTTCTAACTTCAAATTAAGAGAAGGTATGCCAATTGGGGCAAAAGTTACCCTTCGTGGCGAAAGAATGTATTACTTTTTAGACAAATTGGTTTCAATCGTACTACCTCGTGTACGTGACTTTAGAGGGATTTCAGGAAATTCTTTTGATGGTCGCGGTAACTACACTGTTGGTGTAAGAGAACAAATTATTTTCCCAGAAATTAGTTTAGATAAAGTAAAAAAAGTTCGTGGAATGGACATAGTTATTGTAACAACGGCAAAAACAGATCAAGAAGGACGAGCATTATTAAGTCAACTTGGTATGCCGTTTAAGAAGTAAGGAGGCGTATTATGGCAAAGAAATCAAAAATTGTTAAAAATGAAAAGCGTAAAGTAATAGTAGAACGCTATCGCGAAAAAGTTGCAGAGTTAAAAGCTAATGGTGATTACCTAGCTTTACAACAACTACCTAGAAATGCATCAGCAACACGTGTAAGAAATCGCGATTCAATAGATGGTCGTCCACGCGGCTATATGCGCAAGTTTGGCTTGTCACGTCTAACATTTCGTGAATTAGCACATAAGGGAGAACTCCCTGGTGTTAAAAAAGCAAGCTGGTAATTAAGGAGGAAAAAACATGGTTATGACTGATCCGATTGCGGATATGCTAACGCGTGTTCGTAACGCAAATAGAATGCGTCATGAAAAAGTAGAAATGCCTGCTTCTCGTTTAAAAGCTGATATTTTAGCAGTTCTTAAAAAAGAGGGGTTCATCGTAGGTTACAATGTAGCAAAAGATGGCGTACAAGGCAAAATAGTTGTTACCTTAAAATACACTGATCTTAAAGAACGTGTAATTAAAGGTTTAAAAAGGATATCGAAACCAGGTCTTCGTGTATATACATCTGTAGACGAATTACCAAAAGTTTTAAATGGTTTAGGGATTGCATTAATCTCAACATCAAAGGGTATCATGACAGATCGTGAAGCACGTTTAGCTCAAGTTGGCGGCGAAGTGCTCGCTTACGTTTGGTAAAATAAGGAGGAAATTATGTCACGTATAGGCAATAAAGTGATTCAAGTTCCTGCTAACGTTACTGTAACGATTAGTCCTGAAAACTACGTTGTAGTTAAAGGTCCAAAAGGGCAACTTGAATATCAATACAATCAAAAATTAACAATTAAGTTGGAAGGTAGCGAATTATCAGTTACACGTCCAAATGATGAAATTTTTTCAAGAAAAATTCATGGAACAACTCGTGCACTTATTCAAAATATGATCACGGGTGTTGTTGATGGATTTAAAAAACAATTAGAAATCCGTGGTGTAGGGTATAGAGCACTATTACAAGGCAACACGGTAGTATTATCAATGGGCTTTTCTCACCCAGTTGAATTAGAGATACCAGAAGGCGTTACAGTTACAATTCCAAAAAACACAGACGTTATTATCGAAGGTAGTGACAAACAAGCCGTAGGCGAATTTGCAGCTAAGATAAGAAGTGTCAGAAAACCTGAACCATATCTAGGAAAAGGTATTCGTTATGTTGGGGAATATGTACCTCGTAAAGCTGGAAAGACTGCTAAGTAAGGGAGGACATCAATATGATTAAGAAAATATCAAAAAATGTATCGAGATCAAAACGTCATTTACGTATTAGAAAAATTGTTAAAGGAACAGCTGATAGACCAAGATTAAGTGTTTATCGTTCAAATTTAGCAATCTATGCTCAACTGATAGATGATGTCAATCAAACGACTTTATTTAGTGCTCGCAGTCAAGAAGCAGGTCTTACAAATTCAAATATTGAATCAGCTAAGACAGTTGGAAAATTAATTGCCGAAAAGGCGCTTGCTGGTGGTGTTAAACAAGTAGTATTTGATAGAAGTGGTTATTTATACCATGGACGTATCAAAGCACTTGCTGAAGCAGCACGTGAAGCAGGACTACTATTCTAAGGAGGAGACGTACATGGCTAGAGATAGATATAGAAAACAAGAACAAGAAAAACAATTCGAAGAACGTGTTGTTTCAATCAACCGTGTAACCAAAGTTGTTAAAGGTGGACGTCGTTTCCGTTTTGCTGCCTTAGTTGTAATCGGTGATCAAAAAGGTCAAGTTGGATTTGGTACTGGTAAAGCTTCAGAAGTACCTGATGCAATTAAAAAAGCAATCGAAAATGCAAAAACAAATTTAATGACTGTACCAACAGTGGGAACTACCATTCCACATGAAGTTACAGGCGTATATGGAGCAGGTAGAATTTTCTTAAAACCAGCTTCAGAAGGTACTGGTGTTATTGCTGGTGGGGCCGTTCGTGCTGTATGCGAACTTGCTGGTATTAACGACATTTTATCAAAATCTATAGGAACTTCAACACCAATCAATATGGTTCGTGCAACATTTGCTGGTCTTAAAGAATTAAGAACTGCTGAAACTGTTGCCAAACTTCGTGGTATTGATGTATCGGAGCTTGGATAATATGAAACTAGAAATCAGATTAACAAGAAGCTTAATTGGTAGAAAACCTAATCAAGTTAAAACAGCACATGCATTAGGATTACGTAAAATTAATCAAGTTGTAATTAAAGAGTCTAATGAAGCTATCGATGGTATGATCAAAACTATATCACACTTAGTTTCAATTAACGAAGTAGAGTAAGGAGGTAAAATCATGTTAAATGAATTAAAACCAGTAGCAGGTGCTCGAAAAAAACGTAAACGTTTAGGTAGAGGGCCAGGCAGTGGTACCGGCGGAACCTCTGGTAAAGGGGACAAAGGTCAACTTGCTCGCTCAGGTGGTGGACCTCGTCCAGGTTTTGAAGGTGGACAACTTCCATTTTTCCAAAGACTTCCTAAAAGAGGTTTTAAAAATGTTAACCGTAAAGAATTCGCTGTTATTAACATGTCAGATTTAAATTTATTTAATGATGGCGATGTTGTAACTCCAGAAGTATTAATCGCTAAAAATGTTTTAAAGAAATTACAATCAGGCGTTAAAGTATTGGCGAATGGTAACTTAGAGAAGAAGTTAACTGTTAAAGCTCACTCATTCTCAAAAGCTGCTGAAGCAGCAATCGTCAAAGCCGGTGGAACAGTAGAGGTGATTTAAAGTGTGGTTACGTATTAAAAGAATTCTAAGTAATAAAACTGTGATGTTAAGATTAGCATTCACATTAGCTATATTATTAGTCGTTAGAATTGGTAGTCATATTACGGTTCCACTATTCGACACTACTGCAATCGTTGATTTTATGAATCAAAGTGGTAGTTTCGTTGCGATTTTAAACAACTTTAGTGGTCAATCACTAGAAAGATTTTCAATATTATCATTAGGTATTTCACCTTATATTACAGCATCAATTGCTATCCAGTTATTACAAATGGTTATTCCTCAATTAAAAGAGTGGAGTGATCAAGGTGAATCTGGCAAACAAAAGATTAACCAAGCAACTCGTTATTTAGCAATTGCATTAGCTTTCTTACAAGGATACGCACTAATTATTGGTGTATCAGTAGGTCCAGGTACAGCACTTATTCCAAGTCTTGACGCATCAATCACTTCTGGTGGTATGAGATATTTCTTCTATATCTATATGGCATTAGTTATGGCTGGTGGTACAGCACTGATGATATGGCTTGCAGGACTGATCACTAAAAAAGGTGTAGGTAATGGTACATCATTACTAATTGTTGCAGGTATTGTAACAAGCTTACCAACTATGTGGACAACTCTATGGACTAAATACATCGTAGGTGGAACATCAGGTTGGTCAATCGTTTGGTTTATCGTTATCTTATTATTATATGTAGGTATCTTACTTGGTGTTGTATATATGCAAATTGCAACTAGAAAAATTCCAGTACAATATGCAAACCGCCAAGGTAAATCAGATTCAAATATTCCAATGAAACTCAATAGTGCTGGTGTTATTCCAGTAATCTTTGCACAAACAATTATGAGTATTCCTCTAACTGTTGCAGGATTTGCTGGCGCATCAGGATCTGGAGGGTGGATTAGTAACATCTTTAGTACAGGCAAACCAATTGGATTTATATTGTATGTTATTCTAATCGTAATCTTTACATTCTTCTATTCATTTATGACAATCAACCCAGAGAAGATTGCAAATAACTTATCAAATTCAAATGCTTATGTTCCAGGGGTTAGACCGGGACAAGACACTCAAGATTATGTTGCAAAACTATTATTCAAGATTACTGTTATCGGGACTACTTATTTAGTTATTCTTGCAGTATTACCTATCTTAACATCTGTTGTATTCGGATTTACAGGTAATGATGCTCAAGCAATTACTTTAGGTGGAACAAGCTTATTAATTATTGTCGGTGTTGCTATAGAAACTACACAACAAATCGAAACGGACGCAAGTCAAACAGATTATAGCGGCATATTTAATTAGGATGGTATGATTACTATGCGAATCATTATCATGGGCCCACCTGGTGTAGGTAAGGGTACAGAAGCAGAATTATTGATTAAAGAATTTAAAATTCCACATATCTCAACAGGTAATATCTTTAGAGAGTTATATAAAGATAACACAACAGTAGGCAAGATCGCTAATTCTTATATAGATAGAGGCGAGTTAGTTCCTGATGATATTACCAATGAAATTGTTCGTAACAGATTATCACAACCTGATGTTGAAAAAGGATTTCTATTTGATGGGTATCCTAGAAATATTGAACAAGCAGAAGCATTCGACCGGATTCTAGAAGAAAAAGGATGGAAGTTAAACGCTGTTATCAATATACAAACATCAGATAAACTGATTATCGATCGAATTAGTGGACGGAGAGTATGTGCAGATTGTGGATCAATCTATCATATCGACAACAAACCTACAAAAGTTAAAGGTATTTGCGATAAATGTGGTGGAAAATTGATTCAAAGAGATGATGATAGCAAGGAAACTGTTCTAAGAAGATTAAGAATCTATTATGATCAAACAGAACCTGTTATCGGATATTACAAACATTCAGGGATCATGATTCATGCAGATGGCTCAAACGCTATCTCAAAGAATCACTCTGATATTATGAAAGCTTTAGGTGAAATGAATTGATTCAAATCAAATCAAAACGCGAAATCGAGTTGATGAGGGAAGCAGGTCGCATCTTAGATATGACAAGAAACATGTTAAAAGAACATGTTAAACCTGGTATTTCGACACATCATCTCGATCAGCTCGCCGAAAATTTTATTAAGAGTCTTGGAGCAATCCCATCATTTAAGGGTTATCATGGCTTTCCAGGATCCATTTGTGCTTCAGTGAATGAAGTTGTTGTTCATGGTATTCCTTCAAAACGTAAAGTTTTAAAAGAAGGCGATATCATAACATTAGATTTTGGTGTCAACTATAAGGGATATCATGCAGATTCAGCAACTACCTATCCGGTAGGTCATATTGATGAAAAAATACAAAAACTACTTGAAGTTACAGAACAATCATTATATGTTGGCCTAGCAGAAGCTAAGCCAGGCAATCATGTATCAGATATATCACATGCGATTGAAGCATTTGTAAAACCATATGGATATGGCATTGTTGAAGAGTTTACTGGTCATGGCATTGGTAGAGAATTACATGAAGAACCGTATGTCCCAAATTTTGGACAACCTCACCAAGGTGCAATATTAAAACCAGGTATGACATTTTGTGTAGAGCCTATGATTAACTTAGGCACTAAACGTGTAAAAGTCTTAACAGATAACTGGACAACGATCACTACAGATCGCAAACCAAGTGCTCATTTTGAACACATGATTGTGATTACAGAAACTGGATATGACATTTTAACATCATTAAAAAAGGAGTGAAGCTATGGCAAGAGAAGATCTAATTGAAGTAGAAGCAAAAGTAATTGAAGTATTACCAAACACGAAGTTCAAAGTTGAACTTATTCAAAATGGCCATATTGTATTGGCTCACGTATCTGGTAAAATCCGCATGCACAACATACGCATTTTACCTGGTGATAAAGTAACAGTAGAATTGTCACCATACGATTTATCACGCGGCCGAATAACATATCGCCGTAAGTAAGGAGGATCACTTATGAAAGTGAAAGCATCAGTAAAGAAAAGAAGTGAAGACGATATCATCGTCAGACGTAAAGGTAAAGTTTACGTTATCAACAAAAAAATCAAAAGACATAACCAAAGACAAGGTTAATAAGGAGGAACTATGGCAAGAATAGCAGGTATAGACGTTCCACGCGATAAACGAGTCGTGATTTCGTTGACCTATATATACGGTATTGGATTATCAACATCCAAAGAAATCCTAAAAAATGCTAACGTTAGTGAAGAAACTCGTGTTAAAGCACTAACAGAAGATGAATTAAATCGCATTCGTACTGAAATCGGGAATTTTGTAGTCGAAGGTGATTTACGTAGAGAAACTACATTAAACATCAAACGTTTAATGGAAATTGGTTCTTACAGGGGCATACGCCATCGTAGAGGGTTACCAGTTCGTGGACAAAACACTAGAAATAATGCACGTACTAGAAAAGGTAAACCAAAGGCAATCGCCGGTAAGAAAAAATAAGGAGGAATAAATCATGGCACGTAAAAAAACAACGAAACGTAAAGTTAGAAAAAATATTCCCCTTGGTGTAGCACATATTCATACAACTTTTAACAATACAATCGTAACAATCACAGATATTGATGGAAATGCAATCGCTTGGAGCAGTGCTGGTGCACTTGGCTTTAAAGGTAGCAAGAAATCAACACCTTTCGCTGCACAAATGTCTGCAGAAGCTGCAGCTAAGTCAGCTATGGATAATGGTATGCTAAGAGTAGAAGTTTCAGTTAAAGGACCTGGTCCAGGACGCGAAGCTGCTATTAGATCGTTACAAGGAGCTGGATTAGAAATCACAGCAATTAGAGACGTAACACCAGTACCACACAATGGATGTAGACCACCAAAACGTCCACGTGGATAATCTTAAGGAGGGGTAACTAGTGAAAGATTTAAAGTTTGAAAAACCAACAGCAGTTGAAGAAATTTCGAAAGATGGTCATAAAGGACGTTTTGTCATTAAACCATTAGATCGTGGATATGGTATTACTTTAGGTAATGCACTTCGTAGAGTTTTATTATCATCACTACCAGGCGCAGCTATCGTGAGCATCAAAATAGATGGTGTAGAACATGAGTTCTCTACTATCGAAGGTGTTTATGAAGATGTTATGGGTATTGTATTAAACTTGAAAAAAGTCATTTTTAAAGTAGAATCAACTGATCCGGAATTTGAACAAAAACTTGAATTATATATGGTAGGTGCAGGTAAAGTTACCGCAGCTGATTTTAACCATGTTGATGGTATTGAAATTGTAAATCCAGATCAAGAGATTGCAAATCTCGCTGATTCAGGCAGACTTTCTATGGAAGTCACTGTAAGAAGAGGCGTTGGTTATGTGAGCGCTGAGAAGAATAAAGTTCATGTTAACAATGAAAAAAGTGTTATCCCAATTGATTCGATTTATACACCAGTCGTTAGAGTTTCTTATCATGTTGAAAAAACATTAAGAGATCATGATGAATTGGCATTAGATATTGAAACAAATGGTGCAATTGAAGCTAAAGATGCATTAGCGCTAGCTTCAAAAATGCTTATTGACTACTTTAATGTGATCGTAGAAATTAGTGAACAGGCTCAAGAGTCTGATTTCATCTATGAACAAGAAGAAGAACCAGTTAATAAAAAACTAGAACTTACAATTGACAAACTTGATTTATCTGTCAGACTTTATAACAGTCTAAAACGTTCAGGTATCTCAACAGTTGCACAAATCGTAAGTCAATCAGAAGAAGATGTAATGAGATTTAGATCATTAGGTAGAAAATCATTTAAAGAATTAAAAGAAAAACTATTAGAGCATGGTCTAGAATTTAAGAATTCTTCAAATAAAGAATCGAAATTTCATTTAGACGATGAAGAGAAGGAGTAAATCATGGCTTATAGTAGACTAGGACGCAGAAGCGACCAAAGAAAAGCTTTGTTACGTGATTTAGTAACAGATATTATCATTTATGAAAGAATTACTACTACTGAATCAAAAGCAAAAGAGTTAAAAAAACTTGCTGATAAGATGATTACTTTAGCTAAAGATGGTTCATTAAGTGCAAGAAGACAAGCAGCAGAAACTGTTCGTCATGAACCAGTTAAAGAAGGTCAAGACGCCGTTCAAAAATTATTTGCAGAACTTGGACCAAGATACCAAGATAGAACAGGTGGCTATACTAGAATCATTAAAACAGTTCCAAGACGTGGCGATGCTGCGCCTATGGCAATTATAGAATTCGTATAATAAAATTAAACAAGCTTCGGCTTGTTTTTTTTATGAAAAGAACATGGTTTTTACTTGTTATTTAACCTAAATCATATTACAATAGATGTACACGATTACTTATTTGAAAGTAGAGGCATTTTATGAAAAGAATTATAGGTTTATTAAGTCTTACATTTGTTTTATTTTTTGTATCAAGTTGTGCAAAAACAGTAACTGCTACACAATATAGCATCGCTGAAATAGTTGATGCAATTTCCATTGATTATGCTGAAGGTGATGATCAAAATCATGTAACAGAAGATATAGGTCTTCCATTAGGAGTTGCACTAGATGCAAACATTAAGATATCTTGGGTAAGTAGTAATTTAGATATTATTGATAACACAGGAAATGTAGTAAGATCTAATCAAGATGTGTTAGTTGATGTTGTTTATACTGTAAATTATTTAGACACAGTTTTTTCATCAACTATAACATTTAAAGTTATTGGCGATTTAGAGGTTGTAGAAACACAGTATGAAATTAATTATTATTTTCAAAATTTAGAAGATGATTTATATACTTTAGTTGAAGTTTTCGCAGTTCAAAATGCACCTTTGGGTAGTGTATTTGTTAACCCAGTAAACGAAGAAGGATACACTTTAAACACATCAATAAGTATCTTGATGGGGAGAACATCATTAGATGAAGTGATTTCTTTAGACGTCTATTATGATAGAAACATATATGAAATCAATTTATATGATGGTACAACACTATTAGATACATTATCTGTTAAACACGGACAAACTATTACTTTAGATGAACCGATGAAAGAAGATTTTAATTTTGTTGAGTGGAGAATAGGGTCTTCAGTAAATGCTTTTAATGAAGAACTTCCAGTTACTGAAGCTTTTAACCTAAAAGCAATCTTTCAATCAACAAGTGAAGATTATGTATATACAGGATATTACCAAGGTGCCGCAGGTCTTTATGAAGATGAACTTGTTTCATTCTTGCATCAAATATCAAATGCATCATTTAGTGGTGTGACATACGGAGATGCAAGATATATGTTAGATGATACAGACAAAGATCCTAATAATTCTAATAATCTTATATTAGTATATTTGGGAACAAGCATATCTGGTACATGGGATTTTGGAGCAACTTGGAATAGAGAACACGTTTGGCCACAATCAAAACTTGGAGTTGGTGCAGATAATGATACTGTCAATAAAGCATCAGATCTTCAAAACTTAAAACCAAGCGATCCTAGCGAAAACAGTAGTCGAGGCAATAAATATTATGGAAATACAACGACATCAGATACATACGCTCCAAGAGATGAAGTAAAAGGAGATATTGCAAGAATTTTATTCTATATGGATGTTATGTATAGTGATCTTTCATTAATTTACGCTAATGATGGTGGAGTTTATGAAATGGGAAATCTAGAAGTTTTACTCGCTTGGCATGAATTAGATCCAGTTGATAATTTTGAGATGAACAGAAATGATTTAATTGAAGGTTATCAAGGCAACAGAAATCCATTTATCGATCATCCAGAATTTGTTGATAAGATATATTTAAGTGGAGCAAATGAGTTATCATTTGATCATACATATGCTATCTTTGGTTCAATGATAGGTGCTTGAGCAACTAGATAGATATTGAGTATAATTTATAATAAAATTTCGTATACTAAGAGTGCACTTTCATGTAAAGTGCACTTTTTAATGTGTTTTTAAAAGCTAGAAAATTATAAAAATATAAAAATAATTATAAAAAATTATTATTAATTATATACAAATATAGGATTTAATGGTAAAATGTATTTATAGAAATAAAACGGAGGCGATTAGATGTTAAATATAAAACAAATGACAAAAAGCTATGATGGTGTAAAAAACGCTTGTGACAAAATTGATCTAGATATACAGGCTGGTGATATTTTTGGTTTTGTTGGTCATAATGGAGCAGGAAAAACAACATTACTAAAATCGATTGCAGGTATCATTGATTTTAATGAAGGTGATATAAAAGTTAATGGGATATCTATAAAGGAATCACCAATTGAAGTAAAAAAACTAATTGCATATATTCCAGATAATCCTGACGTCTATGAATCACTTACAGGGATTCAGTATTTAGAGTTTATTGCGGATGTATTTGAAGTTGCACAGGATAAAAGAAAACAATTGGTTGAAAAATATACGACAATGTTTGAAATGACAGAAGTCCTACATAATCCTATTTCAACTTATTCTCATGGGATGAAACAAAAAATTGTTGTTATCAGTGCACTTATTCATGAACCTAAACTCATGATTTTAGATGAACCCTTTGTTGGATTAGATCCAAAAGCTAGTTTTTTATTAAAAGAAGTTTTTAAAGAAATGGTTGATCAAGGATCAGCAATATTCTTTTCAACACATGTTTTAGAAGTAGTAGAAAAACTATGTAATAAAGTCGCTATCATTAAACAAGGAAAAATTGTTGCACTCGGAAATACTATAGATATCATATCAAATGAATCACTAGAACAAATCTTTATGGAATTAGCGAAAGAATCATGAAACTAACAAGATTAATAAGACTTCAGTTACAAAACAATTTTTCGTTTAAGCGATTTTTTGGATTTGATTTAAAGAAAAATAAAGTAAAAGGTTACTTAATCATAGGAGCAATCATTTACGGTGTAGTTGCATTAGCCGCTACATTTGGATATCTGTTTTTTGATTTAGGTAAAGTATTAAATGAAATCAATCAAGTCCATATTTTACTTAGTTTTTCAGCTGTATATGCTATTGGATTTACTATAATCACAGTATTATTAAGAGCTAGTGGATATTTGTTTTACTATAAAGATTATGAAATATTAACGCCATTACCTATTCATTCAAGAAAAATATTTATATCAAAAATTGTTGTATTACTCATTATGCTTTATACAATTAATTTTGTGATTACACTACCTATAATGTTTTCATATTTTTATTGGAACGGATTTAGTATTTTAGGTCTTCTATTTTATATTATTGGATTAATATGTATTCCACTTATTCCTTTTATGTTAATGTCAATGGCATCCCTTGGCATATCTTTACTTACATCTAAGATGAGACATAGTAAAATTATGACTCTTATATTATTAATCATCGTTGTTCTTGGAATTATGGTATTATCCTTTTCAATGAATGATGCAACCGTAAATCCATTGACTGGACAAATTGATTTGTTTGCAAATATCACGAAGTATTACTTACCTTTTAAATGGTTTAATAATGCGGTATACAGCAATTCATATTTAGATATGTTATACATCATTGGATCACATTCAATCTTGTTTATAGTCTATATATACTTTATTGAAAAGCTTGCAGCATTTACAAATAAACGAGGTATAAGAAGCAATATAAAATATAAACAAAAAAACATAACTTATCAAGAAAAAACTGTTGTAAGAAGCTTAGTGGAAAAAGAGTTTAAGAAGTTTATCAATTCTACTTTGTATGCACTTAATTCTGGAATTGGATTAGTATTCATGATTGTTTTATCGGTTGCTAGTTTATTCTTTAAAGCTGATATTCAATCATATTTTACAGCCGAGTTTGGTGTTGTATTAAGCCTAGAATATATTGTACTAGCTTTATTTGCTTTTATGATTGGATTGACTTATACACCAGCAGTGAGTCTTTCATTAGAAGGAGAAAATCTTTGGATTTTAAAAAGCTTACCTATAAAAGCTTCTACTGTTATGTATTCAAAAATAGTTTTTAATTTAATATTAGTTATACCAATTGCACTAATTAGTATAATGATGCTTGGCATTTCATTAAGTTTTTCTTTGATTAATATTTTGTTATTAATGATTTTGATGAGCTCATTTGCAGTTATGATGGCATTTATACATTCTGTCATTAATTTATACTTACCTAAATTTGACTATAACAATGATGCAGAAGTTGTTAAACAAAGTGCTGCTGCACTGATGGCGATATTAAGTGTATTTGTCATGATGATTATTTATGGTTTTGGCATCTATTTTATGAATGATGTAATTCCGATAGAAGTCATCTTAATGATCCTGACTGGATTTAGCATAGGCATTACGATTCCATTTAATATAATTATTAAAACTAAATCAGAAAAAATATTTCTTAATTTCAATTCATAATTCATAACATGTTATAATAATAGATAAGATCTTATAGAAAGAGGAAAACATATGAAATTTAATGATTATAAGTATGAAAGACCAGATTTAGATAAAATTGTAAAAGAATTAGAAAAAAACATAGCGCTAATTGGTGGAGAAAACACTTTTGAAGTTGAAAAGAAGGCTGTAGATGATATCTTTGAAATTAATGATCATGTAGGATCTCTTGCAACTATTGTTTCAGTAAGAAACAGTTTGAACACAAAGGATGAATTTTATGAAGCAGAACAAGCATTTTTTGATGAAAATGGACCTGTTTTACAACAATACGAACATCAATTAATTCTTAAACTTTTAGCATCAAAAAATAGAGAAGAACTAGAATCATATCTGGGATCCTTAATCTTTAAACGTGCTGAACTTGCTCAAAAGACTTTTAAACCAGAAATTATTCCTGATATGCAAAAAGAAAACAAACTATCTACAGAATATGGGAAGTTGATTGCGTCTGCAGAAATAAAGTTTAAAGATGGCATTTATAACTTAAGTCAAATGGCTCCTTTTATTCAAGATAAAGATAGAGAAACTAGACATCAAGCACAATTAGTCGTTTCAAAGTTCTTTGAAGAAAATGAATCAGAATTTGATCGTATATATGATGAAATGGTTCAAGTGAGAGATAAGATCGCAAAATCACTTGGATATGAAAACTTTATTCAACTTGGATATGATCGTTTTAGTAGAACAGATTACGATTTTAATGATGTTAAAAAATATAGAGATCAAATATTTGAAGATATTGTACCTTTAGTATCAGAGTTAACTGAAAGAAAAGCTAAAAGATTAGGTATTGATTCTCCTAAATCTTATGATCTTGCACTTTCATTTTTATCAGGTAATCCTACACCTAAAGGCGATAGAGATTGGATGGTAGAAAGAGCTAAAAAGATGTATGATGAAATGAGTAGTGAAACTGGAGAATTCTTTAATTTCATGATTGAACACGATTTACTAGATCTAGATAGCAAACCTGGTAAACAAGGTGGAGGCTATTGTACGTATATTCCAGATTATAAATCTCCATTTATATTTGCTAATTTTAATGGAACATCACATGACGTAGACGTTCTTACACATGAAGCAGGACATGCATTTCAAGTGTATTCTAGTAGAGATTTATTACCAGAATATAGATGGCCAACTATGGAAGCAGCTGAAATTCATTCAATGAGTATGGAATTTCTTGCATGGCCATGGATTGATCAATTTTTCTTAGAAGATACTGATAAATATAAATTCAACCACTTGGCTGGTGCAGTTTCATTTCTTCCTTATGGGGTTTTAGTAGATGAATTCCAACACGGAATCTATGCTAATCCTAAAATGACACCAGATCAAAGAAAATCTTTATGGAGAGACTTAGAGAAGAAATATATGCCTTTCAAAGATTACGGTGATGATAAGTTTATGGACAAAGGTACATACTGGTTTAGACAAGGTCATATCTTTGGCGCACCATTTTATTACATAGATTATACTTTAGCACAAGTTTGTGCTTTCCAATATTGGATTATGAGTCAAGAAGATCGACAAAAAGCCTTAACAAGTTATTTAGCTTTATGTAAACTTGGTGGATCAAAGAGTTTCGTAGATCTTGTTGAAACAGCTAAACTGCAAAACCCATTCATTAAAGGCAATGTTAAAAAAATAGTAGAACCAATCAAAGCTTATCTAAATCAAGTCGATGATATGAAGCTTTAAGCAATGAAATTTAAAACGATTCAATTTATTGTCATCCTAGGTATTCTAACTTGTTTTTTTCTTCCAATGTTTAATGTTGAAGATATCAAGTTAACGGGTATTCAAGCTATGACATCTAGTGATATTTTATTATTTGGTAACATTATTATAGTTGTTGTATTTGTTACAACTATTGGACATTTGGTTTTGTTAGTTTTAGATATTGTTGGTTTTAAAAATAAAGAAGGACTAGAAACTATTACGAATATAGTCGTCAACCTTTCTTTAATTGCAGGATTATTAATGATCACGTTCTTGGGATGGTATACAAATATTATTTCAGTATTATGTGTCATTTTGATGATAGGTTCTGCATATGTTAGATATAAGTTCTTATAGGTAACGATAAACAGCTTGTCAATTATGATAAGCTGTTTTTTTTAGAATAAAATGTATGTTATAATATTCTTGAAATATGGAGGACAAATTATGTCAAATAAGGTATGTGTCATCGGAGCTGGTGCAAGTGGAATCTTAGCTGCAATATCTGCAAAAGAACAAGGTGCAGATGTTTTTATGTTAGAGAGAAACACAAAAATAGGTAAAAAGATACTTGCTACTGGAAATGGTAGATGTAATTTCACAAATGTTGATGCAACCGAATATAATTATAATCATCCAGAATTTGTCAAATCTATATTTGAACAATTTGGACCAGACCATACAGTTAAGTTTTTTGAGAATTTAGGAATTATTCCAAAAATTGAAGATTTAGGAAAAGCATATCCTTATTCAGAACAAGCAGCAAGTATTGTAGAAGTCTTGCTTCATGAACTTAAAAAATTGGGTATTGAAATTATATTTGAGATCTATGTCCAAGAGATTAAAATTCAAAACAATAAGTATATAATCAAAACTCAGCATAAAGAATTTAAAGCTGATAAAGTTATATTAACTACCGGAGGTAAGGCACTTCCAAAAAGTGGAAGTGATGGCAATGGATATATAATCGCTAAAAAACTAGGACATGAAATTACAGAAGTTTTTCCATCGTTAGTGAAATTGAATCTAGATTATCCATATTTAAAACAAATGGATGGAGTTAAAGTGAAAGCAAAAGCTCAACTCATTTTTAATGAACAGGTAGTCCACGAGGAAAGTGGAGATGTGTTGTTTACTAAGTTTGGTATATCAGGTCCAACTATATTACAAATATCAAGATTTGCAAATCAGTTATTGTTAGAGAATAAAACAATATATATTAAAGTGATCCTTATCAATGATTTGAAAGTTTTTGAACTTGTGAATAGGTTTAAAAACTTAAATGATAAATCCATTGAAATGGCTTTAGTAGGACTTATTCCGAATAAGCTTATTCACCCATTGTTAAAAGAAGCTGATATATTTAACTTTAATCAAAAGACAGCAAATCTTTCAGGGAAAGATTTAAAAAAAGTATTAGATATTCTTTATGATTGGAGATTTTTAATTGTTAACTCTAAAGGCTTTGATGATGCTCAAGTGACAGCTGGTGGTATTGATTTAGCTAAAGTAGATCAAATGACTTTAGAATCTAAAGTTCATAAAGGCTTATTTTTTGCAGGAGAAGTATTAGATATTGATGCACTATGTGGTGGATATAATTTGCAATGGGCTTGGTCTAGCGGATATATTGCAGGAAAATATGCAGGTAAAAAAATTTAACTAAAAAAAAGAGGCTGGGCCTCTTTTTATATTTTATGTTTTATATAATTATTAATTTGATCAGCAACCATCATGCCATCATATACAGCTTTGGCAATCTGTAATTTGCCACCAATGACATCACCAATTGCAAATAAACCATCAATATTTGTTTGATAATTTTGATCAACTGAGATATTATTTTTATCTATAATCACTCCTAATTTTGTAGCAAAATCTATAGAACTCGGTGTTCCAATTGCAATAAATGCACCTTGGACTTCATAGCTTTCACCATCTTCAGTTTCTATATGAGATAGTTTTTGCTCTCCTACAAACTTAACAATTTTTGATTTAACTACAGGAAAATCAACATCATCTATTAACTCATGCCCATTAGTAAAAATAGTAATATCTTTATTGATTTGTGATAATACTTCTAACTCATTAATCATATAATGTCCACATCCAACAATCGCTATCTTTTTTCTTCTGAAGAAGTAGCCATCACAAGTTGCACAAAAACTAATACCTTTTGCCTTAAATTGATTAAATCCAGGAATAGATAAAGATAAACGTTTTTTACCAGTTGCTAAAATAACAGACTTGGAAGTAAATTGATGTTGAATTGTTTTTATAATAAAGTGACCATCTTCTTGATCGAGTGAAATAACAGAATCTAATAATATTTCAACATCTAAGTTCTTTGCTTGTTTGATTCCATTTTCAATTAAAGTGTCACCTGATATAGGATTTTCAAAACCATAATAGTTTTCAATCTTTCCTGTATAACTCTTTAAAGTTCCAAAATCCTGTCCAATGACAAGTGGATTCATACCAGCTCTTTTTAAGTAGATTGCTGCTGAAATACCAGCTGGACCTACTCCGACAATAACGACGTCTTTCATAAACCTAAAAGCTTCATTAAAGTTTTTTTAGATTGGACACCAATCATTTGGTCTTTAATTTCACCATTTACAAAGACAGCTATAGTTGGAATACTCATAATATCGTATAAATCAGCGATTTCATATTCTTCATCAACTTCTAATTTACAAATCTTAGCGACACCTTTTACATCATCGCTTAACTCATCTAAGATTGGAGCAACTCTTAAACATGGACTGCACCACTTAGCCCAAAAATCAACTAATACTGGAACGTCACTTTCTAAAACTTCTTTTTTAAATTCGCTTGTTTTTAAATGCTTTACCACGATTACACCTCATTTATGTTATAAGTCTCTAAGATCAGTTGATTGTAGAGCTTATGTTTCATAACTATTATAAAGAAAAACACCAGAAAACTAAAGACATTTACTTTAAAAAGTAAATCAAACTTAAATTATAGGCATATATCTTTAAAAAGAATGAGAAATAAAAAGTAAATCTTATCATCTGAATGTCTTTATAAACTCACCTTTGCATGGTATAATGTTATAGAATGAAATGTAGGTGAATTTATGATCAAAGTAAGCGATCTAAGTTTTTCATATAATGGTCATGACGAAGCACTAAAAGATGTTACATTTAACATAAAAAAAGGTGCTTGGGTCTCTATTTTAGGCCATAATGGTTCAGGTAAATCAACATTATCAAAACTTCTAGTAGGCTTGATTACTCCTTCAAAAGGAACAATAGAAATAGATGACCTAGCTTTAACAGATGAAAACTTAGGCAGTATTAGAAAAAAAATAGGTATTGTTTTTCAAAACCCAGACAATCAATTTGTAGGGGTTACTGTTAAGCATGACATTGCGTTTGGGTTAGAAAATCAAAGAATTCCACACAATGAAATGGTGGAGAAAATAGATTATTATGCACATCTTGTTGGCATGCAGGATTTTTTAAATAAGGAACCACATCAATTATCAGGTGGTCAAAAACAAAGAGTTGCAATAGCTGGAGCACTTGCCATGGAGCAAGATATTTTAATCTTAGATGAAGCAACTTCTATGTTAGATCCTGAAGGCACAAGAGATATTATCGAATTAATTAGAAAACTTAATAAAGAATATCATAAAACCATTATTACCATTACACATGATTTATCATTTGCGACGCAAAGTGATGAACTCATTGTATTAAAAAATGGAGAATTGATTTTAAAAGGTACACCAAAAGAAGTATTTGCAGAAGAAGAAATTCTAAAATCTTCTCATTTAGAACTGCCTTTTGAATTAAGTGTATATAATGAGGTTTCTAAAGACAAAAAGATTAGTAAAAGGGTTGTGGACGCATTATGGACATTCAATTCAAAGATGTAGGTTATAAATATAAAGGTATAAAAGTAAATTATGATGCACTTGATAAAGTGAATTTATCCATAGATGAAAAAGATGAATTTATTGCGATTATTGGACATACAGGCAGTGGGAAATCTACTTTAGTACAACATATGAATGCACTTTTACTACCAACAAGTGGAACTGTTAATGTTTTAGGACAAACACTTCCTCCACAAAAAAATCAAAAGATTAATCATTTAAGACAAAAAGTTGGTCTTGTTTTTCAGTTTCCAGAATACCAATTATTTGAAGAAACCATTTTAAAAGATATTATGTTTGGACCTAAAAACTTTAAATCAACTGAAGAAGAAGCATTAATTAAAGCAAAAAAAGCTGCAACTATAGTTGGTATAGACCCAGATCTTTATGAACAATCACCATTTAGAATCAGTGGTGGACAAATGAGAAGAGTAGCTGTAGCGGGAATTTTAGCTATGGAACCAAAAATCTTAGTGCTAGATGAACCTACACGTGGTCTTGATCCTAAAGGGAGAAAAGATTTAATGAAAATCTTTAAAGATCTTCATGAAATTGACCATAAATCAATTGTTTTAATTTCTCATGATATGGATATCGTATCTGAATATGCAAAAAGAGTTATTGTTCTAGAACAAGGAGAAATCATCTTTGATGGTAAAAAAGAAGATCTTTTTGAACATCCAGACTTTGATTCATTTCATCTTGATCTACCTACTCCTTTAAGAATATTAAAACATCTTGAAAAAGAAATCAATCTACCTTATCAACCAAAATATGATTTTGAAAGCTTACTTCGCTATCTAAAGGAGGCAGCTCATGAATAATATTACAATTGGTCAATATATTCCTGGTGATTCTTGGCTACATAAATTAGATCCAAGAATAAAACTATTTAGTTTAGTCATTATGTTGGTTGCAACTTTCCTAGTCCCAGTATCAGCAGATCTCATTCCATTGTTATCAATGATATCCATGTTGGCGATTATCATTTTACTAACGATTTCTACAAAGATTCCATTAGGAAAAGTTTTAAACGGCTTAAAGCCAATCGTCTTTTTACTAACATTCACCTTTATTATTCAACTATTTTATGTGAATACAGGTAATTTAGTTTTAGGACCTATTAAGATGTATATTTCGCTTTCAAGTATAGCTGCCATCATTTTATTGATAGTATTTTATAATCTAACAAAGAAATACATTAAATTTAGAATACTATATTTCTTTATTGCTGTTTTTGCTATATTTGCCCTTCAGGCAGTACTCCCATATATTGCTTTAACATCCTATACCCTAGAAGTTTATGATCAAGGACTCTTAAGAGCAGGATTTATCTTTTTAAGAATAGCAAATGTAATTATTCTTACTTCACTTTTGACATTTACAACCATGACAACAGATCTTAATTACGGCATTGAGTCTTTATTAAAACCTTTAAAAATAGTTAAAGTGCCAGTAGATATGATTGCGATGATGTTATCTTTAACCCTAAGATATATACCAACACTTTTAATTGAAACAGAAAAAATCATGAAAGCTCAAGCATCAAGAGGTGTTGATTTCAAAGAATCAACATTTAAAGAAAAAATAAGCCAAATTATTTCTCTTTTGATTCCAGTTTTTGTAATTTCATTTAAAAGATCTGAAGATTTAGGAAATGCTATGGAAGTCAGAGGCTATGTGATTGGTCAAAAAAGAACTAGAATTGATCAATATATATTATCTTTTAAAGATATCGCAACTTTAATCATCGCATGCTTAATTTTAGGTGTTATGATTTATACTAGAGTGATATAGCATGAGATATAAAGCAGTTTTAAGTTATGATGGAACAAGATATCATGGATTCCAAATACAAAAAAATGCATTAGGGATTCAAGGTGTAGTTGAAAGAGCATTTAGATTGATGACTCAAAGTGTGATTAGAATACACGCAGCAGGTAGAACTGATAAAGGTGTTCACGCTAAAGGACAAGTTTTTCATTTCGATAGTGATCTAGACTTAACACTAGAGAATTGGATGAGAGTCAATGATCGCTTGCCACTTGATATTAGAGTTTTATCAATTAAAAAAACAAAACCGGATTTTCATTCTAGACACGATTCAAAATCAAAGAAGTATAGATATGTGATTGCTAAAAATCCAAGTAGCGCATTTGATGCGAATTATGAAGTGTATGTTCGAGGACTAGATATCAATCCAATTAAAGAAGCACTACCTTATTTTATAGGTACGCATAACTTTAGAGGGTTTTGTCAATTGGTCAAGGGTAAATCGACTATTAAAACTATTTATGCAATTGATTTAAAAGAAACTAAAAAGCATTATATACTCACATTTCATGGAAATAGTTTCTTAAAATATATGGTTCGCTCCATGGTTGGTACGCTAATAGAAATTGGACTTGGACGTATGGAACCAATGATGATTAAAACCATTTTAGAAACTCAAGATCGACAACTTGCAGGTAAAACTGCAGAATCTAGAGGTCTATATTTACAAAAGATATATTATTAAAAGGAGAAAATCATGTTTATCACATTTGAAGGTGGAGAAGGTACAGGTAAAACAACCTTAATCAAGCATGTCTTTGACAACCTAAAAGCTACATATAAAATTAAAACAACTAGAGAACCAGGTGGATCCATGATAGCTGAAGCGATTAGAGATATCATCTTAAATCCTAAGTATGAAGGCGTTACACCATATACTGAAGCACTTCTTTTAGCTGCCTCAAGAGCACAACATTTAGATGAAGTCATCTTGCCTTCATTAAAAGATTATGACATAGTTCTATGTGATCGCTATTTAGATAGCTCTCTAGCATATCAAGGATATGCTAGAAATTTAGGTATAGATTTTGTGTTAAGTATCAACAAATATGCAACACAACATATGCCAGACTTAACATTTTATATTGATCTAGATCCAAATATCGGGATCAAAAGAATAAAGGGGCGCACTAAATATGATCGACTAGATCAAGAGACTAACGTTTTTCATGATAAAGTTAGATCAGGATATTTAGAACTTTTAGAATTATATCCAAATAGAATCGTAAAAATAGATGGAAATGATACCATTGAACATATTACAAATCTAATCATAAAAACCATAAAGGAAAAGATATGAAAAGAGCCTTACATTTTTTTGAACAAACCATAAAAAAGAATAGACTATCTCATCTTTATTTGATTAGCGGACCTAAAGGTAGCGGTAAAGAACAGTTGGTTGATTATGTCAGTTATTTGATATTAAATCAAAACAAGCCTGAAAATAATCATCTAAAAATTCAAATCAAGCAAAGAACAATTTCTAATTTGATGGTCATTGAACCAGATGGATTAAGTTTGAAAAAAGAACAAATCCTTAATCTGCAATCAGAGTTTTCTAAAACTGCATTAGTTAAAGGCCCAAGAATATATGTGATTACTCACGTGGAAAAAATGAGTCAAAGTGCAGCTAATTCATTACTAAAATTTATGGAAGATCCTAGCAGTAAAGAAGTTTATGGATTTTTATTAACTGACAATATAGAAAGCATGATTCCTACAATTATTTCAAGATCTCAAGTCATTCATTTGACTGAGATCAATGAAGAAGTTTTAAAAGAAGAGTTAATGGAATTAGGTATTGATGAAAATGCTGCAACACTTGCACCTTATCTAACCAAAGATATAGATCAAGCAATTGAATTATCTAAAGACCCCAATTTTATAGGTATGCTTGATTTTATTGAACAAATTGCTAAAAACTGGGGAAATAGAAATATTTCATTTCCTATATTTTTTAGTAAACAAGCAGGAATTGTTTTACAAGATAGAGATGTATTTAAAAACTTTTTAGAATTATTATTACTTTATCATGTAGATTTAATACATTATAGAGCTAATCAACCCATCATTTATGGATATTTAAAAGAATTTATTCAGATCCAAAGTGATCAAATGAAAGTTAATCAAATCAATGAGCTCATCGAAGCCATTCAAGACACAATACAAAAACAAACTTATTATATTAATGCAGACTTAGCTTTAGATGAACTGAGTTATATATTAGAGAAAAAGAGGTAGCATCATGGACGTTGCTTTAGTACAATTTAAAGAAGCTGGAAAGAAATATTTCTTTTCATATCAAAATATAGAGGTTAAACAAGATGATCTTGTGGTTGTTGAAACTTCAAGAGGTATCGAAATAGGTAGAGTTTATATGCTAAAAGAAATTGAAGCAAATGAACTTACAAGTGAATTAAAACCGATTATCCGAGTTGCCCAAGATGAAGATATGAAAGAAGAACAATACAATCTAACACTTGAAAAAGGTGTTGTTGAAACTGCTAAAAAATTAGCGATAAAAAATGAACTTGAAATGAAAATTCTTGGGGCTGAATATACACTTGATCGAAAAAGATTACTTATTTATTTTGAAGCAGAAAGCCGAGTAGATTTTAGAAATCTTGTTAGAGATTTAAGTGAGATCTATCATACACGTATTGAATTACGACAAATAGGTCCAAGAGATGCAGCTAAAATGATTGGTGGTATTGGTCCATGCGGACTCATCTTATGTTGTACGACTTTTATTGGAGAATTTGATACGGTTTCTATTAAAATGGCAAAAAATCAAAATCTAGCTTTAAACCCACAAAAGATTTCAGGTGTATGTGGGAAATTGTTGTGCTGTATAAAATATGAAGATGATGCATATACTGAACTAAAGAAAAACCTTCCTGATTTTCATGAAATCGTTGAAGTTGAAGGCGAACAAGTCTTAGTAGTCGATGTAAATATATTAGGACAAAAAGTTAAAATAAAACATCAAGAAGAAGATTTTTCTGAATGGGTTAAACTTGATGTTGTTAAAAGAATAAAAGCTTGAAACGACAACTTATAAATTCTAACTTGTGGATTAAACAAACAAGAGGACACGCCTTTAATTTAGATACTGTACTTTTAGCACATTTTATAAAACTTAATTATAAAATAAAAACTGTCTTAGATGTAGGTACAGGCAATGGTGGTCTTGCCCTTTATTTAAGTGAAAAAACAAATGCAAAGATTATAGGTATTGAAATACAAGAATCTAGATATCTTCAAGCTTTAGAAAATGTAGAATTAAATGAGTTAAAATCACAAATTGATATCATTAATGAGGATTATCTAAACACTCAATATAAAGATATAGATGTTATTGTTTGTAACCCACCTTTTTTTAAAGTTGATGAATCTTCTAATTTAAACAAAGATGATTCCATTACAATTGCACGACATGAAGTTGCATTAAATCTTGAATCTTTATTAAATAAAGTCAGTGAACAATTAAAGTATCAAGGCAAATTCTTTATGATTCACAGACCTGATCGTCTAGCTGAAATCATTAGATTATGCGATCAAAATCATTTAACTATTAAGCGGATAAAACTAGTTCATCCATATCAAGATAAACAAGCAAATCATGTCTTAATAGAATGTTCTAAATATGGTAAAGATCAAATGATTATTGAACCAGCACTTATTTTATATGAAAAGAAACATCAATTCACAGAACAAGCAAAAAATATTATGGGAGGTAGTTTAAATGTTACTTAGTTTGTTAACAAGGAAAGAAAAACTCAAATTTTTAGATTTAGTCATGCATATGGTTGCTGTTGATGGCGAGCCTACAGAAATAGAGCAACGATTATTAAATATCATGTTAGCTGAAGTAGGAGATGGCATCATCAAAGAATATACCTATACGTTAAGTAAGGATCTAGTGGAAACTGTTGACTATTTTAAACAAGCAAATCCATCAGTTAAAAATATTGTGTATCTAAATTTATTAAAAGTTACCATGATGGATGATTTTTATAATACAACAGAACATATATTTTTAGAAGATATGCGTATAGAATTTTCTATATCTGATTTAAAGAAAAAACAATTAATGCGTCTAGTCTATAATGAACGTGATTTGAGAGAACGTGCGAAAAGAGTTGTTTCAAATTGATTCAAAAGAGTTTTAAAGATAAAAAACCTACACTTTATGTCGTCTCTACCCCAATAGGTAACTTAAAAGATATGAGTTATCGAGCAGTAGAGGTTTTAAATGAAGTGGATGTTATTTTATGTGAAGACACAAGAACGTCTTCCAAATTGTTAAACTATTATGACATTTCTAAACCATTAATGAGTTTTCATGATTTTAATAAAGAAGCAAAACAGCAAAGCGCTATTGATATATTAAAAAGTGGAAAAGATATTGCACTAATCAGTGACGCAGGAACTCCAGGTATTAATGATCCTGGATATGAACTTATCCTTGATGTTATAGATAACGACTATTTTGTTGTATCCATTCCAGGAGCAAGTGCAGCAATTGCTGCAATTATCTCATCTGGACTCTTGATACAACCCTTTACTTTTATTGGATTTCTTCCGAGAAAAAAAGGAGATCAAAAAGCTTTACTTGAAACCTATTTAAATCGAAAAGAAACGATAGTGATTTATGAGTCACCACTTAGAGTAAAAAAAACAGTAGAAGCTTTATATGATTGCTTTGGAGATCGTAAGATTACTTTAGCTAGAGAATTAACAAAAATGTTTGAAACCATAACAAGAACTACACTTAAACAAGCAATCGCAATTGAGCATGACACTAGAGGTGAATATGTCTTAATTGTTGAAGGTAGTCATGAGCCTATTGATTTATCGATGACAATCATTGAACATGTTAAACATTTCATTGATGAAGGTCATGATGAAAAAGCAGCTATGAAGGCTGTAGCTAAGCTTAGAGGGATTACAAAAAGTGAAGTATATAAAGCATACAAAATAAACAAATAATTCACTTGCATTTTTAAAGTTTTATAATATAATAATAGAGAATAGACAATGATAAAAAGAGTAATCACTTTAAGTTGAAAAAAGAGAGTTCGTGTGTGGTGCAAACGAACCAACAAAGTGATGAAAATGGTTTTTGAGTCTTTTAGTCGATAAGTAGATTAAACGTAGTCCTGCGTTAAAGGATTTAAGTGCTAGGAATCCCTAGAACTAAGGTGGTACCGCGATGATTCGTCCTTAGAGATTTTTTTAAGGACGATTTTTATATTTTTAGGAGGACATAAAATGAAAGAAAAATACTATATTACAACAGCAATTGCATACAGTTCAGCAGTTCCACATGTGGGAAATGTTTATGAGGCTATTTTAGCCGATTCAATTGCAAGATTTAAACGTTTGAAAGGATATGACGTATTTTTTCAAACTGGCACAGATGAGCATGGACAAAAAATAGAGAATAAAGCTCAAGATAATGAATTATCTCCAAAAGCATATGTAGATTTTATCTCAACAGAGATTAAAAGAATATATGATAAAGTGAATATTAGCTATGACCAATTTGTACGCACAACTGATGAAAGACATGTAGAAGCTGTTCAAGCTATTTTTAAAAAGCTATATGACCAAGGCGATATCTATTTAGGTAAATACGAAGGATGGTATTCTATCAGCGATGAATCATTTATTTTAGAAAAGGATATCGTAGATGGAAAAGCACCAAGTGGTGATATTCCTGTTTGGACAAGCGAAGATGCGTACTTTTTAAAATTATCTAAATATCAAGATAGATTATTAGCACATATTGAAGCACACCCAGAATTTATCGAACCAGAATCTAGAAGAAATGAAATGATTCAAAACTTTTTAAAAGAAGAACTTCCAGACTTATCAGTTTCCAGAACTTCTTTTAAATGGGGAATACCAGTTGATTTTGATGATGAACATGTGATTTATGTTTGGATTGATGCATTATCAAATTATATTACTGGGCTAGATTACAATCCTAATCATAAAAATAGTGAAGCGTTTAAAAAATTTTGGCCAGCTGATGTTCATTTAATTGGTAAAGATATCTTAAGATTTCATACAATTTATTGGCCAATCATCTTAATGGCTATAGGCGTAGAACTTCCTAAACAAATCTTTGGTCACCCATGGGTATTGTTTAATAAAAATAAAATGAGTAAGTCAACAGGAAATGTGATGTATACAGATGACTTAGTTAGATATTTTGGCGTAGATACTTTAAGATATTATGTCTTACATGAAATTCCTTATGCTCAAGATGGCAATATCACATATGAACTGTTAATTGAAAGAAACAATACAGATCTAGCAAACACGATAGGCAATTTAGTTAATAGAACCATAGGTATGGTTCATAAATATCGTGGTGGTGTTGTTGAAAAGAAAATATTAGACGAACCATTTGAGTTAAGTCTAGCAGAAAAAGCTTTAGAAACTCTACCAGAGATGACAAAATATATGGATAATTTAAGAGTAAGTGATGCATTAGAAGAAGTTGTTAAACTTGCTCGTTACGCAAATAAATATATTGATGTCTCTGAACCATGGGTTTTAAATAAAGATGAAAATCAAAAAGATGTATTGTCTCATGTGTTGTATCACCTATTAGAAACTATTCGTTTTGTTGGAGTGCTGTTAAAACCATTTTTACCAGATACATCTGATAAGATTTTAGAACAAATTGGTGTAAAAGAATCTAGCTTTGAATCTTTAGAAACATTTGGACAATACGAAGCACAAACTTTAAACAAACCATATGTTTTATTTGAAAGATTTGATATGGATAAAAAAATTGAAGAAATATTAAAGGATAAAAATGAATAAATTAACAACGTTTTTAAAAAGTGAATCTTTTAACAATAAAGTATATCCTGAAATCAAAAGAGTGGGTGTAGTTATTTTGTTTACATTCATTTATGGTATTGGGGTTGCTTGGTTCTTAGAAGCTTCAGTCGTGCCATTATATAGTGGTGGTATTCCTGGGATTGGACAACTTGTAAGAGATATATTATTTGTTATTTTTAATGTTGATGTCGGCGGGAATTTCCTTGGGTTATTTGTGATTATTGCAAACATACCAATCCTTATTCTAGGATGGTTTGGTGTATCTCACAGATTTACGATCTACTCCTTAATCTCTATTTTAATTCAAGCATTCATTCTAAGTTGGATGCCTCATATTGATATGGGACTAGGCTCAGTTGAACATGCATTTACCTCTGCAGTACTTGGTGGTCTGTTGATTGGTATTGGTGCTGGTGGTGCATTAAGATATGGAACTTCTACAGGTGGACTTGATATTATTGCACAATATTTTTCGTTTAAAAAAGGACAATCTGTTGGTGTGTTATCTATGGCTATGAATTTATTCATCGCAATCTTAGGTGGATTAATTGTTGGTGGTAATGTCGGACCTGGTGGAGAAGTTGTCATGGGTGGCGTTATAATTTCATATACAGTCATTCGTGTGATTGTATCAACAATTCTAACTGATAGAATGCATACAGCATATCAATTCTTATCAGTTGATATTATTACTCAAAATCCACAGGCATTAGTTGATGAAATACTTCATAAAGTATATCGTGGAGTTACATTAATGAAGGTTGAAGGAGCTTATTCGCATCATGAAAAAACATTAATTTACGTTGTTATTTCTTCTTATGAACTTCATGCATTAACATCATTGGTTAAAAAGATAGATCCAAATGCATTTATGGTTACAAGACCTACAAAACATGTGTTTGGTAATTTTGCAAGAAAAACAATAGCATAAAAAGACCTTTTTGAGGTCTTTTTTATGAAATATTTAACAAAATTGAATTTAGTTGGTATAATGAAAAATAGGAAGTTACCTACGAAAGGACACATTAAAAATGGATATATTAAATATGATTAAAGCATCATACATGAATCTTGATTTAAAAGCGAAATCTAAATCTCAAGTTATTGAAGAATTGGCTAAAAAATTAGATGATGCAGGTATTGTATCAGATCTAGATTTACTCATTAGCGATATTAAAATAAGAGAGTCTTTATCATCTACTGGTATTGGATTTAAAATTGCGATTCCGCATGCAAAGAGTAAATTTATAAGTGAACCTGCAATTGCGTTTGGGAAATCAAAAGCAGGAATAGAATATGATTCTATGGATGGAGATAATGCTCATTTATTCTTTTTGATTTGTATGCCTGAAACTGGTGGCAATCTTCATTTAAAAGCGTTAGCAAAACTATCAAGAAATCTAATTCATGAAAGTTTTAGAATTGCATTAGAAGAAGCGAAAACAGAAAAAGAAGTTTTAGAAGTTTTAAAAGATATCGATAAAGAAGACCAATATGCCTAAAATTGTTTGTGTAACTGCCTGTCCTACAGGTATTGCGCACACCTATATTGCAGCTGAAATGCTAAAAGTAGCAGGTAAATCTTTAGGTTACGAAATGCTTATTGAAACACATGGAGCAATTGGTGTAGAAAATAAGCTTAAAAGTGAAGATATCAAAGAATCAATTGGAGTTATCATCGCATCAGATCTTCTTTTAGATTTAGATAGATTTAAAGATAAAAAGATAGTTGAAATATCAACTAGCCAAGCAATTGGTCAAGCTATGCAATGGATCAACCATTTGATAAATTTAACATAAGGGAAGAAAAGTGAAGATATTAAAAAAAGTTTATAAAACATTTATGAATGGTTTTACTTACATCATTCCACTAGCAGTAGTTGGTGGAGTGTTTTTAACTTTAAGTCAACAATTTGATAACACTCTTTTGTTTAATTTTGGAACCACCGCAATCTTTTTAATCTATCCGATTTTAGCGGGTTTCATTGCATTTGCAATCTCTGATAGACCGGGCTTAATGCTTGGTTTAATATCAGGTGGTATGATTGCATTTATGGGTGGTGGATTTTTAAGTGCTTCATTAGCAGGGTTTATATCGGGTTATATTGTGGTGGGATTTAAGTATATATTCAATAAACTACCTTACGGAATTAAAGGTTTAAATCCAGTTTTTATTTATCCTGTTTTAGGTGCAATCCTTATGTTCTTTGTTATACAAGGATTAGAAATTGTTATTTTTCCTACTGAATTGTGGGTCGCAAGTTCATATCAAAATATTGATAAAATATATATGATCATCATTGTAGGACTATTAAGTTATATGATGGCTTATGATCTAGGTGGTCCCATTAACAAGTGCGCATATATTATTGGGATATTAACTATTTTGGGTGGAAATGATTCTTATATCATGCCAGCAGTAATGATCGCTGGAATGATACCACCATTAGTTATAGCCAGTTCAGCATTACTCTTTAAACATAAATATAACTCTGATGAGTATAGCCTGGCTAAAAAGAATTGGCTGTTTGGATTATCTTTTATTACTGAGGGTGCACTTTCATTTGTGCATAAAGATAAAAAAATTAAATATGTTTTAATATTAGCAAGTATGACTGCGGGCATGCTTTCAGTTCATTATGAGGTTACTTCGTTAGTGGCACATGGTGGTATACTTTCAGTGTTCTTTATAAAAAATTCATTTATGTTCATTTTTATCTTATTAGGAGTCACACTGATTTATGGATTTGTTTTAGGAATATTGCTACCTAAAAAAACAGCATGAATGTAATTTCTTTCATTTTCTTTCATTCTCATCTTTACATATAAATAAATCTTTGTTATACTAAAAAAGTATTCAATATATCGTATAATCGACCAAATGTGGTGGTCAAGTTTCTACCGTGAAGCCGTAAAATTCACGACTACGATATGAAAACATCTTTTTTTATTGTTTTCATATGTAGAAACCACATTTTTGTGGTTTTTTTGTTTGAAAAATGCATATTGAATATAAAATAAAAAAAGGAGAAAGAGAATGGAAAAAGTAAAAAAGTTCTTCAAAATTGAAGAACGCGGATCATCTGTTTTAAAAGAAGTATTAGCAGGGGTAACAATTTTTCTAGCAATGGCTTATATCTTACCTGTTAATAGTTTCATGCTTGCTGCAACTGGACTACCTGTAGGTGGAGTTTTCTTTGCAACTGCTGTATCAGCGGCAATTGCTACACTGATTATGGGTCTACTTGCAAATCTGCCTGTTGCATTAGCACCTGGTATGGGATTAAATGCATTTTTTACCTATACACTTGTTAATTTTGGACTAGGATATAGCCCTGAAGCTGCATTAGCTGCTGTATTGGTATCTGGAGTTTTATTCTTAATCATTTCTTTAACAGGATTAAGAAAAGTTGTAATTAATGCGATTCCTAAAGGGTTAAAACTTGCAGTAGGTGCAGGGATTGGGTTTTTTATTGCATTCATCGGATTTAAAAATGCGGGTATTATCGTAGGAGATGCTGCAACATTTGTTAAATTAGGCAATCTTGCACATCCAACTGTTTTACTAGCTTTATTTGGATTAATCTTAGTTGTTGTTTTATATGCCTTAAAATTCAAGTTTGCGCTTATTACAGCAATAGTTGGAACTGCAGTTGTCGGATTGATTTTAAACACGCTTGGCGTTGATATGATGCCTGTATACGATTCAGCTGGCATGTCTGGTGTATGGAGTGGTACAAGAGATACAGTCGGAGCTGCATTTGGAGGTTTTTCTGAGTTATTTTCTAGTTGGAATGCAGTTGTTGTTATATTTTCTTTATTGTTTGTTGATTTCTTTGATACTGCAGGTACTTTAATGGCTGTTGGTAATCAAGCAGGTCTAATCAATGATGAAGGCGTTATTGAAGGTGGAGATAATGCATTAATCGCTGATTCAATTGGTACAATTGCTGGCGCAATGTTAGGTACATCTAACGTAACTAGTTATATTGAATCATCAACTGGTATTGAACAAGGTGGACGTACTGGATTAACAAGCGTTACTGTAGCTGTATTGTTCTTATTATCTATATTCTTGTATCCTGTTTTATCAATCTTTAATGGTGTTGTAGTAGATACGAATGCCTTAGGTGACGCTATTGTGTATAGTCCGGTTACTGCAATGGCGTTAATTATGGTAGGTACATTAATGTTTGCACAATTAAAAGACATTGATTGGGATGACAAAGCAATTGTGATTACTGGATTTTTCACTGTAATTATGATGATTCTTTCATATTCAATTGCAAATGGTATTGCAGTAGGATTTATATTCTATCCAATTATTATGATATCTCAAAAGAAAGCAAAAGAAGTTAATCCTGTGATGTATGCATTAGCTATTTTATTTGTTATATATTTTGTGATTACATATGTTGCATAAGCATTAAAATTAGTTTTTATAAATGTTTAGGAGTTTAGTTTTTAGCTAAGCTCCTTTTTTTTGCATATTGTTTGAAGTTCAATCCATAACTATGTTATGTTTATTATGCTTATACATTTCATAAGGAGAATATATTTATGCAATTAAAAAAAGAAATAGGGCTATTCGGAGGTATCGCCGTCATTGCAGGGATCATGATCGGCTCAGGTATCTTTGTATTTGGATCATTAATTTTAACTAGAGTTGGATTTGCACTTGGTTTATCATTAGTCGTATGGCTAGTGGGTGGGTTGATTACATTGTTTTCTGGATTAACATATGCAGAATTAGGGACCATGTTTCCAGAAACTGGTGGATATTATGTTTATTTAAGAAAAGCTTATGGCAAAAAGACTGCATTTTTAAGTGGTACAATGAATTTTGTGCTTGCTAGTAGCGGATCCATTGCTTTATTAGCGCTTGTTTTTAGTGATATTCTATCTTATGTATTACCTATATCAGCTTATGTTAAATGGATTGCTGCTGGATTAATTATTATTTTATCGGGTATTAATTATTTAGGTGTTAAATTTGGATCTTTAGTCCAAAAGATATTTCTAATTGCAAAACTTATTCCTTTAATCTCTATTATTTTTATTGGATTATTTTTAGGGACTGAAACGGTTACGCTAAACTTCATACCGCAATCTGGATTGTCAGGGATTAAAATATTTACAACCATTGGGTTTGGTATTGTTGGAACACTATGGGCATATGAAGGATGGACAAACCTTAATAGTATCTCTGGTGAGATGAAAAATGTTAAAAAAGATTTACCTAAAGCAATCATTTTTGCAATTACTGGTGTGACTATTATTTATGTCTTGTTTACATTTGCAATCTATAGATTGATTCCATTAAATGATTTAATTAATCTATCACAAGATGGTGCAGTCCTTCCAATACCTGCGATGATGAGCATATTTGGAAATACTGGAATGACTTTAGTATTTATTGCAGTCATGGTATCTGTGTTTGGAGCATTAAATGGAAGTATTATGGTTTTTCCAAGAGTTTATTATGCGATGGCTCTAGATCAAACATTTTTTAAATCGTTTAAAACAATTGATAAAAAAAGACAAACACCAAGTGTCGCTATATTTGGATCAATGGTAATGTCTTTAATTCTATTGTTATTTAATGTTGAGCAACTCTTAACATTTGTTGTCTTAACTGGATTGATTTTTAATACATTGATTTTTATCTCTGTCTTTATATTTAGAAAAAAAGAGCCTGATTTAAATAGACCTTATAAAACTTGGGGATATCCATATGTACCAATCCTTGCGATTGTTGGGATGATTGGATTGTTTGTTGCAACAATCATTGAAGATTTTATACCGTCTTTGATTGGATTAGGTGTTCTTGGTTTAGCATTTGTTTTTTATACATTTGTAATTGAGAAAAGATCAAATAGAAATTCATAGTTAAATAGAACTGTATAAGTAAGCATAGCAAAAAAGCCCAGAAGGGCTTTTTTGATGACTAAATGCTAATTTCTACAAAAACGCCATAATGATCACTTATTCGATCTTTAGTAAATAATATTTCTTTATCAACCAAAGTAACAGGCTTATTGGTCATGATATAATCTATTCTAATTTGCCTAGAATGTGTATGATCTTCACCACTAAAGGTAGGTTTTTGAAGATAGACTTGATCATCTTTAAATATATCTAGCCAACCACGGTTGATGATGTGTTTATATTCATTAGATGTGGGATAGATATTGTAATCACCGGCTAAGATAGATAAATCTTCTTTCATAAGTGTTTGACTGATTAAATCAAATTGATCTTCAAATCTTTCAACATCATCAGTCCAACCAAAGTGTGTTGTAGCTAAAGTTATAGTTTTCTGATGTATTGAAAGTTTATATACTAAAGCTTTTCTAGTTTTCCAATTAGAATAATCATTGGTCTTTGATATAGTTTTTGCGTCTACATAGTCTAGGGGATATTTTGATAATATTGCAACACCTTCATCATAAATCGAAAAACTCTCTTTGATCGGTTCAAAATAGAAGTGATAGTGTAATCCCTTATCTTTAAGAACTTTTTGTAAAACCAAACCATAATTATCATCTTCGATAGTCGTTTTTGATGGATCATGTAGTGTTTTAGTTTGTGCAACTTCCTGTAGGAAAACTATATCTATATCAAGCTCTGCAATTTTGTTTGCAAGTATATGTTGTTTTGTAATCAGATCTTTTTCTACTAAGCAATGTAGGTTTTGAGTTAAAAATTTTAGCTTCATTTAGCTAGACTCCTATCTGATAATATAAATTAGTTAATTTTTTTGTTAAATGTTTGATATGTATAGTCTAACATAATCATTTATAAAACATACAAATAATTCAAAAATATAAAAAATAATATTATATTTATAATAAAAAGATTGAATCGGCCATTTACGCCCTGTTCATATCTAATTTGGAAGTATATAATTAAAATAAAGAAGTCCAAATATATGAAGCGTATAATCCTACACCTTTATATATCATCTCATATAAATATAACGACCATGGATATAGAACAAGTAAAGAAATAGCAACAACTACTACAGTCATAGAAACTATTGAATATACCTTAATTAATGATCAAGTTATCTTTGAAACTAACGGGACCTATGCTATACTGTACACATATGATTATGATGGAACTTTAATAGGGTTTTCATATGATCCTAATGTTAATATAAGCAATAATGAGGAAGATTATTTCTATTTAAGAAATCAACAAGGAGATATAACCCATATTTTAAATGCTAGTGGATTAACAGTAGTTCATTATGTCTATGATGCATATGGAAATATTACTAAAACAGAAGTTACTTCAGGTTATGGTTACATTGCAAATATTAATTCATATACATATCGTGGGTATAGATATGATTCAGAAACAAACCTTTATTACCTAAATAGTAGATATTATAATCCATTAATAGGTAGATTTATTAATAGTGATGGGTTGCTAGGTGAACAAGGTAATATTATTGCGACCAATATGTATGCTTATTGTGGAAACAATCCAATCATGCATGTAGACCCAAGTGGGAAATCATTTTTGGCAATACTTGGAACAGTTGTGTTAGGTGCTGCTATTGGAGGCTATGTAGGAGCTATAACCGCTGCAATTAACGGTGATGATATTGGTGCAGGATTCTGTAGCGGTGCGGTAGCGGGTGCTATCATTAGTGTGGGTATTGCTACGGCAGTAGCTTTAGGTCCAGCTTTAGGGATGCCATTTGCAGCAGGCACAGGCTTTCTTGGTGGTGGTTTAGGGGATGTTGTATCTCAAGGTATGAATAAAGGATGGAATAAAATCGAATTAGGACACAGTCTCATTGTAGGAGGTATTTCAGCAGCTATAACTCTAGGAAGTTTTTGTACAATGAGCTATATAGCTAGTTCAACTCCAAGCTTATTTGGCAACATGGTTAATAGAACTATACCCATAATGACAAGAATAAGTAATTCACTTTCATTAACCGCAACAACTGCTTTTTTGGCTTTTACATATGGTGCTACAGGATCTCTACTAAACTCGTTGGCTAATTTATTAGTAGAAGAAAAAGAAGAGAATGAAGAAAATATAATAGATATAATTGCTGTATGCGATTAAAGGAGAAATTAACATGGATAACACAAAAACAAAGTTTCTTGCCTCACCCCTCATCTTGTTTGGAGTCTTATTTATTTGTATTCTAAGTTATTTTCAATTCATACTAATTTTTTATATTTTACCGAAATCAAATTTAGAAAACGCTTCAAAGGGTACTTTAATAGCATTCGCTATCATACTAGGTGGTTTTCCAACACTAACATTAATGTTCACTTTAAATAAGTGCTTTTCAATGATTTCTTTTGATGAAGAAGGTGTTCACAGATCACTATTTAACCGTTTCTTTAAAAAAGATTTTTTATGGGAAGACATAAAAGAGTTAAGGATTTTTAATAGAGTAGATCAGTGGCTTTTTATTAGTAAACTATCCACAGAAGGCATGTCATATTATCAACTGATTAAAAACAAGGATATCATACAAATAAGTTTCACTCCTAACATTCTAAAAGCTATCAGAAAGTATTCAAGTGTGAAGATAGAAAACCTAAATGAAAATCAAAATAATACAATATAATTAATTTGTAAGCTTCAGAGATATATGTATGCAATTATATTTCTTAACAACACTCAACATTGTTTATGTGAATATAAAAAGCTATGTTTATGTTACTTCAATACAGACAGCATATAAAAAACAAGCAATGCATTAACTCGACACAGACTAAAACTAATCATAGAACATTAAATTATCATCAAAACATGTTTCTTTACTTTTTCTATTGCTTGTATGTATAAACATAAAACAGTCAATTTGATGTTACTTGAGTACACACAAGACCCCATTTTCGAGCAATTTGGTTCACTCAACGCAACTTGTAATAGGAAACATATAGAAAAAATCAAAATAAACAAAGAGGTCTTTTATGCCGTTATAGAAGCATAAAAGACCTCTTTCAAGTATAAATAACATATTGGAATTCTAGTATGTGCAAATAAATAAAATCTAATTATAAAATCAAAATATCCCTATGTTTTCTACAATTATGCTAGTTTGATTTAACTGTATGACATATATAATCATGCTTTATGAGTACTTAATATATTACCTAAATCCATTTAACTTATTCAATCATTTTTGTTATTCTAGGAACGATAAAACTTGATTTAACACAATACCAACTAGTGCAGCTAGACTCATACCTGAAAGTGTCATTTGAGTATTAAATGATATAAATGCTCCACCTAATCCAATCACTAGCATCGTAGAAACGATAATTAAGTTTTTCATATTTGATAAATCAGTTTTATCCTTAATCAAAACTTTAACTCCATTTGCAGCAATCAATCCATATAATATGATTGTCATTCCACCAATAACTGCCCAAGGAATACTCATAATAAAGGCTTGGATATATCCAAAGAATCCAAGAAGAATTGCAAATATAGCTGCAAGACCCACTACATAAACTGAGCCTACTTTAGTTAATGCGATCACACCAGTGTTTTCACCATATGTAGTATTAGCAGGTCCACCTAAAGATGCTGACACAAACGTTGCTACACCATCACCAAGTAGGGTGCGATGAAGTCCAGGATCTTTGATAAAATCATTTCCTGTAATCTCGCCTAAAACGACATGATCTCCAATATGCTCAGATATGGTAACAAAAGCTAAAGGTAGAAATACAAACACTTGTGAGAAGTTTAATTTATAAGTTCCAATAAATGAAAAATTTGGAAGTTGAAAAAAAGACACATTTGCAAAAGCTGCTTTTAGATCTACAACTCCAAATATAACTGAAAAGACATATCCAACAAATATAGCAATGATAAAGGGAATAATCTTTAAAAACCCTTTTGCTCTAACAGATAGTAAAACAACAGTAAAGAAAGTAATAAATGCAATCAAAGGAACTTTCCAACCGGCACCATTTAAACCAATATATAATCCATTATCATATAAAGGTTGCATACCAAGTAATCCAAAATTTTGAACTGCAACAGGTGCAAGTGTTAATCCAATTATAATAATCATAGGACCTATCACAACTGGTGGAAGTAATTTTCTTAACCATCCACTACCTGTGAAATAAATGATACCAGCAATGATTGTATAAATGATACCTACAAACATCAACCCCATATAAGCACTAGCTACACCACCAGTAGAAGCAATTGCTGCTGAGATGGTTGTGATATATGCAAAACTGCTGCCTAAATATACAGGAACCTTTCCTTTTGTACATAAAATATAGATTAATGTACCTAATCCACTAGCAACTAATGCGACACCAACATCAAGTCCAGTTAACATCGGCACTAAAACCGTTGCACCAAACATTGCAAAAACATGTTGTAAACTTAATACAATCCATCTGCCAATTGGTTTTGGCTTTTCATTAATGCCTACGACTAAACCATTTTCATTCATTTTAAAACCTCCTATTTTTTGTAAGGTCTTAATAAAAAAGGACACCAATGGTGTCCTTTAAGGGTAATTTACATAAAAAAATGCTACCTTATTATGCTCACAGGCATAACTTAAAGGACCTTTACTGATACAAGTATATCATATAATTTTATGATTACAATAGATTTTTTAATAAAAAAAGATATAATGGATACGAAGGTGATTATAATGAAAGAAATTATGAACAAAGAACAATTATCTAGAACTTTAAAAAGAATGACACATGAAATTATAGAAAAGAACAATCGTTTAGAACCTATTGTATTATTAGGTATCTTAAAAAAAGGATATCCATTAGCAAAATTATTACAAAAGAATTTAAAAGATTTTGCAGATGTAAATGTATTAACATATCCAATAGATATTAAGGCTTATCGAGATGATATAAACAAGCAATTAGAAAAAGTGAATCAAGGCTTTGATTTAAGTAATAAAACAGTAATCATAGTAGATGATGTTTTATATACCGGAAGATCAGTTAGAGCAGCTATGGATGCGATTAATGACCACGGAAGACCTGAGAAAATTGAACTTGCAATACTAATTGATAGAGGGCACAGACAACTTCCTATTAGAGCTGATTTTATAGGTAAAAACATCCCAACATCAATTAACGAAAAAGTTGTAGTTGATCTAGAAAAGCTAGTTGTTACAATTGATGAATAAATAAACTAAAATAAAGTATGAAACTGTTGACAATTTATCATTTATATAGTAATATAACAAAGGTACGTTTTAAATATTTATCCACTAATGCCCTTATTTTTTTAAAAAGAAAGTAAGAATATAAGGAGAATGACAATGAAAACATTCATGGCAAATGAAAGTACGATTACACGCAAATGGTTTGTAGTCGACGCAGAGAATAAGACTTTAGGCCGCTTAGCGACTGAAGTAGCTTCAGTTTTAAAAGGAAAACATAAACCTACATACACGCCTCACGTGGACTCTGGAGATTATGTAATTGTTTTAAATGCTGAAAAAATTAAATTAACAGGTAAGAAATGGGACAAAAAGATGTATTATAGTCACTCAGGCTATAATGGAGGTCTTACGTCTACAAGTGCTAAAGACGTTATGGCGAAATTCCCAACACGTATGGTTGAAAAAGCAATTGTTGGTATGTTACCACATACAAAGTTAGGTGCCTCAATGGCTAGAAAGCTTTTTGTATATGCTGGTCCAGAACACAAACATTCTGCACAACAACCAGAAAAATTGGAGGTTTAACACATGGCAAACACTAAAGTACAATATTTCGGTACAGGACGTCGTAAGAGTTCTGTAGCTAGAGTAATTTTATCAAATGGTAAAGGTGAGTTTTTAATTAACGATCGTCCTTTTGAAGAATATATTCCTTCAGCTGCAACACGTTTAGACGTTACTCAACCACTTGTTTTAACTGAAACAGAAGGTAAATATGATATCAGCGTTAATGTTAACGGTGGTGGACTAACAGGTCAAGCAGGAGCGATCCGTTTAGGAATCACTCGCGCATTGATGGAAATCAATCCTGATTTAAGAAAAATCTTAAAACCAGCAGGTTTAGTTACAAGAGATTCTCGTAGTAAAGAACGTAAAAAATACGGTTTGAAAAAAGCAAGAAAAGCTTCTCAATTCTCGAAACGTTAATTTTATGAGGACCCTATGGGTCCTTTTCTTTTTTCTCGTGTTATAATTTATATATACACAATGATTGAGGTTAATGAATGAAACTGAATTATAAAACAACTTTTTATGTAGGCTTGATATTTTTCAGTATTTCAATGTTTTGGCAAGCTTATGACATGTTAATCGCAAAAACGCTTATTGACAAATTTGGATTAAATCAGTTTGAATCTGGAATCGTCATGGCATTTGATAATATTATGGCAGTTATCCTACTGCCTCTATTTGGCGCGCTATCTGATAAGTCAACTCATAAACTTGGAAGAAGAACACCTTATATTATTATTGGCACATTAGTTGCTGCTGTAGCATTTATGATGCTAGCATTTGCTGATTATAGACAAACTGAAAAGATAGAAGCAACCGATATTATTGAATCACATTATGATATCGCCTTTGATGATGATGTTGATATTACTTTAAAAGCCCATTGGTATATGGTTATTGATATCATGGAAACAGAAAGAGATCAAACATATGCACAAGGACTTATTAGTACCAGTGAGTTTGATGAATGGGAATCAACAATATATCAACCCATATCAGATATCTTAGCTGCTGGAAGTCAAGAACTTTCGGTTAGCGATCAAACCAAGGTAAGAGATTTATATTATCAGTATCTATCTCTTAGAGCTTGGGAACTTACAAAAAATGATCCTGAAGTATTTTATACTTTTTTAGCAATTTTATTTGTAGCACTCGTCTCAATGGCTATTTATAGAACACCAGCCATCGCATTAATGCCTGATGTTACCATAAAGCCAAATCGAACAAAAGCTAATGCAATTGTTACTTTCTTAGGGGCAATTGGAGGGGTTTTCTCTGTTTTTGTTATTTTATTTAGTGGGCTTAATAAGCATGCTTATCACAATCATGTTAGTGTCTATATTGTGATTGGATCGATTATGATTATTACATTAGGTATCTTCTTGTGGAAAGTTAAAGAACCTTTGTTGGTAAAAGATAAAGAAGCAAGAGAAGCAGCTTATAACATTAAAGAAACTGACCCATATGAGAATCCTAAAAAAGCATTAAATAAAGAGAAAAGACTTTCACTATATTTATTGTTAACAACAGTATTTTTACTATTCTTTGGATATAATGCAGTGATGAGTAAAATTGCTGATTACCTACCTAAAGTTTTAAATATGGAATTTTACCAACTACCATTTATCATTGCACAAGGTGTTGTTATTGCAATGATCTTACCTATAGGGATTTTAAGTTTAAAAATGGGCAGAAAAAAATCAATGCTTTTAGGTATATTTTTATTAATGATATCAATGGGTGTCATCGTCTTTATTGAACAAAATCAAATTATTCTAACTGCAGGAATCATTATGATTGCTGGATTTGGTTGGACACTAACTGGTGTAAACATTTATCCAATGGTTGTTGAATTGTCTAGAGGTAGAAATGTTGGGACGTATACAGGGTATTATTATGCAGCATCAATGGGTGCACAAATTTTCACACCAATCTTATCAGGTATTCTAATGGATAGATATGGAAGAATTATTTTATTCCCTTACGCAACAATCTTTATGGCACTTGCTTTAGCTACAATGCTATTAGTTAAACATGGTGATCCACAAAAAATAGACTTTAAGAAATTCTTTAAAAAGAAGGTGTAATATGAAAATACAAGTTGTCGGATATTCAAGTTCAGGAAAATCAACATTTTCTAAAAGACTTTCCAAACATTATCATATAGATGTTCTACATATTGATAAGATCTTTTTTGGTCCCAATTGGATCCAAAGAGATAAACAAATTATAGAACAAGAAATACAAGAGTTTATGAAGAAAGATCAATGGATTATAGATGGTCAATATCGTAAAATAGCTACACACAGATACGAAGCATCTGATAAGTTATTCTTGTTTGATTTCAATCGGTTTAAATGTCTTTATGGAGCGATTTTAAGACGCATTAAATACCACAATAAAAGTAGAGATTCAATTGCTGATGGATGTAAAGAAAGACTGAATTTAAGTTTCATTTGGTGGATCTTATTTACGGGTCGAAAAAAAGACTCAAAAGCTTTAATGAAACTCTATAAAGAGAAGTATAAACATAAGGTAGTTATCTTCAAAAACAGAAGACAAGTCGATAACTATCTAAAATCTATTGGTTACGAAGGATCTTTAAAATACGAATAAATAATTTAACCGTTGTTAATTGGCATTATATATCGTATAATATACCTGCATAAAGGATGGGATAAAATGAAAAAAGTAAGAGTAAGATATGCACCAAGTCCAACAGGACTGCTACATATCGGAAACGCAAGAAGTGCACTATTTAATTATCTATACGCACGTCATTTTGGCGGCGATTTTATTGTAAGAATCGAAGACACTGACGTTTTAAGAAATGTAGAAGGTGGAGAAGCTTCACAATTAAACTATTTAAGTTGGTTAGGATTAGAATGGAATGAGTCACCTGATAAAGGTGGAGCATTTGGTCCATATCGTCAACTTGAACGATTAGATTTATACACAAAGTATGCAGAAGAACTTTTAGAAAAAGGTCTTGCGTATAAAGACTTTAGAGAAGATAGCGATGCATATGCTATCCGTTTTAAAGTGCCAGCTGATGTCACTTATGGATTTGATGATATCGTTCGTGGTCACTTATCATTTGAAAGTAAAGATGTAGAAGATTGGATCATCATGAAAGATAATGGTATTCCAACATATAATTTTGCGGTTGTTATTGATGATCATTTTATGGAAATTTCACATGTTTTGCGTGGCGAAGAACATATCACCAATACACCAAAACAATTAATGATTTATCAAGCATTTAACTGGGAAGCTCCACTTTTTGGGCATATGACAATTATTGTTAATGAAGAAAAGAAAAAACTATCCAAACGAGATAAAAATGTTATTCAGTTTATTTCTGAGTATGAAAAGATTGGGTATCTACCAGAAGCAATGTTTAATTTCATAGCTTTATTAGGATGGTCCCCTCAAGGAAATAAAGAAATATTATCTAAAGAAAACATTATCAAACAATTTGACCCTAAGAGATTATCAAAAGCACCTGCAATGTTTGATAAAGATAAATTAGCTTTCATTAATAGTAGATATATTAAAAAATTATCAATTGCTGAACTTGCTAAAAAATCTAGAGCTTTCTTAGAGACTGATGGTATAGAAATCAAATCAGAAAATTGGTTAGAACTTTTAGTCACTGTTTTCCAAGACAGAATGAATCATATTGGAGAAATAACTGAGCTTTATCATGAATTTTTTCATCAAACGTTCAAACTAACCGATGAAAGCTATCAATTTATAAAAGAAAATAAGAGCTTAACTTTACTTGAAGCATTTTCAAAACATCTAAATGATTCAGATTTCCAAGTCAACGCTATTGAAGAAGCAATCAAACAATCTGGATTAGATACAGAAACTTCTGGTAAAGCGTTATTTATGGGTCTTAGAATTGCGACTACAGGTGATATGCATGGTCCAAGTCTTCCCGCATCCCTAGCTTTATTAGGTAAACAAGAAATTATGAAAAGATTAACACATACAATCGATAAACTTAGAGGTGAATCATGAAAAAAATAAAAATAATAATCATAGCGATTGCATTCTTAATAACTTTAGTAGCATGCGGTAGTAGTACAACCGCAACTGCTGAGTTTCTAGAAATAGATGTTGATCAAACAAGTATTTCATTTGATGTTGAAATTACAGATGTAGATAATGAGATTACAGGATCAACAGTTGTATATTTATATAATACTGATGGCAACATTAGAAATCAAAAAACAATTGAAACTGAAGAAGATTTACTAGGCATCTATTTTTATGGCCTTGAAACTGAAACCACATTTAGTATCAAAGTCATCGCAACCGTAGGTAGAGATGCAATAGAAATTGCAGTATATGAGTTTACAACTCTTACAGCTGAAGAAATCATTATCAACACAGTAGAAGATTTCAATAATATGAAAAACAACAAAAATGGCAATTTTAAATTAGGACAAGATATCGATTTTACAGGTGAAGAATTTGTATCTGCATTTAATACATCAAGCCTTTCATTTGGTGGAGTCTTTGATGGTGATGGTTATGCTTTAAAAAATATCAACTTTGAAAAAATATCAACTTATACGGGTGTATTTGGATATGTATCATCAGGCACAATTAAAAATACAACATTTGAAAATGTAACCATAGGAACGATTGCTGAACCTTTAGCTACAACAACTTCATCAAGAGTTGGAATCGTTGCAGGCTATGTAACAGCCCAAACAGCTAGCATAGAAAATGTAGTGATTAAAGATTCTACAATTTCATTTTCAACATCATCTACAATTCAAGCATATGTAGGTGCAATCGCAGCTGAATATAAAGGATCAGTAGAAGGTGTAGATATCATCAACACAAATATTGATGTCTTATCAACTTCTTTTGGAACCATTAAAATTGGTGGAGCTATTGGATTATTAGGTGCTGCTTCAGTTATTAGTGAAGTTAATAGTGATACAAATATTACATTTAACGTTTTAGGAACTAACATTAGAGATGATGATACAAGCCATATGATTGGTGGTATTGTTGCTCAACATGTAACTGGCGCAAAAATTACAGATGTAATTAGTACAGGTGATATTGATGTAGACCTAGATTACAATACACTTCCAGATACGGATAAAGGAATTTATACTTTATTTGTTGGTGGATTAATTGGTAAAGCTAACGACTCAATAACTAGTGGATATTATAGTGGATCAATTACCATAAATCATCAAAAAAATGAATATGAAGCAGATGTTACAAAACAATTTAGAATAGGTGGACTTATCGGATTTTATGAATCTAATAAACCTTCTAATCAAATTGTAAGACTTGATGGTGGTAGTATGACACTAAATGTTGCAGATGATGTTTCATTAGATGCATCACAAGTGTTTGGATTTAATCGCTTTGGTGTAGCTAGTGATAAAGGTGTTAATGGAACAGAAAACTTAACCATTAATGGTATATCTCAAACTCCAGAAGTAAGCATTAACCTTATTAATGACTTAAACGCATATTTCACAAGTCAATGGATTTTAGATCAATTAGCTGAATAATTACTTACGGCACTTCGGTGCCGTAATTTTTTTATATAGGCATGTTATAATATATACATTGGAGGGTATACAAATGTTAATTTCAAAAACAAGATTTATTAATTATATAAGATGTGATCGTTATCCTGCACTAGATGAAGTCTATAGAGAAAAAGATAAAGCTGTGGTTTCATTTTCAGATCAAGATGATTTAAGTGATCTGATGAGTCAAGAAAATGATGCTAAGATAGGTATTCTTCTAGATTCAATGATTGATGAAAACAATGAAGATATCTTAGTGAAATCAAATGCTCAAATGGAAACGATGCTTAAATACTATAACGAAATAGAAATGATTTCTGGTCGTATTATTGAGCGTAAGTTCAAAGGGGATACCATTTATGCACTAGATACATTTGATCAAAAAAGATTTGAATATGAATTAGATGGATACCGATTCTATTGTTTCTTAGATGGATATCAAGAAGATAAAGATACGATTCGTATTTTTGAAGTTAAATCAACAACTTCTAAGAAGTTTTTAGATATGACTTTTAAACTTGATGATCAAAAAGTAAGTGTCTTTGAGTATAGTCCAGAGTCTATTCTAATGTTAAGAGAAGATTTAGGTTTAGAAGTCAATGAAGCATATCATAAGAAACTAAAAAAATTAAGAGATAGACTATCTAAAGAAGGAAGATATTTCTATGATATCGCATATCAAAGATATGTTTTAGAACACACATTAAAAACAGATAAAAATGTTAAATACTATCTTGGTGTTCTAAATTCAACATACGTCCATAAGGGATTAGTAAACGAAGAAAATAAACCGATTTATGAGGATGATTTAATCACCTTTATTGATGTTACATCATTTATTAAAACAATGATGCCAATCATCAAAAATGATCAAAAAATTGTGATGGATAGACTTGATGAAATGAACGCAAATCCTGTAGATTTAGGGCCTCATTGTCAAAGAAAAGATTCTAGAGAGTGTATTTTTTATCCAATATGTTATAAAGATGTTCCCGCTAAAAACTCAATTTTCACATATATTGATGGACATCACGGGTTTAAAGATGAAACAGGAATCAAGCATGATCGATTCGATTTAATTAATCAAGGCTACTTAACAGCTTTTGATGTCCCATATAATTGGTTAAACAGGGATAAAAATAAGATTCAACGTCAAGTGATGGACTCAAAGATTCCTTTTATGGAACCACATAAAATTAAAGCAGCGATTGAATCTCTACGATATCCAATTTATCATCTAGATTTTGAAACCTTTCCTTGTCCAATACCTAGATTTAAAGGAGAAACACCATACACGCAATCATTGTTTCAATATTCAATTCATATAGAGCATAAACCTGGTGTATGCGATAAAGATAAAGATAATTATGGGTTTATCGCAAAAACACATGATGATTTAAGAAGAGAACTTGTAGAAACGATGATGGATATTATTAAAGATGATGGCGGATCAATTATGGTTTATAATCAATCTTTTGAACAAACTAGATTAAAAGAAATGGCAAAACTATTTCCAGAACATGAGACAAGATTACTTGATATGGTGGATCGTTTAGTAGATTTAATGGATTTCGTAAAAGGTAATAAGAAGTTCTTTAAAGCACTTGGATTTGATGATGAACAAGCTGATGGATTTTGTTATTACAACAATGATTTAAATGGCTCATTTTCGATAAAGAAAGTCTTACCTGTTTTTTCGCATTTAAAATATGATGGCATGCCTATTGGTAATGGAACAGATGCGCTTGTAGCTTATGCAAATTTTCCTTTTATGAAAAAAGAAGAGTTTGAAAAAACGTATAAAGATTTACTTGAATATTGTAAACAAGACACATGGGCAATGGTAGAAATACTAGAAGCTTTAAGAAAGCAAGTTATGTGATAAATACCACCCATCGCAATGGGTGGTATATTCTTTTGTAAAGCCAAATCATAAAATTAAGTAAATATAGGTTGTTTCCTTGTTATTTTCTATGATTTTTATTATAATAAAACAAAGAGGAGGTCTATGATATATGTTAAAAATTTATAACACAATGTCTCAAAACATTGAAAACTTTAAGCCACACAATAAAAACAAGGTTAACATGTATGTTTGTGGACCGACTGTTTATGGAGATATACACTTAGGAAACGCAAGACCAGTCATTTTTTTTGATGTGGTTAAACGTTATCTCAGTTTTTTAGGATATGATGTTCGCTTTGTTTCTAATATCACCGATATCGATGATAAGATTATTGAAAAAGCTAAAGCGTTAAAAATATCCGAAAAAGAACTTACCGATGATTATACTAAAAGATTCATAGATATGACATTATCTTTAGGTAGTTATCTACCAGATGAACTTCCTAAAGCTACTGAATTTGTGGATTATATGATTGAATATATTGACCAATTAATAAAACAAGGTTCTGCATATCAAACATCTAGTGGTGTTTATTTTAGAGTTGATTCAGTAAATGATTATGGTATCTTAAGCAAACAAAATATGGATGAACTAAACGAAGGAGTTAGAGTTGATTTAGATCAAGAAAAAGAAAACCCTCGTGATTTTAGTATTTGGAAAAATACAACAGAAGGACTAAATTATGACAGTCCTTGGGGACCTGGTAGACCAGGTTGGCATACGGAATGTGCTGTTATGAATCATAAAATATTTTCTACTGAAATAGACATACACGGCGGAGGAAGTGATCTTAAGTTTCCTCATCATGAAAATGAGATTGCTCAGACGATGGCACATGATCATCATCATTTAGCTAAATACTGGATGCATGTTGGAAGACTTAATGTTGATGAAGTTAAAATGAGCAAGTCTATCGGCAATATTACTTTAGTAAAAGATTTGCTTGAAGCTTATGAACCATATGCGTTTCGTTTATTGATGATTAATCATCATTATCGTCAACCCATCAACTATACACATGATTTGATGATACAATTTTCAAAAGAATATGATAAAATAAAAAGAACACTAAAGAAAGCTTTTTTAACACTCTCTTTAGAGAACATAGATATAAAAGATACTGATCAGCCTACGATTGATGCGTTTATTGAAATCATGAATCAAGATTTCAACATTCCAAATGTCATGACATTAATTTATGAAGTTTTAAAGCAAATGAATAAAGAAAAGGATAATCATCAATTAGCCAAACTTTATCAAAGTGTAAAAACAATTTTAGATATTTTAGGAATCATGCCACTTTATACCTTAGAAGATGAAACACTTGTGATGTATAGAAAATGGGAAGAAGCAAGACATCAAAAAAACTTCCAATTAGCTGATCAACTTAGAGATCAATTAAGCAAAAGAGGATGGATGTAATTGAACGGATTAACGTTAGCTTATATCGGTGATGCTTATTACGAATTATGCATCAGACGATATTTGTTAGATAAAAAAATAACAAGTGTAAATCAATTGCACAAAACAGCAATCAAATTTACTCAAGGTGAATCACAATCTAAAATTGTGATGGCTTTTATAGAATCAAATGAATTAACAGAGGATGAAGTTTCGTTATATAAAAGAGGCCGCAATGCAAGTGGTCCAGGTAGAAAAAATACAGACGCAAAAACGTATCATCAAGCAACAGGCTTTGAATCATTAATTGGTGGCTTATACCTAGAAGATCAAACAAGATGTAATCAATTGATAGATAAAGCAATTAAACTTATTGAAAGTGGAGATTTGAATGGAAAAAACAGTTAATAAAAAACTAAATAAAAATCAATCTCAAGACTTAAAAGAGTTAATTGATGGTGATGGAAAAAAACAAAAAGGTCCTAAAACAATTATCAAAGGTGATTTGATAAAAATGAAGGGCGATCCATTAGGTCTACATGTACCTCTTGATGATGAACCACGTGAAAGTCTTAACGTTGATCAAAAAATAAAAAGTAAAGATGAAATTGTTGTTGAACGTTACAATCCTGAAATAGATCTAGGTTTATCGACTGAAGAAGTTGAACTTAGACAAATGGCAGGACTTGCAAACGTTAGTGATACAGGAAGTTCAAAAAGTATTCCTAGTATTATTACTTCAAATATTTTTACATTCTTTAACTTTTTAAACTTTGCGATTGCAGCTTGGTTAATCTCTGTTGGCGCAAGTATAACTAACGTGTTATTTATGGGTGTTATTACAGCCAATATAACTATTGGTATTATTCAAGAAATTAGAGCTAAAAAAACAATAGATAAATTATCACTCCTATCAGCTCCAACAGCAATCGTTAAACGTGATTCTGATGAAGTTGAAATTGGAATATTTGATGTTGTTATTGATGATATCCTATTTTTAAGTTCAGGAAAACAAATTCCTGCAGATGCGGTTGTAAGAGATGGAACCGTAGAAGTTAATGAATCATTATTAACAGGTGAATCTGATCCAATTATTAAACGAAAAGGTGACACACTATATTCGGGATCATTTATCATTTCAGGATCATGTCATGCTCAAGTAACTGCTGTAGGTAAAGATATCTACATTCAAAAACTTACTAATCAAGCTAAAAAATATAAAAAACCAAATTCAGATTTATTAGGATCTCTAAAAATTATCATTCGTACAGTTGGGGCACTTATTTTACCACTTGCTGCAACATTATTTTATTTGATGTGGTCTCAAGTTGATTGGGCACCAGGCATCACTTTTGCAGAACAAATAAGCTCGCCTGAATATCAACAAATTGTTATTAAAACTGCAGGTGCGATGATAGGGATGATTCCTTCTGGGTTATTCTTATTAACTTCAATGGCCTTAGCTGTTGGTGTAATTAGACTTGCACAAAACAATACATTAGTTCAAGAATTATATTGTATAGAAATGCTTGCAAGAGTCGACACATTATGTCTTGACAAAACTGGTACTATCACTGATGGAACCATGACAGTCAAATCAATTATTGAATACAAAAATGATTCAGGTGTCGCATTGAAAAATGTTGTATCAGCAATGTTGAATGCACAAAATGATACTAATTTAACATCTGAAGCATTAAAAGAGAGATTTGGAACAGCTAAGCGATATAGATTTAAAGAAATCATTCCGTTTTCAAGTTCTAGAAAATATAGTGCTGTTCAATTTGATCGCTATGGTACATTTGCAATAGGTGCACCAGAGTTTGTCATTAAAGATGGATTTAGTCAAATTGCATCTGAAGTTGAAAAACAATCACTTGAGGGATATAGAGTTTTAGTAGTTGCACATTCAGATGGTGAAATTATTGATAATAAATTATCAGGTAAAGTAAAACCAGTCGCATTAATCATGATTGAAGATACGATTAGACCTGATGCGATTGAAACAATTGAGTATTTTAAATCACATAACGTAGATGTAAAAGTTATCTCAGGAGATAGTCCACAAACTGTATCTCGTATTTCACAAAGAGCAAATATTGCAAATGCAGATAAATATATTTCTTTGGAGGGTATGCAAGATAAAGAAGTTGTTCGTTCAGCTTCAAGATATACAGTCTTTGGACGTGTATCACCTCATCAAAAGAAATTATTAATTGAATCATTAAAAAACAACGGACGAACGGTCGCTATGACTGGTGACGGTGTTAATGACATCTTAGCTTTAAAAGAGGCTGATACGTCAATTGCGATGGCCTCAGGTAGTGAAGCAGCTAGAAACGTATCGCATTTAGTTCTATTAGATTCAAATTTCTCATCAATGCCTAAAGTAGTTAGTGAAGGTAGAAGAGTTATTAATAACGTTCAAAGAGTATCAACACTCTTTTTAACAAAAACTATGTTTTCTTTCTTATTAGCAATTGTAGCTATCATACGATCTGGATCATATCCGATCAGTCCATCACAATTGGTACTTATTGATTACTTAGTGATTGGTATTCCATCATTTTTCTTAGCCCTTGAGCCAAATAATAAACAAGTTGTAGGTAAGTTTTTGCTTAATATTATTAAAGCAGCTCTACCTGGCGCATTAGTTGTTATGATTAATAGTTTGATTATCTTTGGATTTGAAGGATTACTTGGAATGGATTCAATCGTGGTTTCCACATTAATTGTTTTATCCGCAACAGTGACTTGTCTTACTGTATTATTTAGAGTCTCAACTCCATTTAATAAAATGAGAAGAACATTATTTTTCTTGATGGTAGCAATCTTCTTATTCTTAGTTCTAATGACACCGCAATTCTTTGATTTTGCGCCATTCTTTAGACAAGATATCATGATTGCAGAACCATTAACTGTTTCACAAATCTTACTATTAATTGTCTTAGCACAATCAACGTTCCCACTGATGTATGTGTTAACCAATATGTATGGATGGATTAAAACATTTATTAAAACAGCTTTAAACAAATTAGCAGATATGCAATAATAAAAAGGCGCATAAGCGCCTTTTGAATCTTATTTTATCAAAAAATTATTGGATTTATGAAAGACTTATCTTTATAATGACCCTGGAGGGATCAAGATGATTGTTTATGGAAAAAATGTAATTAGAGAAGCAATTTATGCAAAAAGACCTTTTTTTAATATGTATGTTGATAACAAATTTAGTGACTATAAGTTTTTATCTTTCTTAAAAGAACATGATATCAGATTTGAGCAAGTCAGTAAAGAAAGATTAAATGAACTTACAGGCAACGCAAATCATCAAGGCATTGTATCAAATGTTAAAGATTATGAAACTTATACATTAGAGAATATATTAAAAAATGATGAATTGCAAAGATTTATTATTTTAGACGGGATTGAAGATCCGCATAATTTAGGTGCAATCCTAAGAAGTGCAGAAGCTGTTAAACTTACTGGTATTATTATGAGCAAAAAAGGACAAGTGCAATTAAACGCAACAGTTGCGAAAGTCTCTTCTGGCGCTATTGAGCATGTACCTGTAATCTTAGTCTCAAATATTAATCAAGCCATTTTAAAGCTACAAGAAAGCCGCGTGTATGTGGTTGGCACCGATGGCAATACTGATTTAACCTATGATCAGATGCCACTTGATAAATCTTTGGCAGTTGTCTTAGGCAATGAAGGAGAAGGTATGAGACCATTGGTTAAAAAACATTGTGATATGTTGGTTAAAATCCCAATGTATGGAAAAATAAATTCACTAAACGTTAGTGTTGCTGCAGCACTGATGATGTATAAGATGATTTAATATGATATATAAAATCATGAACGATTATGAACTTGTGTATTTAATAAGAGCACAAAATGATTCAATCGCTTTTGATTTCCTCTTCCAAAAGTATAAAAAATTTATATGGAAATATATTCATTTAATGAACATTGAGCTTAGAGAACAAGATGATTTTTTTCAAGAAGGCATTTTAATTTTATATAAAGCAGTAGAAACATTTGATGAATCAAAGAATAAAACATTTACTAGATACTTTGAACTTATATTAAGAAGACATTTTTATCATTTGATTTATAAACTTCCTAAATATTTGTTGTATGAAGATTCAAATTTTATGTCTTGTTTTGGTTATGAAGAAGAACAAAATGATCAAGATTTGATGGATTCTTGTTCGCTTTTTGAAAAAAATATCTATCAGTTTTATTTTGTAGAAAAACAAGCTGTTAAAAAAATATCTAAACAAATGGCTTGTGAACCAAAGAAAATATATAATGCAATCTTTCGTATCAAAGAAAAATATAAAAATATGATATAATTATGAATAGTATTGACTAAGTCATTTATAAGTGTTAAAATACACTTGCTATAAATGACCACAAGGAGTGGTTTTTTAATGCGTGAAAAAATAATATTAGTGTGCTCGGAATGTTTGAGCAGAAATTACACATCGACAAAAAATAAACAGACACAAAAAGAGAGAATTGAAATCAAGAAATTTTGTCCACGTTGTAATAAGCATACACTACATAAGGAAAGTAAATAGGAGGCTTATATGGCAATCAAACAAAAAAATGAAGAACAAAAAAGTAAATTACTTGAAGTTCTAAAGACAGAGTATAAATGGGAAAATTTATTACTAGGTATTCTAGCGACGATTTCTGGAGCTCTAGCTTTAATGATTATTAGTGGGAATACACTGTTACAAATTAGACCAGATTTCCCAATTTTAGGTGAAGGAAATAATGGATTGATTTTTGCATGGGTGTTATTTGTAATTTCAGTGTTCGGTCTTATACTAGTTATTTATCCATTCTTTATTCCAGCAATTCCAGAATTAAGAAAAATTTCATGGGCAAAATGGCCAAAATTTTTAGATAATGCAGTAAGAGTTTTCATTTTCTTATTTATCTTAACAGGCATCATCTTCTTATATAATATGCTTATCATTAGATTGTTAGGTGGCATTCTATGAGTCAAAAGGTAAGATGGTACATTATTCAAACCTATTCAGGTTATGAAAATGCTGTCAAACTTGACTTAGAACGTCGTGTAGAAAGTATGGGTATGGGTGACTTCATCTTTAGAGTCATTGTCCCTGAAGAAACAATTATTGAAAAAAAGGCTGACGGTAAGGAAAAAGAGAAAATTAAACAACTATTTCCAGGATATGTATTTGTGGAAATGGAAGTTACAGATGAATCTTGGTTCGTTGTAAGAAATACACCAAGAGTTACTGGGTTCTTAGGATCTTCAGGCGGAGGAACCAAACCAGTTCCGCTTGCAGCTGATGAAATTAATCAAATCTTATTAAAGATTGGTGTCATTTCAAAACCTACATTCGATCATTTATTAGGCAAGACAGTTGAAATTATTGCTGGTGCATATATTGGTTTATCAGGTGAAGTATCTACAATTGATAATGACCAAGAAAAAGTTATCGTAAATATTGATTTATTTGGTAGAGCAACACCAACAGAACTTGATGCACACGAAGTAAGAGAATTAACAAAATAATATTAGAAACTGCAATCTTTTGGATCGCAGTTTTTTATTTCTAAAAATAAATAAACTTAAATAATTGCAAAAATTGAAGTAATATGTTATAAATATATTTAGTGATTTAATAAAAAATTTGGAGGATTTAATAATGAAAATTGAAATTTGGTCAGACTTTGCTTGTCCGTTTTGCTATATTGGTAAAACTAGATTTGAACAAGCATTAAACGAGTTTAAAAACAAAAAGGATGTAGAAGTAACTTATAAAGCTTATCAGCTTAATCCATACGCACCTAAAACGATGGAAGGCAGTGCTTATGAAGCGTTTGCTAAAGGTCATAATATGACAGTTAAAGAAGCAAAAGATAGATTTAAAATGTTTGAACAAAATGCAAAATCAGTAGGCTTAACTTATAACTATGACATTATTCAAATGACAAATACATTTGATGCGCATCGCTTAGCAAAATATGCAGCAACTAAAAATTTAGAAGATAAATTAACAAATAGATTAATGAAAGCATATTTTACGGATGGTCTAAACCTAGCTGATCATGCTACTTTAGAAAAACTTGCAGTAGAAATTGGACTTGATCAAACAGAAGCAAAGGAAGTCTTAGCTTCTAACAAGTATAAAGATGAAGTTCAAGGTCAAATCGATGAAGCAAGAAAAGTTGGTGTCCAAGGTGTTCCATTTTTTGTAATCAATAGAAAATATGGTGTCTCAGGTGCACAACAAAAAGAGTATTTTACACAAGTTTTAGAGCAAATCTGGAAAGAAGATCAGCCTTTACAAACAATGAATGACTCTGATGAGAGTCAATCATGCAATGATGAAGGTTGTGAATTTTAGTTTTTTAAATATGTATACTACCTCTTTTGATGTTTGTTTTATGTTATAATCAAGATATAAAGAGAGGGGACATATATGAGATTTTTAGGAAATATCATCTGGTTTATATTTGGCGGATTTATAGCATCTATCTTATGGGTTATTTTAGGTCTTTTATTATCATTAACCATCATTGGTATCCCACTAGGTACGCAATGTTTTAAATTTGCAGAGTTAGTCTTAACACCTTTTGGTAAAGATGTAAGATTAAATGTTGATAAACATCCAATTGCAAATATTTTATGGGTTATTTTTGTTGGTTGGGAAATGGCACTTGCATATTTAGGGATTGCATTATTTTTCACGATATCAATCATAGGAATACCTTTTGCAATACAATGGGCTAAGCTTGCAAAACTAGCTCTATTTCCATTTGGGTCTAAAATAAGATAATTAAAGCCGGTTTTGGTTGACTTTTGTTTATCTTATGATATAATTATATCGCGTGTGAAAACACACCATAGTGGAAGATTAAATTCATACCACATACTTATGTAAAGAAGGAGGTTGTGTCTCATGGCAAAAAAAGTTGTAAAAATAGTTAAATTACAAATTCCAGCAGGAAAAGCAAACCCAGCTCCACCAGTAGGTCCAGCTCTTGGTCAAGCTCAAGTTAACATTCCAGCATTTTGTTCACAATTTAACGAAGCAACCAAAGATCAAATGGGCTTTGTTGTTCCAGTTGTGATCTCGGTATATGATGACCGTACATTCACATTTGTAACAAAAACGCCACCTGCAAGTGACTTATTAAAGAAAGCTGCAAATGTTAAATCCGGTTCAGGAGATTCACTGAAGGTTAAAGTTGCAACAATTACTAAAGCTCAAGTCAAAGAAATTGCAGAAAGAAAAATGCCTGACTTAAATGCGTACACAGTAGAAGCAGCAATGAAAATCATTGAAGGAACTGCACGCAATATGGGTATCGAAGTAAAGAAGTAAAATAATTTAGATGATTAGCTATCTAAATTGTGGGAGGATATCCCGCTAGACCACATTTTAGGAGGAAGAATATGAAAAGAGGAAAGAAATACCTTGACGCAGCAAAACTTATTGATAAAGAAAATAAGTATGCGATCGACGAAGCTGTTGAATTAGTCAAAAAAACCTCATTTGTTAAGTTCGATGCTACTGTAGAAGCAGCATTCCGCTTGAATCTTGATCCAAGAAAAGCAGAACAAAACTTAAGAGGCGCTATCGTTTTACCACATGGTACAGGTAAAGTTTCCAAAGTTGTAGTTATCGCACAAGGTGAAAAAGCTAAAGAAGCTGAAGCAGCTGGTGCAGATTTTGTCGGTGATACTGACTTAATCCAAAAAATAGCTGGAGGCTGGTTTGACTTTGATGTCATGGTAGCAACCCCAGATATGATGGCTCAATTAGGAAAACTTGGTCGTGTTTTAGGACCAAAAGGCTTAATGCCAAACCCTAAAACAGGAACTGTGACAATGGACGTAACTAAAGCAGTTAACGAAATTAAAAATGGTAAAATCGAATATCGTACAGATAAAGTCGGAAACATTCATGCACCAATTGGCCGTATATCATTTGATAGCGCAAAATTGGTTGAGAATTTCCAAACACTTTATAACGTGTTAGCAAGATTAAAACCAACAACAGTTAAAGGCGTTTATATGAAGAATATAACAATTACTTCATCAATGGCACCTGGCATTAAAGTATCACAAGATTCACTTAAAAAATAAACAAAAATATTTAAAATTATACCAAAGACAGTAGGTGTCAAAAGACTTAATTTCCTACCGAGGTGATAGAAAATAAAATTTCTCTCTCTTTTGTCTTTCGGCATAAGAGAGATTTTATTTTACAAAGGAGGCATTTTATGCAAAAAGCAAGTATTGAACGTAAAGCAGAAGCTGTACGCGAATTAAGTGATAAACTTGGTCGTGCGACAACAGTTGTTGCCTTCGATTATCCTGGCCTAACTGTGGAACAATTCACAAAGTTACGTAGCCAGTTAAGAGAAGCGAACTGTGAAATTACTGTTTACAAGAACAATATCACCAGAAGAGCATCGGTTGCTGCTGGATATGAAGGTTTAGCTGATACATTTGTAGGCGCTAAAGCTCTAGCAATCAGTTATGATGATGTTGTTGCCCCTGCTAAGATAGTCTATGATTTTGCTAAAGATAACAAAGTCGTAACAATCGCTGCGGGTATCGTAGAAGGTAAAATAGCAGACCTTAACATGCTTAATGAATTAGCTACATTGCCATCAAGAGAAACGATGTTAACAATGTTAGCAGTTGGTTTGTTGACTCCAATCAAAGAATTAGCAGTTGGACTTAACATGATTAGTGAACAATAATAAACAATTAGGAGGAATATAAAAATGGCTAAATTAACAAAACAAGCTTTTATTGAAGCTTTAAAAGAAATGACTTTATTAGAAATTAAAGAATTAGTAGATGGTTTAAAAGAAGAATTCGGTATCGACCCAACAGCGGTAGCAGCACCAGCAGCAGCAGCTGCAGCAGCAGAAGAAGAACAAACTGAATTTGATGTAATTCTTAAAAATTTCGGATCAACTAAGATCGCAGTTATTAAGATCGTACGTGAAGTTACTGGTCTTGGATTAGCAGATGCTAAGAAATTAACTGAAACTGCAGATGCAGTTATCAAAGAAAAGATTAAGAAAGAAGACGCAGACGCTTTGAAAGCTAAATTAGAAGAAGCAGGCGCAACTGTTGAAGTTAAATAATTATTAAGACAAGTGAAGATTTAACCTGAGATATGATCTCGGGTTTTTTCGCTGTCAAAGGGGGACCTATGAGTCACTATTTTCAAGAAGATAAAAACTTAAATCACGACATCAGAAAAAAAGAGATTATCATTAATGAAACCCGCTTTGAATTCTTTACAGACCGTGGGGTCTTTAGTAAGGAAAATCTTGATTTTGGGACAAGACAACTACTTAAACATATTGATGTCGGATTAGATACTAAAACTATCATTGATATGGGATGTGGATATGGACCTATAGGAATATATCTAGCAAAACGATATCCAGATGTGCATGTTTTTATGTATGACATTAATCAAAGAGCAGTTGAACTTGCGATGAAAAACAGCAAACTCAATCAAATAAATAACACGACTATTAGCAAAAGTTATTTATTTGATCAAGTAACTGAACAAGTTGACTTAATTATATCAAATCCACCTATTAGAGCAGGTAAAGAAGTTGTGTTCAAATTGTATGAACAAAGCTATGAACACCTACTTTCTGGTGGAAGTTTCTATTGTGTCATTCAAAAGAAACAAGGAGCACCATCGACATATGCCAAATTAGAGCAATTATTCTCTAATTGTGTTATTGTTGCTAAAGAAAAGGGATATTGGATTCTTTTAGCTAAAAAAGGCTAATATTCATTGACTATTTACAAAATATATGATAATATATTTAAATGCATAATATTGTTTTTTTATTGAAAAAAACATTAAAAATACGTAATTTCCAAATACGATAGGAGTGTGGAATATGGAATATCGCGACGTCAAATATGGTGAAAAAGCTAAGCGCAGAAATTATTCTAAAATGCGCTATGACATTGATTTACCAGACCTCATAGAAATTCAAACCAAAGCTTTTAAATGGTTTATTGACGAGGGTATTAAAGAACTGTTAGAAGATATTTCGCCCATTGAAGGACATAATGGCGATTTAAAACTATATTTTGAGGAACATTATTTAACGGAACCCAAATATGGTATTCAAGAATCAAAAGTTAGAGATGTCAATTATGCGAAACAACTCTCTGCTCGTGTGAAACTAGAAAATGCAATAACCGGAGAAGTTCGTGAAAACGTAGTTCTTATGTGTGAAATCCCTTATATGACACCATCGGGGACTTTTGTCATTAACGGAGCTGAACGTGTAGTTGTATCACAAATTATTCGTTCATCAGGTGCATATTTTACAAGTGAGCTAGACAAAAAATTAAATCAAACGAAGTATTCAGCACAAGTTATTCCAACAAGAGGTGCTTGGATAGAATATGAACTAGGTTCAAAAAACATTATGTATGCGAAGCTAGATCGTTCAAAAAAAGTTCCAATGACCACGATGATGCGTGCATTAGGATTTTCTACAAAGAAAGAGATTTACGAACTATTTGGTAAATCTGTTTTCATGGATGCTACTTTTGACAAAGATGAAACAAAAAACAGTGATGAAGCCATCATTGATTTATACTCTAAATTAAGACAAGGTGAAAAAGTTCCTGCAGATGCTGCAAGAGAATTTGTTCGCATGCGTTTATTTGAACGTCGTCGTTATGATTTAGCTGCTGTTGGACGTTATAAATTTAATAAAAAATTAGACGTACTTCAACGTATTTTAAATACATATACAGCTACAGATATCATTAACCCAGAAACGGGTGAAGTCTTAGTCGCTAAAGAAACAAAAATTACTGAAGAAATCATTAGTATCTTAAGAGAAAACCGCCACATTCTTCGCAGCGAAGTTATCTCTAAAGAAGAATCATTACAAAATGAAACGCCTAATGAAATCTTAGCGGTTCATCTTCCAGATGGTGGAGACGAATTATATACAAAAGAAAATATCATTAATTTAAGAACTGGCGAAGTCTTAGTTGCTAAAAATACTGAAATCAATGATGATGTATTTGTGATTTTAAGAAGAAACCGTCAGTCTTTAGATGAAAAAGTGATTAAATATTTCTTTGGTGTTAAAGATATTTATGAAAAAGAATTAGAACGTAGTGGCGTTATCGTGGAAATGATTGAAGTCACTGTTAAAGATAAAGAAACAGATCGTATCTATCCAGTTAAAGTAATTGGTAACGATCAAAGAGAAGATAGAGAACATATTACACTATCTGATGTTGTAGCATCTATGAGTTATTATTTAAATTTATACGATGGACTAGGCAACACAGATGATATTGACCATTTAGGAAATCGTCGTTTAAGATTAATTGGCGAATTGTTAAAAAATCAATTTAGAATCGGACTTGCAAGAGCAGAAAAGAATATTAAAGACAAGATGTCAACAACAACATTTGCTGATGCAACACCTTCTAATATTATTAATATGACACCACTTGCTGGTGCAATTAAAACATTCTTTGGAAGTTCACAACTTTCACAATTCATGGATCAAATCAATCCACTAGCAGAACTTACTCAAAAAAGAAGAGTATCTGCACTTGGTACAGGTGGTCTAGCAAGAGATCGTGCTGGCGTTGAAGTCCGTGACGTTCATAACTCTCACTATGGTAGAATTTGTCCAATTGAAACACCTGAAGGTCCTTCAATTGGTTTGATTTCTTCACTTGCAACTTATGGTAAAGTTGACCAATATGGATTTATTCAAACACCATATTTAAAAGTTGATCGTAAGAGTGGAAAACCAGTAGTAACTGAAGACATTCATTATTTAACAGCAGATGAAGAGTATCATGAAGTTATCGCTTCAGCAGCTACACACCTAGATGAAAAAGGTGTCATCATAGAAGAGAAAATCATTGGTCGTCATCGTGGTGAAACGTCGATGTTTGAACTTGATGAAGTTACTTACATGGATGTTAGTCCTAAGCAAATTGTTTCTGTTGCGACATCAACCATTCCATTCTTGGAACATGATGATGCATCAAGAGCACTTATGGGTGCCAACATGCAAAGACAAGCAGTACCGCTATTAAAATCAGATTCTCCTATTGTAGGAACTGGTATTGAATATCGTGCAGCAAAAGATTCAGGTTCAGTAGTTGTAGCAGATGTATCAGGTTTTGTTACTTATGCAGATGGTACAAAAATCATCATTACACAAAAACCAGATGATAAAGTTATGGTTGGAAACAATGTCTTATTTGATCCAACTTTAGAATTTACATATCAAATTGCTAAAACATTAAAAGATTATGGCATGGGAAATAGCAAAACATTTAATTTAATTAACTTCTTTAGATCTAACCAAGATACTAACGTGCTTCAAAGACCTATCGTTAAGGAACAAGAATTCGTCAATGCTGGAGATATCATCGCAGATGGTCCTTCAACAGATAAAGGTGAACTTGCCCTAGGTAGAAATGTAACTGTTGCGTTTATGACTTGGGAAGGTTACAACTATGAAGATGCGATTATTTTATCTGAAGAATTAGTTAAAGACGATGTTTATACATCTATACATATTGATGAATATGAAATCGAAACTAGAGAATTAAAAACTGGAAATGGTAGAGAAGAAATTACCAGAGAAGTTCCAAATGCTGGTTATGACGCACTTAAAAACTTAGATGAACGTGGTATAGTTATCGCGGGTAGTGAAGTTAGTGAAGGCGACATCTTAGTTGGTAAAATAACACCTAAAGGTGTATTTGAACCAAGCCCATCAGAAAAGTTAATTCATGCGGTTATCGGTGAAAAATCAAGAGAATATAGAGATTCATCTCTAAGAGTTCCACATGGTGGAGGAGGGATTGTTCAATCTATCCAATACTTCTCTAAGAAAAATGGAGACGTACTTCCAAGTGGAGTAAACGAATCTATTACAGTTTATGTAGCTAAAAAACGTAAGATCTCTGAAGGGGATAAAATGGCTGGTCGTCATGGTAATAAAGGGGTTATCTCTAGAATATTACCAAGAGAAGATATGCCACATATGGCTGATGGTACACCAGTAGACATCATGCTTAATCCACTAGGGGTTCCTTCTCGTATGAATATTGGACAAGTATTAGAAATCCATTTAGGAATTGCAGCTAAGAACTTAGGCATCAAGATTGCAACACCAGTATTTGATGGTTTAAATGATGAAGACTTAAAGTCAATCATGAAAGAATCAAGACAAAAAACACTAGATTCAATTAAACCTAAAAAACCAGTTGAACAAATGAATGAGATGGAAAAATACAATTACGAACTTGACCAAAAGATGCTTGCAGCATTTGGTGAAGATGGAAAAGTTCAATTATATGATGGACGTACAGGTGAAGCCTTTGATAATAGAGTTTCAGTTGGTGTCATGTACATGATTAAACTATCTCACATGGTTGATGATAAACTTCATGCAAGATCAGTTGGACCTTATACACTAGTTACACAACAACCAATGGGTGGTAAAGCTCAAAATGGTGGACAACGTTTCGGTGAAATGGAAGTTTGGGCACTATATGCTTATGGTGCAGCTCATACTCTACAAGAAATGTTAACCGTTAAATCAGATGATATGATTGGTAGAAATAAAGTTTACTCTTCAATCACACATGATAAACCAATTCCACAAGCTTCAATTCCAGAATCATTTAGAGTATTAACAAGAGAATTACAATCATTAGGATTATATGTTGAACTTATTGATGCTGAAACTGGAGAAAATGAAGCAACTAAATCACTAGTTGATCATACAAAAACAACCTTTAGTAAAGGAGGGTATCGCTAATGGCAAAAGAAAAACTAACGTTACACGTTGAATCTTTAAAACTGTCTCAAGATGCTCTCACTGCATTAAAACTTGCTGGTATCGATCAATTAGAAGATTTCAATACATTTACATTAAAAGAATTATCAATGCTTCTTGGTGAAAGCTATGAAGAAACAAAATCTATATTACGTAAATACTCGCTACCTAGACCATTAGAAAATCTTAATTTAAATGATGAAACAGTTTCTATATTAAAAGATGCAGGCGTTTATGATTTAAAGCAATTTTTAGATTTTGATCGTCACACCTTATATCATTTATTTGAAGAAGATTTAATTCTTCGTCAAGAGATTAATACAACATTAGAATTATATGGATTTGACGCATTAAAAGAACACACACATACTGAAAGTGTTAAAGATGTTGTTGAAGAAGCAGATGCTGAAGTCTTAGAAGATGTTGAAAGTGCACTAGATGTTGATTTAACTGAACGTATCGCACGTCATGTTAAACCAGTTCGTAAAGGATATGGTTCACGTACATTTTCTCATTTAAAGATTCGTATTGCAGCACCAGATGAAATCAGACAATGGTCTTATGGTGAAGTTAAAACACACGAAACCATTAACTATAGAACATCTAAACCTGAAGAAGGCGGCTTGTTCTGCGAAAGAATCTTTGGACCTACAAGAGATTATCAATGTGCTTGTGGTAAAAAACAAAGCGGAAACAAAGGACAAATCTGTCAAAAATGTGGTATTGAAATTACTGAATCAAAAGTACGTAGAGAACGTATGGGACATATTGAATTAGAAGCACCAGTTGTTCATACTTGGTATTTAAAAAATTCACCTTCAAGATTAGCAATCCTTTTAGGTATAAAAGCTAAATCATTAGAAGAAGTTGTCTATCATGCATCTTATATCGTTACAGATCCAGGCAGTGCACCATTAACTAAAAAACAAATCTTATCAGAACAAGACTATTCAATGTTAACTGAACAATATGGTTCAAAATTCCAAGCATTGACTGGCGCTGAAGCTGTTAAAAAGTTATTACAAGAATTAGACTTAGACAAAGAAGTTAAATCTTTAAGAAGAAAACTAAAAACTGCGTCTAAACAAAAAAGAGAACGTATTATTAAACGCTTAGAAGTTGTTGAAGCATTTAACAATTCTGATAACAAACCAGAATGGATGGTTATGGATGTAATTCCAGTCATCCCACCAGATTTAAGACCAATGGTTGCACTTGATGGTGGACGTTTCGCGACAACTGACCTTAACGACTTATATCGTCGTATTCTAAACAGAAATAATCGTTTAAAGAAACAAAAAGAACAAATGGCACCAAGATTGATTACTAAAAATGAAAAACGTATGTTACAAGAAGCTGTTGATGCTTTATTTGATAACGCTAAACGCGGTAAAAAAGCAGCAGTAGAAAGAAACAGACACTTAAAATCATTATCAGATATGCTACGTGGTAAACAAGGTCGATTTAGACAAAATCTACTTGGAAAACGTGTTGACTATTCAGGTCGTTCAGTTATTATTGTTGGACCAGACTTAGAAATGTATCAATGTGGTATTCCAAGAGAAATGGCAATCACTTTATTTAAACCATTTGTATTAAGAGAATTGCAAAGAATGCAAGGCGATGATCAAAACTCTAAGAAAAACGCAAACTCTAAATACGATCGTATGGATGATGATGTATGGGCAGCTTTAGAAAAAGTTGTTAAAGAACATCCAGTTCTATTAAACCGTGCACCTACACTTCATAGACTTGGTATTCAAGCATTTGAACCTAAATTAATTGACGGTAAAGCAATTCGCTTACACCCACTTGTTACAGTTGCGTTTAACGCTGACTTTGACGGAGACCAAATGGCTGTCCATGTGCCACTATCTAATGAAGCACAAGCGGAAGCAAGATTATTGATGCTAGCATCAAATAACATCTTAAATCCAAAAGACGGAAAGCCTGTTGTTACGCCATCCCAAGATATGGTATTAGGTAATTACTACTTAACTATTGAAGAGAGATATGAACGTGAATTTAAAGGATATCGTGCTGATATTCGCTTAGAGGAACATCATCATACACATCGTAATGAAGGTCATTTCTTCTTTGATTTTGATGAAGCATATCTTGCATATCAACATGATGAAATTGGGCTTCATACAAGAATTATGATTGATCCAAGATCAATTAATCAAAAATTTGCAGCAGACCAATTAAACAAATATTTATTAACAACTTTAGGTAAATTAATCTTTAATAGAATTTTGCCTCCAACGTTCCCATATTTAAATGAACCAACTTTAGAAAACTTAGAACAAAAAACACCTGACAAGTATTTTATGGCTAAAGGTATGAATCCAAAAGACTTTATGTTAGATGCATATGTACCAGGACCATTTAAGAAGAAATTCTTATCACAAATTATTGCTCAAGTCTTTAAGCAATTACAAATCTCAGAAACATCTAAGATGCTTGATAGACTTAAGGATTTAGGATTTAAATATTCTACAATTGCAGGTATTACTGTATCGTTTGCAGATATTAATGTTTATTCTAAGAAGGGTGAACGTATCGATCAAACTAATAAAGCGATTGAACAAATCAATGATTGGTATGAAGATGGTATGTTAACAGACCGTGAACGTCGTGACCTAGTTATTAAACAATGGCAAGATGCACGTGATGAAATCCAAGTTGGACTTATGGCTGAATTTGACAGCGATAATAATATCTATATGATGAGTGACTCTGGTGCCCGTGGTAACGCATCAAACTTCTCGCAACTAGCTGGTATGCGTGGACTGATGAATAATCCAAAGGGTGAAACCATTGAAGTTCCAGTACAAGCATCATTTAGAGAAGGCTTAACTGTATCTGAATTCTTTATTTCTACCCATGGGGCTAGAAAAGGGTCTACTGATACTGCCTTAAAGACTGCAGAATCAGGTTACTTAACTCGTCGTTTAGTTGACGTTTCACAAGATGTCATCGTCGTTGATGAAGATTGTGGTACAGAACGTGGCGTTGTGATGAGATCTGTTATGGATGACACAAAAGAAATCGTGCCATTATATGATAGAATCGTTGGCCGCTTTGCGTCAAAAGATGTATTAAATCCTAAGACTAAAGAAGTCTTAGTTAAAAGAAATGAATTAATCACCGAAGAAATTGGTACAGATATTATTCAAGCAGGTTTGACTGAAATCGAAATTAGATCAAATCTTACATGTAATTCTGATAACGGCGTTTGTGCAAAATGTTATGGTAGAAACCTAGCAACTAACACAAGAGTTGAAGTTGGAGAAGCTGTAGGTGTAGTAGCTGCTCAATCAATTGGTGAACCAGGGACTCAGTTAACCATGAGAACCTTCCATACTGGTGGTGTGGCATCTGCATCAGATATCACCCAAGGTCTTCCTCGTATCCAAGAGTTATTTGAAGCGAGAAACCCTAAAGGGAAAGCTGTACTATGTGAAGTCGATGGAAAAGTTAAATCAGTTGATCGTCAACGTGGTGGTACATCAATTATTACCATTACAGATGCTGAAAACAAAGAATACAAATATACCATTGATCCAAATGTTGAATCTTTAGTTCGTAAGAGCGCTAGCGTAAAAGCTGGTCAAAGATTAACACTAGGCTCAATTAATCCTAAAGAATTGTTGCGTATTGTATCTACTGAAGCTGCTGAGATGTATATCTTAGAAGAAGTTCAAAAAGTATATCGTGCACAAGGTGTTGAAATTAGTGATAAGCACATTGAAATTATCATTAGACAAATGCTTAGAAGAATTAGCGTTGTTACTGAAGGTGATACAGAATTACTACCAGGTACTGAAGTATCAGTTGCAGCATTTAAACGTGAAAACAGAAAAGCTTTTGCAGCATTTAAACGTCCTGCAGTAGGTCGTCCAATCTTATTAGGTATTACAAGAGCATCCTTGAGATCTGATTCATTCTTATCAGCAGCATCATTCCAAGAAACAACAAGAATCTTAACTGATGCAGCAATTAGAGGTAAAACAGATGAGCTTCATGGCCTAAAAGAAAATGTTATTATTGGTGGATTAATTCCTGCTGGTACAGGTATCCTAAGAGATAAAGCATTTGAATATGATCGTTCTAATACTTCATTTGAAGAAGAGGAAGACGATTACCAATTTTAAATTCAAGCACTTCCATACTACATCAAGTATGGAAGTGTTTTTTTATTCTATAAATACATGAGTATTTAGCATATTATAAGTAGAATTGCGATTGACAAAACATTTCTTAATTGATAGAATATGAGGAAACGGTGGAAACCAAATATATTTGGAGGGGAAATGAAAAAAATAATATTTAATGTTTTATCTGTACTAATTGTGATCATATGTGTGATTTTTTTAGTAGCAGGAATTATTAATCCAATTGAGGAAATTGAAGCGGCCATAAGTTTTTTAAGTATTTCAATTTTATTTTCTGTTTTTTTAGCAGCAGCTTTGTTTAATCTCTTAAGAAAGGACTAGTCGAATGAAAAAATTATATTTGAGTCTAAGCGTAATCATCATATTGTTATGTGTGGTTTTTTTATTAAGTTTTATTGCAGCGATTGATAATCCTTCTCACTTTGAAGAAGGTCTATTATACTTATCTGCAGCTGTAGCTTTTTATTTGATTATGGAGTCTATTAAAGTTATAGAAAACAAGATATCAAAGTCATAACTTTTACCGCATCTATTTAATCCTTTTTATTGTAAACATCAGTAAAGACAAGTAATTGCTCTTAATACTTATAATATAGGGTCAAAAATGGTAAAATAGATGTAGGTGATAATATGAAAAAAGTATTAGTAATAGGTGGATCTGTAATAGATATATTTGCATATCCAAAAGACAAATTAATTTTAGGAGATTCTAATCCAGGATATTTGAAAAGATCATTAGGTGGTGTCGCAAGAAACATCGCAGAAAATCTAGCTCGATTAGATGTTGATACGACTCTTTTTACTGTTTTAGGTAAAGATGAGGGTAGACGTTGGATTATGAAATCAGCACAAGAAGCTAAGCTTAAATTATCTGCAACTACCGTTGAACAAACACCTAGTTATTTATCGATTTTAAACGAAGAAAATGATCATGTAGTATCTATGGCATTAATGGATGAGATAGAAACCTTAAGCATAGAAGATGTTAAAAAAAGACATAATATCTTTTTAAGATCAGATTTAATTGTACTTGACACAAATTTGTCTCAAGAAACGCTGATTTATATTGCAAAGACTTATCAAAATAAAGAAATCTATATTGATGCGATTTCTTGTCAAAAAGCAGATAAAATCAAGGCTATTTATCCATATGTGCATACCTTAAAAATGAACCTTTTAGAAGCTAATCATTTAGCTCAAGCAAATAACAAACTAAGTGATCAAGATTTAGGTAAATACTTTATCACTCAAGGTGTAGGTGAAGTTTATATTACAAAAGGTGCTAAAGGCTCTTTTTATGTCGCAAAAGACTCATTTAAAGAGATGAAGAATAGAACTGTAAACATCAAAAATACAGCAGGTGCAGGTGATGCATATCTTGCTGGTGTGATTTATGCAAAGGTATGCGATCTTGATCCATTAATATATGGAACAAGAGCAGCGCTAATCACATTACAAGATGAAAAAGCTGTCTCAGAAGAGATGTGTCAAGAAAAAATAAAGGTAAAAATCAAATAAAGATAAATCATCAAACAGATAAAAAAATGGTCGGTATATATTTATATATACCGTTTTTTTAACTAATTTCTTAAATTATAGGTAGTAACTCAAAAAAATTCCTTGACCTTTTGGACTTAATCTAATACAATAGTATATGTTCATTCAAATGCGTATTTTAAAATAACGTCATAATTGAGTGAATTAACATGTCTTAGGCTATAATAGACATATGCAGTTTTTTAAAGTGAGGAAAAAACTATGGATTTATTTAAAAAATGTTTCACCTATGATACAGCAAAAAAAGTTAAAGCAGCAGGATATTATCCTTATTTTCACGTCTTAAACACAAAACAAGATACAATTGTTGAGATGGAAGGCAAAAAGATGATTATGATTGGTTCTAATAACTATTTAGGACTCGCTTCTCATCCAGAGGTTATTAAAGCTGCCGTTGATGCAACTAACGAATATGGAACTGGTGTGTCTGGTTCAAGATTTTTAAATGGTACACTTGATCTACACGTTCAATTTGAAAAAGAATTAGCTGAATTTTTACATAAAGAAGATTCAACTATATTTTCAACTGGTTTTCAATCTAATTTAGGTATTATCTCAGCTATTGCTGGAAGAAATGATTTAATATTTTCAGATAAAGAAAATCACGCAAGTATTTATGATGGTACAAGACTATCTTATGCAGAAGTGATTAGATTTAATCATAGTGATATGGAAGATCTAGAGGCTAAACTAGAAAAAGCAGATCCTAATAAAGGAAAACTGATTCTAACTGATGGTGTCTTTTCAATGAGTGGAGATATTGCAAATCTTCCAGAAATCGTGAGATTAGCGAAAAAATATGAAGCAAGAGTTATGGTTGATGATGCACATGGTCTAGGTGTACTCGGCGAGCATGGTAGAGGAACAGCAGAGCATTTTGGCTTAGAAGATGAAGTGGATATCATTATGGGTACTTTTTCTAAATCATTAGCAAGTCTTGGTGGTTATGTAGCAGCAAGTCATGACGTTGTTGACTATATCAGACATAATTCAAGACCATATATCTTTTCTGCAGCAATTCCTGCATCTAATGCAGCAGCTGCACTTCAAGCTTTAAGAATCTTAAAAAGAGAACCAGAAAGAGTAAAAGCTTTAAGAGATATTGCAAATTATATGAGAACTGGTCTAAAAGCAAAAGGTTTAGAATTAAGACCATCTGAAACACCAATTATTCCAATATATACGTATATGCCAGTAAGAACAATGGTTGCATGTAATCAATTGTTTGAGCATGGAGTTTATGTTAATCCAGTACTTCCACCAGCAACAACGGTTGGAGAATGCTTGATTAGAACAAGTTATACAGCAACACATACAAAAGAACAAATGGATCAAGCTATTGAAAAAATAGTAGAAGTACTTAAAGGACTGGAAGATTTTAATGAATAATTCAAAAGTAGTAGTCATCACAGGCGCTTCAAGTGGTATAGGATTTGAAACAGCAAAACTATTAAATCAAAAAAACTATATCATTTATGGCATATCAAGAACTAAAATTCATGATAAATGCGTAAAAAGCATTCAAGCTGATGTGACGAATTACGAACAATTAAAACAAGCTTATCAAGAAATATTTGATATAGAAGGACATATTGATTGTTTAATTAATAATGCAGGTATGGGTATTTCTGGAAGTATTGAACATACAACCCTTGAAGATGCAAAATACATGATGGACGTTAATTTTATGGGTGTTTTTCATTCTACAAAAGCGATGCTTCCATTTTTAAGACAATCCAATAGAGCTAAAATTATTAACATAAGTAGTGTTGCAGGGAGACTTGCTATTCCTTTTCAAGGATTTTATAGCAGCTCGAAGGCAGCTATTAATGCTTTTTCTGAGAGTTTAAAAATCGAATTAAGTCCATTTAATATACAAGTATGTAGTGTGATGCCAGGTGATATCAAAACAGGGTTTACGAAAAACAGAAAGAAAAATGAACTTGAAGGCGATCTATATGAAAAGCGTGTTGATAAGTCTATCCAAGTCATGGAAAATGATGAACATAATGGTATGGATGCTCAATATGCAGCAAAAGTCATTTATAAACTTGTAAAAAAAAGAAGATTACCGTTATATAAAACAATCGGTATTAAATATAAAATTTTTATTTTTCTCCAAAAAGTATTACCAGCAAGATTAGTAAATTATCTTGTGGGGTCCATCTATGGGTTTAAAAAGGGGTAAGGCATGATAAAAACATCTCAGACATTAATTAAAGCATTGTTTTCAGGTATATTAGTCGGCATTGGTGGAATCCTTTATGTGAGTTCATCAAATCAAATTATAGGCGCAGTTTTATTTAGTTTCGCACTGATCTTAATTGTAGGTAGAGGTTATAATTTATTTACAGGTAAAATTGGCTATCTACTTCCATATAAAAAAGGTAATCTTAAATTGATAGGACTTATCTTATTAGGAAATACAATAGGTATTGTTTTAACGACTTCATTTTTTCTTTTATCAGGTAAATCACAAGCATTGGCACATGCAGATTCTATATTTCAAGCGAAACTTGCACAAGCGTGGTATGAAACTTTAGTTTTAGCTATCTTTTGTGGATTTATGATGTATTTAGCAGTAGATAGTTATGCTAAAATTCAAAATCAAGTTGCATCTGTATTAGCTGTCATCTTTGCAGTTGTCATCTTTATTGTAGCTGGATTTGAACATAGCATTGCAAATATGTCATATGTCGTTTTATCAAAGAGCTTCACATTTGAAGCCTTGCTATTTATTATCATTGTGATTATAGGTAATATGTTAGGTGCTGTTGGTCTAAACCTATTGCAAGAACAAATAAAAAAACAATAATACTTAATTAGAACATTAAAGATCAAGGAAAACTTGATCTTTTTTTATCATCAAATAAATATAAATGCGTTAAGTGTAAAAATCTATAAAAAAAGGTGTAAAAACACTTAAATTTGTTGACAATAAACCTATATTATTATATAATTAAAACGCTGTGTTATTTACACACAAGATGACTAATCATTTTGGCTTTATAAAGCCAAAAATATTTTTTAAACAAAAAAAGAAACACATGGATATGTGTTAAGGAAAGGAGAACAACCAAATGCCTACAATACAACAACTTGTAAAAAAAGGAAGATCTACTAAAAAGTACAAATCAAAATCACCAGCTCTAGGGTATGGCTATAACAGTCTACAAAAGAGTGAAAGTGATTATACATCACCACAAAAACGTGGGGTATGTACTCGTGTTACAACAATGACACCTAAAAAACCAAACTCTGCTTTACGTAAATATGCACGTGTTCGTTTAAGTAACCAAACTGAAGTTACAGCTTACATTCCAGGAATTGGACACTCTTTACAAGAGCATAGTGTGGTACTTATCCGTGGTGGTCGTGTAAAAGACTTACCTGGTGTGCGTTATCACATTATTCGCGGTACACTTGACACTTCAGGTGTAGCAAACCGTATGCAAGCTCGCTCTAAATATGGAGCAAAACGACCTAAAAAATAAAAAATAAAAGAACAATCAAAAGAAAGGAAGTAGGTGAACTCGATGCCACGTAAAGGACATATCGTAAAACGTGATGTTTTACCAGATCCAATTTATCAATCGAAATTAGTTACACGTATTGTAAATACAATTATGATCGATGGTAAAAAAGGTACAGCTCAAAGTATATTATACGGAGCGTTCAACCGCGTTAAAGAAGTAACAGGACGCGAACCAATCGAAGTATTTAATGAAGCATTAAATAATATTACACCAGTATTAGAAGTTCGTTCTCGCCGTATTGGGGGACAAAATTATCAAGTACCAGTAGAAGTTAGAGCTTCAAGAAAAACAACATTAGGATTAAGATGGTTAATAAATTATGCAAGATTGCGTAATGAAAAGACAATGGAAGAAAGATTAGCGAAAGAAATCATGGATGCATCTCAAGGATTAGGTGCTGCTGTGAAGAAACGTGAAGATGTACACCGCATGGCTGAAGCAAATAAAGCATTTGCTCACTATCGCTGGTAATAAAGGAGATTTAAGATTATGCCTCGTGTATTCCCATTAAACAAAGTGCGTAATATTGGCATCATGGCCCATATTGACGCTGGAAAGACAACAACTACAGAGAGAATTCTATTCCACACTGGTAAAATTCATAAACTGGGTGAAGTTCACGATGGTGCAGCTACAATGGACTGGATGGCTCAAGAACAAGAGCGTGGTATTACGATCACATCAGCAGCTACAACAGCTTTCTGGAAAGATCATAAAGTTAATATCATTGACACTCCAGGTCACGTTGATTTTACAGTAGAAGTATCTAGATCATTGCGTGTGCTTGATGGTGCTGTTACAGTACTAGACGCACAAGCAGGAGTTGAACCTCAAACAGAAACAGTTTGGAGACAAGCAACTGAATATAAAGTACCAAGAATTGTATACATTAATAAAATGGATAAAATCGGTGCGGATTTTGCTAGATCTATTCAAACGATTAAAAACCGTTTGGGTGTTAAAGCAGTTCCTATTCAATGGCCAATCGGTGCTGAATCAGAATTTGATGGTATTATTGACTTAATTGAGAAAAAAGCTTATCATTTTGATGGAAATTCAGAAGAAATTTCAACAAATATTGATATACCTGCTCATTTGGCTGACATTGTCGAAGAAAAAAGAATTGAATTAATTGAAGCAATTGCTGATTTTGATGAAGAAATTATGATGAATTACCTTGAAGGTGAAGAAGTCACAAATGACCAAATCAGAAAAGCAATTAGAAAAGGCACTTTAGCTGTGAAATTTTTCCCAGTTGTATGTGGTTCTTCATTTAAGAATAAAGGTGTTAAATTTGTGCTTGATGCAGTTATTGATTATCTTCCTGCTCCAACTGATGTAGAATCAGTTACAGGACAAGATTCTGAAGGTAATGAAGTAAAACGTAAATCAAATGATAACGAACCATTTACTGCACTTGCTTTCAAAGTTATGACAGACCCTTATGTAGGACGTTTAACGTTCTTTAGAGTCTATTCAGGTACATTAGAAGCTGGATCATATGTATTAAACACAAATAAAGACAAAAAAGAAAGATTCGGACGTATTCTTCAAATGCATGCTAATCACCGTGAAGAAATCAAAGAAGTATTTGCGGGAGATATTGCAGCAGTTGTTGGATTGAAAAATACAACAACAGGTGATACACTTACCTTAGAAAAAGATGATATCGTCTTAGAATCAATGGTTTTCCCTGAACCTGTAATTAATGTTGCTATCGAACCTAAAACAAAACAAGATCAAGACAAAATGAATGTCGCACTTGTTAAACTTGCTGAAGAAGATCCAACATTTAAAACATTTACAGATCATGAAACTGGACAAACGATTATTGCTGGTATGGGTGAACTTCACTTAGACATTATTGTAGATCGTATGAAAAGAGAATTTAAGGTTGAAGCTAATGTAGCTGAACCTCAAGTATCTTATCGTGAAACAATTAGTGAAGAAGCAGATATCGAATCTAAGTTTGTTAGACAATCTGGTGGTCGTGGACAATATGGACATGTTATCATTAAGTTTGAACCAAACCCTGGCAAGGGATTCGAATTTGTGGACAAAATTGTTGGTGGTGTTATTCCAAGAGAATACATTCCTTCAGTATTAAAAGGTCTACAAGAATCACTACCTAATGGTATCATTGCTGGATATCCTGCAATCGATATTAAAGCAACACTTCATTATGGATCATATCATGATGTGGATTCATCTGAAATGGCATTTAAAATTGCTGCTTCAATGGCGCTAAGAGAAACTAGAGCAAAATGTGCTCCAATTCTATTAGAACCAATTATGGACGTAGAAGTTGTTGTTCCAAATGATTATGTTGGTAACGTTATTGGTGATATCACATCAAGACGTGGACGTATGGAGAGTCAAGAAACAAGAGGAAATGCAGCAGCAATTCGTTCATTTGTGCCTTTGGCAGAAATGTTTGGTTATGCAACATCACTTCGTTCAAACACTCAAGGTCGTGCAACATTCATGATGCAATTTAGTCATTATGACCGTTGTCCAAAATCAATTATGGAAGAAGTAATGAAAAAGCGTGGCATGAACTAGTTTGATGCTTGCAAATTCATAAGAATTAATATAAAATATAAATGATAAAAAAAATAAAAAAATCAATCAAAAAATAGGAGGAACTATTAAAATGGCAAAGAAAAAATTTGAAAGAACAAAACCACACGTTAACGTTGGTACAATTGGACACGTTGACCATGGTAAAACTACTTTAACTGCTGCAATCACTACAGTATTATCTGGAAAAGGATTAGCAGACATTAAAGATTATGCATCAATTGATAGCGCACCAGAAGAAAAAGAACGTGGTATTACAATTAATACAGCACACGTTGAATATGCTACAGAAGCTCGTCACTACGCTCATGTTGACTGCCCAGGTCATGCTGACTATGTTAAGAACATGATTACAGGTGCTGCTCAAATGGATGGTGGGATCTTAGTTGTATCTGCAGCTGACGGCCCTATGCCTCAAACAAGAGAACACATCTTACTTGCTGGTCAAGTTGGTGTACCTAAGCTAGTTGTTTTCTTAAACAAAGCTGATATGGTAGATGATGAAGAATTAATGGACTTAGTTGAAATGGAAGTTCGTGAATTATTATCAGAATATGATTTCCCAGGTGATGACATTCCTGTGATCCGTGGATCTGCACTAGGTGCATTAAACGGTGAAGAAAAATGGGTTAAAGGTATTGAAGAATTAATGGATGCTGTTGATAGCTATATCGATACTCCAGTTCGTCAAACTGACAAACCATTCTTAATGCCAGTTGAAGATGTATTTACAATTACTGGACGTGGAACAGTTGCTACTGGCCGTGTTGAACGTGGTCAAGTTAAAGTTGGAGACCCAGTTGAAATCGTTGGTTTAACAGATACTAAACAAACAGTTGTTACTGGTGTTGAAATGTTTAGAAAATTATTAGACTATGCAGAAGCTGGAGACAATATTGGTGCATTACTTAGAGGGATCAACCGTGAACAAGTTGAACGTGGACAAGTTTTAGCTAAACCTAAATCAGTTAACCCACACTTTAAGTTTGAAGCTCAAGTATACGTTTTATCAAAAGAAGAAGGTGGACGTCATACAGCATTTTTCTCAAACTATCGTCCTCAATTCTATTTCCGTACAACTGACGTAACTGGAGTTATTACACTTCAAGAAGGTACTGAAATGGTTATGCCTGGTGATAATACAGTTATGAATGTTGAATTAATTCATCCAATCGCTATCGAAGAAGGAACTAAGTTCTCTATTCGTGAAGGTGGACGTACTGTTGGAGCTGGCTCAGTAGTTAAAATTACTGAATAAGTTTAAAACAAATATATTAAAAGAGGCTTAGCCTCTTTTTTTATGCAAAAAAATCATGTAATATAGATGTGTGAGGTATTTATGAACCCAAAGAGATTATATATTCTTCAAGTGAGTGTTCTAAATCTAGCAATGACAATGATGATGACATCTGCAATCGTCTATCGTATTGATCTAGCAGGATTAGAGCCATATCAATTAATTTTACTTGGTACTGCGTTAGAGATTGCAGTCATTTTTTTTGAGATACCCACAGGACTAGTTGCTGATAAGTATTCTAGAAAATTAAGTGTAGTCATTGGATATTTTATTATTGGTATTGGGTTTTTAGTAGAACTAGCGACTTTAAAATTTCTATGGATATTTTTAGCTCAAATTATTTGGGGGTTTGGCTATACATTTATTTCTGGTGCACTTGATGCTTGGGTTTCTGATGAAACCCATAATATAGTGATTGAACACACCTATATTAAAGCAAACACCATTAGTAAAATCATGACCATTTTAGGTATTATTGGCGCATTTGGTTTTGGAATCATTGACATCAGATTACCTATGCTTATTAGTGCAATCCTATATTTTGTTTTAAGTATTTCTTTAATCTTTGTGATGAAGGAAAATGTTGAAAGAGAAAAACAAACACATTCTATGTTTCATCAGTTTAAACTAGGCGTAAAACATATATTTCATCATCCTATGTTAAAGATATTTGTAGTGACTGCATTTTTACTTGGCTTATATAGTGAAGGTATTGATCGCTTAGAAGAGTTTATTATATTAGATAAAGTTAGCACAACTATTTTTAGTCAATTTGATTCTATTTATATCGTCAGTGCAATGCATTTAATGATGGCTGTTGTTGGCTTTGTGATGCTACTCATTGTAAAGAGATTTGTAAAGGAAGGTATAAAAACTTATCAATGGTTTTTAGGATTAACACTTTTGATGAGTTTAGGACTTTTAATCTTTGCACATATGATTAATCCATATATCGCAATTGCTGGTTTCTTCTTTTTTAGAATGACAAGACAAGGACTAGATCCTCTATATACATCGATACAAGCCCGCGAGATCCCTTCAAACATAAAAGCAACTGTGATGTCTACTTTTGGTCAAATCGACGGGATTGGACAAATTTTTAGTGGAATTTTAATGACGGTTTTAGCCTTTGTTTTAGGGACTCAAGCGATTTTAACAGTAACTGCACTAATTCTTTTAGGGGTAGCATATACGGTTGTTTTAATGATAAAAAAAGTGAAAATTTAAAGTGAAAATGGTAAAATGTATGAAAGCATGTAAGAAGAGGCTATTTCCCTCTTTTTTCTTTAAATTGTGATAAAATAGAAACTATCAAAGGATATGATAAATATGATTGTTGATACACACCTACATTTAAATGTTGAAGATTACGATAAAGACTTATCAGAAGTTATTGATAGAGCTTATGAAAAAGGTATAAAAAAGTTAATCGTGATTGGAATGGATGAAAAAACAAGCTTAAAAGCGATCGAAATCGCTGAGCAATATGAACATGTTTATGCATCAGTTGGACTACATCCAGGCTATGTAGATGATAATAATACAAACTTTATTGAACCCTTATTGAAGCATCCTAAAGTGGTAGCAATCGGTGAAACTGGACTTGATTTATATTGGACTAAAGATAATCTTGATAGACAAACTGAAATGTTTATTAATCAAATTAAACTTTCCAAAAAGCATCATTTACCTTTAATTATTCATACCAGAAATTCCTTTAATGAAGCATATGATACAATCAAAGGATATAAAGGAGAAGTTACTGGAGTCTTTCATTGCTTTTCATCAAACTTAGAAGATGCAATGAAAACAGTTGATTTAGGATTTTATATTGGAGTTGATGGACCCATCACTTTCAAAAACCCTAAAGATATATTACCTATCGTAGAAAACATAGATTTAAAACATATCTTAGTTGAAACTGATAGTCCATATTTAGCACCAATGCCTTATAGAGGCAAAAGAAATGAACCAAGTTATTTAATTGAAGTTGTAAATAAGATCGCAGAAATAAAAAAAATTGATGCTCATAAAGTATCTGAAATTACAACAGAAAATGCATATAAATTATTTCATATTGGAGGAAGTAATCATGAAAAATAAAAAAATACTATTAACGATACTCACCCTATTATTAACCTTTACATTAATGGGATGTAGTCTATTAACTAGAGCAGATGTACTATATGAATCACCATCAACTTATGAGCAACTTAGAATTGATATGATTGCAGAAGTTGAACCATCAGTCGTCGCGGTTGTTACTGAGACTGGTCACGGTTCAGGCATTATATTTAAATCTGAACTAGTGACATCTGAAGATCCAGAAGAAGTCATTGAAGAAGGTTTAACAATCTACTATATTTTAACTAATTATCATGTTGTTGAAGATGGTGGAGAAATGAAGATTTATTTTGGCGAGGGACAAGATGATATCTATGTGATGGATTATCAAGGATATGAAGCCTATGATATAGCAGTTGTTAGAATACAAACAACTAGAGAACTTAGAGTGCATGCTGTTGGACCTATAGATGATAATACAATTACTGAAATTATTAAAGGACAAGATGTCTTTGCGATTGGATCACCTCAAGATCTTGATAAATTTAATTATGTAACATCAGGTGTAGTAAGTTTAGCAACTTATGCATATAACAATATAGCAGGACTAGCTTTAATGCATGATGCAGAGCTTAATCCTGGAAATAGTGGTGGACCTTTATTTAATTTAAATGGAGATTTAATTGGAATTAATGTTGCTAAAGTCGCAGATATCCCAACAATAGATGGTGATATTGCAGCCGAAGGTTTAAATTATGCTTTAAACATTAATAAAATTGCGCCAATTATTAGAAACTTTGATGAAGCAAATTATATAGAAGTCGTAAGGAGTCCTCGTCTTGGTATTACTATTCAAGAAGTAGAGACTTTCTTAGAAACAAATGATCCTTCCCTACTTCCAACTGACCCAATTGGTGTTGTGATCATTGGATTTGATTTAACTAGAAATGCACATGAACAATTAGAGGAAAATGATTTAATCATTCGTATGAATGGAATCACGATTACAGAGATTGCAGATCTTGCAGCACAATTAGAAGATGCAGAATTTGGAGATACTCACCAACTTACTGTTTTAAGAAATGTAGAGGGTACATTCCAAGAAGTAACTGTAAGTATTATACTGTCATGACAAACAAAAAAGTATTTGATAAATGTTTAGAAAAAGGCATTACAATGGCGTTTGCCGAAAGTATGACTGGAGGATTATTAACCTATGAAATGGTTAAGAACCCAAATGCATCAAAAGTCGTAATTGGTAGTGTCATCTCTTATCAAAGACAAATTAAAGAGCAATTATTATTCGTTGATTCTAAAATTATAGATGATTATTCTATTGTAAGTAAAGAAGTTTCTAAACAAATGGCATTAGGTATTTTTAAACAAACACAAGCTGATTTGTGTATATCAATAACAGGAAATGCTGGACCAACTTATGAAAAAGACACAGAAAAACTTGAAGCGTTTATAACCGTTTTATATCAACAAAAATATCTGGATTTACACCTGGATTTTACAAAACAAGATAGAGAAAAAAATATTAAGGATTCTATAGATTTTATATATCAAAAAGTATATCAAATCATTTCATAAAATATAGATGGATATCATTGTAATATACAGATTATTATGATATAATTATTTGGCGTAAGATAATCCTTGTCTTATCAAAGACCATAGACCAGAAGGAGGTGGAACAGATGAAAAAATACGAAGTTATGTATATCATCCGTCCAACTGAAGAGAGCGAGAACATCAAACAAATTGTTAATCACTTCAATGAAATATTTGTAAATTTTAATAGTGAAGTTCTAGAGCTTAAAGAGTTGGGGCTAAAAGACTTAGCATACGAGATTGATCATCATAAAAAAGGCTATTACGTTTGGTTGCTTGCAAATGCAACTCCAGAAGCGATTGCTGAATTTAACCGTGTCGTAAGAATTACTGAATCAGTCATTAGATTTATTGTTGTAAAGGAAGGCGAATAATATGATTAATAGAGTTGTTTTAGTTGGAAGAATCACTAAAGATCCTGAACTTAAATCTACCCAATCTAACATTAATTTTGTTAACTTTACACTTGCTGTAAATCGTCAATTTACAGACCAATCAGGCGAACGACAAGCCGACTTTATACAATGTATTGTATGGAGACGACAAGCAGATAATTTAGCACGCTTTATAAAAAAAGGTGCACTTTTAGGTGTCGAAGGACGTATTCAAACTGGAAAGTATGAAGCGGACGGAGTCACACGTTATACGACTGATGTTGTATGCGATTCAGTTCAATTTTTAGAAAACAAAGGTGATTCATCATCTTCAACTAATGAGAGAACAGAGTCTTCATATAATGATGACAGTCATAACGAAAAAGACAGCGATGAGTTTTATGAAACATCAAAACAACTTGCCGCTGAAGAAGATCTACCATTTTAAGGAGGAAGAAAATGCAAAACAATAATAGACGTGGCGGTTTCAAAAGACGTAAAAAAGTTTGTTTCTTTACACAAAATAAAGTTCAACATATCGATTTTAAAGATGTTGATTTATTAAGACGCTTTATTACAGACCGCGGTAAGATATTACCAAGACGTGTTACTGGCACAACTGCTAAATGGCAACGTCCATTAGCAACTGCTATTAAAAGAGCACGCCATATGGCATTATTACCATTTGTTAAAGACTAAAAAAAATACAAACAAAAAGTGTTGCAGCTGCAACACTTTTTTTATGGTTTAAAATGGTTTATTTAGTTCTTATTTTTATCAATCATCTCATTAAGTTTGTCAACTTCATTTTTATATTTTTTTGATACAACTGCAAATACAATACCATAAATAATTCCAATGAAGATAAAGATGATATAAATTAAATATGAAAATCTAAACAAGGCAGTACCATAAACATTTCTAATCACTAAAATAGCTGGAATTAAAACTAAATAACCAATAATTGCATGAATAAGGCCGTTGCCTTCTTCAAGTTTAAATAACCAGATACTTGTTGATAGAAATATGGAAACGATAAATATACCATATGATACTAAAGCAAACGGTGGTCTAACATCAGTTCTTTGATAAACAATAATTGAAAGAAACAGAAACAAAAGACTCATAAAGAAGAAACTTTTAAGATAGATGTCTATATATTTTTTCATGTATTTTGTCCTCCTAGTTTTTCTTTAAGTTTAGGAACATAAAGTCTTGAAATCATGATTCGATCATCATTGTCTAAGCGAGCTTCCATTCGACCGTTTATAAATGATTTAAACTTAACTATTTTCTTCGTGTTTACAATCGTACTTTTATTGACTCTAAGAAATGGAGTTTGTGCAAGTAAACTTTCTAATTGATATAGCTTTTGGTCAATGTTGTAAACTTCCTTTTTTGTATAAACAAACACTTGATGTCCAAGAGCATCGATATAATAAATATCTTGAGGATTTAATTGAAAAAATTGATCATCTTTTTTGCAGACTAGACCGACTTGATAGTAGGTTAGTGCATGTTTAATCTCATTGACTAATTCATTTTCTTGATTGCATTTTATAACAACTTCAATTTCTTTTTGATCTTTTATTTTTTCAATTGTTAGTTTCATCAATTTTCACCTTCATATATCTCAACGATATTTATAATGTTTACTAATTCTAGATTCACTTTTTCTAATAAGACAAGTCTATAGGTTAATACATCTGTTACAAATTGTACAAATTCAGCTTGCTGTTCTAAAGTTAGTTGTTCATAAGGAACTTCTAATGCAGAAAATTCATCTTTGATGGAATTAAATGTATCAATGTATAAGCCTTTATAGGCTCTAATTTCAACTAATGACAATTTAATATAGATTAAATCTCTTCTGCTAAGTTCTATGTCATTTGATTCGATATACATCTTTGATGCTTCAATAGAAGATAGATGTGAATCTAATAAATCTTTTTGTTGTCCGATTTCTAAGAATAAATTGTAAATAACAGGGTCTATGTCATAATCTTGATTTTCGTCTACTTCATTAGAAATAAGTTTTATTTCACCATCGAGATCTGCTAAACTAGGTTGTTTTGAGTTTATAATTAAACCAACAAACAATAGCGAACCTAAAACCAAAATTGATAAACCAACATATAATAATTTAGTTTTCATTTTCAATCACCTCCTTTACACTTGCATCATAACAAATAAAAAGATGATTGTCATACAAATATTCATAAGATGCATAAGAGGTATCATAAGCTGTTATTTTCTATATTTTATCATAAAAAACGTGATATCATTATGAGATGAACCCTTTTATTTGTGATAATGGTTTATACGACCTTATTTGATTGAAAAAGGGTCATATTATTGATATAATATGTCTAAAGTAGGTGAACCATATGAAACGTTGGATTTTATTAGGAAGCGTCTTAGTCTTATTGGGATTAAGTATATATTTGTTTTTACCATATGCTTCTTTTGATTCAATTGAAGAGGTTTTAAGTTTTTCTTTTTTAATGATTAGTGTCACTGCAGCTTTTGTGGGACTATATTACAGCTTAAATTTTCAAACTAGACAAAAAATTAAAACTTTACAAAATCGCTTATCTATGTGGACTAAGTTATCCTACCATGTAAATCAAGTTGGAGATGAAGTGTTTAACGAACTTCCAATTGGTGTTATTGCATGTGATGAAACATTTGAAGTCAAATGGGCAAATCCACACGCAAAGATTATTTTTGAACAAAAGATTGATGGGAAAAACCTTAAAGATATTAGTGAAAAACTTTATGCACAAGCAAATTCTAATAAAGTTAGATTTATTGTTGATATCAAAGAAAGTCAATATGATGTAACTTATCGACCTGATATCAACTTTTTCTATTTATTTAATGTAACTGAAAGAGAAGAAGTTAGAAAAAAATATAGTGAACAAATACCTGCACTTGGGATTATCTATTTAGATAACCTTGATGAAGCATTAGGCTCACTTGATGTTTCTGAACAATCATCGTTAAAAGGTGAATATTTAGCAGCTATTAATGATTGGGCACATTTGTATGATGGATATTTAAAACCTTATTCAGATGAAAGAATCTTTTTAATATGCTATCGTAAAAATCTTGAATTAATGATCGAGAAAAAATTTGAACTATTAGATAAAATTAGAGATATTTCAAATCAAAATAAAGTAAGAGTCTCTATTTCTATGGGGATTGCATCGTGGGATATAGATTATGAAGCATTAGGTGTTTATGCTCAAAATGCTGTTGAACTTGCTGAAAAACGTGGTGGAGATCAAGTTGTTGTTAATATCCAAAATCAAAAAATCACTTATTTTGGAGCAAAAAATGATGCATCATCAAAAAGTTCAAGAGTAAGTGTAAGAATTAATGCACAAACGATTAAAGATTTTATTGATCATTCAAGTAAAATATTTATTATGGGTCATAATCAAGCAGATATGGATGCCTTTGGTTCCATGATTGCGTGTTATCACATGGCAAAAGTTTCCAATAAACCAATTTATCTGATTGTCGATCATGAAAAACTTGACCGTACTGTTCAAAAAATTATAAACATAGTAAAAGATGATATTAAAGAAATTATGGAACATATGATTACATCAAAAGAAGCTTTAGAGCTTCTAGATGCTCAATCCACTTTAATGGTTCTAGACACACAATCACCTAAAATAGTGATGGATGCAGAAGTTTTAACAAAAACAGAAAAAATTATTGTTATTGACCATCACCGAGTTGGAGACGAAGGATTTAATTCAATGTTCTCTATTATTGAATCATCAGCATCATCAACTATTGAACTTGTTATGGAACTTTTAGGATTTTACAATATGAATGAAGAAATTCATATCTCACCAATAGAAGCAACCATGATGTATGCAGGTCTAGTTGTAGATACAAACAATTTCGTCTATAGAACCGGATCAAGAACATTTGAAGTTGCAGCACAACTAAAAGACTTAGGTGCTGATACATCAGAAGTTAAAACATGGCTTAGAAAAGACTTTTTAAGAACCATGGAAATTAATAAATTATTATCACATGTAGAAATCTTTTTAGGTCATTTCGCATTTATCGTGACAAGAGATATATATGATGATAGAATCTTACTGGCACAAGTTGCAGATGCCGCACTACAAATCAATGATATTGATGCTGCATTTACCATCTCAAGAATGAGTGATGATATCGTAGGGATTAGTGCAAGAAGTTTTCAAAAAGTAAATGTACAAATTTTATTAGAATCAATTGGTGGAGGTGGACACTTTAGTGTTGCTGCTGCTCAATTAAAAAATAGATCAATTAAAGAAGTCGTGGATGAATTAAAAAACATGATTGAATTAGAATATGGTCAAGGAGGAGAAATCGTGAAAGTTATATTATTAGAAGATGTTAAAGGAAAAGGCAAGAAGAATCAAATCATTGAAGTTGCAAATGGTTATGGTCAATTTCTTGTAAATCAAAAAAAGGCAGTGCTTGCAACTGACGAAAACCTTGAGACATTAGAAAAAGAAAAACAAGAAATGCTAGAAGCAAATCAAAGACATATCGCATTAATGAAATCCTTAAAAGGTGAAATTGATGGTAAGAAAGTTACATTAGGCATTCAAATCGGTAAAGATGGAAAACTCTTTGGCGCGATTACAACTAAACAAATAGTTGAAGAATTTGAAAAAGAGCATCATATTTTAATTGATAAGAAAAAAGTTGAACTACAATCAGAAATAAATTCTGTTGGTATCTATACAGCTTTTGTAACCTTAAACAAAGAGATAAAGGCGCAATTTGAAGTACATATCGTAGAAAAGTAGGATTTTATTATGGCAAAGAGTTTACCTTATCATAAAGAAGCAGAGCAATCTGTTATTGGCTCAATATTTCTAGATCCTAAAATGATTGTACAAGTTTTAGACCAATTAGATAACGAAGATTTTTTTGAGCAAAGTCATATCTTGATTTATCAAGCGATGCAAGATTTATATAACGAAAATTTAAAAATAGATTATGCAAGTGTTGGTTCTAAATTAGAACAAACACAAAACCTAAGCAAAGTCGGTGGGATGAAATACATCCTTGACTTAGCTGATTTTGTGCCATCAACAGCGCATATAGAAACCTATATTGATTTAGTTAAAGATGGATCGTTAAAAAGACAAGTCATTAATTTAGCTGATGAAATTGTTAAACAAGGTTTTGATGGAGATGTAGAAGCTAAAGAATATTTAACACAAGCTGAAGAGAGAATCTTTGCCCTAGCTCAAAAAAGAAAAACATCTGCATTTGCAGTAATCTCTGATGTTATTAAAGAAGTTAAAGAAAAAACTGAAAAAAATAGAAATAAAAAAGGCGGTATCACAGGTCTTCACACTGGATTTGAGAACCTAGATCGATTGACTGCTGGCTTGCAGCCAGAAGAATTAATTATCTTAGCTGCTAGACCATCAATGGGTAAATCAGCACTTGCGATGAATTTAGCATTAAATATCGCTAAACATAATAAAGAAGGAAAAAGTGGAGTTGCAATTTTCTCTCTAGAAATGAGTAATGAACAACTTGCAGCTCGTATGCTTTCAGCTGAAGCTAATGTCGAAAATAATAAGATTAAAACAGGTAACCTAACTTCAAAAGAATGGCAACATCTTGAAGGTGGTATCCAATCACTATCTTTATTAAATATTTCATTTGATGATTCAGCAAGTGTAACAGTTGCTGATATTAGAGCAAAATGTAGAAAATTATCCCAAGAAGGTAAATTAGATTTTGTAATTATTGATTATCTTCAATTGATTAAAGGAGATACAAAATCAGGAAATAGACAAGAAGAAGTTGCAAGAATTTCTAGAAGTTTAAAACAAATGGCAAGAGAATTGAAAATTCCTATTCTAGCTTTATCACAATTATCTCGTGAAGTTGAAAAACGTGAAGATAAAAGACCTGTTCTAGCTGATCTTCGTGAATCAGGTGCAATTGAACAAGATGCTGATATTGTTATGTTCTTGTATCGTGGTGATTATTATATTCATGATCCTGAAAAGAAAACAGGAGATGTTGAATTAAGTATTGCTAAAAATAGACAAGGTATGGCTGGTATTAGATTAAGCTTTAGATTTGATACTGAATATTCTAGATTTACAGCTAAAGAAGATCGAGAAGAATCACTATATAGAGATTAACAAAAAAAGGACCCTTTCAAATGAAATGGTCCTTAATTTTTTATTCTTTATTAATTATTTAGTTGTTGCTGTTAACATCCAAATGTGTTTGTCAAAACTTGCCATTGTACCGATTAACATATCAGCTGTTACTTCATCACCTAGTTCTTGTGCGATTAATAATGCTTCTTTTAATTCAGTATTAATAAGTTTGATGTCATTTAAAATGTGTTTAGCCATAACCATTGGTGCTTCTTTACCACTTGCTTCTTTTAGAGAAGTAAGTTCTAAATATGATTTTAGATTTGATACAGGTTGTCCACCAATCATTAATAATCTTTCTGCGAATTCATCATATAATTCGTTCATTTCATCATATAATGCTTCAAATTTTTCATGTAACTGATAAAATTGAGGCCCTTCTACATACCAGTGATAGTGATGTAACTTTGTGAAAAAAACGCTTAAGTTTGCTACTTGCTTGTTTAAAGCCGTAAATAATTTTTCCATAATAAAACTCAACACCTTTCTTTTTTTAACTACCTTAATTATAACACTATTTATAATCATCTTCAAGGCATATGCTTTGCATATAACTATGGAATAATTGATTAAAATATGGTAATATAATTAGCAGGTGATAATAATATGTTTGATAGACTAAAGCTTATAGAAAAGCAATATGACGAGATACAAGAAAAAGTAATTAGTGGAACTTTAGAAATTACAGAAATGACTGAACTTTTAAAAGAATCAGCAGGTATTCAAGAAACTGTAGAGCTCTACCGATTATACAAAGAAAAAGAAACCGAATTAAAAGACCTAAAAGAAATGATCGAACTTGAAGATGATGACGATCTTATTTTAATGGCGGAAAAAGAGATTGATAAACTAGAAAAATTCTTAGAAACATCAGAAGATAAATTAAAAATCTTACTACTTCCTAAAGATCCTAACGACGATAAGAATGTTATTGTTGAAATTAAAGGTGCTGCAGGAGGAGATGAAGGTAATATCTTTGCTGGTGATTTATTTAGAATGTATTCTAGATATGCAGAAGCCAAAAATTGGAAAATTGAAATTCTTAATACGATGGAAGGATCTATGGGTGGATATACATCTATAGAGTTTATGATTACAGGAAAGCTTGTATATTCTATGCTTAAATATGAATCAGGCACCCATCGTGTACAAAGAGTTCCAGAAACAGAATCTCAAGGACGCATTCATACATCAACAGCAACTGTGATTGTTATGCCTGAGGCAGAAGAAGTTGAAATTGATATCAGTTGGAATGATATTAGATTTGACACATTTAACTCAAGTGGACCAGGTGGACAATCAGTTAATACAACCAAATCTGCAGTTAGACTTGTTCATGAGCCAACAGGGATTGCAGTAAGTTGTCAAGAAGGTAAATCGCAACACGAAAATAAAGCTAAAGCATTTATTTTACTTAAAACAAGAATATATGATCAAATTTTAGGTGAACAAGCGGCTAAAGAAGATGAAAAAAGACACGCGCTTATTGGTCGTGGTGATAGATCAGAAAAGATTAGAACTTATAACTACCCACAAAATAGAGTATCAGATCATAGAATCGGGCTAACGCTACAAAGATTAGATGCGATTATAGATGGTAGATTAGATCTTATTTTAGAACCGCTTTTAAATGAATTTCAAAAGCGTCAACTTACAGGAGAACTTGAGTAGTGACTTATGACCAATTATTAAGAGATGCATCTAAAAAAGCGATTGAAAAAGATAAAGAAGTAGAAGCTGTTAAACTGCTTTTAATGGAGTTATCGAATCAAGATCCTCATCAATTTTATTTAAATTTAAAAAAAGATGTTGAAGATAATATAAAAAATAATTTTTTAGATAAATTAGATCTTTATCTAAACAATGATATACCAGTACAACACTTAATTGGACATGCCTATTTTTATGGACATGCTTTTAGTGTTTCTAGTGATGTTCTAATTCCAAGAAGCGAAACAGAATCATTAGTAGAAGAAGTTTTATATTTATATGATACATATTTTGATCAAAAAGAAATCTCTGTATTAGATCTAGGAACAGGTAGCGGATGTATAGGTATCACTCTTGCATTAGAAGAGCCTCATATGAGTGTATCTATTAGTGATATAAGTTTAGATGCATTAAAAGTAGCAGCTCAAAATAAGGATAAATTAAAAGCTAATGTTGAAATTATTCATAGCGATCTATTCAATAACATTAATCAAAAATTTGATATGATTGTCTCTAATCCTCCATACATTCCTGATGAAGAAGTTATTGATAATATCGTGAAAAAAGAACCAGATGTTGCACTATATGGTGGACAATTAGGTGTTGATTTTTATGAAAGAATATTAAAAGATATTAAACCTTTTTTAAAGGAAAAATCACTAATTGCTTTTGAGCATGGATACATGCAAAAAGATGTGATTAGAGGATTTGCTCAAAAACATTTAAAAGATGGAAAAATCGTTCAAAAGAAAGATCTTCAACAAAAAGATAGATTTACATTTATTGGTTTTGGAGGTGTATTAAATGATGAATAAAGGGGACTTAATTGTTATACCTACGGATACTGTATATGGCCTAGCTGCAAAACTTTATGATGATGAAGCCTTATTAAAAATATATGAGATCAAAGGTAGAGAACAATCTAAAAAAATTCCATTGTTAATCTCACATATTGATCAATTAAAAGATGTTTGCGTGACTAGTGATTTAAGTTTAAAATTAATGAATACATATTGGCCAGGTGCGTTGACGATCGTTTTAAATACGACACCAATATTTAAAAGTAAAACAGGTGAGGAAACGATTGCAGTTAGAATGCCTAAACATCCGACAGCTTTAAAATTGATTGATACTTATGGTATTTTAAGAGTGACTAGTTTGAATAAAAGTGGTGAAGAGCCTTTATCAAATATCAAGGATATTAATAAAATATTTGGCAACTTCGTTAATGAGATCTATCCCCATGGTGATATCGATAAAAGTCATGTATCATCAACTGTTGTTGATTTAACAACTGATGAGATTAAGATTTTACGACAAGGCGATATCAAATTAGAAGATTTAAAAGCTCTATAATATCCATTTAAGGCTAAGATAGGGTTTTCATAGACACTTTTTCAACAAATAACAATAAAAGTTCCTTTTTTGGGACTTTTTTATATAAAAAAACACAAAAAAGGTATATAATAGATAAGGTTATGAAAAGAGGACTTATATGGATATTAGAAACATCGCAATTATTGCCCACGTTGATCATGGTAAAACAACGTTGGTAAATCAGTTATTAAAAGAAAGTGAAAGATACGATATACATCAAACACTAAACGATCGCGTTTTAGATAGTAATGATATCGAAAGAGAACGCGGGATTACCATTTTAGCAAAAAATACTGCAATCATTTATAAAAATTATCGAATCAATATATTAGATACACCAGGTCACGCTGACTTTGGTGGAGAAGTTGAAAGAATTATGCACATGGTTGATGGTGTGCTTCTTTTAGTTGATGCATTTGAAGGTGTCATGCCACAAACTCGCTTTGTACTAAAAAAAGCGTTAGAAGCTAAACTATTACCAATTGTTGTTGTTAATAAAGTTGACAGACAATTTGCGGACATTGATAAAACCGTTAATGAGATTTATGACCTATTTATAGATCTTGGTGCAGATGAACATCAATTAGAATTTCCAGTGTTATATGCTTCAGGCTTACAAGGACTTGCAAGCTATGTACCAACATTAAATGAACATGTAAGAATGGAACCAATTTTAGATACAATTATTAAAGAAATTCCACAACCAAACCAAGATAGTGAAGCATCATTTTTATTTCAACCAGCATTAGTAGATTATAACGATTATGTAGGACGTATGGGAATCGGAAAGATTTATTCTGGATCAGTTTCAGCAAATGATACAGTCACTTGTATCCGTATGGATGGATCATCTATAGATTTTAGAATTCAAAAAATTTATCAATCCATGGGTTTAGAAAAAATTGAAGTTGAAACTGCATATTCAGGAGACATCGTTTCTATTGCAGGACTTCCTGATATTCACGTAGGTGAAACAATTTGTGAAGTTGGTAAAACAGAAGCACTACCTCATTTACATATTGATGAACCAACCGTTCAAATTACTTTTTTAACGAACAATTCTCCATTTGCTGGAAAAGAAGGCAAGCATGTTACTGCATCTAAAATAGAGGATCGTTTATATAAAGAAACTCAAAAAGATGTAAGTTTAAAAGTAGAACGTATCGGAAATAGCGAACAATGGATTGTCTCAGGTAGAGGTGAACTTCATTTAGGTATTTTAATTGAAAACATGAGAAGAGAAGATTTCGAATTTCAAGTTTCTAGACCAAGAGTTATCGTTAAAGAAATCGATGGCATTAAGCATGAGCCATATGAAGAAGTTCAAATAGATTGCCCAACAGAATCTATGGGAACTGTTATTGAAATGCTTGGCGAGAGAAAAGGTGACTTAACTACAATGAGTCAACTTGGAGATTATAGTCGTATTCAATACATTATGCCATCAAGAGGATTAATTGGATTTATGACACAATTTCTTACAGCAACAAAAGGATATGGCATCATATCACATGTATTTTTAGATTATAGACCTATGATTTATGAAGCAGTTGGAAATAGAAGAGCTGGCGCACTTGTTTCAATAAACACATCAATGACAACTGCATATGCAATCGGAAAACTAGAAGAACGAGGCATCATGTTTGTCGATCCTAGAATGAATGTTTATGAAGGTATGATTATAGGAGAAGCAAATAAAGATTCAGATATGGTTGTTAATGTGACTCAAGAGAAACAATTAACAAATATGCGTACTGCTGGTAAAGACTCAACTGTCGTTTTAAAGAAATCTAAAAACATGAACTTAGAAGCTTGTTTAGCATTTATTAATGATGACGAACTTATCGAAATTACACCTAAAACGATAAGACTTAGAAAAGCGATTTTAAAAGCTAATGAAAGAAAGAAAGCTTTTTATTCAATAAATAAAGAAGTATAAAAAAGATGGCAACATCTTTTTCTTCTTTAAAGTGACGTTGCATACATAAAAACACACAATAATTAAGTGAGAGATATTAGAGATATAAAACATATATTATGATATAATATATACTGGAATATCGATATAAGGAGGAAGAGATGAAAATTGCAATTGGTAGTGATCATGGTGGATATGAACTTAAAACATATTTAACATCATATTTTGATAAACATGAGATTGACTATGATGATTTTGGAACACACTCAACTGACTCAGTGGATTACCCTGATTATGGCAAGAAAGTAGCAGAAGCAGTTTTAGCTAAGCCTTATGATTTTGGTATTGTTATATGTGGAACAGGTATTGGTATATCTATAGCAGCAAACAAGGTTAAGGGCATCAGAGCAGCATTGGTTTATAACCAAGAGACAGCAAGATTAGCAAAACAACACAATCATGCAAATGTCATCGCACTTGGTGGTAGAACTACAACACAAGAGATGGCTGTAAAAATAGTTGAGGCTTTTATGGAATCGACATATGAACCAAGACATCAAAAAAGACTTGATAAAATTAATAAAATTGAGGAGGAGTATGATGTCTAAATTAGTTGTATTAAATCATCCTTTGATTGATCATAAGATGACAAGAATTAGAGATAAAAACACTGGAACAAAAGAATTTAGAGAAGCGGTAAGTGAAGTAGGTGGGTTGATTACTTATGAAATCACTAGAGATTTTGCGACCGTGAAAAAAATAATTGAAACACCAATATGTAAAACAGAAGCATATGAATTAGAAAAACAAATCGTCATTGTACCAATTTTAAGAGCTGGACTTGGAATGGTTGAAGGTATTCATAACATTATTCCAACCGCAAAAATTGGACATGTAGGACTTTATCGTGATGAGACTAGCCTAGAACCTCAAGTCTATTATTCAAAATTTCCAGACATCATTAAAGATAGTGTTGTCTTAGTTGTTGATCCTATGCTTGCGACTGGTGGATCTGCTGCTAAAGCAATTGAAATCGTTAAAAGTACTGGTGCAACAGATATAAGATACGTTGGTTTAGTTGGATGTCCTGAAGGTGTTAAACGGATTCATGATGAACATCCAGATGTAGCCATATATCTTGCAGCAATGGATTCTCATTTAAATGAAAACGGATATATCGTACCTGGACTTGGAGATTGTGGGGACAGGTTATTTGGAACCAAATAAAAAAGAAAAAAGAAGAAAAATCATGATGACTTACACCATGGTGATGCAAATGTTTTTTACGGTCATCGGGTTATCTGTTTTAGGGATTTATATTGGAAGAAAAATGGATCCAGAAGGTGAACTTGCAACTTATTTAGCTGCTGCAGGACTATTTATCGGAATTTTTATTGGATTTATGACATTGCATCAATTTATTAAAAGTGAGGAAAGATATGAAAGACGTAAGCGTAATTAATTTAATCGCACTAGGATATGCTGTCTTATTGACTTTAGTATCTTTAATTTTTTTTAGAACATATGCTGTTTGGGCAGTATTGGGAAGTGCAACAGCACTTTTCAATCATTCTCAAACCATAAGATTAACAAAAGAAAAATTTGATGCAAAAAAAATAGCAACTCATTTTGTAATTAGATTTGTAATGTATTTTGTCGTTATAGCTTTTGCATATTTTGATCAAAGAGCAAACGGTGATTCAGAATTGATTAGAGTATATATCTTTTTATTACTTGGTATCTTTTCAATAAAAGTAGGTATTTTTATTTATGCTTTACCATTTTTCAAAAAACACAGATTAAAAGATGATATAGACATTAAGGAGGATGATATAAATGTTTGATCAAGTTTTAAATTTTATCAAAGACCTACCTGTATACTTTATAACATCATTAGGCATTATCTTAGTTATCATCATTTTTAGTATCCTTGTCGGTAATTATGTGTCAAAGTTAGATGTTAGAGATAAACCAAATGCAATTGTTACACTTGTTATACAATTTATAGATTTCTTTAATAATTATGTTAAAGGATATATTGGTAAACATTGGAAGTTTGTAACACCAATCACATTAACACTTGCATTATATGTTGCAATTGCAAATATGAGTGGTATTCTAGCACTTGAAGCACCAACAAGATATACATCCATTACATTTAGCTTATCGATAATTTCATTTGTGGTTGTACAAATGACAGGATTTATATCACAAAGTTGGAGACATTTATTAGGTTTATTTAAACCTTTATGGCCATTGTTTCCTCTAAATTTGATTAGTGATGTCACACCGATATTATCAATGGCACTTCGTTTATTTGGTAATATAGTGAGTGGGTCTGTCATATTGATGTTGGTTTATAAACTAACAGGTTGGGCTTCCCTAGCGGTTGCACCAGCATTTCACTTAGTGTTTGATATTGGATTTGGACTGGTGCAAACACTAGTGCTTGTCTTATTAACAATAGTATTTGCGTCAATTAAGATTGACGAAGATGATTTAGATTTTAATAAAAATTAAAATATATAAATATATAAAAGGAGATAGAAACTATGTTTGATTTAGTTAATGTATTTTTACCAAATGTAATGGAAGTTGTTGCAAATGAATTTTTTAGAAGTGGTATGGCTTATATTGGAGCTGGTATCGCAGTATTAACAGGTTTTGGGACTGCGATTGGTCAAGGTATTGCAGCATCTAAAGCAGTTGAAGCAGTTGGACGTCAACCAGAAGCAGCAGGTAAAATCACATCTACCATGCTTATTGGACAAGCGGTTGCTGAAACATCAGCATTATATGGATTGATTATTGCATTTATCTTAACAGGAAAATAAAAAAAAGGAATTGATGATTAGTGAACGAAATATTTGATCAAATCACTGAAATGGTTGAAGAAGGATTATATTCAGTAATTAATAATCCTGAAATCGTCGTTTTAAATATTCTTGCACTTTTGGTCTTACTATTTTTTGTAAGAACATTTTTGTGGAAAAAAGTCACTGCTTATCTTGATAAAAGACAAGTCGCTTTATTAGAAGCAATTGATCAAGCAGATCATGAAAGAAGTGTCGCAAAATCTTTGCAAGAAAAATCTTTAAAAGAATATGAAGGTATGAAAGAAGAGACTAGACAACTTAAAGAGAAATTAGTCTTAGAAGCATATCAAGAACAAGAGAAACTTGTCACAAACGCTAAAAATGAAGCAAAACGCCGTTTAGAACAAGCAGAAAAAGATATTGAATATGAAATTGCTCAAGCAAATGAAGAAATCAAACAGTCTATTAAAGAGATTGCTTTTTCAGCTGCCAGTAAAATTGTTAAGCGTGAGATTGATGAATCAGTTCATCAAGACATCATTGATGAGATTTTAGAAGAAAGAGATATTTAGATTATGACTAGTTATGCAAAAGCACTGCATCAACTTGCAGTCGAGCAAAATAAATTAGATCAAATCAATTATAATTTCGAGGAACTCAAACGCTTGAAAAATGAACTACCTAAGTGGTCTGAGATGATGGACTCACCGATGTTAGATGCTGCTGAGAAAAATAAACTAATCGATGAACTTGATTTTGATGTATTGTTTTTATCATTTTTAAAAACATTATCACAAAAACATTTGATGGGTTATCTTGATGAAATTCATCAAGAATGGAAATATTTAGTCAGAGCATCTCAGAAGATTGCACATTTAAATGTCTATCTAGCAGCTCCATTATCTGATGAACAAGAATTAAAACTGATGGAAGTTTTAAAACCAAGATTTAAAGGGAAAACGATAACCCTACATAAAACAATTGATCATACTTTAATCGGTGGGATTAAAGTTATTTATCAAGGACAATCCTTAGATAGATCAGTTGCTCGTGAACTAGAAGAATTATTTACAACGATTTAAGGTGGTGACGACATTGTCAAAAATAAATGTAAAAGAAATGACTCAAGTTATTAAAAAACAAATAGAATCATTTGAACAAGACGTTAAACTAGAAAATATTGGTAAAGTTTTATCAGTAGGTGATGGGATTGCGATTGTTTATGGCTTGCAACAAGCCATGATGGGCGAACTTTTAGTTTTTCCACATGGAGTTAAGGGTTTAGTATTTAACTTAGAAGAACATCAAGTTGGTGTGATTCTTCTTGGAGAAAGTAATTTAATTAAAGAAGGCGATATGGTTAAGACAACCAAGCGCATTTTTGAAGTACCAGTAGGAGAAGCTTTGTTAGGTCGAGTTGTAAATCCTTTAGGTGAACCTCTTGATGCAGGTGGTGTGATTAAAACAACAAAAACTCTACCAGTTGAAAGAAAAGCTAGAGGTGTTATGGCACGTGGTTCAATTAATCAATCCATGGAAACAGGGATTAAAGTTATTGATGCCCTTGTTCCAATTGGTCGTGGACAAAGAGAGTTAATTATTGGCGATAGACAAACAGGAAAAACAACACTTGCTATTGATTCAATTATCAATCAAAAAGGTAAAGATGTTATTTGTGTATATGTTGCAATTGGTCAAAAAGACTCTAGTGTTACTGGATTAGTTGAATTATTTAAAAAAGAAGGCGCACTGGATTATACAGTGATTGTAAATGCTGGTGCATCTAAAGAAGGAACACTATTATATCTTGCACCATTTGCTGGTGTAACGATTGCTGAATATTTCATGGAACAAGGCAAAGATGTGTTAATCGTCTATGATGATTTATCAAAACATGCGGTTGCCTACCGTGAATTATCCTTATTGCTTAGACGTCCACCAGGACGAGAAGCATATCCAGGGGATGTCTTTTATCTACATTCAAGATTATTAGAACGTTCTGCTAAGTTAAATGATAAACTTGGTGGTGGTTCAATTACTGCCCTACCAATTATTGAAACAAAAGCTGGAGATATCTCAGCTTATATTTCAACAAATGTTATCTCTATTACAGATGGGCAAATCTTCTTAGAGACTGAATTGTTCTATTCAGGTATTAGACCAGCGATTAATGCGGGACTATCGGTCTCTCGTGTGGGTGGTGCTGCTCAATGGAACGCAATGAAAAAAGTAGCAGGTACCCTAAGAATTAACTTAGCTAACTTTAGAGAATTAGAATCATTTGCACAGTTTGGATCTGATCTAGATCAATCTGCTAAACGTCGATTAGAACGTGGTAGAAAAACAGTTGAAATGTTAAAACAAGATGTTCATGAACTTGTGGATATGCCGACTCAAATTGTAACGATATTTGCATTATCTAGAGGATTAATGGATGATCTTAACATTGATCAAGTTAAACTTTTAGAAAATGAAATTCATCAAGGCTTAAAAATGAATGAACTTGGCATAAAAATTCAAAAACAATTAGTTGAAACACAAAAATTACCAAAAGATGAGGATTTAGAGAAGTTTATCAACGGATTAAAGAGGTTGATATAACATGGGATTAAAGGATATTAAGCTTAGAATGCAAGCCATTAAAAAAACGGCTTCAATCACACAAGCCATGCATAACATTGCACTATCCAAAATTAGAAGATCAACAGATCTTTTAAATCAATCAAAATCTTTCATGGATAAAATAGAACATGCAATCATGTACGCAGATAAAAATCTTGATGAGGCAAATCGATTAACATCTAAAAATGAAGGTAAGCATAAACTTTTTATTCTAATTACAAGTGATAGAGGACTAGCAGGAAGCTATCACAATCAACTGTTTAAAGGCTTTTTAGCTGACATCAAGGATTTAAACGCAAAAGATTATCAAGTCTTTGTAATAGGCAAGAAAGGCTTCTATTTCGCAAAGAAACATAAACTTCCAATGGTCAATGAAGATATTATATATAATAGAGATGATATCTCAACAATGTACTTTAGACACTATGCAACTTTGATTAAAGATTTGTTTATCAAAAAGTTTGTAGATGAAGTCATTATCTATCATAATCATTATATTAATACAGCAACTCAAGAAGTATTTAGTGAAAGAATCCTACCCTTAATTTTTGATGAACAAGAAACACATAACGATCAGTATATATATGATGAAAGCCCTGAAGTTGTTTTAGATAAAATCATGAATGTTTATGTTGAATCTAAAATATTTGAAGGTATCGCTGATGCGAAACTATCAGAACATGCATCTAGAATGGTTGCAATGAAAAACGCAACAGATAATGCAAATGAGATAGTTGATCAATTAGCAATTGTCTATCATAGAGAAAGACAAAGAGAAATTACAAATGAGATCATTGACGTTGTCAATGGTGCTAACGTTTAGGAAGGAAGACAAGATGAAAGGTAAAATTACACAAGTCATCGGACCGGTTGTAGATGTCCATTTTGATGGAGAACTCCCAAGCATTTATGATGCTTTAGTGGTTCAAAATGATAATGGTCAAACCGTTACTTTAGAAGTATCACTTCATTTAGGAGATCAAGTGGTTAGAACCATCGCACTTGAACCAACTGAAGGATTAAGACGTGATTTAGAAGTTACATCAACTGGTGCATCCGTACAAGTTCCAGTAGGTAAAGATGTACTAGGTCGTATCTTTAATGTTTTGGGTGAAGCTATCGATGGTGGAAAATCTTTAGATAAAGTTAAAAAGCTGAGTATTCATAGAGAATCTCCAGCATTTCATGAATTATCAAGTGAAACTGAAATACTTGTAACAGGCATTAAAGTAATCGACTTATTGGCACCATATATTAAAGGTGGTAAAATTGGATTATTTGGAGGCGCAGGGGTTGGTAAAACTGTTTTAATCCAAGAACTTATTAATAATATTGCTCAAGAACGTGAAGGGATTTCAGTATTTGCTGGAGTTGGTGAACGTACAAGAGAAGGATCTGATTTATATCAAGAAATGACAGAATCAGGGGTTATTAATAAAACAGCATTGGTCTTTGGTCAAATGAATGAGCCACCAGGAGCGAGAATGAGAGTTGCGTTAACTGGTTTAACCATGGCAGAGTATTTTAGAGATGAAGCAAAACAAGATGTTTTATTCTTTATTGATAATATCTTTAGATTTATTCAAGCAGGTAGTGAAGTTTCTGCACTTTTAGGTAGAATGCCATCAGCTGTTGGTTATCAACCAACGCTTGCTACTGAAATGGGTCGTTTACAAGAACGTATTACTTCAACTAAACATGGATCAATTACATCTATTCAAGCAGTTTATGTACCAGCAGATGACTATACAGATCCAGCACCATCGACGGTGTTCTCACATTTAGATGCGACGACTAACTTATCAAGAAAATTAACTGAAATAGGTATTTATCCTGCAGTTGATCCACTTGCTTCTACATCAAGAGCATTGGCTCCACATATTGTAGGTAAAGAACACTATGAAGTTGCACGTAAAGTTCAACAAATGATTCAAAGATATCATGAACTTCTAGATATTATTGCAATTCTTGGTATGGATGAATTAACTGATGAAGATAAATTATTAGTCCATAGAGCTAGACGTATTCAAGTTTTCTTATCTCAAAACATGCATGTTGCAGCGCAATTTACAGGTGTTGAAGGCGCATTTGTTCCTCTAAAAGAAACCATTAGAGGATTTAAAGAGATTATAGAAGGTAGACATGATGAACTTCCAGAAGAAGCATTCCAAATGGTCGGAACCATTGATGATGCAATAAAGAAGGCTAAGTCATTATGAAATTTGAAGTCTTAACTCAACAAGGCAAAACATATCAAGATGAAATTGAATATGTTGTCATAAAAAATCAAGAAGGTGAACTTGCAATTCTAGAAGATCACATTCCAATTATTTTATATGTCTTAGAAGGTTATTTAAAATTTGTTAGAGGTCAAAATGTATCTTATGTAGTTGTTGAACAGGCAGTTGTAGAATTTAAAGATAATTTACTTACTGTATTAGCTTTAGAAGCACAAATCGGACAAACTCTAGCTAAGGCTAATGATGCATTTAATAAGATGAAAAAAGAGAAACTTGAATTGACTAAAAAAGAAAATGTAGATTTTTCTAAACAAGAAAAAGATTTAAAAGAAAACATTAAAAAATCTAAAGCAGGACAATTATAAAAAGGAGTTTTGTATATGGAACAAATCATTTATTTTATGTCATTAATTTTCTTTTTCGCATTTAATTTAAGAATACTTGGTGCATTGCATATTGAAAACAAATTTGAAAAATTTAAAATATGGGAAATCAAAGCTGCTTATTTTCTAATCAGTTTAGGATTAGCTCATATGCTTGCAGAGATTATGGTTAGGTTTTATGAACTATTGGATGGATTATTTATTTAGAATATTAAAGTATAAGAGGCTCGTTCATGTGAACGAGCCTCTTTATTGTTTTAATTAAATTGTTATTTCCAAACAAAATTTTGAATAAAATAATATGATGTGATAAATAGTATAACAGTAGTGGTTATGAGATAGATATATTTATATTTTGTTGTATTCATTTTCCGAAATTGTGGTCTTACCTCAAAAAATAAGATTAAAACAAGAACACTTAAAATTAGTATTCGATTAAACAAATTAACCCTATTATGTGAATCACCACTTGGATCAAGTGGTAAACTTATAGAAGATTCAATAAAGAATATCATGATATTAAAAGTGATAAACAATATAGGTGTAACTATTTTTCTTATCATAAGTTTCTCCCCTTTTGATTTATTATACTGTATATTAAGTTGTTTGACAATATAGTGTTTTGTCATTTAAAGGTTTTATACTTATAATTAAATGTTTAACCTCATCTAAAACAGATATATTTAAATCTTTAAAATATATTTGATAGGTAACATGCTCTAAAAATTTTTTCTCCTCAACAATTGTTATGTCATTAAGTAATTGATCAATAGTTTGAATTAATGAATAATCAAAAATAATTTCATAGCCTTGCATTTCTTTTTTTTCATAAAAATCTGCAATAGATAATACTTCATTTGCAGCTTTTGCATATGCTCTAATTAAACCACCAGCTCCAAGTTTTGTCCCACCAAAAAATCTAACAACAACACATAACACATTTGTAATATCATGGTGTTTTAAGATTTCTAATATAGGAATACCTGCAGTTCTTGAAGGTTCTCCATCATCTGATGAAGTCGCATGCTCAAGCCCTTTACCAAATAATGAAGCACTACAATAATGAGATGCTTTTGGAAACATCTCTTTTGCTTTTTGGATATTAAGTTTAATGTCATCAAGATCATTTAAAGGAAATAATATACCAATAAAAATTGACTTATCTATTTCTATTTGATGGGTATAGATCTCTTTTATATACTTCATATAATCACCAAAGTTATTATATCATATTTATATATAAACTTATTTTTGATATAATAGTCATGGTAAAAGAAAAGGGGATCATATAATGAATAAAACATTAGTTGTCGATACATCTACAGGAGGATTGGATTATTATCCATTTAGTCATGATGTAGAGATCTTAAGAATAAAAGTATTTTTAGGAGATCAAGGTTATTTAGATGGATCAGAATTAAAAGCAGATGATTTTTATAAAATTTTAAGAGAACAACCAGACCTTGTTCCAAAAACATCTCAACCATCTATAGGTGAAGTTGTATCGTTTTTTGAGAATTTGTATGAACAAGGCTATGATAAATTCTACGTCACGACTCTTTCATCTAAATTAAGTGGAACACATAACGCAATTACACAAGCAGCACTAGAATTAAAAGATAAAATGGATATCCATATATTTGATACATTGACTGTATGTTTTTCTGAAGGACTCTTTGCACTAGAGGCAGATAAATTAATCAAATCAGGAAAATCATTTGAAGAAGTCGATCAAGTTTTATTTGAGATGAGAAATAACAACACGATATTTTTTGCGGTTGACTCATTATCTTATTTAGTGAAAAATGGAAGATTATCTAACGCTCAAGCATTTGTAGGAAAACTCTTAAAGATAAAACCAATCTTACAAGTTCAAGAAACAGGGCATATCGTTTCTATTGAAAGAATTAGAAATATTAAAAGTGCCCTAGCTTCAATTACGAGTAAAATTAATGCATACGCAAATGGCAGAGAGTTTGAAGCATATATATTATACACAGGTAATCCTAAATTAAAAGCACACTTTATAGAAATCGTAAAAAGTGAACTTAATCTAGAAAACCTTTATGAATCTCCTTCAACTCCAGTTGTTGGTGCACATATAGGACCAGATGTTACTGGAATCGGTATATTTTTGAAATAAGACGACTTCGTCTTATTTTTTTAGACTATAAAAATAAAGCAATTCTTGGTATAATATAACAGGTGATATGAATGAGTACAATAAAAACCGCAAAAGGCGTGTTATACGAATTAAACAAAGCAGGATATGAAGCATATATAGTTGGTGGTGCCGTTAGGGACTATCTTTTAAGAATGCCAATTAATGACGTGGATATTACGACAAACGCAAGACCACATCAAGTCAGTAAAATCTTTAGAACGATTCCAACCGGAGTAAAATATGGAACATTAACAGTCTTATATAAAGATGAAAAGTTTGAAGTGACAACTTATAGAATTGATGGAGAATATCAAGATGACCGTCATCCTGATAATGTGACTTTTAGTGAAGATGTTCAAGAAGATGTTAAACGCAGAGATTTTACGATTAATGGACTTTTATTAAGTGATAAACAAGAAATCATAGATTTTATTAAAGGGCAAGAAGACTTAAAAGCAAAACTCATTAGAACTATAGGTGATCCTCATCTAAGGTTTGATGAAGATGCACTTAGAATCATGAGAGCTTTTTATTTCCAATCTAAATTAGGGTTTCAAATAGAAACTAAAACTAGAGATGCAATTTTTGAATTAAAAGATAAACTAAAAAATGTCGCAATGGAACGTATCGTTAATGAAATGATTAAAATTATTCAAGGACCTCATGCGAAAAGAGCATATAAATCGATGGTTACAACACAAGTCCATGAAGTTCTACCAGGTCTTAAAAAAGGGATTGAACACATTTTGACTATGGAAGATATGCCATTTGTTGATCCGTTTTTCGCTTTATGCTTCACATTAAACGATGGTATTGTTCCTCAAGAATGGACGTTTTCAAATAAGCATAGACATAGATATCAACAAGCAGCGACTCTTGCTAGAAAAACTAAAGTGTTTGATGCATATTATTTATACACATATGGGATCGACTTATGTTTACTAGCTAATAAAGTGAATTTTATGCTTAATCGTTCAAGCAATATGAAATCAGAAATTGAAGAAACATATCATAATCTTCCAATTCAGTCAGAACTTGATTTAAAACTAAGAGCTACTGAAATGATGATGATAACGGGTAAAAAAGCTGGTGCATGGCTAAAAGACATGCAACATCAAATGGTTTTAAAAGTATTGAAAAAAGAATTAAAAAATGACAAAGAAAGCTTAACAGCATTTCTTAATGAAAATATAGGGTAGGTGTTTTTATGGAATTAAAAGAAAATGAAGTATATCAAATAATTGGTAAAGTAGAAAATATTAATACAGGTCCTCACTTTTCTAATACAACAATTTTAAAAAAAGATGGAGAACATGTAAATATCAAACTAGAGTTTGATCAATTAACAGATATTAAGATGGGTAATGTATATCAATTTGAGGCAATCGCAGTATTAAAATCTGAAGAAGAACTTGTTTTAAGATTTCAAGGTCTTAAACAAATTGAAGATGTCTTAGAAGCAGATGAATTATCTGAATTGTTAGATCACTTTTATGTTTATGCACCTATTCCAATGGTACAAATCAAAAAAGGGATTGAATCATTCTTATCAAAGATAGAAAACAAAGCATTATACGATATAACTAAAACAATATATGATCAACATAAAAAAGTATTCTACATGCACCCTGCAGCAACTAAGTTTCATCATGCCTATGTAGGTGGTTTGAGCTACCATACATATACGATGTTAAAACTTATAGATCCATTTTTAGATATTTATCCATATCTAAATAGAGATCTATTATATGCCGCAACACTACTACATGATATGTCAAAGATTAGTGAAATATCTGGTGTAGATGGTGAATATACTAAAGAAGGCTTATTAATCGGACATCTTGTGATGCAAACCATTGATATAGATCAAGTTGCAAAACAATTAGGACATGAAGCATTAGAAGAAGTCTTGATTTTAAAACATATGATTTTATCACATCATGGACAACTTCACTATGGATCACCTAAAAAACCACAAACCGGTGAGGCACTATTGTTATGGTTTATTGATACGATCGACTCTAAGTTCACAGTTTTAGGTGAAGTCCTAGATCAAACATTAGAAGGACAATTCACTCAGATGGTAAGTGTCTTAGATAAAATGAGATTTTATAAACCCAATCTAAAGAAATAAATTGAATTTATAATCACATTGAGACTTATTCTTGATGTGATTTTTTATTTTTAATGATTTTTGATAATAAAAAAGATCGCTTACGTATGAGGATAAGTACGTTTTTTTGATAATTTAGTAAAAGAAATAAATTTTTTACCAATAAAAACTATATCACATTCGTTTATAAAGTGAAGGGAAGGTAGAAACTATGAAAAAAATATTAGGAATAATATTATTTGCGACAGCAGCATTAGTGTTAGGAGCTTGTTCACAATTAGGAATAGCTCAGTTTAGTTTAGCAACAGATGAGGATGTTTTATCTTATCAAGCGATAACAACATCATCACTTTTAGGACAACAAATGTCAGATCAAGTATTATCTATAGATCATTCGAATAATATATTGATTGATTTTACTTCAGGAGCAACCTCAGATGAACCAACTACAGATGAACCAACTACAGATGAACCAACTACAGATGAACCAACTACTGAAAATCCTGTAACTGAAGAACCACAAACAGAAGATCTAGTAACTGAAGATACACAAACAGAAACTCCAGTTGAATTAGCTGAAAAGTTCTTAGGTATGGTGGAAAAATTCGTATCAGGTAATAACGGACTTGATGTAGTAAAATCAGACTCAGACTTAGAAGCTTACGAATATAAGTTAGTATTTGAAGCTTTAGATATCTTAAATCAAAAAACAACATATACATTATATTATAATCAAGATTTAAAAGAAGAAGATGAGGATGAATTAGAATTTATAATTACCGGTATCTTAATGTATAGTGATCAAACATTAGATGTATATGGAGAAAAAGAGATTGAAGAGGATGAAGAAACTTTAGAATTTACAGCTTATATAGATAAATTAAATTATGTAACTAGTGAATATATAATTGAAGATGAAAAAACTGAATTTTCAATCACAGAAGTAAGAAATGGTGAAGTTTATTCAGAATCAGAAATTGAAATTAAAATAGAAGATAATGAAGTCAAAGTAGAATTACAATATATATTTGAAGAAAATGCATATGAATATGAATTCAAATATGAAACTAAAGATGGTAATCCAGTATTAAAAATTGAATATCAAACCGTAGTTGATGATGTTGAAGAAGCTGGAGAAGTTGAAGTGTTGATCTCCGTAGATGAAGTGACACAAGAAACTACTTATGTATTTCTAGTAGATGAAGATTCAGATGGAGAATTAGACTATGAGTATGAATCAGATAGAGAAGATGACGATGATGACTATGACGAAGAAGATGATGAAGATGATGATTCAGAAGATGACGAAGACGATGATTCAGAAGATGAATTAAATGATTAATCTAAAAAAGGACTAATAAGCAAATTATGATAAAATGGATTAAGGGATAATATTTTATCCCTTAATTCTAGTTGTGAGGGTTTAAAAAATGATCATAAAACAAAAAACAATTGAAAAGTTAGCTTTAAGAGATGAAGATGCATTTGAGCGCGTTTATGCCCAAACCAAAAAGGGAGTTTATATTGTCATCTATAATATCGTTAAAGATTATGAACTAACACAAGATTTAATGCAAGATGTATATCTTTTAATGTTAGACAAAATAGACAAATATAAACCGCAAACAAATTTTTACAATTGGTTATTAATGATAGCTAAGAATAAAGCTTTAGATACATATAGAAGAAATCAAAAATTAACTTACATTGATGACGTTGATTATGATCAAAAATTTACTTCTATTGAAGAAGATCCTTCTCAAAAAGATGAATTTGAATCGCTGTTGAGCGTTTTAAGTGATGATGAGCGACAAATAATACTATTTAAGATAGTTGATGACATGAAACACAAGGATATCGCCAAATTAGTTGATAAACCCTTAGGTACAGTGATTTGGATATATCATGAAGCGTTAAAAAAAATGAAGAAAGGTTGGGGATAATATGAAACAAAAACAAATTAAAAAAATATTAAGACAAGAAATTGATAACCGTATCCCTGAGCGCTTGGATACATCAAGTTTTGGTTTGATCAAACATGATAAACCAATTAAAAATACAAGCTTTTCTTTTAATAAAAGACTAGGTTTATCATTTGCTTCATTTGTTTTAATTGCTATAGTAGTTACTGCATTTGCATTAAGACCAAGTAGAGAAGTTATAAATAGACAACCATATGCTTTCAGCGCAGAAAATCAAGTGGTTTCATTTAGTGCAATGTCTACATCATCAATACTTTCTCATCTAGAAAGCGATGCTTTACTAGCTTCTGATCAAATCGTCTTATTAAGCAGTCAAACAAGTCAAACGCCGATTGATCCCATTGTTCCATATTTAGAAATGGCAGAAAGATTTATCACGATTGGTGATGGTTTTAATATCACCGAAATTGAATCTGATCTTGCAGAATATACGAACAAGTCTATATTTAAAACGATTACCCTTACACATAGTGCAATCACTTATACAATGTATTACAATATAACAAGCTCAACAATTGAAAATGATGAAGAAAACTATCAAATGGAGGGTATTCTCATCTACGGCCAAAAGACATATCAAATTCAAGGTTCTAAAGAAATCGAAGATGATGAAGAAATTATAGAGTTTAAATCACTAATTGATGATGATAATTATGTTGAATCTAAATATGAAATTGACAAAGATGAGACAAAGTTTAGTTTTAAAACTGTTGTAAACTCAATTACTGTTGAAGAATCAGTTGTAGAGATTGAAAAAGAGAATGATAAAATAGAAATTAAATTAGAATTTATCAATGGAGTTGATAGAAGAGTCTATGAGTTTACTTATGAAGAAAAAAACGAACAAGCTATCTTATCTATAAATTATGAAACTATTATTAAAGGAATTGAAAAAGATGGCGAGATTGAAGTTTATATAATCACCGATCCTTTAACTAATAATACTATATACAAACTTATACTAGATGATGAAGAGTATGAAGTAGATAGAGATGAAGAAGACGAAGATGATGAAGATGAAGACGAAGATGATGAAGACGTAGATGAAGAAGATGAAGATGAAGAGGATGATCCAATCGAAGAAAACGAAGATGATCTTTAATCTAATATAATACAAAGGATGCTATAGGCAATTGTTATTGCCTATAGCATCCTTTTTAATCAAAAAAGGTAAAAAAAAGACCACCGAAGTGGTCTTATATGAAAATGATCAATTAAGCGTTACCTTCTAAGATATCTAGGATATCTCCAAACAATGCATCATAGTTTGCGTCAAACACTCCACCATTTTCAGATAGCATATAACTATGCATTTGATTTAAGTTGATTTGTCTGATTTCATCAATGCGCAAGTTGTTTGCTGCATCAGTGAATACTGCATCTTCTAATAAACTGAAGATTAACTCTCTTTGCATGTAAGTACCTTGATAAACTGTAAGTACTGGAGTTAAGTAATTTGTAATTGCTGTTTGTACATCAGTAGGCAATTCAACACCTTCATCAGATAGAGAACCAACTAAATAGTATTCTATTTGTGAAGCAGTTAATGTGTCACTTACTGTATTATAAGCATTAAGTGTTTCATCATCAGCTAATACATAATCTCCATCAGAATCATTAACACCATCATACATAGCAGAAGTAGTTTCAGCTACTTTAGTTGCTAAAATTAAATGATATCCAAATGCTGATTGTACAGATTCTAAAGCTGCTTGGTTTACTGCATTACTTGTAGTTACCCATGCATCATAGAAATCAAGATATGGGAATTTAGAATCATCATCATCCATTTCAGCTAGTGTGTCATGGATTTCCATTGCACGGTCGTAGAAGACTTCGTCTAATACACTTGAACCACTGATGAAGTTAGATTTATTTGTAATTGCAGAAGAGATACCTTCAAACTTCAAATAGAAACCTAATTGACGATATTCAGCCCAAATACTTTCTAATGTGTAATCATATGGTGGAACTGTAGAACCAGTTTCAATACGACCTGAGTCATTAAAGTCAGTTGCGATTGCAGTTAAAGCTTCAGAGAAACCTTTATACATACCAATACGTGAATAGATTAAATCTACAAGATCAACTAATCCATCTAACACTTCTTGTTTAGCAGCATTATCTAGAGTATCTAAATATTCTTGAGGATCATCTGGTGTACCATCACCATTTTGGTCAAAATAAACTAATAAATGACTTACTGTAATAGATTCAAAGTTATCATATTGTTTTTGAGCTAATGTTGCAAGACTTTCATAAATGTTAGCATCTTCAAAATGAACTTCATAATCTTCTAAGTATTGTTGTCTTAAATCTGGATAAATATATAGGTTTTCAATTGCTTCAGCATTTGATCTTGAACCAAAAGCAGTTAATAAGAAGTTTTGTCTACCTAAGCTTGCTGGATAACCAGAAGAAGCAAAGTTATCAGCAGAAAATTGTGAGATAATATTTTCAAATTGTTCTGTGTAATCATCTTTGTCAGCATCTGATACTGTATAATCTTCACTAGCCATTAACCATTTGTTAGCTAAAATGTCTAATGCAAGATTGATACCATAAGATGATTCTAACTCTGCATAAAAGTCAGCAACAGTTATTTCAATATCACCCATAGAAGCTAAGATGTCACCATTTCTATTTGTATCTGTACCATCATATCCATAACTTTGTTCATAGAATAATCTAACAACAGAATCATAAATATCTAAAGTTTCTTCTTCATACATTTCATTTACTTTACTTGAAATATATGTATCAGTTAGTTTAGAGTCAATTAACTCGTCTTTCATTTCAGCCATCATCGCGATAGCTTCAGCTGTATTAGAGAATACTTCAGCTTCACTATTTTCAGGATCTTCGATTAAGATACCTTCTTCAGTTTCACTTTGGTCATCTAATTTAAAGACTAAGTAACGAGCATCTCCAAAAGTTTGGATTCTTGAAGAATAAGGTTTACCATCAGTTGTATCATCAACATCTTCCATATCAGCTTCAGCGATTAACGTATCATAAATGTGACTTCTAAGGCTTGTATTGATTTCTGTTAAGTCGTCATAAGTATAAGTAGTTGTGTAATCATTGCCATCGCCAACAATAGAGATACCATCTGTATCTAATTTGATCGGAGCTGCTGGGTGTAGTAAATTATATATTTCAATATATTTTGCTTTTACACCTTCAGGTAATAACTTGATATCTGAGAAACCATCGTTTCTATCAGTGTTAATAACATAAGCTTTATAATATGCTTCATAGTCATCAACTGTTATCATTTCTCTTGATTCGCCATCAACACCTAATTTAGATGTGATTTCTAAATCATCTAAGATTTCTGAAACATAAGCATAATCTGGATTGTCTAAATCAACATAACCTGGGTTACCTTCTGTAATACGTACATCAGGAATTGCATACCAGAATCCTTTTGAATCAGGCTTTAAGCCAACTTGATATAATGCAGCATTTGCTTCATTTAAATTAATGAAACGAACAACAAGAGCATCTGTATCATATTGACCTTCTTTATTGTTCTTATAATAAGTAACAATATTTTCATCTGAGATATAAGCATCACTTTCTTCATCTAAAACTTCAGCAACTAAAAGTTCATTTGCATATGCTCTTTGAGCAACTCTTAATGCATAACGTTCAAGTAAGAAGTCAAGTGTGTGATATCCAGTGAATGGATTTTCTTGGGTTTGTGCTAATCCAAGAATTGCATTTATGACATCATCAATAACAATACTATTATCTAGTAGATAAACTGAATCTGCGTATTTTTCAATACTTCTAATATATAATTCAGGGGTATCATCATAAAAATCTTGTAGATCTTCTAATTCTGAAGTCCCATAAATTGCTGTGTTTACTGTTTCATCTAAATATTCGATTAATGATTCATCGCCAGCAGCAAGATCAGCTTTAGCATCTATTATTTGTGTCTTAAATATTTCTTCATCTACCATAGTTGCTAATGTTGCAGCACCTTGCATACGAAGTTGATCATATAATTCTATTTCAGTTACTTCTAAATCTCCATAAGTTAGATAGACATTATCGTCTGAAAGACTACCATATGGTGTTTTGTCACTACCCTTGCAGGCAGCTAATGTTAGAGAACCAGCAACTACAAGCACAAGTAGAGCAAGTCTTCTAAAGTTTTTTAATTGATTCATTGTGTTCACTCCTTCAATTGTTTCATACAAGCAAGTATAATATAGCATTTTTTGGGGTGTAAATGCAACCACTTTCACTTTATTTTATAATATCACATATTTATATGTTATGATTATAGAAGGTGATAGTGTGGAAATATTCGTTTTAGCCAGTGGTTCAAAAGGAAATATGACCTACTTAAAAGTAGGGCATATTAAAATCTTTGTCGATGCAGGCATAAGTTATAAAAGAATTAAAGAAAAAATGGATGCTTATCAAGAGGATTTATATGATGTAAAAAGCATCTTAATTACGCATGAACACTCAGATCATGTGATGGGTTTAAGATTGTTATTGAAAAACAAGATTATTACAGATGTTTATTTAACTTCTGGAACATATAAAGCTTTAAGTGAAGATATAAAAATATGGATGTCAAACGTACACATTATTCAATCAGAAGACACCTTTGATGTCTTGGGTTTAAAAGTGCGTAGTTTTATGGTTTCTCATGACGCAAGTGAACCGGTTGGATATGTAATCGAGCATGAAGGTAAAAAGATTTGTTTTGTTAATGATACTGGTTATGTCGATCAGGCATATTATGACATGTTAAGTGATGCGGATTGTTATTTATTAGAAGCTAATCATCATCCGACTAAATTGATGCAATCACCAAGACCTTTTTTGCTAAAAAAAAGGATTTTAGGGGAAAGAGGACATCTATCAAATGATGATGCCGCTTGGCTTATTAATCATTTAGTTAAAAACAAAGAAAGTAAATGGATTATTACGCATATTTCTGAAGATTGTAATTCAGTATTAGATATAGAAGAATCGATTGTAAAGACTTTTGATGATCCAACTAAAGTAGAAGTTTATTATGCGACAAAAGAAGGGTTAGACGTGATTAAAATATGATTAAATGTATCGTTGTCGGTAAAATGAATCATAAGTATTTAAATGAAGGTATTTTGTATTATAAAAAACAAATACCAGTCGATCTTGATATCATTGAAATTAAGGATGAAAAAGATAGTGAAGGCATGAAGATTGAAGGCAGAAACATCTTGAATAAGATTAAAGATTCTGATGTCGTAGTCGCATTAGCGATTAAAGGTAAAATCTTAGACAGTATAGGGTTTTCAAAAATGATTGAAGATGTGAACACTTATATGCAAGGAGATTTAGTTTTTGTGATTGGCGGTTCATATGGCTTAAGTGAAGAAGTTTATGAAAGAGCAAATCAAAAAATATCATTTTCAAAAATGACATTTCCACATCAGTTAATGCGATTAATATTAATCGAACAAATATATCGTGGGTTTATGATTATGAAACATCACCCATATCATAAGTAGGAGGGACTTTATGAAAAAGAAAAAATATATTTTTTGGGATTTTAATGGGACCATTTTAGATGATAAAAGGTTGTGTTTTGAAATCTTAAACAAAATGTTAGTAGAAAAGGGAAGAAAAACAGTTACGCTAAATGAGTATTTAATGATTTTTGATTTTCCAGTTAAAAACTATTATGCAAAAGTATATGACTTAGAACAAACACCTTTTAAAGAATTATCAAATCGATTTATTGAATTATATCAACCAGCTAGTTATGATGAAAAATTACATAAAGGAATTATTGATTCGATCTTTTATTATCAATCAATGGGCGTTAAAAACATCTTGTTATCTGCATCAGAGAAAAACAATTTAGATGATCAAGTTAAACATTTTGGTATCGGTCATTATTTTGAAGATGTTTTAGGTACAACAAACACACATGGGGAATCAAAGATTGAAGTTGCAAAAGCCTATGTTTTAAAACACAAAATAAACCCTAAAGATGCGATTATGATTGGTGATACACTTCACGATGCAGAAGTTGCCGAAAGTTTGGGTATGGATGTTATTTTATACACAAAAGGGCACCAACATAAGTCAAGATTAAAAAAATATAAAACCATCGATAATTTTTATGAGTTAAGTGAAATTATTAATAAGAAATAAGTTGTTTAGAAAGAAGGCATTCGATGTTTACGATTAATGAGTTTAGTCTGATCAATCGAGATTTTAATAAGGCTCAACAAAATCGCAAGAAAAAGTTAATGAAAATATGGGGCATACTTCTTGGGATTACACTTGTATTAGTTATTGCGGCACTTATTATATTTCCAAATCAATTTGATAATGGAGATACAGTTTGGATTTTACCTGTTTATGGTGGTATTACCTTAATTGTATGTTTAATAGGATTTTTTGTAAGTTTAAAATTCTTAAGTGAAAAACCATTCTTTGAATATTTATATACGACTATTATTGATAAAATCAATCGTGAAGAAGGTTTATTCTTAACCTATGAATCCTATGAAAAAGGTAAATTTGATTTCAATAAAATTGGTGGTATATTTCCATATTATGCACTTGCTAGAGTCAAAAGACATATAAAAGGTCATACAGAAGATCAATTAGATTTTGATATATATGATACGACCATAACAACATCTTCAAATAATAGTCAACAAACACATCTAGATGGTATTTATTATGTGTTGCATAAAAAATCAAACACAAGAGTTCAAGTCAGAGCACAAGGGAAACCAAGAGTAAAAGGACTTAAATTTGAAAAATTAGAAGAGCGTGGAAGTTTAAAGGTTTATAAGGAAGTTGGCATGCATTTAAATGCGATAGACTATAAACTAATTAGTTTTGTAGAAAATATAGAAAAAACGAATAACTTAAAGCATGTATATTTAAGTGTCATTGAAGATGAAGTTCACCTTGCTTTATGGCATAAAAAACATCCTGCAAGAAAACATAAAAAGGTATCGCTTGATATCTTAAATCAATTGTATATATATTTTATGAGTGAGTTAGAACAAATTCAAGATCTAACCGATTTATAATTTATTGTCATATATGTACAATTGTGTGCATTGGTAATTTAAGTTTAAACATAATATATATTATTAACTAAAAATATGATATGATAAATAAAAAAGGAGAGTTAATTATTGTGAAAAATAGAGCAGATAGTTTTTTCAAAGGATTTAAGGATTTTATAACTAAAGGCAATATCATGGATTTAGCTATTGCGTTTATTATAGGTGCTGCATTTAAAGCAATTATTACTTCACTTGTGAATGATATCATCATGCCATTGGTAAATACACTTACAGGTAATGCTGATTTTTCAGAACTTATTTGGCTAGTTAACGGATCAGAAGTGCGCTATGGATCATTTATTCAAGCGGTTGTAGAATTTTTAATTATTGCGTTTAGCATTTATGCAGCTGTTACTTTAGTGATTAGAAGAAAAGAATTTAATGAACGTGTTCAAAAAGAAAGTGCACCTGTAGTTGAAGAAGTTAAAGAAGTTGTCATACCAGAAGATATTAAATTATTAACAGAAATAAGAGATGAATTAAAGGAATTAAAAAAGAAATAAAAGGGAGATTATGATGAAAAAAGTAGCAATTTTAACTTGTAGTAATGCTGGTCTAGATTACTTAGATTATCCAAAAGACATTAGAATTTTAAGATCAATGATTCATTTTGGTGCAGATGAGAGTTACAATGATTTTGTTGATATGGACGCAAAAACGTTTTATACACGCATCTTAGAAAAACCTAATGATATACCTAAGACATCTTATGTGTCTATAGGAACAATGATTGAAAACTTTGAAGCATTAGAAAAAGAAGGTTATGAGGAAGCTTTAGTTATTGTGATTTCTTCAGAATTAAGTGGACTATATGATGCAGTTGTAAGAACTGCAAGTGAAGTGAAGATTAAAGTCACTGCATTTGATTCTAAAACACTAGCTTATAGTGAAGCTTATATGGTCTTAGAAGCACATCGCCTAGCGGAAGAAGGAAAGAACGTTAAAGAAATTTTGCCTTATTTAGAAAAAATTAGAGATCATGATGAAGTCTTCTTTGCAGTTGATACACTATTGTATCTTGTTAAAAACGGTAGATTATCAAAACTCTCAGGAACACTAGGAACTATGTTACAATTAAAACCATTACTTGTTTTAGGAGATAATGGTAAGGTCGAAACCTTAGAAAAAATTAGAACAACTAAAAAAGCACACGTTCGTGTGTTAGAAAAATATATAGAAGCAACCAAAGATAAAAATGTTATCACTTATATATCTCATGCACATGCAGATGAATATGTAGATTGGTTTTTAGATGAACTCAAAAAAGTATTTCCAAATAGAGAAGTTGTGGTTGCGTATTTAACACCAGTTGTTGGAGCTCATGCAGGTCCAAAAGCTTTAGGATTAGGATATATAGAAATTGATTAATGATAGACAAAGAGTGCTTAGGATTTCCTAAACACTCTTTTTTTATTTATTATTAAATTATTTTATGCGTTTTCTATAACTGCAACAATAGGAATTAATAAGAACGCAATCCATGATAGTTGAAATAGTGAAAAGAAGTACCCGACACTAAAGAAAATAATCACTGCAATAAATGGCATAAAAGGTGTTATTTTTCTTGATTTATCAAATAAATAAATTGAAGCCATAGGTATGAATAAGAATATCATCCAAGCATATGCCCATCCTTGGTAGATAAATCCTAGGACAAAGAATATGATGATTGAGCTTAAAATTACAAAGAATAATATATATCCACTTTTTCTTTCTATTGGATCCATTTTTTTGATGCTTACACTAATATCACCATAAAGAATTGCAACACCTATTGGAAGGATAAAGCCAAGTGCACCATATTCAAAATTATCTTGAACATAGCCCATGTATAAATAAAATGCAACCGCAACTAAAAGTGCGCCAATAGAGATAATCTTTTTTAATGTGTTTTTATTATAAAGCATACTAAGTAGAGGAATAATTAAAAAGATTAACCAAGTAGGTTGCCAAGTTTCAGTGGTCATACTCACAATGAAAAAGAATATTAATGCTATAAATGGAGATAGCGCAACTATTTTTTCCTTACCATGTGTATTCAAAATGATGGCAGACATAGGAATGATTAAAAAGATTAACCAAGTTGGATGATAGACTTCAGTAGTGAGTCCAATAATCATAAATGTGATCACAGCTATAAAAGGCGTTAAAGCAATCAATTTATTTTTATATTGTTTTTGTCTTTTAAGAGTTAATGTGTCTCGTAATTCGTTGATTACATGTTCTGGATTACCTAACAACTGATAAACTTCATCATCTGTAAGCCCTCTATCTAAAGCATCATCATACATTTGTTCATAATCAACTAACACATCTTCAATGTCATTTTCGTTGACTTGATACTTTACTAAAATTTCATTTAATTCACTCATATAAGTTTTTTTATTCATGTTTTGTTCCTCCTACGATATGGAATACACCATTTAGAAATGTTTTCCATTCATCTAATGAATGGTTTAATTTTGATTGACCTTGTGTTGTGATTTTATAATACTTTCTTGGAGCACCTAAATTAGTTTGTTTCTGATAGGTTGTAAATAGATCTTGACTGGTAAGTCTTCTTAAAATGGGATATACAGTGTTTTCATTGACATCTATATCTTTTGCCAGACGTTCAATAACTTCAAACCCATACATGTCTTGTTCATTAATAACATACAAGATACACATCTCAAGAATACCTTTTTTGAATTGAGTATTCATCATTTGCCTCCTTTATTGTGTGATACACACTACTAATATAACATAGGTAGTGTGCAAAACACAATACCAAAATGAAAAAATGTTTTTTTTCGCTTTATCTTGTCTTTTTAAATATATTGTGATACTATATCAACAAATAGATGAGGAGATCACTCTATGTTAAAAATAAAAAAGGTTGACTATTATTATTCATACAGTATATAAGGGTTGTCTATAACAAGGCATTCCTTTTTGTGGATTTAAAGGAACAGCCAAATCATGATTACAAAAATCATCCTTGGGGTTCCTTAGGGATTTTTTATTTTTAAAGGATGAAAAAAGAAAGGGACAAAAAAACTATGATTATTAAAATGAAGAAAGACGCAACAAAAAAACAATACCAAAAACTAGAAGAATTTCTCGTAAGTAAAGATTTAGAAATCAGAGATGTGAGTTCTAAACTCATTCATATTTTTGGGATTATTGGAGACACTTCAACTTTTGAACCAGAAGATTTATATGCATTTGAAGGCGTTGATGAGGTTACAAGGGTATCGACACCATTTAAGAAAGCTTCAAGAAGTTTTAAAAAAGAAAATACGGTTATTAAATTTAAAAATGGTATAGAGATTGGATCTGATCAATTTGTGATGATGTCTGGACCATGCTCTGTTGAGTCAGAAGAACAATTAAGAACGATTGCAAAAACTGTGAAACAATCAGGTGCCCATATCTTAAGAGGTGGTGCATATAAACCTAGAACTTCACCTTATGCATTTCAAGGATTAAAAGAAGAAGGATTAAAGATCTTAAGAAAAATAGGAGACGAGTTTGATTTGTTGGTTGTAACTGAAATTCCTAGTGCAGATCTTCTACCTTTATTTGAAGAGTATGTAGATATTATTCAAGTAGGTGCAAGAAACATGCAAAACTTCGATTTAATGAAAGCTTTAGGAAAATCAACAAAACCTATTTTATTAAAAAGAGGATTATCATCAACCATTGAAGAATGGTTAATGAGTGCTGAATATATCATGAGTGGTGGAAATGAACAAGTAATTATGTGTGAAAGAGGGATTAGAACCTTTGAAAAATACACAAGAAATACATTAGATATCTCATCTGTGCTTGCGATTAAAGAATTATCTCATTTACCAATTATCGTTGATCCAAGTCATGCAGCAGGTAGATGGTCTATGATAGAAAAACTGTCTCTAGCTAGTCTTGCTGTTGGGGCAGATGGATTAATCGTTGAGGTACATCACGAACCTGAACATGCTTTAAGTGATGGTGCACAATCATTAAAACCTAAAAAGTATTTACAAATGGTTGATCGATTAAAAGAATTATCAGATTTATTAGGAAAAGACTTTAGATGAACATATTTATCGTTGGATTAGGTTTGATTGGTGCATCTTATGCTCAAGGATTAAAAAAAGCAGGCCATAAGATTTATGCTACAAATCGAACTGAGTCAGTAATTGAGTTAGCAATCAAAGAATCCATCGTAGAAAAAGATAATGATATTTCATACTTATCAAAAGCTGACCTGATCATCTTAGCATTATATCCTAAACACAATATAGAGTTTTTATTAAATCATAAACATTTATTAAGACCTGGCCAATTGATCACGGATGTCAGTGGAACCAAAGCCTGGATGACAAAAGAAATAGAAGCAATCATTCCTGATGAGATTAGTTATACATCACATCATCCCATGGCAGGAAAAGAGACCCAAGGTTTTGATGCAAGAGATTATCGTATCTTTAAAGGTGCTAATTTTATCATTGTAAAAGGTGAAAAATCAAAAGAAGAAGATATAAAAATTCTAAAAACAATTGCAAGTGACCTTAAATTTGGTAAAATAACCATAACTGATGCACATACGCATGACCAATTGATTGCATTTACATCACAATTAACACATGTGATTGCTGTAAGTCTTGTACAATCAGATCACTTAAAAGAAACTCCACAGGCAACAGGTGATTCATATCGTGATTTAACTAGAATCGCAAAAATAAATGAAATCATGTGGACTGAATTGTTTTTAGAAAACAAAGAAGCACTTATAAAGAAAATAGAAGATTTTGAATTTGAGTTAGATAAATTTAAAAATCTTATCCAAACAGATGATAAATCATCGATTCAAACATACTTAAAACATGCTAAAGAAAAGAGAAAATTATTTGATGAAACTTAAAATGCCAGAATATGAAATCATTGTAGAGAAAAATTCTGTAAGAGGACTAGCACATCATATCAAGTCTTTTTATACATATGAAGATCTTTTTGTCGTGACAGATGAAAATGTTGATGAATTATATCATGATTTTATAAAAGGTGTTTTAAATGAGTTCAATCTGCATATTGTTGTTATTAAAGCAGGTGAACAATCAAAAAGCTTTCCAACATATTTAGATGTTATAAATCAATTAATGGATAAAGGTATCAAAAGAAATCATTTATTAATTGCTTTAGGCGGAGGTGTGGTTGGAGATCTAACAGGATTTGTAGCCGCAACCCTATATAGAGGTCTACCTTATATCCAAGTACCTACAACCTTATTATCACAAGTTGATAGTTCAATTGGATCTAAAGTTGGTATTGATCTTGCAAAAGGAAAAAATTTAGTCGGATCATTTTATCACCCAAAACTAGTGATCATAGATCCAATCTTTTTAGATACATTAAGTAAAAGAGAGTATAATCAAGGTGTAGCTGAAATGATTAAGGCTGGTTTAATCGCAAATAAAGATTTATATAATTTCTTTAAAGATGTTAAAAAAGTAACGACCAAAGAAATTTTGATGGCAATTGAAGTCAAAAGGAATGTTGTTTTAAAAGATCCTTTTGATCAAAAAGAGAGAATGCTTTTAAATTTTGGTCATACATTTGGTCATGCGATTGAGAAAAAATATAATTATCAAACATATAAACATGGTGAAGCGATTAGTTATGGTATGCTCATTGCACTTGAAATTGGCATTAAAAAGGGATTAACACCAAAACACTTATATGAGTCTATCAGACATACCTTAGAGTTAAATGGGCTCATAAAGAAACCATATTTTAAAGCAGAAGATTTAAAAGAGGATATAAAAACAGATAAGAAATTTACTGCAGAAGCATTTCATTTCATCTGTTTATCAGATATTGGAGTAGGCGTAGTTACACAAATAAAGGTAGGTGAATTTTAATGAACGTATTAATAAAACCATCAAAATTAAATGGAGTTGTTAAAGTTGTTAGTTCTAAATCTTTGTCACATAGATATGTGATTGCAGCAGGTTTGGCTAAGGGAACATCAGTCGTTTCTAATGTATTAGATTCAAATGATTTATCCGCAACCAAACAAGCGCTTAAAGGACTTAATGTAGAATTTGAAGGTGAGAAAGTTATTGCTCACGGATTTAAATTAATCAATGATACAGTTGATTGTATTGAATCTGGATCTACATTAAGATTTATGATTCCGATTTATATGCTTCAAAAAGAAAAAGTTACTTTTAAAGGTTCTGGTGGGCTAGTCGATCGACCACTAAATGTTTATGAAACAATCTTTTTAGAAAAAGGATTAGGATTCAAACATTTAGAAAATGAGCACTATCTGCCTCTTGAGATTGAAGGTAGATTAGAAGGTGGACATTATAAGGTTAGAGGAGATATAAGTAGTCAATTTGTATCTGGTCTACTTTTTGCCCTGCCATTAGCTAAAAAAGATTCTATTATAGAAATCACAACACCACTTTCTTCAAAAGGCTATGTTGATATGACACTAGATACATTAAATAAATTTGGAATTACTTATGAATTTGAAAATAATCGAATTTTTATTCCAGGTAAACAAAAATATGAACCAAGAGTTTTAGATGTTGAAGGTGATTATTCACAAGCAGCTTTTTGGATGGTTGCTGGAACAATCAATCAACATAAATTACCCCTACAATTAAGAAATCTTGATCCTCTAAGTAAACAAGGGGATAAAAAAATTGCAGATATTATCTCAAAGATGGGTGGATATTTATACTTCCAAAAGGATTTAAGACAATATGTCGTACATCCTAGGGAAACAAAAGGCATAACAATTGATATCGATCCAATTCCTGATCTAGGTCCAATCTTGATGGTCTTAGCAGCATTAAGTCAGGGAGAAACTCACTTTATCAATTGTAAACGATTAAAAATCAAAGAATCTGATCGCTTAGTTGCGATGTATGAAGTTTTAACTAAGTTTGGTGTTGAAATGAAAATCACTGAAGATGAAGCGTGGATTACTGGACAAGACTCATTTAGAGGTGATCTAGAATTTAGTTCATATCAAGATCATAGAATCGCAATGGCGATTGCCATCGCAAGCTTAAGAGCTGATGGAAATATTAAGATAACTGATGCTCACGCTGTTGAGAAGAGTTATCCAAATTTCTTTGAAGTGTTTAAAGAACTTGGAGGACTTGTTGATGAAACTGATTGAACTTAGAGCACAAATCAATCAAATTGATCAAGAGATGTTAGATCTATTTTTAAGACGCATGGAAGTCTCAAGACTGATTGGACTTTATAAAAAGGAACATCACTTACCAATTTTTGATCCTAGAAGAGAAAAAGAAATCATTGATAAACAAAAAGAATTATTGAGTAATGAAGATTTATGGCCATTTTATAAACCATTTATTAAAACTTTGATGGACGTTTCTAAGGAGTATCAAAAGAAATGAAACGATTTGCACTTCTTGGACATCAAATTAGTTATTCAAAATCACCCAATATTTTTGCGTTAATGAGTAAACATTTAAATATAGAATTTACATATGATTTAATAGATGTTACACCTAATAGCTTAGAGATGTTAATTTCAGAGTTAAAACAAGGCATATATCATGGATATAATGTCACAAAACCTTATAAAGAAATAATTATTAATTATGTAGATGAATTAACTGATGAAGCAAAACGTATTGGTGCAGTCAATACAATATATGTTAAACATAATAAAATTGTTGGAGATAATACAGATTATCAAGGATTTGAAGGCTTAATAAAAAGAAATAAAATCATCGTTAAAGATAAACGTGTCTATATTTTAGGAACAGGTGGTGCAGCTAAAGCAGCATATTATGTCTTAAAAGATTTAGAAGCTAAACCTATGTTTGTCACAAGAGATGCACTTAAGGTAAATCTTGAAACCATCATGTATAAAGATCTAAACATAAACGATGTTGATATGTATGTTCAAGCAACACCTATAGGAACCTATCCAAATCATAAATATAGCATTTTAGATAAAAAACAAGTAGACAAAAAATTTGTCATTGATATGGTTTATAGACCTGCTCAAACTAAAATACTAACCTATGCAAAAAAAGGTGTTAATGGTGTGGATATGTTGATGATTCAAGCATTAAAGAGTTTATCTATTTGGATAGATCAAGAGATTAAACTCACACCGACGCTTTACAAAAAATTAAAGGATGTGATTATCAGTGAATAGTTATGGACATTTATTTAAAATCACTTTATATGGTGAGTCTCATCAAGACGCAATCGGTGCAGTACTAGATGGACTACCTGCAGGAACTAAAATTGATGAAGAACTCATTAAACAAGATTTGGAAAAAAGAAAACCTAAACAAATTGGTACAACACCTCGAAAAGAAGATGATAAGTTTAGAATCACAAGTGGTGTATTTAACGGATATGCTACTGGATCACCTATTCATATCATGATTGAAAATAAAAATGTCATATCTAAAGATTATCAACACTTAAAAACACATCCAAGACCAGGACATGCTGATTTTGTAAGCCAAGTTAAGTATAAAGGATTTCAAGATTATAGAGGTGGCGGAAGATTTTCAGGCAGACTAACTGCAGCATTGGTTGCGGCGGGATCTATTGCTAAAATGGCGATTCCTTTTAAAATAAAAAGTGAACTTATTCAAGTCGGTTCATTAAAAGATATGAACAAACTAGATGAATATCTATTAGATGTCGTCAAAAAAGGCGAATCTATTGGAGGTATCATCAAACTTACAGTTTCTGATATGATCGTAGGGATGGGAGAACCATTTTTTAACAAATTAGATTCTGAACTCTCACAATTGTTATTTTCTGTACCAGCTGTTAAAGGTGTAGAATTTGGATTGGGATTTAGTGGTGTAGAATATTTTGGTTCACAATTTAATGATGTCTTATTAGATTGTAACGGTAAAACTAAAACAAATCATTCAGGTGGTATGACTGGTGGTATTTCAAATGGAAATGATTTAACTATTAATGTATTTGTCAAACCAACATCAAGTATTCAAAAAAGCCAGGATACAATCAATTTAGAAACAAATCAAGTTGAACCATTAGAAATCAATGGTAGACATGATGTTGCAATCGTTAGAAGAGTTGGTATTGTTTTAGAAAATATGGTCGCAATTGGACTTCTAAATCAATATTTGATGCTAAAAGCTTATCAATAGTAATCATAAGGGCAAATTTAAATGCCCTTTTTATTTTATATGAAAGTGTGATATACTATATATGAACATATGAGCAATCATTCATATGTATAGGAGGAAATATGAATTCATACACTTGTGAAACTATCTTTATCCATGAGGATAAAGTCAAAGAAGTACAAAAAAATATCATAAAGACAAATGACATTGATAAAGTGTCTAAACTATTCAAAGCCATCTCAGATCCTACAAGAATTAAAATCCTATATGCACTAAAATCAAATGAACTTTGTGTATGTGATATATCAGTTGTTCTAAATATGAGTCAAAGCTCCATCTCTCATCAACTTAAAAGTTTAAAAGATGTAGATTTGGTAAGATCTAGAAAAGATGGAAAAACTAGATTTTATAGACTAGCTGATGAACACGTTCATCAACTTTTTACTCAAGCTATTGATCATGTAAACGAGGTTCACGATGAAAAAGATTTATGAGATAAGAGATATCGATTGTGCCAATTGTGCAATAAAAATAGAAAACGAAATCAAAAAAGTAAAAGGGCTTAAAGATGTAAAGATTGATTTTATGAGACAAAAGTTATATTTTGATGATGAACAAAACTCAATGAATCCAGAGAAAATGCAACAAATCGCGAGACATGTTGAATCAGAAGTGTCCATATTTAATTCAAAAGAAGACAACAAAACTCAAAAGAAGACGATCACTTTTAATCAAATAAGTGTTATTTTAGGGATCATTATCATGGGTATGATGTTTGTATTACAAATGTTATTCGGATTAAATCAGCATATAAAACTCATTTTCTATATAGCCTCATATGTATTAATTGGTGGCAAAGTTATTATTAAAGCAATGAAGAACATAAAAAAAGGTAAGATCTTTGATGAAAACTTTTTGATGATGATCGCAACCCTAGGTGCTCTAATTATTGGAGAGTACATTGAAGGCGTTGCGGTGATGTTGTTTTATCAAATCGGAGAGTATTTCCAAAATCTATCAGTCCATAGATCTAGAAAGCATATTGAATCATTAATGGATTTAAAAGTTGATATTGCGCATCTTCTAATCGATGAAAATATAAAAGACGTTGATCCAGAATCACTTTGTATCAATGATATGATTGTTGTAAAAACTGGAGAAAAAGTCCCAGTAGATGGCTATATCATAGAAGGTGAGACTTATGTTGATGAAAGTAGTTTAACTGGAGAGTCACTACCACTTTATAAAACTATAGATGATGAGATCATGTCAGGTTCTATAAATCTTAATGGAATCCTAACCATTAAAGTTAACAAGACATATAAAGATTCTAGAGTCTATCAAATCATAGAATTTGTTGAACAAAATACATCCAAAAAAGCAAAAACAGAACAATTTATAACAAGATTCGCGAAATACTACACGCCTATTGTGGTTTTAATTGCTTTCATATTAGCTTTTTTAATACCTGTTTTTGCTAGTTTAATCAATCAAAGCACATATATAAGTGAGCTAGCAATATATTTTAAAAGAGCACTCATATTTTTAGTCATTAGTTGTCCATGTGCACTTGTCCTATCAGTTCCACTAGCATTTTATGCTGGAATTGGTATGGCATCAAAAAAAGGTGTTTTAGTAAAAAGCGGTAGCGATCTTGAAACACTACATCAAATCGAACACTTTATATTTGATAAAACTGGAACACTTACTAAAGGTGAATTTATAGTTACTAAAGTTTATGCAGAGAATAAAGATTATATTTTAAAACTAGCAAGTCACGCAGAATCTGGATCTAACCATCCAATTGCTTTGTCGATTTTAAGAGCATATAAAGGTGAGATTGAAACAAAGAATCTAAAAAACTATCATGAAATTTTTGGACAAGGTATTAAAGTTAACTATCTAGATAAAGCTTTACTCGTAGGAAACCAAAAACTACTTAAAGATAATCATATTAACTTTGATATACCTGATATAAAGCAAACTGTCATTCATGTCGCATATGATTTGAAATATGTTGGTTATATTGTTTTAGAAGATGATTTAAAAATGAGTAGTAAAGAAACAATTAAAAATCTACAGAAAATGAACAAACATATATCCATGGTAACAGGAGACCAAGATTATATTGCAAAAGATATAGCTGGTAAGCTAGGCATTATAGATATCTATGCAAAACAACTTCCAGAAGATAAAAAGAATTTAGTCATGGATTTTTCTAAACATAGGAAAACTGCATTTATAGGTGATGGTATCAATGATGCAATGGTTTTACTATCTGCAGATATCGGTATATCAATGGGAACACTTGGTAGTGATGTTGCAATAGAAGCATCAGATGTAGTCATTATGAATGATGAACCTTTTAAACTAATAGAAGCTATTCATATATCAACATTTACAAATAAGATTGTTATTCAAAATATATTATTAGCACTAATCACTAAATTTGTAGTTTTAGGGTTAGGTACATTTGGATTAGCAAATATGTGGATGGCGATATTTGCTGATGTAGGCATATCATTGATAGCTGTCATCAACTCAATGCGTATATTAAGAAAATAAGACAAAAATAATTAAAATACCATATTTCTTAATTAAAAAACAAAAAAGACTTAAAAAATAGTCTTTTTTTTGATTTTTTAGATAATAAAGTTAAACTTAAACGTTTTCTAGTCAAATTTAAACGTTTTCGTATTTTCGTAAAAATATTCTAGTCTTTTTGATATAAACGCTTACATTTTTGGATATTTTGTATTGACTGATGATTTTATGGGTGTTATAATTCAAATGCGAAAACGTTTTCGAAGGTCGGTGAACATATGGTAAAAATTAAAGATATTGCTGAAAAATGTGAAGTATCAATTGCTACAGTTTCTAAAGCTCTAAATAGATCACATGAAATTAGTGAAAAAACAACACAACATGTTATAAGAGTTGCAAATGAATTGGGATATATCGCAAACTCAAATGCTAGAAGTTTAAAAACAAACAGATCATATAATCTAGGATTGTTGTATGTGGATAAATCTGAGTCTGGACTAGAACATGAGTATTTCAGTGTCATTTTAAATAGTATAAAGAAAGAAGCCGAAAGTTTAGGTTACGATGTCACATTTATTAGTAATAAAATAGGTAATTCTAGAAATTCCTACTTGAGTCATTCAAGATATCGTGGATGCGATGGAGTCATATTAGTCTCAGCCAACTTTAAGGATCCAGAAGTTATCAATTTAGTTGAATCAGATATGCCAACCATTACAATCGATCATCTATATAATAATAGAACAGCGATATTAAGTGATAACACGAAAGGTCTTGGCGAAATCGTAAATTACTTATATAATCAAGGTCATAGAAAAATCGCGTTTATCCATGGTGAAGATACAACCGTTACTAAAGAACGTTTAGCAAGTTTTCATCACGCATGCCAACAATTAAATCTAGAAATACCTGAGGAGTACATCAAAGAAGCATTATATCATCTCCCTAAATACAGTGGTCTTGCAACTAGAGAACTATTAGAACTAGAAAATAGACCAACGGTTATCATATTCCCTGATGACTATTCATATATGGGTGGATTGACAGAAATTGAAAAACATAGTTTGAAAATTCCCGAAGATATTAGTGTTGTTGGTTATGATGGTATTTATTTATCAAGGATATTAAGACCAATACTTACAACATATGTTCAAGATAGTGAAGCTATCGGAAAAATGGCAGCACTTAAACTCATTCAAATGATCAACAAACCTAAAACGTTCATCGCAGAGCAAATCGTCATAAATGGTCATTTACAAGAAGGTCAGACAGTAAAAAAAATTAGGTAAAAATCATAGCAAATCTATGAAAAAAATAAAGGAGAGAAAAATATGAAGAAAATTTTTACAGTTTTATTGTTATTCGTAGCTGCATTCACTTTATTAGCTTGTACAGATAAAGATAATAGCGGCGAGGTTTTAGTTGTTAGAGCTTGGAACACAGAATTCCAAACAAGATTTAGAGATTATTATCCAGATTATGATAAGACAAATAGTGATGGCACTGATGTGTTAAAAGATGGTACTATTGTTGAATGGATAATTGTTGCAAATGATGATAATGGATATCAAAACGCATTAGATTTAGCACTAGAAAATCAAGACAGTGCATCTGCTGATGAAAAAGTTGATATGTTCTTAGTTGAAGCTGATTACGCATTAAAATATGTGAATACAGATTATACACTAGACGTTATTAATGATTTAGGTATTGAAGAAGATGAACTTGATCAACAATATCAATATACTAAAGATATCGTAACATCAACTGATGGTAAACTTAAAGGTGTATCATGGCAAGCAACTCCAGGTCTATTTGCTTATAGAAGATCTATTGCTACTGATGTTTTAGGAACTGATGATCCAGCAGCAGTTCAAAATTTCATTTCTACATGGGATAAATTTGATGATGTTGCAGAAGATATGAAAGAAGATGGATACTATATGCTTTCAGGTTATGATGATGCATATCGTACATTCTCTAATAATATGTCAAATCCTTGGGTTAATGAAGATGATGAAATAGTTATTGATGCATCAATCGAAAGATGGATTGATCAAACTAAAGCATATTCTGATAACGATTATAATCATGGAGCTAGCCTTTGGGATAGTACTTGGGCAGCTGACCAAAGCGCTGATGGTAATGTTTTTGGATTCTTCTATTCAACATGGGGGATTAACTTCACATTACAAGGAAATGCTGGAGAAGATGGATTTGGTGACTGGGCAGTTACACAAGGTCCTGCAAGCTACTATTGGGGTGGAACTTGGATTACAGCAGCAAAAGGTACTGATAATAAAGACTTAGTGAAGGATATTATGTTAAAATTAACAGCAGATAAGGATATCATGAAACAAATTACAATTGATACCCAAGATTATACAAATCATATGACTGCAATGCAAGAATTAGCAGATGATCCAGATTTCGGCAGTGATTTCTTAGGTGGACAAAACCATGTTGCATTATTCGTTGAATCAGCTGCATCAATTTCAATGGAAAACATTTCAGCTTATGACCAAGCTTTAAATGAAGGTGTTCAAACCGCATTTAGAGATTATTTCAGTGGTGAAGTAGCAACTAAAGAAGCAGCTTGGGATAATTTTTATGAAATCGTTCAAGCTAAACATCCAGAATTAATTAGAGTAGACTAACATAAAAAAATATTGATTTTGAGGAGGTAAATCATACCTCCTCATATCAATGTCTATAGGAGAGCAGACATGACAAAGACAAAAAAAAGTAGAGTGAATTACAATAGATATGGACTTTATTTTATTGCTCCTTTTTTTATTGTGTATATTATTTTTTCACTTATTCCTTTATTATCAACATTCTACTATAGTTTTTTCGAATATTATATGCGTCAAGGCATTATAAAAATCGGACCTAATTTTATCTTTTTAGATAATTATGCGCAAATTTTCCAAGATGGAATTTTATTTAAATATGCTGGGAATACATTAATTATGTGGTTGATGGGATTTATACCTCAAATTATTATATCTTTACTTTTAGCGTTATGGTTTACTTCTACAAGGTTAAAGATTAAAAATACAGGGTTTTACAAAACAATAATGTATATGCCAAATTTAGTTATGGCAAGTGCATTTTCGATGTTATTTTTACAAATATTTGCAAAAAATGGCCCCGTCGTGAATTTACTTATGGACGGTGGATACCTTCAAGAACAATATGATTTTTTTGCTAAAACAATTTCGACTCGTTCGCTTATTGCCTTGATGAACTTTTTAATGTGGTTTGGAAACACAACTATATTATTAATGGCAGGTATTATGGGAATTGATCAAACCATTTTAGAATCAGCATCTGTAGATGGTGCAAATAGTAGACAAATATTTATAAAAATAATCATACCTTTATTAAAACCAATTATTTTGTTTGTACTCATTACTTCATTAATTGGTGGTATTCAAATGTTTGATATACCACAAATATTAACTGAAGGTAATGGCGGACCAAATTTATCAACTAAAACTATGATTATGTATTTACATGATCTGATTACGACAAGTAAAAATTATGGTCTTGCAGGGGCTGTTTCAGTAGTGTTATTTATCATAACAGGTGGATTAAGTGTTATTGTTTTTAGAGCGTTTAGAAACAATGATATGGTTGATGTTAAATCCACAACGAGAAAGTGAAGGTATGTATATGACACAAAAGAACCCAAGAGAAAATGTACCAATATCATTGCATCTTCAAAAAGCTTTAATATATTTGGTTTTAGGACTCTTGACAGCAATCATCGTTTTTATATTTTATGTGCTTATTATTAATTCAACACATGCACATTATGACATTCAAAAAGGATTTTCATTTTTTCCAGGAAACCAATTTACAGTCAATTTTAGAAATATGATTGAAAATGCTAATTTTAAAGTAATCAAGGCATTAGGCAATAGTTTGTTTATTGCATTATTATCAGCTACACTTGCAACATATTTTAATGCATTGGCTGCATATGGAATCCACTTATATCATTTTAAATACCGTAATGCTGCATTTACTTTTATTTTATTGATTATGATGATACCAGTGCAAGTCTCATCTTTAGGACTTGTTAGATTACTTTATCAATATAAATTTATTGATAATTATGTACCTCTAATTGTTCCTAGTGTTGCTGCACCAGCTGTATTTTTCTTTATTAAGCAATATCTAGATAGTGTTCTACCTTATGAAGTTATTGAATCAGCACGTGTTGATGGATCAAAAGAGTTGAATACATTTCATAAAATAGTCATTCCGATGATTGCACCAGCTTTAGCAGTACAATTCATATTTAGTTTTGTTGCAAGTTGGAATAATTACTTTATGCCATCACTCATCATTCAATCGCAATCAAAAAGAACAATTCCTTTAGTTATTGCAGGTCTGAAAGCATCAAGTCCTGATATGTTTGATTTAGGACCTGTATATATGTTATTAGTTGTAGCAATCATTCCATTATTAACTATTTATTTAATTTTTTCCAGAAAAATTATTAAAGGTATAACTATGGGTAGTGTTAAAGGATAAAAATAATAAAATGGAGAATATACAATATGAAATATGGACAATTTGATAATAATAAAAGAGAATATGTAATAAAAAATCCAAAAACACCAACACCATGGATTAATTATCTAGGAAACCAAGGTTTTTATGGCTTGATTTCACAAACAGGTGGTGGATACACATTTTATAAAGATGCAAAATTAAGACGTTTAACAAGATATAGATATAATCAAGTACCTATTGATCAAAATGGACGCATCTATTACATTTCAGATGGAAGCCAAGTTTGGAATCCAGGATTTTTACCTGTTAAAACTCCACTAGATGCATATCAATGTCGACATGGCATGGGATATACCATTATTGAAAGCAAAAAGAATGGTATCTCTTCACAACTGAAATTTTTCATACCATTAGAAGATCAAGTGGAAGTACATGTTTTAACTTTAAAAAATGAAACAAATAAGGATAAAGAAGTATACTTACACAGTTTACTTGAATGGAACTTATGGAATGCAGTTGATGATCAAACTAACTTTCAAAGAAATTTAAATATTGGTGAAGTTGAAGTGGAAAATCAAACGATTTTTCATTTAACTGAGTATCGTGAACGTAGAAATCACTATGCATTTTTTCACACGAATAAAAAAATTCAAGGATTTGATACAGATCGGTTATCATTTTTAGGTGAATATAATGGATGGAATGAACCTGATACTGTATTAAATCATACAAGTCATCAAAGCATTGCTAGTGGTGGAGCTCCGATAGCTAGTCATTTTTTAAAGATTAATTTAAGACCACAACAAGAAGAAACAATTATCTTTTTGTTAGGATATATAGAAAACGAAAAAAATCAAAAATACATAAAAGATTTAGATGTCAATAAATCAAAAGCATATCATTTAATCGATAAATACGATACGATAGAAAAGGTTAATCAAGCTTTTAATCAATTAAGCGATCATTGGACAAATATTTTAGGAAATTATCAAATTAAGAGTAGTGATGATAAATTAAATACGATGGTGAATACGTGGCATCAATATCAATGTATGGTTACTTTTAATTTAAGCCGATCTGCTAGTTACTATGAAAGTGGGACGGGGAGAGGTATTGGATTTAGAGATAGTTGCCAAGATATACTGGGTTTTGTTCATATGGTTCCCGAAAAATCAAGAGAACGTATTATTGATTTAGCATCGATCCAATTTAAAGATGGCTCAACATATCATCAATTTCAACCGTTAACCAAATTAGGTAATGCAGATATAGGATCAGGGTTTAATGATGATCCATTGTGGCTGATAGCAGCTACTAGTGCATATATAAGAGAAACTGGAGACTTTAGTATACTTGATGAGTTGGTTCCATATAACAATCAAAAAGGAACAGAAGAACGTTTATTTGAACATTTAAAAGCAAGTATACATTTTACTATTAATAACTTAGGTCCTCATGGACTACCTTTAATTGGTAGAGCTGATTGGAATGATTGCTTGAATTTAAATTGTTTTTCTGAAGAACCAGGTGAATCTTTTCAAACAACCGATAACAAAACATTTGGAGCTGCAGAAAGTGTTTTTATTGCAGGTATGTTTGTTAAATATGGATCAGAATATGTAGATATATGCAAAAGAATAAACGAAAAATCTGAAGTGAAATTAGTAACTGAAGAAATCGATAAAATGAAAGACAATACAATCAAAAATGGTTGGGACGGACAATGGTTTCTAAGAGCTTATGATGCTTATGGGAATAAAGTTGGTAGTCACGAAAACAATGAAGGAAAAATATATATTGAACCACAAGGTTTTTGTGTTTTAGCTGGTATAGGTGATGATGCGATTAAAAATAGTGCATTGAAATCTACAAGTAAATATTTAAGAAATGAATATGGACTTGAACTTTTATATCCACCATATGCTTCATATCATATTGAGTTAGGTGAAATATCAAGTTATCCACCTGGTTATAAAGAAAATGGTAGTGTTTTTAACCATAATAATCCTTGGATAGTTGTTGCACATGCTGAGTTAAATCAAGCAGAAGAAGCATTTGATATTTACAAACTAAATGCCCCAGCTTATATTGAAGACATTAGTGATATACACAAAACAGAACCTTATGTATACAGTCAAACTATAGCTGGAAGAAGTGCCAAAACATATGGGGAAGCTAAAAATAGTTGGCTTACAGGAACTGCATCTTGGGCGTTTGTTGCAATAAGTCAATACATATTAGGGATTAAACCACATTTAGATGGGTTGGAAATTAGCCCTGTTGTGCCAAAATCTTTAAAAGATATAAATATAACAAGAGTATTTAGAGAAAAAACTTTTCACATTACGATTAAGCATGATGACAATCATAAACATGAAATGATTGTAAATGGAAACGTTCATTTAGAAAAAGTAATTCAGATTGATGAGCATGTAGATACATATAATGTGATTTGTTATGTTTGATAAAGAATTTTTGTTTGGTGTTGCAACCTCAGCATATCAAATAGAGGGAACCCATCATAAATTTGAAACGATTTGGTGCGACGAAAAACAACATATAGATGATTTAAGTGATGGAGAAATCGCATGTGATTTTTATCATAAATATAAAGATGATATCAAATACATATTAGATTTAGGTGTAGATGTTTATAGAATGAGTATTTCATGGGCGAGAATTGAACCAAAAGAAAATGAATTTTCAGATGAGGGAATTAATTTCTATAAAAACATATTTAAGATACTTAAAGATAATCAGATTAAAATTGATGTAACTTTATATCATTGGGATATGCCTAAATGGATATTAGATGAATTTGATGGTTTCGCTGATAAAAAAATTATTCCACATTTCTTAAAATATGCTAAACATATATTTTCCATTTTTGATCAAGACGTAAATCAATGGGTTACAATAAATGAACCTTGGTGCGTAAGCACTGTTGCTTATTATTATGGAACACATGCACCTTTTAGAAAAGATTTAACTAAAATGGTTAAAGCACAGTATTATACATTGATGGCACATCAAGAAGTATATGACTACTATAAAAAAAACTATAAAAAACCAATAGGAATTGTATTAAACCTATGGATGCAATATCCAATCGATCAAAATAAAGATACCTTAATAGCAACACAGTATTCTAGCATGTTTCATAATGATGTATTTTTATATCCTATGTTCAAAGGTACATATAAAACAGCATGGTTAAATAAACTTTTGGAATTAGGTGTGAATCTGGATTTTATTGAAACTAGAGAACTAAAAAGCTTAATGAATAAAACTGACTTTCTAGGTATTAACTATTATCAGCACCATACTATTTCTTACAACAAGAAGAATCCTTTCTTATTTGAACATAATTTAACAGGATATGATTTGACAGATATGAATTGGGAAATAAATCCTAATGGTTTAAAAGATATGATTATGTTGCTAAGAAAAGAATTTACTAATAAACCTATATATATTACAGAAAATGGTGCTGCATTTGATGATATATTAGAAGATAATGAAATCCATGATGTAAAAAGAATAAACTATATCAAAGGACATTTAGATGTCATAGAGAGTATCCATAAGAAAATGAATGTAAAAGGATATTATCTATGGAGTTTATTTGATAATTATGAATGGAGTTTCGGATATACCAAAAGATTCGGGATTATTTACACGGATTATAACAATCTAGTAAAAATTCCTAAGGATAGTTATGCGTACTACAAAAAGCGAATTAAAACTTAATTCGATTTTCTCCTCCAAAAAACTTTCTAAAGACTTTTCTTCTAGTCGAATAGAAAGTTTTTTCTATAAAGAGTAGTTTAATTAAAAAATATGGCATAAGTATTAAGTAGATTTTTAACTTTTCGTTTTTTTTAAAGTATAATAGATTTAGGTGATTATTTGGAAACTAAATTAGATCAAGTCAAAGGCGTAGGCCCTAAACTTTTATACATCTTAAGAAATCAAAAGATATGGTCAACCTATGATCTTATTTTACATACGCCAAAAGCTTATGAAGATTTTTCCATTGATCAAATCAATCACTTAAAGCATAAGGATAAAATAACCATCTCAGGAAGAATTACATCACCAGTTAAATCTAATCCATATGCACGTATTCATATCTCAAGTTTTTATATAGAGTTTATGGATCAAAAAATAGAAGTGATTGCGTTTAATAAACCATTTTTATCAAAAAGCTTTGTATTAAATGATGAAGTTGTTATTAAGGGGACATATCAATTATACAAACATCAAATCATTGCACAAACAGTTATCAAAAAAGAAAAGAATGTAGAAATTAAACCTATTTATAAGATAGATCAAATATTTGATAAGACAATTATGAATATTGTTGAAACGATATTTAATCAAAATTTAGTTCAACTCTATGAAATTATTCCAGAGCAATTTATAGAAAAATATCATCTAGTTTCAAGAATTGATGCATACAAAATGCTGCATCTTCCAAAAAGTTTTGATGATATTAGACAAGCTAAAAGAAGATTAAAATATGAAGAAGCTTTTTATCTTCAGTTAAAACTTATTGCCAGTCAAAAACAAAGACAATCTTTAAGAGCACCAAAAACTTATGATATTAATTTAATCAAATCGTTTATTGATGAACTTGAATATGAGCTTACACATGATCAAAAACAAGCAGTCAATGATATCTATCGGGATTATAAGAAACCATATGCACATTATAGACTCATTTTAGGAGATGTAGGCTCAGGTAAAACCTTAGTCGCATTACTTGCGACGCTACCTGTTTTGCATAATAGAGAACAAGTCGCATTGATGGCTCCAACAGAATTACTAGCTAATCAACACTTTCAGTATTTCAATAATCATTTAAAAGGTTATAAAATATGTCTATTAACAAGTAAGACAAAACAAAAAGATAAGATGAAAGCAGATATAAAAAATCATGAATATGATATTATAATCGGAACACATGCTTTAATAGAATCTGATGTAATTTTTGATCACTTAGGACTATCTATCATTGATGAGCAACACAAATTTGGTGTATCTACTAGAGATGAGTTAATTGATAAACAAAAAGGTCACGATGTCCTATATTTAACAGCTACTCCAATTCCAAGAACACTTGCAATGGTTGCCTTTGGAGAATCTAATATTTCATTAATCAAAGAAAAGCCAAAAGAAAGAAAGAAAATTGATACTCATTATCTTTTAAAAAAGGATATTGCTAAACTATATGCAGCAATCGACCAAAAGATAAAAAATAAAGAACATGTTTATGTTGTTGTTCCTGCGATATCTAGTGATAAAGTAGATGATAATATCCAAACGGTAAAAACAGAACTTGAAATGAATTTTGCATGTCCTATCTTTATCCTTCATGGTCAATTATCAAATGAAGAACAAACCTCTCAAATGGAGAAATTTATGTTTACTCCAGGATCTATTTTATTGTCAACAACGATGATTGAAGTCGGACTTGACATTCCAACAGCAACCTTAATTGCTATATATTCAGCAGAATATTTTGGGTTATCTCAACTTCATCAACTAAGAGGTAGAGTGGGACGTTCACATCTACATTCATCATGTTTTGTGATTTCAACAAAAGAAGATGTAGAAAGACTAGATATATTAACAAAAACTAATGATGGATTTAAGTTATCTGAATATGATTTAATTCAAAGAGGACCAGGTGACTTTTTAGGAAAAGAACAAAGTGGATACCTAGATTTTAAATACTTAGATTTATTAGCAGACTATCAAATTTTATTAGAAGCTTATAAAAATGTAGATGAGCTAATGGAACAACCAGATTTTAAAACGAATTCAAAATATAAATATTTAAATAGATACATCAAAAACACATTAAAAATATGATATAATAAACCATACGAAAGAAGGTATGCTTATGATAAAAATTGCCGTAGATGGTATGGGCGGAGATTTCGCTCCAGAACCTATAGTAAAAGGAACACTACAAGCATTAGAAAAATATAGTAATATTGAAATCACCATTTTTGGTGATCAAGAAAAAATGAAACCTTTTTTAAAAGCGCATGATAGATTGACAGTTGTGCATACACCTGATTATCTAGATATGGGTGAAAAAGATCCAATCAAGCAATATAGAACAAATAAAGAATTGTCAATGTTTAAAGCTCTAAAGGCTTTAAAAGATAAAGAAGTTGATGCAGTTGTTAGTGCTGGACCAACACAAGCATTAGTTGTTGGAGGTCATTTTATCGTTAGAAGAATGCCTTTAATGAAAAGAGTTGCGATTGCACCAATTATTCCATCATATGATCAAAGAGGTCGTATCTTATTAGATTCTGGTGCAAATGTTGATTTAAGACCTGAGCATTTACATGACTTTGCAGTTTATGCATCTGTAGTCGCAAAAACAGTATTAAAACGTGAAAATCCAACAGTTGCCCTACTAAATATTGGTACTGAAGAAGGAAAAGGTAGAGAATTAGATGTTGAAACCTTTAAACTATTAAAAGCTGATCCAAGTCTTAATTTTTATGGTAACTTAGAGCCTAAAGAAATATTTACGACAGAAGCAGATGTACTACTATCTGACGGGTTTACAGCAAACATGGTTATGAAAGCCATGGAAGGTACTGCTAAAGGATTAGGCATGGTTTTAAAAAGAGAGATTAAATCATCATTGATCAGTAAAATTGGAGCTTTATTAATGAAAAAATCATTAATGAATTTTAAACGCTCACTAGACGCATCTGAAATTGGTGGAGCACTTTTAATGGGACTTGATGGTGTTGTAATTAAGGCACACGGGTCATCAAATGACTTTGCGTTTTTTAATGGCATTAGACAAGCAAAAGAAATGGTTGAAGCTGATGTAATCAATAAAGTATCTGAAGCTTTAGAAAAGAAGGAAGTAGAAAAAAAATGAAAGATTTACTTAAAAAGTTAAATCTTTTATATAAGGATGAATCCCTTTATGAGATTGCACTTACACATGCATCTTATGCTTATGAAAATCAAGTGGAAAACAATGAAAAACTTGAGTTTCTAGGAGATGCAGTGATCGAACTTTTAACAAGTGATTATCTTTATCAAAAAGATTTAGCAGATGAAGGAGAACTTACAAAAAGACGTGCACAAGCTGTACGTGAAGAAGCTCTCGTGATATTTGCAGATAAAATTAATTTAAAAGAATATTTAAAACTAGGAAAAGGTGAGAAAATCAAAGGACCCAATAGTTCTATGATTGCTGATGCTTTTGAGGCTTTATTTGGCGCAGTTTTCTTGGATTTAGGATTTTCTACAACAAAAAGATTATTTAATAAAATCATGGTACCACACTTGAATTTAGTTTGGGGTATCAAAGATTATAAATCAGCTTTACAAGAATATATTCAATCTGGAGATAAAAGAAATATTAGTTATCAAGTTATCAAAGAAACAGGACCTTCACATGAGAAGACTTTTGAGTCTATTGTGAAATTAGATAACCATATTATTTTAGGTGTTGGTAGAGGTAAATCAAAAAAAGAGGCAGAACAAAAAGCGGCTCATGATGCATTAAAGAAAGGGAATTATGATTTTAAAGAGATTATTTGAGGAATATGGATTTTCTGTTGAACGCATTTTATTAAAAGAACATAAACGACTATCTTTAACCATGCAAGAAATCACTGTGTTGATTGCATTATTTTCTATTTATAAAAAAAGAAAAACATTTTCAACACTAGCCATTTCTAGACGCGTTGAGTATAACTCAAATGAAATAGGACAGATTGTTGGATCTTTGTTAGATAAAGGATATGTAACCATTTCTCTAGAACAACTAGAAAACAAAGAAAGAGAAGTCTTTGATTTAACACCCACATTTGAAAAGATAGAGAAACTTTATTTAGATGAAGAGCATGAAAAATTAATGCAGCAAGTCGAAAATGAAGTGACACAAACAATCACAAAATTTGAACAAGGCTTAGGTAGACCATTAAGATCTTATGAATTAGAAAATATTAGAAAATGGTTTGAAGAAAAACTATATACATATGATCAAATTGTAGAAGCTATTGATCAAGCAGAAGAAAAAGTAAGTATTAAATATGTTGAGCGCATTTTGACCCAACAACCTCTTAAAAAAATTGAAATCGATCAAGATGTTGAACAAGCTCTTGATGAAATATTTAAGAGCATTAAATGAAACATGCAGCCTATATTTTAGAGATGATGGATCAAATGTTTCCAGACGCAACTGTTGAGCTATTTCATCATAATCATTTTGAATTATTAGTCGCAGTTGTCTTATCTGCACAAACAACTGATGTTGCTGTCAATAAAGTTACACCAAATTTATTTAAAAGTTTTCCAACACCATTTGATTTAATGAACTCAAATCTTGATGATATTCAATCACATATCAAAACCATTGGTTTATATAGAAATAAAGCAAAAAACATTAAAGCCTTATCAAAAGTACTAGTCGAACAGTTTGATGGAAAAGTGCCAGACAATAGAGCAGATTTAGAATCATTACCTGGAGTAGGTAGAAAAACAGCCAATGTTGTTTTATCAAATGCATTTAATATACCAGCATTAGCCGTAGATACTCATGTTGCACGTGTATCTGCAAGATTAGGATTTGCTAAAGTTGATGATTCTGTACTAGTAATTGAGCAAAAACTTATGAAAAAGATACCAAAAGATAAATGGCAACAAGCCCATCATCAGTTTATATTTTTTGGAAGATATCATTGCTTAGCTAGAAATCCAAAATGTGATTCATGTCCTTTATATGATATATGTAAGTTTAAAGAGAAATCAAAATATAGATAACAAAGTAAGTTTAAAAGACTTGCTTTTTATTTTTTTTCTAACAATTTTCGAGTTTGTATGCGCCATTTTCATATGATAGTTTCAAAACGCTAAAGGGGGTACAAAATGATTATCAATATGATTGAATTAATGCATTTAATTAAAAAAAGACAAGCCGATAAACCATATATCGCACAACCGTTTGGATCAGCAATAAAATATAAAAGAAAAGAACTAGGACTGACATTAGAAGAGGCTAGTGAAGACATTTGCAGTATTTCATATTTATCAAAAGTTGAAAATAACGCAATTAATCCAAGTGAAGAATATGTAGAAAAATTTAAGGATAGATTCAAACTAAATGATGCATTTGACTATGATCTTGACACATATAAAAGGCATTTAGATCTTATTGCTAATGCTGCAATTAATGATTTAGTGATAGATAGATCATATGTAGAATATTACGAAAACAGAAGAGATTATCAATCTGTAACCGTTACATTTGCTTTTCATGTTTTAAGACAGGATTATAGAAAGGGTATGGATTTATATCATCAACTCGTATCCATGATTTCATCAATGCCACAAGAAACTTTTATCATGTCTATGATTTTAACGAACTATCTATTTTATTATCAAATGAATTATACTGATGGATTAAGAGTGACTTCACTTATTGAAAAGCAAGAACCCTTATCTGAAAACATGACACTATTGATACAAAAATGGAAATTAAAATATGCTTTTAAGTTAAAGCACCATCATTTAATATATAAAACATATCACAAATATGAGGCTAGTCTATTAGAAAAACATCTATTTAAGCAATTAAAACAACTAAACTTTGAAAAATTGGTATACGAAGCAAAATCATTTCTACCAAATGAAATGAAAGTAAAAGTAGAAAACATAAACTCAATGGATGTACAAGAAAAAGCATTTATCATCTCAACTTGTTATTATCATCACGGAGATTATAAAAAAGTTTTAGATATTTCTGATAAATTTCAACTTTTATCAAACGCTTGGAAAGTTTTACATTTGCTGATTTTAGACAAAATGAAGAAGTCAGATGCAATCATTGAAATGATAAAAAACAATGTAAATACAATTGATCCTTTACTAGCCTTATTAGTTAAACATGTATCATATAAATATTTAAAAGAACAAAATGAGATTTTAGACTACATTAAAGGAGATATTCTTTCGAGTAAAATGTTTACAGATGATCATGATATATTAACTTATCTGATGAAGGATTGTGAAAAAATATTATCAAGTTTTCAGTATTATAAAGATGCGGTTCAAACCTATAGATTCTTTAACAGACAATTAAGTCAAAAAATATAATTCATATCAAAAATAACGAAAACCTTATCCAAGGTTTTTATTTATTTTAATACCTTGAAATATTGACTAAATGTGTTTAATCATATATACTTAATAAGGATTAAGGAGGAATGCTTATGCGCACAATAAGGTTGTTTAAGTTATCAAAAGGCTTTTTATTTTTATTCATCGTTGCAGCAATCTTAACAACTATACATCAATATACGTATTCTAATGTCCCTTTGTTTACCCAATATCTTATTAAGACATTACTTGCTCAACCAGGGATAGCAGATCAAAGTGTTAACGTAGGCGTTGTAAACCTACCTTCTTTTTTGTTAGCATTTTTTGAACAAGATAACGAAGTTTTAAATATTATTTTAAGAATTGCAGTAGCTCTTCTTTTACTTCAAGCATTTAGGTTTTCTCTACGGTTTTTTGAACTTTGGATTAAAGGTGCTTTACTGGAAAAGATGGCTGAAAAATTAAGAATCAAATTGTATGGTCACATTCAAGATTTAGACTATGAATTTCATAACAACGCTGATACAGGTGATTTAATACAAAGATGTACAACAGATGTTGAAACAACAACGAGTTTTTTAACAACAAGAATGCTTGATTTTATTTATTTATTGGTAACATTATTTTTTGGAGCATATCAATTATTTTTCATTAATCCAACGATGGTTTGGGTTTCTTTTTCATTGATTCCATTAATTGCGACTTCATCAATCATCTATTTTATTAAGATAGATAAAATCTTTCAAAATATAGAAGAAACTGAATCTTCTATGATGACAGTTGTTCAAGAAAATTTGTCAGGATCAAGAGTTGTTAGAGCTTTTGCCAATGAAGCATTTGAAATAGAAAAAATGGATATTAAAAATAGAGAATATGCAGATGCGTTAAAAAAAGCAAATGCGTTTGCTGCTGTATATTGGGGCTCGATGGATTTTGTAAGTATCACACAATATTTAGTAATTATTGCTATCGGTGTATTTGCTGTTCAAAATCAAACTATGGATGCTGCAGGTGTCATTGCATCTCTAGGTTTAGTTGGTATGCTTATATGGCCGGTTAGAGGATTAGGAAGAATTATTAATGATTATGGTAAAGCGCTAGTTGCATCAGAGAGAATCTATCATATTTTAGATCAAAAAAGCGAATACGATAATGATGGAACAAATCAACCAAAAGTTAAAGGTAACATTGAATTTAAAAATGTTTCATTTAAATTCCCTGATACACAAGAAAGCTTATTAAAAGATGTTAATTTCAATATCAAAGCAGGACAAACTATTGCGATTATAGGTAGAACTGGCAGCGGTAAATCAACCATTATTAATATGTTGATGAGATTACATGAATATCAAGATGGAGAAATCTTAATTGATTCTGTACCTTTAAAGACAATAAGTAAAAAATATATTAGAAGTCAAATTGGTGTTGTTCTACAAGATCCTTTCTTGTATTCAAAAACAGTATATGAAAACATTGCGATTGCTCATAAAGACGCTGTTAAAGACAGAGTTGTTAAAGCTGCAGAAATTGCTGCTTTAGAAAAAGATATTAGAACCTTTAAAAACGGATATGATACAATCGTTGGAGAAAAAGGAACAACATTGTCTGGTGGACAAAAACAAAGAGTAGCTATTGCACGTGTTTTAGTTCATGATAAACCAATCTTAATATTTGATGATGCACTAAGTGCAGTAGATACACAAACAGATATTATGATTAGAAAAGCATTATTAGAAAAAAATTATAAACAAACCACAATTATTATTACTCATCGTATTACAACTGCTAAAGAAGCAGATCAAATTATCGTTTTAGAAAAAGGATCAATTGAAGCTATTGGAACTCATGAACAATTAAGTGCTCAAGAAGGCTTATATAAGAAATTATGGGATATCCAAGGAAAACTAGAAAAAGCCTTTGAACAAACATTGAAAGAAGGTGATTCTGATGCGTCATGAAGATGATATTGATGTTGAGTATAAAGTTCAGTTATCGACATGGAAAAAGATAATCGGAATCGTTTTTTCATCTAAAAAAAGAATATTTTTATTAATAGGTTTCTCAAGTGTTGTTGCATTTTTAGATGCAATGATTCCATTAATCAATAGATATGCGATTGATGTATTTTTTGTTGAAGGCAATTATGAGACTTGGCCATATTTTGTAGCTGCTAATTTAGCATTAGCTGCAGGGTTTGGTATTTCAGTATGGGGTTTTATTCATCAAGCGGGAGTTATTGAAGCAGAAACAAGTTATGAATTAAGAAGACAAGCATTCAAAAATCTTCAAAAATTATCATACAGTTATTTTGATCAAACACCTCAAGGTTGGATTATGGCTAGAATGACTTCGGATGCAAGAAAACTATCTTTGATTATATCTTGGGGATTAGTTGACTTTGTTTGGGCTGGATTATCGATGATTTTTATCTTAATTGTCTTATATGTTACGTTTTTTAAACTAGCACTCATCGTTACTATTGTCGTTCCTGTGATGTTTGTGATTGCGTTTTTCTTTAGAAAACTAATTTTAAAACAACATAGAAAAGCAAGAAAGTTTAATTCACAGTTAACAGCACAATATAACGAAGGTTTCTTAGGTGCAAAAACAACAAAGAGCTTAAGTGTAGAAGATCAAAACTTTGATGAATTTGCAAAAACAGCACATCAACTAAAAACAGCAAGCATTAAAGCAGTTATCTCATCAGCATTATTTTCATCCATCATTTTAGTCTTAGCTTATATTGCTGTTGGTACAACGATGTATCAAGGTTCCATTTATGTACTTGAAGTTATTATTACATTAGGAACACTTCAAATGTTCATATCTTATACAATTAACTTCTTTGAACCTATTATGGCAATTTCAAGAATTCTTTCAGACTTTCAAAATGCACAAGCATCAGCTGAGCGTATTGTGGGACTCATAGAAACTCAACCTGAGTTAGTAGATAGAAGTGATGTTAGTGAAAAATATGGGACTTTGTTTGTGGATAAAAAAGAGAATTGGGAACCTTTAATTGGTGAAGTTGAGTTTAGGGATCTTACATTTTATTATTTAGAAAATGAAATCATTTTAGAAAACTTTAATTTAAAAGTAAAAGCAGGACAAAGTGTTGCATTAGTAGGACATACAGGTTCAGGAAAAACTACATTAGTTAATCTATTATCAAGATTTTATGAACCAAAAGGTGGACAAATCTTAATCGATCAAAAAGATTATAAAGATCGATCAATTCATTGGTTACACAAAAGATTAGGCTATGTGCTTCAAAGTCCTCATTTATTTAGCACAACTATTTTAGAAAATATAAGATATGGTAGATTAGATGCGACTGATGAAGAAGTAATCTATGCTGCTAAAATGGTTGGCGTCGACGATTTTGTTAAGCATATAGATAAAGGTTATGAGTCATTTGTTGGTGAAGGTGGTAACTTATTATCTGTTGGACAAAAACAACTTATATCCTTCGCTAGAGCGGTTTTAGCAGATCCTAGAATATTAATCTTAGATGAAGCAACTTCATCAATTGATTCAGAGTCAGAACTTGTCATTCAAAAAGCAACCAATAAACTATTAAAGGGAAGAACTAGCTTTATTGTGGCACACAGACTTTCAACAATTGTTAACAGTGATCTTATTGTTATGTTAGAAATGGGTAAAATTATTGAACAAGGAACTCATGATGAGTTAATTGCAAAACGCGGGAAATATTTTGATTTATATAAAAATCAGTTTTTTAAAGAAAGCGAAAACAAATTTGATTCTGCAGATTTATAAAATTGATAGCCTTAACTTCTTTTATAGAAGTTAAGGCTTTTTTAAGCATTTTATAAAAATAATATTTTAAGAAATGATATAATCACTATAAAGAGGTGGATATTTATGGATGTTAAAAGAATTATAATTTATACTATTTTGTTTGCGATCACAATCGCATTTGCAACTCAAGGATTTCAAGAATTCCAAAATCAAAGTTTATTAATACCATTTGGAGTTGTGCTCGGATATTTCACAATATTCTTTATAGTCGCAACAATTATTAAAGATAACTCTATCGTTGATATGGGATGGGGACTCGGATTTGTTTTTGGAAGTTGGGCAACATTATTAACTACTTCAAGTCCAACGATATTATCATACGTAGTTGTCGCATTTATTACTATTTGGGGTGGCAGATTATCATATCGTTTGATCAAGAGAAATTGGGGTAAACCAGAAGATTTCAGATATGCTCAATGGCGCAAAGAATGGGGTAATAAGGTAGTTATCACAGCTTTTTTTAGAGTATTCATGGTTCAAGGAATCATCAATTTCATTGTAGGTTCAGCAAGTTTTTATGTAATTAAATTTAATACATTTGATTTTACTCAAAATACACAATATTTGGTATATATGGGATTATTAGTTGCAGTTATTGGTCTTTTCTTTGAAGTTGTTGGAGATGAACAATTAAGACGACATATTAAAGCGAAAACTAGAACTTTAATGGATAAAGGTTTATGGAGTGTTACACGTCACCCTAATTATTTTGGTGAAATTTTAATTTGGGTAGGATTGTATCTTACAGGTGCGACTTTGATTAATTCATCAGTAAGTATTTGGTTTTACTTAGTCTTAATCGTTTCACCATTGCTAATGAGTACAGTTTTAATTAAAATTTCTACACCATTGTTAGAAAAGCATATGTCAAAATATGATGGTTGGGAAGCTTATACAAAAAGAACACCAATGATATTTCCTTGGGGATCGACTAAATAAAAGATTAAAAAATAAAAAGTAAAAAGACATCTTTAACTCTATGATGATATAGAGGTGATAAGATGTCTTTTTTTAATCTATTATTCAATTTTGGTATGCTATTTTTTAATGTGAGTTGGTTTAATACAACCATTGAACTTCCATTAGGTAGTGACATATATGATTATATAGATAGCGTTGAAGCCAATATTTATGAAGATGGTCTATTAATAAATGATGCAAAAGTATCTTATCAGTTTAATGGTGTTAATCGAACATTTATCTCAACAATTAACACAAATTATGTAGGCACATATACATTATTTGTAGAAGCGTATTTCGAAAATCAAGATGTAAAAGATATAGCAAAGCTAGAGATCAATGTTGTTGATGTGATTGCGCCAGTCATAACATATATACCCACATATACAATTGCTTTTGGACAAGATATACCTGATTTATTAGATAACATTGATTATGAAGATAATTATGATGCAAATGATAAATTACTAATTGATATTGATGCATCACTAGTAAATGAGGCAAGGATTGGAAATTATGAAATTTTTTATCATATTATAGATAGTTCGAATAACGAAAGTGTTTATACAAAAATATTTAGTATCGTCGATAGAATCTCACCAGAGATTATTTTAAAAAAACAAATGATAATTGATGTTCATGAACCCTTAATTATTGAAGATTTTATTGAAGCTAAAGATAATTATGATCTTCATGTAAGATTAAAAATTATAGATCCAAATATTAACTATGATCAATTAGGTTCATATGAGATTATTGTTATTGCAACAGATATCTCTAATAATACGACAAAAGAAACTTTTCTTGTATCAGTTGTTGATCAAAAGCCGCCGGATTTAGTATTATCTACTAATCCTCAGCCGATAACAGTTTATAGCGAAATCACAGATACATTATTAAAATCCTATATTTTATCTATCGGTGATAATCATGATATCATATTGCTTGATGATTTAAATATCACACATGATATCGATTCAAAAAGATTGGGAAAGTATCATATATATTATACATGCAGCGATTTATCGCATAATGAAACGACAAAAAGTTTGGAAGTTGCTGTTATTGATGATGTTAAACCATTTATTGAAAATACAAGTTTACTTATTTTTAACGTGTTTGATCAAAACCCTATTTTTAGCGAATATTTTCATATATCAGATAACTATGATGCATTTGATGATTTGACTATTAAATATACGGGTGCATTTAATCTAGAAAAAATTGGTAGATATCAATTATTGGTAGAGGCTACAGATCAAAGTAAGAATAAAGCAGTATATGTTACAGAAATTGTCGTCATGGATCAAACAGCTCCAGAAATCACACAGATAAGTGAAATAATTATTACAAACTTTGAACCATTAGATTTATCAATCTATTTTAATGCATTTGATCAATATGATCTTGAAGAAAACTATATGATTATAGATGATCAATTAGTCGATTACTCAAAAATTGGATCATATGATATTAGCGTATATGCTACAGATTTATCAGATAATACCGCAATCTTTTTAACAAAAATCCATTTAATTGATATAACAGCACCTGTCATATCTTTATCTACAGATACGATTTATCTCAATTTAGGTGAAGAAAGGTATACTCCTTTAAGCTATATTTTAGAAGTATCTGATAATTATGATGAGATTTTAATTGATGATGTATCTATCATATCAACAATAGATATTTTTAACGTTGGGAAATATCAACTGATTTACACACTTATTGATTCATCTTTAAACGATATTCAAAAAATCATAAATGTTTATGTTGATGATTATGAAGCTCCAATTATAAAAGGAGATTCACTATATATTTCTATGTATGAATCCATAGATCTTCTAGAGGGTCTTGATATAGAGGATAATGTAGGCATCTATCAAGTCTATTATGAACCAAGATATATAGATGCTTCATACCCGGGATCATATGAAATCAGTTATAGAGTATCAGATTTAAGAGGAAATATTACAACTTTTACAAGAATGATATATATCGAATCTATCGAACAATCATATAAAATCAATGACTTTATACCAATCATCATACTGATGATTTCTTCAATTTCTTGTTTATATTATCTATATAAAAAATTGTAGTCCTATCTTTTGACATAAACTTTTAATTGAATTATAATGTTATCGTGAAACAAGAGTTAAAAAATAAAAAGGAGTTGTTTACATATGGCTGATGTATTATTGGTTTATTGGAGTGGTACAGGAAACACAGAAATAATGGCTGAAAAGATTAAAGAAGGTTTAGAAGCTTCAGGAGTATCTGTTGATTATAGAACTGTTGATGCGGTTGAACCAAGCGAAGTTTCTGGTTTTGATAAAATTGTGTTTGGTTGCCCATCAATGGGTGTTGAAACATTAGAAGAAGATGAATTTGAACCATTCTTTGAAGAAGTTGAAGGCGAATTAGCAGGTAAAAAAGTTGCGATATTCGGTTCATATGGTTGGGGCGAAGGCGAATGGATGGATGCATGGGTTGACCGTGTTAAAGATTCTGGTGCCGATCTTTATGAAACTGGGTTAAAAATTAATTCAACACCTAGTTCAGAAGAAGAAGATGAATGCTTCCAATTTGGCGAAGGTTTTGGAAAATATTAAAAACTTATAAAATAAAATGCTAATTTTAGCATTTTTTTTATAGGTTAGAAAGAAAATAGCTAGAAAAACATGTATAATATGAGTAGGACAGTTTAATAAAGGTTTATTAAATATGGTGAAGTTTATGTTTGGAACATTATACTTACAAAGTTCATATTCAATGCTAAAAAATACAATTCCCCTGCCTTTATTGGTTGAAAAAGCCAAACAAGGGGGATATGATTTTATAGCGCTATCAGATGAGCAACTTCATGGGATGCTTCATCTTTTTAAACAAGCCAAAAAACATAACATTAAACCCATATTAGGGTTAAAAGTCAATATAGAGCACGAACTAGGACAAAGTGGTTTTTTATTATATGTTAAAAATAAAAAAGGGTATGAAAACCTACTTCAAATCAGTTTACTGAAGAGTAAACAAGCACTCACTTATGAAGAACTTGTAAAGCACGAAGAAGGATTAATTTGTGTAACATCTGGATATGATTCCATCATTAGCCAAGCAATTTTAAATAATCAAATGGATCAAGCATTAAGTATCATGATAGAATTTAAACAAAAATTTAGCTCGCTTTATATTGGGTTATCTCTTGATACACTTGATATGGAAGTGATGGTTGGACCTAAATTAAAAGAACTTGCAAAACAAAGTCATATAAATTTATTACCTATTCATGAGACTTCTTATATAGATGAAAGTGACAGAGTAGCCTATGATGCTTTAAGAAAGATATCTGATGATTCTTATCAGATGCAAGAAGACGCTCATTATCAGTTTATGAATAAAGATGAACTTGTTAAACATTTCTCTGATTATAAGGAAGTATTCACAAACCTTGATGAAATGGTTCAACAAGTAGATTTTAAATGGGAAGCACCAACCTTTGATATGCCTAAATATGATATTAAAGGCACATCATCAAAAGCATATTTAAAAGCACTTGCGATTAAAGGATTAAAAAAACGATTAGAACATAATACCAGAAGTCATCAAATCTATCAAGAAAGATTGATCTATGAGTTAAACATTATTCATGATATGGGATTTGACCACTATTTTTTAATTGTATTTGATTTTGTTAGATATGCAAAAACGCATGATATTTTAGTTGGTCCTGGTAGAGGATCAGCTGCAGGTTCATTAGTTGCTTATTGTTTAGGCATTACTGATGTAGATCCGATTCAATATGATCTTTTATTTGAAAGATTTTTAAATGTTGAACGTATTTCAATGCCTGATATCGATCTAGATTTCCCTGATAATAAAAGAGATGAAGTGATTTCATATGTAAGAGAAAAATATGGAAAAGATCATATGATATCAATTATTACCTTTGGAACATTTGCACTTAGATCTTCAATTAGAGATATTGCTAGAGTTATGAAGATAGATATTCAAAGAGTAAATGCAATTATTAAAAGAGTACTAAATGATCAAGTGGATACTAATGATCAAGAAACTGTAAGATTATTAGAAGTCGCTAAAAAAATAGAAGGACTACCTAGACATACTGGAACTCATGCAGCAGGTATGATTTTAGCTGACCAAAATTTAGATAAATACATTCCTTTATTAGAAAATCAAGACGGATATTATCAGTCCCAATTTGAAGCTAGTGATTTAGAATCTTTAGGGCTGTTAAAAATAGATTTTTTAGGGATTAGAAACCTACAAATCATTCATGATGTTGTAGAACTTATACAAGCAGAAAACAAAAAATTTCAATTAAGTCAAATACCACTTGATGACACAAAAACTTATGCATTACTAAGTCAAGCAAGAAGTGATGGTGTATTTCAGTTAGAGTCAAATGGTATGAAAAATGTCTTAAGAAAATTAAAGCCAAATACATTTGAAGATATCATTGCTTTATTGGCATTATTTAGACCAGGTCCTATGGATCATATTGATGAATATATTGAAAGAAGAAATGGTAAACCATATGAGATTATTCATCCCAATTTAGTTGATATATTAAAACCAACATTTGGAATCATTATCTATCAAGAACAAATCATAAGAATCGCAAATGAATTTGCTGGATATACGCTTGCTCAAGCGGATTTACTGAGAAGAGGTATATCTAAGAAAAACTTAGAAATTCTTGAAAAAGAACGCATTAGATTTATTGATAAATGCGCAGGTAAAAACTACTCAAAAGAAATAGCAGAAACGATCTATGATCTGATCGTTAAATTCGCAAATTATGGGTTTAATAGAAGTCATAGTGTTGCCTATTCTTTGGTTGCTTATCAAATGGCATATTTGAAAGCAAATCACTATGAGAAATTCATGACGATTCTCTTATCAAATTCTATGGGTAACTCAAAAAATTCGTATGAATATATCACAGATTTAAGAAGACATCACATCGACGTACTTCCTCCAAATATTAATATATCTACAGATCGGTATACGTTAAAAGACAATCAAATTATCTTACCGTTATTATCTGTTAAATCTATTGGAAAAGCTCAAGTTCAAAAAATCATGGACACAAGATCAGAAGGTCAGTTTAAAGATTTCCATGACTTTAAAAATAGATTAAAAAACATTATCAATGATAAAAACATAGAAATGCTTATTCATAGTGGAGCGCTGGATTCATTTGAATTAAATCATCATACAATGATTGAAAACAAAGATGCTAGCCATGCAGGATATGAAATGTATATCACAGATTTTAAATTAAAAAAACATGAAGAATATGGATTTAAAGATTTAGCGTTAAATGAAAAAGAAGCGATTGGTTTTAATTTGGTTTATCATCCTTTACAAATGTATCAAGAGTTTATTAGAAAAAATAAATTACAAACCATCGAAGATTTAAACACGCAAAAACAAATTAGATTCCTTGGGTTTATTACAAGCAAAAAAGTTATTAAAACCAAACAAGGTAAACCGATGGCATTTATTACCATTGATGATGGACAACATCAGATAGAAGCAACCCTTTTTACAAATACTTATTTATCTTATGAACAGCTACTTGATGAACAAATAAAAATGTTTGATATAAAAGAAAATGCATTTAAAGACAAAAAAACATACATAGTTGATAGAATATATACTATAGAGAAGGTATAGTATATGAGATTTGATACATGGACAAAAGAAGAAAAACAATTACTTGATTTTGAATATAAACAATTATTTGCAGAACAAGTACATATGTTGAAAAAACTTTATAGATTTCAATCAGATGCAGATTTGTGCGAAGATATTTTAGATAATATATCAAATGTATTATTTAATCTTTTTGATGAAAAGCACTTTGAATTTGCAGAATCTTTAATCGAACGGATGTTTTTATCGATGGTTTCCTATGATATTACGATCTATAAACAAAAAAACTTTTCTGATTTTCATGTAGATATTTATTTTTATGACCAATTTCAAATTTACAGATACAAAAATATATTAGTGAAAACTAGAGATGATTTAAAAAAAATGATTCAAATGATGCTCTTTATAGGAAGAAAATATGACCAACTGTCATTACTTTCAGGAGATTTGAGTGGCTTGACTTCTCAACAACTTATATTAGGATTTGATGTTTCATTTGTTAAAAATCATTTGAATTTTTATTTCGAACGAGAACATATTAATTAGGAGTCTTACAAATGAAAGAGCAAGATAGAAAAAAAATTTTAACATCTGTTTATATCGGATTAAGCGCAAATATTCTTTTAACGATGATCAAGATAGGTTTCGGAGTCTGGGGAAACGCTCAATCTCTTGTATCAGATGGCATCAACTCCTTCTCAGATATTTTTATGAGTTTAATCATATTTTTTATTTTAAAAATCTCAACTAAAAAACCTGATCATAATCATCCCTACGGTCATCAAAAATTTGAAGGACTTGCTTATTTTGCAATCGGGATTTTCTTTTCTTTTACTGCCTTTTTTATAAGTTATAGAGCAATAGTTTCTATAATTGAATACACCATGAATTCAAGTGAAATCGTTTATCCAAATATCATTACTGTATATATATCAATTTTTAGTTTAATTATAAAAATTGCGTTAGCAATCTTCTATTTCAAATTGAACAAGACGTATAAAAATCCAACATTAAAGGCAGAATATAAAAATCATTTTTTTGATATATGGTCAACATCATTAACAGTAATTGTCCTTGTTTTATCACAGTTTGATTTAATTATATTTGACTATATTGGATCATTAATCATTAGTGTATTTATTTTGAGATTATCAATTTCTATATTGAAAGAAGCTACACCATTTCTTGTTGATCAATCTCCAGATATGAGTGAACTAAAACATATAAAGGACTATGTTTTAAGTTTAAAAGGAGTTTTATCAATTGATGATTTAAAAGCTAGAATGCACATGACTCAACTTTATGTCGACATTGAAATCGGTGTGAAAGAAAACCTTTCATTGAAAGAAGCACATGCAATTGCAGAAGATGTACACAAACTTGTTGAAAATCAATTTGAAGAGATTATACATTGTATGGTTCATGTAAACCCCCATAAATAGGCTAATTGCCTATTTTTTTTGCATGTATATTATATAATATACATATTCATGCCTAGTTTATTGTGTTATGACCATTATTTTGCTAAAATAGATGTAAACATATTGAGTAGAAGGGAAGAAAATATATGCCATCATTTCTATTGATACAATGGGGGATTATTGGAGTCTTTGTTTTCGTACATTTTTTAATTGGTTTTTTAAGAGGAACAAGGAAATCAACTTATTTCACAATTGTTAGTTTAATCATGACAGTTGTGACTCTTTTTATCGTCTCCAAACTTTCATTAAACCTTATTTTTAAATACGGTTTGTCCTTCGAATCAATTATTAATCTTGTAAATGGATTAACTGGAGGTATTATTCCAGCTGATGTAATTACATATTTATCTGAACCACAAATTTTAGGTGTTGCCACTGCACTTATTGACTTAGTAATTAGAATTATAGGCTTTATCATACTTTATCCAATCTTAAAGTTTTTACTTACTTTAACTATTTTCAAACCGATTTGGAAGCGTATCATTCTTCCAATTCTTTTGAAAAAGCAAAATGATAAAGAATTAATGGCATATCAAGAAATGAATCAAACGAATAAAAAATTAAAACCAAGTAAACGACTAAAAAAGACAATTTTAGGAAGACTAGGTGGTGGAGCAATTGGCTCTTTAAGAGGATTAGTTGTTGCGTTTGTATTCTTAGTACCACTTTTAGTGATTGCGGGATTTGCAGCTGAAGTTAATACAAGTGTAAATGTGAGTCAACAAAATCAACAAACACAATTATCAACTGATACAGAAATTGCAAGTATCATCCCAAGTGAGATACAAGAAATTTTAGATAATATACAAGAAATGAATGATGGTGGATTATCTGCCATCGTTAAAGATATTAAAATACAAGAAAAATCATTAGACCGTTATATTTTTGATACGGTTTTTACGACTCAAATTGTTATTGATGATGTTAAAACCCCGATAAATTTTGGTAACGAATTAGAACAATTAGTAGGTATCGCTGGAATAGCTATTCAAAATGGATATTTAGATGATTATGATTTTAATAGTTTTTCTTCAGCAGACATCGATAACTTAGAACAAGTATTTATACATATTGGTCAAAGTGATTTGATTGGATACATGATTCCTGCGGCAGTTAGATATGGTGTAGAAAACTTAGCGCCTGATTATTTAGATGGTCTGAATTTAAGTGAAAGAGATGGATCACAAGCTGCATTGGATGTCTTTTATGATATCCAGTGGGACCAAGAATTCTCAAGAGTCTTTGGAATCGCTGATGCTGCATTAACATTTGCATCCATAGGTGAATGGCAAACATATATTGATCAACCTGAACTCCTTGCAGAATTAACACCTGAACAAGGTGTGCTGCTTGCTAATATCTTAAGAGCATTTGGTGATTTAGAAGTATTGACTTTAATCAATGTTGCAGTTGACTATGCAACAACAATTGAAGAAGCTCAACAAGCTGTCACTTGGATGGATCCAAGTGAAGTTGAAGGATACTTACAAGAAAAATTTGCATTTATATTAGATGATCCAGAGTTCTTTTTAGGTAGTGATGGAGAAATATATAGATTTGCTAATATTATCGATACAGTATTTTCAGATGAATTTGGTGACAATAACTTAACAACTTTATTGAATTCACTTGATGATCCTCAAGCATTAATAGAAAACCAAAACCCTGAATGGATTGGATCAATTATTGATAGCCTAACAGATATTCAATTATTTATGGAAGCTATACCTATTGGTGTAGATTACGCGTTTTATACACAATTAAAGGATTCTCTAGATGCGACTTTAACTGATCAAATCTCAGCTGAATTAGAATTGATTGAATGGGATGATGAAATTACCAATATTTCAGACATTTACACAGAAGCACTAAAATTAGGTGTTGGTGCTGTTTTTGGTGATGATCCAAATTATTATACATTAATTGATAATGTTGCAGTTGATCATATGGATTCTCTAAGAGCTATTGTAGAATATATATTTGAAGGCAGTGATGTCGTCAATGTTGCCATAGAATTAGCAAGTCCAATATTGGTTGATAAATATGTTACAGATGAAGCTTTAAAAGAAGTTATCTTAGGTGTATTAATTAGTGATCCAGTTGCTGATGTTGTAGATTTCAGTTTTGGACAAGAGTTAAATAATGTTTTATCAATCGTGGAATCAGTCTTTAAATTTACAACAGCTAGTGAACTAGCTTCAATATCAAGCTTAGAAACAAACGATTTGTTAGAACTAATCTCACAATTAGGCACTTTAACTGATACTGAATACTTAGAATTAAGAGATGCTATTGACGATTTACAAATCTTATCAAGAGCTGGTCAATCAGGATTAGAATACATTGAAACAATTACTGATATTCCATATTTATATGTTCCTGATACAGTTGAATTGAATCATGATATCGCAGTTTTAATAGATATCGCATATGAAGTTGCAAATTATCTTGATACACAAAGTGCTTCATATTTAGATTATCAAAGCATAGATTTTACTGATTTATTATCTGATTCTGATTTTACTGATTTATTCCTAGCAACTGATAATAACAGACATTCTGATTTAATTTTCTTAAATATCGCATATAATTTAAAAAACTTTAGTGAAACAGGATCAACTATTGACTATATAAGTATACCTGCTTCATTGACCAATGCTGATATTGATTCTGAAATATGGGAAGATGAAATCAACGCAGTTTTAGGATTTGTTTTTGATTTAGCAACAACTTTAGGTGAAACTCCAGATATTGAATTATCTGTAAAAGGAATTATAGAAGCTAAAAATAGTCCAACAAGCTTGGCAATAGAAGCATTTTCTCAGTTCAGCGATTTAGCAACAGCTGATGCTGCTTTTGGTTCGCTTGATAGTTCAGTAGTTTTAAGAGACTCTATTGCAAAAACAATTGATACACTTGGTGCTAGTTTAGGAGATACATTATTTGGGTATGAGTTAAAGGTTCCTGATCATTTACTTGATGATGGTATGTTGGTTGAAGGCACACTTACTGATCTTATCTATTCTATAGCAGTATTAGTAGAAGATATTAATCAAACTCAAGATATCGGAACGATTCAAGATATGCTTGATTATGCTGCAAATACTGGATACTTAAATGCAATTCTAGGCGTTAGTGATAACTCAATAGAAACTTTAATTGGTGCAGATTTAATACATGGTATTTTATCAGATGCATTATTAGATAACAATTTACAAGCATCACTTGTTGATTTATTAAACAATGCACAAACAATCGTTGTATTTCCAGATGATATTTTAGCAGTCGATCCACTCTTAATGGATGGCGATGTCATCAGAGCAACTGAAATATCAAATATTTTATTATCTCTAAGATATTTGGGTATCACTGATACAGCAAGCTTTTCTACACTTGGAATTGCAACATTTACAAATCTTTTAGGTAGCAATCCAGACATTGTTACAGGTGAAGATGATTTTGATCGTGTATTTAAAGCAAATTATATTTATACTTTATTAGATAAAATATTAAAACTTGATGAGCTTGGTGATTATGTTGGAACCATGTTAGGTGATGCACTTGGTATTTCCGTTACAACATTTACAACAGCACCTTCAGCTGCAATGCTTGCAGATGATAGTGCTTTATATGAACCAATTGAAGAAGGAAAAATTCCAAAAGCAGAATTTAGAGCAATCATCAATTCACTTTCTCTACTTGGAGACCTAGGTTCTTTAGGATTAAATACATTTACTGATATGATTGAACCTGATCAACCAACTGATGATTTCACAACATTTATTGATTCAGATTTCATTTACACAATTCTTGCTAGACTTTTTGAAGATCCAGCATTTGGAGATTATGTTGGTGATATGTTAGCTGGTGCATTTGGCGATGATCCAATCACGCTTGATATGGCAACCCCAGATGATGCACTTGGACTTACAGGTGTTGAAGAAGATTTGATGACTCGCATTGAACTTAGACAATTAATGGTCTCATTTGATATGCTTGGCTTAGATAGTGGAACAGATATTTCAATCACTACAATCATGGATATGATTGATCAAAATATTGATCCAGCTGGAGATGATGACTTCTCACGATTTATAAATAGCATATTTATTCAAGATAAAGTATCACAATTATTATTAAGTGAACAAATTATAGAACTGATTGCAAATTCAAGATTTGATTTTGTAGATTTTGTAATGCCACAAGATAGCCTAGTTACAGTAGGAACAAGAGATAGAATGATTAAACAAGAAATTTATGATCTATTCTATGGATTAAAACTTGTTGGATTAACTGATTTTGAAAATGCAGATATCTCACTAGATAGTATTACTGCCTTAAATGAACCTGATCAAGATCAATTACTCATCTCAAGCTATTTATATGTCACATTGGATTTAATGCTTAAATCAGAAGCAAGTTTAACGATTCCAACAGATGCGCTTGAAGTTGCAGGCAATTATGACGGCATGGTTAAAAAAGATGAAATAAAAGATTTACTTGCCGCATTCAATATCTTAGGAGATAGTGACCCAGCAAGTATTAATGTAAATGATGTAACGATTGCTGATTTAGAAGATATGTTAGATCTTGAATCAAATATTATTGATCAACTCGTAAGTGATACGATTGGTGATAACTTAACAACGATTCCAGCAACAGCTTATAATCTATTAGGTACAAGAATCACAAGAGCTGAACTTTATAAAATGGTAGAAACCTTATTAGTCTTAGCTGGTGGTGATGCAAATCAAACATTAAGTACATTAATGCCAATAGATACAGCAACGATTACTTCAGTGATGTTACAAGATATTCATGATATAGACTCTAGAATCGTTGATAGAATTACTTCAGAAGCAATCATAGATAGTGGCATCTCAATTCATTCACTTGCCTATGATCCTTTAAGTGAAGATGATGGTCTAGGACAAAAACTAGATATTCAAAGAAGCGAATTAAACAATTTAATTCAAGCATTAGAAATTTTAGATATTGATATATCTAGTGCAAATGCTGTTGACCAAACTAAATATACACCTGCAAATATTGGTCTACTTCTTGATTTAGAATCATTAATCGTATATCGCTTAATCTCAGAAGGTATCATTGATCAAAATTTACAAACAGATGAATCCCTTGCAGAAGATGTTGTAGATATAAATTATGATCCACTAGCTATCGGTAGTGATCTTAAAGTTGAAGAAATGGAAGCATTAGTAGAAGCGATGACAGTTTTAGGTATTACTAATTTAACTAGTCCAATCGATGTTTCAGCTGTAAGTGTTGCTGATTTAGAAGAAACCCATTATTTAGGTTTAGGAACAGATCCTTCAGGAGATGTTTATGAGTCAAGAATTATTCACAGACTCATTAGTGATGCAATGGATGATAGTGTTGTTGTACCTGCTGATGGATATATGAGCATAGCTATGCTTGATATGAAAGCTGATGAAGTGAGTGCTTTAATTGAAGCATTATACATTATGGGTGTAGCAAATCTAACAGATCCAATAAACATAAATAATTTAACGATTTCAGAATTAAAAGATATTAATTATCTAGGATATGGCGTTGATCCAGTAGATGAACAATATGATTCTTTAACGATTCATCGATTGATTAGTGATGCGATTGTTGACCAATTATACGCTGGCGATCCATTAAATGCACCTAGTGGCGTCTTTATGACGCTAGCTAATGAAGATTTATTAGCAAATGAAGTCAGTGCAGTCATTGAATCTCTAGATGCAATGGGACTTGCTACTTTAGGTGATCCTATTGATGTAGAAGAATTAACTATTGTTCAATTACAAAATATTCATTATTTAGGACTTGGAACTGATCCAGTTGTTGATGATTTTGAATCACTTATATTACATCGATTAATTAGTGACTCAATTGTTGATTCACTATATGCAGGAAATCCTGCAAGTGCACCTGATGGAGTCTTCATGACAGTAGCAAACGAAGATTTATTAGCAACAGAAATCAGTGCATTAATCGAAGCATTAACAGAAATGGGATTAACTAAATTAAGTGATCCAATCGATGTTGATAATTTATCAATTGCACAATTAAGAAATATTCATTATCTTGGTAGAGGTATTGATCCAGTTGATGAAAAATATCAATCAATTATTCTTCACAAATTGATAAGTGAATCTGTAATTTCAGCAGTAACGATTCCAAATGATGCATATAGAACAGCTGCACAAGAGTTTGTTAAAGCAGACGAAATCAGTGCATTAATTGAAGCATTAGATGAAATGGGATTAGCTAAATTAAGTGACCCTATCAACGTTGATGATTTATCAATCGCACAATTAAGAAATATTCATTACTTAGGACTTGGAACCGATCCAGTTGATGATGTTTATGAATCACTAGTTATTCACAGATTGATCAGTGATGCAGTTGTTACCTCATTATATGCAGGAAATCCTGCAAGTGCTCCTAATGGTGTCTTTATGACGCTAGCTAATGAAGATTTATTAGCAACAGAAATTAGTGCTTTAATAGAATCATTAGATGTAATGGGATTAACAAAACTAAGTGATCCAATTGATGTTGATGATCTATCTGTTGTACAATTAAGAAATGTTCACTATTTAGGACTTGGAACTGATCCAGGAACTGATGTTTACGAATCACTGATACTTCATAGATTAATTAGTGATGCAGTGATTGCAACAGTAACTATTCCAGATGGTGCATATATGACAATTGCTCAAGAAGATGTTGAAGCAGATGAAATTAGTGCATTAATTGAAGCATTAAGTGAAATGGGATTATCTAAGTTAAGTGATCCAATTGATGTCAATGCATTATCAGTAGCAACATTAAAAGAACTTCATTATTTAGGACTTGGAACAGATCCAGCTACAGATGTATACGAATCATTAATTATCCATAGAATGGTTAGTGATGCAGTGGTTGATTCTCTATATGCAGGCAATCCTGCAAGTGCTCCAAATGGTGTCTTTATGACAGTAGCAAATGAAGATTTATTAGCAGATGAAGTAAGCGCATTAATCGCATCAATGGAAGAAATGGGCATTGTAAGTTTAGGTGCATCATTATCATTTGCAAATCCAACAAAAGATCAATTACAAGCATTACATTATTTAGGTTTAGCTGTTGATCCAGGAACTGACCTATATCAATCATATATCGTACATAGATTAATATCTGATTCAGTTGTTGGTGCACTTACAGTACCAGATGATGCATATATGACAGTTGCTCAAGAAGATGTTAAGGTTGATGAAATCAGTGCATTGATAGAAGCAATGGGTGTGATGGGTATTACAAACTTAACAGCAGGATTCTCATTTAGTAATCCTACTTCAGCACAAATCCAAGAATTAAACTACTTAGGTTTAGGTGTTGATCCAGTTTTAGATGTTTATGACTCATATATTGTTCATAGATTATTATCAGATGCTATTGATGCAGCAATTAGTGTTCCTAGTGGTTCATTTATTGTGGGTAGACCATTAGATATTAAAGCAGAAGAAATTGATCATTTAATTGATACAATGGATATATTAGGTGTTGCAGATGTTACTGATTTTGCAAGTGTTTCGACAGCGCATATTTCTAGTCTTAATGGTGGAGATGGATTAACAGCACAAGATGTTGAAGATATAACTGAAAGCTTAACGGATGGACCTAACTTAATCGTGTACTATTTTATGAGCAATCTATTAGATCCAGGAAATGATTTAACTCCAGATTTAGATCCTCTAAATGATGAAGCATCTGACGCTAATTATGTCATGAGTGGTCCAACTAGATTAAGACTAACACGTTCAGCATTAGCAGCAGCTCTATCCTTACTATAAGACTTAACAAGTAACAAATAAATAAAACCCCAACTACATTGTAGCTGGGGTTTTTCATATAAAAAAAGAGTAGCATTAGCTACTCTTAAGACTTACAATTTTTCAATCAAATTAATATAAAAATTTGTTCCATTTATAACATTCTCACAACTAATCTTTTCATCTTCACCATGAATCAATGCTAAATCAGCTTTTGAAACAACCATAGGTGAAAACTTATAGACTCTTTCACATATCTCATGATAATGTCTAGAATCAGAGGTTGCAACCATTAGATATGGAGTGACCACAACTTCAGGCCAAGTTTTTTTAATTGATTGTCTAACAATTGCATATGCATCATCAATCTTAGATGTTGTCGTAGCTTCTGAAACATTAATCAATTCAATCTTGATATCATCATTCTTAATCACTTTTCTAATCTTTTTAAGAACTAAAGAACTATCTTCACCAGGACGTAATCTATAATTGATACCAACAGATGCTTCATTAGGTAGAACATTTAATGCATCACTTGCACTTGATGTTGTAAATGCCTGTGTTGTTTTAAACATTGATAACAATTCGCCTCCAGATAGTTTTGCGATTAGCTTAACAATTGGAGTGAAAATCCATAGATTTGCAAAGATCATCTTTATAGGAAAACTTTTTGAGTGTGGAGCCAGTGTATCAAATAGAACTTTAACAGGAGCGCTTAATTTGAGTTTAAAAGTTTTTGATCTATTTAACTTAATAACTGCTTTAGATAAAACCGTAAGTGCTGTATCTTTTGGTGGAGTAGAAGCATGTCCACCTTTAGAAAATGCAGTTAACTTAACATTTAAAAAGCCTTTTTCTGCGATACCAATTACTGCAGCTTTCTTATCTACACCAGGAAACATATTTGAAACAATTGCGCCTCCTTCGTCTAAGACCATATAAGGTTTCACACCTTCTTTTTTAAAGTGTTCAACCATTAAATGTTGAGTCTGTCCATTGATTTCTTCATCACCAGAAAAGGAGATGTAAAGATCATTTTTAAAAACTTTACCATTTGCTAAACTATACTCTACACCTTCCATAACAGCGTTCAAGCTACTCTTAGTATCAAGGGTTCCTCTGCCATAAATGAATTGTTCATCGATTTTACCGCTAAATGGCTCAAATGTCCAGTTTCCCTCAACTGGAACAACGTCAAAATGAGCCATTAAAACAGTAGGTTCATCTTGTTTCTCACCTTTAATATGATATAACACACCACTACCTATTTCTAGGTAAGTTGCTTGTTCATTGATTAATGGATAACGTTCTTTTAAATGTGCTTTAAAATCATTAAATGCTTTTTTATTGATTCTTTTTGAATCTTGATATGAAATGGTAGGGATTTTTATTTTTTGAGATAATGACTCTAAAACTTTTGATTCATTAATCTCATATTTCTTTTTCATTTCTGGATATAATGTAGGTTTAAACTTAACTGTTTTGACTAAAATAATAAGTATAAGTAAAACAAGTATACCAATACATGCATATAAAATTTCTGGCATTATTTAATCATCCCTTTCTTATAAAGGATTCTTGAAACAACCAAAGAAAGTACAACACCAACTGGAACCATAATTCCAACAAGAGCTCCACTACCTGGAACGAGTAAGAAGAAGAGAATCATAAATATAAGCGGAAAGACTGCGACTTTAAATCGTTTAGAAATATAGACGATTCCGATTGCTCCAAATAATGCAGGAATCACATTATCAAAAGCTGGTTTTAAAACGTCAGATTCTAAAATTGGTGCAAGTGGAATTATTAATGCAATCCCAACGATAATTATAAGTGTTGTTGCAATCGAAGAAGATGCGACTGCTATTGTCGCTAGCACATCGCCTTCATCTGTACCTTTTTCTACATTTAATGCATCTTGAGCATTTAATGCTGCAGGTACTTTTAAACTGGTTAAATTACCAGTAACAAATGCTAGATAACTGCTACCTGATCCAAGCATTGGTGTAAATGTAAAAACTTCAATGGTTGTAACTGGCCAAAAGATGACTGCAGTTGCGATAAATCCCGGCAAGAATTTACTAAATGATGGCCATACGCCAGTAATGATACTTATACTCAAAGGTAGAGATACAAATAGAAACAATGCAATTAACATCCAAATGCGACCTTCAAAATGAATTTGATCTTGATATGTTCTCTTCATTTATCTTACCCCCAGTAATGCATAAACTAAAGCAAGTCCCATTGATGCCATCATCGATAATGGAAGTGCATAGTTTTTAAGCCATTCTTGTTTGTATTTTTTGATAATAAATCCAAATATAATAATTAGACCTGCACTTGATAATAATACCAAAATTGCTAGTAATGAGATATAAGTCTCATTTGTAGTTTCATTTGTAATCGGTGCGACAACATATCCAACAAATGCAGATATCATTCCAAGAAATAAAGCATCCATCATAATGTTTTTCCATGTTGAGTCTTTTTCTTTGAGTTGATCAAATTTTTTACTAATCTTTTTTAAGAAAAGTGGAACAATCAAAAGTGGTGGTATACAACCTAGTGTCATCACCCATAGTGCTGTCATAATCATCTCAGGTGTTATGGATGCTGAGTTAATATTTATATTGAAAACACCTTCAATCACATTAGTTGCTGCTGGAAGTTCATAAGTGAGCGCTCCAAGTGTACCAAGTCTTAGTCCAGCAACCATCGGACCAAATATTTTAGTCAAAATCACTAATCCAAACAATATCGCAAGAGATGGCGCAATTGAAAAGATCATAGAAGAAGTAATTGTTTTTCTAATTTGTTCTTTTGTAAAATTTAATTCTAGAGCTCTCTTACGTGCTTTAAGTAAGAAAACAGTACTTTGAGTCAATACATACAAAAAAATGATTCCAACAATAAGATATACCCACCAAACATTTAAAAAATCCATATTTATCCCTCAATTCATTTTGCTTAATTTAATATATTATACCTTAAAATCATAGTTTCATAAACAAGAAATAAAATCAAAAAAAAGAGTATCCGATTTGGATACTCTTTTGGCTCTTATTTTTTAGGAACTCTAATTTTCTTTAATTGAGCAAATCTTGGAAGACCATCAACTAACTTAGCTTTAGATTCTCCTTGGATAAGTGGTAGACAATAATCAATAAATTCTTGTGTCATACCTTGACCTCTTGGCTTAATCCATTCTAAAGGTAATTTTTGTTCTTCGTTAGCAGCTTTCTTTAAAGAGATTAATCTATATTTAATCTTATATGGATTTGATGAAACTCTTTCGAATCCTACCATTTTATCAGTTGTACCTCTTACTGCAGCCTTAACAGCCTTTTGACCCGCTTTAAACGCTTCTTCAACATCAACTTTTGATGCAAGATGAGCAGCAGATCTTTGAAGTAAACTAAATTCAATAGCTCTAACTTTAACATTGATACGATTTGATACTTCTGTTGCTAAAACTGAAGCAGTCCCACCTAATTGAGCGTGTCCAAATGCATCTGTTTTTAATTCTTGAAGTGTTTCAGCTATGTATTGCCCTTTATCATTTTTAATACCTTCTGATACAGCAACCAATACTTTACCTTTTTCTTTTAAGATTCTAGTAACATCTTCAAAGAATTCTTCTAAATCGAAGGCAACTTCAGGAACATAAATTAAATCTGGACCTTGTCCTTTATAAGCAGCTAGTGCAGAAGCAGCAGTTAACCAACCTGCATTTCTACCCATTACTTCAACGATTGTAATTTGTGGAATCGCATAAACTGTTGCGTCATGATATAACTCCATAAATGAAGTTGCTACATATTTTGCAGCACTTGCAAATCCTGGAGAATGATCTGTAATGTTTAAGTCATTATCAATTGTCTTTGGAACACCCATCACATTACAATCATAACCTGATTTTTTAAAGAATTTAGATATTTTGTTACAAGTATCCATTGAATCATTTCCACCATTATAGAAGAAATATCTAATATTATATTTTTTAAACACTTCAAGTAGACGTCTATAGTCAGTATCATCTTTTTTAGGATTAGCTAGTTTATATCTAACACTTCCGATTGCAGATGATGGAGTATTTTTTAATAACTTTAACTCTTCAACATCTTCTTGTCTTATATCATAAAATTCTTCATGTAATACACCTTTGATGCCATGAACAGCACCATATACTTCAGTAATGTTTTCTTGTTTTAAAGCTTCTAAGAAAACACCAGCAGCACTTGAATTAATAACACTTGTTGGACCACCTGATTGGCCTAGAAGTGCAGCACCTTTTAAATCTTTCATATTTTCATCACCATTTCTTTTAAATTTTTAAATCGACATGTCTATTTTAACATATAAAAACAGCTTTATGAAAAAAAATCGTTATCATATTTCATAAAAAACTCAAGTAGAACCGTTTAAAAGATATAACATATATGTTATAATAAGTATTGGTTATGAATTGTTACTTAAAGGAGATATATAATTTATGAAAATCGCAGTTTTAACTTCTGGTGGTGACGCTCCAGGTATGAATGCTGGTGTAAGAGCAGTTGTTCGTGCAGGGACTATGTATGGTCATGAAGTATATGGTATAAAAGATGGATATAAAGGTTTAGTCGAAGATGATATGGTTTTATTAACTCATCAAAGTGTTTCAGGTATGTTATCTAAAGGTGGAACTTTCTTAGGAACCTCAAGACTTCCTGAGTTTAAAGACATTGAAGTTAGACAAAAAGCAATTGATAATCTTAATGCTAGAGATATCGAAGCATTAATTACAATTGGTGGAGATGGCACGTATAGAGGTGCTATGGAATTAGCTAAAATGGGATTAAAAGTCATTGGTCTTCCTGGCACAATTGATAATGATATTCCAGGTACTGATTTTACAATTGGATTTAGTACAGCTGTACAAACGATTGTAGATGCAATAGATAAGCTAAGAGATACATCTTCATCTCATCAAAGAGTAAGTATCATTGAAGTAATGGGAAGACATAGCGGTGATCTAGCTGTTTATGCTGGAATTTGTGGTGGTGCAGAATTTATCATTACACCAGAAAATCCAATGGATAAAGAAGATATGTTAAAAAAGATTAAAAAGTATAAAGGTGAAGGTAGAAGACATGCAATCATCGTTATTACTGAAAAGATATTAGATGTACATGCACTTGCTGAAGAAATTACTGAAAAATCAGGATTTAGTTCACGCGCAACTGTTTTAGGATATATACAAAGAGGTGGACAACCTTGCCCAGAAGATCGTATCTTAGGATCTCGAATGGGAACATATGCAGTTGAACTTTTAAATGACGGTATTTATGGAGTTTGTGTAGGGATTAGAGATTCAAGAATGGTACACTTACCATTCGCAAATATTATCGGCCAAAAGAGACCAAAAAATGAATTGTATTCATTGGTTAAAAAGATCTCTTAATAAAATTTGTGTTTAATAAAAAATAATATAAAAGATAGAAAGGAAACTATAAATGACAAAATTTGTTTATTTATTCAAAGAAGGAAATCAAACGATGAAGAACCTTCTTGGTGGTAAAGGCGCTAACTTAGCTGAGATGAGTAAAATTGGCATGCCAGTACCACAAGGCTTCACTGTAACAACTGAAGCTTGTAACGATTATTATGCAAGAGGTAAGAAAATTGCACCTGAGATTATCGAGCAAATCGAAAAGGCACTTGCAGCAACTGAAAAAGTAGAAGGAAAGAAATTCGGAGATGCTAATGATCCATTCTTAGTATCAGTACGTTCAGGAGCTAGAGCATCAATGCCAGGTATGATGGATACGATTTTAAACTTAGGTTTAAATGATGAATCTGTTAAAGGTTTAGCAGCATTAACTGGTAATGTACGTTTCGCTTATGATTCTTACAGACGTTTTATCCAAATGTTTTCTGATGTTGTTATGGAAATCGACAAGGAAAAATATGAAGAATTATTAGCTGAAATGAAAGAAAGAAAAGGCGTAGAATTTGATACGGATTTAGGAGATCAAGATCTTGTAGATTTAGTTGGAGAATTTAAAGCTTTATACTTAGAATTAAAAGGGGAAGAATTCCCTCAAGATCCTAAAGAACAATTAATTGAAGCGATTACTGCTGTATTTAGATCATGGGATAACCCAAGAGCAAATACTTATCGTAGATTAAACCACATTCCTTACGAATGGGGAACTGCAGTAAATGTTCAAGCAATGGTTTTTGGTAACATGGGTGATACTTCTGGTACAGGCGTTGCCTTTACAAGAAATCCTTCAGACGGAACTAAAGAATTATATGGTGAGTATTTATTTAATGCACAAGGTGAAGATGTTGTTGCGGGTATCCGTACACCAAAACCTATTAGTGAATTACAAAAAGACAATCTTGAAATCTATAACCAATTTGTAGAAATTTCTACTAAATTAGAAGCTCATTATCGTGATATGCAAGATTTAGAGTTCACCATTCAAAAAGGTAAACTATATATCTTACAAACTAGAAATGGTAAGAGAACTGCTCAAGCAGCTTTAAAAATTGCTATTGATTTAGTTAAAGAAGGCGTATTATCTGAAAAAGAAGCATTATTAAAAGTAGAACCAGCTCAATTAGATTCTCTACTTCACCCTCAATTTAACCCATCATCACTTGGTAGTGCTAAATTGATAGCTACTGGATTAAACGCATCTCCAGGTGCAGCTACTGGCCGTATCGCATTCTCTGCAGATCGCGCTAAAGAAATGAAAGAAGCTGATGGTCTTCCTGTAATTTTAGTAAGACAAGAAACTTCTCCAGAAGATATTGAAGGTATGATCGTCGCATCAGGTATTCTAACATCTCGTGGTGGTATGACATCACATGCTGCAGTTGTTGCTCGTGGTATGGGTAGATGTTGTGTTGCAGGTGCTGGATCAGTACGTGTATCTGAAGTTAAGAAAACATTTGAAGTTAACGGTGAAACATATAAAGAAGGTCAATGGATTTCTCTAGATGGTTCAACTGGTAAGATTTATGGTGAAAAAGTAGAAACAATGGATGCAACTGTATCTGGTGATTTCGAAACACTTATGAATTGGGCTGATAAATATGCAAGTATTGGCGTTCGTACAAATGCTGATAATCCAAGAGATGCAAAAGTTGCATTTGACTTTGGTGCAAAAGGTATTGGTCTATGTAGAACAGAACATATGTTCTTTGAAGCAGATAGAATTTCTTCAGTAAGAGAAATGATTGTTGCTAAAAATGAAGAAGAACGTAAAGCTGCATTAGCTAAACTATTACCAATGCAAAAAGAAGACTTTATTGGTCTTTATAAAGAAATGCAAGGGTTCCCTGTAACAATTCGTTACTTAGACCCACCACTACATGAATTCCTTCCAACTGATCCTGATGATATCAAAGCATTAGCTAAAGATATGAAGATTAGTGAAAAAGAATTAAATGCAACCATTAACGATTTACACGAAACTAACCCTATGTTAGGTCACCGTGGTGTTCGTTTAAGTGTTACATATCCTGAAATTGCTGAAATGCAAACACGTGCAGTGATTGAAGCAGCAATTGAAGTGAATAAATCAGGTATGCAAGTCAAACCTGAAATCATGATTCCACTTGTTGGTGAAGTTAAAGAATTAAAATATATTAAAGATGTTGTTGTGAAAACCGCTGACCAAATCATTAAAGATGCAGGTGTTAAACTTGACTATACAGTTGGTACAATGATTGAAGTACCAAGAGCAGCATTACTTGCAGATGAAATTGCAAAAGAAGCTGAGTTCTTTAGTTTTGGTACAAATGACTTAACACAAATGACATTTGGATTTAGCCGTGATGACGCTGGTAAATTCTTAAAAGATTATTATGACAAGAAAATTTTTGTTAATGATCCATTTGCTCACGTTGACCAAAAAGGTGTGGGTAAATTAATGAAGATGGCTTCTGAACTAGGTAAACAAACTAGACCTGATATTAAATTAGGTATCTGTGGTGAACACGGTGGAGATCCTCTATCAGTAGAATTCTGTCATGCTATTGGCTTAACTTACGTTTCATGTTCTCCATTTAGAGTACCAATCGCAAGATTAGCTGCTGCACATGCAAACATTAAAAATCCTAGATAAATTTAGGATTTAAACAAAATAACATAATAAATGGTTGTCTCCTTTGGGGGCAACCATTTTTTCTATACACATATTGAATAGATTTAAGTATACAAGTAAGAAATTCTTAAGAAATAAATCAACAATGTATATGATATAATAAATAATAAAAGATAATTACTTGTTAAAGTAATAAAGACGTTATAAAGTTCTAAAAAGCTCTCAAAAAGGTAGTGAGTTCATGAAACGATTACAAAGAATCTTAATCCCTATATTAATAAGTATGATTCTTGTACTTTTTTTAACGTCATGTCAAGTAAATGAAGAGGACTTTGATTTTTCTATACTTACAGAAAATGAGATGATTGCTGTTGAAGATGCACAAGAAAACGGACTTGTAGTAGGCCTTTATTTTGGTGTTGATGATTCCACATATATTATCCAAAATATAATGACAGCTTTTAATATACCTTATACTACAGAAATTTATACAGATTTTTCATTGATGTTAGATGATGCAAAAAATGGAATACTAGATATTGTTCCTAATATAACCTATTCAGATAGTAGAAGTCTTTTTTTTGATTTTACTGAAGCTTCAAGTTATGAAGAATTATATTTATACACATATGATCAACATATATTAAGTCAACTAGATTCAAAAAATATTGGCGTACAAAATGATACCATTTATGAATCGATGGTTGCTGAATATCTCCCTGAGGTAAATATTGTTAGTTTTGATACTTATTCAGAGGGTTTAAATCTATTAATGAGTCAAACAATTGACGGTGTTATAGATAACAATGCTTATTATGATGATGCATTAATCAATGACATTTATGCTATACAAATAAACCATGTGATACCAGTTAAACCAGTATCTTTAGTCGCTAAAAAAGATATGCATTTTGATTTGCTTCAAGCAATCTCTAAATATATTACTACCAGTGATTTTAGATTTGAGGTCACTAGTTTTAAGCGTAGAAACACACAATTATCAAATAGACAAGCAATAACTTTATTTGTAGAAGATAATTTTGAACCTGATGAAAGAGTGCTATCTATTAAGTACGAAAATAATCCACCACATGCCATTTTTAATGAAAATGGTGGACTTTCTGGAGTTTTCCCAGATATCTTAAAAGAAATTTGTGAAATCATTGATTTTGAGTGTGAGATTCAAAATGATGAAAATGAACTATGGCAAGCTATGTATACAGACTTAGTTGAAGATAGGATAGATGTATTATCTCCGGTTGCAAAATCGCAAGACAGAGCAGAAAATCTGTATTTTTCAGAAGCTATTTATGAAAATGAATTTTTTATGGTGAAAAGAGATAATTATGATACGAATTATTCTTTAATATATGAGTTAGTATTTGAAAAAATCGGCGTGATGTCAGATGATATAAATGCTAGTCTTTTAGAAGAATATTTCCCTTTTAAAACTTTTGAATATTATCCTACTAATGAGCGCATGATTTTTGCCTTAATTACTGGACAAGTTGATTATATTTTACTTAACGAGCAAACATATTTTGATTATGTCATTGAACATAAAGAATTTTCTATTGTAATTGATACTCAAATCAAACCACTGATCATGGGGGAAATTGGATTTGCATTTCCTAAAACTGAAAGAGGAGAATTACTATCAGAGCTTTTTAATATGGCGCAAGCAACGCTTGATATCGATCAAATCGTTAATACATATTCTGAAAAAAACAATGTAATCAGTTTTTTTAGTGATCGATTAAAATTCATGAATCTATCATTTGCTTTACTAGGATCGATTGTGATGCTTTTATTTGGAGCATTAGGATATGTTGTTTTTGTAAACCGTAGAACAACGTATTCAAATTATCATGATTATTTGACTGATCTTACAAATAGAAGAGGTTTTGTCAATGAGTTGAATAAATGGAAATCGACAAAAAATATTGCGATATATTACATGGATTTAAACAACTTTAAACATTATAACGATTTAAAAGGACATGCAGCAGGGGATTTGATACTTGTTGAACTTGCGAATAGATTGAAGACATTAGAAAGTAAAAGTATTATTGCATCAAGATTTAGTGGAGATGAATTTGTCGTGGGATTTCATACGGAAAATTTAAAAACCACAAAAAAATTAGCTGAAGCTATAGAAAAAATCATCGTAGAAGATATTGAAATTGATAATTTTAAATGCTATTTATCAGCTAGTATAGGCGTTTCTATATACACGCATAAACAAAATACTATAAACGAAGTAATCGATCATGCTGAAACTGCGATGCAGAAAGCAAAACTCTTTTCTCACAAATCTACTGTATTTTTTGATGAAAATTTAAAAAATGAGATTGATATACAATCCCAAATTGTAGAACAACTTAAACATTGCATTGCTGATGATGGATTTGAGATGTATTATCAGCCGCAAATGAGCATTAAAGATGAAAAAGTAGTCGCACTGGAAGCATTATTACGTATAAAAGGTTCCAAAATGTCACCAGGAATCTTTATTCCAATTGCAGAAAAAAATGGATTAATGAGTCAAATCGGAAAAATCGTTATTGAGTTAGTGATTAAACAAATGGCAATATGGAACGAGAAAAACATGTTACATATTCCCGTCTTTATTAATATTTCATCTGATCAATTACATGATATAACAATTGTAGGGTTTATTAAAAAACTATTAAATGAATACAAACTAAATCCAGCTTTATTAGGTGTAGAAATTACAGAAGATGTTTTTATCGATAAAGAAGGGTTAGTTATTCAAACTCTAAAGAAATTGAAACAACTTGGACTTATCACAGCAATCGATGATTTTGGATCTGGTCAAGCAGGTGTAAACTATTTAACTAATTTTGAAGTGGATCTAGTAAAAATAGGTAAAGATGTCGCAGATAAATTTTTAAGTTCACAAAAAAAGATAGTTTACTTAACAGCAGTACAATTATGTGAATCATTAGGATTTGAAGTTTTAGCAGAAGGTATTGAAACAATTGAACAAATTAATTTACTTAAAGATATGAAAGTTGATTTAGTTCAAGGATATTATTATTACAAACCAATGGATACCCTACATATCGATGATATCTTAAAGAATAAATAGCTTGTTTAAAAGAATAAATATATTTAAAGTCTTAACTTTTAAAAAAAGTTAGGACTTTTTCTTAAAAACGGTCGCAATTTTGATCGATTTAAAGTAAAATGATTATGGTTGAAAATTTTTAGGAGGACATATCATGATATTTGCAAGCATAAATTACGGAGATAGTTTAATGTTTGTTTTCGGAGGTTTAGCGCTCTTTATATTTGGTATAAACTTAATGAGTGAATCACTTAAATCTGCAGCAGGAAATAAACTTAAAGCAATTATAGAAAAAACAACAAATACACCATTAAAAGGTATATTAGTAGGTATCATCCTTACAATCCTTATCCAATCTTCATCAGGCACAACAGCCTTAATGATTGGTCTATTACGTGCAGGTCTAATGACTTTGCCACAAAGTGTTGGGATTATTATGGGAGCAAACATCGGAACGACCGTTACAGCATTTATTATTGGGTTACCGATTGCTGATTATGGATTGATGTTTTTGTTTGTCGGCGTTATTATGAGTTTTATGAAAAACAGAAAAGTACATCATTTTGGTGGTGTATTGATTGGTTTGGGTATGTTATTTGTTGGTCTAAATACAATGGGTGATGGCTTAAAGCCTCTTGCACAAACTCAACAAGCAGAAAACATGTTTAATGTATTTTCTGATAACTGGCTTTTAGGAACTCTTTTTGGTACATTTTTTACAGCCGTTGTTCAATCTTCATCTGCAGCAATTGGTATTTTAGAAAAACTTTATGCATTAAATGCTGAAGGTATTACATCAGTATCATTAAATGGTGCAATTCCTATATTATTAGGTGCAAACATAGGAACAACTATTACAGCATTCCTTGCTGCAATTGGTGGGAATATCGAATCTAAAAGAGCATCATTTATTCATATATTATTTAATGTAGTTTCTGCATTAGTCTTCTTAGTTATTTTATATCCATATGAAAGATTTATGGCATGGTTCGAATTAAGGTTCTTAAAACCTTATTCAATGTTGACAATAGCCTTTGCCCACTTAATCCAAAATACAACGATGACCATTGTATTGTTCTTCTTTATTAATAAGATGATTTGGTTAAGTAAAAAAGTGGTTAAAGATCAATCTATCCAAGTCATCCCAGATGACATGTTTGATGAGAAGTTAATTGAAGAATCTCCGGTTTTAGCACTAGAGTTTGTGAGAAAAGGCATCTTATATATGGGCTCTATTGTTAAAGATTATTTAGCCTTGACTAGAGATTACAGTTTAGTAGAAAAGAAAGAATCAGTCAACGAAGCTTTTACATTTGAAATGATGTTGGATACTTATGATCAAAAACTACATGATTATTTGATTAAAATTTCTCAAGCAGGACTTGATAAAAATAACTCTAGAAAACTTTCAAGAGACTTAGATACCATCAAAGATTTTGAAAGAATTGGAGATCATTTAACTAATATTATTGAATTCTTTGTAGAAAGATACAAAGATTCTCAAACTTTAACTGAAGATGCACAAGGTGAAATGAAAGAAATATTTAGCGTTTTAACATCGATGTTAGATGATTCACTTGATTGTTTTTCAACTGGTGATATTGAAGTTGCCAAACGTGTTGTTAAAAATGAAGATGTTATTGACCAATTAGAAGAAGTTTATCGATATAGATATATGGAAAGATTAAAGAGTGGTCAAATTAAATTTAATGTTGCAGAAACTTATGTTGACATCTTATCTAATCTAGAAAGAATTGGAGATCATTTGATGAATATTGCAAGTGCAGTCATTGAACCTATGTATGTTCCTCAATCTGTTTTAGTTCCAAAACCACATGAAATAGATAAAGATATTTAAAAATGAAAGTGATGTGATCCAATGTTTGATTTAAAGGCTCCCTTTAAACCAAGAGGTGATCAAATAAAAGCGATCGAGACCTTAAAGCATAATATCGATCACAATGTTAGAGAACAAGTCTTACTAGGCGCAACAGGTACTGGTAAAACTTTTACAATGGCAAATATTATACAAAAATTACAAAAAAAGACTTTAATACTCGCACCTAATAAGACCTTAGCAGGTCAATTATATGGCGAGCTTAAAGCCTTTTTTCCTCATAATAAAGTTGAATACTTTATTTCTTACTATGATTATTATCAACCAGAAGCATATGTTATCTCAACAGATACATATATCGAAAAAGATTCTTCAATCAATGATGAAATTGATGAAATGAGACATAGCGCAACTGCCTCACTTTTAAATCATGATGATGTCATTGTGGTTGCATCTGTTTCATGCATTTATGGGATAGGAGACCCAGATACTTATAAAAACTCTATGATTTTCTTAAGAACTGGAGAATCATATGGAAGAGATCATTTAATCAACAAACTAGTTGAACTAACATATCAAAGAAACGATATAGATTTTCATAGAGGCACCTTTAGAGTAAGAGGGGATTCAATTGAAATCATTCCTGTTTATGAACGAGCTGAAGGAATAAGAGTCTCATTTTTTGGTGATGATATTGAAGATATTAAACATTTTGATGTCTTAACCGGACAAGCTTTAGAAACACTAGAGTATACATCTATATTTCCTGCGACACATTTTATGACAAATAAAGATAGTTTAGCGGAGTCAATTAGACGCATTAAAAATGAACTTGCAGAACAAATATCTTATTTTAAAGACAATGATATGTTACTAGAAGCACAAAGAATAGAACAACGCACTAGATATGATATGGAAATGTTAGAAGAAATAGGCATGTGTAGTGGTGTAGAAAACTACTCAAGACATATGACATTAAGAGAAGCTGGAGAGACACCAGCGACTTTAATTGATTTTTTTGGTGATGATTTTTTAATGATCATAGATGAATCGCATGTGACCGTGCCACAAGTTGGTGGGATGTATGCAGGAGACCGTTCAAGAAAAGAAACATTAATTAATTTTGGATTTAGATTGCCTTCAGCACTAGATAACAGACCTTTAAAGTTTGATGAATTTGAGAAAAAATTAAAAAATGTCATCTATTTAAGTGCGACACCTGGAAAATATGAATTGGGTAGAAATATTCCAATTATAGAACAAATTATTAGACCAACTTATCTTTTAGATCCTGATATCGAAATCAGAAAAACTGATGGACAAATGGATGATCTATATTTTGAAATTAAAAAAAGAATTGATAATAATGAACGTGTTTTAGTAACAACCCTAACGATAAGAATGAGTGAAGATTTATCAGCGTATTTCAAACAATTAGGTATGAAAGTCACATATCTTCATAGTAAAATCAAAGCGTTAGATCGTATTAAAATACTAAGAGAATTAAGAACTGGAAAATACGATTGTTTAATTGGTATTAATTTACTTAGAGAAGGTCTAGACTTACCAGAAGTATCGCTTGTAGCCATATTAGACGCCAATAAGCAAGGGTTTTTAAGAAGTGAAAGATCATTAGTCCAAACTATTGGTAGAGCGGCTAGAAACTTAAATGGACATGTCATTATGTATGCAGATTCTATTTCTCCTGCGATGCAATATGCGATTGATGAAACCAATAGAAGACGATCAATACAACAAGAGTTTAATTTAAAAAATGGTGTAGATCCTGTAAGTATCCAAAAAGAGATCAGAGCTAATATTTCAATGAAAGCAGATGTTGTTGAAGAAGAAAAAGATTATACCAAGATGAATAAGCAAGAAAGAGAAAAAACCATTAAAGATCTTAGACGACAAATGCAAGAAGCTGCTAAAAATCTTGATTTTGAGAGAGCTGCAGAATACAGAGATATTATTATCGAATTAAAAGCTGGTAAATAAATGAAAAAAGACTTTGAAGCATTAAAACGCCTTATAGATTTAGATTATAAGAGACATGTGAAAAAATTTGTTCAATTATCACCATCTAAACCTATCGTTTTGTTAGGTGATTCAATGATGGCTTATTTTCCTGCTAAAGCTTTTGATTTAGAAAGTCAAATACATAATTTAGGGATACCTGGAGATACGACTGTTGGTGTTCTAAATCGAATTGAACAAGTTGTTAAACTAAATCCAAAGATAGTTATACTTCAAGTTGGACTTAATGATTTTGTATTAACAAACTTAAAAAAAGAAGAGACCTTAAAGAACATATTAGAAATTAGACATATCATATTAGAAAGTTGTCCTTCAAGTGAGGTCTATGTGATGTCAATAACACCAATCAATCAAAAAGAATTTAAAGATCAATTGTATTTACTTAATAGAGATCCAAAAGATGCACTAAATTTAAATGAGATGCTAAAAAAAGTCGTTGACCAAAATCATTATATAAATGTTTACGACAATTTAGTAGATGAACATGGAGATCTTAATTTATCTTTAACTAAAGATGGTATACATTTAAATAAGTTAGGCTATCAAATATATCTTAATCGATTTAAAGATATGATAAACATATAAATCAAAGCATATACAATTGATATTTTGTATATGCTTTTTTTGCATCATTATGCAAGCAAAAATAATGATAATATGTTAATATAATCATGGAGTTGATAACATGAACGCAAAAAATCATTATGAAAAAGCATTATCGCATTATTTATTAAATACACCAAAGAAAAATATAGAACTAGCAATTGAACATTTTGAACAAGCAGCATCTCAAGGGTATTCAGATGCATACTATTTTTTAGGTAGGTTTTATGGTTTAGGTGATGGTGTTTCACTAGATTTTGCAAAAGCAATAGACCTTTATCAAAAAGGTGTTTCACTTGGTAGTCATAAATGTGGCTATGCATTAGGTATGCTTTATTATACAGGTACTGGTGTAGCTAAAGATGAAGATTTATCAAGTGATTATTTTAAACAAAATTATTCAGTTCTTTTAATGGAAGCAGATCACAAAGATCCTGTGAGTATGCATATATTAGCTACATACTATTATTATGGATTTAGTGTTCAAAGATATATCTTTAAAGCCATTGAATGGTTTTTAAAAGCAAGTGAATTAGGATATAGTGATTCACAATATATGCTAGGTATGATCTATGAAACCATTGGTGAAGATGAAAATCAAAAAGAGAATGCAGTTAAATACTATAAACTAGCTGCAAAACAATCTCATCCATATGCTCAATATGCATTAGGCATTCTAGCTATAGAAGAAGAAAACTGGCATGAAGCAGAAAAGTATTTAGAAAGTGCAGCTTATCAAAATTATGGCTTAGCTGCTTATACACTTGGTAAGTACTACCATGAACATGATCCAAAGCACCCATTGAAAGCTTTTGAGTGGTTCATGCTTGCGGCAAAACAAGGACATGTAGAAGCAAGTTATTATGTTGGACTATACTATCAAAATGGTAAAGGTGTTAAACAAGATATTAAACAATCAATTATATGGTATGAAAAAGCAGCAGTTCAAAAAGATAGAGATGCATTGTATCATCTAGCAATGATATTGATTAGACAACCTGAAAAAGATTTTGAAACAATTGCAAAACTATTGGAACAAGCAGCAGCACAGGATCATCCAAATGCTCAGTATAACTTAGCAGTGATGTATCAAAAAGGTGATGGTGTTGCACAAAATAATCAAAAAGCATTATTTTGGTATGAAAAAGCAGCAAATCAAAATTTAGCAATCGCACAATATAACTTAGGTATGATTTATTTTGAAGGTAAGCTAATTGAAAAAGATGAATTGAAAGCTAAAGCCTTATGGCAATTAGCTGCTGACCAAGGATTAGAAGTTGCGGTTAAATTAATGTATTCAATTAATAATTATGAAAAACTTCAAAAAAGTGATTGGCAATCGTAGTTTATGGTTTATGTCATACAAAAGAATAAAAGAATATATATGAACCATAGTAGATAAACATACTATGGTTTTTCTATTTTCTAAATAGATATAATATGATATACTTTATTTATAATAAACGTTTTTGGGGATAATTGATAATATATTCATAGGAGGATAAATAATGGAATGTCCAAAGTGTGGGTTGGAAATGGATAAAGGGTTTATTCCGGTTAGTCGTGGAAGGATTTTATGGATACCAGAAGATCAAAGAAATCCTTGGAATATCATTAGCAAGCCAAAAGGAAGTGTTATCTTATCTGATTTTACAGTTATGGCACCTAAAAAAGCTGACGCTTATTATTGTAAATCATGCAAGATGGTCATAGTACCAGTTAAGAATTAAAACAAATCATAATAGGAGAATAAAAACATGTATGAATACAAAATTAAATTAGATGAAAAAGATTATATTCAATTTAATGACTATCACTTATCAAATAGTAGAGTAGGTAAAAAGACAGTAAATATGATTAGAATTCTAGTTCCAATACTCTTTCTATGTGCAATCTTTATTTTTTTGATAGCTAATGCAGATGTAGAGCTTATAATCACTTTATCAATTACTGCAGTAATAGTATCTATTTTGATGGTTTTTTACAGTAAAAAACTTTTGATGAAGACAATGACAAAATCAATTAAAACATTAAAAAAAGATGGAAAACTGCCTTTTAATATTGAGGCTACAATTACATTTGATGAAGCAGGGATACATGAAAAATCTCTCAATTCAGAATCCAAAACAAATTATGTTTTAGTTGAAAAAATAGGACAAAATGAACATGCTGTCTACATTTATATTAGTGCAGTACAGGCATATATTATACCAATTACTTGTTTTAGTTCCGATAGAGAAAAAGATGAATTTCTAGAATATATAAACACGAAATGTAACATAAATGCATTATGATATAATTTCATCAGGTACTTAGACAACCCTAAATTTGATAAAAATCCTATGCTGATTATGCAAATGTGAGACAAAGTATTGCAAAAATGTATTTTTGTGGTACAATGTAATACGAGGTGAAAGTTATGTCTATTTCAATTAGAGTTAGCGAGAAGGAATCAAAACTTATTAAAAAATATGCAGAATTAAATGGCACTACAATATCTGAAGTGATGAGACAAGCGATTCTTTCAAAGATAGAAGACGAGTTTGATATTTTCTTATATGAACAAGCTTATAAAGAATATGAAGAAAACCCGAAAACTTATACGATTGAAGAAGCTAAGAAAATTCTGGATTTTTGATTATGTTTAGAGTGAAATTTTCTGAAAAAGCAATAAAATCATTAAAAAAAACTGATAAACAAATCGCTAGAATGATTATCGCTTGGATTGAAAAAAATCTAGAAAATACCAATAATCCGCGAGAAAAAGGTAAAGGATTATCTCATGATAAGAAAGACATATGGCGTTATCGTGTAGGTAATTATAGAATTCTTGTTAATATTCTTGATGATGAACTCATTGTATTAGTAATCGAATATGGTCATCGAAAGGATATATATAAGTAAAGATGGTGATTAATAATGAATGAATTAATCATTAGAAAAGCAACTATTGATGATGCTGAAGGCAAAGGCTATGTACACTATAAGAGTTGGGTGGAGACATATTCAACTCTTTTTTCTCATGAGATTATGGAAAAGATAACCTTAGAAAGAAGTATAACTCTAGCAAAAGAGCATCCAGAAAATACGTATATCGCTATCATTAACAATAAGATTGTAGGGTTTGCTTGCTGTCTAGAGTCTAGAGATAAAGACCTAAGTAATACTGGAGAAATAGTGGCAATATATATCTTAAATGATTATAAAAATATGGGCATTGGAAAAACATTAATGAAAGTTTGTTACAAGGAATTATCAATTTACTCAAGTATCATTTTATGGGTTCTAGAAAGCAACAAAAAGGCTATTCGTTTCTATGAGTATGAAGGGTTTAGAAAAGATGGACATTCGAAAATTATATATTCTAAGAATGCTGTTAGAATGATAAAAAGTACCATTAAATAGTTCTCATAAAAAATGAAGGTTTAGCTTAAGTTATAAATCACAGATAAACAACATAGCGTTGGCACATGAATCTGAACCATAAACATATTAAATAAATAAAAAAAGGATTTATGAAACTGCTATTGCAGTCACCTCATAAGTCCTTTTAAATAATTAAGTATAATAAAATCTATATTATTTAGCGTTTTCTCTTATGATTTCTTTATAGATCTCAACAGCTTTTTCCATTTGATTGATAGACGCAAACTCTAATCTGCCATGGAATTGATAACCACCGGTTCCAAGATTTGGACAGATAAGACCATCATATGTTAATCTTGCACCATCTGTACCGCCTCTGATAGGTTCTATTTTAGGTTCTAAGCCACAATTAACTACAGCTTGTTTAGCAAGTTCAATAACTTCCATATGATCTTTAATAATGTCATACATATTGTAATAGCTATCTTTAACATCTACAGCTACAGCATTATATCCATATTTTTCATTTAGATATTTAGCAATTTTTAAAAACTCATCTTTTTGTTGTTTAAATAAAGCTTTATCATGGTTTCTTACGATATATTGGCTGTGTGCCTGTTCAACAAGTCCTTGTATTTGTGTTAAATGATTAAAACCCTCATAGTTTTCTGTATAAGCTGGATTTAAAAATACAGGAAGTAGTTGATGAAACTCCATCGCGATATGAACAGCATGGACAAGTTTGTTTTTAGCAGAACCTGGATGAATAGATTTTCCTGTGAAGTTTAGATTAACAGTGGCTGCATTAAAGTTTTCATATTCAATACCACCAACTTCACTGCCATCAGCAGTATAAGCAAAATCTGCTTTGAAATAATCAAAATCAAAACGGTTTGCGCCATTACCAATTTCTTCATCTGGTGTGAAGCAAATGTAGATATCTCCATGCTTTTCTTCTTTATGCGTCGTAAAATATTTAGCAAGCTCCATAATTTCAGCAACACCACATTTATCATCAGCACCTAACAATGTATTTCCATCAGTGACGATGATATCTTGTCCAATCACTCGAGTAAGACTTGGAAATTGTTCTGGATGCATAGATAAATCTTTATTTAGTTGGATCTTAGATCCATCGTAGTTTTTTATGATTCTTGGATTAACACCTTTACCTGGTGCATCAGGAGAAGTATCAACATGAGCGATGAAACCTATAGATTTTTTACCTTCTATATTTTTCTCTATTTTTGTATAAACATATCCATCTTTATCTAAAAAAGCATCAAGTCCCATTTCAATTAACTCTTCAACAAGTAGTCTTGATAAATCTTTTTGTTTTTCTGTTGAAGGAAAAGTTTCTGATTCATGGTCTGATTGTGTATCAATTGCAACATATCTTAAAAATCTTTCAATAAGTGTATTCATATAAGTTTCCTTTCTATATTATATATACCTATTATAACGCAAAAACTAAAATTATTTAAGGAAGAAATTAATAAAATTAATATCAAAATTAACTTTATTAACTTTTTTTCATAAAAACGCTTGACATTTGATAAAAAGTTTAATATAATCAATGTGTAAGTTAAAAATATTAAGGAGGATAGCTTAAATATGACGAAATATGAAGTTCTCAATGAATTATCATCAAATGAGATTGATCCAAAAAAAGCATATGAACTGCTATATCCAAAGATTAAAAAAAGAAAAGTAAGAAGAGCTAGGTTCGTTAAGCTTAAAATTAAGATTCCAGAGAGTAAAGGAGTAAGTGCATTTGTAAATACATTATTCTTATTTCCTATACCGATTTCTTTTCTTAAATTCTTTTTAAGGAAAAGACTTGATAAACCAATTGATGATGAAATACCCATGTCAATCAAAGATTTAATAGACATGGCAATGGTAAAAGGTACATTTATTGAGGTTATAGCAGAAGATAAGACCCATATACTAATAAAAACAATATAAAAGGAGAAATAAAATGAGCCAAAGAAATAAACTAAACCCTGTCATCTCAGTTTGCCCAGTGTGTAAACATGATTTGAAAGTTACTAAATTAGCATGTGATCATTGTGATACAGTGATAGAAGGAAGTTTTACATTATCTAAGTTTAATTACTTAGAAACAGAAAAACTATATTTCATTGAAGTGTTTGTTAAAAACAGAGGAAATATTAAAGCAATTGAAAAAGAGTTAAATATTAGTTATCCAACTGTTAAGAAAATGTTAGATGATGTCATTGTTGGATTAGGATATACACCAGATAATGACCAAGAAGATTTGCAAAATAGTAAAGAAACAAAAGATGATGAAACTCAAAGAGAATCAAAAGCGAGCATCCTACAAAAAATCGCAAATAAAGAAATTTCAGTTTTAGATGCAGTAGAATTGTTAAAAAAAGGGAAGTAAGGTGAGTTTGATGAATCGTTTATTTAAAAAACTTAGCGAAAACAATCATAAACAAAAACACGTATGTACATGTTTAACAACAGTAAATAGCATAAGATATTCTATACAAGATATAAATAATCTTATGATGCATGAATAATAAAAAAGAAAATAAGAGGTGAAAGATATGTCAAAAGATCAAGTTAAAGAAGAAAGAATGAAAATATTAGAATTATTATCAAATAAAGTGATTACTGCAGATGAAGCTGAAAAATTATTAGCAGCTCTAGGACATAATGAACAAGAAGTAGAACAAGAAATAGTTGTAAACAAAAAGAAAGCACCATTTAAGATGTTAAAAGTGTTAGTTGATTCTAATGATGGTGATAAAGTTAGAATCCAAATTCCAGTTGAATTTTCAAAATTATTAAAAACTTCAAAATTCAAATCAAATATTGGAGATGCGGATATTGATATTGATGCAATCTTAGAAATGATCAGTCAAGGTGTTGATGGAGAATTGGTTAATATTGAATCAGGTGACGGAGATATTGTTAAAATCATCGTAGAATAATAAAAAAATAGCAGATTCCACGTAGAAATTCAAACTTCTACGTGGAAATGTTATATAATGAGAGTATCAATTAAGGCATGAAGGAGAAGGCTATGTTATTTGGGAAACATTTTAGAAAATATTATTTAAAGTACGGCTTATTTTTTTTGATAGGCGTTTTTGTATTAATTGCAGTGGATTGGCTACAATTAGAAATCCCACAAATTATCGGGAATATAATTGATACACTATATAATGATGTTGTAGATGAGACTTTAATTTTAGATGGAATCAAACAAATCGCAATTTTAGCATCTATCATTGCATTTGGTAGATTCTTATGGCGATACACTATATTTGGTGCATCTAGAAGAATAGAATATCAATTACAAAATGTTATGTTTGCACATGGAACAAAATTATCTCAAAGTTTTTATGCAAATGAAAAAGTCGGGGGATTAATGAGTTATTTCATTAATGACCTACAAGCTATTCGTATGGCATTTGGACCAGGGTTATTAATGTTAGTCGATGGTTTTTTCTTAGGTGGTTTTGCGATATATCGTATGGCTAACTTAGATGGTAGATTAACTTTATTAGCGGCAGTACCGATGTTATTATTAACAGTGGTTATGGTTTTTATTAGAAAGAGTATGAGTGCTAAATTTAAACTTAGACAAAAATCATTTGAAGAGTTAAGTGATTTCACACAAGAAAACTTTTCAGGAATTACGGTTATTAAAGCTTTCGTGAGAGAAGCTAAAGAATATTTATTATTCAGACAAAGAAATGATGAACTATATAATAAACAAATGGGATTTGTTAAATATATGGTGCTAGTCAATATTATGATCTCACTTGCATTAAATGTAGTTATATTAACAATCATTGTGTATGGTTCTCTACTTGTCGTCTACCGGACTTCAACAGGACTGACACCAGGACAATTAACTGAATATATCAGTTATTTCTTTACCTTAATTTGGCCTACCATGGCCTTATCTCGGTTTATTCAAATTCAGTCACAAGCAAAAGCAAGTGCTGAAAGAATTGAAGCATATCTCGATCACGAGATAGAGATAAAAGATGCAGATGATGTGGAGCATGTCTCTGGTTTAAAAGGAAGTATAGAAGCTAAAAATTTAACATTTCAATATCCAGATGGAGATACACCTGTATTAAAAGATGTATCATTTAAAATTAATGCTGGTGAAATGGTTGGGATTTTAGGTCGTACAGGATCTGGTAAAAGTTCATTAGTCGATCTATTATTGAGAATTTATAATTTAGAAAAAGATCAACTCTTTATAGATGGTCATGATATTATGAAACTTCCAATCTATGATGTAAGAGAAACGATTGGTTATGTGCCACAGGATAATTTCTTATTCTCTGAAACAATTACGTCAAACATCGGATTTGCTTATCAAGATATTAGTGGAGAAAAAATAGAAGAGGCAGCGAGATTGTCTGATGTATATGATAATATTATGGAATTTAAAGAAAAATTCCAAACAGTATTAGGTGAGCGTGGTGTTACAGTATCTGGTGGACAAAAACAAAGAATTAGTATAGCTAGAGCGTTAGCTAAAAATCCTGAAGTTTTAGTTTTAGATGATTCAGTATCAGCAGTTGACACTAAAACAGAAGACGCAATTATTTCTAATTTACATCGTGTAAGAAAAGGTAGAACAACTATTTTCATTGCACACCGTATTTCTACAGTTAAAAAAATGGATAAAATTATATTATTAGATGATGGACAAGTGGTTGCAGTAGGATCACATAAAGAGTTAATGAATACATCTAAATTATATCAAGATATGGTTAGACGCCAACAATTAGAAAACTTAGTTCAAGGAGGTGGCAACCATGAAGGACTTTAAAGATAACACCCGAGAACGAAGTGATAAAGAAGTCTTAAGAAGATTAATTAGATATATGATTCCATATAAAAAACAATTTGTATGGATAGTAATCATGATGTTTATCGGTATTTTGATTCAACTTTTACCTCCGTTTTTAATAGGATTTACTATTGATACAGTGTCAAATGAGGTTTTAACTCAAACGCAAAAACTATATAGAATTATCATTATGGGTGGATCATTTATTGTTGCATTAGTCATAGGTAATTTAGTAAATTATTATCAATCAATTATGCTACAAAAAGTTGGTCAACAAACTGTTGTTACTTTAAGAAATGATGTTTTTGATCATATTGAGAATTTGGCAATTAGTCAAATTAACGAAGTTCCTGTAGGAAAACTAGTAACAAGAGTTGTTAATGATACCAATACAATCAGTGAAATGTATACCAGTGTAGCAGTGAATTTAGTTAAAAATATCATTTACATTTTTGCAATCTTAATTGTTATCTTAGTGATAAGTCCAAAGATAACAATGTATGTTTTAATTGTCATTCCATTTGTGATAGTTGCAAGTATTCTATTTAGAAGATTCTCTAGAGCATCTTATCGAAGAGTGCGTTCAAATGTTGCAGAAGTTAATGCATTTTTATCTGAAAATCTATCAGGCATGAAAGTAACACAAATATTTAATCAAGAAGAAAAGAAAAAACAAGAATTTTTTAATAAAACTACAAATTTAAAAAAGAGTTATTTAAGAGAAATCTTAGTATTTGGTATTTATAGACCATCTATTTATTTATCAGCAATGATTGGATCAATTTTTGTATTATATATAGGTTATCAAGAAGTTATGGCTGGTGTGATTACAGCTGGGATCTTATTTTCTTATTATAATTATGTAGGTGATTTTTTCCAACCTATCCAACAATTAGCTGAAGACTTTAATATTTTACAAAACTCATTTGCAAGTGCAGAAAAAATATTTGATGTACTTGACACTAAACCAATTATTACAGATGAAAAAGATGCAATTGAATTAAAATCATTTAGTGGAAGAATAGAGTTTAAAGATGTTTGGTTTAAATATATTGAAGATGAATGGGTCTTAAAAGGTGTAAGTTTTGATGTAAATCCAGGAGATACTGTAGCCTTTGTTGGTGCAACAGGTTCTGGTAAAACAACGATCTTAAGTTTAATTGTTAGAAATTATGACATCCAAAAAGGTCAAATATTAATTGATGGTATTGATATCAAGAGAATTAAGAGATCATCTTTAAGAAAACACATCGGACAGATGTTACAAGATGTATTCTTATTTAGTGGAACAATCAAAGATAATATCACTTTAAAAGATGATGACATTGATGCAAAAGAAGTTATCGCATCAAGTGAATATGTAGGCGCAAATACCTTTATCGATAAAATACCCGATGCTTATGATCATGTCGTTTTAGAGCGAGGTAATAACTTTTCAAGTGGACAAAGACAATTGATATCATTTGCTAGAGCACTTGTTTATAAACCAAGTTTAATGATCTTAGATGAAGCAACAGCAAACATTGATAGTGAAACAGAAGAGTTGATTCAAGAATCATTAGAAAAAATGATGAATATCTCAACGATGTTAATCGTAGCGCATAGACTGTCTACTATTCAACATAGTGATAAAATCATTGTCATGCAAAAAGGTGAGATCAAAGAATTTGGTAGTCATCAAGATCTACTTAAATTAAAAGGGTTGTATTACAATCTATATAGGTTGCAATATGATGAAGAATTACAAAATAATTAGTTTAATTAGTACAAATTTTTAAAGAGAAGCTTAGGCTTCTCTTTTTCATTATTCACACTTGAAAAATGCAAATATATATGCTATACTTAATATGAAATTAAGGCATGCCTTAAAACATTAATACAAAGGATAGGTGGTTTTCATGTTAGATTGGTTTATGGGATTAAGTTTCCCTATGCAAGCATTGCTTGCAACGTTATTCACTTGGGCTGTTACTGCGCTAGGTGCATCATTAGTTTATTTTTTCAAAACAATTAATAGAAATGTATTTAATTTAATGTTAGGCTTTGCATCAGGCGTTATGATTGCAGCAAGTTTTTGGTCACTTTTAGCACCAGCTATAGATATGGCAAATGAACAAGGTGCTATTTCTTGGTTAGTTGTTGCAATTGGATTTGGATTAGGTGGTGTATTTTTATATGTTGCTGATAAAACTGTGCCCCATATGCATTTTGGTATGAATCACGATAAAGAAGGTATTCCTACCAAACTTAAAAGAAATATCTTATTAGTGTTTTCAATTACCCTACATAATATACCTGAAGGATTAGCTGTTGGGGTTGCGTTTGGTGCAATTCAATATACGACTGGTGATCCTGTAGCAGCAACTCTTTCAGCAATCGGACTTGCTTTAGGGATAGGGATTCAAAACTTTCCAGAAGGTGCAGCTGTATCTATTCCGCTTAGACAAGAAGGTGTTTCACTTAATAAATCATTCTTACTTGGACAAGCATCAGGTATTGTAGAACCTATAGCTGGTGTTCTAGGAGCGATATTAGTTACATCGATTAGTGCAATTCTACCTTATGCTCTTGCATTTGCAGCTGGAGCGATGATTTATGTTGTTGTTGAAGAATTAATTCCTGAAGCACAACAAAAACAAACGCCAAAAGGTGCACATTATGCAACTCTTGGAGTGATGGTCGGATTTATCCTCATGATGATGTTAGATGTTGCATTAGGATAAGATAGGAAGTGTAAGTATGTTAAATAGAGCTGAAGAAGATTATATTAAAACTATATATGAATTAACCATTCAAAATGAAGATGTTTTAGTAAAAACTAATGTTATTGCTGAGCATTTTGGATATACGGATCAATCAGTTAATGAAATGATAAAAAAACTAGCTTTTAAAAAGTTAGTTTCTTTTCTTCCATATAAAGGGGTTAAACTAACACCAAAAGGTAGAAATGAAGCAATTAGAATGATAAGGGTCCATAGAATATGGGAAGTTTTTTTAACAAAAGAATTGGGTCTTTCGTGGGAAGAAGTCCATGAAGATGCTGAAAAGCTTGAACATGCAACTAGTGAAAACTTAATTCGCAGACTCTATGATTTTTTAGGAAAACCAAGTTTTTGTCAACACGGAAATCCAATTCCAGACGAAAATGGGAATATTAAACAAGCTTCACATTTTAGCTTGGATCAATGCGAAATTGGAAGTAGGTTTAAACTAACTAGAGTCTTAGATTTTAAAGCGCTCTTGAAGTATTTAAATCAAGAAAAAATAAGTTTATATGATGAATTTATAGTCATTGAAAAAGACACATTTAATAGTATAATAAAGATTGAACATAAGCATGAATATATAACGATATCAATGAAAACAGCAAGAATGCTTTTTGGAGATATCATCGCATAGATTAAATAAGAAAAAATAGGAAGGAGTGATTCATTGATGTTAAAAGATATCATGAAATTAAGTAAAAAACAAATCATCATCGAATTAGATAAAATTCATGGCTACGATTTAGCACAGTCGTTTTTAGAACTAAATCAAGATGAAAAAACAAAATTATATAAAATATTAACAAATGAAAAACTCGCAGACCTAGTTTCCTATTTAGAATTAGATGATGCAGCTTTAGTTTTACAAGATTTTGATTTAATAAAACAAAAACAAGTTATTGAAGAAATGGAACCAGATGATGCAGCTGATATTATCTCTGAACTAGAAGAAGATAATCAGGAACAACTCTTAAAGGTTTTAACAGATGCTGATGAGATATCATCATTAATCGAATACGATGAAGATGAAACAGGATCTGCAATGACTACCCTTCTTTTAACTTTAACGCCTGATATGGATGTCAAGCAAGCCACTAAGAAAGTTATTAAGGAAGCACCAGATGTTGAATCTATATCAACACTTTTTATTGTTGATCAGAGCAATCGCTTTTTAGGTGTAGTAGCGCTAAAAAAATTACTTAAAGCTAAACTCCCTTTAACCATCGAAGATATAATGATCGATAGAATCTCTGTATTAGACACTGATCCAATTACAGAAACAATCGCTAAGATTAGAAACTACGCAATTTATGAAATACCTGTTGTCAATGAACAAAGAGAATTGTTGGGCATGGTTACTCTAGATGATGCACTTGATATTTATGAAGATGAAGCACAAGAAGATTTTGAAAAATTGTCTGCCCTACCTGAAACACTTGATCAAAATACATTTAAAACTGCAATGCATAGAATTCCATGGCTATTAATGTTATTGGTTATTTCAATACCAATTTCACTTGTCACATCCTTATTTGAAGAAGTTTTAACTGCCGTTGCAATCTTAATCATCTTTCAACCTTTAATATCAGGTTCAGCAGGTAATGTAGCAACGCAAACGCTAGCCGTTACTTTAAAGATGTTTGCAAAAAATGAGGAAGGCGTCTTAAAGAATTCAAAACGTGAAATTTTTACTGGAATGATTAATGGATTTGTAATAGGAGCTGTTGCGTTTGGAGTTACATTTTTATTTACTTCATTAAACAGACAATTAACAGATATGCCATTAAGAATCGCTTTTGTTGTGGGACTTTCATTATGGCTTACTGTATTGATTGCACCTATGATTGCTGTATTAGTTCCGGTAACTTTAAAGAAATTAAAATTAGACCCTGCAGTCGCAAGTGGTCCATTTATTACAACACTGATTGACTTATCAGCAATCAGCCTATACTTTGGTCTTGCAACCATCCTATTGGGAGGTGCATAAGATGGCTAAACGTATAAACTTTAAAAACAGTGATGCATTACTCGATAAAATGTTTGATGCGATTCACGCATATGACCTATCTGTCTTGTATCCTCAATTAGATGAGATTGAAAAAAAGAGAATGATTGCATTAATTTCTAATGAAAAGTTTAATGATATGTTTGTTGAATTAGAACATGTTTACCAAGTTGATGTCATTAGTCACTTGACTGAAGTGAAAGTTAAACAATTATTTAGAAATCTAGAAAGTGATGATTTAAAAGAATTTATAGAACAACTTGATCCAGAAATTCAAAAGAAATATCTAAAACAACTTACAAAAGTTAAAGCTAAAACAATTGAATTACTGCTTCAATATGAAGAAGATTCTGCAGCATCTATGATGTCTACAGAATTTATAGAACTATCTAAAGATACAAGCATTAAAGAAGCAACTTATCGTGTGATCAGAGATTCTAAAGAAAACGAATTCATCGATACGATATTTGTAACTGATGAAGATAAAAAATTGGTAGGTAAGATAGATATAAAAGACCTTATAATCGCTAGAGAAGGCACTATACTGGAAAAGATAATGAAAAGTAATTATCATTTTTTAAATGAAACTGATACGATTGAACAAGCGATCGATATGATTCAAAACTATGATAAAAATGCAATTCCTGTACTTAATACTAAACAAGAAATTATTGGTATTATTACTGCCGATGATATCTTTGATGAATTAATCGAAGACATTGATGATGATTATCAAAGATACGCATTAGTTCAAGACCATCAATCTTCATATACAGCGATACAAAGAAGTAAACAAAGATTACCTTGGTTATTTATCGCCGTGGTCTTAAACTTAGTTACTGTTTCAATTTTGTCATTATTTTCAAACACATTAGAAACTGTAACGATACTCGTTTTATTTCAACCGATGATTTTAGGGATGGCAGGAAACATTGGAACACAAAGTTTAGCGGTTACCATATTAGGTATTAGTAAAGATAGTTTTGATAAAAAAGATAAAGTAAAAGCACATATATTTAAAGAGTTAGGTGTAGGTGTTCTAAATAGTTTAATTTTATCAATTTTAGCATTTATATTTGTGTTTGTTTTATTGAATGTGATTAACTCAAATCAACAAAAACCTATTGAAATTGCACAAATCGTTTTTATCGCAATATTTAGTGCAATGACAGTTTCTGCAATGATGGGAACTTTAGTTCCATTAACACTTAATAAATTTAAAATTGATCCAGCATCTGCATCAGGTCCATTAATGACAACGATGAATGATATCTTGGCATTAGTGATATATTTTGGAGTAGCAACAATCGCATTTTTATAAATTACTTAACATATAAATATGTTATACTATATAAGAAGAAAAGAGGTTTTAAATATGGAAAATTATATAAACATCTACAAAGAAACAAGAAAGAAACTAAAAGCTTATAGTTATATGATGTGGCTTATGAGCTGGGATAGAGAAACAGAAGCACCTAAAGCATCATTAGATTTCAGTTCACAACAATTTGAAGTGATTTATGCAGATATGTATCAAATGGAGTCAGATCCTAAATTTGTTGAGGCAATCGAAAAGCTTTATGAAAACTTAAATGAACTTGAAGATAAAGATTTCCAAGTTGAAATCAAAAATGCATATAAAGAACTAAGAATGATAAAAAAAGTACCTAAAGAAGAATATCTTGCTTATGGGTTACTTACTCAAAAAGGTTCTCATATTTGGGCAGAAGCAAGAGAAAAAAATGACTTTGAACTCTTTAGACCTACATTAGAAAAAATAGTTGAATTTAATCAAAAACTAGTAAAATATTTAGAAACAGAAGAGCTTAAAGGATATGACGTTCTACTTGATATGTATGAAGAAGCATTTGGTGTCAAAGAATATGATTTATTTTTTAATAAAGTCAAAGAAGATTTAGCACCATTTGTTTTAGAAGTTACTTCTAAAAAAGAAAGATTTAGTAGAAAACTTACAAAAGGCTTATTTCCAGTTGAAGGACAAAAAGCTTTTGGTAAATACTTAATGGAAGTCTTTAGCTATGATCAAACAAAAGGTGTGTTAAAAGAAAGCGCACATCCGTTTACTTCAGGTATGAGCAGTGTAGATACTAGAATTACAACACATTATCATGAAGACAACTTATTATCATCAATTTTTTCGATTATTCATGAAATGGGACATGCAATTTATGAATTACAAAATGATCCAAAATATGATGACACCATGCTACACGGTGGAACAAGTTTAGGGATTCATGAATCAGAATCTAGAATGTATGAAAATATGATCGGAAGAAGTTATGCATTTTGGAGTGTACATTATCCAAAATTAGTTGAAATTTTCCCTAAACAATTAAAAAATGTTACCTTAGAAGAATTCTATAAGTTTATGAATAAAGCAGAACGTTCTTTAATTAGAATAGAAGCTGATGAATTAACTTATTCACTTCATGTTTTAGTTCGATACGAATTAGAAAAACAACTGATCTCAGGTAAGTTAAAAGTTAAAGACCTTCCAAAACGTTGGAATTCATTAATGAGCAAATATGTAGGCAAGAGACCTAAATTAGATAGTCAAGGTGTTCTACAAGATATTCACTGGTCAGGTGGAGCATTTGGATATTTTCCAACTTATGCACTAGGTTCAGCTTATGCTGCACAAATCTATCAAGCAATGAATAAAGAAATCAATGTAGAAGAAATCATTTTAAACAATGATATTAAGTCTATTAATGCTTGGTTAAAAGAGCATGTACATCAATTTGGTAAATCTAAAACACCAAAAGAGATTTTACAAATCGCAACTAAAGAAGATTTTAACCCTTCATATTATATTGAGTATTTAAAACGTAAATTTAGTTAATTATAAGGAAAAAAATAAATGCTATCAATTAAATCACTTTATCAAATAGGTTATGGTCCATCAAGTTCACATACAATGGGCCCTGCAAAAGCATGTATGATTATTAAAGAACAAAATGCAACCCTAGATAATTATGAAATCACATTATACAATTCATTTGCACTTACCGGAAAAGGACATATGACCGAAGAAGCAATTATTGATACATTGTCACCGGCTATGGTGACTTTTTTCACTGCTATTGATAACAGTAAACATCCAAATACAATGGGGATTAAAGGTTATTATAGAGAAAATCTTATTGTAGAAAAAGAAGTGATGAGTGTTGGTGGTGGACGCATTGTCTTTTCAGATCAAGAAGATAGTGATCCGATGATCTATCCACATACAACTTTCAAAAATATAAAAAAATATTGTAGAACTAACAATATGTCATTATTTGATTATGTTGTGATGGTTGAAGGCAATGAGATTATTGAGTTTTTAGAAAGTGTATGGGAAGCAATGAAATCGTCAGTTGAAAAAGGGATATACACAAGAGGTATTCTACCTGGACCTTTAAAGATGAAGCGAAAAGCATATGATTTATATCATAACTTAAGAGAAGACGAATACCCTGAAATCACAGAAAACAGATTAGTCAGTAGTTTTGCATTTGCTGTAAGTGAAGAAAACGCGAGTGGTGGAATTATAGTAACAGCTCCAACATGTGGAGCTGCAGGTGTACTTCCAGCTGTCTTATATTATATGAATCAAAAACATAAGGTTGTCAATAAAAAAAGAATTATTGAAGGATTAGCTGTTGCTGGATTAATTGGTAATTTAATTAAATACAATGCATCCATTAGTGGTGCAGTTGCTGGATGTCAAGCAGAGATTGGTAGTGCATGTTCTATGGCTGCAGCAGCACATGCAACATTATTTAATTTATCCATAGATCAAGTTGAATATGCTGCAGAAATTGCAATGGAACATCATCTAGGATTGACATGTGATCCAGTAAATGGATATGTTCAAATTCCTTGCATAGAAAGAAATGCTGTTGCAGCACTTCGTGCCATTGATGCATGTGGCTTATCATATTTTTTAAGTGATTCAAGGAAAATAAGTTTTGATACAGTTATTGAAACAATGTATCAAACTGGATTAGATATGCATACATCTTACAAGGAAACTTCGCAAGGTGGTTTAGCAAAACATTTTAAAGAGGATGATAACGATGTTAACTGTTGGTAATGTAATTAAAGAAAAAGTAGTAGATGTAGATTATTTAGGACAAGGTGTCATTAAACATGATGGCTATGTCATTTTTGTGCCAAAACTTATTGAAGGTGAATTGGCAAAAGTTGAGATTACAAAAGTAAAGAAGAATTTTTGTCAAGGAAAAGTTATAGAGATCATAGAAGAAAGTTCTGATCGATCTCAAGAGCATTCAGAACTAGATGCACTTAATTTATATCATATGACACCACAAAGACAAATCAAGTGGCAAGAAAAAACAACCATAGATACATTTAGAAAAATTGCAGATATGGATGTACAACTAGATGAAACAATAAATGATGAAAGATATGTGAATTATAGAAATAAATCAGTCTTTCATGTTATTGAAGATTCAGTGCTTAGACTAGGATTATATGATGAAACAAAAAATAATTTAATTGAGGTAGATACATTTATTTTAGCTGATGAAACGACTAATAAAATTCTAAAATTTATTAGTGATGCTAAGTTTAAAATTGAAAAAAATGGATTAACACATGTTGTCTTTAGAACCAATTTAGAAGGTAAAATGTTAATCACTTTTGTAGCGAAAAAAGATCAAATAAGAGGTATCACAAAAATTAGTGAAGCACTTCAAATCTTTAACTTTATCGTTGGGATTACATACAATGTCAATAGAAATCATAAAGTAATCTTAGGAAAAGAAAGTATAACTCTATATGGTGAAAATATCATAAGAGAGCGATTAAACGGTGTTGATATGTTGGTAAATGATCGAGCATTTTTCCAAATTAATTTACCAGTTATTCAAAAAGCATATCAAATCATAAAAGATGATTTATCGGATAATGATGTTGTACTTGATGCATATAGTGGTATTGGATCTATAGGATATTATATCTATGATAAAGTTCATAAAGTTATTATGGTTGAATCAAATAAACAAAATATAAATCTAGCTCACGAAATAAGAGATCAATTTGGTATAAAAAATGTAGAAATTGCATATCAAAGAGCTGAACTTTATGAAGCAAAAGAACCTATTGATAAAGTCATTTGTGATCCACCTAGAAATGGACTAATGCCTGAATTTGTTGATATGTTAATTAAGCTAAAACCTAAAAAGATTTATTATCTTTCATGTGACGTTAAAACACTATCAAGAGATATTAATCTATTAAAAGAAGATTATCAAATTGAAGTCATTCATCCAATTAGAATGTTTTATCATACAACTTCTTTAGAAACATTAGTTGTTTTAAAACAAAAATAAAGATATAAAAATAAGTGAACCGATTTGGTTCACTTATTTTTTCACATACATGTTATTTACTTTTTCAAATCCAATAGTTGTAGATATCCCATGACCTGGATAAAGTTTTACTTGATCATCAAATAAGTCATACATTTTTAGAATGCTTTGTTTAATTTCTTCGAAATTTCCAAAAGGAAGATCTGTTCTACCAATGGTTTGACGAAATAATGTATCACCAGAAAAACAAACCTTATATTTATCGTTATAAATAACTGTACCACCTTTGGAATGACCTGGTGTATCATAAATATCAAAAATCAAATCATCTAATTTAAGTTGTACACCTTCACTAATATAAGTATCTACAGGGATATCATATCCTAGTCGATTATACATTGGATTGGTAAACCATATCTCATCTTTTTTAGGTGCATAAGTTTTTACTTGATACAAATCTTTAAAATACTTAATACCTGCAACATGATCAACATGGCCATGTGTTGCATAAATGAAGACAACTTCAAGGTTGTTTTCGTTAATATATTCTACAATTTTTTCGCTTTGATCACCTGGATCGATGATCATTGCTTTTTTGTTTTGATAAACGATATAACAATTACTTTGATAATTACTTAATACAAATCTTTTAATTTCCATTTTTATCACCAATTTCAGTATAGCATAAATCTGTTTTTCTAATCATATTACAAGCATTTTTTACTTAAACCTTATATAATGTATAAGGAAAAGGAAGTGGAAATATGAACATAGCAAACTCTTATATTGATCTTATTGGTAAAACACCATTATTAAGATTAAATAAATATGAAAAACTGGTTGGAGCAAAAGCAGAGATCGTCGTTAAATTAGAAAACTTTAATCCAATGAGTTCAGTTAAAGATAGATTGGCATTTGCATTAATAGATGCCATAGAAAAAAAAGGACTAGTTAAACCTGACACAGTATTTATTGAACCAACAAGTGGGAACACAGGTATTGGATTAGCTTTTATTTGTGCTGCAAAAGGGTATAAACTTATTTTAGTTATGCCTGAATCTGTTACAGAAGAAAGAATACTAATTGTTAAAGGATTAGGCGCACAAGTCATTTTAACCAAAAAAGAAGATGGTATGAAAGGTTCAATTAATTTAGCAGCATCTATGGTTAAAGAACATAAAAACTATATCATGCCCCTACAATTTGAAAATCTTGCAAATCCAGAAATCCATAGACAAACAACAGCTATAGAAATCTTAGAAGATACTGATCATCAAGTTGATTTCTTTGTAGCAGGTGTTGGAACAGGTGGAACAATTACTGGTGTTGGAGAGGTTTTGAAAAAGAATAACAAAAACACAAAAATTATTGCAGTAGAACCTAAAAGTTCACCTGTCATCTCAAAAGGTACTGTAGGACCGCATAAGATTCAAGGCATTGGCGCAGGGTTTATACCAAGTGTTTTAAATCTTGATATTATAGATGAAGTGATTACAGTTAGTGATGAGGATGCATTTGAAACAACAAGAACATTAGCAAAAACAGAAGGTGTATTTGCTGGTATATCTTCAGGTGCAATTTTATTTGCAGCGACACAACTAGCGATCAAAGAAGAAAATAAAGGAAAGAGGATTGTTGCGATAGTTTGCGATACTGGTGAAAGGTATTTATCGACAACATTATATAAATAATTATGCTTTTTAAATGTACAGTTAAAGATGTAAACTCAGCTAAGAAATTTGATCCTGCATCACCTGGATGTATCATGTTATATTTTACATATCCTGGAGTGATTGCACTTAGAAGACATAGAACAGCGCATTGGTTGTGGAAAAAAGGATTAAAAACGATACCTAGATTAATTAGTTACAGAACAAGAAGAAAAACAGGTATTGATATCCACCCAGGTGCAACGATTGGCAAAGGTGTATTTATCGATCATGGTATGGGTGTAGTCATCGGTGAAACAGCTGTGATTGGAGATAATTGTGTTCTATACCATGGTGTAACCCTAGGGGCAAACACATTTGAGAAAGTAGATAGACACCCTAAAATAGGTAACAATGTCATTTTATATGCACACGCAACTGTGATTGGACCGATTCATATTGGAGATCATAGTGTGGTTGCTGCAAATGCAGTTGTTGTTAAAGATGCACCTGCAAATTCAAAATTAATAGGAGTACCTGCACATAACTTTAAAAAACAAGAAAATTAAATTTCTTGTTTTTTTTATCTTATTTATATCTTTATAAAGCAATTTAGTAGGCTAATTATTATAATTAAGAGTGCAGTTTATAATCTTAATCATTTCCGTTGATAATAAAATAGTTCTTGCGTAAACTGTGAAGTGTTAAAGAACTTAAAGCGGAGGTTTATATAATGTTTGTAGTAAAAAATACATTAAAAGTTGAGCATGAAAATGCAAAAGAACTGTTAAATCATATTAGTAAAAAAAATGCACTAAATTATTTTCAAGGATTTATTAAAAAAGAAATACTAGAACATAAACATAAAGATTATATGATATATGTGATTTTAGTATACTTTGAAAGCAAACTGGCCTTTTATAAATGGGAAGGTAGTCAAGAACATATACAAATGCATAAAGAAAAGTCAGAAAAACCTGAAGGTATTCTTAATGCTTCTCATCAGACATTTATCCTTAAGCAACTAGATTTATATGAAGAATCATAAACGTTTAGTTCTTGGAATAGTTTTTATTCTCTTAGTTATTTTATCTTTACGAATAGGTGTTTTAGATTTTACATATAAAAAACTGTTTTCACTTGATGAGACAGCAATTGAAATATTATATGTTTCTAGAATTCCAAGAACAGTAGCAATTATCATTGCTGCATCAGGCATGAGTGTAGCAGGATTGATTATGCAATCTATAAGTAGAAATAAATTTATAGCTCCATCTACTGCAGGAACTACAAATGCTGCAATCTTAGGTGTGCTTATTGGATATCTCTTACTAGGGGATAAAACTATATATGTTAAAACACTTTTTGCTTTTGTTTTTTCTCTAATTTTAACAGGTATTTTCATGTTATTGCTTAATAAAATAAAATTTAAAAACACTATCTATATTCCATTAATTGGGATGATGTATGGTGCATTGATATCTTCCATATCAACTTTTATAGCCCATAGATATCAAGCACTTCAATTTTTAAATACAATTGGTATAGGCGGTTTTGCAAATAAAGCAATTGGAACATATGAAATACTGTATTTAGTTATCCCAGCTATTATATTAGCATTTGTTTATGCCCAAAAGTTTAGCATAGCTGGTATGGGAGAAGATTTTTCTAAAAATTTAGGTGTGTCTTATAAAGCTGTTGTACTTGTTGGTCTTTTAATTGTTGCAATGATTACATCATTAACATTCGTTATGGTTGGTATATTGCCCTTTATAGGGTTAGTAGTGCCTAATTTAGTTAGTCATTTTTATGGTGATCATGTAAAAAACACGATTTTTGATATAACACTTTTTGGTTCAGCATTTGTTTTACTCAATGATATCATATCAAGAATAATTGTTTTTCCTTATGAAATAAGTATAAGCTTAACAATGGGTGTAACTGGGGCTGTGATCTTCATGTGGATTATTTTTAGGAGATTAGGTCATGAATAGACAAAAAAAGATTTTAATCCTATTTGGATTACTCACAGTTATATCAATTTTAGGATATTTATTCTTTTGGATGCTGACCACAGAATATGTCCTATTTCCATCAGATCCAATAAAGCAAGAGCAAATGAGACAAGCAATTAAAAATATAGTTTCAAGAAAAAGCTATCAAGTATTAGCAATGGTTGTATCTGCTGTGCTTATTGCATCTACGACACTTGTTTTTCAAACTCTAACTCATAATCGCATATTGACACCAAGTTTAATTGGTTTTGATTCGATGTTTATATTGTCTCAAACTGCAATTGTGTTTTTCTTGAGCGAACAAAGTGCTTTCTATTTCAATCCTTACTTAAATTTTATAGCAACAACAATGATTATGCTTTTGGTATCATTTAGTATGTTTAGATTAATTTTAAGTAAACAAAGAAATAATATTGTTTTTCTATTATTGTTTGGCATGATATTAGCGACCTTATCAAACAGTTTTTCAAGTTTTCTACAAACAATAATGGATCCAGATCAATTTCAAAGTGTTGCTATTCAAACACAAGTCACTATATCAAATATGAATACATCTATTATAGTGCTAGCAGTTCCGTTGATGATTATTGTATTAGGGTTATTGATTAAAGATGTTAAACAATTTGATATTATGAGTCTTGGAGAAACTCAAGCTATTAATTTAGGAATAAATTATAATAAGCAACTGAATATAAGTTTGATCTATATAGCGATTGCAATGAGTTTATCCACAGCATTAATTGGACCTATCTCATTTCTAGGATTGATTGCTGTTAATGCTGCCAAAGAATTATTAAAAACATACAAACATATATACTTATTGATTCTTTCTAGCTTTATTGCAGTTATTAGCATTGTTGTAGGACAAACGATAGTTATTGAACTTGGATATATAACAACAGTAAGTGTTGTGATATCAATGATTGGAGGAATATATATGATTTATCTTATTTTAAAGGAGAATAAAGCATGATAGAAATTAAAAATTTAAGTAAATCTTACGGAGATTTCCAAGTATTAAAGGATATAAATTTAGTGATTCCAGAGCAAAAAATCACTGCATTAATTGGTGCTAATGGTGCTGGAAAATCTACACTTTTAGGGGTGATATCTAGACTTTTACCACATCAAAGTGGTCATGTATATTTGGACGATATAGATTTAAAAACATTAAAAGATAAAGATATAGCAAAATCTTTATCAATTTTAAAACAATCGAATCAACTTATGATTCGTATAACAGTTAAAGAATTAGTCACTTTTGGAAGGTATCCTCATCAAAAAGGTAAATTAACTCAATTTGATAAAGACAAAATACAAGAAGCATTGACCTATATGAAAATTGAAGATATCAAAGATAAATATTTAGATCAACTTTCTGGAGGACAAAGACAAAGAGCATATATCGCAATGATTTTAGCTCAGGACACAAAATATATTTTATTAGATGAGCCACTTAATAATTTAGATATGAAGCATGCTGTAGAAATGATGATGATTTTAGATAAACTTGTTAAAGATTATCAAAAAACTATTGTCATTGTTATGCATGATATCAATATAGCTTCATCGTTTTCAGATTATATTGTAGCAATGAAAGATGGAGAGATAATAGAGCAAGGTGAAGTGGATTATATGATGAATAAGCATGTACTAGATCATGTATTTGACCATGATTTTTGTATAGCAGGTGTTCATGGGAAAAAAGTTTGTGTATATTATAATCAACAACAAGTTAATCAAAACAAAAACAAAATTGAGCAAGCAATAATCTTACAAGATTATAGCTCATAAAATAAAGGAGCAAGCAATGAAAAAAGTTAGTATATTAGTTTTACTTGGAATCATATTGATAGGAATTCAAGCGTGTAGCAAGAAGGAAGAAGAGGGAACAAAATCTTACGCAAGAGATGAGGTTACAATTACTCAAAATATAACAACAGGATCACAACTCAATGAAGGAAATACAGCTTTTGAAGGTGGTTCTATTCAAACAGTTGAGCAAACATTTCTAACAAATCCTTCATCAGTCGCAATATTCAGTTATGATGCATTAGATATTCTTGATTTTATAGGATTAGAAAACACATCAATTTCAACATTGGGTATAGCTAAAAGTAGTTTACCTAACTATTTAGATGCATTTCAAGAAAGCGAATACAAAAATGTTGGAACATTGTTCTTGCCAGACTTTGATTCGTTAGATCTGTTTAATCCAGATTTGATTATTATAGGAGGTAGATCTACTAGGGCATATGATGCATTAAAACAACAGTATCCAAATACCGATATTTTAGATGTAACATTTGTACAAGGAGAGTATATTGAAAGTTTAGAGAATAATATTTTAAATCTTGGAAAAATATTTACAAGTATTCAAACTGAATTAGATCAAGAAATTGAAAATATAAAAACTAAAATCAATGAGATTCACGATATTACTAATACATACGATGCATTATTTATTTTAGTGAATGGAGCAACACTTTCTTTTTATGGAAGAGATGGAAGATTTGCAGTTTTATATGATGAATTTGGTTTTATAGCATCAGATGATAGAGATGATAACGGACAGACACATGGAGAATTAGTTGGATATGAGTATATTGCATCAATTAATCCATCCATCATCTTTTTAATGGATAGAGGCGCAGCAATCGGAAATGCAAGTGGAGTTAGTGAAGTGTTAAACAATGCTTTAGTAAACAATACTCAAGCAAGTATAGATGATCATATATATGAATTAGATGGAGAAGCATGGTATCTTTCTACAGGTGGATTTAGCTCTACATATCAGATGATTGATGACTTGGAAATCTTCACATCAAAAATAAGTGAATAAATGTGCAAGATATAGCAAGATTTATTGACAAAAGCTTAAAAATTTGATATCATAAATTGAATTTTAGGAGGATGCTTATGCTTTGGATAGATTGGATAGCGATTATTTCTGCTGTTCTACTAATTGTAGCTGTATTATTACAATCATCAGAAGATAATATACAAGATGCATTTAGTGGAGAAAAATCTGAATTATTTAAAAACAAAAAAATACGTGGAATGGAATTATTCTTAACACGTGCTTCAATCATTTTATCAGTAGTGATGATTGTTTCAGTTGTTTTATCAAATAATATTAGATAAGAAAAATAATAAATTAAAAGAGTGTTTCTAAGGAAACGCTTTTTTCATAGAAAAAGGGAGAACTTTGATGGCTCAACGATATTTTTTATCAAAAAATGATTTTGAAAATAAAATAATAACATCTGATGATAAACATCATATTTTAAGAGTCATGCGTATGAAAACAGATGATCAAATTGAAGTTTGTTATCAACAAATATGTTATCTTTCTAAACTTAAGATTAGTGATCAAGATATCAGTTTTGAAACACTTAATAGATTAGAAAAAAGACATTCTGTTGATATGACATTAATTCAAGGATTACCTAAAGGAAACAAACTAGATATCGTGTGTAAATATGCAACAATGTTTGGAGTTTCTAATATCATGTTTGTCCAAATGGATCGATCAATTGCAAAAGAGAAAAATAGCGATAATAAAATTAAAAGATTACATCTAATCGCAAAAGAAGCAGCTGAGCTTGCTCATCGATTTGATGTCCCTGAAATAAGTTTTTTTAAATCTTTGAAAGATATCGCATTTAATTCATTTGATGTCATTTTATTAGCTGATGAAAATGAAAAAACAAAAATGTTAAAAGATGTCATAAAAACAGAAGACCTACATAAAAAAATCGCATTAATTATTGGCCCTGAAGGTGGAATAACAGATGGTGAGAGAGTATTTTTTAATCAAAAAAATGCACATATGATTTCACTAGGAGATAACATTTTACCCACTGAAATTGCAGCAATTTATGCGTTATCTTATATATCTGTTAAAAATACTGAATTATTTTGACAAATTTAAAAAAATCGTATATAATGTAACAGGTTAATTAGACCAAGTGCGGAAGGAGGGTAGACTATGCCTAAAACAATCGTTAGAGAAAAAGAATCATTAGAAGATGCTTTACGTCGATTCAAACGTGATGTTTCTAAGTCAGGAAACCTCCAAGAAGCGAGAAAACGTGAATTTTATGTTAAACCAAGTGTTGAACGTAAGGATCGTGCTCGCGCAGCTCGTGCTAAGAAAAAGTAAAGATTAATAAAACGCATCCGATGATGCGTTTTTCTATCATTAGAGACTTAAAAAAGTACAGATGTGCTTTTTTATTTTTCTCGGTGTGGTATAATAAATATGCGGTAAAAGAGCTGATTTAATAACATTAAATCAACCATTTTACTAAAATTACTTTGACATAAAGTTAGTCTTGAAAGGTATGTGAAAGATGAAAATTAATATTCATAATCAGAGCCAACAACCGATCAAAGAAATTTCGCAAGTTTTGAAAAAACTTTTTAAAACTGTTGAAGATCCATTCAGTATGGAAATTATCATTGTCACACAAGAAATTATTCATCAGATGAATATGACTTATAGACAAATTGATAGACCAACTGATGTGCTAAGTTTTGTAAATGATGACAAAGAAATTTCATCTTTAGGTGATATATTCATCTCACTTGAACAAGCAAACTTGCAAGCAAAAGAATATGGACATTCATTAAATAGAGAAGTTGGATTTCTTGCAGTACATGGATATCTCCACTTAAAAGGCTATGATCATCACAGTGATGAAGAAGAAAAAGAAATGATTAAAGCTCAAGAAGAAATATTAAATAAAGCGGATTTAAAAAGGAGTATTTAAATGAAAAACATTGAACAAGCTAAATTAGCTAGAAATAAAGCGTATGTACCTTATTCAAAATTTAAAGTAGGGGCAGCTATCTTGTTAAAAGATGGAACATATATTCATGGCGCAAATATAGAAAATGCAAGTTATCCACTTGCTAATTGCGCTGAGCGCAGTGCATTGTTTTCTCTTTTAAGTCAAGGCTATCAAAAAGAAGATATTGTTTCAATGACGATTATTGCAGATTCAGAACATCCAATTTCACCTTGTGGAGCATGTAGACAAGTGATGCATGAATTAATGCCAAAGCATACACCAATTTATCTTACAAATTTAAAAGGTGAAGTTAAAGAAACAGATCCTGATGATCTCCTACCTTATGCGTTTGAAACTTTTGATGAGGATCAAGATGCATAAATCAGGTTTTATAGCGATTGTTGGTAGACCTAATGTCGGTAAATCTACCTTATTAAATGCTTTAATCGGACAAAAAGTTGCAATAATGAGTCCAAAACCACAAACAACAAGACACCGTATAACAGGTGTTTTATCTACGGAAAATTACCAAATGATTTTTGTAGATACACCAGGTATGCATAAGGGTAGAGACTTATTAAATAAAACAATTGATAAAGTTGCTGTATCAAGTTTAAAAGATGTTGATATGGTGCTATTTGTTGTTGATCGAGTAAAAACAAGTGCTGAAGATCATATAATCGCATATTTTAAAGGATTAAAAAAACCAATCTTTTTGGTCATCAATAAAATTGATGAACTTAAAGGAAATGCTGGCATAGATGAAATTATCATGAGTTACTTAGGCACTTATGATTTTGATGCATATTTCCCAGTTTCCGCAAAAGATAAAACACACATTGATAAAATTAAAGATTCTTTGATTAAATATTTACCAGAAGGTCCGAAATATTTTCCACCAGAGATGAAAAGTGATCAAAGTGAAACAGTGATGATGTCTGAGCTAATTCGCGAACGAATTTTATTTCACACTGAACAAGAAATTCCACATGCGGTTGCTGTTGTCATTGAAAGTATTTATAACAATGAAGAGTTATCTCAAGTAGATGTTTCTGCACTCATAGTTGTCGAAAGACCAACACAAAAACAAATCTTAATTGGCCGTGGTGGAGAAAAAATTAAACATATTGGTACAGAAGCTAGAAAAGAGATTAATAAAATCTTAGATACTAAAATTCATTTAACACTTTGGGTAAAAGTGAAAAAAGATTGGCGAAATAGACCAAGTGATTTAAAAGCATTTGGATTTGGAGAATAAATTATGGAAGGGTTAATCTATAAAGTTCAACCTTATCAAGAAAGTTCTAGATTACTTTTTGTATTTACACCAAAAGGCAAAGTTACATTAATGGCTAGAGGTGCTCAAAAGTTAAAAGAGAAATCAAGAGTCTTATCTCAATTTTTAACCCATATTTCATTTAAAGAGCAAATTAATAAAAAGTTTTATACATTAAGTGAACCAAAAATTATAAATGAGTTTAATCTGATTAAAACTGATTACCATAAAACAAAAAAAGCGGCACTTATTTTAGAAATTATTGATCAATTAGTTGTTGATCAAGTCAACTATCAATTCATCTTTGATGATATGATACTTGCACTCAATCAAAGTGATATAACTGTTTCAAGTTTAAGTTTTTCACTTAAAATACTCAAACCTTTAGGATATGAGTTAAACTTGACTGCAGATGGTAGAACCATCAAAGGCATTAGCATAGAAAAGGGTGGACTCGTCTATCAAGGTGAAGAAGAATCCATTGATTTAAACACAAAAGATGCCTTAAGCCTTTTAAAACTATACTATTTACCTTATAATGAACATGGTATCTATGAAATAGATATATTAAAACGACTAGAAGAATTTGTTCAGAAATACTATCAATATCATCTACATATTACACTAAAGAATATGTAGAGATAAAAACTATAAATGTTAAGGATGTGTAAACATGGTAACACTTGATAAAATCGTACAATTTGCCAAATCAACAGGGTTTATCTACCAAGGTAGTGAACTTTATGGTGGGCTTGCGAACACTTGGGATTATGGTCCTCTAGGTTCTCTTTTAAAAAAGAATGTAAAAGATGCATGGGTTCAAAAGTTTCAAAGAGAAACTGAATATAATGTTTTAGTAGACACATCCATTTTATTAAACACTGATGTTTGGAAAGCAAGTGGACATTTAGGTGGATTTAGCGATCCGTTGACTGAATGTAAAAAATGTAATCAAAGATATCGTGCAGATCAATTGATTGAATCAGTTGATTCAAGTGTTAATGCTGATGGTTGGTCAACAGATCAAATGTATGACTACCTATTAGAACACAAAGTTAAATGCCCAAATTGTGGAGAACACGATTTTCTTCCAATTCGTAAATTTAACATGATGTTTGAAACACATCAAGGTGTTGTTAAAGAACAAGCAGATCAAATCTATTTAAGACCAGAAACTGCTCAAGGTATTTTTATAAACTTTAAAAATATCCAAAGAACAACTCGTAAGAAAGTTCCATTTGGAGTTTGCCAAGTAGGTAAATCATTTAGAAATGAAATCACACCAGGTAACTTTGTATTTAGAACTAGAGAATTTGAACAAATGGAAATGGAATTTTTTGTAAAACCAGGCACTGAGCTTGAATGGTTTTCATATTGGAAAACATTTTGCATGGATTGGTTATTAGATTTGGGATTACCAAAAGAAAAATTAATTTTTGATGACCATAAAAAAGAAGCACTTAGTCATTATTCTAATGCAACAACTGATATTAGATTTGAATTTCCTTGGGGATTTGATGAATTATGGGGTATTGCGTCTCGTACAAATTATGATCTAAATGCACACCAACTTCAATCAAATCAATCCCTAGATTATTTAGATCCTGAAACAAATGAAAAATATCTACCATTTGTGATTGAACCATCTGTGGGTGTCGAAAGATTAGTTTTAGCATTTTTAACAAGTGCTTATGACGAAGAAGTGCTTGAATCAGGAGATATGAGACAAGTTTTAAGACTTCATCCAAAACTAGCACCTTATAAAGTAGCAGTTCTACCTTTAGTTAAAAAGCTACATGCTGATCAAGCAAAAGATCTTCATAAAAAACTTTCTAAATATTTTGATGTTGTCTATGATGAAACACAAAACATAGGAAAAAGATATAGAAGACAAGATGCGATTGGAACTTATCTTTGTATTACTGTTGATCATGATACTGTATCTTTAGAATCAGTTACGGTAAGACATCGTGATACGATGGAACAAGAACGTATACTCATAAAGGATTTAAGAGATTATATAGAACAAAAAATAAATTATTAAATAAAAAAAGGAGAGATTAGATGGATCATAAACTCATCGAATTAATAAATGAGAAAACACCAATCGTCGAATTGGTTTCTGAATTTGTGTCTCTCCAAAAAACAGGTAAAAACTTTAGAGGATTATGTCCTTTTCACCAAGAAAAGACACCAAGCTTCTTTGTTTCACCAGAAAAAAACATTTGTAAATGTTATGGTTGTGGTGAAGGTGGAGCACCTATTAATTTTTATCGAAAAATAAAAAACATATCTTTTGATCAAGCAGCAGAAGAACTTGCTGAAAAAGCAGGCATCAAAGTTGAAAAGAAAGTCAGACAAACAGATCCTTATGAATCTTTTTACAAACTGATGGCGGAAGCAAAAGAGTTTTATAAATTTAATTTAAAAAATAGTGAAAAAGGACAACTTGCATATAAGTATTTATCGGGTAGAGAAATATCAGATGATATTATCGATCATTTTGAAATTGGATATGCACCAAGTCATTCTGATGTCTTATATCAAATGTTAAATGATAAAGGCTATCAAGTTTCTGACATGATTAAATTAGGTTTAGTTAAACAAAAAGATGATGGACCTTATTATGATTTATTCTCTGATCGCTTAATTTTTCCAATTACAAATCCAAAAGGATTAGTTGTAGGCTTTAGTGGTAGAACACTAAACAAAAAAGAATCGATTAAATATATGAACTCACCAGAGACCATGATATTTAAAAAAGGTCAACTGCTTTATCATTTCAATGAAGCTTTATCAGAGATTAGAAAAAACAAACAAATTGTTTTATATGAAGGTTTCTTTGATGTGATTAGTTCTTATAAAGCAGGCATTAAGCATGGTGTAGCAACCATGGGGACTGCATTAACGATAGATCAAGCAAAACTCATCAAGCAATTTACGGACTCGATTGTTGTTGCATATGATGGTGATTCAGCTGGACAAACAGCAACACTAAAAGCAATTCCGTTACTTGAAAAAGTAAGATTAAAAACTGAAATCTTAACAATTCCAGAAAAAATGGATCCTGATGAATTTATTAAAGCATATGGATCTGATCGTTATGAAGCATTATTTGGTGAATACACCACAGATCCATACCGATTTAAATATCAGTATTTTAAAAGCGGAAAAGATTTATCTAATGCAAATGACATTACAACATTTAAAAACAATATTTTAGAAATGCTGATCACAGCTGATCCAAGCATTCAAAATATGTATAAGAATAAATTAGCACAAGACTTAAAAGTATCACCAGATGCATTTGAAATTAAGGTAAAAAAACAACCTAGCTTACCACATAAAGAAAGTTTACCTGAAAAACAAATAGCAAGAATATCTAATAAGTATGAAAAAGCAGAACGATATTTGATTTATGCAATGCTTAGATCAAAGATTGACGCAAATCATATTCAAGCAAGATTAAAGATGAGTGATTTTGTTGATCAAGTTCAATCAACCATAAGACTCTTAATCGATTCTTACTATAAAGATCATCAAAAATTAGATGTTGATGAATTTATTGATGGATTAAACCAGGAACAAAGAGAGTATGCAACAAACACTTTATTTAAAGACATTTTATGGGAACAAAATGAAACCATAGATGCCATTGAATTTGATAATTACATTAATTTAGTAAAGCATGCAAATTATATGAGAAGAAAAGTTTATGTAAGAGCACAACTTGAAAAAGAAGGCTATCAAAATCAAATATTAATGGAAGAATTAACCGCATTAACAAAAATGAAATAAATACTTAGGAGGTATTTTCGTGGATTTTAATAAAATCATAGCACAACTAAAAAAAATAGCAGGTAAAAACAAACTGTTATCACCAAAGGATGTTGAAGCATTTGCTAAACCAGGAAGCGAAACCTATTTTGAAATAGAACGCGCTTTATTAAATGTAGATATTGATATCGCTGAAGATGAAGAATATGAAGATGTAGGTATTGTCAAAACAGAGGAAGATGATGACGATGACTTTGTTATAGAATTAGAAGATGATGATGAACCAGATGATCTATCTTTATCAGGTCTTGAAGTTGAAGAAGAAGAACTAGTCAATATTGAAACGATCGCATCAACTATTAAGATTGATGATCCAGTTCGTATGTATCTTAAAGAAATTGGACAAATTCCCCTACTTACACATGAACTAGAAACAAAATATGCTGTTCAAGTATCTAATGGTCGTTATGCAAAAGAACAATTAGACGAATATGAACAAGGTATTCTAGATTTAGAAGAAAGTGATATAGAAGAATTAAAAGAAACATTAAGAATTGCAGCACAAGCTAAAAATAAGCTTGTAGAAGCAAACTATCGTCTTGTAGTATCTATTGCAAAAAGATATGTAGGCAGAGGCTTATTATTTCTTGATTTGATTCAAGAAGGTAATATGGGACTTATGCGTGCAGTTGATAAGTTTGATTATGAAAAAGGATTTAAATTTTCAACTTATGCAACATGGTGGATTAGACAAGCCATAACACGTGCAGTTGCAGATCAAGCTAGAACGATTCGTATTCCAGTTCATATGGTTGAAACAATTAATAAGATGATTAGAATTCAAAGACAATTAATTCAAGATTTGGGAAGAGAGCCTGTCATTGAAGAAATCGCAGAAAAAATGGGAATCACACCAGAGAAAGTACAAAACATTCAAAGAATTGCAAAAGAACCTATTTCTCTTGAAGCTCATGTTGGTGAAGAAGAAGATTCATCACTAGGTGATTTTATATCTGATCCAAATGCACTAACACCTCATGAATATATGTTACAAGAAATGGTTAAACAAACACTTGATGAAGTTCTAGAAACACTTACAGATCGTGAAGAAAAAGTCTTAAGACTAAGATATGGACTATTTGATGGTAAGAATCATACATTAGAAGAAGTAGGTCGTGAGTTTGGTGTGACACGTGAGCGTATTCGTCAAATTGAAGCCAAAGCATTAAGAAAATTAAGATCTCCATCGAGACAAAATAAACTACGCGAATTTTATTATGGCAAGAAATAAGAGAATTAGATTTTTAAGTGAATTAACTAAAGGTTATGACCGCATCCTAGATATAGGAACTGATCATGGACTAGTCTTACTCGAAGCATTTAAAAACGATTATATAAAATCAGCGATTGCTAGTGATTTAAGAGAAGAACCTCTTAAATCAGCAAAAAAGAACTTAATAGATTATCCTGTTGAATTTGTCGTATCAGATGGATTTGAACATGTTAAATCAGATTTTGATTTATGTATCATTGCAGGAATGGGTGCATATTTGATTAAAGATATCTTAAAATTAGCTCCTAAAGATAAAACATATATCTTACAAGCAAATGATAATCATGATATCTTAAGAGCATATTTAGCAAACCATGGATTTGAAATCGTAGATGAACATATCATCTATGATAAGTTCTACTATATCATTATGGTTGTTAAAAAAGGTCATATGACACTTTTAGAGGAAGATTTATATCTAGGACCCAAATTAAAACACAAAGCAGACGCCAAGCCATTTTATGAGAACAAAATTAAACAATATAAGAAGATTTATCCTAAAGCAGATGAGATTAGAAAACAAACTTTATTAAGACTTATAAACATATATGAAATGAAATGATATAAGGAGGCAGGATGATGTCAAAAGATTATCAGACTTTACAACAATTAGATCGAGCATTAAAAATATTTAGAAGAAGTGGCATTTATGATCGAGTAAACACTAAATTAAGTGATGCAGATATTATGGTTTTGTTTTGTGTCGCGTTTTGTGACATAAACCAAAAAGTAAAATTAACAGATATTGCAAAAACACTAAAAGTAACATTACCAGCAGTTACGCATAAAGTTAATGATTTAGTAGATAAAAACTATTTAGAAAAAGTTCCTTCAGCAAAAGATTTAAGAGTGATCTTTATTCGGTTAACTGAAAATGGTAAAAAATATGTTGAATCAATTAGAGATGACTATTATAAACCAATTGAACAACTCGCAATTCATCTTGGAGAAGAAGATAGTAAAAATTTGCTTAGAATCATGAATAAAATCAGTGAAATAGGTAAGATTAAAACATAAATCTAAATTAATATAAAAATAGATAGATTTATCCTTTACAATCGGCATGTATATTTGTTATAATAACTTGTGCCGACTTGTGTTGCAATAGCTCAGCTGGATAGAGCAACGGCCTTCTAAGCCGTCGGTCGGGGGTTCGAATCCCTCTTGCAACGCCACTATAGAATTACAGCCATGACATTGCACCTATGATATGTCATGGTTTTATTTATCTTTTAATTAAAAAGGGGGATTAATTGATGTATATCATGCTTACTGATACTGCTATTACTTCAATTATTACTGCAACAGCAGTTCTTCTTGGGGCTACTATTTCACCGTTAGTACTCATGTTTTCAGATAAGATACGAAATGATCGTATTGATACTAAAGAAAAGAAGAAAATTGCACAAGAACTGATCGAAGTTATAACAGATTCATTTTTACTGGTTCATCGTGAACTCATTAATATTGTTTCAGACTATAAATTGATTAATCCGGCAACCGAAGAAAGTAATAAACAATTTATCAAATCTATTGATGAATTAGTTGATGTGATCATATTGTTGAGAAAAGAACATTTTCATAAAACAATTTACAGAATACCAAAAAATTTATATTCTGAAATGGCTGAAGTGATATTGGCATGGAAGGAACTGCTAATGTCAGTAAATTATTCTAACTCAAATAATTTTTTAGGTATAAAATTTGAAGCAAAAAACAAAATTTTTGAAGACTGTTTATTTAATTTTTTTGATGAGTGTCGTGATTTTCTTGAAAACTAGTAAATTCGAGGTTTTAAATGTTCTTCATCTTTAAGCATCGATTTTACTGTTTTAATAAGTTTCTTTTGGTCTTGCTGTTTCTTAATTTCACAAATTGTCCAGAATATTGTTAATATGACGAATGTGGATATGAATGGAATCATCACAGAAATGTTGAAGGGGATTAAAGTCCCAAATCCATATGACAGTATTAATACTGTTAGAAATGCAACACTGTAGCCCAATTTATTCTTTTTGAATACATCGATCATCAATTTTTTCATAATCAAACCCACATATCTATCCTGGTAACGACATAATTTATCCAGGATTAATTTTTAAACCAAATGACAGTAAATAGTTGTCTTTAGATGTATTTTAAACCAACAGTAGATTATTGTCAAGGATAAATACAATTATTTACTGTCAAAATCAAATTTAAGGAGGTTTAGTCTATGATAGTACTAAAACTAAAGGAGTACAGAGAAAAGTTAAAACTGAGCCAAAGAGATATTGCTAGATTGCTAGATATATCACAGCAAGGATACTGGGCTTGGGAAAATGGAGTTTCATTTCCAAATGGAGATAGAATCCTCCAAATGTGTGAATTATTCAAATGTACACCTAATGATTTATTTGGTATCAAGGGATCATATGTTGTTGCAATGGACCAACTAGAAGATTAGTTTAGAGTATCCATCTTATCGTTATATGATTTTTTCATATGCTTTTTTGACATGTGTAAATATCTTTTAGTAGTTTCAAGATTTTTATGTCCTAAAATATCCATCAGATTTATTAGGCTCATTCCTGTTTCCATGAGATGACTTGCTACAGTATGCCTAAACATATGTGGATGCAGCTTCTTTATTTTAAGCTGCTTTTTAACCTGTCTTAAAATATATCTGATATCATCATAATTTGATTGTCTATTTTTATCAATATTGTGTAATAAGTATTTATGATCTGATTTTACTTTGAGCATTTTCTTTATAATATCTTTTGATAATTTATCTGTAAAGAAAACTGATCTATCTTCCTTAGTCTTTGTATGAGTTAATAAGATCTCTTGTGTTTCTAAGTTTACATTTTTCTTTTCAATAAACATGATCTCCTGGATACGTGCTCCAGTATCTGCAAGAAGTGCCAGGAAGCATTTATAAAATATCCCATTAGTTGTGACTTCTGGATACTCAAGTATATACTTACGTATACGCATATAATCATTCATTTCAATCGCATCAAATGTTTTAGATCGTTCTTTTAACTTTTGTATGTTCTGCAGATAATCAAAAGAAGTACCAGATTGTTTATACATTCTTTTTAAGCAACCTATATTTTTGTTGATCGTAACATTAGCATTTGTTTCTTTCATATGCGTAATGTAGTCTACAATAGTGTTTGCATCTACATCATCAGTATCAGTAATACCATACTTCTTAGCATAATTGAAGAAGTGCCATAAATGAGATTTATAAAATCGATATGTGCCATTTGCATATCTAAGCTTAATCTCCAAAAGATAATTATTAATCATTGTTTCTAGTTTCATTCTTAAATCCTCCCATGAATGTTGTGTAACATTTAAATATACTACGTATATCTAAAGTCCGTAACAACAATTATACAACTAATCTAGGAGGGAATAATCCACATTATTTGTGGATAAAAATATTTCTCTTTGATGATTGGGAAACGAGGATATCGCAAAATCAACGTACAGAATATACGTATATATAAATATATACGATATTGCAAGTTTCATTTACTGGTAAACGATTGCGTTTCCCGCGTGCGTACGTGTATGTGTTTACGATTTAAGAGCCAAGAGTTTTTAGCAGTTCAGCTTTATTTAATTTAGAGTATCTTTTAATGTTTTGAGCCTTTGCAAGTTTCTTCAACTGCTTAACATTTAGATCCTTTAAGTCTTGCTTTTCTTCGAGGATTTCTTCAACAGGTTCACCTATCTCAATCTGCAATTCTTTTCTACGTTTTTCTAATGATTCCACATCAAGCTGTAACTTAGTTTTTTCATTTGCTAATACATCACATACAAGTGCATCTTTTGTAATCGTCTCATTCATTTTAACAATAATACGCTCAGCTTCTTTGGTTTCTTTTTTCTTCCATTTCTTATAATGTTCATAGCCATACATCATTAATTGTAAAATAATGAGCGGTGATGCTAAAGCAAAACTATACAAAACTATTTTCAATAAAAAATTCAAAGCCGCTATTACACTACTATCTATCATAATTTTAAACCCTCCTATTTGTAATCAACTGGTAATCCAGCATGTTTATGTCTTTCAGCTAGCGTATCGTAACGCTCTAATACATTGTATGGAACAGGTAAATTAAACTTAGCTACTTTCTTTCTTTTCATAGCACCATCAAAACTTGGTTCTATTGTATATGATTCAAATCTCAATTTAACTGGGATATATTTCAAATCTCCACTATCAAGCCATCTCTTAATTGGGATGTCTTTTTTTGTTGAGACCTCATGCATATATGTTATTGTTGTCATGTCTTGACTATCAAGTTTCAAATGCTGAGAGTACATGTAAATGTGTTCCATACCGTCGTGTCTCATTAATAGATGATCCTCATGCTCGGGGATAAATGATTCATTATATTTTTTACCTTTATTCATTCGTGGATTATACTGCAGATGTCTTTCATCTTTATGTATATCTTTATATTTATCAGTATTAAAATTCAAAACTTTTTTACCATCTTTATAATAATCACTCATATTGACAACTCTGTGATGCACATACCAATATTTTCCATCTTCTGATAGTTGAGGCTTTTCTACAGGTGAAGTAAAATAAGATCCATTAGCTGTAGCTAGTAGCGTCATCTCGGCCAATACAAATGATGTTAAAGACTTCCCACCCCCCACTTTAGCCCTAATCATGTGCATACCTGGTTGAAATATAGGTAATCTTGAATATGCACCCATTGTTATATATTTATATGCTACAGGTATTGTAATGCTCCATGGAAGTGATGCATATCGTATGAATCGATCATGTCCGTTATTCTTATACATCTGATGCATCTTTTCATATAAACTATTGCTGATATTATCTGCATTATTTAAAAATTTCTTTGATACATGACAAAATGCATCTAAGCCTTTTTCGGCTAAATGCACACTTTTATCAAAGAAGCTTTCTATTTTATCAAATAATTTGTCTGTATGTTTTTCCATCATATTACCCCTAAATCTCTTATAAATAGAAATATAAAATAAATGATGATACAAAATACCAAAAAGCCTAAAGGGTTAAACGTTTCTTTTAGGCCATCTTTTGCTCTTCTTATAGATTTAGTAATAATACCTGTCATACCTAGAATAAACAGTAATAGAAAAAAAATGATTACAAGTTGCCAGTTATCAGCTATCCAGTTAAATAATCCCCAAGGCATTTTATATCAGTCCCAATTTTAATAAGCCATATATGATTACTGCAAGTATTAAAATGACTAGACCAGGCTTTTTAGCTAATTTTAAATCTTTAAATAATAGATAAGCAAGTATGCCACCACCTAGCCAATAATACCAAGGTATAACAATATTAAACAATGGATCAGTTCCTGTAGGATTAAATAGCGTAGAATCATTATCTGGATTTAGATAATCATCCACGGTTGCATTTGTATTTATTTTATCTGCTTCCAAGACATAAACCTGACCATCTGACATATAACTCATTGTGATAACATTAACTGATTCAGCATCAATTTCTGCAGTATTTAGAGCTTTATTATATGCTCCAAAATCAAGTTTCCATAAAGGGAACTCACTTAAATTTACTGAAGTGAAATCATCATCATGATTTGAATAAGCTGTAGTTATTTCATTTAATAATTCAGCATCTGGATTTGCTTCTTGTATCTCTGTTGTAGATCCACTAATAAGAGACCCGTCATAATCAAAAGCAACATAAGTAAAATATGCTGATACAATACCTCCAATGAGTAATACTGGAAGTGCTACAGTTATCCCAACACCAGTGGCACCTAAAATACCAGCTATTGTAGCTGTTGCAGCTATACTAGTTGCAGCTGCTGAGTATTGCCAAGCAACACTTGGATTTACTAAAGTATCATCTTCAAGAATAACAGCCTGTGGTATCCAATCGGATTTAGATCCAACAAGTGGATCCCATCGATAGTTGAAAACAGTAGAAACTTGTAAAAGTCTATCAATCACAAAATCGTCCATATAAAAGTATCCGATAATATGATTTGCATCTCCTAATTTTAAATGTAGATAGACATTAACTTGATTATGCTCTACAAGTTCATTTGTATCTAAGTTCCAGATCGTATAGGGGATAAAACTTTGTGTAGCCCAATTATTCATTTTAAATAATGATTGAGTACCGTGATTTAATACAATAAAATGTTGATCGTTATATGTATAGTAAAAAGCCTCATATGCATTATTAAATATTGTCATATCAGTATTTTCACTAAAAGTATATCTTAAATAATAGATTGTGTCATAGCTTATTGATATATCTATCTCATAATTATTAAGAGCATCGATAGACACATCTCCCATTTGATTGATCTCATCAAAGATAGATCCATATGTGTTAGGAAGTAATTCCAAATCAGAAGCAATTGTTGGATCAATATAAACTGATACTACATTAGCAATGATATTTAAAAGATATGTTTCACCTGGTATCATAGATCCCCAAGCTCCACCACTATTAAAGACATCAACTATTCTGTTTCTTTGGTCACTTGAGAGTGCATCAGATAGAACAATAGATAAAGCATAGTATGTATCTAAATCAAAAGAAGCTCCCCAATCAGGATCAGCCATTGTTTGAGAATTTAGCCATAGAGTTTCAGTTGCTTCATAGGCTTCGTATGTAAGATTAAAAGTATCAATAATTGTAGTTGATGTTAAAGTAGAATATACTGTGATTCTACTTGTTTCAGTTCCGTATGATGCTACAAAAGCATTCGCTATATTATGATATGGATTAAGATCGTCCATTTCTCCATCTCCATCTGCATCATAGTACTCTGCATCAGATGCAGAGAAAGTTGTACCTAATTCTATTTCGATAGATTCTGCACTATTTATGACTCGATTAGATTCGATATAATAGACGTCGCCATTATTTTTTAAAGTCCATGTGTTAAATTGACTTGTAATATCTAGTATTTGAGTCTCAATTTCACTTGCTACTATATTGAGACTTATATAAAAAGATATGGAAATCATTAATAGGATTAAGATTAATTTTTTCAAAAGTCATAACCTCGATTCTTTTTTTTTCGTTTTGAGAATAAATAAATTAATATTACTACTCCAAGAAACCACGGGAAAGCTTTTATTAAAACATCTGCATTTGTTGTTGGTGGTTCAAGTATTGAGCCGGATATTTCTCTAGCCTGTATTACATATATATCTGAGTGATATGTAGCTTCATATCCAGTGAAAAATGTTGCTTTAAATGAAAACTCATACATCCCAATATCAATAGTTCCATCTTCATTGACTGCTCCACTGTATGTATCTATTAATGATTCATAATAAAATTGTGATGTATTTTCAAAATATCCAGTACTCATGAGCAAATAATATACAATCTCATAAGGTGTCAAAATTCTATCATTTACGATGTGTATATCTTTATAATCAGTAAGACATATTACATCAGTTGAGTTTTGCAAATTTCCCCAATCATTTAATACGTGAATTTCTATTTCTTTGGTTATTGTATTTTGTTTTAATGTAAGAGTGTATATACCAGGTATGTTCCCATACCCAGTATAATTATCCTCTAATATCATGACATCTGACTCATATAATCCAAGTATAGCTGTCATTGTCAATGCTTGATTTTTTTCTTTATGAATCACACCAGGGCCAACAATATTAATTGCATCTGCATGTGATGTGATTTGCATCGTAAATATCATTAACAATGCTAAAATAAGCACTGTTATTTTTTTCATTTTTTTGAGCCTTTAAAAATCAAATAACTAAGAATTGCAACGCCTACTCCAAAAAACATGATCTGATATATAGAAAAGCCATCAGATGGAGCTGTTGGTGTACTAATAGAAGAAGCAGTCCATTTAGCATATAGTGTTGCATCAGCTGATACTAAACTTTCAAAATCATAGATAGTCGTAAGTGCTTCATCACTATACCAACCATTAAAGGTATAACCAGTTCTAGTTGGAGCTGTTGGAGCTGTGATAGCTTCCCCAGATATTACAAGTCGATCATCAATTAACGATCCATCGTTTGAATCAAATGAGATTGTATATACATCTGATGTATCTGCAACAAATTTTGCATATAAATTAAATACTGCAGAACCTACAACATCACTGTTAAAATCATATAATGTTGTAAAAGTATCCTCTAAATACCAACCTATAAAAATATGATCTGCTAATACTGGAATGCTTGGAGCTGTAATAGATGCACCAACTGTACTTACTACTGTACTATCAATTGATGCATCGATGTAATAATTAACAGTAGCGTCAACTTCTTCAGTAGCTTCAACAAGAGTATAAGTATATACTAGATTATCAAAAGTAATTGTTTCACTGATTGCACCACTTAACTGAACAGCTAAAGATAAGAAATCACTACCTGATACTCGGTAGTTTTTATCATTATCATATTGTGTTGCATTAAATAAAGATGCATCATAACTTTCGGTATCATCAATAAAAAATAAGAAATTAAAAACTGATGCTGCATCATCTGTTGATGTAATCGTACCACTTACATATTCATAACTTAATATATAATTAGAAGCAGTAACTGGATCTGCATCATTTAGATGTCCGCTTAAATCCCATAAAATATCAGCTGATGTAGTAGTTCCATCAATTGTGATTTTATTGCCATCAGATATAGACATTGTAAGCCCTGATCCAGTAGATGTATAATCATCAATAAAAACAGTATAGCCCACAGTTTCTACCGCTTCAACTGCTCCAATTTCTTCAAGCAAAATCTTGTACACAAAATCTGTATAACTTACATTTCCAGAGATATATGGCTCGATTGTTAAAGCTGTAATAACTGGAGTACTATATGCTGCAAATGTAGTCATATTTGCCTCTGATAGTACAAGAGTATTTATATCATTAATTTTAATTGGTCGGATTTTTTGCCCTACAGAGTCGGTCATAGTTCCGCTTACATATTCATATTTCACTAAGTAATTTTTGTTACTGTCTAAATCTGTCAAATATGATGTTAAATTAATAGATGCTTCACTTGATGATGAGTTGCCATTTAAAGTGATTGTATTAAACTCTGTAATAGTAATATCAAGAGATCCTACAGTGGTTGTCATATTTGTATCAAATATATTTACATCATTGATTGTATGTGTATCATAATCATAGATATTCATATAAAAAGATATATCAATCACATCCCCAACTGCTCCATATGTATTTATAACTGGATTGCTTGGTGTCATGTCGCTATTCATTACAACATAATTATCATTAAGCACTTCATCTTGATATATAGTTTGTGATGCATACCCGTTTACAGCATTTGTATTTGAATTATATGTTAATTTTATTACATCTGCATCCATTGATACAGATGTAATATTTTTATATTGTATAATATAATCCTCAACATCAGACAAGCTTGATGATTCATCATTTGCAGTATATAAACTTTGAGTAAATGACATCATTGCTTGTGTGCTTGTCATTGTACCGCTTAATTGCCATATCTGAGTGGATGAGTCTATATCAAGCGTGAGTCCATTAACTGTGATAGTTGTATCTTCCCATGTATAGACCAAATCATCATCAGTGTATGTATAACTATCTAGTGATAGAGATACCGTAAAAATTAAAAGTAATGTAAAAATTAAAAGTATTTTTTTTCTCATTGTAAACCTCCATGTTTTTTATATATTTAATAGCAGATACTATTATTCGAGAAAATAAGGCGACAAAAAATTGTCGCCATCAATCAATGTATAAATTATTTCTTATACTTCAAAACGCCAACAACTAAAACTGAAACAAATACATAAAGCATCCAGTTTTCCTTAAAGTTAGAGCCTAAATTACTAAAGAAGTTGTGAGTTTCAATCCACCAGGCTGGAGCCGTAGCTGCAACTGATAATTGAGGGATCACTAAAACAGCTAAAAAGAAAACTGCGATAGCTAACATCACATACTTAACAAATTTAGCCTTTTGTTTTTTAGTCATAGAGGATTCTCCTTTCTTAAATTGATACATTTCATGTATCTATTATTTTTTTATCATAATAAGTCAATGTTGTCATAAAACCCCCTTTTTAAATGATGCAGATGTTCTAGTTTTTTATGTTTTAAAATATGATATACCTCGTATTTTGAGTTTTAAGTGATTAGTATAGTAAACATGAGTACTAGTTCATGCCTACCGGATATTATAGCTTAGATTTATCAAGGATTAGGTAGGCATGCAGGTTTAAAGTGCACAGCACTTTATCGGTTTAAGGATGTTTTATCTTTTGCCTTTATATCGTCCCAAATAACTTAGCTAACATAGCGGTATCATTAGCGAGATTTATATCTAAGCTTCTGATACACATTAATATCGTTCCTTATTTAATAAGAAGTAGATTTAATTGATTTATCAATTAAAGATACTTCCAATTATTATGGGGCAAACGAAATATATAGATATAACTTATCTGCTTGATATCGATATCCTTTTCGAGGGCAATCAAAAACACGAGGGCAATCTATTACATTTTCGAATGCAATGTATATAATTTTTCAGCATCAAAAAAGACACCTTGTGTCAGATGTCTTTATTTATGATCGATTTTATCAATTTTAACAAAGCTTAAAGGGACACATGGATTGTGTCCTGGTTAAATATTCAGTTTAAGCATGATTAGGCGGTGTAAAACCAAAACCAATAACTGTTTCCCAGTAACTAGATTTCAGTTCACCATCTGCAAACTCTTTAACACCTTTTTTAAGTGCCTTTTTTGCTCTTTTAACACACTTGTTGATATAACTCTCATGTTCAGCTTTCTCATTGTTTAAATCATTAATTATGGCTTCCCATTTCGCTTTATTCTTAGCTGTCTTTACTGCTTCAATTGCTTTTCTGAGTTTCTTAGCATATGTTCTGACTACAATAACTGATTGATGTACAAAATGCTTAAACAAGTTTCCTCTTTGTAAATGAGAAACATCCTTATTCTTAGCAGATAGCCATTTAATAGCAGTATCAATATTGACTTTAATTCCAGTTCTATTTCTTTTTTCAGGATCAGCATACGTACGCTCAATGATATCATATATTTTATGACCGTTATGGTCTACAGCTTCTAATTGATTCAATGCGATTTGGAGTCCTCTTTTACTACACTCTAGTCTATTCATAATTTCGTTATTTGAATAAGTTACGAGTCCTGTTTGACTATATTCAATTAAAAACATCTCTACAGCTTTGACAGCAATAAATGCACTATCTTTTTGATAATGTTCATTCATTTGGATGTTTAAATATTCAATTGGTAAACCATTTAGGATAAAGCCTGTGTTTTGTGTCATTAATAATTCTCCATTTGTTCTAATTGTTTTGTATAATCATCAAGCCATTCGATTGGCTTCATTGTTCTAATTTGTTTTAAAGCAAATTCTTTATCTCTATCCATTTTTGAGATTGCAGATGCAAGATTAGTTGCTCCCTGGTTTCTAAAGCTTTCAGTAACTTTTCTCATGTAAGCTGCATTTGGAAGATTGCCTTTGTTAAGTGTCATGATAAGAGATTTTGTAACGATCACATTTAACACTTCTATAGGTAATTTGTGATCGTGATTCATGAATTCGGTAATATCAGGTGTAATTTGTTCTATCTGTTCTTTAGTAAGCAATGTCTCAAGCATTTGCTTTACTGTTATATGTTTAAACATTTCAAATCGTTTCATATGATGCATCCTTTCATTATCTATAGATACATTTTGCAAAAATTACACGTTAACTTTTTGCAAAGTTGTTTTACCTGGTAACTTTTTGCAAAATAGTTCTGCAGTAAAGTTTTGCAAAAATTAATCCTGATTAGTTTTTCCAAGGTAATCAGCTAACAAATTATCGCAAGTTTCATCTAAAGGTATTTTAACTGGAATCAAATCATAATTTCGATTAGAAAAATGATTATCATGTCTAATTTTACTTGAAAAAAAATCATTATAAACTTTCAATTCATTTTCAATAGCCCAGTCATGAAGTCTTTTTTGAGACGAAAATAAACCGATTATCATTTTTTTTGACTGTGAATATATCACATATACATATTTTTTGTATTTCATACTTTGCTCCAATCTATTAAAGGTATATAAGATATTTCATTTATAAATAGTCTTGGCTGGTAAATATTATCTAGCCCTATTTCATTTAAATATGTCAGGTTCTGATAGTACAGATCACCAAGCTAACTTTGAAAGAGATTGAGCCTTTTATGGTGGGTGCTCAGCACCAGGGGGGGAATAAATGAAAATAAATTTTATGTGATACATCTGGGAGACTAAGTCAGATGTATCACTTTTATATCAAATGCAAAAGGGCATTTAATAAACAACATTAACTTTATTGATAATTAGATTTTTCAACAACTCTCTTAAGATGTAAGCTACTTGCTCACAATCAAGATTTTTATTTTTTGATAACGTGTCTTTTGCTGATTTTAAGATACTTGATCTTTGATTTAAATCTAACATGTAGAGCTCCTTTTAAATAGAGATTATATACATATATGATGATCATTAATTGAATTGTAAAATAAATTGATGCTATTGGATATGTAGTATCGGCATATTTCGCAATATCTTTTTCTATTAGTACAAACGATATCAGATATATAAACAGTATTATACTCATTATGAAAAATGTGTGAATTGAATATCTTTCAATTTTTTTAATCATAATTGAATATTTTTCAATTTTCTATTAATTAGATAGACAATCAAGCAAGGTATAATCGATGCACCTATTCCACCTATAAAAATATATATAATTGATTCAATCATGTTTACACCTCAATAACAGCAATCTTCTACATACTCTAGAAAACTTGCTATTTTTTCTAATTCTAAATCAATCAAAACTGATGAAGCTAGATTTTCAATGACATCTTTATCTAGATCATATGTTTGATTTTCTTTTTTTCTTTGTAAATACATTTGTGCTAGCTTTGTACTCTCTACAGTAATCATGAAGACACCTTCTCAATAATGTCGTTTGATATCAAAGTATCGATAGCTTCATCTTCTTCACCAATATAATCTCCTTCTAAGAAATAAACTGTAGTAGTAGAAGACTCTACATCTCCAAGTCTTTCAAGCTCATCTAAAATACAATCTTCACAAAATTTATCATCATTGATAATATAATAGTTTTGATTTGTTTCGATACTTTCACAACGTTCACATTTATTTTTGATTAATTCAGTATACCCACTTGATATTAAGTCTTTGATATTTTCTTCTATCTGTAGATCGGATAAAGTAATTATATTTCCGAAATTTGTACTTGATCCCATTATGTATCCAATTATTTCATCATTTGGTTTAGTCATGATACATAGTCCATTGATTATTTTTGATGCATGATCATGGGTACCAAATTTTTCATATCCTTTAGACTCTAATTGTTCATATGTTACTGTTTTCTTTATCTTGTAGCTCATGATTGCACCTCAGGATTAAAGACTGGAAATAGATGCATTCTAAGTTGTCCTGGGTGAATAGGTATTTCTTGATTTTCTAATCCGTCATTCTTTCTAAAGATGTTTTCTTTTTCGATTGTAGATCTGATAGCTTCTGTACGTGTCAATGATGCACGTACCTCTTTAATATTGTTACTGGTTTTTTTGGACATTTTTATTACCTCCTATATGGTATATTTTTTTAGTCCTTAAGCACACCTATCTGACTATAGGATCAAATAGATGTGCTCAAAGACTAACACTGTTAATAAAAGCACTTACCTATAATCATGCTTTAAGATTTTTTTTGTAGTTTCTAAATGCTAACAACTTTACTTTTTTTAATTCTTGGATTGTTAATTTAACATGATTAGATAACATAAATGAGTCTGTAAGGTTTTCATCCATATTACATACATGATTATATACAAATGTATATATTCTGATATAACCAAATGTCGGATAAAGTTCCATTTCTGCAAGTACTTTTTTTCTTATCATTTCTAGAGTCATATTTTTACCTCATTTAATAAAAAAAACACCTTTTCAGGTGCTGTTGATATGTAAAGGTCTTCTAAGCCGTCGGTCGGGGGTTCGAATCCCTCTTGCAACGCCACTATAGAATTACAGCCATGACATTGCACCTATGATATGTCATGGTTTTATTTATCTTTTAATTAAAAAGGGGGATTAATTGATGTATATCATGCTTACTGATACTGCTATTACTTCAATTATTACTGCAACAGCAGTTCTTCTTGGGGCTACTATTTCACCGTTAGTACTCATGTTTTCAGATAAGATACGAAATGATCGTATTGATACTAAAGAAAAGAAGAAAATTGCACAAGAACTGATCGAAGTTATAACAGATTCATTTTTACTGGTTCATCGTGAACTCATTAATATTGTTTCAGACTATAAATTGATTAATCCGGCAACCGAAGAAAGTAATAAACAATTTATCAAATCTATTGATGAATTAGTTGATGTGATCATATTGTTGAGAAAAGAACATTTTCATAAAACAATTTACAGAATACCAAAAAATTTATATTCTGAAATGGCTGAAGTGATATTGGCATGGAAGGAACTGCTAATGTCAGTAAATTATTCTAACTCAAATAATTTTTTAGGTATAAAATTTGAAGCAAAAAACAAAATTTTTGAAGACTGTTTATTTAATTTTTTTGATGAGTGTCGTGATTTTCTTGAAAACTAGTAAATTCGAGGTTTTAAATGTTCTTCATCTTTAAGCATCGATTTTACTGTTTTAATAAGTTTCTTTTGGTCTTGCTGTTTCTTAATTTCACAAATTGTCCAGAATATTGTTAATATGACGAATGTGGATATGAATGGAATCATCACAGAAATGTTGAAGGGGATTAAAGTCCCAAATCCATATGACAGTATTAATACTGTTAGAAATGCAACACTGTAGCCCAATTTATTCTTTTTGAATACATCGATCATCAATTTTTTCATAATCAAACCCACATATCTATCCTGGTAACGACATAATTTATCCAGGATTAATTTTTAAACCAAATGACAGTAAATAGTTGTCTTTAGATGTATTTTAAACCAACAGTAGATTATTGTCAAGGATAAATACAATTATTTACTGTCAAAATCAAATTTAAGGAGGTTTAGTCTATGATAGTACTAAAACTAAAGGAGTACAGAGAAAAGTTAAAACTGAGCCAAAGAGATATTGCTAGATTGCTAGATATATCACAGCAAGGATACTGGGCTTGGGAAAATGGAGTTTCATTTCCAAATGGAGATAGAATCCTCCAAATGTGTGAATTATTCAAATGTACACCTAATGATTTATTTGGTATCAAGGGATCATATGTTGTTGCAATGGACCAACTAGAAGATTAGTTTAGAGTATCCATCTTATCGTTATATGATTTTTTCATATGCTTTTTTGACATGTGTAAATATCTTTTAGTAGTTTCAAGATTTTTATGTCCTAAAATATCCATCAGATTTATTAGGCTCATTCCTGTTTCCATGAGATGACTTGCTACAGTATGCCTAAACATATGTGGATGCAGCTTCTTTATTTTAAGCTGCTTTTTAACCTGTCTTAAAATATATCTGATATCATCATAATTTGATTGTCTATTTTTATCAATATTGTGTAATAAGTATTTATGATCTGATTTTACTTTGAGCATTTTCTTTATAATATCTTTTGATAATTTATCTGTAAAGAAAACTGATCTATCTTCCTTAGTCTTTGTATGAGTTAATAAGATCTCTTGTGTTTCTAAGTTTACATTTTTCTTTTCAATAAACATGATCTCCTGGATACGTGCTCCAGTATCTGCAAGAAGTGCCAGGAAGCATTTATAAAATATCCCATTAGTTGTGACTTCTGGATACTCAAGTATATACTTACGTATACGCATATAATCATTCATTTCAATCGCATCAAATGTTTTAGATCGTTCTTTTAACTTTTGTATGTTCTGCAGATAATCAAAAGAAGTACCAGATTGTTTATACATTCTTTTTAAGCAACCTATATTTTTGTTGATCGTAACATTAGCATTTGTTTCTTTCATATGCGTAATGTAGTCTACAATAGTGTTTGCATCTACATCATCAGTATCAGTAATACCATACTTCTTAGCATAATTGAAGAAGTGCCATAAATGAGATTTATAAAATCGATATGTGCCATTTGCATATCTAAGCTTAATCTCCAAAAGATAATTATTAATCATTGTTTCTAGTTTCATTCTTAAATCCTCCCATGAATGTTGTGTAACATTTAAATATACTACGTATATCTAAAGTCCGTAACAACAATTATACAACTAATCTAGGAGGGAATAATCCACATTATTTGTGGATAAAAATATTTCTCTTTGATGATTGGGAAACGAGGATATCGCAAAATCAACGTACAGAATATACGTATATATAAATATATACGATATTGCAAGTTTCATTTACTGGTAAACGATTGCGTTTCCCGCGTGCGTACGTGTATGTGTTTACGATTTAAGAGCCAAGAGTTTTTAGCAGTTCAGCTTTATTTAATTTAGAGTATCTTTTAATGTTTTGAGCCTTTGCAAGTTTCTTCAACTGCTTAACATTTAGATCCTTTAAGTCTTGCTTTTCTTCGAGGATTTCTTCAACAGGTTCACCTATCTCAATCTGCAATTCTTTTCTACGTTTTTCTAATGATTCCACATCAAGCTGTAACTTAGTTTTTTCATTTGCTAATACATCACATACAAGTGCATCTTTTGTAATCGTCTCATTCATTTTAACAATAATACGCTCAGCTTCTTTGGTTTCTTTTTTCTTCCATTTCTTATAATGTTCATAGCCATACATCATTAATTGTAAAATAATGAGCGGTGATGCTAAAGCAAAACTATACAAAACTATTTTCAATAAAAAATTCAAAGCCGCTATTACACTACTATCTATCATAATTTTAAACCCTCCTATTTGTAATCAACTGGTAATCCAGCATGTTTATGTCTTTCAGCTAGCGTATCGTAACGCTCTAATACATTGTATGGAACAGGTAAATTAAACTTAGCTACTTTCTTTCTTTTCATAGCACCATCAAAACTTGGTTCTATTGTATATGATTCAAATCTCAATTTAACTGGGATATATTTCAAATCTCCACTATCAAGCCATCTCTTAATTGGGATGTCTTTTTTTGTTGAGACCTCATGCATATATGTTATTGTTGTCATGTCTTGACTATCAAGTTTCAAATGCTGAGAGTACATGTAAATGTGTTCCATACCGTCGTGTCTCATTAATAGATGATCCTCATGCTCGGGGATAAATGATTCATTATATTTTTTACCTTTATTCATTCGTGGATTATACTGCAGATGTCTTTCATCTTTATGTATATCTTTATATTTATCAGTATTAAAATTCAAAACTTTTTTACCATCTTTATAATAATCACTCATATTGACAACTCTGTGATGCACATACCAATATTTTCCATCTTCTGATAGTTGAGGCTTTTCTACAGGTGAAGTAAAATAAGATCCATTAGCTGTAGCTAGTAGCGTCATCTCGGCCAATACAAATGATGTTAAAGACTTCCCACCCCCCACTTTAGCCCTAATCATGTGCATACCTGGTTGAAATATAGGTAATCTTGAATATGCACCCATTGTTATATATTTATATGCTACAGGTATTGTAATGCTCCATGGAAGTGATGCATATCGTATGAATCGATCATGTCCGTTATTCTTATACATCTGATGCATCTTTTCATATAAACTATTGCTGATATTATCTGCATTATTTAAAAATTTCTTTGATACATGACAAAATGCATCTAAGCCTTTTTCGGCTAAATGCACACTTTTATCAAAGAAGCTTTCTATTTTATCAAATAATTTGTCTGTATGTTTTTCCATCATATTACCCCTAAATCTCTTATAAATAGAAATATAAAATAAATGATGATACAAAATACCAAAAAGCCTAAAGGGTTAAACGTTTCTTTTAGGCCATCTTTTGCTCTTCTTATAGATTTAGTAATAATACCTGTCATACCTAGAATAAACAGTAATAGAAAAAAAATGATTACAAGTTGCCAGTTATCAGCTATCCAGTTAAATAATCCCCAAGGCATTTTATATCAGTCCCAATTTTAATAAGCCATATATGATTACTGCAAGTATTAAAATGACTAGACCAGGCTTTTTAGCTAATTTTAAATCTTTAAATAATAGATAAGCAAGTATGCCACCACCTAGCCAATAATACCAAGGTATAACAATATTAAACAATGGATCAGTTCCTGTAGGATTAAATAGCGTAGAATCATTATCTGGATTTAGATAATCATCCACGGTTGCATTTGTATTTATTTTATCTGCTTCCAAGACATAAACCTGACCATCTGACATATAACTCATTGTGATAACATTAACTGATTCAGCATCAATTTCTGCAGTATTTAGAGCTTTATTATATGCTCCAAAATCAAGTTTCCATAAAGGGAACTCACTTAAATTTACTGAAGTGAAATCATCATCATGATTTGAATAAGCTGTAGTTATTTCATTTAATAATTCAGCATCTGGATTTGCTTCTTGTATCTCTGTTGTAGATCCACTAATAAGAGACCCGTCATAATCAAAAGCAACATAAGTAAAATATGCTGATACAATACCTCCAATGAGTAATACTGGAAGTGCTACAGTTATCCCAACACCAGTGGCACCTAAAATACCAGCTATTGTAGCTGTTGCAGCTATACTAGTTGCAGCTGCTGAGTATTGCCAAGCAACACTTGGATTTACTAAAGTATCATCTTCAAGAATAACAGCCTGTGGTATCCAATCGGATTTAGATCCAACAAGTGGATCCCATCGATAGTTGAAAACAGTAGAAACTTGTAAAAGTCTATCAATCACAAAATCGTCCATATAAAAGTATCCGATAATATGATTTGCATCTCCTAATTTTAAATGTAGATAGACATTAACTTGATTATGCTCTACAAGTTCATTTGTATCTAAGTTCCAGATCGTATAGGGGATAAAACTTTGTGTAGCCCAATTATTCATTTTAAATAATGATTGAGTACCGTGATTTAATACAATAAAATGTTGATCGTTATATGTATAGTAAAAAGCCTCATATGCATTATTAAATATTGTCATATCAGTATTTTCACTAAAAGTATATCTTAAATAATAGATTGTGTCATAGCTTATTGATATATCTATCTCATAATTATTAAGAGCATCGATAGACACATCTCCCATTTGATTGATCTCATCAAAGATAGATCCATATGTGTTAGGAAGTAATTCCAAATCAGAAGCAATTGTTGGATCAATATAAACTGATACTACATTAGCAATGATATTTAAAAGATATGTTTCACCTGGTATCATAGATCCCCAAGCTCCACCACTATTAAAGACATCAACTATTCTGTTTCTTTGGTCACTTGAGAGTGCATCAGATAGAACAATAGATAAAGCATAGTATGTATCTAAATCAAAAGAAGCTCCCCAATCAGGATCAGCCATTGTTTGAGAATTTAGCCATAGAGTTTCAGTTGCTTCATAGGCTTCGTATGTAAGATTAAAAGTATCAATAATTGTAGTTGATGTTAAAGTAGAATATACTGTGATTCTACTTGTTTCAGTTCCGTATGATGCTACAAAAGCATTCGCTATATTATGATATGGATTAAGATCGTCCATTTCTCCATCTCCATCTGCATCATAGTACTCTGCATCAGATGCAGAGAAAGTTGTACCTAATTCTATTTCGATAGATTCTGCACTATTTATGACTCGATTAGATTCGATATAATAGACGTCGCCATTATTTTTTAAAGTCCATGTGTTAAATTGACTTGTAATATCTAGTATTTGAGTCTCAATTTCACTTGCTACTATATTGAGACTTATATAAAAAGATATGGAAATCATTAATAGGATTAAGATTAATTTTTTCAAAAGTCATAACCTCGATTCTTTTTTTTTCGTTTTGAGAATAAATAAATTAATATTACTACTCCAAGAAACCACGGGAAAGCTTTTATTAAAACATCTGCATTTGTTGTTGGTGGTTCAAGTATTGAGCCGGATATTTCTCTAGCCTGTATTACATATATATCTGAGTGATATGTAGCTTCATATCCAGTGAAAAATGTTGCTTTAAATGAAAACTCATACATCCCAATATCAATAGTTCCATCTTCATTGACTGCTCCACTGTATGTATCTATTAATGATTCATAATAAAATTGTGATGTATTTTCAAAATATCCAGTACTCATGAGCAAATAATATACAATCTCATAAGGTGTCAAAATTCTATCATTTACGATGTGTATATCTTTATAATCAGTAAGACATATTACATCAGTTGAGTTTTGCAAATTTCCCCAATCATTTAATACGTGAATTTCTATTTCTTTGGTTATTGTATTTTGTTTTAATGTAAGAGTGTATATACCAGGTATGTTCCCATACCCAGTATAATTATCCTCTAATATCATGACATCTGACTCATATAATCCAAGTATAGCTGTCATTGTCAATGCTTGATTTTTTTCTTTATGAATCACACCAGGGCCAACAATATTAATTGCATCTGCATGTGATGTGATTTGCATCGTAAATATCATTAACAATGCTAAAATAAGCACTGTTATTTTTTTCATTTTTTTGAGCCTTTAAAAATCAAATAACTAAGAATTGCAACGCCTACTCCAAAAAACATGATCTGATATATAGAAAAGCCATCAGATGGAGCTGTTGGTGTACTAATAGAAGAAGCAGTCCATTTAGCATATAGTGTTGCATCAGCTGATACTAAACTTTCAAAATCATAGATAGTCGTAAGTGCTTCATCACTATACCAACCATTAAAGGTATAACCAGTTCTAGTTGGAGCTGTTGGAGCTGTGATAGCTTCCCCAGATATTACAAGTCGATCATCAATTAACGATCCATCGTTTGAATCAAATGAGATTGTATATACATCTGATGTATCTGCAACAAATTTTGCATATAAATTAAATACTGCAGAACCTACAACATCACTGTTAAAATCATATAATGTTGTAAAAGTATCCTCTAAATACCAACCTATAAAAATATGATCTGCTAATACTGGAATGCTTGGAGCTGTAATAGATGCACCAACTGTACTTACTACTGTACTATCAATTGATGCATCGATGTAATAATTAACAGTAGCGTCAACTTCTTCAGTAGCTTCAACAAGAGTATAAGTATATACTAGATTATCAAAAGTAATTGTTTCACTGATTGCACCACTTAACTGAACAGCTAAAGATAAGAAATCACTACCTGATACTCGGTAGTTTTTATCATTATCATATTGTGTTGCATTAAATAAAGATGCATCATAACTTTCGGTATCATCAATAAAAAATAAGAAATTAAAAACTGATGCTGCATCATCTGTTGATGTAATCGTACCACTTACATATTCATAACTTAATATATAATTAGAAGCAGTAACTGGATCTGCATCATTTAGATGTCCGCTTAAATCCCATAAAATATCAGCTGATGTAGTAGTTCCATCAATTGTGATTTTATTGCCATCAGATATAGACATTGTAAGCCCTGATCCAGTAGATGTATAATCATCAATAAAAACAGTATAGCCCACAGTTTCTACCGCTTCAACTGCTCCAATTTCTTCAAGCAAAATCTTGTACACAAAATCTGTATAACTTACATTTCCAGAGATATATGGCTCGATTGTTAAAGCTGTAATAACTGGAGTACTATATGCTGCAAATGTAGTCATATTTGCCTCTGATAGTACAAGAGTATTTATATCATTAATTTTAATTGGTCGGATTTTTTGCCCTACAGAGTCGGTCATAGTTCCGCTTACATATTCATATTTCACTAAGTAATTTTTGTTACTGTCTAAATCTGTCAAATATGATGTTAAATTAATAGATGCTTCACTTGATGATGAGTTGCCATTTAAAGTGATTGTATTAAACTCTGTAATAGTAATATCAAGAGATCCTACAGTGGTTGTCATATTTGTATCAAATATATTTACATCATTGATTGTATGTGTATCATAATCATAGATATTCATATAAAAAGATATATCAATCACATCCCCAACTGCTCCATATGTATTTATAACTGGATTGCTTGGTGTCATGTCGCTATTCATTACAACATAATTATCATTAAGCACTTCATCTTGATATATAGTTTGTGATGCATACCCGTTTACAGCATTTGTATTTGAATTATATGTTAATTTTATTACATCTGCATCCATTGATACAGATGTAATATTTTTATATTGTATAATATAATCCTCAACATCAGACAAGCTTGATGATTCATCATTTGCAGTATATAAACTTTGAGTAAATGACATCATTGCTTGTGTGCTTGTCATTGTACCGCTTAATTGCCATATCTGAGTGGATGAGTCTATATCAAGCGTGAGTCCATTAACTGTGATAGTTGTATCTTCCCATGTATAGACCAAATCATCATCAGTGTATGTATAACTATCTAGTGATAGAGATACCGTAAAAATTAAAAGTAATGTAAAAATTAAAAGTATTTTTTTTCTCATTGTAAACCTCCATGTTTTTTATATATTTAATAGCAGATACTATTATTCGAGAAAATAAGGCGACAAAAAATTGTCGCCATCAATCAATGTATAAATTATTTCTTATACTTCAAAACGCCAACAACTAAAACTGAAACAAATACATAAAGCATCCAGTTTTCCTTAAAGTTAGAGCCTAAATTACTAAAGAAGTTGTGAGTTTCAATCCACCAGGCTGGAGCCGTAGCTGCAACTGATAATTGAGGGATCACTAAAACAGCTAAAAAGAAAACTGCGATAGCTAACATCACATACTTAACAAATTTAGCCTTTTGTTTTTTAGTCATAGAGGATTCTCCTTTCTTAAATTGATACATTTCATGTATCTATTATTTTTTTATCATAATAAGTCAATGTTGTCATAAAACCCCCTTTTTAAATGATGCAGATGTTCTAGTTTTTTATGTTTTAAAATATGATATACCTCGTATTTTGAGTTTTAAGTGATTAGTATAGTAAACATGAGTACTAGTTCATGCCTACCGGATATTATAGCTTAGATTTATCAAGGATTAGGTAGGCATGCAGGTTTAAAGTGCACAGCACTTTATCGGTTTAAGGATGTTTTATCTTTTGCCTTTATATCGTCCCAAATAACTTAGCTAACATAGCGGTATCATTAGCGAGATTTATATCTAAGCTTCTGATACACATTAATATCGTTCCTTATTTAATAAGAAGTAGATTTAATTGATTTATCAATTAAAGATACTTCCAATTATTATGGGGCAAACGAAATATATAGATATAACTTATCTGCTTGATATCGATATCCTTTTCGAGGGCAATCAAAAACACGAGGGCAATCTATTACATTTTCGAATGCAATGTATATAATTTTTCAGCATCAAAAAAGACACCTTGTGTCAGATGTCTTTATTTATGATCGATTTTATCAATTTTAACAAAGCTTAAAGGGACACATGGATTGTGTCCTGGTTAAATATTCAGTTTAAGCATGATTAGGCGGTGTAAAACCAAAACCAATAACTGTTTCCCAGTAACTAGATTTCAGTTCACCATCTGCAAACTCTTTAACACCTTTTTTAAGTGCCTTTTTTGCTCTTTTAACACACTTGTTGATATAACTCTCATGTTCAGCTTTCTCATTGTTTAAATCATTAATTATGGCTTCCCATTTCGCTTTATTCTTAGCTGTCTTTACTGCTTCAATTGCTTTTCTGAGTTTCTTAGCATATGTTCTGACTACAATAACTGATTGATGTACAAAATGCTTAAACAAGTTTCCTCTTTGTAAATGAGAAACATCCTTATTCTTAGCAGATAGCCATTTAATAGCAGTATCAATATTGACTTTAATTCCAGTTCTATTTCTTTTTTCAGGATCAGCATACGTACGCTCAATGATATCATATATTTTATGACCGTTATGGTCTACAGCTTCTAATTGATTCAATGCGATTTGGAGTCCTCTTTTACTACACTCTAGTCTATTCATAATTTCGTTATTTGAATAAGTTACGAGTCCTGTTTGACTATATTCAATTAAAAACATCTCTACAGCTTTGACAGCAATAAATGCACTATCTTTTTGATAATGTTCATTCATTTGGATGTTTAAATATTCAATTGGTAAACCATTTAGGATAAAGCCTGTGTTTTGTGTCATTAATAATTCTCCATTTGTTCTAATTGTTTTGTATAATCATCAAGCCATTCGATTGGCTTCATTGTTCTAATTTGTTTTAAAGCAAATTCTTTATCTCTATCCATTTTTGAGATTGCAGATGCAAGATTAGTTGCTCCCTGGTTTCTAAAGCTTTCAGTAACTTTTCTCATGTAAGCTGCATTTGGAAGATTGCCTTTGTTAAGTGTCATGATAAGAGATTTTGTAACGATCACATTTAACACTTCTATAGGTAATTTGTGATCGTGATTCATGAATTCGGTAATATCAGGTGTAATTTGTTCTATCTGTTCTTTAGTAAGCAATGTCTCAAGCATTTGCTTTACTGTTATATGTTTAAACATTTCAAATCGTTTCATATGATGCATCCTTTCATTATCTATAGATACATTTTGCAAAAATTACACGTTAACTTTTTGCAAAGTTGTTTTACCTGGTAACTTTTTGCAAAATAGTTCTGCAGTAAAGTTTTGCAAAAATTAATCCTGATTAGTTTTTCCAAGGTAATCAGCTAACAAATTATCGCAAGTTTCATCTAAAGGTATTTTAACTGGAATCAAATCATAATTTCGATTAGAAAAATGATTATCATGTCTAATTTTACTTGAAAAAAAATCATTATAAACTTTCAATTCATTTTCAATAGCCCAGTCATGAAGTCTTTTTTGAGACGAAAATAAACCGATTATCATTTTTTTTGACTGTGAATATATCACATATACATATTTTTTGTATTTCATACTTTGCTCCAATCTATTAAAGGTATATAAGATATTTCATTTATAAATAGTCTTGGCTGGTAAATATTATCTAGCCCTATTTCATTTAAATATGTCAGGTTCTGATAGTACAGATCACCAAGCTAACTTTGAAAGAGATTGAGCCTTTTATGGTGGGTGCTCAGCACCAGGGGGGGAATAAATGAAAATAAATTTTATGTGATACATCTGGGAGACTAAGTCAGATGTATCACTTTTATATCAAATGCAAAAGGGCATTTAATAAACAACATTAACTTTATTGATAATTAGATTTTTCAACAACTCTCTTAAGATGTAAGCTACTTGCTCACAATCAAGATTTTTATTTTTTGATAACGTGTCTTTTGCTGATTTTAAGATACTTGATCTTTGATTTAAATCTAACATGTAGAGCTCCTTTTAAATAGAGATTATATACATATATGATGATCATTAATTGAATTGTAAAATAAATTGATGCTATTGGATATGTAGTATCGGCATATTTCGCAATATCTTTTTCTATTAGTACAAACGATATCAGATATATAAACAGTATTATACTCATTATGAAAAATGTGTGAATTGAATATCTTTCAATTTTTTTAATCATAATTGAATATTTTTCAATTTTCTATTAATTAGATAGACAATCAAGCAAGGTATAATCGATGCACCTATTCCACCTATAAAAATATATATAATTGATTCAATCATGTTTACACCTCAATAACAGCAATCTTCTACATACTCTAGAAAACTTGCTATTTTTTCTAATTCTAAATCAATCAAAACTGATGAAGCTAGATTTTCAATGACATCTTTATCTAGATCATATGTTTGATTTTCTTTTTTTCTTTGTAAATACATTTGTGCTAGCTTTGTACTCTCTACAGTAATCATGAAGACACCTTCTCAATAATGTCGTTTGATATCAAAGTATCGATAGCTTCATCTTCTTCACCAATATAATCTCCTTCTAAGAAATAAACTGTAGTAGTAGAAGACTCTACATCTCCAAGTCTTTCAAGCTCATCTAAAATACAATCTTCACAAAATTTATCATCATTGATAATATAATAGTTTTGATTTGTTTCGATACTTTCACAACGTTCACATTTATTTTTGATTAATTCAGTATACCCACTTGATATTAAGTCTTTGATATTTTCTTCTATCTGTAGATCGGATAAAGTAATTATATTTCCGAAATTTGTACTTGATCCCATTATGTATCCAATTATTTCATCATTTGGTTTAGTCATGATACATAGTCCATTGATTATTTTTGATGCATGATCATGGGTACCAAATTTTTCATATCCTTTAGACTCTAATTGTTCATATGTTACTGTTTTCTTTATCTTGTAGCTCATGATTGCACCTCAGGATTAAAGACTGGAAATAGATGCATTCTAAGTTGTCCTGGGTGAATAGGTATTTCTTGATTTTCTAATCCGTCATTCTTTCTAAAGATGTTTTCTTTTTCGATTGTAGATCTGATAGCTTCTGTACGTGTCAATGATGCACGTACCTCTTTAATATTGTTACTGGTTTTTTTGGACATTTTTATTACCTCCTATATGGTATATTTTTTTAGTCCTTAAGCACACCTATCTGACTATAGGATCAAATAGATGTGCTCAAAGACTAACACTGTTAATAAAAGCACTTACCTATAATCATGCTTTAAGATTTTTTTTGTAGTTTCTAAATGCTAACAACTTTACTTTTTTTAATTCTTGGATTGTTAATTTAACATGATTAGATAACATAAATGAGTCTGTAAGGTTTTCATCCATATTACATACATGATTATATACAAATGTATATATTCTGATATAACCAAATGTCGGATAAAGTTCCATTTCTGCAAGTACTTTTTTTCTTATCATTTCTAGAGTCATATTTTTACCTCATTTAATAAAAAAAACACCTTTTCAGGTGCTGTTGATATGTAAAGGTCTTCTAAGCCGTCGGTCGGGGGTTCGAATCCCTCTTGCAACGCCACATTTAATAATAAAAACTCCGTTTCCGGAGTTTTTTATTTTTATTTTATTTCCTTATATGAGTAAATCATATAAATTAATTTCATCTGTATTTTTTTATTCAGATAATGCTTTAATTAATAAAGGTAGATATGATGGGAGATCTGGTGGTCTTCTTGCTGATATGATATGACCATCTCTAATCGCATCTTGATCATGCCAAATTGCTTTTGCATTTGTGAGATCATCTTTAATACCAGGTGTAGAAGTTACGTTTACACCTTCTAGAATTTGTGCTGAAGCCAAAATCCATCCAGCATGACAAATAATACCAATAATTCTTTTTTCTTTATGCATGAATTTAACAAAATCTAGGACTTCGGGTAATCTTCTTAAATAGTCTGGTGCCCATCCACCAGGTATGAGTAGTGCATCAAAATCTTTAATGTTCACTTCATCAAAAGCTAAATCAGAAGTTATAGTTAACCCGTATTTACCTTTATAGTCTGTTTTTGCTTTTTCTGCAGCAACCACGACGGTTGCTTTTTCTTCTTTTAGTCTAAGATAAGGATAATATAACTCCAAATCATCAAAATCTTTACTTACAATAGTTAAAACTTTTTTTCCTTCTAGCATAATATCACCTCTTATCTACATTATAAATCATATGATATTTGTTATAAAGGTTAATGCTTTGATTTAAAAAAAAGAACATTATTTAAAATGTTCATTTAAGTCGAAGAAGTTAACTAAGTATCTAGCGATGCCATCTTCATCATTTGTAAATTTAGTTTGATCTTTAGAAACACCTTTTAATTCCCAGTTTCCATTTTTCATCATGACACCAATTCCAGCATCTCTTATCATTTCAATATCATTGATACCATCTCCAAAAGCTATTAACTGAGATTGATCCATATTGTAATAATCTAATAAATAAGATAGAGCACTTGATTTAGAAACATGCTTTAAATAGATTTCATAAATCGCATGTTTATGTCCAGCTCCCCATAATCTAAATGATATCGTTTGATTATAATTTTCTTTAATATAGTTCTCTAAGATTTCTTTTTTATGAGTATCTACTAAAAAGATTAAACCAGAAGGTTCTACATCTAGATCCGTAAACTCACATTCAATAACATTACTAGAAGTAGCAAGTCCTGCAAAGTATTCTTCAAGTTTAGGTTCATACTTATAAGCATAAACAGTTTTTTTAATACTAAAGAAAGCCGATTTTAAAATGGGCTTTGCATGCGTAAAGATATCTTTCATGATATCATTTGGAATTAGTGTTCTTTGTTTGGCGAATTTAGAATCCATAGGATTTTCAATGGTTGCTCCATTATCATTAATCATCGGTGCATTGATACCCAATTTGTAATATAGATCAATTGCGCCACCAAAAGGTCTACCAGTAGCAATCACTACTTTATGACCTAATCTGCTAAGATGTGATAAAACATCTATCGTATATGGTGATAAATCACTCTTTTTGTTTAATAAAGACCCGTCAAGGTCACATGCGATTAAATATGGTTGCATAATTTTTATACCTCAATTCATTATCTCATAGATTGTGTTTTATTTAAAGACTTATTATGTAAAGAAAAAGAAAAAAGGCATTTAGCCTTAATTCAATTTTGGAAACGTATATTTAAATGAAGTAGTAGAACTACCAGAACCACCATCTTCTGTTTCAATAATAGTTGGGATTGCAAAATCATATAAAAGATCTGAATTAAAATCAGTGTTTTCTGCTATACCACGACTAGGAATATCTGCATCATCCATTGCATAAACGCCACCAGTGATTTTAATTGAACTGTGATCGCCATCAAAATCATCACTTAAAAAATATCCATATCCGGTTGCGTTTTTATCTATTTCGATATCGCCTTCAGCAAATACAAATGTAGGTCTATCAACAGTTCCAAATGTCGCATTCTTTTCTATAACCACATCACCTGATGCGTATAGCGTTCCAACAATACCACCACCGTTACTAATCTTAACATTACCATTTACAACAACATTACCATAGATGATACCATCATCATCTAATTCGAGATTACCATTGATAAACAAAATTTGTCCATCTCTAACTGTTAAATTTTTTGCAGGTTGTCTTTTTTCATTTTTTATTTTAATATCATCATCAATATATGTATGCCACCAAGCAGTCGGTTGCCATGCATTTTCTAAATAATTTGCATTTTGTTCTTGGAAACCACTACCAGATCTAGCTAGATCTTCTATAAAATCCATAACTTGATCGAAACTTTGATAATCAGAATCTAGATTAAGCCAAGGAAATGATTGATTGAGATAGTCAGGCAAATAAGCAACTAGCATCGAAGTAGGTGTAATTAATGGAGATAGTTCAAAATTATCTTCATCACCGGTTATTGTTCCAAATATTTGATCAGTGATTGTACCACTACCGGTAGTACCAGACATATAACTAATGACTTGATCATTTGTGTTAATTAAAGAAGTAATAAGATATACACCATTATCTTGTGCATCAATAGATAAATTGAAGTAAGTTTCTAATCCATCTAAAAACTCAGGATCTAAATTTTGTTCTCTAGCAATAATCTGCAAAGCTGCATTCACACTTGATACAGCATTTTGATAATCTTCTGTCTGTTTGATATCAATTTCAACTAAATTAGATTGAAATATAATAAAAGTGAGTAAGGATGCTGTCGTGCCAATGACAAAAACAATGATGCCTAACACCATAGGTAATCCCATTGCTTTTTTATTTTTAAATAAATTCATATATAATCAGCTCCTTATTAAACCAATTGCAAATTTGTCATAAAAGTATATAAATTTCCTTCTTCAGAAATTAAAACAACTGTAATCACTAATTTTGTAGTTATTGAATCATCAATTATTTCAATCCTACTAGCAGTATCAACACTAAATTGAGTAATATCTAAAGCAATATCATTAAGTAAAACATCAGAAGTAAACTCCAAAGTAAATGTTAATTCAGGGTCATATTCTACAAAAACAATCTCTTGTAGATCTTCATTAAAGATAAATTCACCATTTGAATACAAAATGACTTCATCACTAGATATTAAATCATAACTTGTGATAGATATGTCATTTAATGCATTTTCTATTTGTCTAATGATTAATGTTCCTGTTGTTGATGCTTGACTTGTTTCTATGATATCTTTGTTTGCATTGATGATAAAAGAAATGGTCATGGTAATAATTGTTGATGCAATCGCAAAGATAGCAATAGCACCTAGCAGTTCTACTAAAGTAATGCCTTTATGCTTTTTCATAGACTGCTCCTGTTAATACCATAGTTCGATCATTAAAATATATGATTTCAATTTCATAATGAATGATTTGATAATTTATAGAGTCTGTTGTAGGTTCTAAAAAAGTTATGGTAATGTTGTCTTCAAAAGATGTTTCACCAGAAGTGTATAAGAAGACATTACAATCAATAGGTGAGCCAGAAGAATTGCAATTTGAACTTGTGAGTACTTGAGAGTTACCATTTAGCCAAGTGTTTAGTTCATCATAATCAGTATGACTTAGAATGTCATTTCTAATTAATGAACCAATATCAGTTGCTTGGATTCTTTTTTCTGAGGCTGATGATTGATTTCTCATATTCATGATAATCAACATACCAGTAGTTAAAATAAGCGTAATCAAAAATATTGAAGCAACTACCTCTATTACTGTAAACCCGTTTTTTGATTTAATCAAATCAGTCACCTCCACTCATTTCACCTTTATTATATATGATTTAGAGCTCAAATAATAATAAAAATTATTAAGAAAATCTTAATTCTTTAAAAATAAGACATAAAGCATCAAAAACTTTGGTATAATGAGGATAAGTAGAGGTGGTCATATTGAGACATTTTATTTTATATTTTAAGAGAAACATTTATTTTATGATATCAATCATTACATTATTTATAGCCATAGTCTTTGCAGCGACTATGTTTTTTGTTAATGATATATCAAATCCGCCTTCTTCAACAACTCTTGGATCTATTTATTTAGGAGCTTATGAAAAAGATCAGTATGAAGGCATTGTTAATGCAGAAATAAGTTCATATTTAGATGATGCAGTCTATCAAATATCCTATCAAAATTCTATTTATAATATCGATTTATCATTGTTTGACTTCAATTTTGAGTTAACGATGAGTTCTATTATTGATAATCAAGAGAATCTTGCGTATTTCTCAATGAGTGAAACAAACTTAACTGATTTAGCTTCTCAATTAGAATTAAACTTCTCAAGTCGAGTCTCTGATGTCATACAATTAGATGATTTGGTTGAACAAATTACGCAAGATATGGGCAATATGATTTCACTGAAACAATATCAACTAGCTGATTACTTTACAACGGATGCTAATTTAACAGTTTTAAATGAAGCAGTAATCAATCAAATAAACAACTTAGATGTAGCTAAAATTACAGAAATAGTTGAACAAATTACAATAGAGCCACATTCAAGATATTCTATTTTAGAGCACCTTGGAGCTCTTGATTTAACCAATGAGCAATTAAGTATTATATCTACGGGTATTTTAAAAGTTATTGTAAAAAGTCATATGAATGGATTTATCTTTCATACAAACCCAGAACTACCTATGTGGGCTGCAACAGGTTATAACGTAAGAGTGTTAAAAGTAAATCAATATGATTTTTCATTTTATAACTCTTTTGAATATACTTATCAAATAGATATTGAACAAATAGGACTAACGTCATTAAGATTTACTTTATCAGGTGTACCATTTGTAGATGTCTATGATGTCATTGTTGAAGATAAAGTAGTGATCCCAAGAGATACTATATATTATGAAAATGAAGACTTAAATGAATTCACACCAGATATAACGATTATAGATACAGCGCTAGATACAACCTATCTCTTATTATTAGAAGCTGGATACGATGGAAACATATATTATATCAATAGAACAGTTACTGATGCATTTGGCACAATAACTCAATATAAAATATATGAAGAACAATATAATGCACAACCTGATATTTATGATAGATTTATCATAGAAAAGGAGGGTTAATATGGCGTTAAAACGAATAGGCGATGTTTTATTACAAGCTAAAGTTATTACACAAAAACAATTAAATGATGCATTAAAGAAAAAAGAAGAGAATGAACGCTTAGGAGAAACGATCGTTAGATTAGAATATGCCAATGAGATGCAAATCTTAAAAGCATTAGAAGATTCTACGGGTGTCCAAAGAGTTTCACTTTTAAACTTTACCATTGACGAAAATGTATTAAAATTAGTTGATGAATCTTTTTGTAGAAGAAATACGATGATTCCACTAAGAATAGAAGGCAATAAATTAATGTTTGCGACTTCTGATCCTTTAGATTTTGCTGTGGTTGAAGAATTAAGATTGATTACAGGATTTCGTCCTAAAATGTATGCAGCTCCAAAAAATGAAATTAGTACTCAAATCGAAAAATATTATGGATTTACTAGAACCTTAGAAGCATTAGGTGTAAAACAAAATGTATCTATAGATATAGTCACTGAAGAAGAAGACGATTATAGTGATACACCAATGGTTAACTTAGTAAATCAAATCTTAACATCGGCTGTTTTTCAAAGAGCTAGTGATATTCATATTGATCCATTAGACGATAAAATCGTTATTAGATATCGTGTTGATGGTGTCTTAGATACGGTTAGAGAATTTCCTTTGAAAATTTTACATCAAATGATTTCTCGTATCAAAGTTATGTCAGGCATGGACATAACAGAAACAAGAGTGCCTCAAGATGGACGTATTCAAACATCAATCAAACAACGCAATATTGATTTGCGTATTTCAACATTGCCTACTGTACGCGGAGAAAAAGTAGTGATGCGTATACTTGATATTAGTGGTGGTGCTAATAAATTAGATAATATCGGTTTATCAAAAAAAGAGGAAAAATTAGTAAGAGATATGATTGCCAAGCCAAATGGTATTGTTTTAGTTAGTGGACCAACAGGTTCAGGGAAAACAACTACACTTTATTCATGTTTAGCTGAACTCAATAAACCTAATGTTAATATCATGACAGTTGAAAATCCAGTTGAGTTAAAAATGGAAGGCGTCAATCAAGTACAAGTTGAAACTGATGTTGATCTAACATTTGCAAAAGCCTTAAGATCGATATTAAGACAAGATCCAAACATCATCATGGTCGGTGAAATTAGAGACGTTGAAACTGCAGAAATAGCGATTAGAGCCTCTCTAACAGGTCACTTGGTATTATCGACTATTCATACCAATGATGCGATAAAGACTGTTACAAGACTATTAGATATGGATATAGAACCATTTTTGATTGCATCGTCACTATCAGGTGTTGTTTCACAACGTTTAGTTAGAAAATTATGTAGTGAATGTAGTTATGATGATGAACCATCACCTACAGAAATTGTAATGTTTAAAAAACAGGGACTAGATGTAAATACTGTTAGACGTGCTAAAGGATGTCCTTCATGTAATTATAAAGGATATGCAGGACGTGTGGGTATATTTGAAGTCCTACCAATTTCGGATGAAATGCAAAAATTAATATCACAAAATGCAAATTTAAACCTACTAGAAGCAGAAGCAAGAAAAATAGGGATGACAAGTATTTTATCTGCTGGACTTAAAAAAGTTCAAGAAGGCATCACATCTTTAGAAGAAGTTATGAAAGTAGCCGAGGAATAGGAGGGATATTTTGCAACTAAGAAACTTTAAATATATAGTCATCAATGCTGATGGTAAGACAATTAAAGGTAGAATGGAAGCTTTAAGTAAAAGTGTTTGTATTAGATATTTACAAGCAAAGAACTATAAAGTAAAAAGTATTAGTGAATATAAGAATGTAATCACATATTTAGAACAAATTACTTTTGGTCGTCTAATTAAACCAAAACAATTAGTTTTCTTTTTAAAGCAATTAGGATCTCTTTTAAATTCAGGTGTTAAATTATTAGCTGCACTAGAATTATTAAGTTTGCAGCAAGATAATAAAAATATTAGAAAACTATATTTTGAATTGTATCAACAAGTTTATAATGGGAATTTATTGTCAGCTGGTATGGCAAAAAGACCTAAAGAATTTCCTAACTTACTCATTCAAATGACAAAAGTAGGAGAACTATCTGGTGAGTTACCACAAACTATATTAAAAATGGCAGCATATTATGAATCACAAATGAAGTTATCAGCTGAGATTAAAGGTGCAACTAGAATGCCATTAATCTATTTAGGTGCAGCAATTGTTATCTCTATAGGTATGTTATTATTTGTTTTTCCAAACATTACGGGTTTGTTTGCGTCATTTGGTGATGCAGAATTACCACCAATTACTAAATTTTTTATAGATACAGGTGATTTTTTCCAAGCATATGCTATATTTATATTTGGTGGCATTGCATTATTTGGTTTTGGTTTTTATATGTTAAACAAATACAATGAAAAATTTCATTATTATATTCAATTAGGATTATTAAAACTTCCAGTCTTTGGATCATTAATACAAATGACAAATCAAATCTTAATTGCTAACTCTCTATCACAAATGCTATCTAATGGCATCCATTCGATGCAAGCTTTAGAAACGACAAAAGATATTTTAGAACATGATGTGTATAAAGCCTTGATCAGTAAAACACTAGATTATTTACAAGACGGGAAACCTTTCAGTAAATCATTTGAAGAAAGTCCATATATTGATCCAATTATGGCTAAAATGATTGCTACTGGTGAAAAAACAGGTGATATACCAAAGCTTATGGCCAATCTAAGCGAGTATTATAATGGGATAAGTGAAATTAGGATACAACAATTAAAAAACAGTCTACAACCTATCTTGTTAATATTGGTTTATGCGATTGTTGGGGTAATGATTTTAGCGATTATGTTACCGATGTTGACTTTAGGTACGCAAATCTAGTTTATTACGTTTTTCTTAATTAATGAAAAATTAATTGACTTTTAAAAAAATTAATAATAATATATATGTAAGATTTAAAAAGAAAGCGGAGGAAGAAATTATGTTAAAAGCTTTAAGAAATAAAAAAGGTGTGACGTTAGTAGAATTACTAGCAGTGGTTGTTATTTTAGGGATTATTGCAGCGATAGCTGTTCCTACAATTGGTGGTCTTATTGAAAGACAACAAGAAAAAGCTGATATTGCAACATTGCAAAATGTAGAAGCTGCAGCTAAGACTTATCATTTAAGTGAAAATTCAGCTACTGGAATCTATGCACTTGCAGATTTAGATATCGACTTGGGTAGTAACACATTTGGAACTGCTTCAGGTGGAGAACAAATCACTCATGTTAAAGTAGTTGGATCAACAGTAACATTCCATACAGAAGTAGCAGCAACTTCAGTTATAGCTGATCTTTGGGTTAATACTACAAATATTGATGTTAGTGGCTCTGAGTACGTAGTTAACGAATAATTATACTACTAAATAAATAAAGGAGGCTTTCTTGTTAAAGATACCTCCTTTTTTTTAAAAAGCACATACAAGTAAGGAGCTTTGACTATGGTAGCTGTATATGCAATCTTTATATTTTTATTTGGAGCTCTTTTTACATCATTTTTTCATGTGGTCGCAATCAGAATTCCAAAAGGTGAAACATTGTTAGGACATTCACATTGTGATCATTGTGAAAAAAAACTAAACTTACTTGATGTGCTTCCTATTATAGGGTTTCTAGTCAATAGGGGTAAGTGTAATGAGTGCGGTAATAAAATAGGGTATAAACATCTTATCTATGAAATTATAGGTGGCTTATTATTTACAGTATCATTTTTAATTTATGGATTTAGTTTAGATTTTTATATATTAATTGTATTGCTATCTGTTTTAATTATTGAAACGATTGCTGATTTGGATCAAATGATAGTAATTGATAGGATATGGATGATTGGTCTCATTCCGATAGTGCTTATTAGAGTATTTGATAAAGATTTTTGGCCATATTTATTATCTAGTGCAATCTTATTTTTACTACTATATTTGATTGCGATTTTAGCTAAAGCATATTTTAAAAAAGATGCATTAGGTGGTGGAGATATTAAGTTATATATCTTTATTGGATTATTCTTAAAATTTCCTGAAGGTATACTATCTTTATTTCTTGCATCATTATTTGGTTTGTTATATGGTATAATTTTTATGAAAGACAAAGATAAATACTTGCCATTAGTGCCGTTTATTTCACTATCTGTTTATATTTGTTACTTATATGGTACACAAATGATAAACTGGTATTTAAAATTATTAGGGATGTGATATTTTGCCAACTAAAAAAGAAAATATGACTGTTTTTATATCAGATTTTAAATGTACCTATTTTACTGAAAGTAATGATTTAGATACATCTTTATTTGATTCGATTGATCTTCCTGAGGGAGTTGTCGTTAACGGATATATTAAAGAACCTGAAATTTTATATCAACTTTTATTTGATAATTTAAAAGAGCACAAGATAAAATTAAGAAGCATCAATATTTTGATCCATGATCAAAACTTATTGATTAGAAGTTTATCTATTGCTAAAAGTGATTTGCAAAAGAAATCAATAGAGCAATATGTCTTAGATCAAACAGACAAAAAGATCTATTTTCCTTTTGAAACAGCGGCTATGTCTCATTTTATTCAAAAAGAAGATGAAGAAAGTGTTAAAGCTTTAGCTTTAATCACTGATGAAAATTTACTTCATGACTATTATGATGTATTTGAAAAATTAGGAGCTAAAGAAGTAACCTTTGATTTACCTGCACTTTCTTTATATGAGTTATATAAAGAAAATACTGTAAGTAAGTCTAATCAAATTATGATTGTAACTTTATATAATAAATTAGTTGCGATGCAAATCTTTGTAAATGATACACCAATCTTTCAAATGATAGAAGAATGTGATGGATCAAATAGAGATCCACAACTCATCTTAGAGAACTATATTGAAAGAATCGCAAATTATTATAAATACAATATGACAAAAGGTGCTTTAGAAGTAGAAGATATTGTAATATTCAATCTAGCAGACCATTTTAATGATGAAGATATAAAAAAAGGTGTTGTTAAACAACTCAAAGACTTTAATACATCTTTATATGATTTTAAAGGTGTCAATGCATTAAAAAAAACATTACCTAAAGGATGTTATTTACCTTATGCATCTGTAAAAACAAAAGATGTTCAATTCCAGTTTAATTTTGAGTTTAAGTTAGAACGCATTAAAAAAGTAAATATTCGTGGGAATTATTTAATGGTATTTTCATTCTTAATATTTGCATCTGTTGCATTGCTTTATATTCCGTTTTTCTTATTTAATGAAGATATAACAAATCAACAAAACTTAAATCAAGGGTTACAAAATCAATTGTATATTTTGCAAAGAGATTTACCTGCATCTAATGGATATACACCTGATCAAATTGTTTTTAATCAGATATATGATAGTCTCATGCAATCAGAAAAATCTTATGAACCCTATGTATCTGATCTCATCAGTCAACTAAACCCAGAAGTCAATTTAGTAACTTTTGATGGAAATGCAAGCGAAAAAACTTTAGTAATTACAGTTACTGGTACTACAAGATTTGACATAGATGAATATGTTTTAGCTATATATGAAGCATATGGAGTATCTGAATATATAGATGATGATCACCGTTGGATTATATCAACACCTGAAATCGATGTCATATCTGAGTTTGTATTGGAGGTGACTCTATATCATGCGTAAGTATAATGTATTTGGGAAAAAACTTTCAAAAACAAAAGCATTACCGTTTATGATTTTAATTTTTATTGCAGTGGTTTTGGGTTACTATTTAATTAATTTAACACAAAACAATAGACTTAACGAATTGGAAGCAAATGAGATTATCTTAAGAAATCAAATTAACCAAATCTTAGCTTCTGAAGAAACTGATACATATCTAGAAATTGGCGAATTAATGCCGTTTATACCTGTTTCATATGCACCACAATCCATTCAAAATGATATTACAACTGCACAGAATCTAAGTGGTCTATCATTGGCGGAAAACTTTAGAACAACATTAGTAAATGATGTCTCCTCTCCATTTGAAGATGAGCAACCAGAAGAATTAAAGAATGTAAGAATTACTGTTTCATTTGTTGCAGATGATCAAGCTGATGCACTTGAATTTATGAATCAACTTTTAGCTCTAGATCATTTTTATTACATTTCAACCGTTCAAGCTTCCTACTTAACTGATGGTGGTCTTCAAATAGAATTTGTGATTTTCGGTTTTTATTATTCGGTTTAAATAACATATCAAAAGTTGAACAATTAGGTTCAACTTTTTTTTGCTATCTACATACTTTATGTTATATCATTTTAATGATATAATAATACATAGGAGTTGATTTCATGCAAATTTTCTTAAGTATAGGACCTATTGTCATAGATTTCTCAATGTTAATAAGCTTTTTAATTGGGGTCAGTTTTGGATTTTTATTACTGCTCCTTATTTACCTTTATGCAGTTTTAAGAAGTTTAAACAAGGGTTTAAAATTAAGAAAAGCTGATGAAACTGATATTGATGAAGAAGAAATCAAATGGTTGATCCAAGATGGACAAAAACTGTTTAAAGATAAAGACATTAGAAATGAAGTTGGCTATGCAAAACATTTACAAAACATCAGTGCTGAATTAGCTGTAGATATTGCGAAGAAATTTTATCCAAATTCTAAATACCCTTACTTGGAACTAACCGTTGATGAATCGTTAACCTTAGCACATTACATCACAGATCGTGTAGAAGAACTCTTAAAAGGGAAAATTCTAAGAATGACTAAAGGGTTAACCTTAGCTAAGATTTATGAACTTAATGAAACAAAAACTAAATTTGATAATAATAAATTTGTTAAAGCAGCAAAGAAATATTCTGCGGTCACAAAAACTGCTGTTGCAGTAATCAATGCAGTCAATCCTGTTTATTGGGTAAGAAAGTTAACTAAAGAAACAGCAATAAATATTATTATGGTTAGAATTGGTTTAGCTATCATCGCAATTACAGGTGAAGAAACATATAAAATATATTCTAAAAAAGTGTTTAACGTTGAAAAAACAATTGATACAGGCATTGATGATATATATAATGACATTACAGAAGACTTAGAAAATGCAGGTAAACAAATATGAAAAAACAAAAAGATAACTTGCAACTAAATACAACAAAGCCAGTATTTACCATTTTTCAATTTGCAAAAATTGAAGGTATTAGAGGTAAAAAGACTTATAAAACAGACCATTTTGTCTCACCTATTTTTGGTCATCAAGTAAAAGATATTGTGACTGTTCCCTTTACAGTGAAAAATACTGGAGATACGACTAGACGATTTGATGCGTTTAGAACAAAGCATAAGATGTCAGATGAACAAGCAATTGAAAAGTATGGAACTAAATATTATGAGTTTTCTAACATTGTGTCTCATAAGACTAGAAGTGAGTATTTTGGACCATCAGATTTTGTTCCTTCTGCTAAGGAGAAAAAAGAAGAGGTTAAAAAACCACAGATGATGAATCCAATTGGTGCTAAGTATCATAAACCAGAGAAACATGTTGAAAAACAAGATGAAATGCCTTTTAAAGCAAAACCAGTTGAACCAGAGAGAAGAATCTTTACACCAAGACCAGAATTAAATCCAGAACCTAAAGTTTCTAGTGAGCCTAAAGTTGAAACCTTTAAAAGGGAAAAACCAGCAGATAAACCTGTGGTTATATCAAACTTTGGATTTTTAGATGATAAAGATGATCAAGAAAAAGAAATATTTGTTAAAAGCGAACCTTTGAAAACTAAATCTTATCAATTTCCAAACATCTCAATGTTTTCAAAAAAAGATAGAGACTTAAATGAGCAACCTCAATGGTTGCTTGATCAAATAGATGTAATCAACGCAACCCTTCAACAATTTGGTATTGAAGGTGAAGTTAAATCAAGTAAAAAAGGTCCAACTGTAACTAGATATGAAATAGCTTTAGAACCAGGTGTAAATGTTAAGAGAGTTTTATCTATTAGTGATAACTTAATGATGAGTCTTGCGTCAAAATCATTAAGAATTGAAGCACCAATTCCAGGTAAACCTTATGTAGGGTTAGAAGTTCCTAATAAAACTCCTGAAATTGTTGCATTTGGTAATGTAATTGATAATCCAACATTTTTAATTGATAAAGATCATCCACTAAAAGTTGCGCTTGGTGTTGATATTGATGGTGAAAGTATTTATGCAGATATTCAAGCAATGCCACATGGTTTGATTGCTGGAGCTACAAATAGTGGTAAAAGTGTTTGTGTTAACACGATTTTAATTAGTTTACTTATCAAAAACTCACCAGAAGATTTAAAGTTAATTTTAATCGATCCAAAAATGGTTGAGTTAACGCCATATAATGACTTACCTCATTTAGTAACACCAGTTATCACTGATGTTAAAATGGCTTCTCAAGCTCTAAATTGGGCTGTAGATGAAATGGAGAGACGTTATCAAAAATTTGCACAAAGTAGAGCTAGAGATATTAAATCATTTAATGCAAATGTAAAAAGAGGGTTAATTGATGACCCTAAAATGCCTTATATTGTTATCGTCATTGACGAGTTAGCAGATTTAATGATGGTTGCTGCACATGATGTTGAAAATGCAATCCAAAGAATCACTCAAAAAGCAAGAGCTGCAGGTATCCATTTATTAGTTGCAACACAAAGACCTACTACCGATGTTGTTAAAGGAACAATTAAATCTAATATTCCAGTAAGAATCGCTTTTAAAGTTGCATCTTTTGTAGATTCAACAACCATTTTAGATGGTGCAGGTGCTGAAACACTTTTAGGTAAAGGTGATATGTTATTTAAGAAAAGTGATCGACCACATCGACTACAAGGAGCATACATTCCAGATAATGAAATCTATCAAGCTACCGATTATATTAGAGAAAGATATCCAGCAAATTACATATTTGAACATGAAGCGTTAAAACAACTTGCAGAATTAAAAGAAATCGCATCTGATGATTTATTTGAAGATGTCGCATATTTTGTAGTTGATACAGAAAATGCATCAATCAATAGTATTCAAAAAGAATTTGAAGTTGGATTTAATAGAGCTCAAAAAATTGTTGAAATGCTAGAATATTACTCAATAGTATCTGCATCACAAGGAACTAAAGCCAGAGAAGTTTTAGTTACATATGATGAGTTAAATCAAATACTAGGTAAAAAATAAAGTTAGGATAAGATTTGATCATGACATTAAGACACACATATATTAAATTAAGCATTACGTTCATATTAATCTTTGTTGCAGTTTTACTTTATGCATTAGAAGTGAGCAGATTAACAATTGGATGGACAATGATCATCTACACGATAACAACGATAGTAGCTTTGGCTACTATCGTATTTAATATTGTCTTATTTAAAAGAAAAGAAGAACAGTTAAGTGATAGTTATTTAAAAAAACATCAATTTGAAATTGTAGATTGGCTCATATTTTTAAGCTTATCAATGATGTTTATTTTAATTATTTTTATGTATTTTATTTTACCAACAAATGTTGATGGTTCATCAATGAAGCCAACATTAGTAGATAGAGAACGTGTTTTAATGTATCATTTTAATTATGTACCCAAAAGAAATGATGTGATCGTGGTTCATGTTACAGACCGTTATCTAGATACCACGGGATTTCAAGTCAATCTATCAACTGACTATGAAGATAAAGATCAAGTTTACTTTGTAAAAAGAGTTGTAGCTATTCCTGGAGATGTCATTACCTTTGATGAAATAGGAGATAGCGATATGTATCATATTTTAATTAATGGTGAAACCTATCAAAACCAATATTTTCAAATCTATCAAGTAGATGATCCAGGTAGATTAAAAATGTTGTCATATCTTGATCAAAATAATGTCTTACGAGATGATCAATTCTTTGCATTTGGTGATAATGAATCATTTTCCTACGATAGTAGAAATATTGGTGCTATCCATAGAGAAGACATTATAGGTAAAGCTGTTTATAAACTATGGCCTTTAGGAGGTATATCTAATGGATAAAAAAAATACGACCAAACAGATTCAATGGTATCCAGGGCATATGTTTAAATCGTTTCGTGAAATTAAAGAAAAATTAAAACTCATGGATATCGTGATGATCTTACTAGATGCAAGATTACCGTTATCCTCTATGAATCCAAATGTCTTAAAAATGGTAAAACATAAACCAATTTTACTTCTGTTTAATAAAATGGATTTAGCAGATTCAAATGTATTAAACGAGCATATGGCTTATTATGAACAACAAGGTTTTTATAGTTTAAAAATAGATTCACAATCACAAACAAACACAAATAAAATCTATGATAAGGCATCAGAAGTTTTAAAAGAAAAAATAGATAAAAATAGAGATAAAGGACTATTAGATAGACCAATTAGAACAATGATCTTAGGTATACCTAATGTCGGGAAATCCACGTTAATTAATGCATTATCCGGTAAAAAAGCAACTAAAACTGGAAATAAACCTGGTGTCACAAAAGCTCAACAATGGATCAAATTAGGATCCAATTTTGAACTTTTAGATACACCTGGGGTCTTATGGCCGAAATTTGAAGATGAAAAAGTCGGATATCACTTAGCAATCACAGGTGCTATTAAAGATGATATTATGCCAATGGATGATGTATGTAAATATGCACTTGATTTTCTAAAAGTATATTATCCAAAGAGACTCTTAGAGAGATATGATATTGCTTTAGATGTTGATGAGTATGTTACGATGCTAGATATCATTGGACAAAAAAGAGGTGCACTATTAAAAGGTGCAGAAATAGATTATGAACGTGTCTATAAAATTATATTAACAGATATTAGAAACAACCAATTAGGAGGACTATCTTTTGACAGAATTTGATCTATATGCATTTGAAGAACAACTCTACCAAAAGGGAATTACCTATATTGCAGGTATTGATGAAGCAGGCAGAGGACCATTAGCTGGACCTGTTGTTGCTGCTGCAGTCATTTTAAAAAAGGGTTCAAAGTTAAAATATGTTGATGATTCAAAAAAATTAACAGAAAAACAAAGACAAAAAGCATTAATAGAAATTAAAGAACATGCACTAGCAATAGGCATAGGTATTGCTTCAGTTGATGAGATCGATCGAATCAACATCTATAGAGCAGCAAGAGAAGCGATGCATTCTGCAATCAAACAATTAAAAATTAAACCAGAATATTTACTTATAGATGCAATGCCAATGGAGATCGATATACCAAGTCAATCCATTATTAAGGGCGACCAAAAATCAATAAGCATTGCTGCAGCTTCAATCATCGCAAAAACAACTAGAGATCAATATATGATTGAAATGGATAAAGTCTTTCCTTTATATAACTTTAAGCAACATAAAGGATATGGCACAAAAGAACATATGGAATTAATTAAAAGACATGGATATACACCCATCCATAGAAAAACTTATGAGCCAGTAAAATCCATGATTAAAGAAGCACTAAGGAAAAAATATGAAGATCATACACTATTTTGATTTAAAAGATTATCATATAAAGGATAAAGTATCTAAAAGAGTTGCATGCAGAGCAATTATTTTACAGTATCCCCACCTATATATGATTCAAAGTGATATGTATCAAGATTTAAAATTTCCAGGTGGTGGACAAAAACCAGATGAGTCAGATGAACAAACTTTAATTAGAGAGACCTTAGAAGAAACAGGATTAACAGTTATAAAAGAATCTATCTCTCCATTTGGAAGAGTGATTGAAAAACAAAAATCAAAAACTAAAAAAGATACAATTTTCTATATGGAATCTAAATATTATACATGTAAAGTAAAAGATCATATCAAAGAACAAAATCTAGATGACTATGAAAAAGAATTTGGATATAAATTAATAAAAATACATATAGATGACGCAATCAATCAAAATTTAGATATACTTTCTAAGAATATACCAGAGATACGCTGGGTAAAAAGAGAATTAAAAGTACTTAAGTATTTAAGAGGTAAACAATAAGTGTTTATCTTTTTCTTTTTTTAAAGTAAATTCACATAATGATTCACTATAATAAAATGTAGAAAAAAACATATATATTATATATATATATAGAAAGCAGCTTCACTTTATGCTTGACATTACAAATTAAGTTACTATAATGGATATGTAAAAAGGAGTGTTTACATGGCAAATAAAAAATTAATTATCGTGGAATCACCATCTAAATCAAAAACAATATCAACCTACGTCAAAGATGATGTGCTTGTTTTGTCGTCTAAAGGACACATCAGAGACCTAGCAACATCAGGTAAAGATGGTTTGGGTATAGATATAGATAATGATTTCCAACCTTCATATAAAATTATTAAAGGTAAAAACAATTTAGTTAAAGAATTAAAACAAAAAGCAAAGAATAGAGAAGTCTTAATTGCAACTGACCAGGATAGAGAAGGAGAAGCCATTGGATGGCATCTTGCTCAAATCTTAGAATTAGATCCAAATGAGAAAAACCGTATTGTTTTTAGAGAAATCACAAAACAAGCTATTACAGAAGCTTTAGAACATCCAAGAAAGATCGATCAAGAGTTAGTTAACTCTCAAGAAGCAAGACGTATTTTAGATAGAATCATTGGATTTAAATTATCAAAACTACTTCAATCAAAGATTAAATCAAAATCTGCAGGTCGTGTGCAATCTGTTGCATTAAAACTGATTGCTGATTTAGAAAAGAAAATTGAAAGTTTTGTTCCAGAAACATATTATGAAATTGACGCTCAATTTCCACAATTCAAAGCATCTTATCATATTCCAGCTAAAACTAGATTATCTAAAGAAGAAGCTGATGAAATTGTTAAGACATCAACAAATCCATTTCATGTTAGCGATATTAAAACAAGAACTACAAAAAGAAAATCAAAACCAGCATTTATAACCTCAACGCTACAACAAGATTCAATTAATAATTTATATATGAGTGCAAGCAGAACAATGATGGTTGCACAAAAGTTATATGAAGGTATTGAAATCAATGATGAAACCATCGGTTTAATCACTTACATGCGTACAGATTCTAACAGGTTAGCTGAACCTTTTATAAAAGAAACAAATGAATTCATCTTAAATCAGTATGGCAAAAAGTATTTAGGACATTATAAAGTTTCAACAAAAGATAATGCTCAAGATGCACATGAAGCAATTAGACCAACATCTATCTATAGAACACCTGATATGATGTCTGCATATTTAGATAAGGATGAATTGAAATTATATAAACGTATTTATGAACGCACATTAGCTTCACTAATGAGTGACGCACAATTTGAAAGTACAAAAGTAAAAATTACATCAAATGATAATGTTTATGACCTTGAAGGTTCAATTTTAAAATTTGATGGGCATACAAAAATCTATCAAGATCAAAAACAAGCAGATAAATTGTTACCAAAACTTGAAGTTAATCAAGAATTGAAAGCAAGTGAAGTTATTGCAATTGAAAAAGTAACTACACCTCCTGCTAGATATTCTGAAGCAAGCTTAATTAAAGAGATGGAATCTTTAGGCATTGGTAGACCATCTACATATGCATCAATCATTCAAACCTTAAAAAATAGAGCTTATGTATCACTTGATCAAAAAAGATTTATACCAACTGAACAAGGTAGATTAACAGCAAAAGAATTAGATGCATTCTTCCATAAGATTATTAATGTTGAATATACATCTAAAATGGAGAAAAAACTTGATGGAATTGCAGAAGCAACCGAATCAGGTGTTGAAATCGTATCAAACTTTTATCACAGTTTTATACCAATGATTGATTATGCTCAAGAGCATATGAAAAAGGTAGAACCTAAGATGACAGATGAATTATGTCCTAAGTGCGGCAAACCATTAGTCATTAGAAAATCTAGATATGGTGAATTTGTTGCCTGCAGCGGTTTTCCTAAATGTAGATACATCAAAGGTAACGAAGAAAAAGAAGATAAATAATCAAATGATATAACTCGCTTTACAAAGCAAGCAAAAAGTGATAATATATCTATGCATTCATATAAAAGGACGGTAAATACCGTTTGAATTGGTCTTTTGAATACTATCAAAAGACCACTTTTTATGAAACAGAAATGAATATATGTTATAATAGTAATGAAATTGTTAAAGGAAGTGAATGAGATGAAAACATTTAAATCTAAACCAGTGACACTTATTGGTGATACAAAACAAGTTGGAGATATTGCTCCAGATTTTAAAGCATTAAATCACAAAAATGAATATGTTAATTTATCAGATTTTAAAACTAAATACATCATTTTAAATGTTGTACCTTCACTAGATACTACAGTTTGTGATCGACAAACAAGAACAGTTAACCAAGAATTATCTGAAATAGATGATTTAACCGTTTTAACGATTTCAAATGACCTTCCATATGCACAAGCAAGATGGTGTGGAAATGCTGGTCTAGATAATATCATCACTTTAAGTGATTATATTGAATTAGATTTCGGAAATAAATATGGAACATACATTAAAGAATTAAGACTTCTTGCAAGATCAGTATTTGTTCTAGATCAAAATAGAAAAATCATTTATACAGAATATGTTGATGAAATGAGTTCACATTTAAACTTTGATGATTTACTTACTTTTGTTAAAAACTTACCGAAAGAATAACTTTCGGTTTTCTTTTTCATATGGTATAATATGTTAAGGTAATAGGAGATATAACATGGGACTATTTAAGAAATTATTTGGCAAAAAAGACAAGAATGATAAATATACTTTAGGCCTACACAAGACTAAAGAAAGCTTAACTGATTTAAAAGAAATTCTAAAAAAATCAAAAACAATTGATGATGAACTCTTTGATGCTTTGGAGGATATATTTATTCAAGCAGATATAGGTGTTGATACAGTTGTTTATTTTATTGATGAGTTAAGAAAAGATGTCGATAAAAAGCAAATCACCAATCCAAATGACTTAGCTGAAATCATCGTTGATAAAATGTTTGAGATTTATTTAAAAGGTGATTTATTAAATACTGAACTTAATTTTGATGACAATGAATTAAATGTGTATCTTTTTGTAGGTGTCAATGGTGTTGGTAAAACAACAACGATTGGTAAACTTGCAAAACAACTTAAATCTAACGGAAAAAAAGTGATGATGGTTGCTGGAGATACATTTAGAGCTGGTGCAATTGAACAATTAAAAATTTGGGGTCAAAGAAGTGATACATACGTTTTTGCAAAAGATTCAGGTAGCGATCCTTCAAGTGTTATATACGATGCAATAGAATATGCAAAAAAAGAAAACTATGATGTCATCTTATGTGATACAGCTGGTAGACTTCAAACTAAAGTCAATCTGATGAAAGAATTAGAAAAAATGAAGAGAGTCATACAAAAGACACTTCCAAACGCACCACAAGAGACATTGTTGGTCATTGATGCGACAACAGGTCAAAATGGAATGAGACAAGCAGAAGTATTTAAAGATGCAACTGATGTATCTGGTATCATTTTAACTAAGTTAGATGGTACAGCTAAAGGTGGTATTGTTTTAGCAATAAGACATTTATATGATCTACCTATTAAATATGTAGGTTTGGGTGAAAAAATAGATGATTTAGTCTATTTTGATATTGAAGATTATATCTACGGACTATTTGAAGACTTTTTTAAAGGATAAAATATGGAATCATTAGAGAAAAAAGAACAACTCAATGAATTATTTGATATGTATCAAAAACTATTGACAGATAAACAAGTTCAATATTTTAAATACTATTATCAAGATGATTATTCCCTGCAAGAAATTGCGGAACTTTCTGATGTGAGCAGAAATGCAGTTTTTGATCAACTAAAGAAAGTAGAAATGCATCTTTTTTCTTATGAAGAGAAATTACAGTTATTAACAAATAAACAAAAAAGATTAAAAATCATCGACCAATTAGAAGAAACAAAAGATTTAAAAAAACTTGATGATTTAAGAAAGTTGGAAGAGTAATGGCAGAAAATTCACTAAGTTCAAGACTACAGATGGCAATGCGCAGATTAACAGGCCGTGGGATTTTAACTGAAAAAGACATTGATGAAATGATGCGAGAAGTCAGACTTTCATTATTAGAAGCCGATGTTAATTTTAGAGTAGTTAAACAATTTATTGCAAATATAAAAGAACAAGCCGTAGGTGAAAAAATCTTAAAAGGTTTAAACCCAGGGCAACAAGTCGTAAAAATTGTACATGAAGAGTTAAAGAGAGTTATGGGCGAGGATGCACAGGGCATTAAATACGCTTCAAATGACATTACTACAATTATGACGATTGGACTTCAAGGTTCTGGTAAAACAACGGCTATAGGCAAATTAGGCGTCTATATTAGAAAAGCAGAAAAAAAGAAAGTGATGTTTATTGCAGCTGACGTTTATCGTCCAGCAGCAATCGAACAATTAGTCACTATAGGCAAACAAGTTGATATCGAAGTATATGAAGAAGGTTTAAAAGATGCTAGAGATATCGTTAAAAACGGATTAAAGTATGCAAGAGAGCATAAGTATGATTGTGTGATCATCGATACAGCTGGTAGACTTCATATAGATGAAAAGATGATGAGTGAGTTAGTTGATATTAAAGCAATTGCCAAACCACAAGAAATCTTATTAACCGTTGATGCGATGACGGGACAAGATGCAGCAAATATCGCAAAGAGCTTTCATGATCAATTAAACGCAACCGGTGCTATTCTTACAAAACTAGATGGTGATACACGAGGTGGTGCAGCATTATCTATTAAAGAAGTATCATCAATTCCAATTAAGTTCGCCTCAAGTGGGGAAAAAATGGATACATTCGAACTCTTTCATCCAGAGCGTATGGCATCACGTATTTTGGGTATGGGAGATGTATTAACTTTAATCGAAAAAGCAACTGATGCGATTGATGAAGATGAAGCACAATCCATGATGGAAAAATTGATGAGTGATTCATTTAACTATAATGACTTATTAAAACAATTTAAAATGATTAAACGTATGGGGTCGATGAGTAAAATCTTAGGGTTCATGCCAGGCATGGGTAAAGTGAAACAAGCCGCATCACAAGTTGATGATAAACAGTTTGATAAAATGAGCGTTTTAATTACTTCAATGACTGCTGATGAGCGTAAAGATCCGTCCTTAATTGATAAAAGTTCTAGAAGAAGAACTCGTATCGCAAATGGATCAGGTATGAGTGTTGCTGAACTTAACAGACTAAGAAGTGCACTTGATCAACAAAAAAAGATGATGAAACAAATGATGAAGATGGATGAAAAACAACTAGAATCTATGTCTAAAAATCCAACTCAAGCATTACAAAACACGAAACAAAAAAAGGGTAAAGGCAAGAATAAGGGTCAATTTAGGATTCGTTGATCCTTTTTTACTTATCCACAAATACTGTGGGAAATTATTTTGACATTAAGTGTTAAAATTAAGAAAAGGGGTATCATATCATGAAAAAAATTACATTAATAGATGGAAATTCAATATTATTTAGAGCATATTACGCAACGGCTTACCCTGGCGCTAAACTGATGCAATCTTCTAATGGTACATATACCAATGCAGTCTTTGCATTTGTCGGTATGTTTGAAAAAATGGTTACATCAGATACAACTGATGTTTTAGTTGCTTTTGATACAAAAGAACCAACGAAAAGACATTTATCCTATGAAGGATATAAAGCTGGAAGAACTAAAATGCCTGAAGAATTGGGTCAACAAATACCACTTGTCAACCAATATATAGATCTTAATGGTGTGATTGCATACTCTAAAGCAGGGTATGAAGCAGATGATATTATTGGTACACTTGCAAAACAAGCGAGTGAAAAAGGCTATATGGTTGATATCTATTCAAGTGATAAAGATCTACTTCAATTAGTAGATGAACAAGTTACGGTTCACTTACTTAAAAAAGGGATGAGAGAAGTTCATGATTTTACACCAGAAAAATTAATTGAAACCTATGAGTTAACACACCATCAAATGATAGATTTAAAAGCATTGATGGGTGATGCATCAGATAATATTCCAGGTGTTCCTGGAGTAGGTGAAAAAACTGCGATTAAATTATTAAAAGAATACGAAACATTAGAAAATATATTAGAGCATCAAGACCAAATCAAAGGTAAACTTGGTGAGCGCATTAGAGAACACAAAGATAGTGCGCTGATGAGTAAAGATTTAGTGACGATTCAATTAGATTGTGATATCACATATGATGTGGATTCAATTGCTAAAAAAGAAATAAAAACAGAAGAGTTAATCCATTTCTATCAAGATTTGGATCTTCATGTATTTGTTAAAAAAATGGAAACACCTGTTACAAAAAAAGAAGTTAAATGGGACTATATTGAATTAAAAAGTGTGAGTGAATTAGAAGCTATTCTAGAGAAGAACTTAAGTATGCATTTTGAGTTTAGCGACTACAATTATCATAAAGCTGAACTTTGGGGTATTGGCTTATCTGATGGAAAAAACAATTATGTAGTATCAGCCGATATTGCATTATCATCCATTGGATTTGATATGTATTTAAAAGATGAAAGATTCCAAAAATATGTTTATGATCTAAAAGCAATCAAGGTTTTTCTTTTATGGAATAAACTGGATATTAAAGGAACGACTTTTGATTTGTTGCTTGCTGCATATTTAATTAACTCACATCTAGGAAAAGAAGAATTCAAAAGAATTGTATCTAATTTTTATTATGAAGATATTCAGTATGATGATACAATTTATGGAAAAGGCAGTAAAAAAGGATTACCAGAAAAACAAGTATATTATCATCATATCGCATCTAAAGCAAAAGCAATTTTTGCGTTAAAAGATGATTTATTAAAAGCGTTAAAAGAAGATGAACAACTTGATTTATTAAAATCCATTGAATTACCTTTATCTGAGGTATTAGCAGAAATGGAATTTGAAGGTTTATCTGTTGATAAAGATGAATTAAAGAAACAAAAGAAAGATTTAAACTTAAGAATTATTGAGCTTGAAAAACAAATTATTAAACTAGCCGGTAGAGAGTTTAATGTATCAAGTCCTAAACAATTAGGTGAAATCCTGTTTGAAGATCTTGATCTTCCAAATGGTAAAAAAACAAAGACCGGTTATTCAACCAATGTAGATGTGCTAAATAAGTTGGTCGGTAAACATCCAATCATTGAACTAATTTTAGAATATAGACAATTATCTAAATTATATTCAACCTATATTATTGGTTTAGAACAAAATCTTTTTGATGATGGTAAAGTTCACACCATCTATATGCAAGCTTTAACGACTACGGGTAGATTGTCATCATTGGATCCTAATTTACAAAATATACCGATAAGAAGTGAAGAAGGTAGACAAATTAGAAAAATCTTTATACCTAAAGATAATCATTTGTTTTTAGGAGCTGATTATTCTCAAATTGAACTTCGTGTGCTTGCAAGCATGGCTGATGTTCAAAAACTAATTGAAGCATTTAATAATCACGAAGATATTCATACAAAAACTGCTAAAGAGATATTTCATAAAGATGAAGTAGATAGTGAACAAAGAAGAGCTGCTAAAGCTGTTAACTTTGGAATCATCTATGGGATTGGTGCATGGAGTTTATCTGAAGATATTAATGTATCTCCAAAAGAAGCTCAAAGATTTATTGATGATTATCTTGATTTGTATCCTGAGATTAAGAAGTATATGGAAGATATTGTTACTTATGCAAAAGAACATGATTATGTTAAAACAATCATGAATCGTAGACGATATATCCCTGAACTAAAATCAAGTGTTTATACACAAAGATCTTTTGGCGAAAGAACTGCACTTAACGCTCCAATTCAAGGTAGTGCTGCAGATATTTTAAAAAAGGCAATGATTGATTTATATCGATATCTCAAAAAAGAGAACAAAAAATCAAAAATTTTACTTCAAGTACACGATGAACTCATCTTAGATGTTGTAGCTGAAGAATTAGAAGAAATGAAAGAAATTGTACCACAAATGATGCGCAAGGCAGTTGATCTAAAAGTTGAACTTGAAACATCTTGTGATGTCGGTCGCACATGGTATGACCTAAAATAGGTGAATGTATGCCAGAACTCCCAGAAGTTGAGACCGTAAGGAGAACCTTACTGTTAAAATTAAAAGATAAAAAAATATTGAATGTAGATGTTTTATATACAAACATCATTAAAACAGATCTAAATACTTTTAAAAGAAATGTAGTAAATCAAACTATTAAAGATATTCAAAGAATGGGTAAATACTTAATCTTTATCCTAGATCAAGATGTAATGATTATGCATTTAAGGATGGAAGGTAAATTCTTCATTAAAACTAAAGAAGCAATTGATAAACATGAGCATATTATCTTTAACTTAAGTGATCATTTAAGTTTAAGATATCATGATGTAAGAAAATTTGGGACCCTACATTTTCTTCCCAAAGATCAATATTTATCTCTTTATCCTTTAAACAAATTAGGTTTAGAGCCAAAAGATAAAGACATCGTTGAATTCTATAAACAAATACATCACACACATAGACCAATCAAAGCTGTCTTACTTGATCAAAATATCATAAGTGGATTGGGAAATATTTATGTTGATGAAACATTGTTTTTAGCAAAAATACATCCAACAAAAATAGCATCTAAAGTTACAAAAAAACAAGCTCAACTGCTTTTAGAATCAGCAACTAAAGTGCTAGATAAGGCTGTAGAACTTGGTGGAACAACCATTCGTAGTTACACCTCAAGTTTAGGTGTACATGGAAGATTTCAAAATGAGTTAAATGTACATACAAAACAAGGTCAACCTTGTCCTATATGTGGAAAAGATATCATAAAAATTAAAGTAGCGGGTCGTGGATCATATGTCTGTCCAAATTGCCAAAAATAAACCTTATATTGTTGGTTTAACAGGTTCAATAGCATCTGGTAAATCAACTGCAGCAGATCATTTTAAATCAAGAAACATCCCTGTCATTGACAGTGATGTGATTGTTAAAGATTTGTGGAGAGAAAATAATGATATGATTTTGAAAGCAGAATCTCTTTTTGGCTTTCCAATAAAATCTGAAACAGACAAAGAAAAAATAAAGAAACTTATTTTTGATGATAAAAAATTAAGATTAAAACTTAATGAAATTATCCATCCATATGTATTTAAAAAAATTAATGATCAATTAATAACTTTTGAAAACGAAAAGATTGTTGTTATTGATATGCCACTTTTATTTGAAGTAGGCTATGATAAAAAATGTGATGTGACTTGTCTAGTGTATGTATCAAAACCTATACAATTAATGAGATTAATGTCTAGAGATGATCTTTTAGAAAAAGATGCTAAAAAATTAATTAATGGACAAATGAGCTTAGATACTAAAAAAATGAAAGCAGATGTTATTTTTGATAATGAAAGTGATTTAGATTATTTATATTATCAAATCGATCAATTTATAAGAGGCATAAAACTATGAAAAACAGCTCAACATTTCAATTAAGTATCCATTCAGATCTTGCAAATCAAGATTTCAAAGTATTAGCACTTTTATATCAACCATTGCTTGGTGTAGCGTCACATGCGTTGTTTATTACGTTTTATCAATTAAATGATAAGACTTTACAAAAACAATATACACATCAACAATTATTTGATTTACTAAACTTAAAACAAACAGAATTTTTAAAAATGCGTAATAAACTTGAAGCACTCAATTTACTTGAGGTTTATCAAGAAAATGATGCATATATTTACATCATGAAAACACCATTATCTGCAAAACAATTCTTACTTGATACTGTTTTTGGTAGTTATTTACAATCAGAAATTGGTGAAAAGAATGTAGATATGCTTGCAAAGCTATTTAAAATAGAGACGCCTTCACTAGAAGGATATACCAATATAACAAAACCATTTGATTCGATGTATGAGTTTAAGAGTCTAAACTTATTAAAACTAGACTATGAATTCCAAGGTAGAAAACAAAATGGTGGATCTCATATTGGAAACCATTTTGATTTCAATGCATTTGTAGAAGCACTACCTGAAAGATTAAAAAACTCTCAACTCTTAAACCAAAAGTTGCAACAACAAATCGCAAAAATTGCGTTTGTTTATCAATTTGATGTAAAAGATATGGTTGAAGTTTATATGCATGCATCACAATCAAGACAAACAGTAAATTTTCTTGCATTAAATCATAAAGCTAAATTACATTATGAATCAAAAAATCAAACACTTGAGATTAAAGAAAAAGAAATTCCTAAAACTGATTTAATCAAATCTATTCCGCCTCAAGTGATTATTCAAAAATATAGTAAAACAGATACTCAAGGCTTAGCCCTATCTACAGCAACACTTTTAATTGAGAGAAATCATGTTGATCCAGGTATTATTAACGTTATCTTGATGCTTGTATTAAAACAAAAAGAAGGTGTGTTGCCTGGTTTAAAATATATGGAAACTGTTTTACATGATTGGCTTAATAGAGGTATTCAAACTACTGAAGACGCCCTTAATTATTCAACAAAAATAGAAACTCAATGGGCAAAGAAAACAAAAACTAAAAAAGTCTCAGAACCTGATTGGATGGACGATTACGTAAAAGAATTAGAGAAGTTGGAGGTATAGAAAATGACGATTGAAGAAATGAGAAATGTTGTAAAAAATAATAAAGAAACAAAAGACTTAAACATTTTAGATGTTGATGTGAATAAAGTCTATCAATATTTAATTCAAAAACAAGAGAAACCTGTTGTTGATGGATATGAAGTTGTTCTTCGTACTGATCCATATATCGAAATCGTATATCGCCCAACAGCTGAAAAAGCTTTTGAACTAAAAAAACAAAGAATCAGAAAGAATTTAAAATTCTATGATAGTGAAATCTATATTCAAGATGCTAGCATTGCAGAGTTTAATTGTTTTAATGAAGAAAGACAAAAAGCTCAAGAACTTGCAAGTGACTTTTTAGCAAAATATAAAAAAGATCATTACGAAAAAGGTATGTTAATCTATGGTCGATATGGTACAGGTAAATCTTATCTGTTATCCGCAATCGCTCAAGAGCTTGCATTAAAAAATGTTGCAGTTTTATTTGTTTACGTGCCAGATTTAATCCGTTCGATTAGACAAGGTATGAATGAAGGTAATTTAGAAGAGCGTATCAATAAATTAAAACAAGCAGATATTTTAATGCTTGATGATTTTGGTGGAGAAAATATGAGTCCTTGGTTTAGAGATGAAATCATTGTACCTGTGCTACAATACCGCCTATCAGCTAAACTACCTGTTTTTATGAGCTCTAACTTTTCACTTGTTCAACTCCTAGAAGCCCTAACTTTAACTAAAGATGAAACCAATAGAATGAAAGCCGGAAGACTGATTCAAAGAATTAAGGATTTAATGCATTATGTCAAATTATCAGAAGAACCTTACACTAGTGATAAATAACTTGTAATTTATAAAACTAGTGATATAATATATCTAGATACGATGAAGAGGACAACATTTAGATTGACTTAAAGCGACGTAGGAAGGTGAAAGCTACGATAATCATAAATGACTACCTTGGAGTAGATTAGAAAAAACTAATCCGCATCCCCTAGCGTTAGAGGGTTAAAGGGCTAGGGAAACCTAGAACTAAGGTGGTACCGCGATGATTCGTCCTTAGACATATGTCTAGGGATTTTTTTATTAAAAAAAAGGAGTTGGAAACATGATTGAAATTAAATTTCCAGATGGTAGTAAAAAAGAGTATAAAAAAGGGATTACACCCTTAGAGATTGCACAAAGTATTGCAATATCTTTGGCTAAAAAAGCGATTGCGGCTGTTTTTAATGATGACTATGTAGAACTATCTAGATCATTAAATGAGAGTGGTAGTTTAGCAATTCTAACTGAAAGAGATGCAAAGTCATTAGATATTATCAATCACTCGACAGCACATTTAATGGCACAAGCCATTACTAATCTTTATCCAGGTGCTTGTTTTGGTGTTGGGCCTTATATCGAAGAAGGTTTTTATTATGATGTTGACTTTGGTGAACAAAAGATTAATGATGAAGATTTAGTTAAAATTGAAAAAGAGATGCATAAACTTGCTGAACAAGCATTTGATATTAACAGAGTTGAAGTTAGTTATGAACAAGCAAAAGATATCTTTAAAAAAGATCCATATAAATTAGAGATTATTGAGGATTATAAAGATCAACAATTAACAGTGTATACACAAGGTGATTTTACTGATTTATGTCGTGGTGGTCATGTCTTAAACACCAAACAAATCAAACATTTTAAATTGTTAAACCTTGCTGGTGCATATTGGAGAGGTAATAGTAACAATAAAATGTTGGTTAGAATTTATGGAACAAGTTTCTTTAATAAAAAAGATTTAGATCAACACTTAGTTTTACTTGAAGAAAGAAAATTAAGAGATCATCGTAAATTAGGTAAGGAACTTGGTATATTTATGATTTCAAAAGAAGCTGGACAAGGTCTTCCTTTCTGGCTACCTAAAGGTGCAACTATCCGTAGAGTCATTGAAAGATATATCACTGATGTAGAAATATCTTTAGGCTATCTTCATGTCTATACTCCAATACTAGCAAACGTTGAAGTATATAAGACATCAGGACACTGGGATCATTATCAAGATTCAATGTTTCCTCCAATGGATATGGGTGATGGAGAAATGTTGGTCATTAGACCAATGAATTGTCCACATCATATGTTAATGTATAAAAATGATGTTCATTCATATAGAGAACTACCTTTAAGAATTGCAGAATTAGGCATGATGCATCGTTATGAAAAAAGTGGTGCATTATCTGGTTTACAAAGAGTCAGAGAAATGACTTTAAATGACGCACATATCTTTGTAAGACCAGATCAAATTAAAGATGAATTTAAACGTACAATGGAATTATTACTAGCAGTGTATGAAGATTTTAACATCACAGATTATAAGTTTAGATTAAGCTATCGTGATCCAGAAGATACAGAAAAGTACTTCCCAAATGATGAGATGTGGAATAAAGCAGAAGCAATGGTAAAAGAAGCATTAGATGAATTTGGGGTCCAATATTTTGAAGCTTATGGTGAAGCAGCGTTTTATGGTCCAAAACTTGATGTTCAAGTTAAAACAGCTTTAGGTAATAGTGAAACCTTATCTACGATTCAATTAGATTTCTTACTACCTGAGCGATTTGATCTAACTTATGTTGGTGAAGATGGCAAAAACGATCAAAGACCAGTCGTTATTCACCGTGGTATCGTTTCAACTATGGAAAGATTTGTTGCATATTTAATTGAAGAGTATAAAGGTGCATTTCCATTCTGGCTAGCTCCTGTACAAGTTAAAATATTACCAGTTAATGTTGAAGCGCATTCAGAATATGCCAATAAAGTTCATGATACGCTAAAATATAAATACTTTAGAGTTGAAAGTGACTTAAGAGAAGAAAAATTAGGATATAAGATTAGAGAAGCACAAACACAAAAAATTCCTTATTCACTTGTTCTAGGAGATAATGAAGCAGCTGATGGCTTAGTAACCTATAGAAAATATGGTGAAACAGCACAAATTACAGTTACACTAGATCAGTTTATTGAATTAATATCAAAAGAATTAAAGAGCAATTTAAAATAAAATGTATAGAGTTATAAGTTATCTTATAACTCTATTTCTTTAGATGAGCATATAAAAATATGTTATAATATATATTGGAATTCAAGAAGAAATGGGGCGTAAATATGTTAGAAGTTAAGAATGCAAAAATGATGTATGGCAACTTAGTCGCAGTCAATCACTTAACATTTACCATTAAACCAGGAGAAATTTTTGGTCTTTTAGGTACAAATGGTGCAGGTAAGACAACAACCTTTAGAATGATTATGGGTTTGTTAGAACCAACTGAAGGTGAAGTTTTATACAATGGTGGTAAGATTGGATATCATAACGTTAATGAAATTGGCTACATGATTGAAGAGAGAAGTTTGTTAACTAAAGTTACCGTAAAAGAGTTAATGTTATATTTTGGTCAATTAAAAGATATGGAACCAAAATTGATCTTAGAAAGATTAGATTATTGGTTAGAGCGTTTTGATATTGTCAATTATAAAAACAAAAAAATCAAAGAGTTATCTAAAGGGAATCAACAAAAGATTCAATTTATCTCTGCAATTATAAATAATCCAAAACTATTGGTTTTAGATGAACCTTTTAGTGGTCTAGATCCAATTAATACCGAAAAATTTGTAGAAGTAGTTCGAGATTTTCAAAAAAAAGGAAGTATGGTTGTTTTTTCATCTCACCAATTAGATCATGTTGAGTCTTTCTGTGAAGAAATTATTGTCTTAGAAAAAGGTGAAGCAGTAATTAGTGGGCGTATTGATAATGTCAAGAAAGACTTTAAAAAACAAAACATTAGCATTATTGGTGATGTAGACATCAAAGCTTTAGAAGAGATTAAAGGTGTTTATAAAGTTATTGAAAATGCAAATGAAATCATTGTTAAAATAGAAAATGAATCATTTAGTCAATCTGTTTTTGATTATGTGAAGACTTGTAAACATATAAAGAAATTTGATATTGAAGAACCATCTTTATCAGAAATATTTATTGCAAAGGTAGGTCATAAGCATGAAGAAGTTTAAATTTCTAATTAAGTATGGTGTGAAAAAAAGAATTCTTAGAAAATCTTTTTTGATTGCAAATTTAGTCATTGCTGTATTGTTTGTTGCAATTGTAAATCTACCTACTATTATTGGTTGGTTTGGCAATGATGATGAACAAATCACAAACGTGAATGTAGATGTTTATAATCAAACAGCGATGCTTACTTTTGGAGAAGATTTAGGTAATGCTTTAAATCTTCCATATGAAGGTTATGAATTCTTTGTTTTTGAAGATATGACACAAAGCTTTGATGAAGATGCATTTTGGGAGGCAGAAGATGCTTCAGATGTATCATTAATCATTAGTGGTGATTTATCGAATCCTGAAATTGCAATCTATTCAAAACTACCTGAATATAATCAAATGATGATGAATCAAATAGAAATACTAATTATTAACTATCAAATTGCAGGATATCAAAGCCCTATGTTTGAAACCATTATGGCACCTGATTATGAAGATCCTGAAAATGAGGCAGCTATCTCATCATTGATGAGCTTACTTGTCATTCCATTATTTATTTTAATTACGATGGCTACACAATTTGTTGGTGTTGATATCATTGAAGAAAAATCAACAAAAGCAATTGAAACGATTATCGCAAGTGTACCAGCAAAATTGCATTTTTTGTCAAAAATAGCATCAAGCATTTTGTTTGTTTTAATACAAGGCGCTCTAATTTTAGTCTATGGAGGAATTGCTGCTTTACTAGGTAATTTAAATGCCGCATCTAGTGCTGTTGTACCTACAGGTATAGATGTGCATTTGTTAAAGTTTTTAGGAGAATTACTTCCAAATTGGCCAGTTGTCTTAATCATTGCATTATTATTTGTCATAGTTGGTACGCTTTTCTATTTAGTTATAGCAGCATTATTTGCATCTATGGCAGTCACTCAAGAAGATTATCAACAATTTCAATCGCCACTTATGCTAATGTTATTAGGCGGATTTTATATTACGATTTTTGCACCTATGGTAGGTGGTGAAGGTTTTATGAAAATCATGGCATTTGTACCAATTTTTACACCAATAGTTGCTCCTGTTGCATTTGCTTCAGGTGCGATGAGCTTACTTGAAGCTTTAATTGCTTTAGTTATTATGGTATTAGCTTTAATAGCGGCCTTATATATAGTTTCACCAGTGTATAAGATTGCAATATTAAGCTATGATCAGACTAAATTTATGAAACGTATTAAATCCTATTTTAAAAAAGCGTTCACAAAGAATAAAAAAGAAGATATTAAAATAAATGAATGATCCTATTTTACAAGCTTTAACAGCAATTTCATTAATTTTAATTCCAGTTTTTAGTAGTATGATCAGTAAAAAGAAACTTAAAAGGATATTTTTATTAACTTATCTTTCTCTTGGGATATCATTTCCTATGTTTTTGTTTGTGGTCATCGTGCCAGATCTTGAGATGTCTAAATATTTATTTTATATTTCAATGAGTTTATGGACAGGTGGATTTTTCTCAATATTTATTAATTTATATATTTACAAAAAAAGAGTAAAGGCAAGAAGTGTAGATAGTAAAATATAGCAAATAAAAAAGGCAATCTGCAGATTGCCTTTTATTTAATATTTGCCTTTGATGTTAACTATCTTATCATATGTTTATGTTGTTATAAACTCCAATCATCTTCATGATCTGATTTAGGTAAATACCCATGAGGTTGAGTTTTATGATTTGCTTTTTTACCTAGGAACAAAAAATCATCAAATAGAGTAATCATATAAATGACAAGTGATAAGATTAAAATATTTAGAATTAGAGTTATACTTGTAAATACATCAAATCTGTCAAATGCATTTGCCATATCAATACTTATTTCTGCTAACGCATCATTATTTTGACCAAAACTAAATAACCAACTAATAATACTTAAAATCAATAGTATTATAAAAAATGGACGTAATGGTTTAGCTTGTGGATATGCTTTTTCAGGAGTTAATTCAAATGAAAAAGTAGATGATGACTCAGAATAAAAAGCAGCAGTTACATCATATAAAAACGCCTTTGCTGTCGATAAAAATTTGAAATAAAGGTAATATACGAAACTAATTAATAATCCAATTAACAATGCTATTATAAATCCTCTAAACATAACTAAAATAAACCCTATAAATGATATAAAAGCTGAAATAATAAGGATGATATAGTTAATTTTTATAAATAAGTCAACAAGATTTAATCCCCTTACAATATAATCTACTTTTACTTTTCTAGATCCATATGTAATATACGATACAGCCATAGGTAAGATTAAACCAATACCAAGTGAAAGAAGTGTGATTATTTTTGTCCAATTATAATTTGCTGATTGACCATTTATCTCAAATGATAAATCTGTGGTCATAAATATTATGACACCAATTCCGCTAGCAATGAATGCAGCAATAAAGAGTATTGTTAAAATTAACAAAAGTTTACTTTGTCCAAATTTAATGAGTCGGTCTTGTAAGTGAGTAAAATTTCCCAAATCACTTTGAAACTTTTCTTGATACTCTAAAGCACTAGAATCATTTTCATTTTTTTCTTCTATATCGAATGAGTTATATTCATCCATATCATATACACCCCTTTATATAATATTATTTTTTTAAGCATTATATACATTATAGCAATTATGCTCCAAATATATTATACTTATTTTAGAAATTGAATAAATAACTAAAAGACAACTAATGTATTAGTTATCTTTTAAGTTTTTATCAACATCATTTTACGTTAATTGAATCATTAGAATGCAATTGTTTTTCTAATAATTCATTGTTTTTTTGAGTGTTTAATTTAATATCTCTAATGTTATAAAGCATATTTACAAATACCATACCAGAAAAATAATATACTACACCACTAATCATAACAAAAAATCCGTTTTCTGGAATATTATTTAGTGCTACAAATCCTATCAATATAATAAGAGCTGATGTAACAAAAACAATCCATTTTGCAACATTTAAATATAAAGGATTTCTAGGATCAAAAAAATCGTATTTATTTTGATTCATTATATTTCCCCCCTCTCCACTTAGTTTTGTAGATTTTTATTTAATAATTTAATCATATCTTTTTGACTATCTTCGTGTAATAGTTTTTCAGCAAGTGCAACTAGGTTTCCGTGACTTTGACTTAATATTTTATTTTTAACCTCTGGGATTAAAGAAGAAGTCATTGAAAGTTCATCAACACCTAAACCGATTAATAAACATGCAGCTATGGGATCAGATGCCATTTCACCACAAACTGAAGTCTTTTTACCATGAGCTTTAGCAGCTGTTGTTACCATATGAATAAGTCTTAAGATTGATGGATGAAAAGGTTGATTTAAATAATCAAGATTTGCATTTAATCTATCAGCTGCAAATGTATATTGAATTAAGTCATTGGTTCCAATTGAAAAGAAGTCTACAACAGGCGCTAATTGATCAGCAATGATTGCTGCAGATGGGACTTCAATCATTATACCTAAATCAAATGGTTTATATGAAATATTTTTATCTTTAAGTTCTTTTTCAACTTGAGATATCATCTTTTTTAATTTGATGAACTCATCTTTTTCTGAAATCATCGGAAACATTACTTTTAAGTTCCCATATTGACTTGCTCTCAAGAGTGCTTTAATTTGAGTTTTAAATATATCTGTGTGAGTTAATGATAATCTTGCACCACGATTACCTAATGCAGGGTTTGCTTCTAATGGAAGTTTTAAATAAGCTAGGTCTTTATCTCCACCAACATCTAATGTACGAATGATAACAGGCTTTTGATTAAAAGCTTCTAATACTTTTTTGTATTCCAAAAATTGTTCTTCTTCATTTGGAATTTCATAGCGATCTAAAAATAAAATCTCAGTTCTAAATAAACCAACACCAGAAGCATTTTGTTCAAGTGCAAGTTTAAGATCTTTAGATGAACCTATATTTGCTAGTAGTGGAATCTCAATTCCATCTTTAGTAACTGCTTTAACTTTATTAATCATTTTTAATTTTTGCTTTTCTAGTTTGTAAGCAAACATTTTTTCTTTATAAGTGGCTAAAGAGTCTTTTGTATATGATCTTATGAGTTTTCCTTCGATTGCATCTAAAATGATTTGGTCATCATTATGAATAGTATCCATTAACAAGTCTACTCCAACTAAAGCTGGAATACCTAATAGACGAGCGATAATCGAGCTGTGAGAGTTTTTTCCGCCCACTTCAGAGATGATGCCCGAAATATATTTAGGATTAATTTGAGCGGCTATGGATGCGGTGATTTCATGTGCAGCTAAAATCACCTTTTGATCGATATTTTGAATATCGATCATCGCAATTTCTAAATGATTTTTAATGATTCGATCAGACACCTCTAGAAGATCTGAAGCTCTTTGTCTGATATATTCATCAGTTATATCTTTAAAAAGTTCTACGATTGAATTAACTACAAATGTAATTGCATATGTCAGATTACAAGATTCTTTTCGTATTTTCTCTTCGATTTGATTGATGACTTCTGGATCATTTGCAATTGCAATATGTGCATCGAAAATCGCAAGCGTTTCTGCATCAAATTTTGATTTGTTAATCATTTTCAAATGGTTTAATTGAGCTACAGTTTTATCTATCGCTTCATATAAATATGATATTTCTGATTCTATATTTTTTATAGTGACTCTTGATATATCAATTTTTTGATCATCTATTTTTAAGATGTTTCCAATTGCATATCCTTTGTTAGCGATAATACCTTTAAGCATATGTGTCACTCCTTTTTTATAGAATACCAAGCTTAAATAAATCTTCTGATTCATTTATAATTTGCAAAGTATGCTTTTGAACAAAAACGATTGGGATTTGATAATCGATTAAATCAAAGTCTTTAAAATCAAAATTAAGCGATAAGAGTTGGTCACCTTGATTTACCATGTCATCTACTTTAACATGAAGGGTGAACAGATCTTTATGTCTGATTTTATCAGTTAATCCAACATGAATTAAGATATCAAGATCATCCATAGAAATTGCGATTGCATGACCTGTCGGATAGATCATCTTTATTTTACCACATATGGGAGCATATATATGCTTATCATGAGGAGTTACTATAAATCCAGGGCCTAATAATTTTTGGCTAAAAATATCATCAGATGCATTTGTTATATCTGAATATTTACCTTGAATAGGTTTTTTAAAATTAATATTCATTTTAGACCAACTTTCTTCTTATAAGTTTAATTATAACTTATTTTACAAGGTTGTCAAATAGAAGTTTAGAGTTGTTTTATAACACAAATCGATCATTATTTGTTATAATGTTGATGAGGTGAACGATATGACTACATATGATGAATTAAAAAAGAAAATTGAAACAATTATTGACCCGGGTTTTAAGAAACCATTTGGCGAAGTTAATGGGGTAAAAAAACTAGTCGTAGGGCCAACAGGAGTAGCTGAGTTAGAGATTTATCTTAAAGATAAAGCTAAATTTGAGCAACAAGTAAAAATCGAAATTATCAAGTTAGTAAAAATCGAATTAGGATTTCCTGGAATCAAAATAGTATTCTTCGAATCAGAATTTGTACCTGAAGGTGAAAAAGCTATTAAATATTTAGCGATTGCATCTGGTAAAGGTGGCGTTGGGAAATCAACTGTAACTGCAAATCTTGCAGCAGCACTCATAAGAGCAGGAAAAAAAGTCGGAATTATTGATGCAGATGTTTATGGACCAAGTATTCCAAATGTTTTACAATTAGAAATTAAACCTTTAGAAGCAACTAAAGAAGAATTAATGATCCCTTTGGTTAAAGATGGTATTCAAGTGATTTCTACAGAGTTTTTTATGCCACCAGAAAAACCATTAATGTGGAGAGGACCTATGTTAGGTAAAATGTTAGTCCATTTCTTTAATGGTGTTAAATGGGATGATGAAATTGACATGATTTTAATTGATCTTCCACCTGGAACTGGTGATGTTGCACTAGATGTTAAATCTTATGTGCCAAAAAGTAGAGTAATGGTTGTTACTACGCCACATATTAACGCAAGTAATATCGCGGTTAAAGCCGGGATTGGTGCACAAAACATTGGTCATGAAGTGATTGGTGTTGTAGAAAACATGAGTTATTATTTTAATGAATGTAGCCAAAAAAGAGAATTTATATTTGGTGAAGGCGGCGGCGCATCAGTTGCAAAAAGATTAGGTGTTGATGTATTTGGACAAGTTCCGATTGGACAACCAATCAATAAAGGCTATATTTTCTCAGGAAAAGAAGAAGCTGGAAAAGTTTATGATTCAATCGCCAAAAAAGTATTAAAGGAAATGGAAATTTAATTTAAAAACATGAAAACAGCTAAGTTTAATTAGCTGTTTTTTTATATTTCTAAAGCTATAAAAAAATATACGTAGTATAAAATTAAAAGTTATGATAAAAAAATAGATTAAAAGTGTTGTAATAAGTAAGCGTTTGCATTATAATATACTTAAAGAATGAATAAAGTTAAAGATTTGTGAATCTGTAGAGGAAATCAGCTGCAAGCTACATCAGGTAAAAATTAGGTTAAGGTGTGCGTGCAGCAAATATAATAACAATAAATCGAAACGTTTCGATAAATGGAGGAAAAAAATGAAAAAGATTTTATTATTTGCATTATTAGTAATCACTTTGACAACAATTGTGTCATGTAAAAAAGATGTCGAAGATGATGGTGTTGTTATCACTTATGCAGCTTGGAATTTAGGGACTGAAGAAGATAACAATATTGAACGTAGATTGATTGCTGAATTTATGGTTGCCAATCCCGATATAACAGTAGATGTGATTGAGAGACCAAAACAAGTAGATGAAGAAGGTAATGAGTCAGATGTTTCATGGGATGAATTTTTTGCAGCTCAAGCAGCAATTGGTAAAATGCCAGATGTATTTATGTCAGACTCTGTTATTAAAGCAGTTATGAATGGTTGGGCAGAAGATATCATGAGTATTGCAAGTGCTGATGCAGAATATAGTCTTCTTTCTCAAGATATTAGAGATGCTGCAACACTTAATGGTAAACTTTATGCATTACCTCAAGCTCTATATTATATGGGATATTTTATAAATCGTACAGCAATTGGTGAAGCTGGTGCTGGAGCAATCATTCCAACATATGGAATATCATATGAAGATTTAATGGCAGCTGCTCAAGCAGATTCTAGACAACCTGTTATTGGTGGAGATGGTATTGCCGGTATTGATGGTATGTCAAATCTTATTGGCTGGTTACCTGCGCAATATGATTCATCTATTGATTGGTTCACTTATGGTGCAAACGGATTTAATTTTGATTCAGAAGCATTTGAGTTAGCAGTTAATGAACAAAAGAAATATTTTGGTGCTGGTGCGAGTGGTTATTCTAACTATGTACTTGAAACACAAGATAATACAGCTGATCGCTATGGAGAAGGTGGACCTTTCACAAATGGTAAACAATCTATTAAATGGGAAGGTAGTTATAATTTAAGAGATTGGATAGCAGGTACAACCAATGAAGCTAGTGGATTATATGGAGCTGATATAGATTTTATTGGTACACCATCTGTAACATATAATAACGTAACGAATCATAGAATTCCAGTTGTATTAGACTATATTGGAATTGGACAAGGTACAGAGTATCCACAAGAAGCATATGAGTTTGCTAAATGGATGGGATTTGGATCTGAAGGATATTTAAAACGTCTTGAAATCGCAAGTAATCATCCTGAAGCTGGTGCTGTAAACTTTGCACCTATGATTAATGATCAAGCAATTGTAGATTCATTTTTTGAACTTTATCCAACATTAGTTGAATTTAAAAAAATAGTAACTGAACACGAAGATTTTATTATTGAAAGTTTAGCAAAAACAGTTCCAGGTTATGTAGCTGTAAGATGGACAGCACCATATAATGCAGAAACGAATATGGCTGGTGTATTTGATATGATTATTGCTGGTGAACTTTCATTAGCAGATGCGCTTGCAGCTGGATTAAATACCATTGCCAATAGAGAATTTAATGATGCAAAAGATAGTCTAGACGAGGTTACAGGATCTTAAAAAATAAGGTGGTATAAAATGAAAAAAATCTTCATTGTGTGTCTTATTATATTGAATTTTTCATTATTTGGGCAAAGCCTTAAAGCTCAATCTTTTGTTGAGCAACCAAACACTTATGGTGAAACACAAGTCGATTTTGACGGTGTATCACAAGATGAGTATTCTAAACAATTAGAAATATGGAAAACAGAAGGGTTGAGATCTGATATTGATTTTAATCAAACGATTTCACCTTCTGATTTTTCGTTTAGTTCTGATGCTAGTCTAACTACAGATACTCAAAATTATAGCGCATTTGATAAATATGAAATAGTTAATGATTCTATGATTCTTACATTTGATGAAGATGCTGAAACCCCATCTTTTAGTTTTGATGTGACAGTCCCATCAGATGGATTATTCACACTTAATTTTGATTATTATTCAATGACTAAAACAATTAATCAAGTCAATATGGAAATTTTGATTAATGATGAAATTCAATATTATGAATCAAGTCAAATCACCATAGATACAGTTTGGACAACACCATCAGAGTTTAAAACTGACCGCTTTGGAAATGATACTATGCCAACAGCAAGTCAATCATTTCAATGGTTAAACACATATGTAAAAGATGCTGCAAGAGTTCAACCGGAACCCTTGCTATTTAAACTTGATGAGGGTGCAAATACAATAACAGTTACACTAAATGATGGATTGTTAAAATTTGGTCAATTTTATATTGGACCACAAGTAAGCTACGTATCATATGATGACTATGTAGAAAACACAAATAAAGCCATAACCGAAAATGATAATTTTATTTATATGGAAGCAGAAGCTCCATCAATTAAAAATTCAGTATCAATTCGATATGGAACACATAAAGAACCATCTGTAACTCCTTTTGGTTTAACTGAAAACAGATTAAATATTATTGATGGATCTAGTTTTAGTAAATCAGGACAAGCCATTTACTATGATGTTTTAGTTGAAGAAGCAGGCTGGTATGAGATTAGTTTAAAAGCTTTAAACACAAAAACGAATTCTAATGTTTTTAGAACATTTACACTTGATGGTAAAGTTCCATTTGAAGAAGCTTTAAATATAGCTATTGAACCATCAAGCAAATGGAAAAATATCACACTAAAGTCAAACGATGGAGAAGCATTTAAATTCTATTTAGATAGTGGAGTTCATCAAATAGGATTTATGGCAAGTGCGGCACCATTTAATGATATATATGAAACTGTTGGTTTTGTTATGGAAGCTATTAATGATTTATCATTAGATATAAAAAAATTAACAGGAAATAATATTGATGAAAATAGAGAATGGGACATTTTGTCTTATATTCCTAATATGCAAGATGATTTATACAATTATGCTCAAATGCTTGAAGAGAGTTATAACCAATGGCAAGACATTAACGGTACAACAAAATCTAGTGAGATTTCAGCAGGCTTAAAAATTGCATATGAATGGTTATACGATTTAAGTGAAAAACCTAATGATGTACCAAAAAACCTAGAAAAACTTGCGACTGGTTCTAATTCAGTTATGCAAAGATTAGGGATTATTCTACCTTTAATTGCTGACGTACCATTGAGTATAGATGCAATTTATGTCCATGGTGTAGATGCAGAACTTCCAAAAGCAACAGCAAATTTCTTTTACAGAGTTTGGATTGGTATCCGTAGATTCTTCTCATCATTCTTCATAAGTACAACTCAAGATGCAGAAGAAGGCGAATTAGAAATATGGGTTAATCGTTCTAGACAATATGTTAATCTCATGCAACAAATGATTGATAGTGACTTTACTGAAGAAACAGGTATAAAAGTTAAGATTTCAATTATGGCAAGTGAGGATAAACTGATCCTATCAACATCTTCAGGAGCAAATCCTGATATTGCGATGGGTGTTGCTGGATGGAGACCTTATGATTTTGCAATTAGAGATGCAGCGTATGATTTATCAGAATTTGATGATTTTAGAGAAATATCTGAACGATTCTATGAAGGTGCATTTACACAATTAATCTATCAAGATGGTGTTTATGGGTTACCTGAAACACAAAACTTTAATTTACTATTTTATCGTACAGATATTGTTGAAGCCCTAGATTTAGATATACCAGATACATGGCAAGATGTCGTTGATCTATTACCTGAGATTCAAAGATTTGGAATGAATTTTTATTCTCAACTCTCTGGAACAAGTTCATTTAAAGGCTTTGTTACAACAATGCCGTTTATTAATCAATTTGGTGGAACCATTTATGAAGATGATGTTTTAGCATCATCCCTAGATGATCCTAAAACTATTGAAGCAATTAAATTTATGACAGATTTATATAATATATACAGTTTACCTTTAGAAGTTGGTAGTTTTTTCAATCAATTTAGATATGGAAATATGCCAATGGGTATAGGTGATTTTGGCATGTACATTCAACTGCTTCATGCAGCTCCAGAAATTGCAGGACTTTGGGATATAGCATTACTTCCTGGAGTAGAAAATGATGAAGGTATTGTCGATCGCTCATACGATGGTTCTTCTACATCTGCAATGATTTTTAGTAATTCAGATCAAAAAGATGAATCATGGGAATTTTTGAAGTGGTGGTCAGAAACAGAAACTCAAGTCACATATTCCGAAGATTTAATTAATGCAATGGGTGCTGAGTACATGTGGAATACTTCTAATTATGAAGCGTTTGAACAATTAAGTTGGAACACGAAGCATAAAGATACTTTTATGGAACAATGGCAATGGGTTTACGATACAGCAAAAACACCAGCTAGTTATATGTTAGAAAGAGAAATATCTAATATATGGAACAAGGTTGTTTATGATGGAGAAAATGTTAGAACAGCAATTGAAGATGCAACCATCATTATTGATAAAGAAATCACAAGAAAAATGATTGAATTCAAATTTATTGATAAACAAGGCAATGTCTTAAAAGATTATGTTTTACCAACAAAAGATACACTGTTTTTATGGGTAGGTGAAAATAATGGTTGATGCACAAATGACACCAATCCCTAAAAAGAAAAAGAAAATACAATGGGGTAAAGATGAGTTAACAGGAAATTTATTTATCATGCCATATTTCCTAGCTTTCTTTGCATTCATTACGATTCCAGTTGCGATGGGGATGTTATTATCATTAACATCATTTAATTTATTAAATACACCATCCTATGTAGGATTAAACAACTATATCTCACTGTTTACCAGTGATGATATCTTTATGCAAAATGTTATTCCAAATACAATAAAATTTGCATTAATTGTAGGTCCTGTGGGATATATGCTAGGATTCTTTTTAGCATGGTTACTCGCACAACTTCCTTCTAAGATCCGTACCGTCTTTGCACTTATTATTTATTCACCATCAATGACCGCTGGTGTTGCAATGGCAGTAATGTGGAAAATAATATTTTCAGGTGATGCAAATGGATACTTAAATTCAATTTTATTAAACTTTAATTTAATAGAACAACCGATTCAATGGCTTACAAATCCAGATTATTTAATGACAATTATGATTGTTGTTACCCTATGGAGTTCAATGGGTATTGGATTTTTAGCAATGCTTGCAGGTGTTCTAAATATTGATCAAACACTGTATGAGGCTGCCTATGTTGATGGAATGAGCAATAAATTCCAAGAAATATTTTTTATTACCATTCCATCTATGAAACCTCAGATGCTTTTTGGAGCAGTCATGAGCTTAGTAGCAACCTTTAATGCAGGATCTATTGGTGTCCAGCTTTCGGGACAAAATCCGACACCTCAAAATGCTGGGCAATTAATTGTAACGCATATTGATGACTATGGATTTATAAGATATGAAATGGGCTATGCAGCAACTGTATCTATAGTTCTTTTAATCATGGTTTATATATTTGGTAGAGCGGCATATAAAATATTTGGAGAGAAGGATTAATTATGAGTTCATATAATGCGACGAAAATCAATCCTCAACGCTTCCATAAGAGTCAAATTAAATTTATTCTTATATTGACTCCGGTTGCACTATTCATGGCAATGCCTATTGTCTATATTTTTAATCACGCGTTTAAGCCAATCTCTGAACTATTTGAGTGGCCACCTAAGTTTTTCGTTAGAAACCCCTCATTTAAAAACTTTACAGATCTTTTCCAAGTTTCATCAACCACCACAATACCGATGTCTAGATACTTATTTAATAGTATTCTCATCGCAATTGTTGTTGTGTTCGCATCAATTTTTGTAAGCAGTATTGCAGGGTTTGCGCTTTCTAAATTAGACTTTAAAATTAAAAAACCAATGCTTATTGCAAATAATATTGCACTTATGTTTGTAGGTGCAGCAGTTGTAATTCCAAGATATTTGATTATAGAAAGTCTAGGCCTTATTGATACATTTTGGGTGCATATTCTTCCAGGACTTGCTATACCAGTTGGTTTATTTTTAATCAAACAGTTTATAGATCAAATTCCTAAAGAATTATTAGAAGCTGCTAGAATGGATGGAGCAAATAATTTTCAGGTTTATTTTAAAATCATTCTACCTTTAATAAAACCCGCATTAGCAACCATTGCAATTGTATCTTTTCAATCAATATGGAATGATGCTGGAACATCTACAAATTATATCAATGATGAAAGTCTAAAAACTTTCGCATTTTATATGTCAACATTAACAACGGGTACAAATGCCGTTGCAGGTACTGGAATGGCAGCTGCATCATCTTTAATTATGTTTATACCTAATTTAGTTATATTTATCTTTTTACAAAAGAATGTGATGAATACAATGGCACATTCTGGAATTAAATAGGAGGATGACATGAAGAAAAAAATATGGATTGCATCCTTATTTGTTTTATCAATCATCTTAAGTGTAACCATTGATATCTCTGCGGTTACAACACAATCAGTTCCTTATGAAACCTATACGATAGGACCTAAAGGACGATATGTTTTAACGCAAACCGCTTATGAACCAGCAGGTTATTTTAGTACGGAGTATACTTTAAATGCTCCAGAAGATATGTATATCAAAGATGATTATGTATATATAGCTGATACTGGAAACAAACGTATCCTAAAAGTTGATCAAGAGGGCATAGCATTAGAGTTAGTTACAGGACTTAATGTTCCAACAGGTATTCATGTAGATGAAAACGATAATATATATGTTGCTGATAAAGGTAATAAAGCAGTTTATAAATATGATGAAGCAGGAGTATTACTGGATACAATTTTAAGACCAACTGAGCCTATTTTTGGTTCTGATTCACCATTTGTACCAATTAAAGTTGCAACCGGTCCAAGAGGTGTTATTTATGTCGTAGGAGAGGGTTCAACTGGTGGTCTAATTCAATTGAATTATGCTGGAGAGTTCTTGAGTTTCTTTGGAACCAATAGCACAACTACATCATGGTACAAAAGTGTAGCTGATTTCTTTGGTGTTGAATTTGCAAAAAACATACCAATTTCTCCATCAAATGTGACGCTTGATAACTCAGGGTCAGTATTTACAGTAAGTAATACAACAGATAGACAACTTAAAAAGTTTAATATATCTTCATCAATTATCTTAGAAGAATCCTCAGAAGAAATGCTTGTTTCAGTGGTCACAAATGATTTTGAAAATATTTATACACTTTCATCTGAAGGAACGATTTCAGAATACGATAGTTATGGAAATTTAATTTTCCAATTTGGTGGTATTGATAAAGGTGGAAGAGTACTAGGCTTATTTGTCAATCCTGTTGATTTTGCAGTTGATTCTAATAATCATATTTATGTATTAGATAAGGGAACAAATAAAATTCAAATTCTAGAACGATCTGAATTTGCAGCAATCATTCATCAAGGGCTCATTGATTTTAAAAATGGGATATATTCAATTGAACAATGGGAAGAAGTATTAAGAATGAATAGCGTCTTCGCACTAGCAAATAGTTCAATCGCAAGAGCTCTTTATAGAGAAATGGATTATCAAGGTGCACTTGAATACTATTTAATTGCATATGATCAAGGTGGATATTCAGAAGCATTTTGGCAAATTAGATATGATTGGCTACAAAGCTATTTAGGTTTAATGTTAATCTTATTGGTGGCTGGATTAGTTTTAAAGAAGGGTTTAAAAACAGTAGACAATCATTATCAAATATATCAACCAATAAGAAAAATGGAAGTTAATTTAAATAAAGCTAGGATATATAGAGAATTAAAACTATCTTTATCTATCTTTAGACATCCTCTAGATACATTTTATGAGATTAAGCATCGACACAAATCATCTTATACATCTGCAAATATTATTTATGCAGGTATAGTGATTGTTTCAATTTTTGCAGTCTATTTAACATCATTTGTGTTTTCAACTAATGATGTGACAAGTTTTAACTTTTTAAGATATACAGCAATTATATTAGGAGCTATCATCTTATTTGTCTTTTCTAATTATTTGATTTCAACATTAAATAATGGTGAAGGTTGGTTTAAAGACGTCTATATTTCAACAGCGTATGCATTGATTCCTTTTGTGTTATTTACAATACCAATAGTAATTTTAAGTAACATCATGACACAGAATGAAGTATTTATATATCAAGCACTCTTATTTGTTAGAAACAGTTGGTCTATATTGCTAGTTGTTATTATGGTTAAAGAAATTCATGGCTATAGCTTATCGGAATTGATTAAGAACCTTGTATTAACGATCTTTACTATGGTCATGATTTCACTTATATTATTTTTAATTTATGTTTTATTAAGTCAAATGTTTGATTATTTATTTGGAATCATTAGGGAGGTGCTTTTAAGATGATAAACATTAAAAGAATATTTCTTATCATTTTAATTACCTTCATCATTGTATTTACAGCAAATATAGTTTTTGCACAAGATACTGTTGTACAGGATTTTGTCTTAGAAACTCAAAATATTGCACCATCAACATCAAGTTTATTATCAAATAGATATACACAAACAGAAAACTATGATGTAGCAACCAATCCATATGTTGATCTTGATGGATATACATTTTTAGGTAAAAATGATACATCAAATATAGAACTTTATGTTAATGATCAAGATTTATCATTTAGAATTGTTGAACTTGAAAACGGCTATATATGGGGATCTTCTTTTGACTACGATTATTTTGATGTAGATAACCCTTTATATGACCTAGGTGATGTGGGTAGCAATCTAACTTGGCAAAATAAATTTAATTCACCAATCATAATCAATTATTATATGGGAACAAATCTACGCGAGGAAACTATGTTTTCTCCAAGTAGTAGATTTACTTATCAACCACTAACAGATGGTCGAGTTGGATATAAAGCAAATATAACTTTTGGACTTTCTAAAGTACAAGTAACACTATATGTTTATATAGATGACATGGGTCTTCACTATGAAGTACCTTATGAAACTATTGTTGAAAATGGAACGAATCCTTTAGCTTCCATGACACTATTTCCATTTTTTGCAGCTACGAAAAGATTGAGAACACCCGGTTATATTATGATACCTGATGGTGTAGGGGCATTAATTAGAGTTGACGATGTTAAAGGTAAAGAAGTATACACTAAAAAGTTCTATAGTGCGGATATTGGATTAAATCAAGAAAGTACTGAAGAGTACTTATATGCAAATGTGTATGGTATGGTTCATGGTGTTGATCAAAATGGATTTTTATCTATTATTGAAAAAGGTGCAGGAAATGCAATCTTAACACATGTACCTGCACAAAACCAATCTGATATGAATTGGACTTATGTGACTTATGAATTTAGATCAAGTTATACACAGTTCTTAAATCAAAGTCAAACAAGCAGTATTAGACTTATCCAAGAAAATAGAAGTCAATATGACATCAAACAAACCTATCAGTTTTTAACCAATGATCAAGCAAATTATGTTGGTATGGCTAATTTATATCAAGAGCATTTAGTAAGTAATTACCAATTAGAAAGATTAAATGCGCTTCAAAATATATCACTGCACTTAGATGTATTAGCTGCAGAAAATAAAAAAGCATTGATAGGCAGAAGCACTTTTTCAATGACAACAACAGAAGAATTACAAAACATTATCAATGATTTAGAATTAAATAATATTACTAATTTAGATATAACATATCACGGTTATGGTAATGATGGATATAGTTTTAATGCGCCTAATTATAATAAGTTTGAGAAAAAAGTAGGCTCTAAGTCAGACTTTATAGATTTAAATAATTCGCTATCAAATGCAGTTGATCTATTTTATACAGTATCATATCCTTATGCTTCATCATTAAATAATAGTGTAAGCACAAGAGATGTAGCACAATCTATTAGTCAAGAAATTCTCATTGCCGATCAAGCTTATTATATGTATAAACTGGATCAAGCAATTTTAGAATTAAATGATTCACTAGCTGCGATGCAAGACTATGGTGTTGACAAGCTAGCATTTAACTTTTTAGGAAATGCATTATACACAGATTACACAACAGATTTAAGTCGTTCTGAATCCATAGAATTGTTTCAAAATCTAGCTCAAGTAACAGATGATGTTGCGATAGAAAAACCATTTAGTTATTTATGGTTTGCTGACGTGATCTATGATATACCGATGTATTCAAGTCAACAGTCTAAATTTAGTGATACCGTACCATTTTATGCAATGGTCTTATCTGGATATCAAACAACATATGGACGTTCAAGTAATTTCTTTTCTAATAAAACAAATGAATTACTAAGAATGATTGATTATGGTGTTTATCCTTCGTTTTATATTACTCATGAAGCGTCGTATTTATTACTTAATACAGGATCAAATAACATCTTTACATCAAGATATGAAGATTGGAAAAATGAAATAGTTTCTCAATATGAATTTGTTAATGATGCATTAAAAAATGTCACAGGACAAAGTTTCATATCAAGAGAAGTCCTAGGATTAGGTGTTGTTAAAAATACGTATACCAATCATACAGTTATCTACATAAATTATTCAGGAAACGATGTTGTCGTCGAAGGTGTATCAGTAAATGCAATGGAATATGAGGTGATTAATCCATGAGAAAGACACTTCATATCATCCAAAACGTGTTTAAAAAAATAGGGTATGTGCTCACACATAACTGGTTTATTCGCATATCAAATAAAGAAATCATATGGTTTAATAAATTTCATCAAAAGATTACCAATCGCCTAAGAGAAAGTTTACAAGGATATTCGTTCATTTCAATTTGGATATTTGGATTTATTACATTAACACTTTACCCTTTATTAAACTCTTTATATTACAGTTTAAACAAAGTGACCATTACTGGTGGTGAAGGGATACAGTTTGAGATGGTAGGACTTACCAATTATATTCAAATATTTACGACAGATTTAGAGTTTATTGATTATTTGCGTGAGTTTATCGGCGATATTGTTCTACAATTACCTATTATATTAATTGTTTCTATGTTAATTGCGATATTACTCAATCAAAAAATTAAATTAAGAGGATTTTTTAGATCTATATATTTCCTCCCGGTTATTATTGTAAGTGGACCTGTTATTAATGAATTGTTACAACAAGAAGCAGGATCTATACCACTCATTCAACAATTAGCTGTCATTGAAACAATTGAATCTATATTACCTGCAATTTTAGCAGAACCAATCACTAATTTATTTTCTAAAATTATTATTATTCTTTGGTTTTCTGGTGTGCAAATTGTCCTATTTTTAGCAGGCTTACAAAAAATAGACCAAGAAATATATGAAGCTGCACAAATTGATGGTGCATCTCCATGGGAATCTTTTTGGAAGATTACCCTACCTTCATTAAGAAACATAATCTTAGTGAGCGCTGTCTATACGATTGTTATGCTTGCAACATTTTCTACCAACTCGATTATCAAACATATTCAAACACTGATGTTTGATACCTCTAGAGGGTATGGATATTCTGCTGCACTAGCTTGGGTTTATTTCTTGATTGTTGCAATGATTTTAGGCATCACTGTGATGCTTATTGCCTATCAGAGAAAACCTAAAATCAAGAAAGTTAGGAGATAGCCATGACACAAAAAACAAGATTATTCAATAAACACACGATTAGAAGAAAATTGTTTGGCTATAAACTAACAGATGGTATCGTATTTCGTAGTTTAATTTATTTGTTGCTTATAACCATTGGCTTTGTATATGTATATCCATTACTTCATATGGTTTCATTTAGTTTCCAAAGCTTGCAAGATTTATTAAATCCGATGGTAAGTCAAGTACCAACAGCTCTATATTTTAATAATTATAGTGATGCATTTACGGTCTTAAAATATTTTGAAACAATGGGATCAAGTGTTGCTGTAACATTGCTTCCTGCAATATTACAAACAATTATTGCATCTTTGGTTGGTTATGGATTTGCGAGATTTAATTTCCCATTTAAAAAGACTTTATTAGCTTTAGTTGTAGCAACCTATATTATTCCACCACAAGTGACGATGATTCCTAAATATGTGTTATTCTTTAATTTAGGTATCTTAGAAACTGTTTGGTCAATCATCATACCAGCAACACTTGGGCAAGGTCTTAATTCAGCTATCTTTATATTAATCTTTTACCAATTCTATAAAATGATTCCTATGGTATTAGATGAAGCAGCACAAATTGATGGCGCAAGTAGACTCTACATTTATTTTAAAATCGCAATTCCATTGTCTATACCATCATTTATTACAAGTTTCTTATTTAGTTTTGTATGGTATTGGAACGAAACCTACATCTCAACATTATTCTTAGGTAACGGTGTCGAAACCTTACAAATGAGATTAGCAGATTTTGTTTCTGAATATTCATCGATTTTAGGTAGTTCGCAAGCACTTAATTATGCGAACGAAGCAGTTAGAATGGCAGCGACTATGCTGATCATTGCACCAATGCTTTTGGTATACTTCATCATGCAAAGATGGTTTATTGAAGGTATTGATAGAGCAGGAATTACAGGAGAATAGATATGAAAAAAACACTATTGTTACTTTTATTGTTACTGAGTTTAGTAACCATAACAGCGTGCAACAAAGAAGAAACAGAAGTTCCCGTTGATGACCCTCTAAAGGTTCAAAAAGAAATATTATATAACGAAGCAGAATTGGCTTTTAACTTTTTTTGGGAACAAACCAATCATCAAGAAGGATCACCAGGTTATGGGCTATCAAGAGATAGATACCCAGGAAATGCAACTATCGCTTCAGTAGCTTCAGTTGGATTTTCATTAGCAAGTATTCCTGCTGGTGTTGAAAATGGTTGGATTACAGAAGCAGAAGGTCAAGAAAGAGCACAAAAAACTCTTGAAAATTTATTGACTCTTGAGCGAACAAATGGTTTTTATTATCACTTTTTAAATATGTCTACAGGTCTTAGAGCTTGGAATTCTGAAGTTTCTATAATCGATACTGGACTTATGATTGCAGGAGCTTTAGTGGTTGCTGAATATTTTGGTGGCACAGTTAAAGATTTAGCAAATACAATCTATGATGGTGTTGATTGGACTTGGTATGTAAACGATAGTAATAACATGTTTTATATGGGCTATAAGCCAGAAGATGGATTTGGAGGCGCATGGGATCATATATCTGAACAAATGATCTTATATGTTCTTGCTGCAGGTTCTGACACATATCCAACAGATGACTCATTATATAAAACAGTTAAATCTAGAGTTAAAGTTAATTATTATGGAACTTATGAATCAACAACCACAGGTGAAATTGTTGGACCGTATTACTACACACATGACGGATCATTATTTCAACATCAATTCTCACATGCATTTATTGATTTTAGAGATATTATAGATTATCAAGGTACCGATTGGTTTACCAATGCAACGATGGCTACAAGAGCAAATTATTTATATACTCAAGATTATGCAGATCGATATGTAACTTATAGCGAAACTTCATGGGGTATATCAGCATCTGATGGACCAAATGAATATAGAGCTTATGGTGCGCAAACAGCTAAATCTAATAGTCATAATGGAACGATTGCACCATATGCAGCGGTTGCTTCAGTTAATTACTTAGAATATGAATCTTTAATGGCAGTTCAGAATTTTTACGATGACTCAAGACTAATAGGTGAATATGGATTAAAAGATGCTTATAATTTAGGTCCTGTTGATTCATTTTACAATCCAACAATAGCTGCAATCACACCATGGTATGACTCGGATTACTTAGGTATTGACAAAGGTATTTCATTACTCATGATTGAAAATTATCGATCTGAGTTAATTTGGACATATTTCATGCAAAATGAAAATGTTAGACAAGGGTTAATTAACCTGGGATTTTTAAATGTTGAATAGAAAAAGGAGGATATAAAAATGAAAAAGTTTTGGATGGTTTTACTGCTAGTTGCATCACTTGGTATGTTTGCGGCTTGCGCAAAAGAGGAAGAAGAAGTTGTAGATGAAGGACCAGACTCAATAGATATTTCTGTTGTAGGTCTTGTTGGAGAAGGTACGTTAGAATCTCCTTATATGTTAGAAATTAATGTTGGGGAAACGATTGAAAAACATGTATTAATTGATGGTGAGTTTGATTCAATAGAATACTTATTTGGTAAAGTTGAAGATGGTAAATTTGTTGTTGATGAAACAATGAAAAACATTAACTTTAACCAAAGATCTACTGACAGTTATTTAAGCGTTGTAGGTAGTGTGATTGGTGAAAGTATGCTTAGAATTAAGGGTAAAGATATGTCATCATCAGCATACGTTTCTGTTAAGTCAATTACAAGAGATGGAACAACTCCTGGTGTTAAAGATTATAGTGATTCTTTAAAAGTATTAGCAATCGGAAATAGTTTTAGTGAAGATGCAATGACTTATTTAGGAGAAATTGCAGCTGACTATGGTATTACAAATGTAACATTTGCTTATCTTTATATTGGTGGTTCTTCACTAGAAACTCACTATAATACATTCACTAATGGCACATCAAGTTATCGATATGAAAAAAACTTTGATAATGAATGGGAAAATAAAGGCAATAAGAGTTTACTTATTGGTCTATTAGATGAACAATGGGATATTATAACTATGCAACAAGCAAGTCCATTAACAGGTGTAGAAGAATCATATCAACCTTTTTTAGATGATTTAGTTGATTATGTAAATGAAAACAAACTAACAGATACTACATTTATGTGGCATCAAACATGGGCTTATGCTCAAAATTCTACACATAGTGGTTTTCCTACATATGATCGTGATCAAATGACTATGTACGAAGCAATTATGAATGTAAATCAAAACTTGATTTTAAATGATGAAACATTTAGACAAATCATTCCTGCAGGCACAGCAATTCAAAATGTACGCTCAAGTGTAGTTGGTGATAATATGAATCGTGACGGCTACCACTTAAACACTTATGGACGCTATGTTACAGCTCTTATGTGGTTTAAAACGATAACTGGTTACTCTATTGATGATATTGAATATAAACCATCAACAATGACTGATCAAGATCTTTTAATTGCTAAAGAAGCAGTAAATAATGCTTATATGCAAATGTTTGAGGTAACCGTTTCACAATATCAATAAAAAAGTGCTCAAAACACTTGATAAAGAAAGCGGTTTCAAGTATACTAAAAATATAATAAGAAAAAAGACATTTAATGCATCGAAAATGATGCATTAGAAGTTTCTATAATCGAAACGTTTCGATTAAAACAAAAAAATAGGAGGAAATGATGAAAAAAATTAGTTTATTTTTATTAATGTTTACCATGTTATTTGCAATTGTTGCATGTAAAGATGGTGAAGAACCAGTTGGTGATACAGACACAGTAAAACCTGTGATCACTGGTGTAGCTACAGTTGAAATTTCTGTAGGTGAAGCTTTTGATCCAATGGCTGGCGTTAGTGCAACAGATGATGTTGATGGTGACTTAACAAGCGCTATCGTTGTATCTGGAGACACAGTTAACGTTAATCGTGCTGGAGATTATGTTGTAGTTTATACAGTATCAGATGCTGCTGGGAACGAAGCAGTCAAACAACGTGTTGTATCTGTTATGGGTTTAGCTGGTTTCGTTAATGGTGATTTCTCAGATGACCTTAATGGTTGGGCAACTTGGGTTAATGAATCTCAAGACGTTGCTGCTACTTATTCTGTAAACAATGGTGTTGCTGAAATAGATATTACAGCACAATCTATTCTTATGGATAATAACTGGTGGGATGTTCAATTATCTCAAAAAACATTAGTGTTAAAAGCATTTGAATCTTATACACTTAATTTTACAGTTAAAGCTGATGCAGCTCGTAAGATGATGGTTAATATTCAAGGTGGCGGATTAGATAAGAAACCAATTAACAATCATGTTGTTGATGTTACTACATCGGATGTAGTAGTTTCAATTGATTTTTTCACAACAATGGATTCAACTGGTGGTGTTGAACTTCAATTTGGTTTAGGTACTTTCCATAAAGTGGATGGTGTTCCTGCAGCTGAACAAACAGTATTAGGTACAGTTTATATTTCTAATGTATCAATCGTTGCTGGTCCAGAATTAGAAAACCAAGCACCTACATTAACTGCAACAACTAATATCTTATTACCAGTTGGTGCAACGAACTTTTTAATTAAAGGTGGCTTAACAGTTGGTGATGATAGAGATGTACTTACATTAGACGATGTAACTTACACTGACACTTCAGAAGTACCATTTGTTGTTGGTTCTCCAGCTGTAAAAGGTACATATACATTTGTATATAGTGTAACTGATAGTGATAATGAAACAACTACGTTTACTAGAACATTGTATGTTGCTGACGCATTTGAAATTCCAGGATTTGCTGATGTAGACGCTGTTACTGGTGTTCCTGTGGGTTGGGAAACATGGTATGAATCAACTAGAGGTGGCTTAACAGTTACTACTGTTGATGAAGTGGTAGAAGTTGATATTACAAATGTAGACTCAGTAGATGGTAATATTTGGGAAAATCAATTTAAAGTACAAAATTTAGCAGCATTCGCTGGTGAATATCGTTTAACTTTCCAAGCTAAAGCTGACGTTGCTAGATCAATAATCGTTGCAATGGAAGGTAATGGTGGTGTTGGTTTAGAAAATATTAGTTTTGCACAAGCATTAACAACTGAATGGGATACATATACATTTGATTTCTCTGTTGCTGTAGATGCTACAGTTATGAATAGAAATCTACAATTCTGGTTTGGTTCTATGAGAAATCAAGATGGCTTTACTGGAGCAGATGATATTCTAACTAAGCTATATTTCAAAAATGTTTCAATCGCTAAAACTGCTGATATAGATTACGGTGATGAATTAGCATTTGAATTTGCACAAGGTTTCTACTCAGATGGAGCAACTTCAGTTTCTCCTGATACAGACGCATTGTATAATAATTATGCAGTTGTTACACCAATTCCAAAAGGTTTATTACCTGTTGGATCTTCAATCATGATTGAAAATGGTTATCAATTCCGTGTAATTTTCTTAGAAAGAGATGGCGATGGATTTAAAGTTGTTCATAGAAATAACAATTCATCAGCTGCATACACTTACGTAAGTGAATCATTCTGGGGAGATTATCAATATATTTCATTTAATATCTCATCTGTACCAACAGGCGATATTAGTGCAAGACTAGCAGAAGTTGCTGGTATGTTAACACTTTATCATCCTACTGGAACATTAGATAATCATATTGACTATGATCTTGAATGGACAAATGGATATGTGATGACTGATGATACATCAGTAACAGCTTCTCCAAATCATTTAATCTCAAGTCCTTTAACTCCTGCTTTCTATAATTTAGACACAGTAATTGAAGTACCTGCTGGTTATAAGTTTGCTTATGTAGTTTATACATTTGCAGATCAAGTTTATACAGCATCTTATGTAAGTGATTATCAAACAGAACAACTTTGGGTTAATCCAACATTTGCTGAAGATAAAGCAATTATAGGATTTATTGTAACAACTACAGATGAAACAACAGCTCTTCTTCCTGAAGATATCGACATGTATGTTGATATGCATCCAAATCAAGTGATTCATTATGACCAAGAAATCACTTTAGTAACTGGTTACTGGGCAGACAATGCAACATCAATTACGACTGGCGATACTGATTTCCATAAAAAATATGCAGCATCAAATGTTTTATCTAAAGCATATTTTGATGGCGTTTCTGAAATCGTAGTTGCTGATGGTTATGCATTAAAAGTAATTTATCTATCTTATGATGGATATGGAAATTATCAAGTAACTTTCCGTACTGCTGCTTTAACTGGAACAATCACATTAGATGATGCTTTCTGGGGAACTGATATGTATATCGCATTTAATTTCTCTACAGCTCCTACTTCAGATATTTCTGGTGAGTTAGATACGTTAGTTAATCAATTAACATTTGTTCGCGATGATCTTACATTTACAAGTGGATATTGGGGTGGCGGTGCAACTTCAATTACGACTGGTGATACTTCATTCATTAAACAATATGCAGCATCTGATGTAGTTCCTAGACAGTTTATTCCTGCTGGAACAATCATTACTCCAGAAACTGGATATAAAGTTAAATTAATCTTCTTATCTTATTCAGCAGAAGAAGGATATAAAGTATTATTTAGAACTGGTGATTACAGTGAAGCAGTCTTAATAACTGAAGCTATGTATAAAGATTATCAATATATCGCATTTAATATTTCATCTACAACAGGTGGAACTGATATATCTGGTGAATTAGCTACATTACCAAATCAATTAGTATTCTCAATGTTTGATGAAGTTTTAGTTGATCATGTTGATACAGCATTAAGCTTCCAACAAGGTTATTACAATGACAATGCAACATCAATTACAACTGGAACTACAGCATTTGACTTAGGTTTTGCAGCATCAAATGTATTATCAAAAGCTTCATTTGATGGTAAAGGCTCAATCGTGGTTGATGCTGGATATCAAATTAAAGTTATTTATATCGGCTATGATCACAATACATACACAGTTATGATGAGAACTGGTTATTTAACTGGCACAATCGTTTTAGATGACGCATTCTGGGGAGACTATGAGTATATTGCATTCAATATAGCTTCTGTACCTTCTTCAGATTTAACTGGAACTTATGCAACACTAGCAACAATGGTAAGTTTTGTTGACGCAGAATAAAAACATACATTAATCATACATAATAAGTTATATAATAAAAAAGGTATAATCAAAATCGATTATACCTTTTTGCATTTTATTGAAATTTTAATACGATTTGATCAGAAACATCTTTAATAATAATCTCATATACACCATTTTGATATGATGAAGTGACATCAGAATCGTTGATTAATTTGCGATCTGTTCTTATTTTAAGATAGACTGTCTTATGATCAATATTTAAAGTGTATGAATCTTTTGTATAGGACTGTATTTCTCCAGTCAAATAAATGAATGTTTCTTGATTTATTCTAATATTTGTCCAAAGCATTAACGCTTCTTGAGCGTTTATGTCAATTTGGTGATTATCAAACAAGACAATTTCGTTTTCATAAAGTGTGACAGATTGCTTGAAATGTTCTAAATTAATGAGATGATATAAATTGATGTCTTGATAAGATTGTTTAAATGATAGTATAAATCCTTTTTGCTTCTTAATTGTGAGTGTTCCTTGAATGTTTAAGTGATCAAGGATATCTTTTGTATATACAAGATGACCTGGATAATTGGATGTAATCCAAACGTATTGTTTTGATTTAACACCGATAGCCTCTTTAGTGATTAAATGTCTAAACAATGGTTTCTCATCAGTTTTTATACTTTGTGCAATAAAACTTCTAAATTCATTCTGACCATAAATCTCTACATCAGAGGTTAGTGTTAGCAAATGATCTTCCCAATCATAATAATTTCTTACAGGTTCAAGATTTAGATAATCAATTAAAGTTGTTTGGTCTTGACCAAATAAGTCTTTTGTTGGCAGATCTCCTACAAAAATAACCTTACCTCCAGTTTTTAAGTATTCGACTATTTTTTCTTGGTTCGATGTTGACATATATGTTGATGTATTTGTGATAAACAATTTAATAGCAGGATCAATAGTAAGTTCACCCTCTATCCAAAAACTTTTGAAACTATAATTGAGAAGAAGCATTTGTTTTAAAAGCGTATCCCAATATACTGAGTTTCTATGTAGAGATAAGTTATCATTTTTCTTTTGAATGGTATCTGATGAAGGCATATGATATTCAGTTTTATAGCTATCCATCATAAAACAAGCAACAATATCATCAGTTTGTTCTTTCATAGAAGAAAGATAGTAAGTAAAATTGTTTATCATTTGAGTTGTCTTTTTTAAGATATCATAAGTATACAATAAACTTCCATCGACTTGTATGGGTGCTGCATATCCATGTCTTGCACCTGTAATGGCAACTCTTTGATTTAAGTCATCAGCTTTAGGTGCTTTTAGCTTAGGATTAATACCTGCAGTTAGTAAATAATAATTTAAAAACTTTTGATCTTGGATTAATGCAAGACGTATTTTAAAATCAATCGATGATGGTAGAAGATGTATCGCTAAATTGTCACCAAAATTACCATCTGCAACATTTAATTCTAAAGTTCCATAAGGCTTTAAATCTTTTGAGGTTGATTTTACAAATGCATTTACGATGTATAAATCATGGAAGTTTTCGATGTCAATATTTCCAAAATACAAGTCGAGTCCAGGATAAATATCTGCATGTGATTTATAAGTGTCAATTAGTTGACTTACACCAATCGGAAAGTTTTTTCCTCTACCGTTTGATGTGCCATGAATATTAATAAAATATAGTATATCTTTTAAACCTAATTCTTTAAAATATGCTTTAAGTTTTTGAATATATGACTCATATCTTTTTCTCATTAAAGTTTCTAATGTATCATGATAGATTAGACTCTCATCATGTGCTGGATGATAAGGATTAACTAAAGACGGTAGATGAGCTTTTAGTGATGAAATGATATCTTTTGTTAATTCTGGTTGATTAGATACCCATGATAACATACCAACTTCATTATCTAATTGAATACCTACAATAGGATTATCAACTGAGTTAATAAATGGTGATAGAATGTTTATTAATTTTTGATACCAAACATAAACTTCTTTAAGGAAAGTAGGGTGTAGGTAATCTATCATTGGTGTAGTTACTGCGCGATTTTCCCAAGTTTTAGGAATGATTTCTGGATATTTTTCATAAAGCCAATATGGCAATCCTTCATTTTTTAACTCTGCCATGATAAAAGGTCCGGGTTTTAAGATGACATCAAGATTTTTCTTCTTACATAAAGTAATAAAATGAGCTAAGTCATAGTCATTACTAAATTCATATTGACGATATATTTCTTCATGTATAATCCATGGGACATAGGTCGCAATCGTATTGATTCCAGTTAATTTTGCGATATCAAGATGCATTTCCCAAGATTCTTTTGGTAGTCTGAAATAATGTATTTCACCAGCTAAAATTAAGTGATACTTCCCGTTTTTTACAAAGCGATAGTCTTTTGTTTTGATTGACATATAAATAGCTCCTTATTTAACATAAATTTGTACAAAATGATTGTTTTTTTATATTTTATCATATAAAATAGAATTAGGTATCGAAACGTTTCAATTTTGGGAGAAAATCATGGATTTATCTAATTTAGATGACTTACAAAAAAGAATATTTAATTATTTTCAAACATATACAAATTTAGATGAAAACTCAAAAGGTTTTGGGCTTTCTCTTGATCATACACAAAGATTAGAAGTTGCGTCTATTGCATCAACAGGATTTTATTTGTCTTCCTTAGTTATTGGAGTAGACAATGGGTATATAACTTTTGAAAAAGCAAAAAAACAAGCATATCTAACTTTAAAAACATTATTATATAATGTACCTAATTATCATGGGTTTTTCTTTCATTTTTTAGATTTTAATACAGCAGAAAGATATAAGAAAAATGAAATTTCTACAATCGATACATCACTTTGTCTTTGTGGTGTGGTTGCAGTTTCATCTTATTTTAAAGATGAAGTAGAAGTTCTGGCTAATCAAATTATGGAACGTGTTGATTGGAAACATTTTATATTTGAAAGAAACAACAAAAAATATTTACACATGGCTTTTAATCCAAACAAAGATGGAGACTATATCAAAGACATCCCAGGATTTATTCATCAATGGGATATGTTTGCTGAACAATTAATGATGTATTTATTTGTTGCGGATAAAAATCCAAAAGAAGCTCTTGATTTATATAATGATTTTGATCGTATGAAAGCGACACATAATCACCAAGATTTTATCATTACCCCAGGAAATACATTATTTGTGTATCAATTTCCATTAGCATTCCTAGACTTAGAAAACATCTATGATCAACAAGGTATCTCTTGGTTTGAAAACGCTAGACTTGCAACACTTAATCACATCAAATGTAGTCTTGACCATCAACATATTTATAAGACATTTTCTAAAACATTCTTCGGGTTTACCGCAAGTGACACACCAAATGGATATAGAGTGTTTCATGCTTTACCGAATGTATTTGATAAATTAAGAACAGATGGAACAGTCTCACCTTCTAGTGCGCTAGGATCTTTTCCATTTACTAAAGAAATCTCATATCAAGCATATCTTGATATGAAAGATATTGATGGATTATATGGACCATATGGTTTTTATGATGCGTTTAATTTGGAAGATGGAAAAAAATGGATTTCACCTCGATATTACGGAATTAATCAAGGCTTAATATTACTGATGATAGATGCAGTAAAAAAAAGATCAGTTTATAAAGCTTTTATGAGTCATCACACAATCATTAATGGAATGGAAGTGCTCAAATGGAAAAGAAAATAAAATGGTTTAAAGATGCACTTGTCTATCAGATATATCCATTGAGCTTTAAAGATTCTAATAACGATGGCATTGGAGACATTAATGGAATCGCATCAAAGCTTGATTATCTAAAAACGTTAGGTGTTGATGTGATATGGTTATCACCAGTCTATCAATCACCCATGAGAGATAATGGTTATGATATTAGTGATTACCATAAAATAAATCCGATATTTGGTACGATGGATGATATGAAATCACTCATTCAAAAAGTTCATGATAAAGGAATGAGACTCATTATGGACTTAGTGATTAACCATACATCTGATGAGCATGAATGGTTTAAAAAGAGTAAGGCAAATGACCCTAAATATAGAGATTACTATATTTGGAGAGATGAACCAACGGATATAGAATCGATTTTTGGTGGACCTGCTTGGACATATGATGAAATAAGTAAGTCTTATTATTTTCATTTGTTTGCCAAATCCCAACCAGACTTAAACTGGCATCATAAAGAGATGCGACAAGAAATCTATGACATGATTAATATGTGGCTAGATTTAGGCATTGATGGATTTAGATTGGATGTCATTGATTTGATTGGAAAAGATATTGATAAAAAAATGCTTGCAGATGGACCTTATCTAGAAACTTACTTGAAAGAATTAAATGAGACTTGTTTTAAATCAAGAGATATCATGACCGTAGGAGAAACTCCTGGTTTATCAATTAAGAGATCATCAGAGCTAACATCAGAGGATAACCCTTATCTAGATATGGTATTCCAGTTTTCACATATCGGATTAGATGAGATTCCAGGCAAAGGTAAATGGGCTTTAAAAAAGCTTGATGTCCTAGAATTAAAAGAAACATTTAATAAAGTTCAACATACCTTCTACAAACAAGGTTGGAATGCATTGTTTTTAGCTAATCATGATCAACCAAGAGCTTTAACCAGATATGGTTCACTTTTATATCCAAAACATAGTGCAATGATGCTTGCAACATTAATCTATGGTATGCAAGGCACACCATTTGTTTATCAAGGTGAAGAAATTGCGATGACTGGTATCAAACATGAAGATATTTCTAAATATAAAGATATAGAGACTTTACAAATATACGATATTTTAAAAAAACAAGGCATCAACCATAAAGATATTATGGAATCTATATATGCAAAAGGAAGAGATAATTCTAGAACACCGTTTCAATGGGATGATACGCTTTATGCAGGGTTTAGCAATAAAGAACCTTGGTTGGGTGTCAATCCAAACTATAAAGACTTAAATGCAGCTAAAGATTTAGCTGATCAACAAAGTGTATTTGCATATTTTAAGAAACTTTTTCAAATTAGAAAAACCAATGAAGTTTTTAGGTTAGGAGATTTCCAATTATATGAAAAAGATAATAAAGATCATTTTAGTTACTACAGAAGCTATAAACAGGAAAAATTTTTGATAATTTGTTCATTTAAAGATCATGATATATCATTCAAACTACCACATGAAAAATTTGAAATCATACATACAAATTATCAGAATTTTGTATTTGATAAAGAAGTAGTATTACCCCCATATTTTTCATGCATATTAAAGATAGGAGATTAACTTTATGCCTACAATAAAAGACGTCGCAAAAAAAGCTGGTGTATCCATTTCAACAGCATCATATGCTCTAAACAACCTACCTAGTGTACACCCAGAGACAAAACAACGTATTTTAGATGCAGCCAAATCACTAAACTATTATCCAAATGGAATTGCTAGAAATTTAAAAACAAAAAAAACTGGGAATATAGGAGTTTTTGTTTATGGATTTAGCGGTCCAATCTTTAGTGATGTATTAGAAGGTATTAGACAGAATTTACAAGAAAACGGATTTAACATTATCGTTAGTTCAGGCAAATCATCAGAAAACTTATTGAATGAAAGACAAGTAGATGGTGCAATCATCTTTGATAATAATTTAACTGATGAATGTTTAAAAAACTTTGCATCTCACGATTTTCCTACATTTGTCTTAGACAGAATCATAGAAGGTAAAAATATTTATTCATCTGTTATCGACAATGAAGGTATTGTATATAACTTCATTAGAGAGATGGTTAAAAAAGGCTATAGAGATTTTGCATATCTTTCTGGTCCAAATGATTCATTTAACAACAATCATCGATATGATGGATTTAAACAAGCATTAAAAGATGAAAATATCAACGACCATAAGTACTATCAAGGTGACTTTACGATTCAAGGTGGGTATCAAATCGGTCAACAAATTGGACTAGAAGAGAAAAAACCTCGTTTTGTTTACTGTGCGAATGATGAATCCGCAATTGGATTAATGAAAGCACTTAGAGAGATGAAGATACATGTGCCTAAAGATATAGCACTAGCGGGATTTGATAATATTTATTTAGGCGAATATTTAACCCCTAAATTAACAACTATTGGTATTGATCATTTAAAATGGGGTAAAAGTGTTGCACAAGCACTTTCTGATCTCATTAAAGATAAGAAATTAAATGAAGTTAAGCACCCAGAAGGACAAATTATTATTAGAGAGTCTTGCTAATTAAAGGAGATAACATGGATATTCACAAATTATTGAGTTCGCTCACAATTGAAGAAAAAATTGGACAATTGATGCAGCTTGCACCATTCTTTTTCATCGAAGACATCGATGTTAAAGTTTTTGGAGAAGTTACTGCACTTAATTTAAATAAAGAAAAAGTATTTCATTCAGGATCAGTTTTAGGCATCAATAGTGCTGAACAAATGATCCAAATTCAAAAAAAGTATTTAAAAGAAAGTCGACATAAAATCCCACTCGTTTTTATGGCTGATATCATTCATGGATATAAAACAATATTTCCGGTACCTATTGCAATGGCCGCATCTTGGAATCCAGAACTTGCTTTTCAAGCGGCTAAAATACAAGCTAAAGAATCTAGAGTTTCAGGAGTTCAAGTGACCTTTTCACCGATGGTTGATGTATCAAGAGATCCTAGATGGGGAAGAGTTGTTGAAGGTTTTGGTGAAGATCCGTATTTATCATCAGCATTTTCTAAATGTATTGTTCAAGGATATCAAGGAAATGATGTCAAACAAGAAGATCAAGTCGCATGTTGCGTGAAACACTTTGCTGCATATGGGGCATCAGAAGCAGGTAGAGATTATAATACTGTTGATGTATCAAACTATTCATTATTTAACACTTATCTTCCAAGCTATAAAGCTGCAGTAGATGCAGGTGTTAAGCTTGTTATGACCTCTTTTAACACGATTGATTCAATTCCAGCAACTGTTAATCGTTTTCTATTAAAAGACGTTTTAAGAGACAAATGGGGATTTGATGGTGTAGTTATCTCAGATTATGATTCTTTGCATCAAGTTGTTGCACATGGTGTTGCAAAAGATGATAAAGAAGCAGCATTAAGAGGACTTGATGCTGGTCTTGATATTGAAATGCAATCGACTTGTTATACGAATCATTTAAAAGATTTACTTGATGAAAATCAGATTGATGAAAAACAAATTGATCAAGCAGTTTATCGCATTTTAAAATTAAAAGAAGACTTGGGTTTATTTGAGGATCCATATAGAGGTGCTCATCCAGAAAAAGAAGCGGAAATTATTTTTGCAAAAGAACATTTAGATGTCGCAGAAAAGTTTGCAGAAGAAAGTATTGTTTTACTTAAAAATGAAGATGTATTACCTTTATCAAAGAAACTTAAGTATTGTATATTAGGACCTTATGCTGAAACCATCAGAACTAATGGCGCATGGGCTGGTCATGGAGATAATAATTTAAATACTAAATTAGCAGAACAATTAAAAGATAAACATATAAATGTTGATTTTGTTAAAGCTAGTTTGTTACCAGATTATAGTCAAGAAGAACTATTGCGTATTAAAGAAGCAGATCAAATCATTCTAGCCTTAGGTGAAAATGAATACGAAGCTGGAGAAGCTCATTCAAAAGTTGATTTACATCTTCCAAGAGGACAACAACAATTCTTTGATTTTGCTAAATCATTAAATAAGAAAATCATTATTCTACTTTATCATGGTAGACCATTTGTCTTAACGCCTTTGATAGAAGCAGATGCAATCTTAGATGTGTTCTACCTAGGAAGTAAGGCGCATGAAGCAATCGCAAATGTTTTAAGTGGAAAAACTAATCCATCTGGAAAACTTCCGATGTCATATCCAAGACATGGGGGACAAGTCCCTATATATTATAATCACTTATCCACAGGAAGACCGCATAAAAGAGGGGTTTACGGTGAATATGATAGCCATTATTTAGATGAAGAAAATGAAGCGTTATTTCCATTTGGGTTTGGATTATCATACGCAAACTTTGAATATGCTAATTTAACAATCTCAAATGAACAAATGTATATAAATGATGTCATAGATATATCAGTTGATGTCAAAAATGTAAGTCAAACTCCAGGATTTGAAATTGTAGAGTTTTATATTAATGACGTACATTCATACTACGCAAGACCTGTTAAAGAGTTAAAAGGATTTAAAAAAGTATGGATAAATCCACAAGAAATAAAGACAGTTACATTTCAAATATCTAAAAATGATTTATCATATTATGATCCAAAAGGTGATACTTTGTTAGAATCAGGTATTTTTGAATTAATGATTGGATCAAGTAGTGAAGATGTCTTAAGTACAAGTATTGAATTTTTTAAAGGAGGTAAATCATGATTATAAAAAACAATCTGAAATTAAATACAATCCATAAAGGTGGGTTAACCTTTCGATTTTTAGAAACTGGAGATATATATGATGTTTCATATCATGATTATCAAATTAATCTATTAAAAGGAAATGCTTTAGATGGATCTTTAATGAATGTATATATGAGAACTAAGATAAACGGATCTTTTGAATCAACTGCTCTTATTTGTAGAGATGTTTTGACACATGTTGAATTTTTAGATGATAAGGTTGTATATAAAGGACGTTTTAAAGATATAAACTATCAATTAGATTTAATCGTTGGAGCATTTCAATGGGATATCCATGTGACACTTGAGTCTGAAAAAACGCAAGATGTAGAACTATTTTATGGACAAGATGTAGCGATTCAAAATAAATCAAGTGTTCTATCTTCTGAAGCTTATACCGTTCAGTATATTGATTATAAGGTCAAACAAGATAATCATGGATATACTTTATCAGCTAAACAAAATCAAGGTGCACCACAATATCTACAAATAGGAAGTTATTCTAATAATATCGGATTTTCAACTGATGGATTTCAGTTTTTTGGTAAATCATATAAATCTACTCAATTACCTGAAGCTTTATATATTGATAAATTGGAATCAGTGATTAAACAATATGAATTTTCATATTTAACCATTCAAAGCGAAAAGATATCTATAAATAAAAAAGCTCATTTTTCATTTTATGGATATTACGAAGCTGAAAGATTAAACAGTGAAACTAAAGATATGATTGATATTGATATGTTGCCTTACCAGATAGAATCAGATATAACTTTATCCAAACTAAATTCTACTTATCAACGATATCATGTTTTAAATGGTGATGATCTTACAGAAACACAAGTCAGTGCTTTGTTTCCAAATCAAAGACATATTGAAAAAAACTTAGATAAAACTTTGTCATTTTTTACTGACCATCACCACCATGTTGTATTAAAAGAAAAAGAACAATTAGTTGAAAGACCACATGGACATTTAATGATCCATGGTGATATCTTGCATGTAAGTGATCATGTGATGGCTACAACTAACTTTATGTTTGGTATATTTAATAGTCACATCGTATTAGGTAATACATCGTTTAATAAATTTTTAGGTGATTTAAGAAATCCTTTAAATGTACAAAAAATATCTGGACAAAGAATCTATATAAAAAAAGATGGCAAATATCATATCTTATCGATTCCATCATATTATGAAATGGGTGGCGCAACAACAAGATGGTATTATGCATTTGAAGATGATGCTTTAATTGTCGATGTGAGTGTTGATATCCATAAAGCATCTCAATCTTTAAAGATATATTCTAAAAACCATAAGAAATACGATTTTATCATAACTCAACAAATTTTATTAGATGTCAATGAGTATATGGGAGATATTACTTATCAACAAGAAGAAGATAGTGTTTTATTTAGCATATCAGGAAAAACCATGGCAGCCATGAAGTATCCTAACTTAAAATACAAGATGACAATTGGCAAATCTGCACAAATCATTTCAGAATCAGATTTTTTAGGTCTTGAAGAACAACATGGATTATTTATCTTAAAATATAATGATTCAAGTGAGATTTCAATAAAAACTCAAGCAAGTTTTGATGAATTTGAAGCATCCGATTTATCTTATGAACAAGCAGATGAATTAGGCACTAAGTATTTTAAATCAATTTTAAATCAAGCAGAATTAGCACATAAAGATGATCAAGCAAACATGAACAAACTTAATGACACATTGTTTTGGTATACACATAATGCGCTTGTTCATTACGCATCACCACATGGTCTAGAACAATATAATGGTGCAGCTTGGGGAACAAGAGATGTATGCCAAGGTCCTGTTGAATTGTTTGCAGCTGCAGGGAAATATGATTTAATAAGAGAAATCCTACTTAAAGTATATCAAAGACAATTCATTGAAAATGGTGATTTTCCTCAATGGTTTATGTTTGGTAAGTTCTATCAAATTCAAGCTCATGAAGCGCATGGGGATATCATTATTTGGCCACTAAGAACACTTGGGTATTATCTACAAGCAACTTCTGATTTTTCTATATTGGATGAAAAAGTGCCTTATATGTCAATGCATAAAAATGAATTTACTGAAAGCTATGGACTAATTGAACATATCAAAAAACAAATTAATACCATAAAAGAATCATTTATACCAAATACGTATCTACCACGATATGGTGGAGGCGATTGGGATGATACGCTACAACCAGCAAATCATGATTTAACGACAAAGATGGTATCGGGTTGGACAGTAGCGCTACTTTATGAATCAGTGCATCTATTAGGTGCTGAGTTAGAATCTAAGGATAAAGAGTTATCTGAAGAGTTGTTAGCACTTGCAAAAAATATTAAAGCAGATTACAAAAAATATATGATTGTAGATGGTATTCCTTCTGGTTTTGTTGTATTTGAAGATAATAATCAATTAAGTTATTTACTACACCCAAGAGATCAAAAAACTGGATTGAAATATAGATTACTACCATTTGTAAGATCATTTATCTCAGAACTTGCAGAAAAAGAAGTCATGAATGACTATATAAATCTAATTGATAAAATTTTTATGCATCCAGATGGCGTGAGACTCATGGATACAGCTGTAAAATACGAAGGTGGGAAAAAGACTTATTTTGTTAGAGCTGAAACTGCAGCTAATTTTGGAAGAGAAATTGGTCTTCAATATGTGCATGCACATATAAGATATATTGAATCCATGGCAAAAATTGGTGCATCTCAAAGAGCATATAATGCGATATTCCAAATTGTACCTATTCAAATGAAAGAACATGTAAAAAACGCAGAAATTAGACAAAGTAATATGTATTTTTCTAGTTCGGACGCGGACTTTAATAATCGATATGAAGCAAAAAAAGATTTCGAGTTAGTTAGACAAGGAAACATAAAAGTTAAAGGTGGTTGGAGATTATATTCATCTGGCCCAGGTATTTTTATTCACCAAATCATTCATCATATTTTAGGTGTTGGTCAATATCATCAAGACCTACATATCGACCCAGTGATTACTAAAGCACAAGATGGATTAACTTTTACGAGTCAATTTGAAGATAAGACAATTAAGATCACGTATCATTATGGAGATGAAAAACTATTAATTAATGGACTAGGTGTTTCATATAAACAAACTCAAAATAGTTACAGACAATCAGGATATATCATTGATAAGAATTTAGTTTTAAATACAGAGGAACCTATCCATATTGAAGTTTGGTCAAATTAAAAGAGTAAAACATATAAAAAAACAATCGCAAGATTGTTTTTTTTAGTTTAATATGTCTTTAGTCCGTCCAAGTATTTAAATTGTCTTTAATAAACTCATCCATAGTAGTTGGTTTTCTTTTCATGATGGTCTCAAATGTCTGTGTTGTTTTTTTAGTTGTTCCTAAACGAGTCATAAAATAGAGTAGTTTAGTTATCTTAACATATCCTTTATCAAATCCAAGTTCAATCATATGCTTACCATAAACACGCATTGATGGATTCGTATAAATGATTTGTCTATTGAGATGTTTGCTGAATTTTTTAGCAACTTCCACGTAATCTAGTGCTTCAGGTCCAGTAATCGTATATGCTTGATTGATCTGATCTGTCGTATGAATTAAAACATGTGCACAAATAGCTCCAATATCTTTAGCTGCAATAAACGAAGTTTTTGATTTTTTTGCTGGAACTATAATCTGATTTGATGCTTTAATATCTTTCCCGTGAGGAAAGATAAGGTTTTCCATAAAGAAACTTGGTCTGATAAATGTATAATCTAAGTTGATCTTTTTAATATATTTCTCTATTTTCGCATGAGGTGGAATAGGGTTTTTTTCAACGCCCATTAATGAGACAAACACAACTTGTTTGATTGATTTATCTTTGCAAGCATCAAGAAAAGGGTATATATCTTTTGGATCTCCTAGTTGTGGTGGTCTAATAAAAAAGACTTTTTGGACATCTTTTAATGCTTGATCAAATGTTTTATAATCCAAAAAATCAAAGTTGACTGCTAAATCAGTTTCTTTTTCTGGTTTATATAAACCCTCTTTTACGATTTGTTTTTCTTGTTTTAAATAATTAAATACATGCTTTCCTATGTTTCCTGAAGATCCAATAACTAATATCATTTGATTTCCTCCAATAATTGTTTGATTAATACATTTAATTTTTCTATTGAGTTTGAAAATTTTGAAACATCTTTAACTTTTGTCCAATCGATAAACGGAATTTGGCTACCTAATTCTTGCATCGTAATTTCAATACTTTTAGGTACTAAATCTAAATGTTTGGTAAATTCTTTTTTGCCTAAAGGCGTTAATATATATTTCTTTGATTTACCTTCCATTTTGGTATAAACATAGTTCATGTCTTCAAATTTTTTAAGATTATAGAAGATTGCGCCATTAGAAACTACGATATTTGTAGCGTTCATTGTTTTTTTAAATTGGTATCCAATGACATAATCTTTTTCTATTAATTCTTTAATTAGCATTGCTTTTATAATTCCATGCATTTTTATCACCCAGTCAAATATAACACAAGATTTAATATAAGTCAACATTGACCTATATTATGTAAAAAAATGATACCCATCTTTATAAGAGGAGTATCATCTTTATATTCTAGATAATGTCTTTGTACTTTAAGATTGGATTTTTGACTGCTTTTACTTCATCTAATCGTCTAACCAACGTGTTATGAGGTGCAGATTTAACAATTTCAGGATGATCAATAGCTTCTTGTGCAACAACTCTCATGATATGAATAAACTCATCAAGGGTATCTTTAGATTCAACTTCAGTTGGTTCAATCATCATCGATTGATGAAATATCAAAGGAAAATAAATCGTTGGTGCATGATATCCATAATCTAATAATCTTTTTGCAATATCAAGGGTTTTAACACCTGTTGATTTATCTTTTAGACCATCAAATACAAACTCATGCATACAATGTCCTTTAATTGGAAGTTCATATAAATCTTTTAGAGAATCTTTAATATAATTAGCATTTAATACAGCTAGAGATCCGATATCTTTTAAGTTTTCTTTTCCAAGCGTTTTTAAATAAACATAAGCTCTTATATAGACGCTTGCATTGCCGTAAAACATGCCTAAATAGCCGATAGAATCCTTTGCGATATCAAGTGTGTAATGATCACCGTTTTTAACTACAATTGGATTAGGAAGGAATTCTACTAGCTTTTCACAAACACCTACTGGACCAGATCCTGGACCACCACCACCATGTGGTGTTGAAAATGTTTTATGAAGATTAATATGTGTGATATCAAAGCCCATGTCACCAGGTTTTGCTTGTCCTAATAAAGCATTTAAGTTGGCACCATCATAGTATAGAAGACCACCAGCATTGTGTACAAGCTTTGATATTTCTAAAATATCTTTTTCAAATACACCTGCAGTATTTGGATTAGTTAACATGAGTCCAGCTATTTCATCTGATAAAACTTCTTTTAAAGCATCAACATTAACTGTACCATCTAAATTTGATTTAATTTCAACTACTTCAAAACCAGATACGGTTGCACTTGCTGGATTTGTTCCATGTGCAGAATCTGGAACGATAATTTTTGTTCTCTTTAGATCGTTATGTTTTTGATGATAAGCTTTAATAATCATTAAACCCGCAAGTTCACCATGTGCACCTGCAAATGGATTAAGAGAATATGCTGCAAGTCCTGATATTTCTGATAGCATTTGTTGTGTTTCATAATAAATTTTTAAGTGACCTTGCATCGTTGATGCAGGTTGAAGTGGATGAATATATGCAAACCCTGAAAGATTAGCAAGTTCATCATTAATTTTAGGATTGTATTTCATTGTACAAGAACCAAGTGGATAAAATCCTGTTTCAACACCAAAGTTTTTTTGACTGACATTGGTATAATGTCTAACCACATCAAATTCTGAAACTTCTGGTAGCTTTGCAGGTTGTGCTCTTAACAGATGAGAAGGAAGTTGAACCGTATCTAATCCTTTTGACTGATATTGATATCCGATTCTATCTTTTTTGGATAAATCAAAAATAAGTGTATCATATAGTTTTGTCATTTGAAGTTCACCACCATTTCAACAAGCTTATCAATTTCTGCTTTAGTTCTCTTTTCAGTGACTGCAAACAATAAATTGTTATCACCAATATGAAGTGGACCTAAAATACCTTTTTCAATTAAATAAGCATCAAAAGCTGATACATCAAAATTAGCTTTTAAAACAAACTCTTTAAAAAATGGTTGATTATAGACTATTTCAACCTTTTTAGTTTCTAATAATTTGTTATATAAATAGTGTGATCCATTTAGGGCTTCAGTTGCGAATAATTGAAATCCTTTTTTTCCAACTAAAGATAAATAGATAGTTACAAATAAGGCATTTAAAGATTGATTTGAACAAATATTAGAATTAGCTTTTGCACGTCTAATATGTTGTTCTCTAGCTTGAAGCGTTAAAACAAAAGCTCGTTTACCATCAACATCAGTCGTAATGCCACAAATACGACCTGGCATTTTTCTGACCAACTCTTTTTTGGTAGCTAAATATCCAATATAAGCACCACCAAATGATAGAGGAACTCCAAGTGCTTGAAGATCTCCACATGCTATATCAACATCAAGTTCACCTGGTGTTTTTAATAACGCAAGTGATTGACTTTCTTGATTTAAGATAAATAATGCATTTTCCTGATGGATAACATCACTTAATAAACTATAATCTTCAATGATGCCATAGTAATTTGGATTTGAAACAATCACACCCATTTTATCTGCTATGTTATCTTTAATAAATGCTTGATCTGTGACTCCATTGTGACTAGGAACTAAAATCACATTGATATCTCTATATCTTGCATAAGTTTTAATGACTTCAATGATTTTTGGATTTAGAGTTGAACTGACTAAGATATCATTTTTCTTTGTTTGAGCATGCGCCATAAACATTGCTTCAGCAGTAGAAGTTGCACCATCATACATAGATGCATTAGATACATCCATACCTGTGAGTTCACAGACCATGGATTGATATTCAAAAATGTATTGTAGGGTACCTTGCGCAACCTCTGGTTGATAAGGTGTATAAGAAGTTAAAAATTCTTGACGAGAAACAAGCGCCTTAACGGCACTTGGTGTATAGTGATCATAACTACCTGCACCTCTAAAGATTAAAAGCTCCTTGTTTTCAGATGCTAGATCATTCATATGTTTGGTTAATTCCCAATCTCCAAGTTGAGATGGGATTTGATAATCATTTTTAAGTCTCAATCCCTCTGGAATTGAACAAAAAAGCTCATCAATTGAAGATGCTTTAACAACTTTAAGCATCTCTTTGATTTCATCTTTTGTATGCGGTAAATATTTATGCATAAATTTAGTCTTCTTCTTTATATTCTGTATCTTTTAAAAGACTATCTAATTCTTTTTCATCTAGGATTTCTATTTTAACGATCCAACTGCCATATGGATCACTATTTAGTAATTCAGGTGTATTTTCTAATTCACTATTTACATCAATTATTTTTCCTGAGATAGGAAGATACATATCAGATGCAGCTTTTACAGATTCAACTGCCCCAAAACTATTTCCTTTTTTAATTACTTGACCGACTTGTGGCAATTCAATAAAAACAACATCTCCAAGATTATCTTGTGCATGATCTGATATACCAACCGTTGCAGTTTTTCCATCTACATCAATCCATTCATGCGATTTCGCATATAATAACCCTTTTTTAATCATCTTTAAAATCCTCCTATTTTTTGTAATTTTTTGTATAAAATTTTTTATTTCTAATTTTCGCTGGAACCATTTTATTTCTAATCTTTATAAAGATTTCATTATCTAAAGCACCATGTGCTTTATCAATTAAAGCTAGGCCAATAGGTTTATCAACATGCGCCAACATATATCCTGTTGTAACATGACCAATTTGTTGATCATCTTTATAAACTTCATATCCATGTCTTGGTATATTTTTTTCTAGAAGTTCAAAACCAACTAATTTTCTAGATTTGTTTTCTTTATTGATGATACAAGCATCTTTTCCAATAAAATTATCTTTATCCAATTTAATCGCAAAACCAAGACCTGCTTCATATGGTGTAATTGATTCACTAATTTCTTGGCCATATAAAGGTAGGTTAGCTTGAAATCTCAAGGTATCTCTTGAACCTAATCCACAAGGTATAACGCCTTGATCAAGTGCATCTTGCCATAGTTTAATGATGAAATCATGATGTCCATAAACTTCAAATCCATCTTCACCAGTATATCCAGTTCTTGAGATGATCACATGACCATCCATATAAGGAACCACTTTATAATGCATAAAAGATAGGTCAGAAACTGTTGTATCTAAAAGCTTATCAATGTTTTCATTGACTAAAGGTCCTTGAAGCGCTAATTGTGAAAAATCATCTGAGATATCTCTAGCGCTACAATCAAAGGATTCAATTTGTTTTAATACCCAAGCATAATCTTTTTCTCTGTTACCAGCATTAACAACTAATAACACTTTTTCACTACCTATTACATAAACTAATAAATCATCTAAAGGATAACCTTCATCATTTAAAAGAAGTGCATAAGTGACTTTAGATAAATCATCTATAATTGTATTTGTAACTAAATAATTTACAAATGCAAGTGCATCTTTGCCTTCAATTAAAAATTCACCCATGTGTGAAACATCAAAAACACCCATATGAGTTCTAACGCTTTGATGCTCTGCTTGTATGCCTTGATAATACACGGGCATCAAATAGCCTGCGTACTCAATCATTTTTGCGTTTAACTTTAGGTGGTTTTCATATAAACTAGTCTTTTTCATGTTCATCTCCCAAATCGTTTTTACAATCTCATTATACAACATATTTTAAGAATTAAAATAGAATGTACAATAAAATTAATTTATTTTTTGTAAAAATTAAAAAAACGCTTTCTTTGATGTATAATAAAGTCAAAGGAGTCGATAAAATGTTAATAAATGGAATCTTATTGCACGTTAAACGTGACGAAGTAGAAAATGCAAAAGCAACAGTAATTTTAACACACGGTATCGCAGAACATAGCGGCAGATATGATGCACTTACTAAAGCCTTAAATGATGCATCATATACAGTGGTTAGATATGATGTAAGAGGGCATGGTCAAAGTCAAGGAAAAAGAGGCAAATTAAAATCTTATCATCAAACAATTGATGATCTACATGTGCTTGTAGATATGGAAAAGAAATTAAACCCAAAAAAACTATTCATCTTTGGACATAGTATGGGCGGATTGATAGTTGATATGTATGGTGTAAAATATCATGATGTTGATGGAATCATTGCTAGTGCTGCAGCATCTTATTTTGTAAAGGATGTACTTCCTTTTAGAATCATCGGATATAAGTGGCTAGGCTTTTTAGCTAAAAAGAATGATTTTGCAGATGATTCATTATCAAGAATTAAAGAAGTTGAAGAAGCTTATGAAAATGACCCATTAAATTTAAAGAAATTTTATTTTTCTTTAGCAGGCAATATGATGGTCGGAGGTGTTAGATATTTAAATAAAAATATTAAATCATTTCAAACTCCAGTTTTATTTCTGCATGGGGAAGCTGATAAGATTGTCCCTGTTGAATTTAGTAAAAGAATGTATGATTTAGTTCCTGTGGAAGATAAACAAATTATTACTTATCCTGATTCATATCATGAGATTTTAAATGATCTTGATCAAGAGTTAGTCAGAAAAGATATTGTTAAATGGTTGGATAAGAAAACAAAAGGAGTGGCATAATTTTGAAGATTTTATGGATAGGTACAGGTGTGATGGGTGCTCCGATGGCAAAGCATGTCCAAGCAGCAGGCCATACAGTTTATGTATATAATAGAACAGATGCAAAAGCAAAAGCTTTAGAACCTGATTGCATATTTTGTGAAGATATAAAAAAATGTATTAAAGAGGTAGATGCTGTTTTTACGATTGTTGGATTTCCAGAAGATGTAAAAGAAGTCTATGATGTGATCCTAAAAGAAGCAAATCCAAAAACGATTTGTGTCGATATGACAACATCATCACCTACATTAGCTAAAGAGATTTATCAAAAAGGAAAAGAAAAAGGTTTATACATGCTTGATTCACCTGTAACAGGTGGAGATTTAGGTGCCATCAATGCGTCTTTATCAATTATGGTTGGTGGAGAATATTCTATTTATGAAAAAGTTCTACCAATCTTAGAGTTGATGGGTAAAACGATTACTTATATGGGTGATGCTGGATCTGGTATGTATGCAAAACTAGTCAATCAAACTGTTATTGCTGGAAATATCTTAGGTATTGCAGAAGGTTTAACATTAGCTAAAAGTAAAAATCTAGATTTAGATAGTATGTTAAATGTCATTACAGGAGGATCTGCTAGTTCATGGCAGGCCAAAAACAATGGTAGAAAAATGATTGATAAAGACTATGAACCAGGATTTTTTATTAAACATTATTTAAAAGATTTAAAACTTGCGATGGCAGAAAAAGAAGACCTAGATTTAAAAGGTTTAGAAATTGTAACAAAAGCATATCAAGTTTTATCAGACAAAGGATTTAGTGAAAATGGAACACAAGCACTTATTGAATATTACATACAAAAAATGATGTAAGGAGAGTGTATATAAAATGTCAACTGCGTACCTGAAATGCAAGGATGTATACCCAGCAGGATGTGTAGCAGCTATTGAACACGTATTATACAGACAAGGAATCACACATTTTGAGTATGATGTAGCAAACAAACACGCAAAGATTACATATGATAATGATATTGTTACATTAGAACAACTTTTAAAAAAAGTTGAAGAAATTGGATATCAAGTAGAAGTTGTGGGTATAGACGAAAAAGACGAATGGTAGCCCATTCGTCTTTTTTCTTATATAAACTCTTTATTTAATAATTAAAGAATGTCCAGTCATTTCTTTTGGTTTTTTAACGCCTAGAATATCTAATAATGTAGGTGCAACATCACATAGGGCACCAGTATTTACTTTAATGCCTTTTTGTGTGATCACTACAGGAACTAAATTTGTTGTATGTGCTGTATGAGGTAGACCATCTTCTGATCTCATCTTTTCAGCATTTCCATGATCTGCTAAGACGATTGCGACTCCACCAATTGATAAAATAGCTTCAACAACTTCTTTAGTGCATTGATCAACTGTTTCAACTGCTTTTGTAGCAGCTTCAATAGATCCTGTATGTCCAACCATATCAGGATTTGCAAAGTTTAAAATCATAGTGTCATATTCACCAGTTTTGATGGCTTTGACAGCTTTATCTTTAACTTCATAAGCACTCATCTCTGGTTTTAGGTCATAAGTTGCAACTTTAGGTGATTGAACTAAAATTCTAGTCGCACCTTTTAAATCTTTTTCACTACCACCATCAAAGAAGAAAGTCACATGAGCATATTTTTCTGTTTCTGCAACTCTTAATTGTTTTAAACCAGCATTAGCAATCACTTCGCCATAAATATTATCTAGTTTTTGAAGATCATAAGCTAAAGGGCCTTTAACTGCTTCATGATAATGCATCATTGATACTAAGAAGATGTCTTTTAATGTATGAGATAGATCAAATGTTGCCTTACCTGGTGTTTCAAATAATTTAGTACCTTCTGGATTAGATAATGCTAGTGACATTCTAATTGCTCTATCTGGTCTAAAGTTTGCAAATAAAACTGCATCATGATCTTCGATTAATCCTTTTTTATCTACTAAGAAAGGTTTAATGAACTCATCAGTTACATCTTGATCATATGATGCTTTTATACCTTCTAGTGCATTTTCATATAATTTACCGGTACCTAATACCATATTGTCATAAGCAAGTTGTATACGATCCCAATTGTTATCACGATCCATTGCATAATAGCGACCAGAAACTGTAGCTATCTTCATGCCATGATCAATTAAATCACCTAAATAACCTAAACCACCTTTTTGTGGGGTATCTCTACCATCCATAAAGGCGTGCATATAAGGTGTAATACCATTTTGCATTGCAAGGTCATGTAATGCTTTAATATGTGTAGGGAAAGCATGAACACCACCATCTGATACTAAACCCATGATATGTAGTTTAGAATTGTGTTTTTTAACATGTTTGATAGCATCTAAGAATGCTTTATTTTTGAAAAAAGATCCATCTTTAATTGCTACATTAATTCTAGTTAGAGATTGATAGACAACTCTACCTGCCCCTAAGTTTAAGTGGCCTACTTCAGAATTACCCATTTGGCCTTCTGGAAGTCCTACGGCTTCACCACTAGCTTGTAATACATTTTTTGGATACTCGCTGAATAATTTATCTAAAAATGGTTTTTTAGCAAGTGATACTGCATTTGATTCACTTGGCTCAGCAAGTCCATAACCATCCATAATAATAAGTGCTGCAAATTTTTTTTTCATATTAAACTCCTTCATCTGTCAATTTCTTTCATATCTATTATACTCAAAAAAAGGTAATTAGTTAAGAAACTTACAAATAAAACGTTTCCAATTACCAATTTTGTTGATTTTATGAAAAACTATGATAGAATATGTTTGTAAATACTTCGGGGCACCGTGTAATTCGGGACCGGCGGTAAAGTCCGCGAACCCATATGGGTTGAACTTGTGAAATTCAAGTACCGACAGTAAAGTCTGGATGGAAGAAGATTTGTCTTTTTTGACGTCTTTTATCGCCGAAGTAATTTGGCGATTTTATTTTATTTTGGAGGTCAAAACAATGTCAAATTACTTGCGTTTAAAAAAAATGTTGTATGTTGTATCACTTGCAGCGGTTTCTATTATCTTATCGTTAATAGAAATTCCATGGTTTCCACCTTTTTCATTTTTAAAAATAGATTTAAGTGAAGTTGCTATATTAATAGCACTCTTAGTCTTAGGAAGCAAAGAGACCATCATGGTTGTTTTAATAAGAACCATTGCAAGAAGATTATTTAGGGGCTTTGATCCAGCTGATCTAGTTGGAGAGATGTTAGCCATGTTTGCATCTTTTGCGATTATTTTTGCTTTTAATATGGCAAAAAGCATGTTAAAAGATAAATCTAAACCGCTTATGTATGAAGTCTCTGTTGATCGCAATCCATTAACTTTGAAAGATTACATCATCTATACGTTAAGTATCTCAATAGTTTTGACTTTTGTCTTAACGACGATCAACTACTTTTTTGCAACACCACTATTTTTAACACTTCCACCCATTGCATTATCTGAAAGTGGACGTGTACATTTTTGGGCATTTACTTTTATTGAAGATTCTTTCTATACAAGTAGATCTTATCTAACATTTGTCTTATCTGCTTATATTCCTTTTAATTTAGTTAAAGGTAGCTTGGTTACGATCATATTTTTAATGTTAAAACCAAAAATTAAATATTTAGAATTATAAAAGAACCAAATTAAGATACTTTATGTTAAAACATAAGGTATTTTTTATTTAATTTACATAATTTACCATCTAATGTCATATTGTTTATTAATAATCATATTTTTGATAAAATAGATACATAAAGAAAGATTGGAGAATTTTATGAGCATATCAAATCAACTTAGACAACCTTTTCATAAAGACGATCTAATAGAAGTCATCAAACAAGGTTTATTTATGGCTTTTGTTGGTGGACTTTTAATTGGATCACTACAAGTATTTATTGCATATCAGTTTAATTTTTCTCTAACTTGGTTAATGTTAATTGTTTTGGCTTCATTAACAGCAAGAAGAATTAAACAATCCGTATATGAACACCATATTATATTTAGTTTTATAAGTGTTTTATCATTTATTCTTGCATTCTATTTGATGAATATAACAACCAATATTGGGTTGATTTATTTATTAACCGGAACTCTAAAATTAAGTGCTATTGTAGAGGTTTTAAATCCATGGTTTTTCTTTTCATTTTTGAATCCTTTTAGTGTTGGATTCTTTGATGTAAATAACATAATAGATATAGTATTTTTCATTATAAGTATCTATTATGCATATAAGTACAGTAAGTAAACGTTTTTATTAATTAGAATGCTTTATTTAATTAGAATTATTGTGTATAATGAATTATGTAAACGAACAAGGCAAAAACTATATAAAGGAGTGAAATTATGCCATTTATAAGCGATATTTATGCACGCGAAGTCTTAGACTCACGTGGAAACCCAACTGTAGAAGTTGAAGTATTTACAGACTCAGGCGCGTTTGGCCGTGCGATTGTTCCATCAGGAGCATCAACAGGTGAACACGAAGCAGTAGAATTAAGAGATGGTGACAAGAACCGCTATCTAGGTAAAGGTGTATTAAAAGCAGTAGCAAACGTTAATGAATTAATAGCACCTGAATTGGTTGGATTTGATGTAACAAATCAAGTTGCAATAGATTTAATGATGATCGAATTAGACGGAACTAAAAATAAGTCTAAATTTGGTGCAAATGCAATCTTAGGTGTCTCTATGGCAGTAGCAAGAGCTGCAGCAGATTATTTAGGTGTTGAATTATATCAATATCTTGGTGGATTTAACACAAAACAATTACCAGTACCAATGATGAACATCATTAATGGTGGATCACATGCTGATAATAATGTAGATTTCCAAGAGTTTATGATTCTACCTGTAGGTGCTAAATCATTTAGAGAAGCACTACGTATGGGAGCAGAAATCTTCCATAACTTAAAGAAGGTTTTAACTTCTAAAGGTTATAACACAGGTGTTGGTGATGAAGGTGGGTTTGCGCCTAACTTAGGATCTAACGAAGAAGCGCTACAAGTTATTATGGAAGCAATCAAAAAAGCAGGATACAAACCAGGAGAAGAAATTTTCTTAGGTATGGATGTTGCGTCTAGTGAATTCTATAATAAAGAAACTAAGAAATATGTATTAGCTGGCGAAGGTGGAAAAGAACTTGACTCTAAAGAATTAACTCATTTCTACGAAGATCTAGTTAGCAAATATCCAATCCTTTCTATCGAAGATGGACTTGATGAAAATGATTGGGAAGGTTGGGTTTATTTAACTGAAAAATTAGGTAAAAAAATTCAATTAGTTGGTGATGACTTATTTGTAACAAATACTGAAAAATTAGCTAGAGGAATTGAAGAAAATATTGCAAACTCTATTTTAATTAAAGTCAATCAAATTGGTACATTAACAGAAACATTTGATGCGATTGAAATGGCAAAACGTGCAGGATACACTGCAGTTGTCTCACATCGTTCAGGTGAAACAGAAGATACAACAATTGCTGATATCGCTGTTGCAACGAATGCTGGTCAAATTAAGACTGGTAGTGCTTCAAGAACTGATAGAATTGCTAAGTATAACCAATTACTTAGAATTGAAGATCAATTAGGACCTGTTGCACAATATAGAGGATTAGATTCATTTTATAATTTAAAGAAATAAGTTAATCTTATATAAAATAACGCACAAAGGATAAAGTCCTTGGTGCGTTTTTTGTATTCAATTCAAATTATGTTTAGTTTTACTGTATTTTTTAGCACTATAGATGAAATAGGAAGCAAGAATTATATTTAAAATCAATACAAAGTGAAGCGAGAAGGTAACAACGAAGATTACTAAAACTGATAGTATCAAGGAGATGATTGCATCAAATACAAGCATTTCTGATGTATATATTGAGCCTATATATTTATAACTGTTTAGTGATGTTATGCCTGTGATAAATAAAAAGATTGATATAAGAAATATAAAATCTATTTCTGGAGATGCAGAAGGAGTTGTTAACTCAATTATGTAGCCAATCATAGCAAATATAGAAAATAAAATAAATATAGATGAAATAAGCAATATCAAAATTTTTATAATCTTTAGTCCTTTTGAGTTTAAAACTTCTTCAGATAATAATAGGGAAGAAGGCACTTCATTGTTTTTCTTAAGCGTTTTATAAGCTTTTAATTTACTTAAGAAATGGTCTTTATCATTTACTTTTATTGACATAAAAAGAGTAATTAAAGCATGTAATAAGATGAAGATTTGTGGAAATACATAAAATGATTCGTGTGCAATAGATAACAATGAAACTAAAATTAGTAGAATAGATGAAATGATGATATAAATTGAGACATATTTCTCTTTTTTGATAACATTGGACACAATGAAAATGGATAACACTAAATTGATGATTAGTATAATGAATACAAACTGTGTTAACCGTGCTTCCCAGATATTAATTCGATCAAATATAAGTTCATATCCCTTATAAAGGATTATTAAATCTTGATTGATTGGACTATTATTTAATAAAACACCAGCATATGTAAAGAAGAAGGAAAGAAAAACTAAAATTGAAGTTGAAAGTATAATGATATTAGACTTTCTAGTCGCATCAATCGATGATTGTTTTTCTTCGCCGTTTAGAATTTCATTAATCGTTAAATTATAATATATGCTTAATCGTTCTAATAGTTCTACATCAGGAATGGATTCTCCTCTTTCCCACTTAGAAACAGCTTGTGTAGATACATTACAAATTTCTGCAATCTCTTTTTGAGTTAAATGTTTTTCTTTTCGCAACTTAAATAAAAATAATCCGATCTTTTGAGCATCCATGTAGATGTCCCCCTTTGTTATGTAACTTAATTATATATTAAAGTTATAAAAAAGTCTATTTACTGTAAATTGACATAATTCAACTGCGAGTTGATAAGACTTATGTCTCTAAATAAGCCATAAATTAGTTGTTCTAATTAATTTATGCATATTGTGTTTATAGATATTTAACATAGTTTTATAAATTATATTTAACAATTTTTGTTTATTTAGGACGAGTTACGTGTCAATCTTTAATGGTTTAAAACTAATTTAACAAGCAGATGAAACAGTTTATATAAGGTGCATATATTATTGTCATATATGTTATAATAACAGTGAGGTATACTATGGAAAATATATATTTAGAGTTTTACAAGCAACAAACTAGAAAATTACATAAAGATGAAGTAGGAGAAATTAATTTAGATGACTTTAGTTATTTGATTTTTGAAGAACCTTACTACATGTTAAATCATGATATTTTAATTGGTCGCTTAGACCGAAAGAAAAATTTTGGTTTTTTAAGACAGGAGTTAAAAGATATCTATATCGAATATCAAAATTTATCTGATGCAATGCATGATGATATTGTTTTGGTTAAAGAAGATGTTGAGCCAAAAGTTATTAAAATTGTTGAACGTGCATTAAAAGTGGTTATCGCAACCGTTAAAAAACATAAAAAAGGGCTTTTTTTTGAGCCTGAAACATTTATAGAAAAAAGATTAGTTGTTGATGAATATCAAGGATTGGTCTCTGGACATGTGGTTTTACTTGAAGTAGAATCAATTGATAGAGATTGTGTTTATGCATATGTCAAAAAAGTTATCGGACATCTTAATGACCCTGATATCTCTACATTAAAGATAGTCAATCAATATCAATGGCCTGAAAAGTTTAGTGATGAAGTGATGGATTCTTTAAAAGATTTAGATATCAATATGGAACAAGAGAAAAAAGATAGACTAGATTTAAGTAAAGAGTTAATTATTACCATTGATGGAAAAGATGCTAAAGATTTAGATGATGCGATCAGCTTAACTTATAAGGATAATCAATATAAATTAGGTGTACATATCGCTGACGTTAGCCATTATGTTAAAAGTGGTTCATTTTTAGATATTGAAGCATATGCAAGATCAACGAGTGCTTATTTAGCAGATCGCGTGATTCCAATGCTACCGCATTTACTATCTAATGACAAATGCTCGCTTAATCCACATGAAATCAAATTAACTTTATCTTGCATGATGACATTAGATGATTACGGAAAAGTTATTGATTATCATATTCAAAAAACGTTTATTAAAAGTGATCGAAGAATGACATATGATGAAGTCAATCAGTTTTTAAAGGATAACAAAAGCTTAAATGATAAAGCAATTGAAGATATGCTTTTAAATATGAATGAATTATCTAATAAATTAAAGATGATTCGTAAAAAACGTGGAGAAATTGAATTTGAAAGCTCTGAATTAGGATTTAAAATCGATAAGATGGGAAAAGTCTTAGATGTTTATCAAAGAACAACTGATGATGCAGAAGAGTTAATTGAATCATTTATGTTGATTGCAAATGAAACGGTTGCGTTTCATATGTATCATGCAGATCTTCCATCTATTTATAGAATTCATGAGAAACCAGATTTAGTTAAATTAAAAAATGCACTTCAAATGGTATCAAGACTAGGTTTTCCTGTTAACATGAAAAACCTAGGTAAAGCAGAACCTCTACAAGCATTAACGAAAAGAACACTAGATACACCATATAGTTATGTGGTGCATATGTTATTGCTTCGTGCAATGCAAAAAGCAAAATATTCTCATACAAAAGATATTCATTTTGGATTAGGTGCAACTTATTATGCGCATTTTACTTCTCCAATTAGAAGATATCCAGATTTAATCTTACACAGATTGATTCACTTATTTGTCTTAGGTGAAGCAACAGATATGAAAAAACAAGTTTATCATTATCAATCAGTTATGCCAGATATTGCAAAACACACTTCTGATCAAGAAAGAAAAGCAGTTCAAATGGAACGTGATGTTGCCAAATTAAAGAGTTGTGAATTTATGAAAAATAAAGTCGGAACATACTTTAAAGCAATCATTTCTCAAATGATGCCAAGTGGTATGTTTGTTAAGCTCGATAATGGTATTGAAGGATTTGTACCTTTAAGAGAATTAGATGATTATTATATGTATAATGAAAGCTTATTAACATTTATTGGTAGACGTGGTAAGAAATATAGATTAGGTGATTCAATTAAAGTTGAACTTTTAAGTGTAGATTTACACGAAAAGAAGATGGATTTTGGAATCATCGACAAGAAAAAAACAACAAAGAAGACAAGAAGGTAGTTTTTTATGAAGGTTATCAGTCAAAATAAAAAAGCTAGACATGATTATTTTATTGAAGAAACCTATGAAGCAGGTATAAAGCTTTTGGGTAGTGAGATTAAATCTATTCGTCTAGGTAAAATAAATCTTAGTGATAGCTATGTTACATTTAGAGATCATGAAGCATATATTATCAATATGCATATTTCTAAATATGATTATTCTAATCGATATAATCATGATGAAACTAGAACTAGAAAAATTTTATTACATAAAAAAGAGATCTTATTCTTATTTAGCAAGACTAGAGAACAAGGCTATTCTGTGATTCCTTTAAAAGTATATTTAAATGAAGGATTAGCGAAAGTCGAAATTGGTCTTGCAAAAGGGAAAAGAGATTATGATAAACGGCAAGATTTAAAAGAAAAAGATGCAAAAAGAAGAATAGAAAAAGATTTAAAATATAGGTGAGTTTATGGAAGTTAAAATTGGACTTGCATTAGGTGGCGGGGGTGCAAGAGGCTCGTATCAAATTGGAGTTTTAGAAGCTTTTAGAAAATATGGTTTATTAAAACAAATTAAACATGTCTCAGGTACGTCTATAGGTGCAATCAATACCATGATGGTTATGGCAGGTTTTTCTTATGAACGCATGTTAGAGGTTTGGGAAAACATGCATAATAAAGATATTTATGGTAAAGGTTTAGATCGGTTTAAACTAGACAAACAAGGCCTATTTAGCTTACAAGATGTATTTAATAAGATGACAGAAGAAATTAAATTAAGTGAAATTAGAGAATCTAAAATTCATGGATATGCAACAGCCGCAAAAATTAAAAAAGGTTCATTTATTGATCAAGTCTTAATCCATCGTATGGAAAAAGAAGTATTTTATTTAAATGAGTTTAAAGATCCACTAAAAGCAGTACTTGCGAGTGCATCTATTCCTGTATTATTTGGATCAACTAATATCGATGATGAATTTTATGTCGATGGAGGAACATTAGATAACTGTCCAGTTCAACCTTTAATTGATGCAGGGTGTAATGTGATATTTGCAATTCCTATTGATGGTATTTTTTTCCATAAAAAATACAATTCAAATCCAATATTATTAGTTAATTTTAAAACCCATTATTTATTTAGTCGCACACATTATGATGTTCTAGATTTTAATACTGATGATATTAGAAATAAAGCACTTTATGGTGAAAAAATGGGAGAGGCAATTATGAATAAACTTATTGAATTAGGTATGTATAAAAAAGATGGCACATGGGAAATTGATGATGAGTTTCAATATGTATCTATGGAAAAATCTGATGAAAAAAATTTGAAAACTGAGGTTGAAGCATTATGGACTTAAGTATTATCAAAGCTTTCCAAGCAATTAGAAATCCTATTCTTGATTGGTTTTTCTATATATCTACAAACTTAGGTGATCAATATGCATTTATTGTGATCGCAGTGATATTATATTGGACTTATAATAAGAAATATGCACATAAATTTGCGTTAACATTTATGATTTCTGCGATGGTAAATAGTGGATTAAAAGAAATCTTTAAAAGACCAAGACCTTATACACAATCAAATATAGACTCACCTTTTGGCTATGAAACAACAGGGTATTCATTTCCATCAGGACATGCACAAGCTAGTGGTGTGCTTGGTTATACAGCATATGATTTATATAAAAAACATCACTTGAATTGGATTAAATGGTTGGGTTTATTTATCATTATTGTAGTGCCTATCTCAAGAGTTTATCTTGTTCAACATTATTTATCTGATGTATTAGTTGGAGTTGTTTTAAGTGTTGGCGTTTCTATCTTAATGTTTAAATGGATAGATAAAATGAATGATAAAGAAGAAATTTATACATTGTATCTCCTTCCATTTTTAGTGATTGCGATGATCTTTGTTAAAAATCATGATTTATATATTGCAGCAGGTGGATTTATGGGATTTGCTGTTGGCTATTTTATAGAAAAAAGATATGTTAAATATGAAGTTAAAAATACAACAATTAATCAAATTTTAAAAGTAGTCATCGGTGTCATTATTGCGTTAGTAATAAAAGAAGGACTAAAATTGGTTTTCCCAGAAGTTTTAATATTTGATGCAATCAGATATTTAATGATTGGAGGATGGGCTGCACTTGGTGCGCCTTATATGTTTAAATATGTCTTTAAAAAAAATATATAAAAAGAAATTTATTGAAATGACAAATCAAGAGATATATGACATGCTCGATTTAAGATATACTGTTTTTTTGATGGAACAAAAAATCTTTTATGTCGATACAGATTATAAAGATCAAGATTCAATGCATTACTTTATTAAAGATGAAAACGATAAAATTATAAGTTACTTAAGAGTCCTACCACAAGGGTTAAAATATGAAGAGTATTCTGTAGGAAGAGTTGTTACTGATTTAAAATATAGAAAACTTGGTCTTGCGACATTTTTAATGGAAACTGTAAAAAAAGATTTAAGTGGATATCCCATCAGAATATCTGGTCAAGCATATCTAAAAAACTATTATGAAAATCTAGGATTTAAGACGGTTTTAGGTCCATATATAGAAGAAGGTATCAAACATTATGAAATGCTTTGTACAAATGAAAAAATAAGTAAATAAACAGCATTCATATAAAAGAAGATGAAGTATCTTTACTTATCTAAAAAAAAATGATAATATGAATACGCAATGAACAAACTGAGTAATAAGTATTTTCTTTTTAGAGACTTCGTGGATGGTGAAAACGAAGATGAAAACTTATGAAAGCTATTTGGGAGCAAAAGGTATGTCGGCCTTAACGATATAAAGAGGGCTAGGGAAACCTAGAACTAAGGTGGTACCGCGAACTTATTCGTCCTTAGATATTTTTTATCTAAGGGCGTTTTTATTTATTTTACAGGAGGATTTAAAATGAAATATATGACCGCAAAACAAATCAGAGAAACTTGGTTAAATTTCTTTGAATCAAAGAAACATAAAATTGAACAATCAGCTTCATTGATTCCCCAAAATGATCCAACATTATTATGGATTAATGCTGGAGTTGCGCCTTTAAAGAAATATTTTGATGGTAGTGAAAAACCAACAAACCCAAGATTAACAAATGTCCAAAAATGTATTAGAACCAATGATATCGAAAATGTTGGAAAGACTGCTAGACATCATACATTTTTTGAGATGTTGGGTAATTTTTCTATTGGAGATTATTTTAAGAAAGAGGCAATTACTTGGGGATTTGAACTCTTAACAGATTCAAAATGGTTTGGTTTTGATAAAGATAAACTTTATATGACTTATTATCCAGATGATATAGAAGCAAGAGATATTTGGATATCTTTAGGTGTCAATCCATCTCATTTAATTCCAACCTATGATAATTTTTGGGAAATAGGATCTGGCCCATGTGGTCCAGATACTGAAATATATTTTGATCGTGGCGAATCTTATGACAAAAGAGGGACAGAATTAATCAAAGATGATATAGAAAATGAAAGATATATTGAAATTTGGAATATCGTTTTTTCTCAATATAACGCAAAAGATGGTGTCGCAAGAGAAGATTATAAAGAACTACCTTCTAAAAACATAGATACAGGTGGTGGACTTGAGAGATTTGCATGTGTCTTGCAAGAAGTTGAAACGAATTTTGAAACGGACCTTTTTGTACCAATCATGAATCATATTGAATCACTTACAGGTATTAAATATCAAGGTCAAATGGCATTTAAAGTGATTGCAGATCATATTAAAACATTAGTATTTGCAATTAGCGATGGTGCTATGCTTTCTAATGAAGGTAGAGGATACGTTTTAAGAAGATTATTAAGACGTGCTGTTAAATATGGAAGAATCCTTAATTTAGATAAGCCATTCTTATATCAACTAGTTGATGATGTTGTTGAAGTTATGGGTGTCTTTTATGATGCTTTATATGATACAAAAGATATCGTAAAAAAACTTGTATTAAAAGAAGAAGAAAAATTCTTAGAAACAATTAGTGAAGGTGAAAAACATTTAGTTGATGCGATTGATCAAAAAACTAAAACAATTTCTGGACAAACTGCATTCAAACTATATGATACATACGGCTTTCCTATTGAGTTGACTTTAGAATATGCAGAAGAACAAGGCGTCATTGTAGATTTAAATGGATTTAAAGAAGAATTAAACTTACAAAAAGAACGTTCAAGATCTGCAAGATCAGTCACTGCAAGTATGAAATCTCAAAAAGAAGCTTATTTAAATTTTAATGAACCTTCAAAGTTTATTGGATATGAACATCTACAATCAGAATCAAAAGTTATTAAAGTATTTGAAGAAGGAATCGTTTTAGATCAAACACCATTTTACGCAACTTCTGGTGGACAAGTCAGTGATCAAGGAACAATTAACGGTTATAAGGTTGTTGATGTGATGAAACTACCTCATGGACAATTCTTACATATTGTAGAAGGCCAATTTGAAGAAGGCGAAGAAGTGTTGGCGATTGTTGATCAAAAAATGAGATTAAAGACGATTAGAAATCATAGTGCAGCTCATTTATTTCATCAAGCAATTAAAGATTTATTTGGAAAGCATGCAAATCAACAAGGCTCACAAGTTTCTCCAAAGAGTTGGAGATTTGACTTTAATCATTTCGAAACAGAAAATGACAATCAAATCTTAGCAGTTGAAAAACTTGTTAAACATTACATTAAAGAACATCCACTTGATGTCATCATAAAAGAATTACCGATTGAAGAAGCTAAAAAAATTGGAGCAATGGCTTTATTTGGCGAAAAATATGGTGATGTAGTTCGTGTTGTTGATATGGACTGGAGTAAGGAATTTTGTGGTGGAACGCATGTGTCTAATACAAAAGAAATCATTGATTTTGCAATCTGTTCATATGAATCTATTGGATCTGGTATTTATAGAATGGAAGGTGTTACTGGTATAAATCTTGTTGAACAAGTTAAAGATTTTATGGAAAATCTATTCCATGAAATCGAACTCATTACGGATAAAGCTCATAAACTTGATGAAAATATTAAACTTCCTAAAGCACCACAAATGATTGGAAGTTACCAAGATATCATAAACTATAGAAACTATATTGAATCTTTAAAAGAGTTTGTTAAAAATCTAGAAAAAGATATTCTACTTAAAAAACAAAAAGATGTCTTATCAGATCTTGATCAGTTCATCACTGATATCAATAACAAACGACCAGTTATTATTACAAAAGATATTGATTCTAAAGTACTAAAACAATTAACAGATGCACTCTATGATAAAATAGGTGCAGAGCTTGTATTTATGATTAATTTAACTCTAGATAAAGCAACCTTTATTTGTAAAAGTAGCTTAGATAATGCTGGTGAAATCATTAAAACAGCTGCTAAATTAACAAATGGATCAGGTGGAGGTAGAGGCAACATGGCTCAAGGTGGAACACAAGATCTCGAGCTAGTTGAACCAATGATTTCTAAAATAAAGGAATTACTATGAAAAAATATTTAGGAATTGATTTAGGGAGTAAGACAATCGGATATGCAATCAGCGAATCTGGTATTATTGCACACACCTATAAAACAGATAGGTTTATTGAAAATGAATATGAGATAGCAGCTGAAATGATCTGTCAAACTGTTGATCAAGAAAAAATAACTGATGTCATTTTAGGTTTACCAAAACATATGAACAATGATATCGGTATTCGTGGTAAAATAAGTCAAGACATGAAAACTTTAATCTTAGATAAAAGAGAAGTTAACGTGATCCTTTGGGATGAAAGATTATCCACAAAATCAGCGCTTATGGCGATGGCCAAAGGAAAAGAAAAAAGAAATAAACAAAAACAAAAAAAAGATGAATTAGCTGCAGTACTGATACTGCAAAACTATTTAGATAATAAAGGAGATCATTAAAATGGATGATAACAAATTAACCCTAGTTGGTGAAGATGGAAATGAAACGGTTTGTGAAATTATATTAACTCACGAACATCAAGGAAAGAAATACGTGATTTTTGAATTTATGGATTCAAAAGAAATTTCTGCTGCACAATATGTACCAGATACTAAAGATGAATCTGAAGGCACATTTTTAGATATCGAAACTGATGAAGAATGGGAAATGCTTGATGAAGTTTTAGAAAAATTCTTTGATGAATTAGAGGCAGAAGAAAACGAATAATGCTTAAAAGTTTAAAACAATATGCAAAAGACCATAGCATACCCATTATTTGTGATGATGGGCTTTTGTTTTTAAAAGATGTCATAGACGATTATCATATAAAAAATGTTTTAGAAATTGGGACCGCTATTGGTTATAGTGCCATTTTTATGGCTGAACAAGGCTGTAAAGTGACGACTTTTGAAAGAAATGAGAAGATGATTGTACAAGCAAAAGAAAATTTTAAGTCTTATCAAAAACATATTTCATTAATCTGTGGAGATGCACTTATCTATGATCAAAAACTTGATCAATATGATATGATATTTATCGATGCAGCTAAAGCACAATATCAAAAGTTTTTTGATAAGTTTTCACCATTTTTAAAAAAAGGTGGCGTGATTGTTTGTGATAATCTTAATTTTCATCATCTTGATCCAAACAAGGTCAATAGAAATACAAGGCAATTAATTAGAAAAATTAATGAATTTAAAGTATTCTTAAAAGAGCATGATCTGTATGATACACAATTTTATGATATAGGTGATGGAATGAGCATCACAAAAAGGGTGAATGATTAAATGAAATATCTTACAACATTATATGATCTAAATAATATAAATAATCTATCTTTAACAGTGGATGGTTTTATCTTAGGTAATGAAAGATTTGGGACTAGATTAACCCATTCTTTTACTATTGATGAAATCAATCAAGCTATAAAACTTGCTGTATCATTAGATAAAGAGATATTCCTACAAGCCAATCAAATGTTAGATGATGAATTGTTGGATCAATTTAGTGTGTTTTTAGATCAATTAGACACTAATAATTTGAATGGTATTATTGTTGCAGATATAGGTTCAGTAATGAGATTAAAATCTAAAAACTTGAGCAATAAAGCTATTTATAATCCAGAAACGCTTTTAACCAATAAATATGATTTTAACTTCTTAAAAAAAGATGGTATCTTTGGAGCTTATGTCGCAAAAGAGATTACCTTATCTGATGTCTTAGAAATATCTGAACATAAAGAAATTAATTTATTTATGGTTGGACATGGTCATTTGAATATGTTTTATTCAAAAAGACAATTAATTAATAATTTTATGGATTATCAAAATCAAGATAATATATTTCATAATCAACAAAATTTAAAAATAATTGAAGAACAAAGATCAGATGAACCCTATCCTATCTTAGAAGATATGGCTGGAACACATGTATTTAGATCTAAAGTATTTTCATCTCTTGAATATATAGAACAACTAGAAAATCATGTGGATTATTTAGTGATAGATTCTATTTTTAAAGATGATCTATATGCAAAAAAAGTATCGGAACTTTATAAAAATAAGAGTATAAATAAAAAATTAGTTAAAGATATTAAAGCTTTATATAAAGAAGACTGGGATTCGGGATTCTTTTATAAAAAGACTGTTTATAAAACAAAGGAGTCTTAACATGGTAGAACTATTAGCTCCAGCTGGAGATTTAGAAAAACTAAAGATTGCTTTAATGTATGGTGCTGATGCAGTATTTATAGGTGGGATTAATTTTTCACTTCGTGCAAGAGCATCCAATTTTACAGTCGAAGATATTAAAGAAGCTTGTGACTTTGCGCATCAAAGAGGCAAAAAAGTGTACGTGACTACTAATATTATTCCGCATAATGAAGATCTAGAAGGTGTGTTAGAATACTTAAAAGATTTAGAAAGTGTTCATGTTGATGCGATTATCTCTGCTTCACCATATATTATCGATCAAGCATTAGAACATACGAGTCTAGAAGTACATCTATCGACACAACAATCTGCATACAATACAGATGCGGTTAATTATTGGTATGATAAAGGTGTAAAAAGAGTCGTACTGGCAAGAGAATTATCAAAACAACAAATAAAATCATTAACACATAAAACTAAAGCTGATGTTGAGGTTTTTATACATGGTGGTATGTGTATGAGTTTTTCAGGACGATGTTCTCTATCAGATAACATGACGGATCGTGATGCAAATCGTGGTGGATGTGCGCATTCATGTCGATGGAATTATGAGTTAGTCAAAGATGATCAAGTAGTCAGTGAACAGATGTTTTCAATGTCAAGTAAAGATTTAGAAGCATTAGAGCAACTACCATATTTAATAGATGCACAAGTTTCATCTCTAAAAATAGAAGGTCGTATGAAATCTCTACACTACATCGCAACAGTCGTCTCTACGTATCGAAGATTAATCGATACTTATGCTATAGATAAAAAAATAGATGATTTTACACCTTATTATGATGACTTGATGAAAGCAGAAAATAGATTGACATCACACGGTTATCTAGAAGGACTACCAGGTGTAGAGGAACAACTGTTTAATCAAAGAAGTGAAAAACCATCGCAATTATTTATCGGTCTAGGTGTAGACTATGATGAGACTAATCATATCGCAACTATCGAACAAAGAAATCATTTTAAAATAGGTGCGATGATAGAAGTTTTTAATCCAAGTGGGAACCGTTTTGAATTTGAGCTTAAAGAAATGTATGATGAATCAAATGAGCCAATAGATACAGCAAGACATCCAAAACAAATCTTAAAGATTAAAGTTGATCAAAAGATTGAAGCTTACGCAATGATTCGCAGAATCATATGAAACAAGTAGAGAAAAATGGGTGTATTATCCCCTATCATATCGAGAGAAAAAAGATTAAAAACATATATTTTAGAGCCAAAGATGATTATATCTATGTAACTGCAAACAAATATGTGAGTCAAAAAGATATTGCAATATTAATTGAACATAAATTTGACATCTTGTATAAAAGACTTCAAAGGAAAGTGTCATTTAAACCAGATGAAATTAGATTATGGAGCAAATTCTATAAATTAGATATAGTTTTTGGCAGGTTTGCATATGAAATTAAAGATGATCATATCATATGCAAAACAAAAGAAATAGATATACAAAAAGTTAGGAAAAAAATATATCTAAAAGAAATGATTAAGATGACAGATATATTAAAAGATAGAATAGCTTTAACACTCAAACAAGTGGATATAGAAGCATTACCTTATAAGTATAAATACTTAAAATCTAAATATGGAAGTTATCATAGGAAAAATCTAGAAATCACACTAAACACATTTCTTGCGACACTTGATCCGATATATTTAGAATACGTAATCTATCATGAATATGCACATCATAAAGTGTTTAACCATTCAAAAGCATTTTATCAAGTTCTTGATGAAATGATGATAAATCACAAAGTTATTCAAAAACGCTTGAAAAAAATGGAAATAATATAAAAAATAAGGTATAATAGATAAGGAATTTAAGGAGGAATATTATGGCTGTCAAACAACAACAATATCAACTAACCCAAGAAGGTGTTGATAAACTAAAAAGTGAATTACAATTTTTAAAGGAAGTTAAGAGACCTGAAAATATAGAATCATTAAAAGAAGCTAGAGCACAAGGTGACTTATCAGAAAATGCAGATTATGATGCTGCAAGAAATGAACAAGCAAGAATCGAATCTAGAATTCAAGAAATTGAAATGATTATTAAAAACGTTAAGCTGATTAGAAAAACAGCAGAAGATAAAATTAATATTGGTAAATCAGTAAAAGTTTTATTTGTTGATCGCAACGAAGAAAAAATCTTTCATCTAGTAGGTAGCTTAGAAGTTGATCCGCTTGATAATAAAATATCAGTCGAATCTGCTATAGGTAAAGCTTTATTGGATTTTGCGCGTAAAAAAGAAGAAAGCGAAGACAAAAATGTTATCGGATCTACAATTACTGTTAAAACAGATACTGGAAAAATATTCGATATCAAAATATTGGAAATTAGTTAATGGGTCTTTATCAAAAATGCATTCCGGATTTTTATTATCAATCCATTTTTGAAATTCCATATCAAACATTAAACAAACAAGGGATATCTACCTTGTTTTTTGACTTAGATAATACCATCATCAGTTATGATGAAGATCAATTATCTGATTCACAAATTACATTTTTAAATGAGCTTTCAAAATCATTTAAATTAGTTATTTTGTCAAATAGTGGATATAAGAGAGTCTCAAATGCACTAAAAGATACTGACTTTAAGTATGTTTATCACTCAGTTAAACCTTTAAAAACTGGATTTCGCAAAGCTTTAAAATTAAGTAAATCTAATCCTAAAGAAGTTATGGTGATTGGTGATCAAATTATGACTGATGTATTGGGTGCACATCGCACTGGTTTAAAAGTATCGTTAATAAAGAGTGTAAAACGCAAATCAGATCGAAAAATCACTCAATTTAATCGAAAGATTGAAAAACATGTATTAAAGAAAATTAGCAAGAAATATCCAAAATTATATCAAAGTAGGTTAGAAGCATATGTCAATGACCACTAAATGTAAAGGTTGTGGAGCAGCACTTCAAACCAACGATGAACAAAAAGTAGGCTATGCCCTATCTCTTGAGCATGATTACTGCCAGGCATGTTTTAAATTAAAGCATTACGGAGATGTAAATGAGCATTTTCATCCTGAAGACTTACCTAAATTAAGTCAAGATGCAGTCGTGTTTATGGTCAGTTCAGTTTTACATCTAGATATGTTATTTACATATCCAGTTTATAGATATGAACCAAATATTAAATATGTTTATTTAATCAATCAAATAGATCTACTTCCAAGAAGTACAAATCTAGATGATATGCTAAAACAAATCATTATTAAAGCAAAACTAATGCGTATTCCTTATCATGACATCATTATGATGAGTGCAAAAAATCCTTATGATATACAAAATTTAGATGTTTATATTCAAAACTTATCAGAAAAAAATATGTACTTAATTGGCGTTCAAAATTCTGGAAAGACAACGATATTTAAAGCTTTAACAAAAGATTTACATGCACTTGCATTCTCTAAAGCAGGATTGACTCAAGAAGCGCTTATTAAAAATATAGGTAAACGTCAAATCTATGATATGCCTGGACTTTATCAAAAAGGCTATGTGCATCAATTTCTGCCCTATCAAACCTATAAGAAACTTATTCCATTAGAAATGATTAAACCAAAGATCTATCAATTAAGAGAGAATCAAACAATATTTTTAGAAGGACTTATCGCAATTACTGCATCACAAGAATCACAAACACTTGTTTTATACGTTAAAAACACGCTAAACATTCATAAAACAAATTTCACAAAAATAGATGCACTACTTAGTGAAAAAGAGAAAAACTTTGAAATCTATGTAGATGCTTATGAACAAAAGAGTTTTAAAATCAAAGATGCTAAAATGCAAATAACTTTTGCAGATATCGGATTTATGCACATTTTAGGACCTAATACCATCAAGGTTACTTATCCAAAAGGGATGCATATCAGTTTGTCGGAGGCATTATTTAAATGATTAACAAGATTAAAAAACAAGTAGAAAATAAACTTAAACATGATCCTAAAAGATTAGAACATGTCATTGGTGTCTATGAGACAGCAATAAAACTAGCTAAAATCTATAACGTAGATGAAAATTTTGTAGCAATTGCAAGTTTATATCACGACTATACAAAAAATGATCCGATAGAAGATCAAATTAAATTATTAACAGAACAAGAAATTATAAAGTATAAAGATTATCCGGTTAATTACCATGCATTAAGTGCTGCAAAGCAGTTAGAGATAGATTTTAATGTGAAAAACGAAGAAATCTTAATGGCTATTAAATCACATGTTTGGGGTAGAGCATATATGTCAATATATGAGAAAATAGTTTTTGTATCAGACTATTGTGAACCCAACAGAATATTTATAGATACCAAAGCTTTATATGACCTAGCAGCAAAAGATATTGATCTAGCTGTTTTAAAGTCAATGGAGTTAACGCTCAATTATTTAGAAAGACAAGATATAAAACCAAGTCAAGAGCAATTGATTGCTTACGCTTATTACATGGAGGTAAATAATGGAAAAATTAGATAAAATAATAGATGCATTAGAAAATTTAAAGGTAAAGGATTTAGCGGTTTATGATTTTCAAAAATCATCCCCTTTTTATGACTATTTCGTCATTTGTACAACAAATGAACGTCAAGGTTCAGCTGCAGTAAATCATTTAAAAAAAGCATTAGGTGCAGATGAAATTAGACATATGGAAGGTAAGGGTGGCACTTGGGTGTTAGTGGATTGTCATGAAGTGATTGTTCATCTGTTTACTGAAGAAGATCGTCAATACTATGGTTTTGATAAAAGATTAACGGATGTAAAAAGGATTAAATAATGTTTTCGAATATATATGACCAGTTGATGAATGATATAGACTATGAACAAATCTATACCTTTTTATTACCATTTATCAATAAAGATGATGTCATTTTAGATGCTGGATGTGGTAGTGGATATTTATTAGAAGAACTACTTAAGCACAATTTAGATGCACTTGGAATTGATAATGATGATCACATGTTAGCTTTAGCACAAGAAAGACTCAAAACAGCAAATCTAAAAGCTCCTTTGTATCATCATGACCTAAGAGATGCCCTACCTATAAAAGTTGATGTAGTTGTCTCCTTCTTTGATGTCATGAACTTTTTCAAAGGGATTAAAGGTATATTTACACATATTAAAAATGGATTGACTGTAAATGGTCGTTTTATCTTTGATGTGTATAAACCATCAGTGTTAGAAGATTTTGATGGATATGTTGAAGATGAAGATGAACCGTTTAAATATCAATGGTCAATTAAAAGAAGACAATCATCACTTAATCATGAAGTGATTGTTGATTCTCAAATTTATAAGTTAACGCAATATATCAAACCCTTAACTTATTATAAAGAAATCTTAAAGTCTTTAGGATTTAAAGATATAAAAGTTTTAATAGGACCAGATCCTAGAAAACACTATATCATCGCTAGTTTATAGCGATGATTTTTTTTAAAGTAAAATAGATCAATCATCCATATCATATAATGGAGGGATATAAATGAGAGAATGGATGATTTTAGTTGTAATCGCAACGCTTATTTTATGTTTAGTTCTATTTCCAAGAAAAGAAGTATATACTTATGTTTCTCATGAAGCTATTGATATTGATGGATATGAAATTGAAATTAGAGGAGAAGTTATTTTTCCAGGTATCTATACATTTTATGAGCCGATGCGCTTAGATGAGATTATAAAGTTTACCTATGGGTTTACTGAACATGTCGATATGCAAGATATAGAATTATCAAAAATTTATGATGAGGATACCTATATTTTTATTCCATCATTAATTGATGATGAAATTGTTATTACAGAAAAAATAAATGTAAATAGTGCAAATTTCCAAACCTTACTTGAAATTCCAGGCATGACAGAAGATAGAGCAGCATCATTGATTGTCTATAGACAAGCCAATGGATTGTTTAGTAGTATTGATGAATTAATTAATGTAAAAAACATAGGACCAGCTACACTTGAAAAGATTAGACCATATATTACACTTGGATGAGTTTTTTAAGTATGGGATTGCATTATTTATTTTTATATTAGGCTTTTTTTATATATGGTCATTTTTGATATGCTTTATCTACATGATATGGATTAGAAAACAAATCCATATCTTATTTTTAGTTATCATGATGATTGTTATTTATCTTAGTTATGCCTTATTCATTAGTTATAATGAAGATATTATTCAACAAGATGTTAAAGTGGTTGCTATGGATACATATGATCATTATGCAAGATATACTGTAAGATGTGGTATTTATAAATTCCATTTTTATGATGACATAAACAGATTTCAATTAGGTGATATTTTATATATTAAAGGAGATATCATTGCTTACAGAGAACAAACTGTTGAGTTTGGATTTGATTTAAAAAAATATTATATGTCTTTTCATGTTTATGGGAAAATTGATGTTAATGAAGTTAATATCATTGACCATCAATTCCAAATGTTTCAATTTAGAGATCAACTCAAACAACAAATCTCAAACTTAAATGCATCAGATTATATAACAGCATTTATCTTTGGTGAAAAAATTAAAGATGAACAAACCATACTAACTTATGCTAATTTCGATATTCTATATTTATTTACGATATCTGGGCTTCATATTTATGTGTTAATGATTGGTTTAAAAAAGTTTATGTTTATGTTTAATATTAAATCTTCATATCAAATCATTATAACGATTACAGTGTATAGCTTGATCAGCTATTTAAATCTTTTTTCATTTGTAGTTTTAAGATTGTTTGTAATTTATCTGATCAAGTTGATCAATAAAAGATTTGATATGAATATGCAAAATCTAGATATGATTTTCTTAACGTTTTATTTATTAATACTTATTAATATTGGTCTTATTTATCATCAAGGATTTTTAATTACATTTTTAATTATAGTTTTTTTAGAACTCATTCATCCATTATTAAAAAGTTTTCCAAATATAATAAAGAAGTTTTTGATGTCTATTGCAATCTCAATCATTATTCTTCCTTTTTTTCAAGATATACATATCTTTCAGATCTTGATGTTGCCTTTGATAATTATCATCATTACAACCATATTATATCCTTTTGCAATTCTTACCTTTGTTTTTCCAGTTGTTGATGATGTCTATTCAATAATTCTAAATACATTTGAAAAACTTATTTTGTTTTTATCTACTTATCAAACAGATTTTTTTATACCAAAGTTTGATATCTATCAAGTGGTCTTATATTATGCATCATTAATATTTATTTGTTATGCAAATAACTTTTTACAAGTAACAAAAAGAATTGCAATTCTTATCTTACTCATGTCTTTAAGCTTTTATGTAATAAAACTACAACAACAAGAACACATTACTTTTCTTGACGTAGGTCAAGGAGATACAACAATCATAGCAACCAATGACTGTAAAGCAGTTGTTGACACATTTGATGGCATCACAACATACTTAAAAAACCAAGCGATCTATGAACTTGATTATTTGATTCTTACACATGGGCATCAAGATCATATTAAAGAAGCAAAAGAAGTGATGCAATCAATTTATGTAAAACAAGTCATTATAAGTGCATATGATTACACATATCCCTCTTATGAACAAAATGTTCTAAGATTAAAAGCAAACGATCAAGTTATGTGTGGAACAATTAAATTTAATTTTTTAGGACCTCTAAAAGATTATGAGAATGAAAACAATAAATCCCTTGTATTCCAAATGATTTATAATCATAAATCGTTCTTATTTACCGGTGATATAGAAGAAGCTTCAGAAAACGATTTGGTAGATACATATCATCATCAATTAAAAAGTGATGTTATAAAAGTACCTCATCATGGCTCATATACTTCATCAAGCGATCAATTTTTATCTTATGTTAACCCTAGTTATGCAATCATTTCATTGGCGTCTAGAAATTCTTTTGGATTTCCTGATGAAAATGTAATCAATAGGTATCAAAATATAAGTTGTATTATATATCGAACTGATCTTAATGGAACGATATCATATCAACGGAAAAATCAGAAAGAAAAATGGTCAACTTTCCTATGAATTTTAAGTGATTTTTAGTATAATAGTATTAATGAATAAGGAGGCGTGATTATGGCTGAAGCAATCCATGTATTTCAATGTCCAAATGAATATTTACTCCATCATCAAGTCGAAGCAAAAATTAAATCATTGAGTGTTGACCCATTTAACATCATGAGATATGACTTATTAGAAAATAAGAGTGAAGATATATTAGAAGATATGCAAACCATTTCATTTTTTTCTGAACAAAAGGTAATTGTGATCAAAAATATCCATATACTTGATAAAGAAGAAGATCATATCTTTAACAGATGGACAACATACTTTGAAAAACCAAATCCAGATGTATTTGTTATGATAGAAATGACTGATGTGCTTCCTAAAACAAGCAAGACACAAAATCTATTGATGAAATATGCAATGATTGAAAAGATCAGTGACATGAAAAAAGATGAATATCCTGAATTTGTTAAAAATATGTTTAAAAAATTTAACTACTCTATTACTGATGAAGCTATTAGTGCTTTGATAGAGCGAACGAATTATGATTTTTTACTTCTATCTCAAGAAGCTGAAAAACTGATGTTGTTTTCTTATGACAGTAAAGAGATTCATGAAAAAGAAGTTATCTTATTAGTAAGTAGAAACTTAGAAGAAAATATTTTTGAGTTAACCAATGCATTACTTGCAAAAGATCAAGCTAAGACAATAGAAATATTTTATGATCTTGTTGCAAGAAATGAAGATCCACTACGTATCTTAAATTTCATTGTAAGTAAAATAAGAGAACTTATTCATACGAAATTACTTATTGATAAAGGATATAGACAAGATGAGATCGCAGAACACTTTAATATCAGAAGTGGACGTGCCTATTATTTATTAAAAAATGCTAAAAATGCAGATTTTAATATCCTAGAGACGCATCTAAAGAAACTAAGTAAACTTGATTTTGAAATTAAAAGTGGAAAGATCGATAAAAAACTTGGATTAGAATTATATTTGTTAGGAGCTTAAACTATGGTAAAACATGACAGAATACTATTGTTTGATTTTGAAACAACAGGATTATATCCGGATAGAGAACAAATTATAGAAATAGGTGCAATTCTATTAGAAAAGCAAAATGGAAAGTATGTTGAAATTGATAGTTTTGATGAACTATTGATTGCAGATAAACCATTATCACCTAAAATTATTGAAATCACGCATATCACAGATGATATGTTGTTAAGAGACGGTATAGAACAAGAAATTGCATGTCATAAGTTTTTAGAGCTAATGGAAGGTAATCCATTGCTTGTTGCTTATAACATACAATTTGATCTTTCATTTTTATATTATTTTATTAGAAGATATGCAAATCCAAACTTTGAATTTAGCAATGATATCCTAGATGTCATGGCAATTTATAAAGATAGACATAAATATCCACATAGACTAGATCAAGCGGTTGCAACCTATCAAGCAAATGTATTAAATACTCATAGAGCAATAGATGATATTAGAGCCACTTTTAATGTTTTAGTTAATATGAATTTAGAATTACCAAATATTGAAAAATATGTCAATGTGATTGGATATAATAAAAAATATGGCGTAAGCGGGATTAGATTGCCGTATGTTTCATATGTTGCTCAATATGGTGGATATAGAGAAATCGAAAATAGATAAAAAAAAGAAGCATCTTAGATGCGACTTCTTTTTAAAGGCTATTCACCGATTTAGTTAATTGAGATTTATGTCTCCCTACAAAGTTCTTATGAAAGATACCTTTAGCTTGACCCTTGTCTAATTTTTTATGAGCGAAAGATAATGCTAAAGTTGCTTTTGCTTTATCATTTGCTGCTACAGCAGTTTCAACAGCTTTAATTGCTGATTTTACTGAAGATTTAAATGATGCATTGCGTAAACGACGTTTTTCGTTTGTTTTGTTTCTTTTAATTTGTTGTTTGATATTTGCCACAATTTCACCTCCTAATAACGCACAATTAATTATATCAAAAGCAAATTAAAAATACAACAGTTAATGCATAAATATGTTAAAATAGATGTATATTTAAAGAAAAGGAAGCACATAATATGACAACAGCAAATAAATTAACGATATTAAGAGTAATAATGATTCCCTTGATGATTGTTTTTCTTTATATAAAACCATTAGATGAGATGATTGGATTTCTTGGATTATCCATTAATCAGTTCATTTTCGCGGTTTTATTCGTGATTGCATCATTAACTGATTTATTAGATGGATATATCGCTAGAAAGTATAATCAAATAACAACTTTTGGAAAGTTCTTAGATCCAATTGCAGATAAAGTTTTAGTCTTAGTTGCCTTATTATTTTTAATGGTTATTGATCCATCAAGAGTACCTATTTGGGCAGTAATGATTGTGATCATGAGAGAGTTTTTAGTTACAGGAATTAGATTGCTTGCAGTTGATAAAGGTGAAGTTATTGCTGCATCACCATATGGTAAAGTTAAAACAGCAACAACGATGATTGCACTGGTTTTAATGTTGTTTAATGATTTTGGAATTACACATTGGATAGCTGATATCATTTTCTGGATTGCAATATTATTTACATTAATTAGTGGTATTGATTATTTAGTTAAAAATAAAAAAGTCGTTTTTGAAAGTATTTAAAGTAAAATAAGACATTCGTATATACAATAGCATGGAGGTGCAGATATGGATAAAGATAAAAGAGCACAAGCCTTAGAGGCTGCAATGAAACAAATAGAGAAACAATATGGTAAAGGATCAATCATGCGTTTAGGTGATGAAGCAGATCACAACTTAGCCGCAAATCCTTCAGGATCACTTGGATTAGATATCGCATTAGGTATAGGTGGATATCCAAAAGGAAGAATTATAGAAATTTATGGACCAGAAAGTTCAGGGAAGACCACTTTAGCACTTCATGCAATTGCAGAAGTACAAAAGGCTGGTGGATATGTTGCATTTATTGATGCAGAACATGCACTTGATCCAAAATATGCTAGAGCACTTGGCGTAGACATAGATAATTTAATCTTATCTCAACCAGATACTGGAGAACAAGCTTTAGAAATTGCTGAAGCATTAATTAGAAGTGGTTCAGTTGATACAATTGTTATCGATAGTGTTGCTGCATTAGTTCCAGAAGCTGAAATTAATGGCGAAATGGGTGATTCTCATATTGGTCTTCAAGCAAGACTGATGAGTCAAGCAATGAGAAAACTATCAGGTGCTATTTCTAAAACAAATACGACTGCAATTTTCATTAATCAAATTCGTGAAAAAGTTGGAGTGATGTTTGGATCACCAGAAACAACACCAGGTGGACGTGCATTAAAGTTTTATGCATCAGTTAGATTAGAAATTAGAAGAAGTGAAACTATTAAAGATGGTACTGAATTTGTTGGGAATAAAGCAAAAATTAAAATTGTTAAAAACAAAGTTGCCCCACCTTTCAAAACTGCTGTTGTAGATATCATCTATGGACAAGGTATTTCACAAGCAGGAGAATTAGTTGATCTGGCTTCAGATCTTGATATTTTAAACAAGAGTGGTGCTTGGTATGCTTATGAAGGCACTAAAATTGGACAAGGTAGAGAAAATGCAAAACAATTTTTACTAGATAACAAAGAAGTTTATGATAAAGTCTACAAACAAGTTTTAGAACATTATCATATATCATACGATAAAAAATAATGGTTAAGCACTTGTTTACAAGTGCTTTTTCTTTATATTTTTAATAATTTAATATATAATATGAGTATTAAAAAAAGAAAAATTATAATAGAAATGGGGATTTTTATGACATACGAAAAAGAATTTAATCAATTTTTAAGTTTGTTAAAAAAAGAAGATAAAGAACAAAGTGTTTTATATGCACTTTCTTTATTAGAATCAAAGAAGGTTGAAATAGAAGAATTATATAAAATATTTTTAGCACCATCTTTGATGTATTTCGAATGTGATGTAGATGATGTAGAAATTTGCATATGGAAAGAACATCATAGAACTTCTATTATTAGAACGATATTAGAATCTTCATATGCATATATCGTTAAAAGAAAAGAAAGCATTCAATCACTTCATAAGAAAGTTGTTGTTTTAACACCATCATTTGAGTATCATGAGATTGCAGCTATCATGGTTAGCCATTTTATGTTGCTTCAAGGATTTGATTCATCATATATTGGCGCAAACGTACCTAAAGCTGATATCATATCTGCTTTGCGTAGTTATCAACCAGATTATATCGCATTTAGTGTGACTAATCCTTATAATATTGTAGTCACTGAACAAGTTTGTGCTGAAATAAAACGTTTTTTCCCTGAAGTGAAAATCATTTTAGGCGGACAAGCATTTAAAAATCAAGCAGCACTACCTAAAATCAAATATGATTATTTATTAGATAATTTTGATGATATTAAAAAATTTGCAGATGAGGTGAAAGCATGAAACTAGCTTTTAACATTGCATGGAGATTTTTAATGTCTGCAAAAAAACAAACAATCGTTATTGTCTTAGGGATTGCAGTTGGTGTTTCTGTTCAAGTATTTATAGGATCTTTAATTACAGGACTTCAAAAAGATTTAGTCGATACAGCCATTGGATCAACTTCACAGTTAACCATTACAAGTGATATTGATCGGACTGTTGAAATCACGGATACGATATCCCTAGATTTACCAGTCATCACAGATGAACAATTAATTGATGATATTAGAGCATTTTCTCCTGAGTTCAATTCAGTGACTGAAACGTTAAGCGTCATTGGATTTGTTGAAAAAGAAGGTATTGAAAAACAAGTTGTCTTTAGAGGACTTGACCTAGACAATGCAGAAGGCATTTATAAATTTGAGTCAGAAGAAAAAATCACTTATGGTAGATTACCAAGTGCTGATGATGAAATCATGCTTGGTATAGGATTCTTAAGTGAATATGAAGAAAACAATATTGAATTATTTGATGAAAATAATCCAATAACAATTGATATTAGAAGACAAGGTAGTACTGAGGTTGATGTATTTAAGGTTGTAGGATTTTTTGATTTAGGGGTTCAAGCACTGAATAACGCTTGGGGTATAGGTACCCTTGATGGCGCAAGAAATATTTATGGGATTAGTACTTATGTGATTTCGTCTATTGAAATGCAATTAAATGAACCATTTCTAGCAGAAGAATTAGCACTTGATATAGATCGAACATTAGATAACACGTATACAACGAGTAATTGGATGGTTGAACAAGCATCACTTTTATCTGGACTTCAAGGACAATCTATATCATCATTAATGATTCAAATATTTGTCATCATTGCAGTTGTCTTAGGGATTGCATCAACACTAGCAATTACTGTAATTCAAAAATCTAGACAAATTGGCATTTTAAAAGCTATGGGTTTAAGAGATAAAGATGCATCTTTAGTTTTCTTATTTGAAGGAACAATTTTAGGTGTCTTTGGTGCAATCGCAGGGGTTTTATTAGGAGTTGGATTGTCAGTCTTGTTTGTAACCTTTGCAGTTGACTCAACGACGGGAGATCCAGTTGTACCGCTATTTATTGATCCTGCATTCATTGCATTATCTGCTGGTATCGCATTGTTTGCGTCAATTTTATCAGCATTATTCCCTGCATTAAGATCTTCTAAAATGACAGTTATCGAGGTGATTAGAAATGCCTAAAATCGTAGAGTTAAAAAATATAAATAAAACATATGGTCTTGATACACCTAATCCGACACAAGTCTTATTTGATTTATCACTTGATTTTGAAAGTGGAACATTTAATTCAATCATTGGTCAATCAGGAAGTGGGAAATCAACGCTACTTAATATTTTGGGAACACTAGATAAAGCAACTTCTGGAGATGTTTTCATCAATGGTAGAGATACACAAAAAATGAAAAAGAATGAAGTTTCTCAACTAAGAAACGAATCGATTGGATTTATCTTTCAATTTCATTATTTACTTCCTGAATTTACAGCTTTAGAAAATGTGCTTCTCCCTTATAAGATTACAAAGAAACCCATGACAAAAGAAGTTATGGATCGTGCTAATGAACTCTTAGGGATAGTTGGACTAGAAGATAAGAAGAACAATTTAGCAATGAACTTATCTGGTGGACAGCAACAAAGAGTTGCAATTGCAAGAGCATTAATTAATAATCCTGCAATTATATTAGCTGATGAGCCTACGGGTAATCTAGATAGTGACACAACAGATCAAGTCTATGATTTATTAAGAGAAATTAATTTAAAATATAAAACAACATTTATAGTGATTACTCATGATCGACATGTAGCAGAAAAAGCAGACAGAATTATAGAGATTAAAGATGGAAGAATCCACTTAGATATTTATACAAAATAACAAATCAAAAACAACCATTCATTCATATAATTGGTTGTTTTTTTTATGGTATAATAAAAACATTATAAAAAGCAAGTCTTGGGAGGATATATGAAAAAAATATTATTAATGATGATGTTTCTAGTTGTAATATTTGCAATCATAGGGTGTAGCAAAACAGAAGATAACAAATTTGGGACTTATGAATTTGAAAACAAAACAAGTCAAACTTTAAGTGATGTGCAAGATAAAATTTCGTTTTATCAAGAAAAGGTGGAATCACTATATTTGACGGATATAAGTTACGAGGAGACTGATTTTTAACCAAAGAGGATTTGAATCCAAGAACAAATGAAAATTTAAAATTAGAGAATGATGCATTATTTCTTGATTTATCTAAGTTTCTAGAGTCTACAATTAATGGGCTTGAAACCTGTACTTCTTTTAGTGAAGATGATTTGTGCATCACTCAAAATGTATATTTTAATGCTGCTGTTATGGTAAAGACTGAAAATGATCAATTGTTTATTGAATTTTTTAAAGATTCCAAACCTAATGATAGTGTAGGAAATGATCAAGACAAAAGAGTAACTATGTTATATATGAATATCGTAGATGATCAGCTTTATTTTGAGTATGTCAGAAGTATTAAAAAAATATCAGAGATTATGAATATGGATACAATATATTTCAATAGTTATTATGAATCAAATAAATCGATTGAGCTATCTATAGATCAAAATAGTAATTCTAAATATCAATATAGAGAAATTGATATAGAAAAAGGTAAAAGGATTTATGTATCAAATAATAGAGATTTTAGTGTTGAATATTATAATCAAGAAATGTCAAAGCTTTTCAGATTATATTTAGATCAAGACAGAGAAATATTAGTAAACACAATTGAATATCATATGCCTCTTTCAAATTTAGTTTATATTGATTCTTTAGGACAAGATAATTTAATATTCTTAGAATGGGATTTAAAAGAAGTAAATGGCTGGGATCAAATTGATACAAGTATGGCAGGTACTCTCATCAAAGATGGGCAACAAGTTTTAGGTGATTATGTTTTGCATGTCATCAAAAACGGCTCTAATGAGGCCTATATATCAGCAATGATAACAGAAGAAGAGTTCACTACTAATTTATTAGATCTATCAGCATTTGGTTTATTCTTTGATGCGATTTCAATGGAACAATTATTAGAAGATAGCACATACCTTGAAGAAAATTACATAGATATATTAGAAGACTTTGGATTCATCGGAGATTTAGATGAACAATATGAGTTTTTAGAAACTATGATTCCATTTATGCTTGATAGTGAAAACTCAGAAGAAATATTTACTATATTAGAACAAGAAGACTAAAATGAAACGGTTGTTCACATGTGAACAATCGTTTTTTGCATTTTTGATTAAGCTATATTATAATAAAAACATAAACAAAACAATCGGGAGGAAGAAAATGAAAAAAATTATATATATGTCTTTAACAGTTTTACTAACCCTTACTTTAGCAAGTTGTAAAAAAGAAGAAAACATAGATTATGGGACCTATGCTTTTGAGAATAAAACGATTCAAACAAGTTCAGAAGTTCAAGAAAAAATAGAGGACTATATTTTAAAAATAGAAGACATCATTGAAAAGAAAATACCATATAATTTCAACTTAGATCCAGGTACTTACCAAAGAGATGAACTACCGGAATCAATACCCTATGAACAAACAAATTCAACTTTTTTACCGTACCAAGAAATCAAGTATGTACTTCAGGTCTATAACAGCATGCTAAAAGGCAACGATTTTTTTGAAGAAGATGCATTTAATGATTATGATAACTTAAGCTATCAAACGAAACTTAAAATCAGACTAGAAGATAATCAATTATATATTCAAGCCTTTGATTACCGAATTAAAAATGAATATGGTGATAAATCTGTTGATGAAACATTGATATATTTTAATATAGTTGAAGAAAATCTATATTTTGAGTATGCCAAAGATAAGCATGCAACTTATGGTATAGAATCTCCTTTAGCACAAAACGATAACGGAAATCAAATTCATTATTATAAGTTTATTGAAAATGGTGATAAAGCTTATATATTTATAGACAATTTTAATGAAAATCGTTATGCATATGAAACGAGAACAAAAGATAACAGAATTATATTTATGTTTTATACTAGTGGAGAACATTTAAGAGTCAAATTTTCTAATAAAAATTATGATAAACTCTATGAATATTATGTTAATAGCTCTAATGATCTTGATGAGATTGAATCAACTGTCACCTATATAAGTGATACAAAAGGATTAAGCTTTAAAGCAGAAAGCAATGGCGTTTATCGGATGGAATATAATCTATTAGAAGTTGATGGATGGAACAGAGTAACTGATCAACCAGATAAAATATTTAATGATGATCAAGTCTTGCTCGATGATTTATCAGTTACTGTATATGTAGATATTACTACTCTTATTAGAGTGACAACTTCAGCACACAAAGATAGTTTTACATCTGACGATTTAAATCTTTCTAGCTATGGACTATCTTATGATTTAAAATCAAAAGATCAAGTCTTAGATGATATTGAATATGTTAAAGGAAACTTTATGGATGCAATCAATGATTATGGATTAGAAAATAATACATCTAATGACAAAGCATATTTGCTATCCGAATTACCATTTGAGTTTGATCAAGCAATGATTGATCAATTGTTTTCAACACTATAAGACTTAAAATCATCTAAAATCAAAAAAATAACAATAAAAAAACCAAGCCATTGGCTTGGTTTTATCTTTCTATTCGTTTGGAATCACTGTATTTGGATTTAAATCTTTTAAAGAAAATTTCACATATTCTATTTCAGTCACATCTTGACCTGCAGAAGAATAAGTGTATTCTACTTTTAAATAAAGATTAGGATCTTCAATGGTTACAAATAATAATGGAGATTTTGGAAGATCGAAATTAAAATCTATTGAAAATGAAATATTATTATTTGATAAGTATCTTTGAATTCCAACAGATCGATAACTCTTCCAATCTGTTTGCAAAACAGGTGTTATTTTAACACTAGAAACTTGATATGTGCCATTTGGTGTATAAGACATGACAAATCTATAATATCCATCTTGTAGTTCACCATCATCGCCTTCTATAGGCTTTTTCAGTGCATCCCATTCAATATTAATTGTAAGTGCTTTAAGTTCATCAGCTAGAATGAAATCTTTTATTTTAACAGATTCTTCAGTTATTTCACTATCGAAATAAACAGCTTTATTTGTTGTATAACTACCTACATAAGCAGTTATAAGTAATGTGATTGGCAAAATAACTAAGAATAGCCAAATACCAATTTTCACTCTATTGCGATGTATAAATGATAAAACTCTTTTAGTTTTTGTTTTTGATTGTTTGTTCATATATTTCATACCCTTCTTTGTTGTATACATTACTTATTATACACAATTTTTTTAAAATTAAAAGATGAAACAAAATCTTCCTGTTTTATTGATTGACTTAAGGGCTTAAAATAAGTTATAATATAATAGTATTTTATAAGTAACAATTAATTAAGATTGTTGAAATATGTTTAAATAAAAAAACTAAAAACTAAATGGAGGTGTTAAGAATGTTATTTCCAATAGCATTCCCGATTTTAGAAGTAACACTCTCTGTTTTGCTAGCCGGTATTATTGGATTAGGCCTTGGTTATATGATTCGTGTTTGGCAACACGATAAGAGTATAAAAGCGTCTCATGCATTGGCTGAACAAATTGTTGAAGATGGAAAAAAAGAAGTTGAAAAAGCTAAGAAAGAAAGTATTTTAGAAGCTAAACAAGAAATATTTGCACTACGTAAAGACTTTGAAACTGATATGCGCGAACGTCGTCAAATTGTAGTAACTTTAGAAAATAAAGTTTCTCAACGTGATGAAAATTTAAATAATCGTGCACTTAATTTAGATAGACGAGAACAATCTTTATCTAGCCGCGAAGAAAAACTTGATGAAAGAAAAGAACAACTTGAACAATTAAATAGCAAAGCGGAAGAAATTCTAAAAGAGCAGGAAACAAAATTATCAGAAATCTCTAACTTATCTGTAGATCAAGCAAGAGAAATTATTATGGACCGAGTCAGAGAAGATATTTCTGACGAAATCGCTTCATATATTAAAGAAGAAGAAGAAAGAGCTAAAGTAGAAGTTACTGGACGTTCTAAACAGTTGTTAGCTCTTGCGATACAAAAATACGCAAGTGAAACAACAACAGAAAGAACTGTTTCAGTTGTTGATCTTCCAAGTGATGAAATGAAGGGTCGTATTATTGGCCGTGAAGGTAGAAATATCCGCACACTTGAAGCATTAACCGGTGTTGATTTAATTATAGATGATACACCAGAAGCAGTCGTTTTATCTGGATTTGATCCAGTCCGAAGAGAAATTGCCAAACGTGCATTAACAACGTTAGTATCTGATGGACGCATTCATCCTGGTAGAATCGAAGAAGTTGTAGAAAAAGCAAGAGTCGAAGTAGATATGTTTATTAGAGAAGCTGGAGAAGATGCAGTCTTTACAGTCGGTGTTGGTAGAGTCCATCCTGATCTAGTTAAATTACTTGGGCGATTAAGTTTTAGAACAAGTTATGGACAAAACGTCTTAAAGCACTCAATTGAAACAGCATTCCTTGCAGGAAAATTAGCTGTTGAAATTGGTGAAGATGAAATCCTAGCAAGAAGAGCTGGTCTTCTACATGATATTGGTAAAGCAGTAGATCATGAAGTCGAAGGCGGCCATGTAGAAATTGGTGTAAAATTAGTTTCTAGATATAAAGAACCAAAAGAAGTTATTGATGCAATCGCTTCTCACCATGGTGATAAAGAAGCTGAAAGTATCATTGCTGTATTAGTTGCTGCTGCAGATGCACTTAGCGCTGCAAGACCAGGAGCTAGATCAGAATCAATGGAAAATTATATTAAACGCCTTGAACAATTAGAAGCCATTTCAAATGAAATTCCTGGTGTTGAAAAATCGTATGCTATTCAAGCAGGACGAGAAGTTAGAGTTATCGTTAAGGCTGAACAAGTTGATGATTTATCTACATTCAAAGTCGCTCGACAAATTAAAGAGCAAATTGAAGAAAAGATGACTTATCCTGGAACTATTAAAGTTACAGTTATTCGTGAAACTAGAGCTACAGATATTGCGAAATAAGAGGCTTAGGCCTCTTTTTTCTTAGAAAAGAAGGAAGTTATGAAAATATTATTTATAGGTGATATATATGGAGATCCAGGACTTGAGATGATCAATGAACATTTACCTGAATTAAAACGTATACACAAACCCAATTTAATCATCGTTAATGCAGAAAATGCAGCTAACGGAAGAGGGATTACTAAAAAGATTTATAAAGAGTTAATGAGTTTGGGTGTCTCAGTTATTACCATGGGAAACTGGACTTGGGGCAATCGAGAACTCTTTGAGTTTATTGATGAATCTAAAATTGTAAGACCGCTTAATTATAGAGCTGCACCAGGTAGTGGATTTGTAACTCTAAATTATAATGATCAAAAAGTATGTATCATCAATGCACTTGGAAGAACATTTATGAATGCAGGTCTTGATGATCCATTCACTGGCATTAAAGATATCATTGAATCAGAAAAAGCTGATATATCTTTTGTAGATTTTCATGCAGAAGCAACTTCAGAGAAAGTTGCCTTAGGACATTATCTTGATGGCATTGCAGATGTTGTTGTAGGTACACATACACATGTGCCAACTGCAGATGAAAGAAGATTGCCTAAAGGTACACTTTATATCACTGATGTTGGGATGACTGGTCCTCTTGATGGTATTATTGGAGTAAATAGAGATATTGTATTAAATCGATTTTTAAATGGATATTCTACACCAAATCAAGTTGCAGAAGGACCTAAACAATTAAATGCTGTGATGATTGATTTACATAAAAAAACAATTAAAAGAATACATATTCAAAGCGAAACAGTATAAAATATACTGTTTTTTCTTGTATAATGGAAATAGGTGATAAATAATGAGTAAAAAAATAAATATGGAAAAATATTTCGCTCCTGATTTAGATAAAGCTAGAAAAAGAACACGAAATATTATAGAAGAAGTTCGTTTTAATTTGTCTGATGCACATCAAAAAATTGGATATCATAAAACCTATTTGATTCATACCTATGGATGTCAAGGCAATGTTGCTGATAGCGAAACAATGGCTGGTATTTTAGAATTAATGGGATTTTCTCCTGCAATTTCTGAAGATCAAGCAGATGTGATCATCATGAACACATGTGCAATTAGAGAAAATGCTGAAAATCGTATATGGGGAGAACTTGGTAGACTAAAAGCTTATAAAAGAAGAAACCCAGATTTAATTCTAGCTTTAGCTGGATGCATGGCACAAGAAGAAAATGTTGTTAAAAGAGTTTTAAAGACATATCAACATGTTGATTTAATCTTTGGAACGCATAATATACATAAAATACCAGAATATATAGAAACGGCAATGTTTTCTAAAGAAAGAGTTGTTGAAGTCTACTCTAGGGAAGGCGAAATTGTTGAAAATCTTCCTAAAAGACGCGATCACAAATTTAAAGCATGGGTAAATATCATGTTTGGTTGTGACGAGTTTTGTACTTATTGTATAGTTCCTTATACAAGAGGTAAAGAGCGATCAAGATCAAAAGAAGAGATTATTGCAGAAATTAAAGAATTAGCTGAACAAGGATATAAGGAAGTTACTTTACTTGGACAAAACGTTAATGCTTATGGAAAAGATAGAAAAGAAGATGATTATACATTTGGAGATTTACTAAGAGATGTTAATGAACTTGGAATCGAAAGAATTAGATTTACAACCTCACATCCTCATGATTTAGATAAAAAGACGATGGAAGCGATTAGAGATTGCAATCATGTAATGCCATTTTTCCATTTGCCTGTTCAATCAGGGTCTAATAAAGTCTTAAAAAAAATGAATAGACATTATACTAAAGAATCTTATTTAAACGTGTTAAATCAATTAAAAGAGACAGTTCCAGGTATTTCAGTGACAACTGATATCATTGTAGGATTTCCTTTTGAAGATGAAGACGATTTTAATGAAACGCTAGATTTAGTAGAAAAGGCTGATTTTGAAGGTGCTTTCACATTTATTTTCTCTAAAAGAGAAGGCACACCTGCAGCTAAATATGAAGATTTAACACCTGAAGAAGATAAAAAGCAAAGATTATATAGGTTAAATGAGGCAGTAAATGCTGGTTATTTAAGGGGTTCACAGAGATTTTTAGATAAAGTCGTTAAAGTTTTAGTTGATGGCACATCCAAACATAACGATGAAATCTTATCTGGTTATAGTGAACATCAAAAATTAGTTAATTTTAAGGGAGATCCATCGCTAATTGGACAAATTGTAAATGTCAAAATTACAGTTGCTAAAACGTGGTTCTTATTAGGTGAGAAAGTTGACTGAAAAAGAAAAACTAATCGAAATGATTAAAAATAATGAATCAATTAAAAGATATCAAGCCATAGAAAACGTGTTAAATAAAAATGAAGATTTGAAATTAAAAATTAATCAATTGAAATCGATTCAAAAACAATTAATCAATGCAAAAGAGGTACAAAAGCAAAAAACAATTGAGCATTTTCAAATGTTATATGATCAACTTTTAGAAGAAATCCAAGGATATCCATTAATGTCGGATTATCTGGCTTTGCAAGGCGACATTAATGATATGATTCAACAAATCACTCAAATCATAGAAGATGGTATTAATAAGGAATTAAACGGGAAATTGTAATTTTTTATTATCATATGAAGTTTTGTAGTTTAAAAACTTGATAAATAGACAAAAAAAATGTATGATAAAAGAAAGAGTTCTAATGGAGGTTTGCTATGCCAAGGTTAACAAGAGAGAGCAAAATTGCTGTCGGAAACAAAGAATATAAAATTGAAGATTTACTAAAGACGGTCATTTATTTGCCACAAGAAGTTATTAAGTCTTATTTTATTGAACTTGGATTAACAATTCCTAGAGAATTAAGAATCTATGTTTTAAAAGAAAATTTAAGACTAACAGTTGTTGAAACAAGAAAATCTAGATTGACGATGGCTGATGAAATTAACTATCGACTTTCATGGTTTACTGAATTTTGTGAAACACAGTTAGAAAACTTGATGGTTTATTTTAACGATGAAAGAATCTTTAGAAATTATTTAGAAGACTTTTGGACTGACCTCTTAGGCTATATGGTTGAGAAAGAAGTTTCTGCTAAAGAAATTAGACGCTTATATGATTTAAGTGTTGCTCATGTTAAACAAAAAGGTCTAGACTTGCCAGATATTAAAACATATAACCGTGATTTAAAAGATATTTTTTATGATAGTTTTGGAAGAATTGATGGTCTACCTCTACAAAAACTTAGACCAGTTTTATATAAGAGCTCAACATTAACTGAAATCCGCGACTTAGGATCTAAGTATGGAGTTAATGTTCCAAGAAGATTAAAGAAAAATGAACTAGCAGATATTATTGTTAATGAACTAAGAGAAAATGACAAGTATACTGAAGAGTTAGATAAAAAAGTACATTCAATGTCAGTCATCGTGATGCAAAGATTTGCAATCGATAATGATATCAAAGCATCTACTGAACTTAAAAAAGAAGAAATTATTGAATATATATTAAAGAATGCTAAAGAGACTAAGGAATCATATTTTGTTCCAGCTTCACTTCAAGACTATGAAAAAGAAGTTCATGATGTTTCAGAAGAAGTTATTGAAGTTGCTGCAGTACAAAAAGTAGTTGAAGAAGTTGCTGAAGAAATCATTGAAGAACCAGTGGTTGAAGAAATAACAGAACCTGAAGAAGTGGTTGTTGAAGAACCAGTTGTAGAAGAAGAAATCGAACCTGTTGTTGAAAAGATTGAAGAAGTTATTAAACCTCAAGTTCAATATGTTCAAAGTCCTTCTAACCTTGATGGTTTGGTTGAAGAAATTAGAAAATTAAGAGAAGCAATAGAACAAAGTTCTGCTAAAAAAGTTGAAGTTGTAGAAAAAGTAGAAGAAATAGAAAAAGCAGAAGAAAAAGAAGAAGTTGTTGAAGAAGTTGAAGTTGAAGAAATAGATGAAGATCAAGAAGCAATCGTCTTAAATACAGCTGAGTTTTATGGAGATCAAAAACAATATAAGAAACTCCATAAAAATGATGAAGCTGAAGAGAGAGAAGCATTTATTGAACAGCGTAAGGCTGATAATGAAAATGGTGCTAGTGATTCAGATGAAAAATTACCTGCAGAAGCAAGATTCTTTGGAAGATTATTTAAAGGGTTAGGAAAAGTTTTATTTAAAATCTTTAAGAAACTTTTCAAATTCGTCTTAATTTTAGCTATCATCGCAGTTGTCTTATTACTTCTATATGGCATATTGACATATTTTGTAACAACATTAACATTCTTAGATAGTTTTAATGCTACATTAAATGGACTATTAACCATTGGTGGTCGAGGTTTATTAGACTTCATTCACTATTTAATTAGTTCATTAGGTATTTAGATATAAAAATATAAAATAGGGGGCACCTATGGATAACAAAAACTATACCCCAATGATGCAACAATATCTTGAAATTAAAGAAGACTACGCTGATGCGATAGTCTTTTTTAGATTAGGGGATTTCTATGAAATGTTTTTTGATGATGCGATTTTAGCATCTAAAGTTTTAGAAATTGCTTTAACATCAAGAGATGCAGGGGCTAAAGTACCAATGTGTGGTATTCCACATCATGCAGTTAAACCTTATATTCAAAAACTCATAGAAAAAGGATTCAAGATTGCAATTGCAGAACAAATCACTGAAGCTGGTAAAGGTTTAGTTCAACGTGAAGTGATTAGATTAATTACTCCTGGTACTGTTTTTGAAGATGGTATTCTAGATCAAAATAAAAATAATTTCATTGCAAGTATTCTTTTAACAGAAAAAGGGTATGCAACAACATACATTGATATCTCAACAGGTGAGAGTTTTATTACAGATCAATTGGTAAAAAAAGAAGCACTTGATTTAATCTTATCTCTTGATATTAAAGAAGTTGTTTGTCCAACACATTTTGATCAAGAGTTTATTAAAGAATTAAAACAACAAGACCTTTTAGTTTCACATGCAGATGATTATACAATTACTGATCACGCATATATTAATCATTTAGATCGCGAATTAAAAAGAGCTGTATCGCATTTATTAAACTATTTAAACAAAACTCAGATGCAAACCTTAAATCATTTAATGCCTTTTACACATGTCCAAAAATTAGGACACATGCATGTTGATTATCGAGTTAAAAAGCATTTAGAAATTATGGAATCTTTGACAAATAGTTCAAAAACTACACTAGCTTATTGGATTAATCATTGTCAAACAGCTATGGGCTCCCGTCTTTTAAAATCGTATTTAAATCAACCATTAAATGATAAAGAAGCGTTAAATAATCGCTATGATTATATTGAAGCATTCTTCCCTTATAAACCTAGAGAAGATATGTTAGAACATTTAAAATATATTTATGATATCAATAGAATTGTTGGACGTATCTCATTTCAATCAGTCAACGCTAGAGATCTTTTCCAATTAAAAGAAACGCTTAATCATATCCCATATATTATGGATACATTAAAACAATATGATCATCAAAAGATTCAAACACTCGTTACACAAATGAAAGATCATAAAGATTTAAGAGACTATTTAGAAAAAGCAATCCATCATGATCCACCGCTTACAATCAAAGAAGGTGGCATTATTAAAGATGGGTTTAATCAACAGTTAGATGAGCTTCGATACACCAATGATAAAGGTCAATCATGGCTAGATGAATTTGAAGTAAGTGAACGTGAAAAAACAGGCATTAAAAATTTAAGAGTAGGATATAATAGAGTTTTTGGATATTATATAGAAATATCTAAAGGCAATACACAATTTGTTAAAGATGAATTTGGATATGAAAGAAAACAAACATTAACCAATTCTGAGAGATATATTTCTCCTGTTTTAAAAGAAAAAGAAGATCAAATTTTACATGCTAAAGAAAAGGCAATCAAACTAGAATATGAATTATTTAAAGAAATTCGGCTATATGTAGAACAATACACACATGATCTACAAGTTTTATCTACTCAAATAGCGATGATCGATGTCTTTTTAAATTTAGCAATTATTAGTGAAAAATATCAATTTATCAGACCTAATTTACATGAATCAAGAGATGTATTCATCAAAGATGGAAGACATCCTGTGGTTGAAAAATTCACAACCTTTATTAAAAATGATGTCCAAATGAAACAAGGTGAAATCTTTTTAATCACTGGACCTAATATGAGTGGTAAATCTACATATATGCGTATGTTTGCGATTATTATTTATATGGCTCAAATAGGGTGTTTTGTACCAGCATCTCATGCAGATATATCTTTATATGATGCATTATATACTAGAATTGGATCAAGTGATGATCTATCTGGTGGTAAATCAACTTTTATGGTTGAAATGGTTGAGTCAAATGATGCATTAACGCACGCAACTAAAGACTCTTTGATCCTATTTGATGAAATAGGTAGAGGAACAGCTACTTATGATGGTATGGCACTTGCCCAAGGTATGATTGAATATATCCATGAAAAAATAGGTGCACAAACTTTATTTTCAACTCATTATCATGAACTGACAGTGCTTGATCAAAGTCTATCTAGATTAACTAATCTTTGTGTAAAAGCTAAAGAAGAAGGTGATAAGATGGTCTTCTTACATCATGTTGAAAAAGGAACCACTGATAAATCATATGGTATCCAAGTGGCATCGCTTGCGCATCTGCCTAAATCATTAATCACAAGATCTAAGCGTATTTTAGAAAAACTAGAAGATAAAGAAAATAAAGTATCTCTTGATTTATTTAATTATGAAGCTTATGAAGCTGAAAACCAAAATATCATTGATGTAAAAGATTTAGAAGTGTTAGAAGAATTATCTAAAATAGATACAGATCAATTGACACCAATTGATGCGTTATTGTTATTAAAGCATTTACAACATATTATAAAGAAGTAGGGATTTTAAATGTCTGTTATTAAAAAGATGGACAATAGACTTGCAAATATGATTGCAGCAGGAGAAGTTGTTGATCGACCAAGTTCTATTGTCAAAGAACTTATTGAAAATGCAATAGATGCCAAAGCTACATCTATAAATATAGAAATCTATGATGTAGGGATGAAGAAAATAGTCGTATCTGATGATGGATCAGGTATGGATTTTTCTGATGCTCATCTAGCTTTTGAACGACATGCAACATCTAAAATATCAACAGAACATGACTTGAACCATATCAACACTTTAGGCTTTAGAGGCGAAGCATTAGCTGCGATTGCAGCTGTGTCTAAAGTATCTTTAAAATCTAAAATGGAAAATCAAGACGCAATTGAAGTGATCTATCATGGTGGTCATTTTATAGAAGACCAAAAAACAAGTATGAACACAGGCACAACAATTACTGTAGAAGACTTATTTTATAATACACCTGCAAGATTTAAATATATCAAATCAGAACAAGCTGAAAGATATGCTATTATTGATATATTTGATCGTTTAGCACTCGCAAATCCTAAAGTTAGATTTAAATTATTTATAGATGAAAAATTAGTTAAACAAACGTATGGAAAAGAAGATTTCTATCAACTTGTCGATCAAATCTATGGATCACAAATGACCAAGGATATGATTATCTTTAATCAAAAATTTCAAAACATTGAAATTAATGGTTATCTAGTAAGTCCAAAAATTTCTAGATCCAGAAAAAAAGATATTTCAGTTTTTGTCAATCATCGATATATTAAAAATTATAAATTAGTTCAAGCTGTTGTGGATGGATATCATAGTTTTCTAATGACAAACAAATATCCAATCGCATTAATTCATCTAGTTATGGATCCTCAATTGTTAGACGTCAATGTACATCCTCAAAAATATGAAGTTAAATTTGTTAATGAATTGATCCTAGCATTTCAAATTGAACATTATATAAGAGAAGCCTTAGAGAAAAAAACGCATACGATACCTGATCGATACCAAGAAATCAAAGGTAGCACACAAGAAACATATGAAGTTTTTGATCTAGGATTTGAAGATCTTAAAGAAGACTCAGAAGAAATAGAAACTCAGACGATAGACCAAAAAATTCCTTCATTTGATTATATAGGTATTTTTGCAGGTACATATTTGATGTTTCAAAATAAGGAAGGCTTATTTTTAGTTGATCAACATGCAGCTCAAGAACGCATTAGATATGAGCATTATTTTGAAAAACTAGGCAATCCAAACGCACAAATAAAACAACTATTGATCCCTCATGATTTAAGTGTGACACAATCAGAATTAGAACTAGTTAATCAATATATAGAACAATTTAAAAAACATCAATTTATCATAAAAGATAATAAAATCATAGGATTACCAACATGGCTTAGAGAACAAGAAATTGATCGAGCAATTGAAGAAATGATAGCACAACTTTCTGAAAAAGAAACCATAGATTTAAGAATCTTAAGAGATGCTTTAGCAAAAGATATTTCTTGTAAAGGTTCAATTAAGGCGAATCATCACATCAATAAAGCAGAAGTTGATCAATTGATGATTGATCTTAAAACATGTAAAAATCCTTATTACTGTCCACATGGTAGACCAACGATTATTAAACTATCTCATTATGATGTCGAACGCATGTTCAAAAGGGTTGTCTAATGAAAAAAGTAGTTGCGATTGTAGGTCCTACGGGCACAGGTAAAACTGGTTTATCAATTACTTTAGCTAAACAGTTTGGGTTTGAGATTATTAACGGAGATTCTGTACAAATATATAAACGATTAAATATTGGTTCTGCAAAAATAAAAGATAGTGATAAACAAGGCGTTAAACACCATCTATTTGATATAAAAGAACCCTTAGAATCTTATAGCGTTTATAATTTTCAAACAGATGTTAGACAAAAAATAAATGAAATAGATAATCCATTAATAGTTGGTGGCACTGGTTTATATATTAAAGCAGCTTTATATGATTATGAGTTTAATGACGAATCTAAAGATGATTCATTTGAAAAAGATCATGAGCATTTATCAAATGAACAACTATATGAAAACTTACTAAAATTAGACCCAAATATTAAGATAGATCAATTTAATAGAAGACGAGTCATCAGAGCTTTAGAACAAGCAAAAAAAGGATCTTTAAGATCAAAGAAAACAAATAAAGATCAATTATTATATGATGCATTAATCATTTATCTTGATATTGATAGAGACATCTTAGAAGAGAGATTATACTTAAGATTAGAAAGACAACTTAATGATGGATTCATTCAAGAAGTTCAAGAGTTAAGAAAAGAAAACATTCATATCAATGCGATAGGATATAAAGAAGTTGATCAATATCTTGATGAACAATTAACCTTTGATGAGATGAAACAGATCATTGTTAAAAATTCAAGAAGATTAGCTAAAAAACAAAAAACATGGTTTAAAAATCAAATGGAAGTACAAATGATTGATGCACTAGATCCATCAATTGTAGAAAAAACAAAAAAATTAATAGAAGATTTTTTAAAAAGTTAGGAGTAACATCATGAACATATATATTATTGGAATGCCTGGATCAGGTAAAACAACCATTGCTAAGCAATTGTCAAAATCTCTAGATTATGAATATATTGACCTAGACGCAATGATTGAAAAAGATGCTTTAATGTTTATTGAAGATATATTTGAAAAACATGGAGAAGCTAAATTTAGAGATTTAGAAACAAAAGCTCTAAAAAAAATAACATCAAATCACGCGATCATTTCTTGTGGTGGTGGCATTGTAACGAAAAAAGATAATAAAACACTTATGCAAGGTATAAAAATATATCTAGATACTGATATCTCTGTCATCAAAGAAAGATTAGAAAAAGATTATCAAAGACCATTACTTAAAAAGAAAACATTAGAACAACTTTATGATGAACGGTTCTTAAAATATCAAGATTTTGCGGATGCAATCATCAATAACAACTATGATATTGATGAAACTGTTAAAGTGATCCAAAATTATATTAAAAATGAGGAATATAAATGAATATACTCGTAATCCATGGTCCTAATTTAAATATGTTAGGCAAAAGAGATGCAAAACATTATGGCACATTTACACTAGATGATTTATACGCAGAAATTGCAGATTATTTTGTTGACGATGAATTCTCTTTTTTCCAAAGCAATCATGAAGGTGAATTAATTGATGTAATCCAACATGCAGAAGAAGAAAATTATGATGCACTATTAATTAATCCAGGTGCATATACGCATACCTCCATTGCCATACGTGATGCACTAGAGTTAATCTATATGCCAAAAGTAGAAGTACATCTCTCAGATATAGAAAATAGAGAAGACTTTAGAAAAATAGACTACATTAAAGATGTATGTCACGAGCGATTTATGGGAAAGAAAATTGATAGTTATATTGAGGCAATTCAATTTATTAAAAATTTGGTGTTGTCTAAATAATATTTTTAATGTATAATATAAACGGCAAAAAAACCGGATACAAAGAGGAGATTTATCATGATTAGTACAAGTGATTTTAAAACAGGATTAACAATCTTATATGATGGCAATATATATCAAATTATTGAGTTCATGCATGTAAAACCAGGTAAAGGTAGTGCTTTTGTTAGAACTAAACTAAGAAACCTACGTAGTGGAGCAGTTATTGACAACACATTTAATGCTGGTGTTAAAATGGATAAAGCTCAAATAGACCGTGTTCAAATGCAATATATCTACGCAAATGGAGATATGTATGTATTTATGAATACTGAAACTTATGAACAAATTGAAATTCCTGGCGCACAAATTGAACATGAATTAAAATTTATTTATGAAGGCATGAATGTCGATGTCAATTTTTACGATGGAAAAGAAATTTTAGGGGTATCTCTACCTGATAAAGTTGTTTTAACAATTGTTGAAACAGTACCTGGCGTAAAAGGTGATACAAAAACAAATGCATCAAAAGATGCAATCATGCAAACAGGATTATTAGTTAAAGTACCTATGTTTATTGAAGAAGGCGAAAAAATTATCGTCTCTACACAAGATGGATCTTATTACTCAAGAGATAAATAATTAAAAAGATATGTATATAAATTAAATTCATAGATGAAAAGATGAGGTTAATAACATATATAGTTATTGACTTTTCTTTTTTTACTCTGAATTATCATGGATATCAAAGAAAATCAAAAAAACCATTTCATTATTGAAGTGATTGTATGCTATAATATAACAGGTGATAAATGTTGGAAAGATTACAAAAAGTACTTGCACAAGCTAATGTTGCTTCTAGAAGAAAATCAGAAGAGTATATAGCTAAAGGGCGAGTGAAAGTCAATGGCCAAGTGATAACTGAACTTGGATATAAAGTGAATAAGACAGACTTGATAGAAGTAGATGGCAAACCAATCAAATTGGCTGAACATCTTTATTTTTTGTTAAATAAACCAACAGGATTTTTATCAACAGCAAGTGATGATAAAGGCAGACGCACAGTTATTGATTTACTAGAAGAAGAACATAAAGATGTTCGACTATATCCAGTAGGTCGCCTAGATTATGATACAGCAGGTCTACTTTTAATTACCAATGACGGTGATTTTACAAATCATCTGACACATCCATCTTTTCATATCGAAAAAGAGTATTTGGTCAGAGTTACTGGAATCATTATCAGAAAGAAAATTGTTGAACTTAGAAATGGTGTAACCATAGATGGTAATTATTTTGCAAAACCTAAAGAAGTTAGATTGGTTGAGCTTAATAAAGAACATCAATCAACATTATTATCAATCACTTTAATCGAAGGTAAAAACAAGCAAGTTAGAAAAATGATAGAAGCAATCGGATTTAAAGTTAAGAATCTTACACGCATTCGCTATGACTTTTTAACACTTGATGGAGTTGAACGTGGTAAGTATAGAGCATTAAAGATTCATGAGGTTAAACAATTGCATGCACATAGTATGACAAAAAGATAGCGAAAACGCTATTCAATGGCTTAAAAATGTGTTATAATTAAATATGTATGGAGGAAGTATATGTCTGGATATAAATTGGCTATCGATGGACCGGCAGGATCAGGCAAAAGCACAATCAGTGCACTTATCGCTAAAAAATTAAATTGGACGCATATCGACACAGGTGCGATGTATCGGGCAGTAACATTAAAAGCTCTAGAACTTGATGTAGATTTGAACGACGAATCATCGTATCGTTTTTTAGAGACCATTAATATCCATTACGATTTTGATCGCATATTTATCGATCAAAGAGACGTAACAGAAGCAATACGATCAGATGGTGTCACCAATAATGTTTCATTAGTTTCAAGTTTCCCATATGTAAGAAAAAAACTAGTCGATCTTCAAAAACAAGCTGCTAATCATGGCAATATCGTCATGGACGGAAGAGATATTGGAACGGTAGTGCTCCCAGATGCAGATGTCAAAGTATTCTTAACTGCAAATGTTGAAGAACGTGCTAAAAGAAGATATAAAGAAAACAAAAAAAAGGGAAAAGATCAACACATATCAAAAGTTATTGAAGATATTGTCGTAAGAGATCAAAAAGATTCAACAAGAAAAGAATCACCCTTAAGAAAAGCTGATGATGCAATCATCTTGGACACAACGTACTTAACCATTGATGAAGTGGTTGAAAAAATAATAGAATTAACCGACAAAAAGGAGAATAAACATGGAGTTTAATATGCTAAAGGTAGGCCAAATTGTAGAAGGTACTGTCGTAAAGATTGAACACAATACAATTTATTTAGATGTACAATACACTACAGAAGGTAAAATACATCTTGATAATTACGACAAGCCAGCACCAGATACATTTATTGGTTTAATCAAGGATGGACAAAAAATCAAAGCGAAAGTTCAAAAAATCACTGATGAACCTTCTCAAATCCTTTTATCTAGACTACCTCTTTTAATAGAAGAAAAATTTGATCAAATTGCTGCCCTAGCTGAATCAGGTGAAACTGTAAAAGCTAAGGTAAGAAAAATATTGGATAAGGGACTTATCTTGAATTACATGAGTAATGAAGTATTTCTACCTTACAGTTTGCTAGATTATGATCTATTGAAAGATAAAGATGCTCTACAAGGTAAAACTTTAGAGATTCAAATCATAGAAGCAACTAGAAAAGGAAGATCTAAACGTATTGTTGGATCTAGAAAAGTCATTTTCGAAAGAGAAAGACAAGAAGCTTATGAATTACGTTTAAAAGATCGTCAAGATGAATTAGAAACCATTAATACTGGTGATGTGATTAAAGGTGTCGTCGATAAAATTGAAAAACATGCTGCAACAGTTCGCTTCGAACATGTTGTTGGTTTATTACGCATCTCACAAGTAAGTCATCATCGTATTGAAAAAATAGAAGATGTCTTAGAGTTAAATCAAGAAATTGAAGTCAAAGTCATTAAAAAAGAAGGAAATCGTCTTGATTTATCAATGAAAGCATTAGAAGACACACCTTATGAAAAATTCTATCAAGCACATAAAGTGGGTGATACAGTTTCAGGTACTGTTTTCCAAAAACTTCCATTTGGAATTATCGTTGAAGTAAGTAAAGATGTTCGTGGATTATTACATAAAAATGAATTTTCTTGGAATCCAAATGATAACTTTGAAAGTTATGTAAAAATTGGTGATGAAATTACATTGTCAATCGTACAAATGGATCCAAAGAAAGAACGTATCGCATTATCTAAAAAAGCTTTAGAAGATAACCCTTGGAAAAATTTCACTAAAAAACGTGGTGATGTTGTATCAGCTGTGATTACAGAAGTTACAAAAGATGGCGTTTTAGTTGAAGTACAAGGTGCTAAAGGTTTTATTCATGTCTCTGATCTTTCAAATGAAAGAATTGGTAAACCAGAAGATTACTTTGCAGTTGGTGATGAAGTTAAAGCTGTCATCGTTGAAGCAAAAAGAGATTCTTGGGAATTAAAATTATCAATTAGACAAGTATTAGAAAAAGCAGAACGTGCATCATACGAACAATATTTAGAAGAAGATCAAGCAGCTGAAACAACCACTATTGGTGATTTGTTTGCTGATGATTTCAAGAAAAAGAAAAAGTAGGTCTTATGAATGCCTTTTAAAGTAGCAATTGTAGGCCGTCCGAATGTGGGCAAGTCAAGTCTGTTTAATCGTTTAGTTGGAGAACGACTTTCGATAACAGACGACATGCCTGGTGTAACTAGAGATAGAATATATGCAAAAGCGGAATGGCTAACGAAAAACTTTAGAGTAATAGATACAGGCGGCATCGACATTGGCGATGCTCCTTTTTTAAATCAAATCAAAGCCCAAGCCCAAGTCGCAATGGATGAAGCTGATGTGATTGTTTTTGTTGTTGATGGCAAAGTAGGGCTTTCTGATAGTGATTATTATATTGCTAAATTGCTTTATAAATCAGAAACTCCAGTCATTTTAGCTGTCAATAAAATAGATGATATCAATCAAGTGAATTCGATATATGAATTTTATGCTCTAGGTTTATCTGAACCGATTGCAACTTCAGCTCAACATGGTATTGGTATAGGTGATTTGTTAGATAAAATCGTATCTTATATGACTGAAGATGAAGTTCAATATGATGAAAATGTCATTCGTTTTTGTGTGGTCGGAAGACCTAATGTTGGTAAATCATCATTAACTAATGTTATATTAGGAGAAGAGAGAGTCATTGTCTCTGAAATTTCAGGAACAACTAGAGATGCCATCGATACACAATTTAAAAAAGATAGAAAAGAATATGTAGTCATCGATACAGCAGGTATTAAAAAGCGTGGGAAAGTCTATGAAAACACAGATAAATATAGCGTTTTAAGAGCTTTAAGTGCATTAGAGAGAAGTGATGTCGCACTTTTAGTTTTAGATGGTGAGGAAGGTATTATCGAGCAAGATAAGCATGTTGCAGGATATATCTCTGAATACTATAAAGCAGTTGTCATTGTTGTTAATAAATGGGATGCTGTTTTAAAAGATGAAAAAACTATGAATAGAATGGAAAAAAAGATTAGAGAAGAATTTAAGTTTCTAGATTATGCTGAAGTTGTATTTGTATCAGCTAAAGATAATCAAAGAATTCAAACAATTTTTCCAGCAATTAATCATGCTTATGATAATTACGGAAAAAATATTCAAACATCTATTTTAAATGATTTAATGCATGATGCGGTTGCGATGAATCCAACCCCTATATTTAATCATGGTAAAGCTCAATTTAATTATGCGACACAAGTTGCGATTAAGCCACCAACATTTATTATGTTTGTAAATAATCCAGATTTTGTACATTTTTCTTATACAAGATATCTACATAACCAACTCAGAGAAGCAATCGATTTTACAGGTACACCTATAAAATTGATCTTAAGAAAGAAGGCCTAATATGCATATATCTATTATTGGAGGAGGCGCTTGGGGAACCACATTAGCCCAAGTACTAGTTGATAATGGACATCAAGTTTTAATTTATGACGTCAAGATAGAAAATATAGATAAAATTAATCAAAAAAAGCATCCTTTTTTTGATTCGCAGTTACCTGAAAAAGTTGTTGCTACACATTCATTAGATGAAGTTATCAATTTTTCAACAACTTATTTATTATCAGTTCCAACTAAAGTGATTAGAAATGTTTTAAAACAAATGAATGAAAAAATTTCTAAACCTTCAGTTTTTATTAATGTTTCAAAAGGTATTGAACCACACACATTAAAAAGAGTAAGTGAAATCGTATTTGAAGAGATAAGTGATCAAAATCGAGCAGGATTTGTAGCACTTACCGGTCCATCTCATGCAGAAGAAGTTATTTTAAGACATTTAACTTTATTGGTTGCGGCTAGTGATGATTTTGATCTTGCAGTTAAAATTCAACGTGTTTTTTCAAACGATCAATATTTAAGAGTTTACACATCAACTGATTTGATAGGATCTGAAGTTGGTGGTGCAGTTAAAAATGCAATTGCAGTCATATCTGGTGCATGTACAGGTCTTGGCTTAGGTGAAAATGCTAGAGCAGCTGTTATTACCAGAGGCATTATAGAAATTGTAAGAGTCGTTGAGTTAATGGGTGGTAAAAAAGAGACAGCTTTTGGCTTAACTGGCATTGGAGATTTAATTGTTACTGCTTCATCAGAACATTCAAGAAATTTCACAGCTGGCAAAAAAATAGGACAAGGTTTGTCTAAAGATCAGATATATGCTGAGCAAAAACAGACCATTGAAGGATTTAGAACAATTGAAGCTATGCATGACTTATCTATCAAATATAATGTTGATTTACCGATGATTAATGTTGCATATGACATCATTTTCAATAATTTAGCACCACAAGTCGGATTACAAAAATTATTGAATAGAGACCTAAAATCAGAGGATTTTTGACGAAAATGCTTTATAAAGCCGATAAATCTATCGAAATTCGCTAAATAGTTTGCAAAATTGCTAATTATTTGATAAAATAAAGATAAATTTAGAGGAGGTAATTAAATGAATAAAACTGAATTAATTGCAGTTATTGCGAACAGAGCTGAAGTAACTCAAAAAGTTGCTGAAGAAGTGTTAAAAGCTTTCACAGATACAGTATCTGAAACTTTAGGTAGAAGAGGCGAAAAAGTCGTCGTTACTGGTTTTGGTACATTTGAAGTAAGAGATCGTGCTCAAAGAATTGGTAAGAACCCTCGTACAGGTGAATTAATTACTGTTCCAGCACAAAAATCACCAGCTTTTAGAGCAGGTAAATTATTAAAGGCAGCAGTTAAATAATCTATAAAGAAATCGTCTACCATTTGGTAGACTTTTTTTATGTTTAAGTGCATTTTTGGTTAAAAAAGAGATATTTATCATGTAAAAGTCTAAAAAGTAAGAATTATGTATAATAAGTTTCTAAAGCCAAATCCTACCATTTAATTAGAAATAGTCTTTTGATATGTATTCATATTCATCACAAATGATTAACACTTTTTATTATTTTCGGTTAAAATAAGGGTATAAGGTGGTGATTTTCTCATGAATGTCTTCATAAAAGCGACTCAAAATGATCTAGAATTTGTAAAACTAAATATGACCCATTTGGAAATGGTCGATGAAAAGAAAAAAAGCTTGCTTCATTATGCAGTCACAGGCAGTGCAATCGATGTTATTCAATACTTAATATCTTTGGATATCAACGTGAACATGGTTGATCAACATGGCGAAACACCTATATTTGATTGTGCTCGAAAAGGAAAGTTGCAAATCGCTAAATTATTAATATCTAAATTCGCAAACATTAACATAGTCAATAGAGTTGGAGAGTGTCCAATTCATTTGGCTGCGTTTAAAGGTGATTTAGATATGATAAAGCTGTTTATTGAATCTGGTGCATATTTAAATAAGACAACAAATGAAGATAAATTTCCAGTTCACTATGCAATAGGTGGTGGAAAGCATGAAGTTGTTGATTATCTACTAAAACAAAGCAAACAAAATTATTATTTAAAAGATACTTATGGGGATACGCTACTACATCATGCGACTAAAACCAATAATGTTGTGATGATTGATATGTTGTTAAATCAAAATCTAAATCCTAATGCTTTAAATGACCAATTTGAAACACCTATATTTAATGCTGTTCGCTTTGGATCTGTTGAGACCATTAGATTGTTACTTGCTAGTGATGCATATCTAGATATTAAAAACAGAAGATATGAATCCCCTGTTGATACTGCACTCATCTATGATAAAAAAGAAATACTTGATTATTTAAGTGAATATATGATGTCTCCTAAATATGAGAGACTAAAAGAAAAACAAGCATTATCGATTGCTGTTTTAAATAGAGACCATATGTATTTAAGAAAACTTATTGAACAAAGAGTTCCAATGAAAAAAGATAGACTCAATAAAACAGCGCTTGATTACGCAAAAGAGTACCATTTAAATGTTTTTATCGGCATGTTAAAAGAAGTTGAAATATAATTGAAATAAATTTCATAAAAATGGTGCAAATTGCACCATTTTTTTATGTAGGTTTATCTGTTTATATGCTACAATAGACATATAAATAATTATTGGGAGGATTTAAATATGTATTGTAAAACTTGTGGTAAAGAGATGGATAACCAAAGTAAATTTTGTCCATCATGTGGAGAGCCTGTAGAAAAAGATGAATTTGCGGAAATGTTTCAATCAAATGAAAACAAAAGATCAAAAAACTATAATACAGAATTAATTTTAGGTATCTTAGCAGTTGTCTTTAGTGTCTTAAACTATATTGGTATATTTTATGTTCACTTAATAGGTATCACACTTGGAGCAATCACGATGAGCTTAGTCAACAGAGATAAAAAAGATGGTTTTGAATTCTCTAATGCAGGATATATTATGGGAGTCTTAGGATTTGTATTGGGATTAATCGCTGTAATTATAGGAGTCATGTATTCGATGTAGTTTAAGTATCTATGATTGTTTAATTGAGAATTCAAATAAAACCATGAACTTGATGTTCATGGTTATAATATTTAAAAAGAAGGGTATTTAAAAAGTTATGGGAAAAGATATAGATCTAGTAAAACTTAATCCATTTATGTTGGCTGTTTTTGATCTAGATGGAACTTTACTTAATAGCAAAAGTAGATTGTCAGATAATCATATTAATGCGCTAATTGCAGCAAAACAAAAAGGTATGAAGATCGTTGTTGCATCTGGTAGAATTTATCCTATGCTTGAGTCTTATATCAAAAAAATAGGTGTTGTTGATTTTGTTATATCAGCTAATGGAGCTTCTATTGACCAAGTGAGTAATCAAAGAATTATTAAACAAATATATATAGATCAAATAGAAGCTAAAATGATAGTTGAATTTTGTCATAAGAATCAAATTGAGTGTTTAATCTTAAAAAGAGAAATGAGCTACTACCCTGCTCAAAGTAAAAGGTTAGAGAAATTTTTGAATTATAATCATATCTCGAAAGTTATGGGTTATGATGCGATGGAGCTTACTCAATATGATACATCATTTAGTGATTTTCAACATATAGAAAAATTGTTAATAAATGAAAAAAACGAGAGTGAAGTGCAAAAACTTATCGATTTTATAAAATCAAACACTAACTTACAATATACAAAATCAGGAAAACTGCTACTTGATATTTCAAGTAGAGGTGTGAGTAAAGAAATAGCATTAAAAAAAGTGTGTGATGATTTAAGCATTGGTTTAAACCAAGTGGTTGCTTTTGGTGATTATGATAATGATATTGGAATGATAAAAACAGCAGGGCTTGGAGTTGCACCTCAAAATGCTTCTAAAAATACGCTTGATGCTGCTGATTATGTTACTTTATCTAATGATGAAGATGGTGTATCTGTTTTGATAAATAAACTCATAGAGTTAGGAAAGATATAAGATATTATAAAGAAAAAGACGCCTTATAATTGAGTAGTCAATTAAATATACGTCTTTTTTTATTTGTATGAGCATATTTTGATATTTATTAAAGAAAGAGAATAAGTAAAGTGCTTATTAAGTTATTAAGCATATGGACTATAATGGGTGCTGTGATATTTTTCTTATTTCTAATATAGATAAAACCAAAAATTAAACCCATTGTAAAATAACTAACACCACTGATTAATGCATGCGCTATAGATGCTTCAGCAGTTAAATGGATTGCAGCAAATACAATTGAAGAGAGAACAAGAGCCACATATTTGTTCCTAATCAGTCCAAAGATTGCTTTTCTAAAAATTAATTCTTCGACAATAGGCGCAAATATAATTACAGATATAACCGTAAAAATCATACCATTGGAATTTAGAGATCTTACGATACCCATCTGATTTACAGACTCACTCATTGGAATAGATAATGCATTACTTAAAAACTTAGAGACAAAGCTAGATAGATAACTACCTACAAAGACAAATAAGTAACCAAGTAAGATTATTTTAAGCATCTTTTTAATTTTTAATGATTTGAAAAGTTTAAAATCAGTTTTTAAATCTTTAATTAAAAATACTAGCAATAAAACTATTAAAACCAAATAGATAAAAAAATTATAAAGCGAGCCATAAAATTGACTTAAACTAGTTGCTGTAGAGTCAATGATGATGATGTCATCAGTGTCGACAAAAAAAGGTGATATTTCATCTGTTTGATATCTTGTGATTTCTAAGGTCTCATCATCATCCCAATAATCAAGAAAATCAGGTCCATCAGTATAGATTTTAAGTAGTGTTTCACTGTCAAAACCTACCATGACCGTATGATCATAATTCCAAGTAAAAAGAAGCTTATCTACATATGGGTTTGACTTGTTATACAAAATGTATTCTAATTTCTCATCTATATCATTATAATCGTATGTCCAACCCAAAATACCTATATATCTATCGTATTGATCAATATATATATCATAGGTGTCAGCATCCATAAATGCAATACCAGAAACATCATCAACCATATGTTCAAGAACGACTTCATCTTTTGAATATGTTTTCATTGAATTGGGCATTTGTTTAAAAGCAAGCAGTATAAGTCCATTTAATACAAACATCATTAAAATATAAATCGATATTGAAATTAAATAACTTTTTTTCTTCGCTTTTCTTCGTCTGCTTCTAATTTTAGCATTTTCCATTTCTTTTGATAAATCTATTTCATTCATAAAAATCCCCCAATCATTTATTATTATAAATATACCATAAAATGGCTTTATTTTATAGGTTTCATAAAAAAGATAAAGAAAAAGACGTATATTTAATTGATCACTCAATTACGATACGTCTTTTTCATTGTAGAAAAACATCTATCCATATTTAAATTACTAGAAAAGTTGGACCAACAACTTGAGAAGCAATCGGAATAGCACATGTTACTTTTAAACAGTTTCCTCTTTTTCATCTTCATCATCATGACAATGATGACGACCATATTGTTTCATACAGCCTTTTTTATTCTTATGTGAACTTTCATCACAAATTTTGTAATGTCCACCACCAACTTGAATGGCTTTTTCTTCAATAATCGCAGTCGCAATCAATACTCTAGCTTGATCATAGAGTGCTTGAACTGTAGTTCTTGCGACACTCATTAATTGAGCAGCTTCCTCTTGCTTTAGATTTTCATAATCAATCAATCGAATAGTTTCAAATTGCTCCACTGTGATTTGAATGGTTTCTTTATGCTTTCTTGGATGTCCATAGTAAAATTCTGTTGCACAGCATACAGTCTTTAACTTCTGAGGTCTAGGCATATAAATTGTCCTCCCTTTTCGTTTTTAACTACTTATATTGTAACACTTTATTGACATATGTCAATTATTATTTACAAAAAAAAGACATAAGTTTTTATTGTTTAACTTATATCTTTTTGATTTATATTAAAATAAGAAAATACTTGCGACTACACTAATTAAGTTTACCAAGATATGAACAACAATTGGAGCCATGATATTTTTATCATTTTTAAGATAAATATAACCGAAAATTAAACCCATTGTAAAATAGCTTACACCATTGATAAGGGCTGCTGAAAGAGAAGCTTCAGCTGTTAAATGAATTGCTCCAAAAACAATAGTTGAGACTGCAAGTGCTACATGTTGATTTTTTATAAGTCCAAAAATAGATTTTCTAAAAATAAGTTCTTCAACAATTGGTCCTATAAATACTGCAGATAAAACAATAAAGACCACGCCATTAGAATTTAGCATTCTAACGATACTCATTTGATTGACAGACTCACTTATTGGTATAGATAAAGCATTACTTAATAAAGTTGATATTAAACTAGATAGATAATTTCCTAATACAACATATAAATAACCTGTTATGATAATGACTGCCCATTGATTTTTAACCAATTTAAAGCGTTTAAAATCATATTTTAAATCCTTTAACAAGAATTTAAGTAATAATAAAATTAATACTAAATAAATTAAAAATTGATACAATGATGCATAAAATGGAGCTAGACTTGAACCGGTATAATCAATAAACTCAACATCAACAGTCAAAAAATATGAAGGTAGTGTTTGTTCATCTGTTTGATATCTGGTGATTTCTAAAGTCTCATCAGCATCCCAATAATTTAAACCGATACTCTCATCAGCATAAATTGAGTAAAATACCGTCTCATCATATCCGATGACTTCAGTATGATCGACATTCCATATGGCTAAAAGCTCATCAACATATGTATTTGAAGCATTATAAATAATATAGTGCTCATATATACCTGATGTTGCAGTACCTAATACATCTAAATAAGCATCATACTCATCACGATATTGCTCATATACAGCTGGCTCCATTAAGGTTATACCTGAGACGTCATTTAATAATTCTTCTAAAACAATCTCATCTTTTGTATAAGTTTTAATTGCACCAGGAATACTTTGAAACGCAGTAAGTAGTAATGCGTTTAATACAAACATCACCAAAATATAAGACAAAATTGCATATACATAATTTTTTTTGTCTTCAGGTTTTGGTGGTTCATTTCTTTGTTTTATTTCTTCTTTAAATAAATCTTCAAATTCTATTATTTCATTATTATCATTCATTTTACTCACCCAAAACCATTATAACGTAAAATGGCTTTAATTCATACGTTTGTGATAAAAAATGTGATAATATATAAGTAAGCTTATAGATGAGGTGTATATGATGAAAATCTTAATTGCTAGCCATAACGTTCATAAGATCAAAGAGTTTATGCAAATCTTTGAATCTACACCAATTCATTTAGTATCATTAAAAGAGCTAAATGACCATGATGAAGTTGAAGAAACTGAAAACACATTTACAAAAAATGCAATTCTAAAAGCTAAATATTTTGCCAAAAAATATAGAATGCCAGCTATCAGTGATGACTCAGGATTAGCAGTTGATTATCTAAATGGTAGACCAGGAGTTCATTCTAAACGCTATGCTGGTGGAAATGATTATGACAATAATGTTAAACTATTAAATGAACTAAAAGGAATTGAAAATAGAGATGCTCATTTTATGTCAGTAGTCGCTCTATATTATCCAGATTGCAGTTATAAAACATATCAAGGCGTAGTTTATGGAACCATTGGACATGAATTAAAACAAATAGATGCTTTTGGATATGATCCTATATTTTATCCAAAAGGATATAATCAATCATTTGCAGAACTGGGACATCTCATTAAAAATGAGATTTCACATCGTGCACTTGCATTAAAAAAAGTTAAGGAGGATCTTGATGAAATTATTAATCACAAGTGATATCCACGGAAATGAAGAAAGATTAAAGGAAGTTGTAAAAAAACATAAAGATGTTGATTATCATTTAAATGCAGGTGATATCTGTTTAGATCCAAACATTTATGAGAAATATCATATCATTTTAGTCAAAGGAAATAATGATTTTTTCTCATCTGAACCATTATATCGAGCACTTGATCTAAATGGTGTTAAAATATACTTAACACATGGACATAAAGAACATGTTAAATTTGGATTAGGAAAACTATTATTAAATGCACAACTGCATGATGCAAGTTTGGTTATATTTGGCCATACACATCAACAATTTTTAAAAGAAGACCAACAAATAACTATATTGAATCCAGGAGCGTTGGGTGATTATCATAAAAGCTATGCAATTTATGATGATGGTCAAATCACCTTTTATACATTATGATTGATCAAAACGAAAAACTGATACAAGAAAAAGCAGCAAAAGCCTTTAAGGTAAAATTAGAAGATGTAAAAGTAAAATTTAGATGCTTAGGTGGTATGAGTCACTTAACTTATGTCATTGAAATCGATAATGTATTATATACATATAGAGTCATAGGCAAAGATGGTAATCTATTTGTCTCTAGACAATCAGAGCATGAGAATTTAAAAAGAATTGTTCCGCTTCATATTAACAATGAAACGGTATATTTTGATGAAAAAACAGGTGAAAAAGCAGCGAAATATGTCGAAGGTACTGTTTTATCTACAATCGACTATCATCCATATTTAGAAGATGTAGCTCAAACATTAAAAAAACTACATCATTCTGATATATCACCAGAATCAGATTATGGATTGATTGAACGCCTAAATTTATATGAAACATATACAGATCAACGATCTGATTTATATTTAGATCTTAAAGATAAATGGATTAACATATATTTAAACGAAAGATTACATATGCCAAAAGTCTTTTGTCACAATGATGCGCAACGATCAAATATCGTGATTGCAGAAGATCAAGTTTATCTTCTAGATTGGGAATATGCAGGTCTAAATGAATTCTATTATGATATTGCAAGCTTTGGAAATGTAAAGTTTGAAGATGCATTAGAATTATTAGATGTCTACCTAGAGAAAAAAGCAACTAAGACAGAACAAGACATGGTTCGGTTTTATAGAATGTTTCAAGCCCTCCAGTGGCACCAAGTGGCATTAAGAAAAGAAATGGTGGGTCTATCAGAAGTCCTTCATTTTGATTTTAAAGCTTTATCCATTAAATATCTAAACCTAGCAGACACTTTATACAAAGAAATAACTAAGGGATGATTAGATGCGCCTAGCGGATGTTTTAAAACTTCCAAAACAGCCACATAGTCTTTCAATTATTAAAGATTATCTAAATCAATCTTTAACACAACTTGACTATCAAGCTGCATACAATTATTATTTTGAGATAGCGATACACCTATCTCTTTTTGACATTGTCTATGAAGAAGCTAAATCAGTTTTAGAAGAAATAAAAACACAAAGTGAAACCATGTATTATGAAAAGATACTCGTTCATATGATTGATGCATCTATAGAACTACATAAACTAGATGAAGCAAAGAAATACATTCTAACAAGAAAAGAAGTTTTGCCTATCATTAAGCAGTATTTAGGACTATTAGATGATATTAAATTAAAAAAAGCACTAAATGAACCTTATCTTGAAGATTTGTTAAAAATCTTACAAGATATGATTCCTGATGATATTAAAATATTTTGTCTAGAAGAAGTCTTTATGATCTATAAAAACGATGCACAATATGAAATGGCTTTAAATAGTTTATATGAACTTTATAATTATGATTTAAAGACGCTATATTTTATAGATGAACTTTATTTGCTCATTAAGCTTAATCGCCTAGATGAAGCAAAAACGAAAGCATATAATGAACATGTATTGCATAAAGATGACGAAAAACTTATTTTAAAACTCTTAGAGATTTATCTTAAACAAGATGATTTGCACAAAGCTTCAATTTTAGAAGCAGAATATGAAGAATTAATTGATGCGCAAAACGAAACTTATCGCAAACAAGCTTATGAATTAATCGTAGATTTATATACAAAACTAGATCATAAACCATCGATTGATATTTACAAATCAAAATTAAAAAAGATTACTAAAGTCATCGATAAATTAAACAAACAAGAAGAAGTTAAAAGTGATGCTAAAAATCAAGATGTCGTCATCATTGAAAAGAAAGAAGAACCAAGATTAAAATCAACGCATATCTTAAGATTTTTAGAAATCAGTCATGATTTAATCGAATATTCACATACACTAGATGAAAAATTGAGTTTAAGGGAATTCTTTAGATTATTCTTTATTCATCTTGATACGTTTATCATGCCAAAAGAATATGTGGTTTATCTTGATCAAGATGAAACCAACTTTTTCCATTATAAAAAAGAGAGATTATACGATAAAACCATTCAAAAACAAGACACATTAGATACATTAATCGAACACGTGATGTATACGGGTGATGAAATTTATGAGTCCACAAAGACTATTAAATGGACAAAAAATGTTATCACACAAAAAGATTACACAGAAGATATTTCATTTATTTATGCATTTCCTATTTTTGATTTAGGTGTATTTGTCATCCATTTGGATGAAGAAATTAAAGATCCTCAAACATATTATGATTTGTTTAAATTAATATCCGCAATTATCTTTACGCATATTGTTGATGAAAAGAATATCAGTCGTATTAAATATGAAAACAAATTTTACGCAAATGTATTAAACTCGCCAATCATGTGTTATCGAGAATTAACAGAAAGCAGATCAACTTATAACGATCCTGCTCGTGATCTCTTCCATATTGATCAACATCATCATCTTGAGTTGTTTTTAAGAGATATGTCATATGAGTTTGTTAACCCTTATAAAGATTTAATATCATATTTATTTATCCATCCAAATGAAGAACGTCATATTGTTTACACATATCAAGAGCGACACATCTTAGAAAAGCTTTATAGTTTAAAAGTAGGAGATGAGGTCTATATTATGAGTTTATTTTTTGATCAAACAGAAGATGTTAAACAAGCCAAACAATTAGTGGATCAAGCAACTATTGATCCAGAAACAAATCTTTCTAATCTCTATGCATTAAACCAAGAAATTGATGAAGCACTTGAACAGAAAGTAAGTCTGTATCTTATTGAATTAGATATGAGTCTAAAACATATCTATGGAAATGATGAAAGTACTAAGTATTTCAAAGAGTTTGCGCAAGTCACAAAGAAATTTTTCTCTGAAGGGATAACATACCGATTTGATTTTAATCAAATCTTTGTGATCCTTCCATTTAATGACATTAGAGCAACCTCTAAGGTCGTTAAAGATTATTATAAGCATATTGAGTCTTATACATCTAAAGTCCTTGCGTATGAAAAATTTAGCGCATATATGGGTATTATTAGATATCCTGTTGTTACAGTTGAAAAAGATAAAGATAAGCTTTATAAATTTTTAGACATATCTGTCCAAAAAGCGAAAAGAGAAGAAGATATTAAATATGCATATTTTGTCTATCGCGATTATGAAGATGAACTGTTTGAACAACAAGTTATGGATCATTTAAATGTTGCTATTGAAGAAAAAAATATAGGACTGCTTTTTAATCAAATGATTGACTTAAAGAAGAACTTTGTTTGGCAATATGAAAGTGAAATTATTTTGACTAATCTAGCTATTGATACAAAGTATTTATTAAAGATTGCAGAAAAAAGAAATCGCTTAGTCGATTTAGAGCACTTCCATATTGAACAGGTCTGTGATTTTTTAAGTGAACTAGAAAAACAAACAGAACGTTTGATTAAAATTACCATACCAATTTCTAAACAAACTTTCCTTGATCCTAAGTTTAATTCATTTTTGTTAGGCACATTAAAAGAACGTCGTATTCCATATGAGTTTTTAAGATTAAAATGTGATATGGATCTTCGTCCAAATCACTATGCAACACAGATTCAAGAGTTAATCGACCATAGTATAAGTCTTGATACAACATCTGTGGATATGGCTTTAAATTACCCTTTTCATGCACTTCATATTGATATGAAAAAAGATAGTATGAAATGGCAAAGCTATATCAGCCAAATGAAAATTATGCTTGAATCATATCATATGGCACTCGTCGTTAGAAACGTAAAGACCAAAGATCAAAAAGAAATGTTAGAGCGATTGGGTATTAATTATATTGAAGGTAGTTTGTATAAAGAAATTCCAGCACCAGTTTTAATTAGAAAGATAAAGGAATCCGTATGAGTATTATAAAGCTTAAAGCGTATGTGAATCAATTGAATATGGATAAAAAAAATAGTCATACCTATAGAGCTTTAAGTTCATTTGAAATGATTGAAAATGTTGATTTAATGATCAAAAGATATCTTGATGAACCACAAACTCAAAAGGGGGCAATTTTGTTAGATGTTTTTGGATTATTACAAGGATTGTTTGTGGCTATTGATGCAATCTATGATTTAGCAATTGGATTAACCCAATATAAATATCATGTCAACATTAATTCAAATCCTATCTTGCATGAATTGAAATATATTAGAAATGATATTGTAGGTCATCCTACCCATAGAACTTATTATGATGGAGGGACTGGATTTTCAATTTTAAAGACAGAACCGATGACTAAAGATAAAATAGTCTATGATACATATATCTATTTAAAAAATAAGGTTGAAGTTCAAGTTAAAGAAGTTAATTTTAGAGAACTATTAGATAATTATGAAAAAGAAAAAGAAATCATCTTAAATGATATCTATGAATATTTAATGCATCATGAAACCAAGACACAAATTCCTGAAAGACTATTTACTTTATATGAAACACTAAATCTAAATGATTTAAGTGATATCGTTAAATCATTTAGAGATACATATCACTTAAATAAAGATTCTAAGCATCGTTTCTTTTGGCGAGCAAATTTAGTTAAAACCTTAATTGATTGGCATGAAGATGATCAATTGATGAATCGAGTGATTTTATATATTTCAAAACTTCAAGTTTCTAAGATGTATGAGATGGCACTTGATATGGAAAATAGAAAAGGTGTAGATCTTTATACAGCCCTTCCTGATGTGATTAGCGATTTTTATAAGTTTATGAGAAAAAATGAAAAAGATGGGTTGAAATTATTATCTAATGTGCATGATTATGATCATCCACTGCATCAAAGTGATTTGCTTGCGTTAATGAGTTTAAATCCACCAAAAGATGTTTATCATTTACTCAAATATTTAAAAGAATCAAAGAGTGAAGAAAAAGTTTATTTAATTGGATCAATCTTAAGAGCTTATCGACCTAAAAAGTAGGGTAAAAATTAAAAGTTATGTTATAATAGTTAAAGTAAGAGGTGAAATATATGGCTTGGAGTAATGAAACATTTTTAATTGGTGAAAAAGTTAAAGTTGAAAACGAAAAAGGTTATGGCGTTATTACACGTATAGATTTAGAACGTGGTTTAATTTATGTTCTATTTAGAAGAATGCGGGAAGAAGCTTTTCCTTATCCAGAAGCAATTGATCAACATATTTTAAAACCAGAGGTTCACAAAAAATAAACACATAAGTGTTTATTTTTTTAATCTTTATGAGAAAATTCAAATTATTCTGGAAAACCTTTTTCATTATGGTATGGGAAGTTATTAAAACAATGAAAACATTAAGAGGTATGATTTCACTTGGTATCTCTTATATGATTTTTCATGGATGGGCACTCTTATTTTTTATTATTGGCACACTTACTGGTAATGCTTGGTTAATTGGTGTTGGGTCAGTTGTCATGCTTTTTTGGTTTGGACCAGGAACTCCAGTCATTCCATTGATATTAATTACTGCATTATTTATTCAGCGATATATATTTTTTGATTTGACAAATCAAATAAAAATCAAAGATAAATGGAGAGAATTGAACAAAAAACAAGAAAAACTCGAAAAAAATATACCTGATAAAGATTTGTTTAAATAATTGTATAAAAATGAGTTGATATGATAGAAAATCATGATAAAATATATCTATCATATGACTTACACAGGAGGATATCATGTTATTCAAAGAATTACAGATTAAAAATTTAAAATTACACAATAGAGCAGTGCTTCCACCAATGTGCATGTACATGGCTAATAAGGCAGGTGAAGTAGATCGATTTCACGTCATGCACTATGCTACAAGAGCCATAGGGAAAATTGCATTAATCATTCAAGAAGCAACAGCTATTCATCCAAATGGTCGTATCTCAAATAACGATTTAGGTATTTGGAGTGATACACACATACCAGGTTTAAGAGTAATTGTAGATGAAGTTCATAAATATGGTGGAGCAATGGGCATCCAAATTAATCATGCTGGAAGAAAAGCAATTTATAAAAAACCGATTGCACCAACTGCACTCCAATTTAATCCGAGATACAACGTGCCTAGAGAAATGACTTTAAGAGATATTAAAAAAGTCATCGATGATTTTAAACAAGCAGCACGAAGAGCTAACGAAATTGGCTACGATTATTTAGAAATCCATGCAGCACATGGATATTTATTATGTGAGTTCTTATCACCAAATACGAATAAGAGAACAGATGCGTATGGAGAAAGAACTTTATTAATCAAGGAAGTTGTTAAAGCAGTAAGAGAAGTATGGCCAGAAGAAAAACCTTTAGGTGTAAGATTTAGTGCATCTGAATATGTTGATCAAGGCATTACTCCAGAGTGGATAGCTGATTTAATTAATGAGTTAAAACCTTTAGGACTTGATGTAGCTAATATATCTAGTGGTGGAAATGTAGATGAACAAGAAATAAAATTGTTCCCGGGTTATCAATTGGAATTTGCGAAGATTATTCGTTCAAAAACAAATATCATCACCATTGGTGGTGGCTTAATTAGAGATCTAGATTTAGCAGATCATGCTATAGAAGATGGATCTTGTGATTTAGTGTATTTTGGTAGATTATTGTTAAGAGATCCAATGTATGTCATAAATAATGCATTAAAGTTGGGTGAAGAAGTTCGTTATCCTGAATTTTACAAAAGAGCCAAAGCATGAAACTTTTAATGCATATGTGTTGTGCTTCTTGTTCAGCCTTACCTATTAGAACTCTAATGGATAAAGGTGTTGATGTTGATGGATTATATTATAATCCAAATATTCATACAGACGAAGAATTTAAGAAAATAGCAGATAGCGTTAAAAAGTTTTCAGAAATACAAGGATTTAATGTCTTTTACTATCCAGATCTAAAAGTAGAAGTAGATAGCCTAGAAGCATTTGATTTAACAAGATATGATTTAAGAATTAAAAGAACATTTGAATTAGCAAAAGAATTAGGATATGATGCAATTACGACTAGTTTACTCTCTAATCCAAGTATGGATCATGAGAAAGTGCTAGAAATTGGTCATAGATATGAAAAGATGTTTGATATACCATTTTATGATGAAGATTTTAGGGAGGGGTTTCTTGAGAGTTGTGAGATAATCAAGAAATTGGGACTGTACTAATAAACCCGTTTCTAATCTAATAAAGATTAGAGGTCAGATGGATATGCAACAAATTGAAAGTTTAAAGTTAATAACAAATTCACAAAGACGTTCATTTTATCATGAACTAAAGGAATCTTTTTTAGTATGCAACCGATATCAAATATCGGTTGCATTTATTAATTCTGGAGCACTCTCAATATTAACTAAAGATGTATTGAAACCAGGAAGAATTATCACAACAAATTATATGAATGGTACAGATCCCCAAGCATTAAAAATGCTACATAAAAACTCAAATATTGAAACTAGAATCTATGATACTCAAGTTTTAAAAAATGGATTTCATACAAAAGCATACATATTTGAAATGGATGACCACTATAAGATTTATATTGGCTCATCAAATATTTCAATGAGTGCTCTCAAATCTAATCAAGAATGGAATGTACAGATTCTATCTAAAAAGCATCCTTTCGTTGATGAAGTGTTAGCAGCATTTGACGATCTTTGGAATAAATCAACTGATTTAACTGCAGAATTCATCGAAATGTATTCAAAATCTTATTACATGGCTAAAGATTTTAAAGAAAATAATATCTTAGAAAGCATTTTATCATTTATCAAGCAAAGTAAAAATGTTGGGTTATTGTCTCAGATTGCCGATTATATGGAAATTGATGAAAATAAATTAAAAGAACAATTAAGCATAGAGTTTAGTAATGAAATAAAACCAAATACTATGCAAGAACAAGCTTGTGAAAGATTAAGACTTCTAAGGGAACAAGGTGAAAATAAAGCTTTAGTCATTGCAGCTACTGGTACAGGTAAAACTTATTTGGCTGCTTTTGATGTTTCTCAAATGAATCCTAAAAGAGTATTGTTTGTTGCTCATAGACAAAAGATTCTGAAAGATGCAATGAAAACATTTAAAACAATCATGCCAGATATCAAAATGGGTATATTATCTGGTAATATAAAAGATTTAGATTCAGATTATTTATTCGCAACAAACACAATGATAAGTAAAATAGAAATCTTAGGTTTATTTAAATCAGATCATTTTGATTATATTATCATTGATGAAGCACATCGCTCTGCAGCAGGAACATATCAAACTGCTTTAGACTATTTTATTCCTAAATTTACCCTTGGGATGACAGCAACACCTGAAAGAACAGACAATATAAGCATATATGAGTATTTTGACTACAATATTGCTATAGAAACTAGATTAAGAAAAGCTTTGGAAGATAAATTAGTCGTTCCATTTGTATATTATGGTATTGATGATATAAGTACGGATTTATCAGATTATAATTTTAAAAGTATAGATCAACTTGCGAAAAAGCTAAATTTGAAAGCTAGAGTTGATTTAGTTATTGAGCATATGAATAAATATCCATATGCTGGTAAAAAAAGAAAAATACTAGGTTTCTGTGTAAATATAGAGCACGCTAAATATATGTCGGATCAATTTAATCAAAGAGGTATAACTTCAATATATTTATTAGGTAGTAATAACGAAGAAGAACGTGAAGATGCTATTATTAGGTTAAGTAATGAATTTGACCCTTTAGTTTGTGTGTTTACTGTTGATATTTTTAATGAAGGTATTGATATACCTAGTGTTAATACAATTTTAATGTTAAGACCTACCGAATCATCAATTATATTTACACAACAACTAGGTAGAGGCTTGAGACATTATCAGTATAAAGAGTATTTAACAGTCCTTGACTTTATTGGTAATCATATGAAAACATTCATGATTCCTTTAGCTTTAGCTGGAGAAAATGCATATGATAAAGATGATTTGATAGTATCTACAAAGAATGATTTTTTTGATATACCTGGAGATACATTTATTTTACTTCAAGAAAAATCGAAAGAAAGAATCCTTCAGCAACTAGAAGCAGTTAACTTTAATGCAACTAAATTTTTAGATGAATACTATATGAATTTTTTAAGTAAATTAAAAGAATCAAATAAGAATTTGATCTATCCTAAGCTTATGCAGTTTGGATTTGATGGATTTGATCCGATTAGATTTATTAAAAAGGAAAAGACTTATTATAAATATGTATTAAGAATGATTAGTAAAACTGATGAACAATTTTATAAGCTGAGTGAGGATGAAAATAAATTACTTAAATTTGTTGATGACATGCTGCCACTTAAACAACCAGTTCTTTTTGTGATATTAAACATGTTACTAAAAGATAGATTAGTAAATATTGAGTCATTAATTCACGAACTTAAAAAATACAATTATGATAATTATGAAAAACTAGAATATTATTTTGACTATCTTGATTTTGCTTATTTCGATGTAAATACTGTTAAAAGATATATAAAGATGGTTAATTATCAGAATGATGAAGTTTATTTCAAAAAAAATATTCGTCAATTAATAAATAATAATAAGACTTTAAAGACTTTTATGGAAGAAAGCATCTCTTATGGACTTGCACGATATATGCATGAATTCAATGATGTGAAACTTTATAATGGATTTAAACTTTATTATAATTACTCAATGTTAGATGTTCCAGTTGTTATTAGATACAAGAATAAAATATCGGCATTTAGAGGATCTGGAGTTATTCCAGATGGAGATAGTTATTATCTATTTGTAGATTTATTAAAAAAAGATGTAAAAGAAAGTATAGACTATAAAGATAAATTTATAGATCAAAAAACTTTCCAATGGGAATCTCAAAACAGTTCTGCACAAGATAGTAAATCAGGTGTCAGGTTTATAAATCACAAAAAGATGGGTATAGATCTTCATCTTCTTGTCAGAAAGAATAAACAAGAAGATGGTCAAGTTCAGGGGTATACATATTTTGGAAAAGTGAATGTATTAGAGTATACTGGAAATAAACCCATCCGTTTTATATTTGAGTTATTAAATAAAGTTCCTGATAGCATATATAGTAGATTTATAATTAAAGAAAAAAAGGATGATAACAATGAAAAAGACAATTGAAGTAGTTGCTGCAGTTATTAAAGATGGAAACAGATATTTTTGTGCACAACGTAAAGATGAAGGAGAACTTGCTAAAAAATGGGAGTTTCCTGGTGGAAAGATTGAAGTTGGTGAAACAATGCAAGAAGCTCTGAAAAGAGAAATATTTGAAGAACTTGATACTAAAATAGAAGTAAAAGACTTTATAATGACTGTTAATCATGAATATAAAGGATTTATATTGATTATGCATGCGTTTGAATGTGAGATTATAAAAGGTAATTTAGTATTGTCAGAACATCTTGATTCTAGGTGGGCTACAATAGAAGAAATGAAAGAAATGGATTTTGCAGATGCAGATATCCCTATTTTACGTAAACTAAAATAAGTAAATTTTCATAATACAAGAAAAAGGAGTAAAAAAGTATGGCAATAAAAATACAGCTAGGAAAGAAAAGAGAATATAATTATCCAAAATCTATAAAAGAAGTTGATGAGTTATCAGGTGAGCAATTTGAGATGTTTATTTTTAAATATATGAAAGAATTTGCAGGATATTCTGGTAAAATAACAGAAAAAAATGATTTTGGTGTCGATATATTATTGTGGAAATCAAATGATGAAATGGTAAGATTTGGTGTGCAATGTAAAAGATATGGACCTAAAACGATACTTGGAGAAAATGATTTAATGAAAATGCAAAAAGGTGTTCCACACTATGGAATTTCCAGAAGTGAATCTGGAAAACCAAACTTGATTCTTTTTACATCTGCTGAGGAACAACAAGTAACTAGTAGAGGTATCGCCTATATAGAAAATGAAGAGATAGAAGCGTATTATAGAGATGATATCATAGAAATAATTAAAGATATTGACGAAAAATTGGGTAGAGATGTCAATCAATCTAATTATAGTAATATTGCTTTTGAATCTAGTAAAAAGAAAAAAGAGTCATTTAAAGAGAATAGTAAATTTGTTGACATGCTTAAATTAGAGAGAAAAAACATAGCAAAATATAATAAAATTTCACCTATATATTTAGTCTATAACGATAGAACAATTAAAGACATCATAATAAAAAAACCAACCACTTTGGAAGAGTTAAAAAAGATTAAGGGTTTTACCGAAGACAACGTAAAACTGTTTGGTCCATATTTAATTCATAAAATCAGAGAATTCTTAGAAGTTGAATCGAATTCGGAAAAAATAAATCCTATAATAGAGATAAACAAAGAAGAATTTGTCAAATTCTTAAAAGAAACAAGAAAGAAAATAGCAACATATAACAAGATTGATAAACTTTATAATGTTTTTAATAATAAAACTTTAGAAGAGATTGTAGATAAAGTTCCGAAAACAGAAGACGAACTAATGAATATTTCTGGAATAGGAAAAGTCAAAACGGATTTATGGGGTAAATATTTATTAACTGATATAGAAAAATTTATAAAGTCATAATCTAGTTTTTGTGCATGAAGGTTTGATGTAAGAATATCAACCCTTTTTTAACAAATTTAAATAAACATGTTAGTATGATAATAAGTATAAACTCTAGAGGTATATAATGATTAATTGGACTAAAGAACAAGCAAAAGCATATCTAGTCAACTATCATATGATTAACACAAAACATCATTACTCAGTTAATGATGTTTTTACTCGTCTTAACGCAATTCAATATGACCCACTAAACGTTGTTGGGACTAATCCAGAATTAGTACTCCAATCAAGAGTTTCTAGCTTTAAAAAAGAGATCCTATATAACGCACTTTATAAAGATAGATATCTAATAGATGGATGGGATAAACAAATGTGTATTTATCATATTAAAGATTATGATAAATTAAATCTCATCAGAGAAGATCGTGCAAAAAATGAAATCAAATCATCTAAACGCTATCTTGATCTAGAGTTTGAACACATCATAGATGATGTATTCAATCTAATAGACAAAAATGGACCTATCCTATCCTCTAAAATCAAATTAGGAGATACAGTAGAACATAAATGGAGACATACAAAAGCTTCAAGTGCAGCAATTAGCTACTTATTTCATAAAGGTGATGTTGGGATCGAAAGTAGACACAACACACAAAAGAAGTATCATACATTTGAAAAACTACATCCAAACATAAAAAAAGATAATCCCTTTTCTACATTAGATGAGTTTATTGAATACCACTTATATAGAAGGATTCAATCCATGGGATTGGTTTGGAGCAAGTACAGTGTAGCTTTTAGTGGACTATATATTTACTTAAAAAAACATAGAGAAAAGTTTTTAAAAGTATTAATAGATAAAGATATGATAAAAGAAGTTAAAATAGATGGTATATCAGAGATATTTTATATACCAACTACCGCATTATCTTATCCAGTAGAAGTTATGGATCAGATCTCATTTCTTGCTCCATTGGATAATATGCTATGGGATAGAGCATTGATTTTAAAGATATTTGATTTTGATTATACTTGGGAAGTCTATGTCCCACAAGAAAAAAGAAAATACGGATATTATGTCTTACCTATCTTAAAAGGGTCAGATTTGATAGGTAGAATAGAATTTGATAAACAAAGAAAAAACGATCCTTTAAAAGTCATTCATTTGTGGTTAGAACCACAAATCAAAATGACAAAAAAATTAAAGAATCAAATAGATAAAGCTTTAGTTAGGTTTTCAAATTATTTAGAAACAAATGAAATAGATTCATCAAATATATTATAGAAAAAGGAGAATTAAAATGAACAACAATGAATTAAATATCTTATGGACAAATGCAGATCCTATCACATCAGAACATATGGTTTTACTATATTCGATCAATGCTAAAAAAAGAGGATGGTTTGATCAAGTAAATCTTATTATATGGGGTGCTACATCAGCTTTAGTTGTAGATAACCCTACAATCAAAGAACTTGTTTTAAAAGCAATTAAAGAAGGTTTAAATGTCGTTGGATGCCTACATTGTGCTCAACAATTAGGAAAAGAAAAAGCTTTGACTGAAATGGGCGTTAAATTATCTTATATGGGACAACCATTAAGTGACATAATTAAAAATAAAGAGAATTTATTGACAGTATAAATATATAAGGAGGGGATTACGATGATTGTTGATAATGATAAGTTTTCTAATGAACAAAAACAAATAATCACGAATATTGGAAAAAAGAATAGAGATAACAAACATAAGCTTTTTAGAAAACTGAAAATGACAGCTTTATTTGCTGCTGCGTTTTCTTCATCGCTCCTTTTAGGTGTATATATGCTAGATGGTCTAGGAATATCTACGTTAATCCTTTTAAGCATAATAGGCATAGTCATTGGGGTATTAAATTACACAAAAGCTAAAAAGACAATTGTTGAAGTCCTTTCAAAAAGTGATTATGAAATTGGACTCTACTATGCTGATAAAGATAAGGAAATCATTGGCAATGGATATAAAAGTTTTAAACAGGCTAAAATAGGTCTTATTGTGATAAGTGTCATGGGATTATTTATGGTAATAATGATGAGTATTATCTTTTCACTTCAAAATCCAGTAGATTATGATAGTTTAACTGAAATCACTGGAAGATTAAAAGAAGCTAGACTAGATTCAGATGATAATTTAAATTTGATACTTGAAGATGATATAACCAAATATAGCATATCGTCAATATATACTAGCGAATTAGACATAGATAGAATTTTTGATGAGATTGGCTTAAGAGATAATGTCGTCTTTTTAGTAAATGAGGCGAGAGAAGTAAACAATGGAATCAGAAGATCTGTTTATTATTTTGAGGTTGAGTCAATAGTGTACATGGATTATGATTTGATGATGCAAGGCTATCAAGCAAATCATAATATTGGAGTAACAATGATTATTGTTTTCGCAATATTAAGCATAGGATCAATTGGAACACTAATTGTTCAAAAAAACATTATTTTAGTAAAGAAACAAAGCAAAGAAAAATATGATTTAAGTATAAAAGTAGTTGATTTAGAAAATATAGATGATACTGAAATTTTTGAAATGATGCATAAACCAAAAATAGATACATTCGCACCTAAAGGGCTTCTCATGGTCGTAGCTATTATTATGATTGCGTCTATTTTAGGTATTATATTTAGCTTGATATTGATCAAAGATCCAACAGATAAATTAATAATTTCAATTTTTCTTGGCATAATGGCTATTGTTTGTGCAGTGGGCTATTATGATGGACTCAAGCATAATGAGCGCATAGAGGGCAATTATTTCATTATATATAGATTTTTCAAAGTTAAAAAAATAGATATTAAAGATATTAAAAGAGTTTCTTCGAGAGGACAATTTGTTACTCTTTCGGATATAAATAATGAAACGTTAGCGAGAATGTCGTCTATGACAGGTAATCTTGATAAAATTATAGAAAGATTAAGTGAATATGGTGTGATTATTGAAATAAATTAGAATGATAATAAAATTAGCAACCAAAAGCATTTCTAAATATCTTTGAACAGCAGTTTGTAAAGTAGATACTCATAAAAAGCTATATCTTAATCCATGAGTATTCAGTATAAAGTGTATGATTGTATTTAATTTGAAATTCTTGATAGAATAAAGCATAAAGCATTTTTCTAGGAGGTACTATGAAATACAAAGTTCAAACAATAATCAATAAACCTATTGATTTAGTCTCGAGCGAGATGAGAAGTAGAGAATCTGCATTTAAATGGATTAAAGGATTAGAAAAATTTGATCTAATTGAAGGCGAAATGGAAGCTGTTGGATCAAAATATCAAATGGTTTTTAATAGTGGTCAAAAAGTATCAACTATGACAGAGACGATTACAGCGTTTAATCCACCATCGTTAATAACAACAGTTTATGAAACAAAAGGTGTATGGAATGAATGCATCAATACCTTTGAATCAATAGGCAATCAAACCAAGTATGTCATGGATGTAACCTTTAAGTTTTCTTTTCCAGTAAATTTATTCATTTGGATGTTTAAAAAAACTTTCAAAAAAGAAAGTTTAAATGGGTTGGTCGCATTTAAAGATTATGTTGAACAACTTTAAAGAGTACTTATAACAATCAGATAAATATATAAAAAGCAGTCCCACATCGAATTGATGTGGGACTGCTTTATAATCAATTTATAATTATTGTTTTGATTCTTTGTATTTTTGGAAAACAGACTTTATGTTTTCTATACTTTGTTCTGGTTTTGGTAATTTAAAAACATATTCATCTTGATTGTTTAATGTAATATAACACGCTTTTTTATTCATCTTGAATTTATCCATCTTTATCGATTGAATATCACTCCAAGCAATTTGATCAAATTCTTTTTCTTTTGTTAATAGAGCCCCAAGTAAACCAAATCCTGTAGCAAAGAATTTATTCTTCTTGTATAAAACAATACTTTCTTGTGTTAACTTAATTGATCCTAATTCATATTTGGCTTTTGGTGGCACAAACATTTGACAACTATAATTCATCATAATATAACTCTCCCGTTTTCTTTTAAGTATAACATAAAAATTATAATAAAATCTATAGTCTAATGAATATTTTTGATGATTTCAAATCGAAGTGTTGTTTTTAATTTATCGACAGATGTTTTTCTTGGATCACTGATGTAGATTTCTGTGTGATCTTTTGATGCTCTTGTATATCCTAAAGATTGAGCATAATCTTCCATTTTTTTAAATGATTTAGGTTCATCATCAAAACTACCGATATGAAGCGCTTGACAAATGAGTTTTTCATCAGAGATAAAAAACTCAGCATTTAATAGATTATCATTTGCTTTTTTCTGATGGACGCGCATTTTTATAAACTCAAAGAGATCTTTGGTGAGAAAATCTGGTTGTCTAATCATTAACTCATAAGAGAAGTGATCTTTAAGAGAAATGATTGATTGACCTTGATTAAATAGGTTGATGCCCTCTTTTGTTAAACTCCATATACCTTCTAAAGGAAAAACGACATATTCAAAGTATCCTTTGATATCTATTTTTTGTTTAGGTGCCATTTTTAATCCATATGAAAGTGCATATAAAACTTCTATATCTTTTTGGAAAGATTGGCTATTAGGATTACCTTTTCCAGATATTTTAATATATGGATAAGATTTTATGGTTAAGATTTGTGGATCAGTTTTTGGTATATATAAAGCTTTATCATTTTTTCGCCATTCATATTTCATATAATCCCTCTTTTTTAATAAATGATTTACTTGTATTATAACGTATTTTTAAAGTGTTACAAAATATAATTTATTGAATTACATGATATAGTATATATGAGATAGGAAGTGAATAAAGATGGAAAAAACTCAAATAGATACTGTTGAACAATATATTCATAGTTTTCCTTTAGATATACAAGAGATTCTAAATCGATTACGTAAATTATCATTGTCTTGTTCGAAAGATTTAATCGAAAAGATGAGTTATCAAATGCCTACATATCATTTGAAGAAGAATATGATTCATTTTGCGGCTTTTACCAATCATATTGGTATTTATCCAGGGCCAAAGGCAATTGTAGTGTTTAAAGATCAATTAAAAGCATATAAGTGTGGAAAGGGATCCATTCAAATACCACTTAACAAACCTTTTCCCTATGACTTATATAAAGATTTGTTATTATACAATATCAATAACTGATAGTGTTCAATAAAAAAAGGCTTAGCCTTTTTTATTTTTAACAATCATCATTATGTGCTTTGATATCCTTGATCCTCTAAGTAATCTTGGACTAATGTTTTAGTATCCATAGCATTCAAGGATGCATCAAAGGATTTAGTTGTGATGGTTATGTTGCTATAAGTTTTTTCTAAAAAATCAAGATCTAATTGAATGGTGTAGTGTAATGACTGAAGTGTAAGTTTTCCATAATTAATAATAGAGGTATCTAGAATATCTTTAAGTGTACTATCTTTTTGAATCAGTAGATTTGACATGATATCGTCTATATTAAGATTAAAATAAACATCTGATGAAGTATAAACATAACTCTCGAGACCTATTTGAAAAGAAACAGTACTTACTTGTGTAACATCTAAAATTTCATCAAAGTCTTTATAGATTTGTTTGCTGATGTCAAACATATCTTCAATAGACATTATAGGATCAGAAATTTCTAAGAAATTGATGTTATATATAAAATAATCTTTGATAAAGTTTGTGTAAGTGACTTCAATTTGTTGATCAACAAAATCAAAGGAATCAGATACTTCAGATGCAAGTGTTACAACCAATTGATTTCTTGTGTTTGTATCACATGAATCAGATGTCTCTCCTGCAATTAAATAATCAATACATGTTTTCAACTCTTTTTGTGTATCACTTAATTGAGTACATCCACTTAACAAAAGACTGATCAGTAAAATAGTAATTAGTATTCTTTTTTTCATTTCATACCTCCTAATGCATAAACTACTATATTAGTATACAATGAACTTACAACAATAACAATGATATATTGCTATATTAAGCCATATATCAATAGATAGAAATTGTTATTTATCACTTTGAAAAGAAATTATGTATTCGAAATGCTCATTTTTAGGATGATTTTCTAATATTTCTTTTTTATATGAAATCATATGTTTTTTAAGACTAATTTCAAAATGAGCTATTGCGATTCCTATATCCAATGCTTGGATATCGTAGTTTAACATTTTAGCGTAATTAGGTGTTCTTTCTAAATATAAATGATAGATAAGATTATCTTTGTCTACAATTATCCTCCAAGGCTGTTTATTAGATGCACTTGGGCCTTTTCTTATTAGAAGTAGACTATCAGTTATATAATCATTAAAATCTTCAGACAAAGGATTTAAACACATATCAAAAAATAGCTGTTCAAAAGGTAATCTATGATCTGAATTTGCAGCTCGTCTTAACATCTTTTCTGCAATTGACCGATTGATTGATGGATATCCAACAGGTGATATAGCTGGAATAATTTGATTAACTTTTAGATCTTTTTTATAATCATCTCTTTTAAAAGTACCACCCAACCAACACGTTCCAAATCCTAATGCTGTCAATTCTAATATGATATGTTCAAATACATATCCATAATCTATGATAGCGTCTTTAAAGTTTTGACAAACGCCCCCGATATAAGCTGGGACATTTTTTAAAAGTCCATATGTTCCAATTTTTTTTCCGTTTGTATCATCAGAATTGTTTTGACTGTAATTAAACTCAAAAGAATGACCAAAGGGACCTTTGATTGATTCATATTTAGATAGAATGTTTTTAATGGTTTTTATGTCAAATTGATCAATGCTTTTTTTCTCGTATGTTCTTACACTGATTCTTTTTGAGATTGCTTCATATAGATTCATTAATAGCTCCTTTTATATTTAATCAATTAATTTGATTTCATCAATTTTAGTATATCACAAATCAGTAATGATTCATGGATAGGATGATATAAGAAAGATTATAAATGTGGTCTATTATTAAGTCACTCATATAAATGGTATAATATATATATGAAAGAAGGTATATAATGGAAAAAATTGTATTCAAGAACCAATATTTAAATATAGTCATTGGTGTTATTTTAGTTGTCGTATCCATAGTCGGATACATATTGGGATGGGTAGAAGATTTTTTACCTTTATTTATTGGTAGTGTACTTATTTTGTTATCTTTAAAAAGATTTATCTATACATATAAAAAAATAGTGAGTAAGAATGCGACACTTATTTTAGTCATTGAGTTGATATTAGATATTGTTTTTGCTGGGCTATTGATTTATCTAAAAGATCATGTTGAACTCTTTATTGGATTAATCGTTTATATCAGAGGTGTATCTTATCTATTGATAAACTATATTGCGACTAGAAAGATTAAATTAACTCAATATATTTTAAACATAGGTTATGTGACTCTAGGTGCATTTTTCATGTTTTATCCACTAGATAGTGTGTCATTTATAGTGATTACAGTAAGTATATTATTTCTTATTGTAGGTGCAGTTTTTATGTATGCTGGGATTAAACCATTTATGAAAAAAAGAATTGCAAAAGAGCAAATAAAGAAAAATGAAAAAGAACAAGAGAAGATTGAAAAGAAACAAGAAAAAAATGAAGAAAAATTAGAAAAGCTTGAAATGAAAGTGGATAAAGTAGCAGAAGTTCAAAAAAAGAAGATTGAAAAAACAGAATCTTTACAAAAAGAAATAGAACAAAAAAAGAAAGTGATTGAAACTCAAAAGATTAATCTTGATGATAAAACACTTCCAGAATTAAAAGCAATAGCAAAAGAGCGAAATCTTGAAGGAGTTAGTCAATTGAATAAAGCACAATTACTTATTAGATTAAAAGAACAGCTTAACAAGAAATAAGTATAATTGAATTGATAAAGAAGACTCTAAATAAATAGAGTCTTTTTTTGTGGGCAAAGCGTTAAAATGATATTGACATTTTACATATCCAAGCGTACTATTTAAGAGGTTATATACGTATTAAGATTAATGAGGATTTTCATGTCAAAATTAAAGCCTAAATTATTTTCAGTAATGAAGTCATATACTAAATCACAATTTATAAAAGATGCCATAGCAGGCAGTATTGTTGCAATCATTGCACTACCTTTATCCATTGCATTAGCTGTAGCATCAGGAGCTTCTCCTGAAGCTGGATTATATTCTGCAATTATCGGTGGATTTATCATCTCTTTTTTAGGTGGTAGTAGAGTTCAAATAGGGGGTCCAACAGGGGCTTTTATGGTCATTGTGTTTGGTGTGATTGCTGAATTTGGTATGAATGGATTATTCATTGCGATGATCATGGCGGGTCTGATCATGATCTTTTTAGGATTATTTAAGATGGGAACCATGATTAAATTTATTCCATATCCTATGATTACAGGATATACCAGTGGTATAGCATTTGTAATTTTATCTACACAAATCAATGATTTTTTTGGATTAGGCATTGCAAATGTCCCACTAGATTTCATCGAGAGATGGAAAGCATTTGGACAAAATGTCTTTAACATTGATTTGATTACTTTTGGGATAGGATTGTTAAGTTTGTTTATCATTATATATTGGCCAAAAATAAGCAAAAAAATACCATCAACTTTAATAGCTTTAATCGTCTCAGCACTAATTGTATTTATATTTGATTTTGATGTTGCTACGATTGGTACTAAATTTGGTGCGCTATCAGCTGGTCTACCTCAATTTAGTGTTCCTAACATTACACTAGATACAATAAAACTTTTAATTGGACCAGCTTTTGTTATTGCATTTTTAGGATCAGTTGAATCGTTGTTATCAGCTGTAGTATCTGATGGAATGATAGGTAGTAAACATAATTCAAACATGGAATTAATCGCTCAAGGAACTGCAAATATAGGCACAGCATTATTTGGTGGTGTTCCTGTTACGGGTGCACTAGCAAGAACTGTTGCTAACATTAAAAACGGAGGAAGAACACCTATTGCAGGTATGATTCATTCTATTGTATTATTAATTATATTGGTTTCTCTAGTCCCTTTAATTTCTCTTGTACCACTTACAGCTCTAGCTGCAATTTTATTTGTGGTTGCATATAACATGAGTGAGTGGAGAGAGTTTAAAGGATTGTTAAAATCACCAAAAAGTGATGTCGCGATCTTATTAACAACTTTTATTATGACGATTACCATTGATATAGTCGTTGCCTTAGAAGTTGGATTTGTTATGTCGATGTTTTTATTTATGAAGCGGATGAGTGATGTGTCTGATGTATCCATTAAAAATCTTGATGCTACAGAAAATCAAGACAACTCAGAAGCTGCATTTAAAAATGAGAATAAAAAATATCCTATACTTGAAGGTGTCAAAATGTATCAGATTAATGGACCATTCTTTTTTGGTGCAGCATTTAAATATATAGAAGTTATTAATCAATTAGATTCAAAAATAGAATATTTAATTATCGGAATGAAACATGTACCAGCAATTGATGCAACAGCACTACATTCTTTTAATACCTCGCTTAAGATATGTCAATCTAAACATATCACGGTTTTAATCACAGGATTGAGAACACAACCTTTCCATGCATTACAAAAAGCTAATTTGATTGATGTAATAGGTAGTAATCATATGTTTAAGACCATTGAAGAAGCAGTGGCTTTTATAAAAACAAATAGAGATGCATGATCATCATTTTAAATAGACTAAATTAAAAAAACACTTTAGATCATCTAAAGTGTTTTTTGTATCATATAGTTTATTTGAACAGGGGTAATTTAGTAGGATAAACTAAATCTTCTAGATCATAAATCGACTCACAAAATCCAAGTTCTATATAGAAGTCTTTATCTCTAAATGTTGCAGTAGAACTGATTTCATGATTTCCCTCAAAAGTATCATCTATTGGTGTTATTATTGAACCATCATTATATGTTGCAGTGCTTGCATGATATGAATTAATGATAGAAGCTTCTAGTTCTTGAAGACCAACAAGTAAACCAGTGTTTGAACTAGATCCATAAATGGCATTTGTATAAAATGAGTTTTGAATAATACCTGCTTTATGATAACCCACTAAACCACCAGTTGCTGCACCATCTAAAATTGATAATTCGTTTCTTATTAGACTATTTGAATATACATGATTAATGAATGATTCAGTATCCATGATACCTACAATACCACCAACATAATTTGCTTGCATCGTTTTTGCAAAAGTAGTAATCATATATCCATGATCAATCGATCCATGAGTTAATTTACCAACTAATCCACCTATTGATGAATTATAATTGGTTGAACCATCAATAAGATTAAAATCTCCTTTAACTGACACTCTATATAAATCATCACTAGATAGACCAACTAGGCCACCAACATATGTAAAATCAACGATATAATTATACATCAAAGATCCTGTGAAATTAATATCGGTTGAACTCATATAGATTTGATTATCTATACCGACACCTGCAATCCCACCTAATGATATTTCTGTAACATGCTCTAAAGTGATATCACCGATGACGTTGATATGTTCTAAATGACAGTTGCTTAATTTTCCTGCAATCCCACCAACATACATATGCTTTGATGCATTTGGAATATCAATTGATAAAGCATCTAAAGTTAAATCATATATGTAAGAATCTTCTAGTTGTGCAAACAATCCAGCATAAGTTACATCTATAATTGTACTATCATAGGCAATATTGATTCCACTAATTTGATATCCATTTCCATAAACTCTGATGTCTGAGATGATTGCTCCATCAGTTATATCATCCCAATCATAGCTAGATCCAACGGTAATATCTTGAGTTAAAATATAGCATTCATAACTTCCTATTTGAACCATTTCAATCAAATCAGTAACTGTTGTTAAATATTTAATTGAATCACAATATTCTGAGTGTGAATCTCTATGATCTAAATCAGTTAAATGAACAGTATAATCAATACCCTCTAATGTATAGACAAAACTATCCACACTAAAATCTTCTAATGTTTCATTAAATATCATATCATATCTAACGATTTGATTCGTACTCACACTATTTTTAGTAATCCATTGCCACTCTGAATAATTGGTTAATGTAATTGACTTAATATCAATATCGTCTGGATTGTCAAAGATAAAATCAACATAACTATTAAGTTGAGTCTGACCTTGATAATCGCTACTATCAAAATAATCATATTCTGGTCTAATTTCTATTAATGTTGGAATCATAGGTTCAGACATATCTGCAACTGTATAAGTGAAATTCGTATAAATAGTTTCTAATGTTCTTATAGAATCAACTGTGTAATAAATCTGACTTAAGTTTCTTTCATATGTTGTTTCATAACCTGTTTCTAGTAAGACTTTAATGACATTACCTTCGACTGTAAAAGGTCTTGACTGAGAGCCAAAATAGACATCTTCAATGGGATAATTTTCAGGATTAGATATCGTAATGAGTAAATAACCTACTTCATCTAAATCATAGGTATCTTGATCCGTTTCAAAACTAATAATTTCAAAGAGTTCTATTATTTCTTGTTCATCGGTAGTTGCTTGACCTAGGGCATATATTGATTGTGTCACACCAAACTCATCTACATAGTTTACTTTAATATCAAATGCATATAAAGTGTCATAATCTAAGTTATCAAATACAAGAGTGTCACTTAATGAAGAAAGTCCAGTTTTGCTATCTACTTGTATGTCGTTTAAATAAAGATAAGCTTGAATAGTATTGACCCTAGAACTAGGATCATCAATCAAATAATCAAAAGATATTTGATTATCAATAACGACTATGTTGTTCAAACTAACTGTTGGAGCAATATAGATATCTGGCGTATATGTATAGTAGAATACATCAACAACCATCTCATCAAGTTGATCAAAATACATAAGTGTCAACGTTAGTGTTTTTATCTGATCATCAGGTATACTTTGGAAACTAAATGGTGAAGTGACAGAAGCTAGTGATTCAGGAATCATCGTATCATCTGATAACATTGCATCTAAAAAATATGTCAAATTATTTGGATTATCGATAATAAAACTAGTGGTGTATAAATCATTACTGATATCAAAATTAACATCACTAAGAGATACACCGATGCTTGGATCAATTTCTTGTGGAGTTGTTTTTATGATATGTTCTTCGATATATTGAACTTGATCATCTAGTCGATAAGTTACTTCAATAAAAATATCATAGGTCACATTTGGGAATAGACTATCAAAATAAACACTATCATTGGATACATCTAGATTAAGTGCTTGATTTACTTGATTTAAATCAGTTAATACATAAATATTAACATCAGTTGTTAGATCAGAATCATCATTAATCTGATAATCAAATGCAATAGAAGTAGATTCAACAACGAAATTTGAAGTTTCAACTAAAGGAATTTCGATTTCAAAAATGTTAAAAAATGCAATGGAGTCAGTTTCACTAAATGTATCATCACCTATGATGTATGTGGCATATATGATCAATTCATAATCAAAACCACGATCTAAATGATTAAATTCAATAGAATTGAAACCATCAATTAAATCGATTTCATCATAAAATACATTTTGTTGATAAATTTGCACTTTTAAAGTCTCATAAAAACTATAAGGGTTTGTTGTATATAGATTCAAAGTTACACAATCATCTGATATATGAGTTGAATTTATCTCATAATAGATAGGCTTAAAAACATGGATTAGACGTGTTAAACTGATTTGATTTGCGGTATATGTAAGTGTATATGTTCCAACAGTTGTCGTATCGACTTCACCAGTTATTGTCACATCTATAGATGTATCACTAATTGTATATCCTGGATCAACAAAACTTTGGCCGAGTTCAATATCGATTTCTCGATCACCATTAAGCGAAAATGTGATGGTATCGGCTGTTTCAACAATTACTGTTCTAATAACTTCATAGATGATTTGATTATATGTGAAAGCATAAGTAATCACATATGTTCCTGGAGTCTGTGTATCTACAGTACCTGTTATAGTGATTAGATTGTTTTCTTCATTAGTGATAAATGCACCTGGATCAATAAATTCACTACCATGTGCAATCGTCATTTGTGCATCACCGTATAATTTGATTTCTGGAATATTATCTAAAATATCATTGGGTGATTTCACACATCCAATTAGTAAAAACATTATAGTCATTGTTACACACGCAAAAAAGAATTGCTTCATCATCTGCCTCCTTATTTAGATGTTTAAATTGTTATTTATAAAAATAAAATAAATTGACATGTATATATCAATTTTAGTTTGCCCGCAATGATGCTTTTATTATGTATTTATCGTTTGACTTATGTGTAGAAATTGTGTTTATTATATAAATTATATCATAAAAAGGGAAAGTATTTTGATCTCCTAAATAAATTTGGTAAAAATAATTTATTTTTTCTTGACAATAGTTCGAATATGAACTATAATTAGTTTGAATTCGAACCAAAGGAGGAATAAATATGGATCGTATTAATTTTAGAGTTCTAGAAAAGTTTTCAAAAGACATTGAAAGAGGTTTTAGACCTGAAGTTGAGTTTAAGCTGAATAGAAATGAGGTAGAACTATTATCATTGGTTAAACATAAACAAGAATTACCATTTAGAGAATACGGACGCATTCTTCATTTAGAAAAGAGCTCATTTACTTATCTTGTAGATTTACTTGAAGCAAAAGATTTAATTGTTAAACTAGAAGATGAAAATGATAGAAGAAAAAAAGCTATTCAGTTAACAGACAAAGGAGTAAAAACAGTAGAGATTTTAGAAGAACAACATCATGAGTTTATGCAAGAAAGATTCAAATTATTTAACGATGAAGAATTTGAACAATTAAAAACAGCTGTAAAAGTCATTGAAAAATTATTAAAAAAATTACCAAAGGAAGAAAGACATCATAAACATCAAAAACACTTTAAAGATTAATTAATAAATTAGATTAAAGTAAAAAGAGAATTGCTTATTCATTGCAATTCTCTTTTTTGATACTTATTACAGTTCTTATTTATCTAATTGTCTTTGAAAAGCAGCTAGATGATTGATTGATGCATCTCTTAATTTAATAAATGTGTCAATAACATCATCTGGTAAATCAGGCTGTTCTAAAAACAAATTATACATAGCAATATTTAATTGCTCAGCTACTACACCTGTTTCAAAAGTATCAATCAATGATTCTATTTCTATTAAGTGTTGGTCAGAAGTATCTTCTGGGATCATAAATTCATAGATATCAAAAAGTGGAAGTAATAAATTAATGTGTGTAACTTCAGCTTCAATAATGTTGCTAAAGGGTTTTGTGACATCAAAGTTAGCTAAGATATATTCATATTCAGCCCTTGCAGCATATTCATCTTGAATCGCATAAACAAGCATGTCTTCAAGTGTAAAATCATCTTGAATAAGTGCACTTGCTGATCCAAATGAAACATCGGTCTCCATTATAAATAATTCATAGGATAAATCTAGATATTGATCCGTTGTATCTATTTGTTCACAGCTACTTAAAAAAAGTAGAATTACTGTCATTGTAATTGTTAAAAAAGTTTTCATGTGTTTCTCCTTATCGTGTTTCTTAATACATTATATATACAAACAAACTCCCTATTTTATTGGTAAATATATAAAAAAGCAGCTTATTTATTATAAATAAATAGATACTATATAAAAAAATCGATATAAAATATGTAAAATAATGGAATTCTTGATTTTTACTTAAATTTTTAAAATTATGCAACTATAATTTTTATAAAATGTAAAATACTCAAAAAATGTCCTTGAAAACTTGAAAAAAAGGACTATAATAAAGTAGGAATATACGATACTCAATAAAAATAGATTTTAAAATTTAAATAAAATAAGGAGATACTTATGTCTAAAAAAGTACTAATTGTTGGTGGAGTTGCTGGTGGAGCATCAGTAGCAGCTAGAGTAAGAAGATTAGATGAACATGCAGAAGTTACCATGTTTGAAAGAGGACCTTACGTTTCGTTTTCAAATTGTGCGCTACCTTTCTTTTTAAGTAGAATGGTTGCTCAAAGTGATGATTTGGTTTTAATGAATCCTGAACAATTTGCTAAACAATACAATATAAACGCAAAAGTTTATAGTGAAGTTATTGATGTAAAACCTGATCAACATAAAGTTGTTGTAAAAAATGTTTTAACAGGTGAAACATATGAAGAAGTATATGATAAATTATTTTTATCACCAGGTGCAAATCCGATTCTTCCTCGTTCAATCAAAGGAATTGAATCAGAACATGTCTTCCCTGTAAGAAATGTACCTGATATTGTAAAAATTGATGATTATATTCAAAAAAATAAAGTCACTGATATTGCAGTTGTTGGTGGAGGATTTATTGGTATTGAAGTCATGGAAAATTTGAAAATGGCAGGGCTAAATGTTACACTAATTGAAGCTGCTGATCAAATTATGACTCCATATGATAAAGATATGGCACAAATTCTTCATAAAGAAATCATTGATAATGGTGTTGAGTTAATCGTTAGTGATGCTTTAGCTGAAATTAAAAAAGATTCAGTCGTTACAGCTAAAGGAAGAACTGTTAAAGCACAATTAGTTGTTGTTGCAATCGGTGTTGTACCAGAAGTGAGTTTAGCTAAAAAAATTGGTGTTGAACTAGGTGTTACTGGGGGCATTAAAGTTGATCACAATTATCAAACAAATTTAAAAGATATATATGCTGTTGGTGATGTGATTGAATCATATTGTTCAATTATTCGTAAACCAACAAGATTAACACTTGCTGGTCCTGCACAAAGACAAGCAAGAGGTGCAGCAGATCATATGTATGGTAGACCTGTTATTAATAAAGGTGGAATTGGTTCAAGTTGTGTAAAGATATTTGAAGTGAATGCAGCAAATACTGGATTAAATGAAAAACAATGCAAGGCAGCTGGCATCATATACGATTACGTATACTTAATTCCAGGTGATAGTGTTGGTATTATTCCATCGTCTAATCCAATTCACGTTAAACTTTTATTTGAAGTTCCAACAGGAAAAATCTTAGGTGTTCAAACAATTGGTAAAGGTAATGTTGATAAACGTGCAGATGTAATTGCAGCTATGATTACCATGGGTGCAACACTTGATGACTTGAAAGAATTAGAATTATGCTATTCTCCAATTTTCTCAACTGCAAAAGATCCACTTAATCATGCAGCATTAGTTGGATTAAATATTATAAATGCTGAATTCAAACAAGTTAAAGTATCTGAAATCAGAGATATCTATGAAAATGGTGGATATATTATTGATGTTAGAGAACCAGAAGAATATAAAGCAGGACATATTATCAATGCTGTTAATATTCCAATGAGCCAATTTAGACAAAGATTAGATGAAATACCTAAGGATAAAGCAGTTTATGTTCATTGTAGATCAGCTCAAAGAAGCTACAATGTCGCAAGAGCTTTAGGACAATTAGGATTTGACAATATTTATAATATTTCAGGTTCATTTATGGGTGTTTGTTATAATCAATATTTTGAAGATGTAACATTAAAGAGAACTAAAATTGTAACAGAATACAATTTTAAATAAAAAATTCGGAGGAAAGATGAAAAATTTAAACAAAAGACAACTGATCGAAGCAGTTGTTGGATTTGCACTAATTGCATTAGTGCTTGTATTAGGCTTAACTGGCGTATTAGTCGGTGGCGTATTCGTTAAAACATTAATCGGTCTTGGACTTGGTTATGCTTTAACAAGAGGCGATTATGGGTTCGCAGGTTTATCAAATAGAGCATGTAGAACTGGTTCTACTAAACTACTAAGATCACTACTTTTAATGTTCGTAGTTTCTGCATTTATTGTAGCTGCATTCTTATTAGGTGGTAGTGCACTAAGTTTATGGGTTAACCCAATTTCTTGGGGCTTACTATTTGGTGGTATTATATTTGGTATTGGTATGGCATTCTCTAGTTGCTGTGCAACTGGTGTTTTACAAGATGTACCTCTAGGATTCTCAAGAGCTATGATCACTTTATTGTTCTTTGGTATTGGTGTATTCTTAGGCTTCCCATTAATGACTACTGGTTTTGTTCAAAACTCAATCTTTACATCTGCAAGTTATAATGGTGTTTGGTTTGTAGACTGGTTCAGCAATGGTGGAACTGATATGGGTGCTGGTATCATCGGTGCATTATTAGTTACTGTAGCATTAGCTGTTGGTGTTGGTTTCTTAGCTAAATGGTATCAATCTAAAGTTGCTAAAAACTTCCCTGCTCTACCTCAAGCAGCTGTAGAAACAGAAGAAGCATCAGTTTGGGAAAGATATTTTGTTAAAAAATGGTCATTAACACAAACTGCTTTAGTTATCGCTATTTTATTTGGTATGTTATATGCAGTATCTGCAACAGGTTGGGGCGCTTCAACAGTTTATGGTAACTGGTTTGGAACAATCTTAGCTAAACTTGGTGTTAGCGTTAATGCATTAGTAGATTTCACAGGAAGACCTGCAGGATCATTTACAACTAAATTATTTGATTCATCAAGCTATATGCAAAATATCGGTATTATCTTTGGGGCTGCAATTGGTCTATTATTGTCAGGTAGATTTGTTGAAGCATTTAAATCAGGCTTAAAGATTAAACCAATGGAAGTATTATTATTTGCAGTGGGTGGCCTACTTTTAGGTTTTGGTACTAGATTATCATTAGGTTGTAATGTTGGAGCATTATACACTCCAATTGCAAACTTCTCATTAGCTGGTTGGTTATATTTATTCTTCCTATTCGGTGGTGGATATTTAGGTAACAAACTTAGAAAAATGTTTTATGCAAAAATCGAAAAATAATAATTAATTATTAAACTCAAAAAACCTTTTATCTTGATAAGAGGTTTTTTAATTATTATGCCAGATTTTATGGTAATTTGTTCTAAAATCGTTTATAATAATGAAGAGAATTAATCACAATTAAAATAAATAAGATATAAAGAAATAACTTTTTTAGAGAGGAAAATATGCTTGAAAGAGGATGATGTTTAAGCATATATAGAGAAGATGAAGTTTAAAAAAACTGCAGTCTGGCTGACTATAATTTTATTATGGTTTATCTTGACGATTCCACAACTTAATTTAGTAAGTCCAGTGGTAGTGCCACCGCCACATAAAGTGTTTTTAGCATTTTTGGATTTTGTTGCAAATGGATATGCAAATATTTCTTTTTGGAGTCATATCTTTGCAAGTTTTGGAAGGTTGTTTGTTGCAGTTATTATAGCAGTCATCATTGCTGTACCTCTAGGTTTGTTATGCGGATATATCAAAAAGATAGAAATTGTTGTATCAACAATAGTTGATTTTGTAAGACCTCTACCACCACTTGCCTATTATATGGTTTTAATCTTATGGTTAGGTATAGGAAATACATCTAAGATTGTCTTATTATTTATTGCAGCATTTGCACCTGTTTATATCGCTTGTGTTCAAGCGGTAAAGCTTGTGAAAAAAGATTATATTTTAGCAGCTCAAACATTGGGAGCTAATAAGATGCAACTCTTTACGAATGTAGTTTTTCCAGGATCGCTACCTAATATCTTTACAGGGATAAGAACTGCAACTGGTGTTGCTTTTACAACATTAGTTAGTGCAGAAATGGTTGCTGCAATTTCAGGGGTTGGTTGGGTTATTTTAGATGCATCAAACAAATTGAATTCACAAATTGTATTTGTTGGTATTATCATTATTGGTATTTCAGCAATATTCATAGATAAATTTTTAAAACTAATTGAAGATAAAGTTGTATTTTGGAAAGGACAAAACTAATGAAAAAATTTTTAATGTTTGGATTATTTTTATGCCTTACACTTTTAGTTGGATGTAAGGGACAAAAAAGTGAGATTAATATCGGACTTTTAAAAGTCCCAAATGATGCGATATTAGCAAAACAAATGGGATTGTTTGAACAAAAATTTCAAGAACTCGGATATTCAGTGAAGTATTACACCTTTGATTCAGGTGTAGATGCCAATAAAGCGATTGTATCTGGGGATATTGATTTTGCGACCATGGGAAACATCAATTCATTAGTCGCATTAGGGTCTAATTTAGATGCTGAACTTATTTGGATTCATGAAACTTTAGGTGAAGTAGAAGCTTTAGTCGCAAAATCTGGATCTGGTATAGAAACAGTTGAAGATTTAGTAGGCAAAAATGTTGCAACCACATTCGTATCTACGGCTCATTATGTACTCTTAAATGTATTAAAAGAAGCTGGTATTGATGATCAGGTGCAATTACTTAATATGAGAACTAGTGAACTATCTGCAGCATGGCTTAGGGGAGACATTGATGCAGCATACACTTGGCAACCAACACTAGGCACTTTGCTAGATAATGATGGATTTGTTTTAGTCTCTTCAGAAGATATGATTGAAAAAGGATATATGACTGCAAATGTTGAATTGGTTAGAAAATCATTTGCACAAGAAAATCCTGAAGTTGTTAAAGCGTATATTCAATGTATGCATGAAGCGTATATGTATTTTGAAGCAAACCGAGCAGACGCGCTTAGTATGCTAGCGCTTGAATTAGAATTATCTGTTGCAGAAATTGAACTTCAAGTTGATGGATCTATTTGGACAAGTTTAGATGAAATGCAAGATGCTGAATTTATATCAGGATATGTTGATACAATGTTTGCCCAATCTGCTTTCTTGCTAGATCAAGATTTTGTCAACAGAGTCATCTCAAGAGCAGAGGTTGCAACATTTATGAATAATTCATATGCTATAGGAGCAGAAGATGCAGACACTGATAAAAATTAAGAATGCAAGTGTTGACTATGATCTAGATGATGAGACTATTGGTGCAATTAACAACGTATCACTAGACATTCACACACATGAATTTGTTTGTATCCTAGGACCTTCTGGATGTGGGAAATCAACGCTATTAAAAGCGATTGCAGGCTTTGTCATCCCAAATGAAGGTGAAGTCTTAATGCATGATCAGCTTATTGAAGGACCAGATAAATCAAGAGGTGTAGTTTTTCAAGAAACAACTTTGTTTCCTTGGTTTGATGTCAAAAAAAATGTAGCAATGGGCCCTAGATTAGCTAACCTTCCAGATGACGAAATAAATGAGATTTGTGATAAGTTTTTAGATCAAGTTGAATTAAATGAATATAAAGATTCAAAAGTATTTGAATTATCTGGTGGACAAAAACAAAGAGTCGCAATCGCTAGAACGCTTGCAAACAATCCAGAAGTTATTTTAATGGATGAACCATTTGGAGCTTTAGATAGTTTTACAAGAAAGAAAATGCAATCGATGATCAGAACGATTTGGGATAAAAACAAATCAACTATATTTTTTGTCACACATGATATAGATGAAGCCCTTTTATTAGGCACAAAGATCTATGTGATGAGACGTGGTGAACAATCTATTATTGCCAATTATGATATAGATTATACACATAGATTATTAAAAAACCCAAAAGAGCATGTTGTAGATGAAAAGATGTATATGAAATTAAAAGAAGAAATACTATCGTTATTAGAAGAGTGATGAAGTAAACTTTAAAAGTAGACAAGTATAAAAAGTCTACTTTTTTCATTTAATATAAGAAATTTTAACTTTAATATAGATTAAAAATATTATAGAAACTTCCATGAATGCTAAGAATTGTTTTTTAAAAAGAATTTATTATGGTAAAATATAAAAAATAATCAAAATAATTTTTTTATATGTAATTAGTAGTAAAGTAATCTATTTAATAGCTTATTGCTAGGTATGCATATACAATTTATGATCCTCATCTTAAGTCTTTGTAAGTATATAATAATGAATTGTTTTATATAAAAAAGGAGTGAGAAAATGAGTAAGGATTTTTATAAAGAAATACTTTATAATTCACCAATTGGCTATGCTTATCATGAAATTATTTTAGATGAAAATGGAAACCCTTGTGATTATAAATTTATAGAAATTAATTCAGCTTTTGAATCTTTTACCGGTCTTTCAAACAAACAAATTTTAGGAAAGACTGTTTTAGATGTTCTTCCAAACATTGTAGAAGATCCATTTGATTGGATCTCAGTTTATGGTGATATCGCTTTAAATGGAAAACATAAAACCTTCGAGTCTTACTCACAAACACTAAAAAAATGGTATAAAATAGAAGCATTCTCATTAAAAAAGAATTTCTTTATTACTATTTTTACAGATACTACACAAAAAATGAAAGTAGAAACAGATTTCTCAAAATTAGAGAATGTATTTTTTAATGCGGTTCAAAAAGCACCTATTCCTATTATGATTCATAGTAATGATGGGAAAATCTTAAACTTAAGTGAAGCATGGCAAAATCTTTCAGGATATACCCACAAAGATATTTCTACAATTACTAAGTGGACAAAAGCTGCATATAAATCAAAAAAAGATGACGTAAAATCTTTCATCGATCAATTATATAACTTAAATGAATCTCAACATGATGGAGAGTTTTTAATACACACAAAAGATCAAAAGCAATTATGGTGGGATTTTTATTCAGCATATATTGGTGAAACCTCTGATAATCAAAAAATTGCAATGAGTGTAGCATTTGATGTTACCGAAGAAAAGAAAATTAAAGAACAATTAACTAAAGAGAGACTACTATTTGAAGCTACGTTACTTTCTGTTGGTGATGGCGTTATTTGTACGAATAGACTAGGAGAAATAACCCTAGTGAATAAAATTGCAGAAAATCTAACAGGATGGACTCAAGAAGATGCAATAGGTAGAAAAATAGAAGAAGTTTTTGTGATTTATAACGAGACTACAGGATTAGCAAGTGAAAATATTGTAGAAAAGGTAATTAAACAAGGCTTAAATCAAGAATTAGCAAATCATACTATTTTAAAGGCAAAAGATGGAATGGAGCGTCCAATAGCTGATAGTGCCGCACCAATTATTTTAAGTAATGGTGATATTATTGGTGCTGTCTTAGTGTTTAGAGATTATAGCGATAAATATAAAAAAGAACAACAAATTGATTCTTTATTAGAAGAACTTAAACATACACATGTTTTATTACAAGCAAGCCTAAATAGCCCAGCAGACATCGTTATTGTGTCTTTAGATAAGAACTATAATTATTTGTTTTTCAATAAAGCACATATAGATATAATGAAATTGGCTTATGGTACTGACGTTAAAATAGGAGATAACTTATTTGATCATATGACTTCTAAAGAAGATATCATTAAAGCTAAGATCAATTATGATAAAGGATTATCAGGTATATCACATACAACACTACAAGAATATGGAGATAAAGAAATTAGGGCTTTTGAAACTATATATAGTCCAATTAAAGATGAAAATAATAATATCATTGGTGTTACTGCTTATGCAAGAGATGTATCAGAGCGAATAAGAGCTCTAAATCTAATAAAAGAAAGTGAAGCTAAATATAGACATATCCTAGATTCTACTACTGATGGCATATATGGTGTAGATATAAATCAACAATGTACTTTTGTCAATAAAAGTTTTTTAAACCTATTAGGATATGAAAATGAATCCTATTTTATAGGCAAGCATATGCATGAATTAATTCATCATCATCATGCTGACGGGACAGAATATCCTGTTAAATCGTGTGAACTTGAACAAGCAGTTCTAAAAGGAAAAGAAGGAAGATTTGGGGAAAGTGTCCTTTGGAAGAAAGATGGAACGCAACTAGAAGTTGAATTTAATGCAAATCCACAGTATATAGATGATAAGTTAACAGGTGTGGTTGTAACATTTAGAGATATATCTGAAAGAGTATTAAATCAAAAATTATTAAAGCATGAAAAGGAACTAGCACAAAAATATCTAGATATTGCTGGTGTTATGATTGTGGTTTTAGACGATCAAGGTTGTGTCAAATTAATTAATAAAAAAGGATGTGAGATCCTAGGATTAGATGAAGCAGATATTATTGGTAAAAATTGGATCGATAATTTTATTCCTCAAAGTAATATAAAATCGGTTAATGAAGTATTTAAAAGTGTATTTGTAGATAAGAATAATTTAATTGAACATTATGTAAACCCAATTATTAATGCTAAAGGTGAAAAAAGAATTATTTCTTGGTATAATGCCATATTATCTGATAGTGATGGTCAAACACAAGGTATTTTGAGTTCTGGAGAAGACATCACAGAGATGCAAATTGCACATGAGCAATTAAAAATAAGTGAAAGACGATTTAGAAACTTATTTGAAAATGCTCCATTTGGATATCAATCTTTAAATAGTGAAGGCTTCTTCATTGAAGTCAACAAAAAATGGCTTGAAATTTTTGGATATAAGAAAGAAGAAGTTATAGGTAAGTGGTTTGGGGATTTCTTAATTCCAGGATATAAAAAGGCATTTAAAAATAGATTTGGCACATTTAAGAAAAACGGTTCAATTCATTCTGAATTCATGATGCTTACAAAAAATGGTAAGCAAGTTGATGTCGGATTTGATGGGACGATAGCATACAATGCGAATCAAGATTTTGTGCAAACTCATTGCACAGTGAGTGATATAACTGAGATTAACATTGCAAATAACAAGTTAAGAGAAAGTGAAATGAGATATCGCCAACTAGTAGATAATTTAGATGCAGCAGTTGTTGTCCATGCACCTAATACAGCAATCATCTCGTTTAATAAACGATCTGAAGAGCTTTTAGGTTTAGCATTTGACGAAATTAATGGTCAAAAAGTTACATCTAAAAATTTCCAATTTTTAGATCAAAATCAAGATAGTTTATCGAGATCCTTATATCCAATCAATATCGTTTTAAAGACTAAGCGTAGACTAAAAGACTATGTATTAGGGATTAAACATATACATGATGACCAAGTAGTTTGGGCCAAGGTCAATGGTGTACCTATATTTAATGAAGATGAAAGCATAAAGGAAGTAGTTATAAGTTTTATTGATATTTCTGTTGAAAAGACAAAACAAGATGAAGTCATATATTTAAGTAACCATGACTATTTAACAGGTCTTTATAATCGTCGTTTTTTCACTCAAAGCTATAAAGATTTAAATCAAATGGCTAGATATTCATTAGGAGTTATGATGGTTGATGTTAATGGATTAAAGATAATTAATGATGCATTTGGACATAACATCGGAGATGTTGTATTAAAGGAAGTATCAAATATTTTAAACCAATCAACTCGTAAGCAAGATATCGCTTGTCGTATAGGAGGAGACGAATTTGCTGTCTTATTACCAGATATTAAAAAAGATGAATTAGAAAACATTAAAGAGGTTATAAGAAATAAGGCTAAACAAATTAAAATCAGAAATGTAAATCTATCTCTAGCTATAGGGTATGAAATAAAGAGTGAAATGGTTGATGATGAACTTGATAAGATATTGAAATCAGCTGAAAATAATATGTATCGTCATAAACTTACAGAAGGTGTAAGTATGAGAAATCATGCGATCAAAGCTATTTTAAAGACTTTAACAGATAAGTATGCTGAAGAAAGAATTCATTCGATAAAAGTTAGTCAACTTTGTAAAAAAATGGGTGAAGCACTTAATCTTAAAGAAGAAGATGTCAAAGAATTAGAACAAGCTGGAATGTATCATGATATTGGTAAGATATCCATACCAGATGCTATATTAAACAAGCCTGGTAGATTAACAAATGAGGAATATGAAGTTATAAAAACGCATCCTGAAATATCTTATCAAATCTTAAGGGCCGCTGATGAATATTCAGATCTAGCTATTCATGCGCTACACCATCATGAGAGATGGGATGGAAAAGGATATCCAAGTGGTAAAAAAGGACTTGAAATTCCAATGTTTTCAAGAATCATTTGTATTATTGATGCTTATGAAGCAATGACAGCAGAAAGAGTATACAAAGATAAAATATCGCAAGAAGATGCAATTGAAGAAATTATTAAATGTTCAGGAACTCAGTTTGATGAACGTTTAGCCAAAATCTTTGTTGAAAAAGTATTAAAGAAATCATGGATAAAAGCCTCATAAATAATATACAAGTGATTTGATTTATATTATTTATGAACATATCAGAAAATGAAGTCATATATTTTAACTTATTTAGTTTATAATCTAAATGAGCAAAAGTAAAATGGACTTCATTTTTTTGATATTTAAAATCAATCTAATATCAAAAAAAATTTAACGTTTATATGTTAAATATAAAGAAAGAATTTCTTTGTTAATAAAGCATAAAAAAATCTATTATATCAGAGAAATAATCACATGATTACACATAAAAAAAGCATATATAAATTTAGGATTTGTGGTAAAATATATACATAGTATAAACACTGAGGAGGGATTTTATGTGGTGGGAAAACTTAAGTGATCTTCAACAAATAACATTTGTCATTGGTAGTGTCTCAACGATTATCATGATTATTTTTATCATTTTAATGTTGATTGGTATGGATGGTGGGGAAGGTTTTGATGGAGATATTGATTTTGACGGTGATATTGATGCTGGAGATTTAGATATTTACAATGCTGATACGTTTGCGTCTATTAGTGGGTTAAGAATTGTAACTATTAGAGGTGGCCTAGCATTCTTTAGTATTGGCTCTTGGATGGTCTATCTATTATCAGAATCTATGCATCCTGTTGTTGCAGTATTAATTGGGATTGTTTCTGGGATGATTGCGGCTGTCTTAATCGCATATGCAATGAGAGCAGTTTTAAATTTAGAATCTGCAGGAAACCTTGATTATTCAACAGCTATTGGTAAGATTGCAACTGTTTACATCAGAGTTCCTAAAGAAGCTCAAGGTAAAGGGAAAATAACGTTTAATCATCAGGGACGATTTGTTGAAGCTGATGCAATTACACATGATTTAGAAGATATTTTAAATAAAAGTGAAGTAGAAATTGTTAATTTAATTGATGAAACAACATTAGTTGTTAAAAAAATATAAAAAAGGGGAAATAATATGTTTAGAATTTACAGTGCATCAGGCGCAATCGGTTTAATTATCGCAGTAGTTGTTATTATTGTTATGTTTTTGGTATTCATTGTTACTAGAATTAGAAAATGTCCTTCAGACAAAATTTTAGTAATTTATGGTAAAGTTGGTAATAATAAAGATGGTTCATCTAAGTCTGCCAATTGTCTTCATGGTGGGGCTAAGTTTGTATATCCATTCTTTCAAGCTTATGAGTATTTAGATCTTACACCATTATCAATTAGTGTAGATTTAACGAAAGCATTATCTCGTCAAAACATTCGTATTGATGTACCTTCAAGATTTACAGTAGGTATTTCTACAGAATCAAATGTAATGCAAAATGCTGCAGAACGTTTACTTGGATTAAAATTACCTGAAATTCAAGAATTAGCAAAAGATATTATCTTTGGTCAATTACGTTTAGTTATTGCAACAATGGATATTGAAGAAATCAATACCAACAGAGATAAGTTCTTAGAAGCTGTTAGCGATAATGTTGAAACTGAATTAAAGAAGATTGGTTTACGTCTAATCAATGTTAACGTTACAGACATTAACGATGATTCAGGATATATTGAAGCATTAGGTAAAGAAGCGGCAGCTAAAGCGATTAATGATGCTAAGAAATCAGTTGCTGAAAAGAATCGTGATGGTTCTATTGGTGAAGCTGAAGCGGTTAGAGATCAAAGAATTAGAGTTGCAACTGCAAATGCACTAGCAATTGAAGGTGAAAATAAATCATTAGGTGAAATATCACAATCTAATGCAAGTCGTAGAGAAACAGAAGCTGAATCATTAAGAAGAGCAACAGCAGCTGAAAAAACTGCAGCAGCACGAGCATTAGAAGAATCTTATGTAGCAGAACAAAACGCTGAACTTGCAAGAGCAAGTAGAGAAAAAGCATCTCTAGAAGCTGATGTTATTGTTAAATCTGAAATCGATAAGCAAAAGAAAGTTATTGAAGCAGAAGCTGTAGCTGAACAAACAAGAAGAGAAGCTAAAGGGTTAGCTGATGGTACTTATTCTAAGATGGAAGCTGAAGCACGTGGTACATTAGAAATTCTATCTAAACAAGCACAAGGTTTTAATGCTCTTGTTCAAGCAGCAGGTAAAGATCCTAATTCAGCAATTCAATACTTAATTGCTGAAAAATTAGAAACGTTAGTACAAATTCAAGTAGAAGCTATTAAGAACTTGAAATTTGATAATGTAACTGTTTGGGATAATGGATCAAATGCTGAAGGTAAATCTTCAACTGCAAACTTTGCTTCTGGTTTAATAAAATCTGTTCCTCCTATGAGTGATCTATTTAAGATGACTGGTATGGAATTACCATCTTTTCTTGGAAAAGAAATCCCAAAAGAGGTTAAAGAAGTAAAAGTTCAAGTAGAAAAAAAAGAAGAACCTAAAGAAGAAACAAAAAAAGACACTAAGAAGAAATAAATAATCAAAGGCTTAATCCAAAATTTGGATTAAGCCTTTTTTTAGGTATATAGTGGTATAATTAAAATAGATAAATCATATACAAAAAAAACTATTGAAATAAACAAAATTCTTTATAAAGGAGATCATGTCATGGCTTTTATTGAAACCCTACCTTATAAGGTTCTAAAAAAAGAAGGTAAAATTGAACTTAGATCGTATAAGGATTTTTTACTAGCAAGTACACAAACCACACAAAACATCAGACAAGACTCAGGATTTAATAATGTTTTTAACTATATTTCTGGTCAAAATCAAGAACATACGAAGATTTCAATGACAACACCAGTTGTTACATATGAAGAAAAAGATACATTGGTTACTGGTTTTTATGTACCTTCTAAATATGATAAAAACAACGTACCAAAGCCAAGTGATGAAAAAGTGTTTATTAATGAAATGAATGCATCAACATATGCAGTTATAAGATTTAGAGGTAAATGGATCGAGAAAAATTATCAAAAGTATGATCAAAAGTTAATTGAATACTTGAAAAATGAAAATATAACAATTATTTCAAGACGCTATATTTTAAGATATAGTCCACCTATTATTCCAGGTATGTTTAGACGAAATGAAATAGCATATCAAATTGAACAATCATAAGTACAGTTTTATCTTTTTAGCAAATTATGATAGAATACTTATAAACAAGACATAAAGGGAGAAAGTTTATGGAGTTTATTAAAAGTATCGCATCAGAAAAATCAGATTACGATGATCTAGAAAATTATTTAATAAGTAATGATTTATTAGATGAGAGAAAAATCTGGTATGCTGGGTATAATGATAAGACTAGAGATGGCAGAAATGCTGTAGCTGCAAATTTATTTAGCAAAATAAAAAACCTTGAAATAGTTTGTATTAAAGATGATGTCATCTATTTTTTAAAACATAAGAAAAATGTATTTGATCTTTCAATTTTAGGAAAAGTTGAAGATAAATATCGCATTAAGATTTATAGAAATTTAATTTATCCAAGTATTGAAATTATTGATAAAGATGGAAAAATCACACATATCCAAGCAGTAAAAAACAAGAAATGTGTGCATGAGTTTAAAAAATTAATTAAATAAAATAGGCAAATAAAAAGCCCTACTGGGCTTTTTATTTATTTTCTTATGTTAATTCAACTATAAGTGTATCTATATCTATTTGATTTTCTGGAGTCACAGAATGATAATACCAATTTGAGTCAAGATCATTATAGATGATTGACCAATTGAAACTTGAGCGAATGGTAATGGTTGTTCCTGCTATAGTATCAAAAACAAATTGATAACCAGGTTCAAGTGTTAATCTTAATAAGCTACCAGAAGGTCTATAATTGATATGAAGAATATATCCATCCCAATCTTCTGGATCAAGGCCAACATCGGTATATTGATAATCTCCCCATGTTCTTCCATAACTTCCTGTTGTACTGAATTTTTCTTGCATCAAGATTATCATCTCAGGTGCGATTTCTTCATAAGTGTCTCCTAATGGAGATAAAGGAATATAAGTCCCACTCACATTTAATTTAAATACTTTTAGTGTTTCATCCCATTCTAGTATGCTGTTTTTACTTGAGATCGTAGGATAATCTGATAGATATCCATGCTCAACGATCAAATTAAATATCTCTTCATTTGTATAACTATGATCACTAATTCTATTTTCAGGATAGTCAACATCATATAAACTAATTGCATAATTTATGTTTTCTACAGTTCTTATATCAGCTTTTAATCGAGTGTTTTCAACTAAATTTCCAATAAGTACGACAGAAATTGGAGCAATGATGCCAATTAATACTAAAACTGCAAGTAATTCAATTAATGTGACTCCTTTTTTAATCATCATATACTTATACCCCGAGATTTATAATTGATTATATATTACCATAAATAATAAAGTGTAACAATGAAGCAATTAAAAATGACATCAATTAAATATTTAAAAACCGAATAAATTGATATATAATAAATGTATAGATAAACCAAAGGAGCATATAGATGGCAAAAATATTAATCATTAATGGTAGTCAAAGAAAGAAAAATACATATGGTTTATTAAAAAGAGTTCAAGAAGAATTTATAGATGATGAGATTGATTTTGTCAACATCTCAGAATTTGAGATTAAAGCTTGCACTGGATGTGAACAATGCTTAAGAAAAGGCGATTGTCATCTAAAAGATGATGGTCAAATGATATTAGATAAAATGGTTGAATCTGATGGTATTATCATTGGAACACCTATTTATTTAAGACAAATCCCGGGTCTTTTAAAAGTTATCTTTGATCGAGGATGTGCTTGGTATCACCGATCACCACTAGTTGGTAAACCCATCTTTTTTGTAACAACAACTCAAGTTACAGGTACTAAAAATGCTATAAAATATCTTAAAGATTTATCTGTTCAATGGGGAATGGTCTATGCAGGTAAGTTAAACAAAACACTATTTAATTTAGATAAACCTTTTAAATCAAGTATATTTAATAAATTTAAGAAGTACCTTGATCACGAAAATCTATTAACATATAGACCTTCTATGAAACAAATATTTGAATTTCATACGCAAAAAGTTCTTGCTCAAGAGATTCTTCCACTAGATAAAATCTATTGGGAAGAAAAAGGATATGTAGATAAACCATATTTTTTTAAATGCAAGATTCACCTATGGACAAGATTTTTAGGATTTTTATATTACAAGTTTTTAAGTAATATCATATCAAAAAATAAAACAGTTTAGAAAGGTATAGGTATTGTTATGATTAGATTTGGAATTATAGGTGCAGGAAGCATCGCAGAAAAATTTGCTAGAGATATAAAATTATCTAAGCATGCAACAGCGGTTGCAATTGCATCAAGAGATTTAAAAAGAGCAGAAGAATTTAAAGATAAGTTTGATATCAAGCATGCTTTTGGCAGTTATGAAGAACTTGCTCAAAGTGATTTGATCGATGCAGTATATATTGCAACGCCACATAGTTTTCATAAAGAACAATCTATTTTATTTATGAATCATAAGAAACATGTATTATGTGAAAAACCAATTGCTGTTAATACAAAAGAGTTTGAAGAAATGGTTATTTCTTCAAAAGAAAATAAAGTCTTATTGATGGAAGCGATGTGGACCAAATTCTTACCAGCTACAATTAAAGTTAGAGAAGTAGTTCAATCAGGTAAATTAGGAGCTCTAAAAAGCGCATATATTGAATTTGGACAAGATTTAAGAGGTCGTGGTGGAGATAATGGAAGATTGTTTAACATGAATCTTGCTGGCGGAGCTTTACTAGATATGGGGATTTATCCTCTGTCTTACATGTTAAATGTAACAGATATGAAACATAAAACATTAACTGCAAGAGCAGAGTATTTCCATACGGGGGTAGACATAGAATCTATTGTAGAACTGAGTTATCCAAATGGTGCACAGGCAACATTAATCACTTCTTTTATGGAAGTTTTAGACGCACCAAGTGTTTTTGAGTTTGAAAATGGGGTGATGGTTGTAGATCATTTCCATCAAAGTCAAAAAATAGTAGTTAATGATGAAATCTTTGAATACACTCATCATGGAGAAGGATTCGTTTATGAAATAGATAGTTTTGCAAAAACCATAGAAGAAAATCTTTTAGAAAATCAAATCATGACACATGAACAAACAAGGTTGAGTATGAATTTGCTTGATGAGACTAGAAAAGTATTAGGCATTAAATATCCATTTGAAGACAAATAAAGATATGTGAATGTGTTATAATAAATTTAGAAACTTATAAAAAGAGGTGTTGTATGGATAAACGTGTAGAATTGTCAAAAATATTGAGTAAAAAAAATCCTGAAAATTTAAATATGATCATTGGATTTGACGGATTTGTAGATGAAATCATCCATGTTGTAGACAAAAGAATGGATTCTAAAAATTTTAGTAGAATCAATACCATTGAAGCACTTGGAACTAGAATAGTTAAAGCTAGTGGCCTATCAACAAATATTGAATTAGTACCAACACTAAAAAAAATTGGTGGTAATGGACCGATTATGTGTAATGCTTTATCACAACATAATGCAACGATCACATATATGGGTGCATTAGGTTATCCTTCAATTGATGATGTCTTTAAAGTGATGGAAGATAAGGTGAAACTTTATTCTTTTGCGACTAACGGTCATACGGATGCGCTTGAATTTGATGATGGAAAATTAATGCTAGGAAAGATGCAGTCATTAAATGATGTTACATATGAAAAATTAATAAAAGAAGTAGGGATGCAAAATTTTATTGATTTATTAAGCAAAACAGATTTGTTTGCAAATGTGAATTGGAGTATGTTGCCTAACTTAACAGATTTATGGGAAAAAGTTGCAGTTAATATTTTACCAAAACTACCTAAAAGAGATAAAAAGCCTTACTTTTTTGTAGATCTTGCAGATCCAGAAAAAAGAGAAGCACATGAAATTAAAAAAGCATTAGAACTATTAAAACAATATACTAAAAACTTCTTTGTAGTCTTAGGTTTAAATAAAAAAGAAGCCTATGATGTTGCAGATGTCCTAGAATTATTTGATGCAAGGTTAAATAAAAGTGGAGATATATCTTTAGAAGAAGTCAATCTAGCAATTCAAAAGTATTTAGATATTGATTGTGTTGTAATTCATCCTGTAGATAGATCTTGTTGCGTTATTAATAATCAATTTTATTTAGAAAAAGGTCCATATATAACTAAACCTAAATTATCTACTGGTGCAGGGGATAATTTTAATTCAGGATTTATGCTAGGTTTAATGCTAGGTTTAACACCTGATCAAGCATTATTAACAGGAATGTCTACATCAGGATTTTATGTAAGAAATGCACACAGTCCAAATTTTAAAGAGTTATATACTTTTATGAATGATTGGGCAATCGATAAAATGTAAATGTTAAGAAAAGCCCAACAGGGCTTTTTTCATAGAAAGATAATAAAAAGATGGAGAAATTTATGGAGATTATTGAACGTATTAAACTAGATGTTAATCAACTTAAAATTAAGCGAACAAACATGTATCGAGCAATAGCTAAAACTTATAAAAAAGAGATGAAACCTCTAGACATCCAAAGCATATATCAGATATGCGAATCACTTCTAGAGTTAAATAAAACAGCAACAACTATTATTGCATATCAAATCATATACGATCAAAAGGACAAATATGATGAGGATACTTTTGATGTTTTTGAAACATGGATGTATAAGTATATTAGTGATTGGTGGGATTGTGATGATTTCATGACCCATGCATTTAAACATGTACTCTTAATGTTTCCAAATAAAATCAAAAGAATTAAAAAATGGATTAATCATGAAAGATTTGCAGTAAGAAGAAGTTCTGCAGTCATATTAATTATGCCATCTAAGAAAAGACTAATTGATAAATCAATTATATTTGAAGTTTGCGATCTTCTAATGAATGATGAGCATTATTTAGTTCAAAAGGGATATGGCTGGTTGTTAAAAGAAGCAAGTATCAAATATCATGATGATGTGATTGATTATTTAGAAAAAAATGTATCACATATGAGTAGAACAGCATTTAGATATGCTTTAGAAAAACTACCTTTAAATGAAAAAGAAAAATTAATGCAGATTAAAGTTTAAACCCATAAAAAAAGGACTCCGCAGAGTCCTTTTATATTTTAATAGAGCAATCCTTTTTCTTTAGCTTTTTGTTCTTGAAGGGCACCTATAGTAACTCCAATTGAGATACCAATTGGGATTCCTATTGCTAGACAAATAGTATTTATTGTCATTAATCCAGCACCAATTGCGACACCAAGACCAGATCCGATAGCCATCGCTTGTCCGATCAGTTCACCTTTTGCGATAAAACCGTGTTTTTGTTTAACATATCTTCTTAAGAATTCAAAACTTTTTTTGTAATTACTAACATCAAAACTTGATTCATTAACAGTTTCTAGTGAATCAGCAATCTGTGCAGTTATTTTTTCTAATTCTTCATCTTTAATATTTGCTATCTTTTCAAACAAAGATAACAAAGAGTTTATGTGCAATTTTTCATTTTGCTTAACGCTAAGATTTCCAGTTAATTCTTTGATTTTATTCACTGATTTATCCATAAAACACCTCTTTTACCAATATGGCTTGATTATATCATATATAAGAAAAAAAGAATAATAGACTGATGCTTTGTTTTCATTTAATAATTAACATGGTATAATATACCTATCATATATTTATAAACAGGGGGCTTTTATGAAGAATATATTTAAAGTAATTGGAGTATTTGTTTTACTATTTACATTATCTAGCTGTAAACCAGACGTTGAGGTTGATGAAGAAACCGTTGATGTTTCTTTTGTTTTACCAGAAGGAATGACTGATATTTCATCTATATCAGTAGTACAAGGAGAAGCTTTAACATTACCGCAAATTGATGGATTAGATTCATATCAATGGTATGAAGATAGCAATTTTGAAACTATCTTTGATCCATCTAAGCAAATTACAAAAGATATCACTTTATATTTATTTAGTGATTTATTTGATACAATCGAATATCGAGGTGCAAATAAATTTTTCTATGATAATCTTTATGAAATCAAAAACAATATTTATGACCCAAACCAAACGACTCACCTCATTCCTGAATTAGAGGGACATACATTTGTTGGTTGGTATCACGATAAGGAATTCACTCAATCCATAGAAGATAATCCTTTTGTAAATACAGCAGAATCTCAAAATTATAAAGTTTATGCCAAATATGAAATTAACACACATACATTTACTAAAATTGTTGATGGAGAAATTATTTATCAAAGGGATATAGAATATGGGCAACCACTAGATCTATATTATACAGAGAAATATTATATAACTTTTGATGGATGGTATTTAGATCAAGAGCATGTTTCAGCATTTGATTTATTTTTAATGCCTGATGAAGATGTTACACTATATGGTGAAACCCATATTAATGTTACTTACAGATCATATGCAAGTTATGATCTAATGTTTGAAATGGGGCAGCAACAAGAATTTGTTGAAGTTACAGGTATAGTAACATCTACCTTTCAGTATTATGTATATATCACAGATGGCCAAAGAGCAATCAAAGTAGTAGCGACAGAGATTTATGATATAGGTACAGAAATTAGAGTTGTAGGTCGATTAAAAAAATCAATAACATCGATGACAATTGATCAATTATTGGAATCTGAAGTCATAGATACTAACGTTGGAAACCCGTTAAGTTTAACAACATCTACCATTGCAGACATTATATCAACTGATGGCGTATTAAATGATTACATGGGATATCAGTTTACAATAACTGGTCGCTTACAATTTGAAGATGGAGAGAGAATTGGAATATCTGATACATCAGGAAATCATGTACAACTACGATCTCAATATATATTAATATATCAAGAACTATTTGATTTAGCAGGATATATTGTAACTCTTGATGTTATTGTTGATGATTATTATCAAGATTATTTAGTAGTAAATAGTAAACAAACCATAGAAGAGATTGTGATTGTTGAAACAAAAGATGAGCAAGATAGTTTTGATGAAGATATCGTTTGGTTAGAGAATTATCTTTCTAGTTTTATAAGTTATAGAGGCTATAGTATTCCGAGGTTTGCAATAAACGGTTCAGAAATAATACTAAAATCGTGGTCTCATCCACAATATATTAGTGATCGAAATTATATTATATCTCAACCTGAAAATGGTCTTATAATGACAGTTACACTACAAATAACGAAAGGCGATTTAACTCAAGAAATATCACATGAAGTTAGATATGTAGTAAAAGTTGATATAGAATCTCTAACAAACTTAGAGACGTCAGAATATGTTTCTACATTAGGCGTGGTTTATACAGTTGTAGAAGATGGAGCTTATATTGGAGATCTTTTTGGGGATAAACTTATATATGTTGATTTAAGTGATTTAGATATAGATCTTAGCGTTAATGATTATATTGAAATTATGGGTTTATGGGAAGACCATATTTTAAATGCATTTGAAATTGAGTTAGTCACTTATTTTTCTACAATTCCATCTGATGAACTTATTGTGCCCCTCGATAAAACAATCACACAAATTATAAATTATGATTTTGGTTATGGAACAATTATTTCTACTTCAGCTTATATCGAATATCACGAAGAACTAGGTGAAGTATGGTTGAAACATCATGAAGATGATGTTGCATATTTAGTTGTCAATGCTTCAACTAATGATGAATTATTAATGGAATATGATGGACAATACATAGAATTATCAATAATTATAGATATAGATAATAAAGTGTTGTTTATTGGTCTTTTACAAGATATAACCATTACAACAGCTCCATAGAATTTAAGAGACTAAAAGAACAAAAAAATGATATGAGTTAATTCCTCATATCATTTTTATTTATAGTTAAACTTACTTTAATGTTGGAAGTAAGCCATTTTCAATGTCTAGATTGCTAAAATCATAAAATGTGTTATTCCATTGAAGAACTCTAATATAAAAGTCTTGATCATTATATTCAGCTTGAGATCCTTCGACTAATCTATTTGGAGAATCATTAAACTCAATTGATATTCCATTTATTAACTGACCATCATATGAATAACAATTAACTAAGAAAATGTAACCTAAATAGTACTCATGAGTTCTAAATCGATCAGCATATCCAAGTGAATTGGATATAGAGCCCACTGTAAAACTATTTTCAATCCAAGCTCCACCAACACCGACAAGCCCACCAACATATCTTCTTGTTGTGAAAACATCACCTGAAGCATAAGAGTTTAAAATTGTTGTTTGATTATAATATGTAATGATTTTACCAACCAGTCCACCTGCTGCACCATTGCCATAATTTGTAGAAGATATATCGACTTGTGCATATGAATTAAAGATATAATTCATTGGTGCGTTAAATGAATCGTAATTACTAAATACACCAACTAGGCCACCAACAAAGTATTGTACTGTACTAGTGTTTGTGATGGTTATAGAACCAGTTGCACTTGATGTATTAAGGCTGTAATATCCATAAGTTCCTACTAAACCTCCAACAGTTGGTGATAAATATGAGTGTGCTGCAGTATCATTACCATCAATACTAATAGTCATGTGTGCAGATGATCCATCAACAGTACCTTCAACCTTTCCGATAAGTCCTCCAATGTGACCATGGTTCAATCCATTAATGGTAATTGAGCTATTACCAATAACGTGTGAATCAACTACATATCCACTTGTTTTACCAGCAAGCCCACCAATGTATAACTCTTTTGTGTCATCAGTTGTGACATTGATAACTACATTAGAAAGTGTTACATCATAGATGAATCCGAAAGTATATCCAAACAATCCAATAAATTCTTCACTCGATTGATTAGCAGTTATAGAATTTATAGTCAAATTAGAAATCGTAAAACCATTGCCATCAAATGCAGCTAGAGAAGTAATCGGAATAAAAGTTACTCCTGTTAAATCGATATCTGCCATAAGGATGACAAATTTGTCATAATCAGCTGTATTCAAAGTATTTAATTGGTTTGCTGTATAAACTTCAACTCTATCTTCAAGATAATACCCATAAATCATAAGAGAAGGTACATAATGTTCATTTTGGGCAACAACTTGCACACTATCTTTTAGATAAACTAATTCAGAGACTGAATAAGATCTTGTGCCATGTTCTAATTCTATAGGTATTTGGATCTGTTTAGATGTTGTACCTGCTGTAATAAATTCATTTGATAAATAAGTAGTATTTCTAACTGTAATACTATAAACATCTAAATCAAATGGGTTATCTAGTTTTATAGTAAGTGTTGCATATCTAGTCTCACTTTCACTAACCACTCTAGTTTGATTTGTAGTTGTTATACTTAAAACACTTACAGTAGCTTCATCTGGTAAAACTGAGCCAGGTTGTTGAAGTCTAAAGGTTAGTGTTTGATCATATTCAATCACATAAGATGATTCATCAACTAAAGTCACTGCAAAGTCAGTCATGTGGTAGTAATAATCAGTATAATCAGTTTCAACACCCATATTTAAATAGATAGTTTGGTTACTACTAGGAAACATGAAATCATCTTTGTAATATTTAATATTATTTACTGTCACGTATTCAACGTTTACATCATCATAATATTCACCATTTCGGATACTACCATTATCTAATTCAAGTTTCATGATGATTTGATCACCATGAAAATATAAAGACTGCTCAAAATCTAATGAGGTTACTTCAACATCAGGTTTCATAACAAAGGAATATTCATAAACAATAGAACTCCATTGGTTATTTGCTTCTATCTCATCAACTTTGTAATCTGTTCGTAACTTAATAGTATAAACTTGATTTGGATAGATATAATATCCAGAAAATGTAACTTCTTGATCAGAACCTACTGTAATTAACTGACTAGCCTTGCTTTGATTGCTTTGATTATAAATATTTAAGTAGGAAGTTCCAAAAACTGTGTCATCAACATCAGTATAATCAAAATTAAGTGTAATGCTGTTGTCTGTATCAAGAACTTGTGTAATTACTAAGTTATCGATAGTAGGTAGAGAATAACTAAGTGTACCAAGTGTAGTTCTTGTCATAGAATCTAACAAGACATCACTATAATAATCTCCAGAAGCTGTGTGCGTATAATCGACATACAACTCAATTGTATAAGTTCTCCCTTCATCAAGACCAGTAATTTCTATAAAATTAAGTGTAGATGGCTGATAAGTTCCAATTAAAATATCATCTAATCGTATTTCAACAAAAACACTAACGCTTTCAAAACCAGTTTCATCTATGCCATACATATAGTCAAATCCATACGTATAATCAACCATAACTGTTGCTAGATCAAGTTTTGGTTTTGGTATTGGTAAGGTTTCAAATGTTGATAAGATTTGTGTTTCATTAACAGGTTCACTAGATCCTATTGGTATATATGAATAATCCACTTTTAACGTGTAACCCGTTTCAAGATTAAGAGAACCTTGGTAAAAAACATTGTCCCCGACTTGCAAATCTACAAAACTTGCAATGTAATCATCATTGTATAAGGTTAAGACAGCAGAAGTTAAGATGGCATCAGTATCTACAACATTAATCGTAGAACTATAATAGTCAACACCAATTTCTTCTAATGTATTGGTAAACATGAGTGGCTCATCTAAAAGTGTACTTGCTGAATTACTTAGTTCACTAATGTCTAATGTTTGTTCATAATCAGTATAGCTACCTTCTATAACTACCATGTAGTCAGTATCATCTGTAAGAGAAGAAAAAGTAATTGTATTCATTCCATTAGTTAATGCAACACTCTCAATAAGTGTTTCTCCTTGATATAAAGATAATTTTTCATTATCTAAATCATCAAATTCATCCATGAAATCAACAGTATAAGTTAATGAGTTGGTTGTTTGTTCTGTCAAACTCAAATCAACAACTAAAACGTATCTTAAAAGTCCATATGATTGAGAATTATATTGAACTGTATAAGTCATAATATAACTACCAATAGTTGATGTATCTACATTTGAAGTAGGTGTAATCGTTAAATCAAATCCATTTGTAATCATAGCACCTGGATCAGAGAATATACTATCTTTATGGACTATCAATAAAGGGTCACCATTAAGTTCTAGAATTGGAACAACTTCAACTAAAGTTTTAATTGTACTTGTAGCAACAATAGTCTGCACACCATTTCCATCACCTATATCATATGTATAAGTTGCAGAAAGTGTATATGTAGTATCACTTGCTAAGCCAGAAAGATATCTTGCACCAAGAAGCAATAAGTTATCGTTTAATAAAGTCTCACCTTCATAAAGTGAAACATTAGTAATAGAACCGATTGAATCAGGATCTGTAATTGAAAAATCATAAGAGATGCTATCATGAGTTGCTTCAACATCTATAAAAGTCAAAGTAGGCACTTGAGCAAAAACATCTTGATTACCAGATTTAAAACTTACTTCATAGCCTTCAATATTATATAGAACTTCATCATACATATAACTGCCTTCAACAGCTACTCGATAGGTTGTATTAGCAAAGAAAGTATCAATTGTAATAACATTACTTCCAGTTGTCAAAACATAAGATCTAATCAAATCATCATCTTGATATAAGACAACACGAGGATTATTTAAATCGTTATTTGGATCATCAAAAGATACAGTGAAACTGATTTGAGTAGCAGTTACTGCTACATCTGATATGGTTATATTCAAATTAAATATAACTGAATCAACAACAATTACTGTTCTATCAACTGAATAGTCAACCCCTAAATACTCAATAGAATAAGTAATGGTATAACTACCAACTGTATTGGTATCAAGATCTGAAGTGGTTGTATAGTCTAAATCAAACTCTCCAAGAATGATTGCACCTGGATCAACATATGTACTACCGACCTCAATAGTCGTCAATACATCGCCTGATAATGCGATATCAGGTAATAAATCTGAAATTTCTTCTGGAGTTTTATCGCAAGCAACAAAAAGAAAAAGTGTAAATAATAACACTCCAAATTTTAAAATGTTTTTCATAGAGTCCCCTTTTTTTATTTAGTTTGTAATAACTTTGATACTTAATTATACATTATAATTATGATAATAACAAAAAAACATCAGTTTATTAGAACTTTGTTTCATGAAATGTAAATTATATTCATTTGATAAAATAAAAGTATTTATATTTTTTCTTGACATTGACGCAACGTAAACTGGTAAAATAGAATTATCTAGGAGGTGAATAACATGACATACACAATACACGAACTTGCAAAACTAGCAGATGTTTCAACAAGAACACTTAGATATTATCATCAAATAGGTATATTAATCCCTTATCAAATTAAAGATTCAGGATATAGAGTATATGCTGAAGATCAAATTGATAGACTTCAACTAATTTTATTTTATAAAGTTTTGGGATTTAAGCTTATAGAGATCAAAAACATTATCAACAAATCTGATTTTAATGAACTTGAGGCACTTAAACATCATCTAGCAAAACTAAAAGACGAAAAATTAAGAGTAGTAAAGCTCATGAGAACAGTTGAAAAAACAATTCAATCAAAAAAAGGAGCATATATCATGAATGAAAAAGAAAAGTTTGAAGGTTTTAAGGATAATCTCATTAAAGAAAATGAGGTTCAATATGCTAAAGAAATTAAAGAAAAATATGGCAAAAAGGTATTTGATGAATCAAATCATAAAATAAAACAAATGAGTAAGTATCAATATGAACAGGTACAAAAACAAACTATTGATCTTAATAAACTTTTAAAAAAAGCATATTTAAGTGGTGATCCAAGCAATGAAATATCTCAACAAGCTTGTCAAATGCATAAAGAGTGGTTGTTAAATTATTGGACTTTTTATACAAAAGAAGCACACTTGTCGTTAGTGAAAACTTATGTTGAAGATGAAAGATTCAAAAAATATTATGATGATATTATTCCAGGGCTGGCAGATTTTTTACTTAAAGCGATGACTATATATTTAGAGAACTCATAAAATGAGTTCTTTTCTTTCTGAATATTTAGTGATACAATAAGTTAAAGATTGAGGTGGTTACATGGATTTAACAAGTCAAAAAGTAAAATCAAAAATAAACTATAAAAAAGCATTAGTATTTATAGTCACAAGAAAACTAAGAGATAAAAGTTATAAAGGTCGGATTAAAAAGTTTACGGGATATGCTAATATTGGACGTTTCAAAATTAATGAAATGCAAAATCTACATATAAATTTTGAGATACTTGAAGGTCAGGCTGCTTTAGTAGCTATTCAAAATGATGAAACAAAGATAATAACCCAAGAAAATTTCAATTCTTATGTTACCCTCCCATTTAAAAAGGGATATATGAGATTGAGACTCATTGGAGATCAAGCACATGTTCAATTTTTAATAAAAAAGATATAAATACAAATATTAAGTATAAAGTAAGCATATATTTGTTATAATGATATGGGGAATCAAGGAGAAGACATGAAATACATCGCGCATAGAGGAAAAACAATTCATGCATTAGAAAATACAAAAGAAGCATTTCTTGCTGCAGCAAGTGATTCTCATTATGATGGTATCGAATGTGATATCTATACATCAAAAGATAAAGAGTTCTTTTGTTTTCATGATGAATCAACAAAAAGACTATCTAAGACTAAGCATTTAGTCATGGATTTATCTTTTGACGAACTAAAACAAATTAAACTTATTGATAAAACAAATCAAGTATATGAAATTCCACATCTCATAGAATTTTTAAATATTTGCAAAACTTATCAAAAACAGCCAGTTATTGAAATTAAAAAAATGCATAGCATTACAAATCTACATGAGTTTTTAGCTCTATTAGAAGATTTTATGATGTTAAAGCCTATTGTTATCTCATATAATATTGATTATTTAAAGTACTTAAGAGCATTATCTGAAATTGACTTATTTTTATTAACAGCTTCAATAGATGATCAAATCATTTATGATTGTAGAGTAAATGAGATTAATTTTAATTTAGATAAGAAAACTATTCATAAAACACTAGTAACTAAATTAAAGAAAAAAGGTTTTATTATAGGTGCATTTACAGTTAATAGTAAAAAACAAGAAACTGAATTTAAAGATTTAAAAATTGATTTTATCACAACTGATAAGCTATAAACTTAACGAAATTCGTTAAGTTTTTTTGTTACAAATTGACATACTCGAAATTGTGTTTATAATAGAAGTATAGGACATCTTTAGGAGGCAGCCATTGAAAAAGTCTATTGCATATTTTTATACAGTCATGATTATCTTTTTGATTGCGTTTTTTGCTATTCCCAATATCAATGTTCAAGCCTATGATCAAGATGATATTTCATCTGCTGATGCTCTATATTTCGCATCAAGAGTGTGTGGTGCATGCCAAAGAGTTGCAGATGAAAGAATAATTCTAGATTTAATAGATCAAGGTTATGACATAAGGATCTTTTATTTAGAGGATGATACAGAATATACAAAAATTTTATATGATGTTCAGTTTGCTTATGATGTCGATTTTTTAGGGACACTACTCACGCCTGCTCTATTTGCAGGAGACACATATTTTGTTGGATATACTGATATTAAGGATAGTGTAGATTCAAATACATTACAAAGCCTTATGGACACACAAAATCTACTTGAAATCAATACTGCACCTGACGCTGATTTTTCACTAATTACATTTGTTTTATTAGGATTTGTAGATGGGGTAAATCCATGTGCCATTGCGATGTTGTTACTATTTATATCTATGCTAAGTTTTTCTGACAACTCAAAAACTTTATTAAAAATTAGTTTCATCTTTATTTCAGCGATTTATGTATCCTATTTCTTATTTGGAACAATCTTGTATTCAACACTTGCATCTTTAAGTGGACTAGCTCCAATATTAGAGTTCATACCCTGGATTATTATCGGAATTTCTATAATTGTAGTTATCCTAAATTTATATGATTTCATAGTAACCATGTTAAAAAGATATGATAAGGTTAAGAACCAATTACCAAGTCGAATTCAACGGTTTAATAAAAAAATGATGACTAAGTTTACACAAAAACTAGAAGAAGGTAGTTTAATGATTTATGTTATTGCTTTTTTCATAGGGGTAGTGATATCATTTACTGAATTTTTATGTACTGGACAAGCATATTTTACTGCAATCCTTCATCTAATACATTTTTCTAGCCATGTCGAACGTGGATTGATTTTGCTTGCGATTTATAATTTTATTTTTGTGCTCCCATTAATTATAATTGCTTTAATTGCTGCAAAAACGAAAACTATAATGGGTGTATCCGTGTTTATGAGAGAAAAACTACATTGGATTAAACTATTTAATGTTATCGTATTCTCAGCTATAATTATTTATTACATTTTCTTCGTATTGTGAGGTATATATGAAATATAAAATGATATTAAAAAAAGACGATGAAATCATCTTTGATGATAGATTAATACATCTGCCAATTAAAAAAGAGATTTTAAAACAAAAAACGATTGAGATGTTTGCAGATAGTGATCCATGTATTATTCATCAAACTTATGCAATTGAGACGTTTTGCGATGAACTTGTTTCAAGATTTAAAAAAGATTTAGATCAAGAAATAAAATTAAGTGATGATATAGATGAAATTAAATTTATTGATATAGAACATATAGATCAAATGACTTTAATTTTAAGGAGAAAATAATTATGAAAGAATTTTACTTAGATTATGCAGCAACAACACCTATCGATGAACGTGTACTTGAGTATATTAGACCATTTTTAGAAAGCAAGTTTGAAAATCCATCATCAATGCATATTCATGCAATTGAAAACAAAAAAGCCATCAATCTAGCAAGGAAAAAAGTTGCTGATGCATTAAATGCACTTCCAGAAGAGGTTTTTTTCACCTCTGGTGGCACTGAATCTATTAATTGGGCAATTAAGGGCTACGCTGCTAAAAACAGGAATAAAAAAGAAATTATCACAACTAAAATAGAACATAAAGCAACACTAAATACTCTGCACTATTTAGAAACTCAAGGATATAAAGTAACTTATTTAGATGTTGATGCATATGGATTAATTGATTTGAAACAATTAGACCAAGCAATTAATGAAAACACATTAATGGTTTCAATCATTTATTCAAATAATGAAATTGGTACAATCCAAGATGTTAGATCTATATCTAAAATATGTAGAAAGCATCAGACTAAACTTCATTTAGATGCAGTTCAAGCATTTGCACAAATTGAAATCGATCTTCATGAATTAGATGTTGATTTTTTAACAATTTCTAGTCATAAATTTTATGGACCTAAAGGCGCAGGCGCACTTTACGTTAAAAAAGGACTTGATCTTGAGCCATTAATTCATGGGGGTTCTCATGAAAGCAAGCATCGTGCAGGTACTGAAAACTTATATGGTGTAGTAGGTATGGGTGAAGCTGCGCGTATCGCAAAAGCTGAACTAGAAAAAAATAGAGCACATTATCAAATGCTTCAAATCGATTTTCATCAAAAAATGATGGACACTTTTGAAGATGTAAGATTAAATGGAACCACTTGTGGATCTAATCGCTCATATAATAATCTATCTTATTCGTTTAAATATGTTTTAGGACATGAACTTCATTTTCAACTTAATAAATTAGGTGTTTATGTTTCAACAGGAAGTGCATGCAGTGCACATTCCATTGAACCTTCACATGTAATCATGGCAATTGGGCTAGAAGAAGACTATCAGCCATGTGTGATTAGAATTTCATTTGGGAAATATTCTAAATTAAAAGATAATGATGAGATTATTAAACTTTTCAAAGAGGCTTACGACGAGGTCAGAGACTAATATAGAAATGAAAAATGAGAAATGTAATAACAAGATCAAATTAATAAATGCTTTAAAGCACGATTATGCTCTACTAGGGAGCACCATTTTTTCTGTTTTTTTACTCATTTTAATAATTTATTCAGCTTTCATAAATGATATGAAAATGCTTATCATTTTAGTAAGTATTGAATTAGTTTTTATGTGCTTATGGGCTATCAGATTCAGCTATCTTGCTTCATTTTTTAAAAATAGTCTCGAATCTAAAGGTAAGATTATAGATATATGGTTTTATAGAGATCGTGGACGAGTTACTTATGTTTATCAAATTGATGACATGCTTTTTAAAAGAGGCATGGCTATTATGAAAACGAAATATACAAAATCATTTCAAAAAGAACAAGAAGTAGATTTACTTGTAAAAAGTAATGCACATAAAAAAGCAATTATCAAAGTGTTATATTCATGATAAAATAGAAACAAGTTTTTATTGTTAATAAAAGGAGGGGACTATGCCATTTTTAATTTTTTCATTTTTAGTTTTAACAATCTCATTGACGGGATTGAAATTTGCGATGCATCGATTTTTTGATTTCCAAGCATCTAAAAAAGTATTTATCGAATATTTAATATTTAATGTAGTTTTATCAATAATTGTTTTAAGTACAATTGTGTTTATTCCAGAAAATCTATTGGGAATCATATTTTTAGTTTATATTTCATTTGTTTTCACGCTTGAATATTTGTTGTTTTATAAGCGGCATTTTGATTACGAATCTAAAAAGAAATATTTAATGTTTTTACTAGCATCAAATATAGGCAGTGGAATGCTCTTTATACTAGTAGCTACTCTACTATATTTCGCAGGTATTCTCGTAGGAACTTGATATATTGTCCAATAAAGTAAAAAACTAAATGGCCTTTTAATAAGTATAGTGGAGAAAACTATTACTGTTTAATATGTTTTGAATGAAGTTTTAATGATTTTATCTTATTTTTATACATTTGATGTATTAGCATTTATTCCAGATTATATAAAAGTTATGTGAATCTTTCGCACAGTTATTATTCGATAATCATTAATCAGAAATAAAGAAACTTAATCACGAAAGACACTCCTATTTAATGGAGTGTTTTTTTAGTTTCAACATGACGAGCATAGTTTAGTCAATTATTAAGTTTTACTTAAGTAACTTATATTAGAAACAACAATTTGTTATAATGATATTGAGGGGATGATGTAGGTGAATCAAACTAAATATAAGTTTTTCGTAAAAATAGGATATATACTCTTGTTTGTATATGTTGTATATGTTGCTTTTATATTACTGAATAAGAACTTTTTGTTCTTACATTTTTCGATTACTTCATTGGCATTAGCCTTTATTTCATTAATACTAATGTTTATTTCGATCGTTGAGAAGAGAAAACTACTGATCGTATCATCAATTATTTTTACATCATTATTTACAGTAGAGTTTTTACTGAGAACTATTCTATCTGAATACGACCATATGTTAATCAATTATACAATTGATGTGATTTATCATGCCTTTTTTGCAAGCGCGCTCTATTTGTTTGGTTTAGGTATTCTGGATTTCTTTGTGTACATGCAAAAGCGAAAAAATATACATAACTTGGCTTTTGAAAATAGTAGTGCAATATATGTTGAATATGATAAATCATTAGAAAACTTTACCTTTCAATATTCAAAAAGATTTTCAAAATCACATCATATAGCATCAGTTATTAGAAATTACACATTTGAAGATATTAAATCTTTTATTAGAGAAAAAGATTATGAAACGATGAATAAAGTTTTTAAAGATAATCATTTTGATGAAGTCATCAAACTTAGTATGCAACTACCTGATTTAAAAAGATATTTAACTTTTTATTTTTATGCAACAAAGCATAATGATCAATCAACGTGGATTGCTTTTGACGTCACAGATATGGACACGATGAAAAAGCAGTTAGCACTAACTAAAAATCAACTAAAGGAATTATCTTTAGCAAGTAAAAAAATAATTGAAAACACAAATGAATTGATGGTTATTTTTGATGTTAACGGATATGTTTTACAAGCATCCAACAAATATTGTGAAATCTTTGATCTTGATCCTAAGGATATTTCAGGCACATATGTTAGTGAAATTGGTCATAAATTTCGAAAAGATAAGAATGAATGGTTTGATCAAGCAGTTTCAAAAAAAATCTCTATAGCAGTTACTGAATATATTAAAGATAACAAAAAATTCATTATTTCATGGAAAAATGTATTGTTAACTGATGGATATGGCCAGCCATCTTCAGTCATATCTATGGGAGAAGATATTACAGAAGTGACTGCTTTAACGCAATCACTTGAATATCAAGCTAATTATGATCAAACAACGGGTCTACTCAATACAAACGGTATTAACAAGTTAATTAAAGACATTAAAGATGTTAGATCAGCTGCATGTTTTATGATTGATATTGATGAATTCTACACTATTTTAGATTATTATGGTGTTGATATATCTAAAAAAGTACTAAAGTTAATTACAAATGAATTAAAAACACTGGTCACAGGTCAAGATATAATCGCAAATCAAAGTGAAGATCATTTTATTGTGTTGTTAATCAATCCATCAAAAGTCTTAATTGAAAAAACAAAGGAACTTTTGGAAGAACAAATCATTAAAACATATGTCATAGATGATTTGCATATCCAAGTTAAAAAACGAATCGGATATGCACTCTATAAAGATGATACTAAGGATTTTAAGGATTTAATCAACTATGCAAGATTAGCTTCTTATCATAAACCTGAATCTCAATACAATCAAGTCACAAAATATCAACCAATTATGAAATCAAATCTAGAAAAAAATATTTTCTTAGGTAATAGATTAGTCGACGCCATCAAACAAAAAAAGATTGATATTCATATGCAATATATAATGGATGCGTCAACTCAAAAAGCTGTTTATGTTGAAGCTTTAGCCAGATGGAATGATGAAAAATTGGGATTTATCAGTCCTGATGAATTCTTTGGAGTTGCTAGAAAATCTAATTTACTTGAAATGTTAGAACTCCATTTAGTACAAAAAAGTTTATCAAGTTTTAGATTATTAAAAGAAAAAGAAGGACATGAGGATATAAAATTGACGATTAATTTATCTCCTGAGATTTTCTTAAAAGAAGGTTTTGTTGATAGATTTCATAAAATTGCATTAGAATGCTTGGTTAATCCAAATGATGTTTTTGTAGAAGTGTCAGAAAACACTTTTGTGCATAATAAAGTGCATTGTAATGAGATGATCAAAAAATTTAAAGCATTAGGCTATTTTATCGCAATTGATGATTTTGGATCAGAGTATTCATCTTTAGCTGTATTAGAAAACATAGAATACGACATGATTAAAATAGATGGTAGTTTTATAAATCATCTTGAATCAAGAAAAAATTATGCAATTGTTGAGATGATTAGTAGAATTGGTAGTCTATCAAATAAAATCATTGTTGCAGAAATGGTTGAGACAGAAGACGAAAGTAAAATATTATTAAATGCGAACGTTTATTTACAACAAGGATATTATTTCCATAAACCGCAGAAACTCATTTAAAAACTGTCTATAAGACAGTTTTTTTTAATCTTTAAATTATGCTATAATACTATAGACGAGGGGTATAATATGAGATACAATTTAAAGAGTAAAAATTTCTATGAATTAAATCTAATTGATGAAACAAAAAGAGATCTAGTTTTAATCCTTCCTGGTGGTGGATATTTATATGCATCAGAAAGAGAAGCAGGTGTAGTTGCAAACACTTTTTCAGATGATTATCATCAAGCTATTTATTATTATCGAGAAGAACAAATAGCTTATCCTGAAATACACAAAGAAGCTTTAGAATTATTAGAAATATTAAAAGAACATGAAATGATTAATAGAATATATATCATAGGTTTTAGTGCAGGTGGACATTTTGGTGCAATGATATCAAGTTTATATGCTAATTATGTAGATAAACTGATATTATGTTATCCAGTTATTACGACAAATCCTAGGTATATGCACTATAATTCATTTGTTAACTTATATAAAAAGAAACCGACAACTGATGAATTAGAGGCTGTATCTATGGAAAAGAGAATTCATTCTCAATTTCCACCAACATTTATTATGCATACAATGACTGACATGAGTGTGCCTGTTGAAAATAGTATACTATTCATCGAAGCACTTCGCGCAAACAATGTTTATTGTGAAAGTCATCTATATCCAACAGGAAGACATGGTATATCAGTAGCAACCCTAGAGGTAAAGTATGAAGATATGACCGACAAAGATTATATAGACACATATGGCTATATTTCTGATTGGACTAGATTAGCTAAAGAATTTTTAAAAAGAGGGATTAAATGACACATATATTACTATCAAGAGGCATTATTGGTAATGCTGAAATGGTTGATGAATTAAAAGACATTATCAAAAGTGAGTTTAGGGTTTGTATCATTGCGTTTTCTTTTTTTGATAAGCATATTAATTCAAAAGAAGCATACGACCTATATTACAAAAAAGGTGGAGAATATTATCAAAAAATGATTGATAGTTTTGCACCTTATGGTATCAAAGAAAATCAAATTTCATGGGTTTATTATTATGATGACACAAAAGAGATGGCTCATAAGAAAATTAATGAAGTAGAAATTATCTATTTTCCAGGTGGTTCTCCAGATTTGATGATGAAAAGAATTATAGAATTTGATTTAAAAGAACTTTTAGAATCAAAAGATAAAATTTTTATTGGATCTTCAGCGGGTGCAATGATTCAATTTGATGATTATCATATTTCAAAAGACGTTGATTATGACTGTTTCAGTCTTCAGGAAGGTCTATCATTAATCAATGAATTCATTGTTGAAGTTCATTATAGAAGAAGGAAAACACAAAAAAGTGCATTAAGAAAAATGCATAGACTAACACATAAAAATATTTATGGAATACCTGATGATGGAGCGATTATCTATCATAATAAAGAAATCAAAACTATAAATACAGCATTACAATTATATAACAAAAAAGGAGTTATAAGAAAATGAAAAAATTCATAATTATTTATTTCGTCATAAGTTTAGTTCTAGGTGTTGGTATTTACTTTATCACATTAACACTTTCATACAATCAAAGGGTCTATGATGTTTATTATGAACTTGCTGAAGAAGCTGTAAATACACTTGACTTTGATGATTTTATTAGTATGCAATCCATATCATATAAAATGATCCATCATGAAGAAACTGATGATTATATCATTGATGTATATCATGTGATTGGAAAAGATGATGAGAAATATATCAATCAATTTGGTTTATTTATTGTCCCAACATCAGATGTAGATTATGCGGAAGACATAGAAGATTTAGATGATCAAACAGGTATTAGAGTAATAAAATTAAATGGCGATCAGCCCAATGAAACTATTTATGAAACTTATACAGAACCAGATTATGAAGGCGCTGCTGTAAGTTATGGTTTATCGCTAATGTCATTTTACTTTTATGCGGTTAATTTTGAAGAAAATTTGGAAGTTGAATTTGAATTATATGACTATAATGGTGATATGTTTGCCAATTTTAATCAAAATTTTACATCCCAAGCATACCCCGAAATTGATGACGATTTTAACCCTGGGATGGAATCTGATTATTTGGAAGAACTCATTGATCAAGATACCTATGTTTATCCATCAATAATCAGAAATATGACAATATATATTGTCTTGGATATTGTCTTTGGTTCAGTACTATATTTTCTAATCAAGAGAAAGAAGCACTAGCTTCTTTTCTTTTTAGGTAAAAGTTATTGTTGATTTTTTTAATTTATCAATTATAATTAATAGAATAGAGGTGATTAAAGTGAAACATATTAGAACAAGTAAATATGATAATGAAAGATTAAACGTAGTAATTAACAAAGAAGAATTTCCAAGATTGACAATGAAGCTTATTCTTGATAAAAAAAAGACTATGCAAACTATTATTGGTTTTGGCGGAGCATTTACAGAATCAAGTGCATATAATCTTCTAAGAATAAGCAAAGAACAAAGGTTGAAAGCAATAAAAACTTATTTTGATCCAGTTGATGGATTAGGTTACAACATTGGTAGAGTTTCTATTCATGGATGCGACTTTAGTTTAAATAGTTATTTATATATCAATGACTATGATGACTCACTTGACTCGTTTTCCATAAAAAGAGATCAACCAATCATTGATTTGATAAAAGATGCTCAAACTATAAGTCAACAAAATATAAAAATTTTAGCTTCACCTTGGACACCTCCATTTTGGATGAAGGATAATAATTCGCCAATTAAAGGTGGCAAATTGCTCCCTAAATATGATCAAACATGGGCAAATTATTTTGTAAAATTTATTAAAGCGTATGAAGAAAAAGGCATTAATATTTTTTCAGTTACAGTGCAAAATGAACCCATGGCCGCACAAAGATGGGACTCTTGTATTTATGATTCAAAAGATGAAGCTAGATTTGTTAAAGTATTAGGAAAAACCTTTGAACAACATGGACTTAATCAAAATATCTATATATGGGATCATAATAGAGATCAAATGTTTAATAGAACACAAGAAGTTTTAAATGATAAAGAAGCAGCTAAGTACGTATATGGAACAGCATTTCATTGGTATGATCAAGAACAATATGATGAAGTAAAAAAAACACATGAAGCTTTTCCTGATAAACATTTACTTTTTACCGAAGGATGTCAAGAAAATGGACCACATTTTGGCCAATATGAAATTGGTGAGAGATATGGAAGGAATATTTTAAATGACTTAAGAAATTATAATGAGGGATATTTAGATTGGAATTTGTTTTTAGATGACGTTGGTGGACCTAATCATGTAAACAATTTATGTTCTGCACCTATTCATATAAAAGTCTTTAATGAAGAAATCTATAAAAATTTAAGTTACTATTATATTGGGCATTTTTCAAAATTCATCAAACCAGGTGCTGTGCAAATAGAGTCTAGAGGCGATCAAGATTTATTCTATATTGCCTTTAAAAACCCAGATAACAGTTATGCTATTGTGATTCAAAACGAAAAAGAAAAAGATTTCAAAATAGAAATATCAGGATTAAGTGAACAAGTTATAGTACTAAGTAAAGCACGTAGTATTTCAACTATTATCATATAAATTACGAAGAAAAGAAGTGATAAGCTTCTTTTTTTATGTAAGCGTTTCATTTTTTTTGAAAAAAAACTTTACTTTTGAGATAATTCTATTATAATGGAAATAGGAAACCGATTTCTTGAGGTGGTAAAATGATTATAAAAAAGCATATTAAACATAACCAGAACATTGGATATTATTTCCCAATGTTTAATTTAAAAGGGTTTAGATCGTCTATAACTCCCTTTTTTGGTGGTGATATAAAAACTGATATGCATCATTATGCGACCGAACCTACTTCAGAGTTAGAACTTTTTGAACATACACAATCAAGAAATGTAATTTTTGATATCGATAATAATTTATATTTCTTAAATGGACAGACCTATCTGCAACAAGATGATAGTATTGATTACGAGGTTGCACCATTATATCAAAAAGTAAATCGACATAATAAACAACATGATATATCAACAGTATCTTTTGTACTACTCAATGATATGGCAGAAGTTCATCAAATAACATATACAAACAAATCAAAATCAAATCAAAATTTAAGGATAACAACTGCAACACCGATATATGCTCGAAGCGTTGATAATATTCATGATCATCGTCATGTAACATCTTTACTTCAAACAATTCATGCTAATGATGGAGCAATAAAAGTGAAACCTACTCTTTCTTTTGATGAAAGAGGACATCAACTTAATGATACAATTTATTATTTCTTTGCACATAGTGATGAAATGAATATCAAAGGTTATATTCCAACGGTAGAAGATTTTATAAATCAGGGGTCCTTTCATTTTCCTAAAGGTTTAAATCGATTAAAAGATAACAAATATCAGATAAATGGTTATGAAGCAATGGGTGGGATCTCATTTGATGAAATAACTGTAAAGCCAAATCAAAGTGTTACTTTTTATATGGCAATATCTATACAAAAAGAAGATATTGACACTAATAAATTTATTAAATCCTATTTATCAGAATCTGGATTTAACAAAGCATTAGATGAAGTTAAAACATTTTTTAAATCTTATTTAAATCAATTGAAATTTGAAATTGATTCAAAAGAAACATCGAAGCAATTAAACTGGGTTTCATTGCAACCATTACTAAGAAGATACTATGGAAATTCTTTTATGCCGCATCATGATTATGGTAAAGGCGGAAGAGGATGGCGAGATTTATGGCAAGATTTACTTGCATTAATCATGATGAATGACGACAGTGTTTATGAACTTTTATTTAATAATTTTCAAGGAGTTAGAATTGATGGTTCGAATGCAACCATAATAGGTGAAGATTCTGGAGAATTTAAAGCTGATCGAAATCACATTACTAGAGTATGGTCTGATCATGGTGCGTGGCCATTGATAACGGTTAAACTATACATCGATGAAACTGGAGATATAGATTTTTTATTAAAAGAACAAACATATTTCTCTGATCAGTTTACACATTATACAAAACGAATTAAAAAATCTAATAATACAAACATATTAATCGACAAAAACAATAAAATTTATAAAGGGTCTATATTAGAACATTTACTTATTGAAAATTTAGTTGGATTTCATAATATTGGAAAAAATGGATTTACCAGATTAGAAGACGCAGACTGGAATGATGGACTTGATATGGCACATGAAAATGGTGAAACAATATCTTTCACGCACATGTACGCTGAAAATTTAAGTATCATAGCACGTTTAATAAAACATTTGGATGTTGAATCGATACAGTTGTTAGCTGATGTTGAAATGTTATTAGTAGATCATGCAAAACTAAATGATTTTTTTGACAAAGTATCGTTATTTGAAGGATACAAAAAAACATTTGACATAAATACTTTAAGTCGTATTTTATTAAATATATCTGAAGAAAAGAAGAGTTTTATTAATGATAAAGCATTTGAAAAATTTAAATATCAAAGTTATTATGATAAAAACGGAGAATTATTAGATGATGAAAACTCTGTTGCTTTAACCGGCCAAGCGATGGCATTGTTATCACACACACCTAATCACACCCAAGCAAAAAAAATTGCAGCATACACGAAATCAAAACTATTTGACAAGAGTGTAGGAGGATATCATCTTAATACGGATTATCAAAAAGTATTAACTAATATGGGTAGAGCGTTTGGTTTTGCATATAATCATAAAGAAAATGGTGCAGTATTTTCACACATGGTTATGATGTATGCCTATGGATTATATGAGTATAATTTGATATATGAGGCAAGAGAAGCTGTATTTGAATTATTGAAACAAGCTCAAAAAGAAGATTCACAAATACTTGCTGGTATACCTGAATATTTTTCAGATAAAGGGCATGGAAAATATACATATCTGACAGGCTCAGCAAGTTGGTTGTTGCTACTACTCAGAAAACAGGTTTATGGGTTAGAGTTTAATTTAGGATCATTAACATTTAATCCGAGATTGACAAAAGAAGATTTTATCAATCAAAGTGCGTCTATTGTAACGAATGTATTTAATCAAACGGTAAAAATCACATATTATAATCATAAAGACTTAACTTTTGGTCAATATAAAATTAAAGAAATATTCATGAATAAAAAACGCGTAAAATTACCAATTACAAAAATTAATGGAAATATTGAGGTGCATCTAGATGAAATTGTATGAGGCTTATGATGTTGAAGGAATTGGATATGAAAAAATATTAAACTTTCAATCATGGAGAATTGCAAAATTAAATTATATTAACGAACTTGACTTAAAAAAACTTAATTTTATTGAATGTCATCATGAAACAGATGAAATTTTTATACTTCTTCAAGGGAAATGCGATATGTATCTACTAAAAGAATTGTCTCCAAAGACATATGAACATATTTCTTTAGAGCCTCAAAATATTTATCGTATTCCAAAAGGGGTATATCATGCTCACGCACTGTCTAAAGATGCACAAATACTTATTGTAGAGGAAGAAAATACTTGTGATGGTAATTCTCATAGAATATATTTAAATGCAGAAGAGATTAAAGTTTTACAGTCAACAAAATGAGGAGTATTTTATGGATTATAAACTTGTATGGCAAGATCTATTTGATCAAAATAAGCTAGACCTCAGTATTTGGAATATTGAAACTGGTGGTCATGGATTTGGAAATAATGAAGATCAATTTTACACGAATCAAGAGAAAAACATATTTATACAAGACCGTGTATTAAATATTGTTGCACATAAAGAGAAATTTGAAAATAGAAATTATACATCAGCAAAAATAACAACAAAGAATAAAAAACACATTAAATATGGTCGTGTTGAAGTTATGGCACAAGTGCCAAAAGGAATGGGGACTTGGCCAGCAATCTGGCTTTTAGGTGAAAATATTAATGAAAATGGTTGGCCATTATGTGGAGAAATAGATATTATGGAACATGTTGGTAATCATAAAGGCTTTTTCCATTTTTCTCTTCACTCAAAATCATTTAACCATAACATTCAAAATCAACCAACATATGTTTATGAAAACAGTAAGTTACTAGACGGGTTTCATTTGTATAGTATTGAATGGTGTGAAAATGAAATATCATTTTTTATTGATGATTTGCATATGGTGACATTTAAAAAGCAAAAGGATGCATCAAAAGAGCAATGGCCATTCGACCAACCATTTTATATAATTTTAAACCTAGCTATTGGTGGTAATTGGGGTGGAAATATTGATGATGGTATGTTTCCGATATCATTCAAAATAGAGCATGTTAAAGTATATGAGAGAAGTGATAAAAAATGAATAAAAAAAGAACGATATACACAATAGCAAAAGAATTGAGTTTAGCTCCAGGAACTATTTCCAAAGTCATTAACAATACGGGAAATGTTTCAGATCAAACAAGAGAAAGAGTGCTAACTTATATAAAAAAAGTTGGATATGTACCTAATAATTCCGCAAGAATGCTTAAATCAAAGAGAACTTACACAGTTGGTATTGTTTTTACTGAGGAGTCCGATGTAGGACTAGAACATTCCTTTTTTTCTAGTATTTTACAACATTTCAAAACATATGTTGAAATCGAAGGTTATGAATTAAGTTTTATTGTAAAAAAGTTAGGACAACATGAATTATCATATTATGAATGGTGCATGAATAAAAGAGTTGACGGTGTATATATAGTTGTAGGTAATTATAACGACAGTGGATTGTTTGAACTGGTTGAAAGTGATATACCAGTTGTATCAACAGATATGCTTCTTCCAAAACTTCACACGGTAATCAGTGATAATGATCAAGGTGTAAAGTTAATATTTGATTATATTAAAGATGAGTTAAATCTTGAAAACGTAGCTTATATATCAGGTCCAAAATCTTCTAAAGCATTCAATGAGCGTGTAGATGCTTATCATAAATATTTAAATGAATACAAAATGAATCAAACTACTGATGTTGTTTATGCAGAAAGTTTTGGTTTTACTAGTGGATATAATGCGCTACAAAAAGTATTAGAAAATTCTAAACAAAAACCAGATCTAATCATGGTTGCAAGTGATGAAATAGCACTCGGTGTTTTAAAAGCTTTAGCTGATATGCAGTATAAAGTACCAGAAGATGTACAAGTTATTGGATTTGACGATATTGCGTTTGCAAAACATTTCACACCCTCGCTTACAACTATAAGACAAGATAAAAAGCTATTGGGTGAGACTGCAGCTAAACGGTTAATTGAACTTATGAATAATCCCCAAAAAGATATCTCTGAAATTATAAAATTACCAGTTAAATTGATAAAAAGAGAATCAACAGGAAAAAAATAATTTTTTATGTTGAAAACGTTTTCTTAATATGGTATTATAATAATACAAACGCAAAGAAACCGATTTCCTTATAAAAAGAAACCGATTTCTTAAAAGTAGGTGAGCAAAATGTCAAATTATCATTTTAAGCAAAAAGAATATCAAAAACAAAAGCCGTTTTCTAGTTTTTTGAGTGGTGTTTCCGGTCTAAAGGGGCTGCCTTTATGGGCGTTTTATGTTAATAGAGGACAGTTGATATCGTCTTTTGGTATTAGAAATAAGAATGGTGCGATTATGGAATTTTTTCCAGCTAATGCAGCATATCATTATGTTTCAAAGATTGGGTTTAGAACATTTATAAAAATTGAAGATAAAGTATATGAATGTTTTAAAGAAAAAGATGAAAATCAAACATTAGAGGTTTTTCAAGATCAAGTAGCTATATCTCAAAAATTTGAAAAATTGAATATAACAGTAAAAATTACTTATTTCACACTTCCTAATGAAAGAATGGCAGCATTACTCAGAAAAGTTGAAATCATCAATCACCAGCATGATGAAAGACAAATAGAAATTGTTGATGGTCTCGCACAAATATTACCTACCGGTATTGATTATGGTGGGTATAAAGCAGTATCAAATCTTTTACAAAGTTGGATGGAAACTAAAAATACTGAAGACTACACATTTTATACATTAAGAGGATCAACAGGTGATCAAGCAGAAGTCAATGAAATAAGTGAAGGTAATTTTATTCATTCAATTGCATCTGTTAAACCAACATATATTTATGACTATAAAGCTTTGTTTTTAGAAGATAGTTCATTAGAAACTCCATATGCTTTTATTCATCATAAATTACTTGACCAAAAACAAACTCATGTTAATCAAGTGCCAGCAGCTATGGTTCATTATAATTTTAAATTAAGAGAAGAATTTCAGTTTGTTTCTATGTTTGGATACAGTGAAACAGAAGAAAAACTAATTGAATTTGTTAAAAAAACCAATATTCGTTATTTTTTAGACAAAGAATTAGAAAATAAACAAATACATGATGAAATAACAAGTTCTATTGAAACGAAAACGAATTTTCCAATTTATGACGCATATTTAAAACAATGTTATTTAGATAATGTATTACGAGGTGGATATCCAATTCAGTTGGAAACAAAGGATAACGAAGTTACTTACTATGTATATTCAAGAAAACATGGAGATTTAGAAAGAGATTATAATTTCTTTAATCTAGAACCAGCTTATTATTCTCAAGGAAATGGAAATTTTAGAGATGTACTTCAAAATAGAAGAAATGATTTGGTTTTCTTTCCAAACATTAAAACATTTAATGTTTTAATGTTTGCATCGTTTATTCAAGATGATGGGTATAATCCGTTATCTATCGAAGGTGTTGAGTTTAGATATGAAGGTGATACTCATAAACTAGATCAAAAACTTACAGATTTAATTGAAAAACCATATACACCTGGGAAATTACTTATGATGATTGAAGATTTAAATCTAGATAAGTTATTGTTTAAAAAAATTCTTTCAGAAAGTAAAGTTATATATAAAGCATCATTTGGGGAAGGTTATTGGGAAGACCATTTTACTTATCTATTAGATTTAATCGAAGGATTCGAATCTATATATCCGGATTTAGTTGAAGACTTGCTGTTTAATCAAAAAGTTACAATCTATCAATCAAATGCTTATGTCTTACCTAGAAGTCAAAAACATGTCAAAACACATAAAAATACGATTAGACAATTTGGATCAGTAAAACATTTAAATGAAATAGATCCATGGTTGAACGAAAAAAATAAGTTAATAGAAATTCCAGTTATATCAAAACTATTAACACTTATTCTAAATAAATATGCTCATTTAGATCCTAAAGGTATTGGACTTTCCTATGAGGGAAATAAACCAGGATGGAATGATGCATGTAATGGAATACCAGGTTTATTTGGTTCAGGAATATCAGAAACATTCGAACTTATCAAATTAGTTTCTTATGTAAGAAATAACGTTAAGAAATATCAAGATTATAAATTAGATATATTAACAGATACGAAAACATTAATGAATAATTTATATGTAATTAATGAAACAGATGATTTTAATCATTGGAATCTAAGAATGAATGCGATTGAATCATATCGAGAAAAAAGGTTAAATAGAAATACAAATATATCGCAAGTGAGTTCAAAAGAAATATTTGAAGTTATTTCTAAAATTGAAGAAGAATTAGAAAAAGCAGTTCATAAAGCTAAATCCTTAAGTGATATCATGCCAACATATTTAACATATGAGGCGACATCGTTTGAAGATATCATGGATGAAAATAATCATCAAATTATTGGAGAATATGGCTTACCTTTAGTTAAGGTGAAAAGTTTCAAAATGAGAGCATTACCTAGTTTCTTAGAAGGCCCTGCTAGATATCTTAAAAACTTAGCAAAACCTGAAGAAGCAAAATCCATATATGATACTGTGAAGCGCTCAGATTTGTATGATAAGAAACATAAGTTTTATCAAACAAGTATATCTTTAGAAGATGAATCTTTTGAAATTGGTAGATTAAAAGCATTTACACCTGGATGGTTAGAAAGAGAATCAAATTTCTTACATATGACTTATAAATATTTACTTGGCTTACTAAAATCGGGTTTATATGACATATTTTACGAAGAAATTAAAACCAACTATACATGTTTTATGGATCCTGAAGTTTATGGAAGATCACCTATAGAAAACTCATCATTTATTGTGACTTCTTCAAATCCTGATTCTAAAAAACATGGACAAGGATTTGTCTCTAGGCTATCTGGATCTACAGCAGAAATGTTATCAATGTTTAGTTTTATGTTTTATGGTAAAAATATATTTGAATTTTTAAATGGAAAATTGATATTCAAGTTAAATCCGAAGCTACATAAAGATTTTTTTAAAGACCATAAAATTGAAACAACACTTTTTAAAGATATTAAACTAATATATCATAATAAATTATTGATAAATACTTATGATAAAGATGCTTATATCGAAAAGATAGTATTAACAACAAAAGATCAAGTCATTGAATTTGATCAATCATTTATTGAAGGAAAATGGGCAAAAGACATTCGTAAGAAAACTGTCTTAAAAATAGATGTCTATTATAATAAGGAGGAAAACAAATGAAAAAAAGATTTATATTTACCGTATTAATGGTCTTGGCTGTTTTTACTTTAGCTGCATGTGGTGAAACCGAAACACCTGATGTCGTATTGTCAGCCATTACATTTAGCGGGGTTGAGAATGTTACTCTAGATTTTGATTCAACTTTCAATGTCCTAGATGGCGTTACAGCGACAGGTAATAATGATGTAGATTATTCAGACTTAATTACGTATTCTCACGTAGCTACAACAATTATTACAGATGATGTATTAGATACAACAGTGACAGGGCAACACGCAATCAAGTATGAAGTAGAAGTTGAAGGTATATTAGCACAAGTGTTTAGAATGGTTACGGTTAGTGAACCAGCAGCTGTTGAAGGACAAATGCTAATCAATGCTGATTTCTCACAAGGTACTGCAGGTTGGGATGGCAAAGCAGTTTATGTTGCAGATGGAGCAGAAATGACTTTATCTACTGAAGATTTTGATGGAAATCTTGCACTTAAAGCTGAAGTTGTTGTTGGTGCTAATGTTTGGACACCAAGATTTGGTCAAATGAATGTACCTTTTGAAAATGGAGTTACTTATGAAATTTCATTTAAAGCAAAAGCTAGTGCAGAAAAAATAATCAATTTACAAGTTGGTGAAATCTTAGATGGTGCTCCTTATTGGAATGATTTCAAAACTGGTTTAACTGTTACTAAAACAATTACAACTGAATGGGCTACATATTCTTATAAATTCACTATGAAGCAAGATAATCAAGCTGGTGGTATCTTATTTGAATTGGGTACTATAGGGAGTAATGCAGTGAATGCAACTTTATGGTTTGATGACATTGCAATAACAGAATCTACACCTGATCTTGATGAAACAGCTCCAGAATTTACTGGATTAGTTGATTCTAAATCAATATTAGTTAATTCTGAATTTGATCCAATGACTGGCGTTACTGCATATGATGTAGTTGACGAAGACTTAACAGAAGATATTGTAGTAGTTATTAAAGATTCAAGTGATGCAGTCGTACAATCAGTAGATACATCAGCTCCAGCTACATATACCCTAACGTATACTGTAAGTGATGCTGCTGGAAATGAAGCTGAATTTGTTGTTGTTCTTGACGTAGTAGGTATGCAATTTAGTGATACTAATTTAATTGTAAATCCTTCATTTGAAACTGAACTTAATACTGAAACACCTGAATGGGGTTTCTGGCAACAAGATGGTTATTGGTCAACTCCTGCTCCAGTAGTTGTAACTGAGCTTAATACAACAGCTGGAACTTATTCACTAGATATTACTGGTGGTGGAGATGCTGCATGGGCTGTTCAATTCTTCCAAGAAGGTATTGAACTTGTTGAAGGTAACACATATCGATTAACAGTTATTGCTCAAGCTGAAGTTGCAAGAAAAATAAATGTAGCTGTTGGCTACGGTGATCCATGGGTAGAATATGCAAGATTTGATGGACAAGAATTATTAACTGAAGAAACAACTCTAGAGTTTTTATTTACAGTTACTAATGCTACTCATGAAGTCAAAGTAAATTTTGAATTAGGATCACAAGATGGTTTTGCTGATGGACTAGTTACTTTTAGTGAAGTTAAATTACAACAAGCATTATTAGATGCACCTATTATGAATGGTCAATTTAACAATGGTTGGGAATTATGGTTCCAAAATTGGGGTGATGCTCCAACAGTTACTCTAGATCGCACAAATGGTTCATTTGATATAGCTATCGATAAAGCTGGTGAAGCTTTCTGGGCTGTTCAATTTAATCAATTAGTTGATTTAGAAGCTGGTAAAACTTATACACTTTCATTTGATGCAAGTGCAACTGCAGCAAGAAATATTAATGTTGAATTAATTGGAACGCCTCTTGAAGGAGATAATAAAGGTTCATTTGATTTAACGACTTCAGTACAAACATTTACTGTTGATGTCATGATTACTGATGCCATTATGGGATCGAAATTAAGTTTTGAAATGGGTGCTACAGGATCATTTGCTGCTGGAACTGTTTCACTTGACAATATTTCAATCAAAGAAAAAGATAATGCTGAAGCAGTTGAACTTATTGTTAATGGTGATGCTACAACAGTTCCATACTTTATGTATGATAATGCTGGTGAAGGTTCAGGGACAATGGTTTTAGGTGAAAATAGTGCTATTATTGATGTAACTGCATTAGGATCACAACCATATACACCTCATTTCTATCAACTTATTGATAGTTTGGCTCCAGGTAAATATGTATTAAAAATTGCACTTGATTCATCTGTTGATAGAGACTTAAGAGTAAATTTAGTATTACCAAATGATGGATATAATTCAATATTGGCTGATGGTTTTGTTGATTTCTCAGTAGTTTCTACAGAAACAAATGTCATTTATGTTGAATTTACAGTGACAACTGAAGTAACAAATGTTAAATTAGAATTAGACTTTGGTACTTTAGGTGGAGATCTTATATCTACAATTGGTATGTTTACAATTCATGAAGTGTTAATATATCAAGATTTAAACTAATAAAGGAGGAAATATAAATGAAAAGAATAGTTTCTCTAATAATGGTATTCATATTGGGATTTGTATTAGTTGCATGTGGTGGTGATGATCCACTAAATCCAACTGGTCCTGTTCAAACTATCCAATTATCATATGCTGACTGGGGTGATCCAGTATTTAATCAAAAGATGATTGATGCCTTTGAAGAAAAATATCCTAATATAAAAGTTCAATTAAGAACAGATATTGAAGGTAGTGGTGATGCATTTACTGGTAATTTGATTACTGCTGCTCAAGCTGGGTTGTTGCCAGATGTATTTGCTACTGATAATGTACCTACAATTATTAATGCTGGATTAACATTAGATGTTGCAGAATATTGGGATGCTGATGCTGATACAGATTTAGTTTACGAAAATATAGCATTAACAGGCGTTTATAATGGTAAACGTTTTGCAGTTCCATCTTTCCAATTTCTAAAAGGTATTATGATTAACTTAGATATTTTTGAAGAAGCAAACTTAATCACAGTTGATGGTAAATATCGTATAGATAATGATGGCTATCCAGTAAAAGATTGGACATTTGAAGAATTTATCGAAATTGCAAATGCAATAAAGAATTTTGAAATTAATCCTGCTGATGATACATTAGTTGATCCAGCTAACACAGTTGTTGGTTTAGATACTTGGTATGGAAGTCCTGATTTTCAACAAGTATGGCCGATGATGGAAGATGAAAATGTTCAATATGATACATGGGATGGCACACAGTTTAATTACACATCTGATGATTGGGTTTATGCTATGGAACAAAAAGTAGAAATGCACCAATTAACAAATGGGACTACAACAAGATTTACTCAAGAAGTTTATGACGCAAACACAATTCTTCAACAATACCTTATTCAATTTGGTGTTGCTTCTATGGATATTGAAGGTTCATGGCAATTTTGGGTGATCAATGCAGCTAAAGATGATAGTGATATAAATCTAGGCTTTTGGCCTTATCCAAGCGGGGACGCAGGACTATTTCCACCAACAATACTAGATTATCAAGCAGTATCAAGTCAAACCGATCATCCTGAAGAAGCATATTTACTTGCTAAATGGATGACATTTGGTGAAGATGGTTGGGATGCTAGATTAAGTCTACTAGAAGATGATTTTGCTGCAGCTGAAGCAGCTGGAGAAACTCCTTCTTATTTAGATCGTTTCCCTGTTGCAGATTATCCTGGAGTATGGGATAGAGTTTATGATTTAGTAGATGGTATTGAAGGTATTGATTATACATTTAATCGTATTGAATATGCTAAGCCAGATTTAGATAAATGGTTACCTGGATATAAAGATTTTTGGGCATGGGTTAGTGATCCTGAAAATCCATATAATTGGGAAAATCTAGTTCTAGCTGGACCACAAGCAGTCGAAACATATGCTGTTCAGTGGGAAAATAAAGCCAATGAAATTGTCCAAGGACAACTAGAAACATTAGGTTCAGACACAGAATAGTATAATATTAAGTTGATAGAGGAGATGCAAATCTCCTCTTGATACTATAATTTTGGAGGATATATGAAAAAAACAATTGATATTTTAAAAAAAGGAATGGTAAATCTTAGTGCATTTTTTAAAACGCTTACTATAAAAAAATGGCTGATATTGACGTTTTCACTCTTACTGGTCACGATTATAACGGTTTCTTTTTTTAAGGTATCTTCAAATCATGATTTTTATGAAACACAAGAGCTTTCCTATGATTATACAAATCAAAGTCTAACACAAGCTTATAATCAAACCTTATATAGCGAATTAAAAGAAGCTTATATTGAAAATGATATTCAAGACATTCAAATTACAAATACAGTCACCACATTAGAGATGTCTGGTGATTTTATTGACGTAAACGACTCTGATTATGGTGCAATAGTACAAGATTATCAAGCATCTAAATCAAATAGCAATGATGTTCTATTACTAAGAGAAAATAGTGATATAACATGGACACATAACGAAAGTGAATCAGGATTATTTTATTTGGCAATTGATTATTATGAACTCCAAGATAATATTGATCAAGCACAAATTGAGATTGCAATAAATGGTGTACCACAATTTTATGAAGCACAAACACTTGTATTAAAATCTAGATGGGTATATGACACATATGATTTTACTTTAGATCGTTACGAAAATGAAATAATGCCAAGTTCTCATAAAGTAAAAGAATGGGCATATCAAAATATTTATGACTATCGCGGGATGCATCCTGGATATTTTGCTTTTTATTTAGAACAAGGCGATGAAATATCAATCTCATTTGTAAATCAAGAACTATTGATTGGTCAAGCTTATTATGTAGAAAACGAAACATTTATAACATATGATTCATATTTAGATTTGTATCCTAATGCTAAAGTTATAGATAATCAAATTACAATATCAGCTAGAGATATATTGTATCGTAATAATCCTTCAATAAGACTTAGAACAGAACAAGATCCATCTAATTTATACTATGACACTCAGTTTTTAAGATTGAATACCATATTTGGTGATTCATGGCAAAATTCAGGGGATGAAATTGCTTATGAAATAGAAGTCGAAGAAGCTGGGTTTTATCATTTATCATTCAAATATAGACAATATATGATTAAAGATATGACAGTGTTTAGAAAAATAAAGATTAATGGCGAAGTTCCTTTTGATTTATTTGAAAGTTATGCTTTTCCATATACAACAAATTTTATTAATCGTACATTAGCGGATCCAAATGGTGATGCTATAAAAGTTTATTTAGAATCTGGTATGAATGAAATCGTATTAGAATCAGTAAATTATCCTTATCGTGACACTATTGAAACTGTACAATATGTTATGAGTAATATTCAAGCATTAGCTTTAGATGTTAAACGTTATACAAGTGGTGGGACTGATAAGTATAGAGACTGGGATATAGAAGCATACTTCCCTGAAGCATCTGATAATATTATAAGTTGGGCAAATCTTTTAGAAGAAACTTATGTTACTTTATTATCATTATCTGATATTGAACAACCATCCGAAATAGCAAATTTAATGGTTGCAGCAAAAAGATTGAATAATATTGCATCTGATATCAACAAGCTACCTTCAATGATGGTTCAATTTTCTGATGGAGATTCATCTATCAATCAAATATTAGGCGATCTAATGCAAAGGTTATTAAGAACTAATCTAGAAATGGAACGTATGATTGTCCATGGTGATGTCGAGATCGCAAAACCATATGCAAATATATTTATTCGTTTCTTTGAAGGTGCAAAACGTTTAGTATTATCATTTATTAATAATCCATATTCTGCATCAGATAGAAATGATGATGAACTTACTGTATGGGTTAATCATCCAAGACAATATATAGAAGTTATGCAAGCATTAATTGATCAATATTATCAAGGTAATAGAAAAGTTACTTTATCACAAATGCCTGATCAAAATAAATTAATTTTAGCTAATGCATCAAATCAAGCACCAGATTTAGCTATTGGTGTAGACCATTGGATTCCTTATGAGTTTGCGATAAGAGATGCATCATTAGATTTAAGACAATTTCAAGGATATGAAGATACAGTGACTAACTTCACAAAAGGAGCAATGATCCCATATGTTTTTGAAGATGGCGTTTTTGGTTTGCCAGAAACACAAGATTTTTGGGTGACCTACTATAGAAAAGATATCTTAAATAGTATAGGTATCACTGAAATCCCTCAGACATGGGAAGAAATCATTGAAATTTTACCATTGTTACAAAGTTATGGTATGAATTACTTTGTTCCAATTGCTCAATATAGTGGTCTTAAACCATTTGTTGCAACACTACCATTTATTTATCAATTTGGTGGAGATTTATATGCAGATGATGGTATGTCTACAGCAATCAATTCTGAAGAAACACTAGAAGGTGTAACTTTAATGAGTGATTTATTCACTTTATATAACCTTCCGAAATATGTTCCCAATTTTTATAATCATTTTAGATATGGTTTACTGCCTATTGGTATTTCTAATTTATCAACATATATTTTGTTAGAAACAGCAGCAGTTGAACTTGATGGTCTATGGGAGATGGATTTACATCCAGGTGTTTATAACGAAGAACTTGATGAAATCGTAAGATACTCTTCTGTAGGAGGGCAATCATCTATGATTATGAGTTCTACTGAATATCCTGAAGAGTCTTGGGATTTCTTAAAATGGTGGATGTCAACATCAGTTCAAAGTGAATTTTCATTTTTATTGCAATCTACATATGGACAAGCTTATTTTTGGAATACCGCTAATATAGAAGCATTTAAAAGTATTTCTATGCCAGATGAATATAAAAATGTAATTTTAAAGCAATGGGAATATGGAGTTGAAGCATCAAGAATACCTGGTGCATATATGGTTGAGCGTTCTATTAGTAATGCCTGGACATCTATTGTTTTTGATGGAACAAATCCACGACAAGCATTAGATGAAGCAGTGAGAGTATCTAATAGAGAAATTATTTATAAGATGGCTGAATTTGGATATACAAAAAACGGAGAAATTATTAAAGAATATATTGTTCCAAGCATTTATAATATAGAACAATGGCTGACGGAGGTGGATCATGACTAGACGTATGAATCATCCAGCTTGGTTTATATTACCTTACTGGACTCTGTTTTTTATATTTATTATTGTTCCAGTAATTGCTGCAATTTTCTTATCATTTACATATTTTAATGCTATTCAAGCCCCAACAATTATTGGCATTACCAATTATATCGAATTGATTACTATGGATACAGTATTCATGCAATACGTTTTATCAAATACATTAAAGTTTGCTTTAATTGTAGGACCAGTTGGATATTTATTATCATTTGTGCTTGCGTGGGTTTTGGCACAAATTCCACAAAAATACCGCACAGTTTTTGCAATTATTTTATACTCTCCATCACTTACGATGGGGGTTGCAATGGCATCTATGTGGCGAATCATTTTTTCTGGTGATTCTCAAGGGTATTTAAACAGTATACTTCTAAATTGGGGCGTTATATTAGAGCCTATTCAATTTTTGCAATCACCAGATTATTTAATGACAATTATGATTGTCGTAAGTTTATGGAGTTCTATGGGTGTTGGCTTTTTGGCAATGCTTGCAGGTGTATTAAATATTGATCAAACATTGTATGAAGCTGCTTATGTAGACGGCATTCGAAATCGTGCACAAGAAATATTTTATATTACGATTCCATCGATGAAGCCACAAATGTTATTTGGCGCTGTTATGGCAGTTGTTACAACATTTCAAGCTGGAGGTATTGGAGTTCAATTATCCGGATCAAATCCAACACCACAATATGCTGGCCAACTCATTGTCAATCACATTGAAGATTTTGGGTTTATAAGGTATATGATGGGTTATGCAGCAACAGTTAGTGTTGTGTTACTCTTAATGGTTTATTTTATTTCAAAAGTAACATTTCGCATATTAGGTGAAAAGGAGTGATTTTATGGCATCAGCTAGTTTTCAAGGTACAAAAATAAATCCTACTAGACTTCATAGAAGTCAACTACCTTTCTTTATGTTCTTAATTCCTTTTGCAGCATTAATGCTTTTACCGATATTGTTTATCTTTAATCATGCATTTAAGCCAAGAAGTGAACTATTTGCATATCCACCTAGATTTTTTGTAAGAAATCCTACTTTTGATAATTTTAATGAGTTATCAAGATTAGTTTCTGCATCAGGAGTTCCGTTTTCTAGATATCTTGTAAATAGTCTTTTGGTTACAATTATTGGAGTGACTCTAGCAATTTTTATAACAGCATTTTCTGCATATGCTTTATCTAAATTAAAATTCAAAGGCAAGAAAGTATTATTTGAAATCAATACGCTAGCCTTAATGTTTGTACCAATTGCGGTTCAAATACCTAGATATCTAATTATTGCCAGATCGGGTTTAATTGACACATATGCAGCGCATATCTTACCAGTCATCGTTATGCCAGTTGCTATGTTTTTAATCAAGCAATTTATCGATCAAACACCAAATGAAATTATAGAATCTGCTAAAATTGATGGTGCTTCTGAAATGCAAATCTTTATGAAAATTGTTTTACCTGTCATCGCACCTGCAATCGCAACTGTAGGTATTTTAGCATTTCAAATTATATGGAATGATGTATCAACATCAGTTTTATATATAAATGATGAATCAAAAAGAACGTTAGCATTTTATATGCAAAGTTTGACATCTATTCAAGGAAATAATGTTGCTGGGCAAGGGATGGCTGCAGCAGCTTCACTGATTATGTTTGTTCCAAACTTAATTTTATTTATATTCTTACAAGGTAAGGTCATGAATACGATGGCCCATTCAGGTATTAAATAATGAAAAAACTATTTATATTATTCTTTATATTTACATTAGTATTCATCCCATCATTTAAGGTAGAAGCAAATGGACTACCATATTCTACATATACGTATAGTAGTGCGCTAAATCGTATGGTATGGACTCAAGATGCTTATATTCCCTTATCTATACAAGAACAACTTGCTGGATATGAATTGAATGAACCAAAAGATTTAACAGTTGATCAAAATGATAACATATATATCGCAGATTATGGAAATCATCGTATTATTAAATATAGTTTGCAAGATGATGTAGTTACAGTTATTGGTGAAGACATATTAGATGAACCAACAGGAGTTCATGTTGGTGAAGATGGAAGTTTGTATGTTGCAGATTTTGGATTAAAAATGGGCTTGAAATTTGTTTATGATGAAATTCAAGCAACTTACATTGTAGAAAACACATATGAAAAACCTACAAATACTCCATATTTCACAGATCAAGATGCATTTGATCCTACAAAAATTATTACCGATAAAGGCGATAATGTTTATATGCTACTTGCTGGTAACATTAATGGACTTGCAGAATATGAAAATTCTGGTATGTTCTTTGGCTTCTTTGGGGGTAATACCATTCCAAATACTTGGGATAACATATTAAAATATATGTTATTTGATGAAGAACAAAGACGTCAATGGTTCCAAATGATTCCAGATCCTGTCTACAATATAGCAGTAGATCATGATGGTCTTATTTTAACAACTACTAAAGGTAGTGATGGTTATTTAAAATTAAATATAGCTAATTTTGTTTACAATGAGTCAGTATGGGGATTTGATTCAACAGAAGATTTATTTGTTGGTCCATATGACACAGTGTTTACAATAACATCAGAAGGATATATTACTGAATATGCTCCAGATGGATCTGTGTTATTTGTTTTTAGTGGTCAAGATGTTAGTAATCAAAAAGGTTTATTTAAATCTCCTACAAGTATTGCCGTTGATTCAAAAAATAATATTTATGCACTTGATCAAGAAACATCAGCATTACAAATATTTATCCCAACTGAATTTTCGGATTTAGTTCATTTTGCGATTAGTCTTTATCAAGAGGGTAAATATAGTGAATCATTGGAACCTTGGCAAGAAGTTCTAAAAATGAACGGTCTATTTGATTTAGCAAATAAAGGAATAGGAAATGCATATTTTGCTAATGAGGATTATAAACAAGCAATGGAATATTATCAAGTTGCAAGAGATCAAGACGGTTTTTCTAATGCCTTTTGGGAAGTTAGAAATGAGATGTTATTAGGTAGTGGTGAAATTATTATTTCAATTTTATTGATTAGTATTGCTTTATACTTTGTAAATTATTTCACACATTTTATGAGATTTTTAACATCTCCGATTAAAAAATTAAAAATATATATAAATAAATATAAGATTTATCAAGAATTGGTATTCCCGTTTTATATATTCAAAAATCCAGCTGATGGTTATTATGGTATAAAAAGAGAGAAAAAAGGATCTAATTTTACTGCAACCATCTATTTACTATTATTTTTCTTAGCTTATATTTTATGGATTTATAGAACAAGTTTCTTATTTAATAATCAAATACCATCAGAAATAAATCTATTTGAACAAATGGTTACAATTTTCGTACCATTCATACTTTGGGTTGTGGCTAATTATCTAGTTTCTAGTATTCGTGATGGAGAAGGTAAATTAAGTGATGTTTATCAAGCATCTGCATATACATTATTACCAATGATTATTACACTCCCAATTCTGGCAATTATTTCTAATGGATTGACTTATAATGAATCATTCATATATGACACTATATTGATTATAGGGTTAGCTGTTACTGCTATTTATTTCATCGCAATGGTTAAAGAAATTCATTTCTATGATATGAAACCAACCATTGGTAATATTTTAATCTCAATATTTACTGCATTAATGATTGTTGCAGTACTGTTCATTGTTTATTTGTTATTAAATGAAGTTTATGGACTATTTGCAGACATTTTAAGGGAGTTGATTAACCGTGGTTAAATATGCTAAATATATACTTATCATATTTTTGTTTATCATGAGTCTTCTAGTTATAACCTATGGATATAACCATCCTATAGTAGGAAACCAACAAGAAGTGGAGTCTAATTTTAATTATATTAATCAAATATTTTTAGAATCTTCAAGATATACACAAAAAGATCAAGTAGATCAAGCAGTGCTAGATATATACCATGATGATTTTATTTTAGGTTTTGATAGTCAAGATATATTTGATTTAGGATTCGAACAAATGTTTGACACGCCTGAATTAACTGTCTATTTTGAAAAAGATTCCTTTTCTATGATGGTTTATAATAAAGAAACAAGTTACCTATGGTCTTCACGACCAGAATTTCAAGGTTTAAGCGGTTTAAGAGAAGATAACACTGCAACTAGAAATTTGATGAATTCCGGGCTATGGGTTGATTATGTAAGAAGTCAAAATGTATCCTCATCAACGATTACTACAGCTTCTTTGTATACTTTAGCTGAGGCTAAGTATATAACAGATGGGTCTATAAGAGAAGGTCAAACTGATCCTTTAAGTCCTTATCAATTAGAAGCAGGAAGTTATTCAAATCGAAGAGTATCAACGTTAGTTCAAAAAAACAGTAATACTCAATTTACAGTCTTTCTAGATTTAAAAGAAATTGATATAAAATTAGAAGTTGAAATTTCTTTAATTAATGGTATTTTAAGCATCTATATTCCCGTTGAAACAATCGAAGAATATGGAGATATTTATAGACTGCTTTCAATTTCTATATTTCCATATTTAGGTGCAGCAAGAGAAGATAATATTCCAGGATACATGATGATTCCAGATGGGATTGGAGCATTAGTTAGAATGGACAAGGCACATAATACAACATTTCAAGCTCAATTTTATGGTGCTGATTTTGGATATGGCACTAGTTCTATTGCACAATTATCAGTTCCTATTTTTGGCATGGTTCATGCACAAAATGAAAACGGTTATCTTGTAGAAATTGAAGAAGGTGCAGAAGTAACGAGTTTACAGGCACAGTATTGGGGTAATAATTCAAGATATCATCGAATAGGTGCTAAATATAATGTTAGACGTATATATAGATATATTATTAATAAAGCCGGTGATGGTAATGATACAATAAATGAGGCTTTGACGGAAAGTAATTTTAAAATTAATTATAATTTCCTATCAGATGAAGATGCTAGTTATGTAGGCATGGCAAAAGCATATCGTGATATTTTAATTGAAAGAGGTATCTTAACTGATAATGAAAAAATTGTGGGCAATCAAATTCCGCTACATTTAAGTTACATCATGAATGATACTGAAAAATCATTTATTGGCACAACTACTGTTGTCATGACCACTGTTAATGATGTCTACAATAGTTATCAATCATTTAAAACAGCTGGTATCAATAATCAGCAAGTACAATTAAATGGATGGAGCAAAGATGGTTTTGTTTTTCAAGCTCCATACCGCTCTAAAATATCCAACAAAGGTGATTATCAAGATTTATTTGAAACTATAAAATCAGATAATAATACTGTATATCTTGATAATGATTATGTTCAAGGTTCAGAATTAACCAACAGATTATCATATGCTCAAGATGTTTCAAAAACATTATCAAGACTTAAGATGGAGAGAAATTACCGTAGTCTGAATGCTCAATTGACTGAAGTATACTATATATATCCAGAAGAAAGTTATAAGTTCTCAGTTAGTGATAATGATTTCTATGAAGATTTAGGTATATCAGGATTATATTTAAACACAATAGGCTCAACATTATTTAGTTATTATGATGGCCAGAATTATGAAAGATCGCAATCTTTGAGCTATTATGAAGATATTGTATCAATGTATGATCAAGTATTACTAAGTAGACCAAACCAATATTTTTATGATAATTTGAGTGGATATCTGGATATGCCAATAACAAATGCACAATATGATTACTATTCAGATTTAATTCCTCTGATTCCACTAATTTTAAAGGGTAGTATATCTTATTACATACCATATCTTAATTTCAATGCTATGGGACAAGATAGATTACTTACTATGGTTGATTTTGGTATGAATCCAAGTTATTTATTAACAGAAGAGGATACATATAAAATGAGATATACTAATGCTTCAATGTTTTACACTACAACAAGATCAGATTATGAAGAAGAAATTATTCAAACATATGATTATATTAATGAAGCTTTATCACACGTCATCGGAGCATCAATATCAAATCGTGAAGTGTTGGATACTGGATTTGTAAAAGTTTCATATTCAAATAATGTTATCATCTATATTAATTATAATTTTGAAGAAAAGACCATAGATGGCCAAACAGTTGATATGAGAGATTATAAGGTGGTGCTAGGATGAAAAATATATTAAAAAATATAGCACAATCATATCATAAGATTTTGGAAGTCTTAAGAAATTTCCACACAAGAAAATTATCAAAACTTATTGACAAAACAAAATATATTTTAGAACATAATTTTCTAATTAGAAGAGAGGGGTTAACTTTAACACTATTTAGTTTTTTAAAAATTAATGTAACAAGAAAAAGAAGAGAAGCTTTCTATGGTATTACGTTTATTATGCTTTGGATTATTGGATTTTTAATTTTCACATTATACCCTATGTTTTATTCTCTATATTTAAGTTTAAATGAAGCTTATTATAGTTTAGAAACCGGTGTTGAAACAACATTCATAGGCTTTACGAACTATTTAAACGTATTTAGAAGTCAATCATTACTACCTTTATTTGGTACTTATGTAGGTAAAATGGTTATCGCAGTTCCTTTGATTGTTGTGTTTTCAATTTTAATCGCTGTACTAATCAATAATCCTATTAAATTAAAAGGTATTTGGAGAACAATTTTCTTTCTTCCAGTAATCATTTCTACAGGTCCAGTTATTGTTGAATTGAATAATCAAAATGCAACATCGATCCCAGCATTAGAAGATAGTTCTGTTATTGCATATATTTCTCAAAATTTAGGACCATGGATAGCCAATCCTATAGAAGCAATATTGACATCTATGTTACTTATTTTATGGTATGCAGGTATTCCAATACTTATCTTTTTAGCTGGGCTTCAAAAAATTGATCCATCAATTTATGAAGCTGCATCAATTGATGGTGCATCACCATGGGATCGTTTTTGGAAAATCACTCTACCATCGATTAAACCTTTAATTAGCGTCAGCGTAATTTATATCGTTGTTTCAATGAGCTTATTTGTTGAACCAGGTAGCATTTTAGATTTAGCAAGACAACATATGTTAGTGGGTGCACCAGATTCAAACTTTTGGTTTGGATATGGTTATGCAGCAGCAATTGCTTGGGTATATTTTATACTCATGGTAATTATTATGGGTATTTTCATTTTAATCCTTTCAGCAAGAAGAAAGGAGAATAGATAATGAATAAACTCGACTATAAAATTTTAAAATCTAAATCTAGACATTTCCTTTTTGGGATGAATTTTACGGATGGATTTATTTATAAATTTGTTATATATACATTATTAATCAGTTTTAGTTATATTTATTTATATCCAGTTTTATTTATGACAGTGAATAGTTTCATGAGTGTAGATGATTTGATTAATCCAGGTGTAAAATGGATACCATCGAGCCTACAATTTCAAAATTATGGTAGAGCATTACAAGTCTTAGAATTGCCAGGATCTATTATTGGAACAACTTCATATGTTTTAAAAGTTTCAATATCTGTAACGATATCATCAGCAATTATTGGATATGGGTTTGCAAAATATAGATTTCCCCTTAAAAATATATTATTTGTTTTAATGTTAGCAACATTTATTCTACCATCACAAGTAACGATGGTTGCAAACATGGTCATTTTTAAGAATTTAGGACTTATGAGCACACAAAAATCCATGATTTATCCTGCTATCTTTGGACAAGGTGTCAATGCAGCAATTTACATATTGATTTTCTATCAATTCTTTAAAACGATTCCAAGTGTTTTAATGGAATCAGCAGAAGTGGATGGAGCATCACAACTAAAGATTTTTACAAGAATTGCAATTCCGTTGGCAATACCATCGTTTTTAATTGTTTTCTTATTTAGCTTTGTATGGTATTGGAATGAAACTTTCATAACTTCACTTTATGTTGGTGGTAGAATTACTTTACCGCTTAAATTACAGGCATTTAGATCAAGTTATGAAACACTGTTCCCTCCCGGAACATCTGGTGCGGAATTAAACGAAGCAATTATGTTAGCTGGCAATATGTTAACGATATTACCACTTCTTGTGTTATACTTTGTTGCACAAAGGTTCTTTGTAGAAAGTATCGATAGAACTGGAATTACAGGAGAATAATTATGAAAAAATTTTTAAATATAATTTTTGTGTTATTTATTTTAGTTGGATGTAATCCAACAGAAGAAATAAACAATCAAATAGACCCAATTCTACCAGTAGAAGGATGTAATCAACCAACTTTAGAAGGCGGTTGGGTATGTATTTGGGCTGATGAATTTGAGGAAGAGGAAATCAATTTAGATAAATGGAATTTTGAAATCAATGATTATGGTGGTGGTAATAATGAAGTTCAATACTACACAGATAAAAATGCTGAAATTGTTGATGGAAAACTAGTTATAACAGCAATAAAAGAAGACTATTTAACTAGAAGTTATACATCTAGTAGATTAACCACTAAATATAAAGGTGATTTTCGTTATGGTAGAGTTGTTGTTTCAGCAAAAATGCCAACTGGTGCAGGCACATGGCCAGCAATTTGGATGATGCCAACAATGAATGCTTATGGAGGTTGGCCAAATAGTGGTGAAATAGACATCATGGAATATGTTGGTAGAAATCCACAAAATGTATTTTCAACTATTCATACTGAAAAATTCAATCATCAAACTGGTACACAAATCGGATATGATATCACTGTACCAACCGCTGAAACTGAGTTCCACACATATGAAATTATTTGGAACCCAGGAGAAATCATTACTTACGTAGATGGTGTTTCATTTGCTACATTTAGATATACAGCACAATTTAATCAAGATGTAGCATATTACGAAGCATTTCCTTTTGATCAAGATTTTTTCTTGATTTTGAATTTAGCATTAGGTGGTGGATTTGGTGGAACAGTTGATGATTCAATCTTTCCAACAGCTTTTGAAATTGATTATGTGAGAGTTTATAAGTATGACTATGGAACTATAGATAAAGAAATTCCTTCTCAAGTCGAGGGTTTACAGATTGCGCAATTAAAAAACACTATTTTTTGGGATCCATCTAGTGATGACTATGGTGTAGAAAAGTATGCGATTTATGTGGATGATGAGCTTTATGATTTTGCCAATCTTAATCAATATACTTTTGATCGTCTAATAAAAGGACAATCGTATCAGATAAAAGTTCAAGCAATAGATTTTGTAGGAAATGCTTCTGAGACTAGTCAAATACTTTCTTTCACATATTTATAAAAAAAGAATCATTTTTAATGAATTTTTTGATAAAGTTGTGTATAATAATAATGTATTAATAATTGCTAGATATAAAAGTGATTTTTACCTTTATGTAAAAATTGCTTATCTTGTGGATTGTTAATAATGCCCTAGTGATAACTCCCCCCCAATCACTAGGGCTCATTTTTTTTAATAATTGTAATTAATTGCTTCATGTTGTGATATAATTGAAATATAAGATTTAAGCAAAGGGGTGCCATTATGGCTAGTAAAATACTTCTTATAGAAGACAATGTTCTTATTAGTAAAAGTATAGAACAAAAATTAAAAGATGAAAACTATCATGTCAAAGCAGTATTCAATGGTGAAGATGCAATTGACCAATTCTCTAAAGACACTTATGATTGCGTGTTACTAGATTTAATGTTGCCTAAAGTCAGCGGAGAAGACGTTTTAAAGTTTATTAGATCAAAGGGTGAAACACCAGTCATGATTATTTCTACTAAAGATACAGATGTTGAGAAAGCAATTAATCTGGGATTAGGTGCAGATGATTACCTTTCTAAACCTTTTTCAATGCTTGAATTGCTTGCGCGTGTAAAAGCATTGTTAAGAAGAAGTAGACAATCAGAAGAAAAACCTAAGAAAAATATTTATAACTTCAATGATTTAAGTATCAATTTATCAACTTATCAAGTTGTAAAAAAGGGTGAAGTTTTAGAATTAACATTAAAAGAATTTGAAATTCTAAAATTATTGTTAACGCATCCTGATCAGACTTTTTCGAAACAAGAAATGTATCGAAAAATTTGGAATGAAGAATATTATTTCAATGATAATGTCATCAATGTTCATATCAGACGGTTGAGAAAGAAAATAGAAAATGACCCATCAAACCCGGAAATTGTCATAACAATGTGGGGGTTTGGTTATAAATTAGGTCAAGTAGGAATCAAATAAAACTCATTAAAATAACAATATAAAAATGGTGCAGATAAGTAAATCTTATCTGCACCATTTTTTTGTATTTTAGAACATGTTAATTCATGTGTTTACTAGGATAATAATATCGAATAGATAAGTAATCAACTATCGCGACAACAGAGGCACCTAATAGTTGTATGTTTTTACTTGAAGATAATCTAATACTATTAGTAGAAGAGACTTTAAGATTAACAAACTTTAGTGCTTTTTGAAGCAAGTCAGGTATACAGTCTAATAGTTCATTTGCGATGATTAATTCATTTGGGTTTACTATATTAATTGTATTTGTGATAAGAACGCCTAAGTATCTTGAATATTCATTGAGTACTGAAATTACATCAGAATCACCTGAATCATAAAGATGTACGATATCACTAATCTTTATAGATCTTTTTTTAATGAGAGCAATCTTGTTTCTAACACTACTTACAGATACATATTGCTCAATACATCCATTGTTACCGCAACTACACGGGATTCCATTTACATTTACAATGGTATGCCCTAACTCTCCAGCAAGACCATCAAATCCTTCAATAAGTGATCGATCTTGAATGGTTCCAAGTCCAACACCTGCATACATTGAGATGACTGATAAGTCGGGTATTTGTCTAAAAAAACTATTTTCACCTAAAGCAGCTAGATTTGCTTCATTATTTGTGAAACACTTTACTTTGTATTTTTCTGTAATATATTTATTAATATTTATATCTTCCCAACCTTTAGCATGGGCTAATTTAATATTTGAATTCTTTTTTACTGATCCATCAATAGAAATACTAACAGCTCTAAAGCTTTCAGGAGCACTTAATTTTGAAACTAAATTATCTATAAGTTTATAAGTCTCAGAAAGAGTCAAAAAAAAGTCTTTTTCATTTGAGGTTTCAATAACTTTTTCACTAACTATATCCCCGTTTAGATTAACCAACGCTCCCTTAATAAGGCCTCTTGAATAGTCAATTGCAACGACATGGAAGCTGTCTTTGTTCAATATGATTTGCATCGGCTTTCTACCACCAGTTGACTCGAATAATTGTGCTTCTAATAAAAAACCTGAATCCAATAAATCCGATACTATGGCTGAAACAGTGGCTTTTGTCAACTTTGTTAATTTAGATATTGCGACTCTTGATGTTGGTTGGTTTGAAACAATATATTCAAGTACACGTCGCTTATTTAAATCTCTTATTGTGCTAATTCTTCGATTTGTCATATTTAACACCTCAATTTAATTATACACAATTAAGAAAATTTTACAAGTGCAATTTTTCTCTTGACAACACTTAATTTAGATGTTAAACTATGTATAGATGCAAACGCATACATTTTAAAACGGAGGTACACAATGGGTAGACTAGTGACTTTATTTACAGGCCAATGGGCAGATCTTGAATTTGAAGAAATGTGCAAAAAAGCAAAAGAGATGGGATATGATGGTCTTGAGATTGCTACGTGGGGAGAACACTTAGATGTTTCAAGAGCAGTTGAAGATGATTCATATGTACAATTTATATTAGATATGTTAAAGAAATACGATTTAAAATGTGAAGCTATAGGTACGCATATTATTGGACAATGCGTTGGTGATGCTTGGGATATAAGATTAAATAATTTCGCACCATCAAAATTACATAATAAACCTGAAGAAATACGTTCATGGGCAATTGAGCAAATGAAGAATTCTGCTATAGCTGCTAGAAAACTAGGAGCAAAAGTTGTAACTGGATTTACGGGTTCACCTATTTGGAAATATTTATATTCATTTCCTCAAACTACACCAGAAATGGTAGAAGCTGGATTTGATAAAATTGTTGAACTATGGACGCCAATCTTAGATGTCTTCAAAGAAAATAATGTTTTATTTGCTTTGGAAGTTCATCCTGGAGAAATTGCATTTGATTATTATACAACTAAAAAGTTATTAAATAAATTTAAAGATAACCCAACATTTGGACTTAATTTTGATCCATCACATTTATTATGGCAAGGTATTACACCACATATCTTCCTAAATGATTTTATGGATAGAGTCTATCATGTACACATGAAAGATGTTGCAGTTACATTAGATGGAAGAACTGGTATTTTAGGATCACACATTGATTTTGGCGATTTAAAACGTGGATGGAACTTTAGATCTTTAGGTCATGGTGATGTGAACTTTGAAGAAATTATTCGTGTGTTAAATGCACATAATTATCAAGGCCCATTGTCAGTTGAATGGGAAGATAGTGGTATGGAACGTGAATATGGCGGCAAGGAAGCAGCTGCTTTTGTTAAGAAAGTTGATTTTCAACCTTCAAATATAAATTTTGATGACGCAATCAAAAGTTAGGAGATAAATTATGAAAATTAAATATGGAATGGTCGGAGGCGACCTTAATGCATTTATCGGTGATGTTCATAGAAAAGCAATTAATTTTGAACAAAACGTAGAATTAACTGCTGGATGCTTTAGTAATATTTGGGAAGATAATAAAAAAACTGGAGATTTCTATAATATAGATGGACAAAGAGTTTATAAAGATTTTGCTACAATGGCAAAAGAAGAATCAGAACGTGAAGATAAAATAAACTTTGTCGTTATTGTTACTCCAAATTTTCTTCATTTTGAAGTTGCTAAAGAATTTTTACGTTATGGATTTAATGTTGTCTGCGAAAAACCTTTATGCTTCACTGTAGAACAAGCTAATGAATTAGAAAGTTTAGCAAAAGAAAAAGGTGTTTTATTTGCAGTAACTTATGCATATAGTGGATATACGATGGTGAAATATGCAAAACAATTGATTAAAGACGGAAAAATCGGAAGTATATTAAACGTAAATGCTGAATATCCACAAGATTGGTTATTAGGAGAAGTTGCAAACGCTGAAACGAAATTAAACTTATCAGTATGGAGAATGGATCCTAAATTTTCTGGTGTATCAAATTGTGTTGGAGATATCGGAACACATATAGAAAATACAGTTAAATACATTACGGGATTAAATATCAAACGTGTCGCAGCTAAACTGAACAATTATGGAAAAGCACTAGACTTAAACGCAAACATGTTAGTAGAGTATGAAAATGGTGTAAATGGTATGTATTGGTCAAGTCAAATTGCTGCTGGACATGGTAATGGGTTGAGAGTAAGAATTTATGGAACAGAAGGATCGTTAGAGTGGTGGCAAGAAACTCCTGATTTCTTGAATTTCACAAAACGAAATGGAAGTTTTGAGAGATTATCTAGAGGAAATGGTTATGTTTACGGCAGAGCTGCTGAACTTAGTAGAATTCCTGCAGGACATCCTGAAGGATACTATGAAGCTTTCGCTAACGTTTATAAAACATATATTGGAGCTTTAAGAAAAAAACAACAAGGTATTGATTTAACAGATGCAGATCTTGATTTTCCATCTGTAAGTGATGGTGCAGAAGGTGTTAAATTTGTACATGCAGTTGTTGAAAGTAATGGTAAAAATTCTACTTGGGTAGAAATAAAATAAAAAAGGAGAAAAATGTATGAAAAAAGTTTTAAGTTTATTAGTTGCATTAACTTTAGGTTTAATGATGGTTGGTTGTGGAGAAGACACAATCACAATCGCGGTATCAATTCCTGGTGCTACACATGGATGGCCAGTAGGTGTTGTATATCATGCTGAAAATGAAGTAAAAGCTGTTGCAGAAGAAAATGGTTGGGAATACACATTAGTAACTGCTGATACTGCTGCTGAACAAGCAAATCAAATTGACACTTTAATTAGTGAAGGCGTTGACGCAATTGTTATGCTTCCTTTTGATGGTGCATCTTTAAAAGCTGCAGCTCAAGACATCATGGATAATGATATCTATTTAGTAATCTTTGATAGAGAAGTTCCTGATTTCACTCCAGACGTAACTGTTAAAGGTGATAATTATGGTATTGGTGAAGAAACAGCAAAAATATTTAATGCTACATTCCCTGATGGAACTCATGTATTAGAGTTTATGGGAGACACATCAACAGTACCTACACAACGTACTGCTGGTTATGATGACACTATTAATGCTAATTTCACTAAAGAAAGAGTTGGATTTACTGGTTGGCAACGTGATGAAGCAAGATCATTATTTGAAAATTGGGTTGACTCATCTTCACAAGCAGAAATAGATGCTGTTCAAGCTATCTATACTCATGATGATCCACTAGCTTTAGGTATTCTAGATGCTCTAGATGCTTATGCATTAGATTCAACATTTACAAAAACATTTGATAACTTACAAGTTATTGCTTCAAGTGCTGGTGCACAATTAATGTACAACAGAATGGTTACAGAAGATACTTATGATTTATTCTCAATGACTTATTCACCTGGTATGATTAAAGATGCAATCCGTGCTTGTGAAAAATTATTATTAGGACAAACTGTAGAAACATATATCGTTTTACCTACAGTAGAAGTTAATCCTAGTAATGTTGCAGATTATTTAGACGCGGACTCACCTTTCTAAAAATCTTACGTAAGCTGGGGTGAACAACCCCAGCTTATATTTTTATGAAATTATAGTTGTTAGGAGCATGTATATGAAATTATTAGAAATGAAAAATATTGTAAAATCTTTCTATGACGTCGTTGTTGTAGATAAAGTTAACCTTGAAGTAGCTGAAGGGGAAATACATGCACTAATAGGAGAAAACGGTGCAGGGAAAACAACTTTGATGAATGTCTTGGGTGGTGTATTAAACCGAGATAGTGGAGAACTAGTTTTTGATGGAATTTCCTACGACAATATGAATCCAAAATTAGCAAATAGTGTTGGTATTGGGTTTGTTCATCAAGAGTTAAATTTAATAAATGATTTATTAGTCTATGAAAACATTTTTTTTGGAAATGAAATTGTAAATGGGATCAAATTGAATAAAACCGAAATGGTCAAACAGACAAAAAAACTCTTTGATAGACTACAGATAAATATAAATCCAAATACTCTTGTTGATCAACTAGATGCTTCAAACAAACAATTAGTTGAAATTGCAAAAGTCTTGCATCAAAGCGCAAAATTAGTTATTTTGGATGAACCAACAACATCGCTAAATACCAGTGAAATTAAAAGATTGTTCACAATTATAAATAATCTTAAAAAGCAGGGTACAGCTTTCATCTATATATCTCATAAAATGCCAGAGATTTTTGAAATTTGTGACACATATACTGTATTACGTAATGGATTACTCATAGAAAGTGGATTTATCAAAGATACTGACACAGAAAAAATTACTAAAAAAATGGTCGGTGGAGCATTTGTAGATACTAAATTCTATAAGCAAAGAAAATTAGGTGAAGTTGTTTTAGATGTTAAAAATTTATGTGGCGAAGGATTTGAAGATGTAAGTTTTTCGGTTCAAAAAGGCGAAGTATTGGTATTAACCGGTCTTGAGGGAAGTGGAACTAGTGATGTCATTGAATCGATTTTTGGAATTAAACCTTGGAAAAGCGGAAGTGTAGAATCAAATAATCAAATGTTAAGAAATGGACATATACATAATTCAATGAAAAACAAGATTGCATTGGTTCCAAGAAATAGAAAAGAAAATGGATTATTACCTGATTTATCAATTCAAGATAATATGAACGTTTCTAAATTTAGATTATTTAAAGGTCAAGTCATTAAGAAAAAATATGAAAACATCATATACAATGAGTATAAAAAATTATTAAATATTAAAGCTGAAAACAAGGATTATTTAATTACCTCACTCAGTGGAGGCAATCAACAAAAAGTAATTATTTCTAGATGGTTGTCAACAGAATCAAACATTTTTATATTTGATAACCCTACACAAGGTGTAGATGTAGGAGCTAAAGCACAAGTATATGAGCTTATTATGAAATTAGCTTCTGAAGGGAAAACAGTTATTGTAAATACACTAGAGATCCCAGAATTGCAGAAAATTGCTGATAGATGCATCGTATTCTATCACGGAAAAGTAGTAACTGAATTGAACAGAAATCAAATGTCTGAAGAAAATGTCATGATGCATGCTACTAATGCTATGAAAAGTCGAGGGAATTAATTATGAATAAAGAAAATAAATTGAGTTTTGCAAAAAATTGGTTATCAAAAGTTATTGAGTTTATTAAATATTTATGGAGCAACCATAGCTATATTGTTGTTTTCTTAATTATTTTTGTTATATCAGTTGTCGTAAATCCAAACTTTGCAAAATGGAATAGTATAATGAATATATTTAAACAAAGCGCTATTGTAGGTGTTATAGCACTTGGTATGTCACTGATCATTATCACAGGTAAAATTGACTTATCAGTAGGTGCTACATTAGCCTTTGTAAGTGGTATAAGTATTGTCATATTAAATAGTACAGGTTCTATTTTATTAACAGTCATATTTGCATTAGTATTTGGGACTGTATTAGGTTTAATAAACGGTGTACTTGTCGAACGATTTAGGATGGAAGCATTCATTGCTACGCTAGCAACTATGTTGATATTTAGAGCAGTGGTTACATATCTGGCTAGAGAAAACTTAGGTGCACAATATATTGTTGGTGATGAAGTATTTCAAACTTACCGACAAATTGCATCAGGTAATTTGTTTGGAGTACCATATTTAGCGATTTATTTCCTTTTATTAGGAGGATTAATGGTTTTTATAACAACTCAAACAAAATTAGGTAAATATTTCTTTGCTGTAGGAAGTAATGAGAAAGCTGCAGCACTGGCTGGTATAAATGTAAAAAAAGTAAGAATTATAGCCTATGCTATAACTGGAACACTTGTTGGTGTATCAGCTATATTATATACATCAAGATTAACTGCAATACAACCTTCATCAGCAGCACTTGGGATGGAACTAGATGCCATTGCAGCTTGTGTTATTGGGGGTATCGCAATGAGTGGTGGTAGAGGGAAATTACTGGGTACAATATTTGGAGTTTTAATTTTCCAAATCATCTCTACATTTGTAGTTTTCGCTGGAATCCCACCATTGTTAGTAGACGTTGTTAAAGGTTTTGTAATTATATTTGCAGTACTATCACAAAGAAACGGAAGGTAAATAAAAATGTATTTTAAACAAGAAAAGATTAAATATGAGGGGTCAAAAAGTCTGAATCCATTTGCATTTAAATATTATAATGCAGAAGAGCTAGTACTAGGTAAACCAATGAAAGAACATTTAAAATTCTCTATGGCATATTGGCATACAATTTCCGCACAAGGAACTGATATGTTTGGTGAAGCTACGATGCAAAGACATTGGGATCAAGGTGTAGAAGGTATAGAAAGAGCAAAAATAAGAGTAAAAGTTGCTTTTGAATTCATGGAAAAAATGGGATTAGAGTATTTTTGTTTTCATGATGCTGATATTGCACCAGTAGGAGAAACAATTGAAGAAACAAATGCTAATTTAGATATCATTGTAGATGAAATAGAAAAAGAAATGAAGAGAACAGGTATTAAACTTTTATGGGGTACTGCAAATGCTTTTAGTAATAAGCGTTATGTAAATGGAGCAAGTACTTCACCAAATGCTGATGTTTTTGCTTATGCAGCTGCACAAGTGAAAAAAGCTATGGAAATCACAAAACGATTAAATGGTTCTGGTTATGTATTTTGGGGTGGTAGAGAAGGATATGAAACGCTTTTAAATACAGATATGGCATTGGAACAAGACAATTTAGCTCGTTTTCTAAAATTAGCTGTTGATTATGCTAAAGAAATAGATTTTAAAGGACAGTTTTATATTGAACCTAAACCAAAAGAACCAACAAAACATCAATATGATTTTGATGCTGCTACAGCAGTTTCATTTTTAAGAAAATACAATTTAAATAAAAACTTTAAATTAAATCTAGAAACAAATCATGCTACACTTGCAACACATACTATGCAACATGAAGTGCGTTATGCGGCTGATAATGGTATGTTAGGTTCAATAGATGCGAATCAAGGTGATTTATTATTAGGTTGGGATACAGATCAATTCCCTACAGATATTTATGAGTCAACTTTGATTATGTATGAAGTACTAAGATATGGTGGATTAACAACTGGCGGTCTAAATTTTGACGCGCGTGTTAGAAGACCTTCTTTCAAAGAAGAAGATCTAATGTTAGCACATATTGCTGGTATGGATACATATGCTGCAGGATTAAGAATTGCAGCTAAATTATGGGAAGATCAAGTGTTAGAGAAAAACCTAGCATCTAGATATGCATCTTATAAAACAGGTATTGGCAAAAAAATCGTAGATGGTCAAGTTGGATTTAAAGAGTTAGATGCATATGTCAAAGGCAAAAAAGAACTTGACAAAAATGAACCAGGTAGACAAGAAGTCTTAGAATCAATACTAAATCAATATATCATAGGATAGGTGACTCAAATGTTTATAGGAATAGACTTAGGAACATCAAGTGTAAAAATTGTCTTAGTTGATAAGACTGGACTTATTGTGAATACCGTATCTAACAGTTATGATTTATTCATTCCAAAACCTTCATGGACAGAACAAGATCCTAATGACTGGTATATGCAAACAATAAAAGGTTTAAAAGAAATTGTTGAAGGTTATGAAGATGAAATAGAGGGTATATCTTTTTCAGGACAAATGCATGGTCTTGTTATATTAGATAAAAACGACAATATTTTAAGAAATGCACTTCTTTGGAATGATCAAAGAACTATTGATGAAGTTAACTATTTAAATGAAGAAATCGGAATCGATAACTTACTAGAATTTACGGGAAATATTGCATTAACAGGTCTTACAGCTCCTAAAATTATGTGGGTGAAAAATCATGAACCTGATATCTTTGCTAAAATAGATAAGGTTATGTTACCTAAAGACTATTTAATCTATAAATTAACAAATGTTTTTGCTTCAGATGTCTCAGACTTATCAGGAACACTCTATTTTAATCCAAGAACGAAAGATTATTCTAATGAGATGTTAGATATCATAGGCATTCAAAAAAGCATGTTACCTAAAATATATGAGTCTTATCAAGTAGTTGGTAATCTATCTGATGAAATTAAAACCATTTTAAATATAAACAATAACATTAAAGTTATTGCAGGTGGTGGCGATCAAGCAGTTGGAGCTATAGGCACTGGTGTAGTCGGCAATGGAGAATGTAGTATCAGTCTTGGAACTAGTGGTGTTATATTTGTTTCAAGTGAAAACTTTAATGTTGATAAAATAAGTCATTTTCAGTCATATAGCCATGCTAATGGTAAATACCATATGATGGCAGTGATGTTAAATGCAGCTGGTTCTATAAAATGGTGGAATGAATCCATATTAAATACAGTTAATTATAATGAATATTATGATAAAGTATCAAAAGCAAACATCGAAGAACAATTATTCTTTTTACCATATTTAACTGGTGAAAGAGCACCTATTAACGATCCTTATGCAAAAGGTGTTTTGTTTGGATTAGGTGTTCATCATAAAGTAGAAGATATTGATTTAGCTGTTGTTGAAGGGGTCACTTTTGCTTTAAGAGATTCATTTGAATTGATTAAAAAACTTGGTGTAGACATTAAACGCGTTAGAATCACAGGTGGTGGTGCAAAAAGTAGAGTTTGGGCACAGATGATTAGCGACATTTTAAATGTGGAAGTCTCTAAAATTAAGTCTGAAGAAGGTCCAGCATTAGGTGCTGCTATACTTGCAATGGTTGGTTGTAAAGTGTTTAATTCTGTTGAAGATGCTTGTAAAGAAATTGTTGAGTTAGATCAATTATTCGTACCAGATCCATTAAAAAGTAAATATTACGACGTAAAATATAGTACATTTATAAAAATTTATCCAAAATTAAAAGAATTATATGAAGAAATGAATTAATTAAATATTCAATTAATACAGCAATTATACGTATTAAAATATAACAACTCCTTCTATAAACAGTCAAAAGGTTTCAATAAATGAAGTACGATACACTTCAAAAAATTGAGCCTTTTTTCTGATATTAAGCGATTAATGAGAAGATTTTAAACAATCATTGTTCAATTTCACTTAAGTAAGATACAATGCTTTATAAATTACACAGATTAAGATATAGTTTTCTTAATCTTTTTTTGTAAGAAAGAAGTAAGAATTGGTTAAGATACAAGACACTTAAAATCTATATAATTATTATAGAGAGGAATGATGTGTATGGATCATTACCAAATACCATGGTCATTTTACTTCCAATTTAATCAAGACAAACAAGTCATGCATATCTATCTTTCAAATCTATTTAAGACAAGGGAAGCTATTCCAAATAACTATTACGTCTTATCCTATGAGGATGTTGAAAAGTTTTTGCATAAATATGACATGAGGAAACTGAATTATTTTTTTGATAAAAAAATAACAAACACTTTTGATATGGTTTTAAAGGTTAAAGATTTTACAAGAAAAAAAGGATACATTAATTTACATGCTCTTTGTTATATAGATCAAGGGATTATGCATTGTGTATCGATAGATGTTATGGAAGTCATTAAAATAAAGAAAATGTTAGATAAGCATATTTTAGATAATGATGTTCATCTCGACATAAGAAATCAAGAATACGAGTTTAAAGAGATCAAAAACAATCAAATTGATGCTTTAGAAGAACATTTGTTTGATTTAATCTACAAAAAATATACGAATTAATAAATATTTAATAATTTCATCACTTTTACTTAACAAAGAATGACTATAATATGAATGTAAGATGAGACCAATAAAAAGGTGGAATAGAAATGAAAAAAGCGATCGTTATATTAGCAGTACTATTATCTGCAATGATGTTTACTTTAGAAGTTTCAAAAGTACAAGCTAATCCAATAAAACTTAATCGAATAGAATTTGTCGATTCAGACATGGAAGTTGTATATGCGCATTACTTTGAAGTTGGATCTGATCTTAGTGATGTTGTATTACCTGATGCACCTGAAAAAGAAGGCTATACATTTGTGGGTTGGAGTATTGAATTACCTGATGAAATGCCTGATTATAATATGGTCATACATGCACAATATATGGTTACACAAGTTGTAGTTCATAAAACTATTGGTGCATAAAATAAGTTTTTAAATCATTCACTATTATAAAAAACAATCCAATGGATTGTTTTTTTCTTGTTAAAATGGATTCTAATAAATATAAGTTGATGTGTTATAATATATATAAACTTTAAAAAATACAAAGGAGGGGTTATTTTGAAAATATTAAATTACATTTTAACAGTTTTAGGTTTACTCATACTTATTATAATTTCAATAATGTCAATAAATGATGCTCAAGCAGTAGACTTAGTATCTGCAATTCCAGCATCTATTTTGGGGGCTGCATTGTTTATCTCAGGATATATAGGTATGGCTTTGGAGAATAAGAAATAATCAGTGAAATGAATGATGCTAAATAAAAAAACAACCGAATTATTTTCGGTTGTTTATTATTTATAATGGTACCCCCTGTAGGGCTCGAACCTACGACCCACTGATTAAGAGTCAGTTGCTCTACCAACTGAGCTAAGAGGGCATCTCATAATCATGCTTTTTTATTATAGCATATTACTAAAAAAAATCAAAGATTTTATAAGAACAAAGTACATAAAAAGTAGATATTATACAAAAAAGTTTATCTATCTAAAATGATAGTCGTTTGTTCATAAAGAATCATTATGAAATATGGTATAATTTTTATAGTTATCCAAAGGAGCACACTATGTATAAATACACTTTAGGATTCTTAATTAAAGACAATCAAATTTTAATGTTAAATCGTAATAAGTCGCCTTGGATGGGGGCATGGAACGGTTTAGGAGGAAAGATTGATCAAAATGAAACACCTAGAACTTGTATCCATCGGGAGATTTTAGAAGAAACTGGATTAAATCTTGATATAGAGAAATTTATCTTTAAAGGAAATGTTACTTGGGATGAGTTTGATGCGATGGGAAATGGATTATATATCTACATCTATCATCTAGATTCTAAAACAGATATAAAGACACCATTAAAAGTAGAAGAAGGTATTCTAGATTTCAAAGATATCTCATGGATATCTAGTTTTGATAATGAAGGTGTTGCAAAAAATATTCCTTATTTTTTGCCATCAGTTTTAACTGATAATACAAATTATAATTATTATTGTAAATTTAAAGATAAAAAACTAATAGAAGTTATTAAAAAGCAGGTGGAATCATGCCAGAATTAAAGTATATCTTATTAGTAGTTGCTGTCATTATGATTTTTAGTGTTTTTGTATTTATAAATATGAAACAAAGACAAAAGATAAAATCTATGACAATTGAGACATTAAAACAATATGGAAAAGTGGTTTTTAAAGATAAACACATCTTATTTGAAACCAAACAAGATGTTTATGAGATATTGTTTTATAAGATTGCACTGAATCATGAACTGACTATCAATAGTAAGTTCATATGGGAAATTCATACAAACACAAGATCACAATTGATCAACCAATCAAATTTTTTGTCAAGTTCATATAAAAAGATTGTGATCATATATCCTATCGCAACTAAAATAAAAAGATTTATTAACGAAAATGAAATGGTATTTATCGATTTTAGAGATACATTCTATGATATGAGACTTGTTAAAATAAATGAATTAAAACTTGCTTTATCAGAAGGTGACCTATGAAAAAAATAACATTTTTACTAACAGTTTTTCTCTTAACACTAAATTTGTCTGCTTGTCAAAAATCTGATGAAATCACATGGACAGACAATGATGCAATGACAATAAATGTTGCTGATGAAACTATAAAAATCTTGCAGATAACTGATCTTCATCTTGCCTTTGGCATCAGTAATCGTGATCAAATGACCTATGATTTAATTGATGATTTAGCTCAATCAGATGATTATGATCTCATTGTGATCACTGGAGATATGATGATGAGTCCTCATGCGATACCGCTTTTTAAAGCGTTAATCAAGCATATGGAAGCATTGGAGATTCCTTGGACTTTTGTGTTTGGTAATCACGATAATGATTTTAATACCTATTCAGAATTATTAGATCAAATCAATGATACCAAATTTTTATATTTTAAAACAGGACCTGAATTACTTGAAGGTGGAATTGGAAACTTTAAGATTAATTTTGTTTATCAAGATAGTATAATCTATCATGCATATTTTCTAGATTCAAAAGCTGAAAGAGAAACCTACACTGAAGAAGAAGGCGAATATGATTATCTATCAACTGCTCAAGTGAGTTGGTATGAACATAGTGTATCAACTGATTTAGTTGAGTCTATTGTCTTTATGCATATCCCATTAAGACAATATATCAATCCTGATACTTATGATGGAATCTTTTTAGAAGATAAAGTTTATGCTCAAGGTAAAGATACTGGATTCTTTGACGCGATGGTATTATATAATATGTCAAAGGCTGTATTTGTAGGCCACGACCATTTAAATGATTTCACGCTAACTAAAGATGGTATTTTACTAGCTTATGGTAGAATTTCTGGATATACTTCATATGGTTATTTAGAGCGTGGAGGCAGACATATTGAAATTACAGATCAAGTGCTTACAACCTATGTTGTCCTTGAAAGTGAGGTATCATCATGAATATAAAGATTAAAGATAGAATCTTAGTGATGTTATCATCGTTTTTCTATGGTGTATTAGGGTATTTCTTCACTGGATCTTTATGGTGGTTTCTAATCGTTTTAGCTGCTTTACTATTTGTATGTATTGGAGGGAAAAAACATGTTTGAAATCATGATTTTCACACTAATCAATGCATTTTGGTTCACCTTAATTATTGGAACAACAACACTTTTAGCACTAAGAGTTGCTTATTCTATGCAATTTAGTTATACGCTTAAAGAAAGATTAATAATTTGGTTTGTACCTTTATCTATTGGATTTTATCAATTAGAAAAAAAGAAAAACATCATATCTAGGCTATATAGAATTCTTGTTATTGTTTTTTTCATCACTGCAATTCTTGCTTTCTTATTTGTCTTATATACTGAAATGGAGTTAATGATTATATGATTTATAAAGTCTTGAAAAAACAAAATAATTCTGAAATGTGTTTTGTCTGTGGTATTCACAATAAAGCAGGCTTAAACACGTCTTATTATGAACTTGAAGGCAATCAACTTATTGGTGTTTTTAAAGGTCATGATGTTCATCAAAGCTATCCTGAGCGTATGCATGGGGGTATTGTAACTGCACTTTTAGATGAAACGATTGGTAGAGCAGTTCAAACCATAGATGAAAACATCTGGGGCGTAACAGTTGAAATCACTGTTAGATTTATCAAACCTATTCCCCTAGATCAAGTTTTATATACAGTAGGTAGCGTATCACATATTCGAAGTCGCATGTTTGAAGGTCAAGGTTATGTGTGTAACACCAATAAAGAAATCCTTGCGACCGCAACTGCTAAATATTTTATTCAACATGTCGATAAAATTGTCAGTGATATAGATTTTGTAAGGGAGCAATGGATTTACATTGAAGATGAAGTGTCATCTACTGTGAAATCTTTTGATTTACCAAAATGAGTATTTTAGAAGTAGAAAACATAAAATTTAGTTATAGTGGTGAACAACTCTACCAACAAGCTTCAATGCGTTTATTTGAAGGAGAACATGCTGTTTTAGTTGGACCTAATGGAACAGGTAAATCAACATTATTAAAATTATTAGATAAGAGTTTAAAACCAGATGCAGGAACGATCAATTGGATGACGAATAAAAAGATAGGATATTTAGACCAATATGCAAAAATAGATCCTAAGCTTTTAGTTAAGTCTTATCTATATGACGTTTTTTTACCATTGTTTGAAAAAGAAAAAGAAATGGAAAAATTATATCAATCAGTTGCAACTGCACCTGAAGATATGCATGAAAAGATCATGCATTGGGCATCAGATCTTCAAGAACAATTACTTGATTCAGAGTTTTATAAAATGAAATCATTAGTGGGTAACATCATTCATGGACTAGGACTACAGATGGATATTTTAGATATGCAAATTAAGCATTTATCAGGAGGTATGCGAGCTAAAATTATTTTAGGTAAACTCTTACTAGAAAATGCAGATGTATTGTTATTAGATGAGCCTACAAACTTCTTGGATGTCAAACATATAGAATGGCTCACAAAGTTCTTAAACAGCTATGATAAAGCGTTTATCGTGGTCTCACATCATGAAGAGTTCTTGATGGATATCGCACAAACAGTGTTTGCGCTAGAAAATGGACAAATCAGTAGATATAAAGGAGATTATCTCTTTTATTTATCTGAGCGAGAATTAAGAGTTGCACAACAAGAAAAGGCATTTGTCTCTCAACAAAAGTTTATTAAAAAGACAGAAGATTTTATTAAGAAAAATATTGTAAGAGCAACTACAACTAAAAGAGCTCAAAGTAGAAGAAAGATGTTAGCTAAGATTGAACGGATTAAAGCACCAGATCAATCAAAGACTTATCATTTTAATTTTCCGTTATCTAAAATGACAGGAAAAGATGTGTTTACTTCAATAGATTTAGAAATAGGATATAGTGATTCTTTATTAGAACCACTTAATATGGCAATCTTAAAACAAGAAAAAGTTGCGTTAACGGGTAAAAATGGAGTAGGTAAATCGACATTTGTAAAAACGATATTAGATATCATCCCTAAATTAGGTGGAGAATATCACTGGATAGATACAGCTCACATTGCATATTTCGAACAAGAATCTAAATTTGATGACGGTATAACACCTTTTCAAGTTGTTCATCATAGATATCAGCATTTTACAAAAAAAGATGTGATGAGTTTACTTGCAAATCAGGGTATAGATTATGAAATGGCAACTAGAGATATCAACACCTTGTCTGGTGGTGAGCAAACTAAGGTAAGACTTGCATTATTAAGACATCAAAAAGGAAATGTCTTAATATTAGATGAGCCTACTAACCATTTAGATTTTGCAGCTAAAGAAGCATTAAAAGATGCATTAATTACTTATGAAGGTACATTAATTTTAGTTTCTCATGAAAAAGAATTTTATCAAGATATTTGTGATTATGAAATATCATTATATGAACCAGAAGAGTGAAGTTAAAACTTCACTTTTCTTTACTCTAATCAAGAAGTTTGATATAATAAAAATACCCCCCCATATAGAGGGGTAGAAAGTAGGAGAATAAAAATGATAACAAAAAAATATAATGTATCAGGCATGACTTGTCAAGGATGTGCAAGTAGTGTTACAAGAGTCATCAAGAGAAATAAAGAAGTTGAAGATTGTGTTGTTAACCATATGGAAGGTGAAGTCGTGGTGACTTATGATGAAAATTTAATTGACGATGAAAAAATTATGTCACAAATCACTAGACTTGGATTTAGAGCTGAAGTTAAAGCATGAGAAAAGAAAAGTTTGACATCATTGGTATGACTTGTGCATCATGTGCAAATGCCATTGATCATGTCTTAAAAAATCAAGAAGGTATTATTAAAGGAAATGTTAATCTAGCAAGTGATAGTGCAATTATAGAATTTGATGAAACTAAAATATCAATTGATGGGATTGTTGAGACGATAGAAAGTGCAGGATTTGATGCAGTTTTAAAAAAAGAACATATCAAAAAATTGATTTTTGTCATCGATGGGATGACTTGTGCATCTTGTGCAGGTAATGTTGAACATGCAGTTAAATCATTAGAAGGTATTATAGAAATACATGTAAATATTGCAAATGATAAGATGACTGTTACTTTTGATACTGATATTTTAAAATTAAGTCAAATCAAAAAAGCAGTACAAGATGTCGGATATGATGCTTTATTAGAGATTGAAATTGATCAATCTATAGATCCAGATGTCTTAAAGATGAAAAAAGCTAAAGAAAAGATGCTTATTTCTGCATCGATATCTGCAGTGATCATGAGTATGATGCTTATCCATATGTTTGTTATAGCAATTCCTGGATATACAATCATTACTGCAATTTTTGGTTTTCCTGTTGTCTTTATATTAGGAGCACATGTCCATAAAACAAGTTTTAAATCTTTAAAATCAGGTAGACCAAATATGGACGTCTTAGTTTCTTTAGGATCACTACCTCCATATTTAATCGGATTATTAGGATTATTTTTGCCAATCACAACATTTATTGAAATGGCAACGACTATTATGACTTTCCATTTAATCGGTAAGTTTTTAGAATCAAGAGCAAAAGGAAAAGCATCTCAAGCCATCAAGAAGTTAATTGAAATGGGTGCAAAAACAGCATCAATTCTTGTTGATGGTACTGAGATAGAAGTCTTAACGAGTGAACTTTCAGTTAAGGATATCATGATCATTAGACCAGGAACTAAGATTCCAACAGATGGCATCATTATAGAAGGTGAATCTTTAATAGATGAATCACTTGCTACAGGTGAATCCATGCCAGTTAAAAGAAGTGTTGGTGATCCAGTTATAGGTGCGACCATCAATAAACAAGGGTTATTAAAAGTTGAAGTCACTAAAGTAGGAAATGATACTTTCTTAGCTCAAATTATTGATTTAGTCGAAGCATGTCAAGGATCTAAAGTTCCTATTCAAGCATTTGCAGATAAAATCACTGGATATTTTGTTCCAGCGATTATGGTGATTACAGTATTAACATTTATATCTTTTAATATATTTACTGAATTTCATCTAAGCATTTTAAGAACTTTTGAAAACATCCTACCGTGGATTAATACAGATCAATCAACATTGACTCTCTCATTTGTAACAGCTACAGCCGTATTGGTTATAGCATGTCCATGTGCGCTTGGTTTAGGCACGCCTACGGCACTAATGGTAGGCAGTGGTATAGGTGCGCAAAAAGGCATTTTAATACGAAATGGAGAAGCTGTTCAAACCTTAAAAGATATTAAGGTCATCGCATTTGATAAGACAGGGACATTGACTATTGGTAGACCTGTAGTAACTGATATCAAAAGTGATGATGAAATAAATTTATTAAAGATAGCTGCATCATTAGAAGTAGGATCAGAGCATGTATTAGGATCAGCAATCGTTGAAGAAGCTAAATCAAGAAAGATTAAATTAGAGACAGTTAAACATTTTGAAGCCTTAACATCTAAAGGAATTAAAGGTAGTATTAAGGATATCGTTTATTATATTGGAAATAGAAGACTAATAGATGAACTTAATCTAGACTATAAAGCATATGAAGATGATATGGTTAAACTTGAAGAACAAGCTAAAACAGTGATGATTGTATCATCTGATTCTGAAATCTTAGGAATCATTGCAGTTGCAGATGCTCTCAAAGAAGAAGTCATCAATGTGATTAAAGCCATTGAATCACAAGGTATAAAAACAGCTATGATTACAGGGGATAATACAAGAACAGCTAACGCTATTGCAAAAAAAGCTGGTATTACACATGTTATATCCAATGTGCTTCCTAACGGTAAAGTAGATGAAATAAAAAAACTACAAGAATCTTATGGATTGGTTGCGATGGTAGGTGATGGTATTAATGATGCACCTGCTTTAAAACAGGCTAATGTAGGTATTGCTATAGGTACTGGAACTGATGTTGCTATAGAAGCTGCAGATGTTACTTTGGTGAAGGGTGAACTTGTTACAATCTTAGAATCAGTAGAATTATCAAAAGCTATATTTAAAAAAATTAAACAAAATTACTTCTGGGCATGGTTTTATAATGCAGTAGCTATTCCATTTGCAGTATTTGGTTTGCTGCATCCAATGATTGGAGCTGCAGCAATGTCAATGAGTAGTTTAAATGTTATTTATAATTCCCTAAGATTAAAAAAAGTAAATCTTAATAAACACTTGGAGGTTAAACATGAATCATGATCACAGTAAATCATTAAATGTATTAAAGACTGCTAAAGGTCAGATTGAAGCTGTCATTAGAATGACAGAAGAGAATAGATATTGTGTTGATATCGCTAATCAAATCATGGCTGTAGAAGCTTTATTAAAAAAAGCAAATTTACAAATCTTACAACAACATATTGAAACTTGTGTCAAAGAATCATTTGTAGATGGAACGCATGAAGAAAAAATAGAAGAAGTGATTCAAATCTTAAAGAAATACATTAAATAAAAAAAGCAGGGTCTAATTAATCTTAGACACCTGCATTTTTTTATTTATCATATATAGAATCATCAAATTGATCAATTTCTTTAATCAATTCATCATAGACTTCAGATTCTTTAATCTTTTTAACAATTTTACCTTTTCTAAATAAAATAGCCTCACCTTTACCACCTGCAACACCAATGTCTGCATGTTTAGCTTCACCAGGTCCATTAACTGCACATCCCATAATCGCAACATTAATTGTTTTATTCACTTTAAGTAAATAAGCCTCTATTTTTTTAGCGATATCAATCATATCATATTGAATACGCCCACATGTCGGACAACTTATCAAATTAGGTACTTTATCTTTTAATCCTAAATTTTTTAAAATTTCTTTTGCGGCTTGTATTTCTAAAATTGGATTATCTGTTAAAGATACTCTAATTGTATTACCAATGCCCTCGTGAAGAAGGATACCAATGCCCATAGCACTCTTAATTCCACCGCTAAAGGCTGTTCCAGCCTCAGTTACACCTAAATGTAGAGGATAATTAAAAGTCTTTGCAGCAAGTCTATAAGTCTCAATCATTAAATTCATATCAGTAGCTTTTAAAGACAATGCAATATCATGAAAATCCATAGACTCTAAAATATCTATATGAGATTTAGCAACTTTGACCATAAGCTCTGGTGTAGGTTCTGCTCTACCTGGAAGTGATCCACTATTGACACCAATTCGAATTGGAATACCTTTTTCTTTGCAGGCATTAACAACTAATTCTACGTGTTCTCTTTTTAATATATTACCCGGGTTTAATCTAATTTTATCAACGCCACTTTCAATAGAAGCAAGTGCTAATCGATAATCAAAATGGATATCTGCAACTAAAGGAATATGAATTTGTTTTTTTATTTCTTTGATTGCCTGTGCATCTACTAAATCAAGAACAGCAACTCTGATGATCTCACAACCAGCTTTTTCTAGTGTTAAGATTTGTTTTACAGTTGCTTCGACATCTTTTGTATATGTATTTGTCATGGATTGGATATAAACCTTATTATTTCCACCCATTGTATATGATCCTATTTTTATAGGATGAGTTTTTTCTCTTTGTAACATTTTTATCACCCGCATTCATTATAAGATAAACACACAAAAAATGATAGTTTTATACATAATTAAAAGAAAAAGCAACAAAATATATTAAAAAGCATAAAATGATTGAAATAAACCAGTGCTTTTGATATAATATCTTCGTATGTTTGGAGGGATTGACATGAGAGATCTTGTAAAACTGGTTTGTACTTCATGCGGCGAAGAAAATTATCATACAGATAAAAATAAAAAAACTAAACCTGAACGTTTAGAATTTAAGAAATATTGCCCACGTGAAAGAAAATATACAATCCATAAAGAGAAGAAATAAGCTATTCTATGAATAGTTTTTTTTCTATCATATGAAAACATTTAAAGAAAACAAAACATTTGCACATAGTTATTTACTATGTCGTTTTGACACATGCTTTTTAGTAGATCCCTCACATGATTTAGAAAGCATATTAGAAGCATTAGACACAAGGAAACTAGAAGGAATCTTATTGACACACGCACACATGGACCATGTAGATTTAATTCATATGTTTGATTGTCCAATCTATCTTCATTTAGACGATGCACATTTGTTATTTGAAGACCAATATAATGGGTATCATCCAAAAAGTCATCCTTATAAGAGAAAAGAACTTCAGTTTAAATATGTTACTGATGGTATGAAAATACCGATAGCAGATGGTTTTATAGAAGTTATTCATACACCAGGACATACAAAGGGAAGTGTTTGTTACTACTATGAGTCAAAGCTTTTTGCTGGTGATACGCTTTTTAAGGAAAGTGTTGGTAGACATGATTTATATTCAGGGTCTCTAGTAGAATTAAGAAAAAGTATTATCAAATTAATGAAATTACCAGGACAGACTAAAGTTTATCCCGGACATGATGAACATACAACGATAAGGTATGAACAAAAACAAAATCCTTATTATATAAAGTGGGCAAAACAGCTCAAAAAATAAAAGCAAAATCACACATTTTGCTTTTTTTATGTAAAAGTAGCACATAACCCTTGACAGTGCCAAACAAATATTATACAATAATGTTGGCACAATCCAAAACGGAGTGCTAAAGAGGTGAATTGATGATTACAAGTAGACAAAAATTAATCTTAAAAGCCATTATTGAGCTCTATGTTAAAGATGCACAACCTGTTGGTTCAAAATCATTAACTCATTTACCTTACTTAAGTTTTTCAAGTGCAACCATTAGATATGATATGGCGCAATTAGAATTACTTGGATTTCTTGAAAAAACGCATACATCAAGTGGTCGTGTTCCATCAGAACAAGGATATAGATATTATGTTGAACATTTAGTCACAAGAGATCAAGATGTTTTAGAATCTTTTCCTTTAATTGATGAAATCTTCATGAAAAACAAACTTGCAAGAGAACAAGCAATAGAAGATGCGATGAATTTGTTGTCAGAATTAACAAATTATACAGCATTAGCAATTGGACCAAGTGGATCGACTGCAAAAATTAAAAAAATTGATTTTGTTCCATTGACATCAACTCAAGCAGTTATCTTAATTGTAACTGACCAAGGACATGTAGAGCATCAATCAATTAGAGTACCTGAAGAAGGACATATTAATGATGTCAAAGAGGTTATTAAGACATTAGATGATCTACTTAGAGATCAAAGTATTGTTCAAGCAAATCATATTTTAGAAAATGTATTTGCTAAAAAACAAATAGAATCATATATGACTTATCAAACACAGATTTTGCAATCATTTATTAATGCGTTTTCAAAATTTGCTGAAGAAAATTTTTATTTATCAGGTGTAACCAATGTGTTTGATCAACCTGAGTTTCATAGTGCCAAGCATATGAAGAGCTTTGTTGATATGTTTGATAGAAGAGATTTATTAAAACTTATTGGTAATCAAGATGGACTATCCATTAGATTTGGTAGTGATTTAAGATTGATTCCAATGGAAAATTGCACGGTTATTTCTGTTCCCTATATGATTAATGAAAATGAACATGGAACCATTGCAGTATTAGGACCTACAAGAATGCAGTATAGCAAAGTAATTCCACTTGTTGAATATATCGCAAGCAATTTAGGAAAACTGTATAAAAAATAATAAAGGATGATGAATATGGAAGATGAAAAAAAGAATCTCTCTGAGCAACTTGAACAAGTTGCAGATGATGAGCAAGTAGAGCAAGAGACTACAAAAAAAGAGAAAAAGAATAAGTATAAAGAAAAAATAGAAAGTCTAGAAAAAGAAGTTGCACAATTAAAAGATAAATTATTAAGAAATGCTGCTGAATTAGAAAACTTTAAAAAAAGAATGACTTTAGAAAAGATCAATGATCGAAAATTTGCTTCAAAAAATTTAGTGCATGACATCTTAGAACCACTTGATCAATTAAATATGATCATTAATATGGAAACAGATGAACCAATTTTAAAAAATTTCTTATATGGATTTAAAATGCTAAACTCTAAGTTTTACGAAGTTTTAACCAATGATGGATTAAAAGAAATTGACGCATTAAATAAACAATTTGATCCAAAGTATCATTATGCAATAGAAAAAGAAAGTATCGAAGATAAACCTAATGGAATCAACTTAAAAGTGATTCAAAAAGGTTACTTATATAAAGAACAATTATTAAGACCTGCCATGGTCAAAGTAAATGAATGGAGTGATGAAAATGGCGAAAACAAATAAGATTATTGGTATCGATTTAGGTACAACAAACTCAGTTGTCTCTGTAATGGAAGGCGGCGAAGCAAAAGTAATACCAAATGCTGAAGGTGGCAGAACTACACCATCAGTTATATCATTTAAAGGTGATGAAATCAGTGTTGGAGACGTTGCAAAAAGACAAGCAGTTACTAATCCAAACACAGTAAGTTCAATTAAAAGACATATGGGTGATGGAAACTATAAAGTAGACATCCAAGGTAAAAAGTATACACCGCAACAATTATCAGCAATGATTCTACAAAACTTAAAGAAAACTGCTGAAGATTATTTAGGTGCACAAGTGACTCAAGCTGTTATTACTGTTCCAGCATATTTTAATGATGCTGAACGTCAAGCTACAAAAGATGCTGGTAAAATTGCAGGTCTTGAAGTCAAACGTATTATCAATGAACCAACAGCAGCAGCTCTAGTTTATGGTATTGATAAAACTGATAAAGAACAAACTGTCTTAGTATTTGACTTAGGTGGTGGTACATTTGATGTATCTGTCTTAAGACTTGCTGATGGTACTTTTGAAGTAATCTCAACTGCAGGTAACAATAAACTTGGTGGAGATGACTTTGACCAAGAAGTTGTAAATTACTTAGTTGCTGAATTTAAGAAAGAAAATGCTGTTGATCTATCATTAGATAAGATGGCACTTCAAAGATTAAAAGATGCAGCTGAAAAAGCTAAAAAAGAATTAAGTGGTGTGAGCCAATCACAAATTAGCCTACCATTTATTACGATGGGTGTTGCTGGTCCACTACATTTAGAAATGACATTGACAAGAGCTAAATTTAATGAGTTAACTTCTTATTTAGTCGATAAATGTCAACAACCTGTTAGACGTGCATTATCAGATGCAAAATTAACACCTAAAGATATTGATCAAGTTTTATTAGTTGGTGGATCTACTCGTATTCCAGCTGTACAAGACTTAGTTAAAAAAGAATTAGGTAAAGAGCCTAATAGAAGTGTTAACCCTGATGAAGTTGTTGCAATGGGTGCAGCAATTCAAGGTGGTATTCTTGCTGGTGATGTTAAAGATGTATTATTACTAGATGTAACACCATTATCACTTGGTATTGAAACATTAGGTGGAGTATTTACAAAATTAATTGAAAGAAATACAACGATTCCTACATCAAAATCACAAGTCTTTTCAACTGCTGCAGATAATCAACCAGCTGTAGATATTCATGTACTTCAAGGTGAACGTTCAATGGCACAAGATAATAAAACATTAGGTCGTTTCCAATTAGGAGATATTCCTGCTGCACGCCGTGGTGTTCCACAAATTGAAGTTTCATTTGATATTGATGCTAATGGTATCGTATCTGTTAAAGCTAAAGATTTAGGAACGAATAAGGAACAATCAATTGTTGTTACAGGCACAGGATCTTTATCAGATGCTGAAATTGAAAAAATGGTTAAAGAAGCTGAAGAACAAGCAGAATCAGATAAAATTAAACGTGATGCAGCTGATACAAGAAATGAAGCATCTAATTTAATCTTCCAAACAGGAAAAGCAATTGAAGATTTAGGCGATGATTTAGATGAAGCAACAAAAACTAAACTCCAAGATCAAATTAATGATTTAGAAGAAGCTTTAAAAGGTGATGATATTGATCATATCAAAGCTAAAAAAGAAGCACTTGAAAAAGATGCTCAAGAAGTTGCAGCTAAAGCTTATCAAAAAACACAACAACAAGCACAACCAGAACAACCAGAAAACAATGAACCTAAAGAAAAAGATGGCAAAACTACTGTTGATGCAGAATTTGAAGAAAAATAAAGTAAAGGGGCCACGCCCCTTTATCAATATGGAGTTGATGATTTATGGCAAATAAGAGAGATTATTATGATGTATTGGGATTAAAAAAAGGTGCTAGTGATGATGAGATTAAAAAAGCTTATCGAACACTAGCAAAAAAGTATCATCCAGATATATCTAAAGAAGCAAACGCAGAAAGTAAATTTAAAGAAGTACAAGAAGCTTATGATACCCTAAATGATGCACAAAAAAAGGCAGCTTATGATCAATACGGTCATGATGGTAATCCTTTTGGTGGAGCTCAAGGCTTTGGCGGTGGACAAGGTTTTGGAGATTTTGGTGGATTTGGAGATATTTTCTCACAATTTTTCGGTGGTGGAAATCGTTCTCAATCTCAACAAAGACAAAACTATAATGGACCTCAAAGAGGAGAAGACTTAGAAAAAACGATGACCATTGATTTTATGGATGCTGTTTTAGGGACTAAAAAAACAATTAGTGTTCAAGTCGAAGAAGAATGTCATACATGTCACGGTTTAGGTGCAGAATCTTCTAAAGATGTAGAAGTCTGTGATAGATGTCATGGTGATGGATTTGTAAATGTTGAACAAAGAACAATGTTTGGTGCGATGCGCACACAACAAGTTTGTCCAAAATGTGGTGGACAAGGTAGAGTAATTAATAAGAGATGTCATACATGTAACGGAACTGGTATTGAAAAAGTCGAAAAAACTGTGGAAGTTAACATTCCTGCAGGTGTAGATACAAATATGAGTTTAAAAGTTGCGGGTTATGGTAATGGTGGGACTAAAGGTGGATCTAAAGGTGATTTATATTTAAACTTTAGAGTAAAAGCCCATAAAGTATTCAAACGCCATCGTGATGATATTATCTTAGAAGTTCCAATTACAGTAACTCAAGCAGTTTTAGGAGCTAAAATAGAAATTCCAACGATTTATGGTGATGTTGATTTAAAGATTCCTGCAGGTATTGAACATGGGACAACACTTAGAATGAGAGAAAAAGGTGTTGCAAATGTTAGATCTAAGAAAAAAGGCGATCAACAAGTTATCGTGCAAATTAGTGTTCCAAAGAACTTATCCTCACAAGAAAAGAAACTTTATGAACAATTAGAAACTTTAGAATCTAAAGAAAAAGAGTCAACTTGGAATAAATTTAAAAATATGTTTAAAAATTAAGTATAAAAAAGCATCTACCTCTTTGGTAGATGCTTTTTAAATGCTTATTTATTTTTTCGATAGATAGTATACAAATTATCTGAAAAACGCTCATGTGATATTAAAGTCCACTCATTATTTTGATCATGTTTGTTAAATAATGAAATACCAGAACCAGTTGTTTTTGGCACAGTATATAATTGAAGTTCATCTACAAGATTTTCATCCATAAAATGTGTAATCAAATTTGCTCCACCAAATAACCAAATATTTCCATCTAATTGATCAACTAATTTTTTAATGTTTATGTCTGTAAAGATAATGTCAGGATGTGTATATCGGTTTACATCATGAGTCAACACAAATATTTTTTTATTCTTAAATGGTATATCACCAAATTTAAGCATCACTTCATAAGTATTTCTACCCATGATCATCGAATCAATAGAATCAATAAAATTTTTAAATTGATTATTAAAGCTGTCATCTATAGGATCAAGAAAGTCTACCGAGCCATCTAATCTAGCAATATAATTATCGATTGTTAGTGCTAATTGTAAAATGACATATCCCATAAAATTTGACTCCTTTTGTCTTAATTAACAGACTTATCAGCTAGTTTAGATTTTCCCTTAACATAAGCAATTGCGACTGTTCCAATACCTGCACTTAAAGCAACAATTGGTGAAATATTCATGATATATGTCGGTGGCTTACCAATTAAATCTGTGTAAACTTCAGTATAAGATTGAGCTCGATCATCTGCATTTGCATGAACAATTGCATAATCTTCTATTTCATTGAATTCCAAAATACCTTTTACATGATTAAATATCTTTTTATTACTTGTTTTAATACTTAAACCTTTATCAAAGATAATGCCTTCACCTTGATTATCTATAGAAATAACTGGTTTTAGATTAACAATTTTACCAATAAGTCCAGTAGTTTTGCTGACTCGACCATTTTTAACCATGTATTTTAAAGTTTTAACACTAACTAAAATTTTGGTTTCTTGTTTTAAAGTGTTAATATAATCTACAATTTTATCAAAATCCATTTTTTTCTCAATTGCTTGAGCTGTTTTTAAAACTAACAACCCTTGAGCACCTGAATTTTGCATGGTATCAATGACTGCAATTTTCTTATCTTTAAATTTAGCAGCTGCATCAACAAATGCTTGATAAGTACCACTCATTTTAGAAGATACAGATAAAACAATGATTTTATCGTAATAAGTTGTTAATTGTGAGAAGAAGTTCTCTAAACTTTTTTGATTTGGTTGTGATGTTGTTGGATAAACATCCAACGTATCCATCAAATCATAAAATGATCCAGACTGAATCGTTAATTTATCATAGTAAGTTGTTCCATTAATCATTAATCCCAAAGGATATTGGTGAATTTGATATTGATCAACTAAAGATTGTGGTAAATCTGCAATTGAATCACAAACTAGCGCAATATTATATTTTTGATGATTTACCATTTCAAATTGACGAATCATATCATCAACTTTTTGTTCAAGGATAGTCCCATGAGATGCAAGATATGTAAAGACTTGATCAGGTACATCTGTATGAATATGTACTCTTAGACGTCTTTTGTTTCCAGCAACTACTAATGAATCACCTAATGTCTCTAAATGGCTTTTAATAGCTTTATGATCGATATCACTAGATGATAGAAGTGCTTCTGTACAATATCTAAATTGTGATTCATCTAAATGGTCGATATGCAATTGTTCTGTAATTTCAGGAATGTCGTGAAACTCTAAAGATACTTGTTCACCTTTTAAAGATTTAATAAATCCTTCAATGAAATGTACAAAACCTTTTGCTCCTGCATCAACAACTTTATTTTGTTTTAAGACAGCTAATTTTTCTGTTGTATTTTTTAGCTCTACTTGTAAAATAGCAAAAGCTTGAGAAAAGAGATCTAAAGCGCCCTTACTCACATCTTTTAAATCATTTAAAGCGGTTGCCCAAACTCTCATTAAAGTAATCATGGTTCCTTCTACAGGTTTGTTAATAGAAAGGTATGCTTGATCTGCAGCATAGGTCACCATTTCAATGTATTGATCGATGGTTAACTCATCATTTTTTAACGCATTATAAAATCCATTGATATATGATGCAAAAATGATACCTGAATTACCTCGAGCACCCTCGATTGCTGCATCAACAATTGTTTCCATCGTTTCAAGTGAAGTTTCTTTTAAAATAGCTTTTTCAATAATTGAATTCATCATTGAAGATAAGTTTGTACCTGTATCACCATCTGGAACAGGAAAGACATTGATTTTATTTAAACTGTTTTTTTCTAGAATCACATTTTTTGCCCCAATGATAAAGCTATTGTATAAAAATGTGTTGTTAAGTGTGATCGTTGTCATAAATACGCTCCTTTAAAATATAAGATTAAATAACAAATATGTTAGAGTGGATGTAGAAAATCCTAAGAATGTTCCCCAAATTAAATCAATGATTGTAATTTCAATTGGCCAACCCTTAAGTGTTGCAAGATTTGTTAAATCATAAGTTGCATAAGTGATAAATCCAAAGAGTGATCCATATAGCATTGCATAAGCCAAAGTATGACTTCCATCAACACTTGGAAGTAGAACGAATATAACTAAAAACGCAATGAAAAGTACATAAAATACGATTGCTGCTTTCCAGTTAGGATGAGGACTTAAAAAATCTCCCAGATATTTTTGGTATAGATTTTTAGCAACAAATCCTAACCAAATTAAATCAATAGCCATAAATACTACCAGTGCAATAATAAATAATTGAATAAATGTTAACATAAACACCCTCCTTTTTATTTCATTTCTATTATACCATTAGTAAAAACGTATTTATAAAAAAATGCGTTTTTATTTATAAAAAACTAGGATTCATATTTCTTTTTAAATATAAGGATACATGATATAATTTAGACATATTATAAGTTTTATGAAAGGAAATATTGATATGATTTTAGTTAGACATCACAATGAGGGAAATTTAAAACCTTATTTTTATTTTGCTTTGGAAGAGTATATCTTAACTGAGGTTTTGAAAGATGATGAAACTTATTTTTTTACTTGGGAGATTCATGGTGTAGTTATAGGAAAAAATCAAGTGATTGAAAATGAAGTAAACTTAGCATATTTAAAGTCAAATCAGATTGATGTATATAGAAGACCCACTGGTGGAGGTTGTGTCTATGCTGATCATAGAAACACCATGTTTTCTATCATTACCAAAAGACAAAGTAATAATTTTAGTTTCAAAAAGTATTTATCAAAAATTATTGATTCAATGAAACTACTTAATGTAGATATAGAATTTAGTGGTAGAAATGATCTTCTTTATCAAGGAAAGAAAATTTCTGGGAATGCATTTTTACAAAACAAATATGGCATGTTAATGCATGGGACATTTTTATATGACTGTGATTTAGAAACTATGGTAAGAGCTATTACACCATCAGATGAAAAATTAGTTTCAAAAGGTGTTGATAGTGTCAGATCTAGAGTCTGCAATTTGAAACCATATCTTCATGGTATGACACAAGAACAGCTAATAAAACACTTTGAAAACACACTAACTTATCAAACATATGAGCTAAGTGATGAAGAAGTAAACAAGATTAATACAATGGCAAAAAAGTATGAATCTAAATCTTGGATTTATAAAAAACAACCACCACACACAAAGATGCTTAAAAGAAGAATTTCAGGTGGATTGGTAGAAGTCATGATTAATTTACAAGATGGTTTAATCAAAGATTTTAAGATTCTAGGCGACTTTTTTGACACAAAACCATTAGACTCATTTGAAAAATTGTTCATAGGAAAAGAGTATACGCTTAAAACTATTCATGAAATATTTGAACAAGATGAAATTGATGCGTACATTTTAGATGTCAAAAAAGAGGAATTTAAAGCCTTATTAACTGATGGAGTCATCATAGATGAATGAAAATGAGACATAATTTTATAAAAACACATAAAAGTTTGACTAGTTCTTCATTTATTTGTTAAAATAGATGTAAGGTGAAAGGTGGTATTCATATGAAAAAAGATAAAGAATTAAGCCAAAAAGAATCAGTTGATGAAGTAACTGAAATAAAAGCTGAAGATAATTTGGAACCTGAACAAGAACAAAGTGCTGAAGTTGTAAAAGTTTCTAAGAAGGAATTAAAGAAACAAGAGGCAGCTCAAAAGGCAAAAGATAAAGAAGAATTAAAAAAAGCAAAAACAGAACAAGAAGAAAAAGAAAAAGCTGAATTGAAAAAACAAAAAGCTGATAATAAATCAAAAAGTAAAGAAGATAGAAAAAAAGATAAGATAGAAGCTAAGAAAAATAAGAAGCTAAAAAAAGCTGAGAAAAAAGAATTAGCTGACATTGAAAAAAGAGAAAAAAATAGACCAAAATGGACTAAAAAATATTTTTCTAAATTTTCTGGTAAAGCAAAGACTGGTTTTTATGATTTTGTTCAACAAGATTATAAAAATGCAATGTTAAGAGCTGAAAAATTATCAAGCATTAATCCAAAATTATATGGCAAACCTGTCATCATTACGATTCCTGATTCATTCAACAATACGAGCAAAGTACAGTCTCGTCTTGATAAAAAACCTGATGGTACTGTTACACAAGTCTTTGATCAATCACTTATTACGATATTATTTTTTGGTGAGTCTACACTCTATTATTATCAAGCAAATATCGATCATAGAAATGGTAGAATTGCTTTTGATATCGCAGGAGAATTCCATTATTTTGATGTCGTTCATTTAGAAACGCAAATTGGATACGATCATGTAGAGAAACCTAAATACATTACACTTGATTTAGAAGTTGGTCTATCTGATGGTAGATTAATACCATTCCACCTAAGAAATCATCGTCTACATGCTGATTATAAAATCCCTGAATTACTAACAAAAACTGAACAACAAATTCTTGAATTATTTAAAAATAGAGTTAGAAAAGAGAAATCTCTATAAATCCTTTCAAACATGATGCAAATTCGCTTAATTCATTGACAATCTAGTATTTATTTTGTATAATACCTTCGTTGAGGTGATATAATGAAAATTTTATTAAAAGAACTAAAAGAAAAAACCTCATTAGATTTTGTTTATGATTTTGAGCATGAGATCAAAGAAATTGATGATATCTTATCTATTAAACCTGCATCGATACAAATTGATGTACGTCATATTGAAGAAGAAGTCATCCTAGATTTTAGTGTTGAAGTTGATATGGAATTAGCTTGTGCTAAAACCTTAAAACCTGTTTCATACCACATGGATATTCATGAGGAAGTTATCTTTGGAAAAGATGATGATGCAGATTTTATGTTGAGTGAATACATTGAACTAACTGATATCATATTTGGATACATCATAAGTGAAAAACCTTATACCATCTATCATCCAGATGCAAAAAAGATTTCTTTTGAAAAAGAAAAGACTTCACATCCTGCATTTGCTGAATTAGATACGCTCTTGAAAAAATAGGAGGTGAACAGATGGCTGTTCCATTTAGAAGAACGGGTAAAACTGCGAAGAGAAAACGTCGTACACATTACAAATTGACTGCTCCTGCGTTAGTTGTTTGCCCACAAACTGGTGAATTCACATTACCACACCGTGTAACACCAAACAGTGGTTATTACAAAGGTCAACAAGTTTTAACCAAAAAACAATCCAAAGAGGATTAAAGAAGGGTGCTTAAAAGCACCTTTTTCTTTGTCAAAATTGACAAAATGATTAATTTCATATATAGTTTAATTAATATGTATTTTAAATGAAGAGATGTGATTGAATGAAACATGTAACAGTCTTGCTAAATGAGGCAATTGAGCAATTAAATATCAAATCTAATGGCATTTATGTTGATGGCACTCTAGGTGGAGCAGGACATTCTAAAAAGATTTTAGAAAACATAAATCAGGGATATTTATATGCATTTGATCAAGATGGATATGCCATTGAATATGCAAAAAATATATTAAAAGATTTTGAGAATTATAAAATCATTAAAAGTAATTTTAGACACCTAAAAAATAGATTAAACGATGAAGGTATTGAAAAAATTGACGGTTTATTGCTTGATTTAGGTATGTCAAGTTTTCAAATTGATGATGAGACTAGAGGGTTTACTTACCTAAAAGATGCAGATTTAGATATGAGAATGGATCAAACGCAAAGTTTAACTGCAAAACAGATTGTTAATACATATACTAAAGATGAATTAGCTAAATTATTTTTTATATATGGAGAAGAAAAAAATAGTTTTAAAATTGCTCAACGAATCGTTGATCAAAGACCTTTATCAACGACAATGGATTTAGTCAAAATTACAGATCAAGTCAATTATAGAGAAAAAGGGCATAGTGCTAAAAAAGTGTTTCAAGCATTAAGGATTGCTGTTAATCATGAATTAGGTGTGCTTGAAGAAGTTTTAGAACAAGCCCTAGATATGCTTAATCCAGGTGGAAGAATCGTTGTCATTACATTTCATTCACTAGAAGATAGAATTGTTAAACATTATTTTAAAGAAAAATCAACATCACAATTACCTAAAAATTTACCTGTAATGATTGATAAAAATATAAAACTAAAAGTAATTACAAAAAAACCTATTTATCCAAGTGAAAAAGAAATGCTATATAACTCAAGATCTAAATCAGCAAAAATGAGAGTCGCAGAAAGGGTATAACTATGAAAATTGCATTAATTGCACATGACAAAAAAAAGGCAGATATGGTTGCCTTTGTTAAAGAACATGTTCACTTGTTTGAAAAACATGAATTGTACGCAACAGGAACAACCGGCTCAATATTGGTTGAACATACTGGATTAAATATACACTTAAAAAAATCAGGACCACTTGGTGGTGATCAAGAGATTGGAGCTATGGTAGCTAACCAAGCTATTGATATGATTATATTTTTTAGAGATCCATTGACAGCACAGCCACATGAGCCTGATGTCTCAGCTTTGTTAAGACTTAGTGATCATTATGAAATTCCGCTTGCAACCAATAAATCAACTGCAGCATTATTTATTGCAGCTATAGAAGCATAAAAAAAAGGCAGATTGCCTTTTTATTTTTTCTTATTTGCTGAGACAATAATTCTGATGTATTCTAAATCTAAATCCTTAAATGCTTTGTGGTCTTTTAAATAATCAAAAATGTCAGGTGAATTGATTTCTGTAATCTCGTTAGTTTGTTTATTCATGACATGAATATGACTATCAGCGCTATGCATTGGATTATCCATTGCTAAATCATAGTATTTTACATTATTGATATATATTTCAACAACCATCTTATGTTCCATAAGGAATTCGAGATTGTTATAAATAGTCGAAACATTGTAAAAGCCACGATTTGCTAAAGCTTTTTGAATTTCTTTGAAGGTTAAATGCTTATCTTCTAAGATTTCTATCATTGCTTTTCTTGAATTTGTAAGTCTTAGACGTTCAGATCTTATTTTATTGAAATATCTTTCTTTTAAATCCATACGTATCCTACTCCTTTATCTTTGACGCATATTTTTCTACGCTTTAATTATATCAACTACGACTTTTAATTAAAAGAGAAATGCTCTTTATAATTTTTTTATAAAAGATTTCAAATAATATTTGCTATAAATGTGTGGTCTACAACACAATAGAGTTATTAAATATGGTATAATAATAGAGGTGAAATATATGAATATTATTTATGGTGGATCATTTAATCCACCCACACAAGCACATTTACATATTATCAATAAACTTATTGAAACTTTTGATCTATCCAAAGTGATTATTTTACCTGTCGGAAACGATTATCAAAAGTCAGATCTTATTAATTTTAATCATCGTTATGAAATGCTTTCTTTAATGTTAAAGACTTATAACTCACAGGTTATTATCTCAGATTTAGAACATCATAATGGGTATAAGGGTACATTAAGTGCATTAAAAACTTTAAGTAAAACATATGATAATTTGCATTTTGTTATCGGATCAGATAATCTTGAGTCATTAAAGACTTGGATTAATTATGAAGAACTTCTAAATACATATACATTTATCATCATGAATAGAAATCACTATATGAGTCAAGAAAAAGCAGAAGATATGTTTAAAGATATTAAACATAAGTTTATTTTTGTAGATTTTGATATGGAAATTTCATCAACAAAAATAAGAAATGATATAGATAAAAATAAAGAATATTTAACTCAAGAAGTTTATCAATATATTAAAGACCATAAATTATATGAGGTGTCATAATGTATAAACATGGATATATTAAAGTTGCAGCCGTAACGCCAAAAATCTCAGTCGGTGATATTGAATTTAATAAAATTGAAATTTTAAAAGTTCTAGATCAATCTAGAGCTAGTTTAACGGTGTTTCCAGAACTTACAATTACTGGTTATAGTGCAAGCGATCTTTTTTATCAAGGTTCATTTATAGATCAAGCGCTTCAGGCAGTTAAATATATTAAAGAACAAACAACATATCAAGGTATATATATAATTGGTGTACCCTTAGATATTTATGGCGTATTATATAATTGTGCTTTAGTGATTCAAAATGGGCAAGTATTAGGGGTTATTCCTAAGCACTATTTGCCGAACCATCATGAATTTTATGAAAAAAGATGGTTTCACTCTGGTAAAGATTCATCGTTGAATGAAATTGATTTGTTTAATCAAAAAGTTCCTTTTGGATATTTGTTGTTTGAGGATATAGATAAACATATCAGATTTGGTGTAGAGGTTTGCCAAGATTTATGGGCAACATATGCGCCTAGTGATGATATGAGTCTTGCTGGAGCTAATTTAATTTTTAATCTGTCAGCTTCAAGTGAATATGTCGGTAAACAATCATTAAGAAGACATGCTGTACTAGATCATTCTAGAAAACAAATGGCAGCCTATGTATACACTACATCTGGTCATTATGAATCTAGTAGTGAGATTGTATATTCAAGCCATAAAGTGATCGCATCTTTAGGTGAACTCATCGCTGAAAGCCATGCGTTTACAGATGAGGAAACGCATTTATATGCAGATATAGATATGATGGGTATTAACTATCAAAAACGTCAAGATTCTACATATCGAGATATGCATCTAAAAAACGAAAACAAGTATCAATATATTAAGATAAACATAAATCAGATGCAAGATTATAAGTTTGAACATAAATTAAACCAAACACCATTTATTTCAACATATAATACGAAAGAAGATATTAAAGTCGCAAATCATTTACAAATATTTGCACTGATTAAAAGATTAGAATCTATTCCTAAATCAGCAAATAAAATTATTTTAGGGATATCTGGTGGACTAGATTCAGCCTTGGCTTTATTAGTGAGTCACCAAGCGATGATTTATCTTAAACGAGACCCAAAAGATATTATAGCAGTTACAATGCCTGCTCAGGTTACATCGCACACATCAAAATCTGCTGCACTTGAACTTATGGAAAAGCTTAATGTGACATCCATAGAAATACCTATAGCTAGTGCTGTAGATCTACACCTAGATTCTATAGCGCATAAAGAAAAAGATGTAACTTATGAAAATACTCAAGCTCGAATGAGAACGATGATCTTAATGAACCTTGCAAATAAGCATGGAGGCTTTGTATTAGGAACTGGAGATTTATCTGAAATTGCGCTTGGCTGGATGACTTATAATGGTGACCAAATGAGCATGTATGCAATCAATGCTGGACTACCTAAGACATGGGTGAAACTACTTATTGATTATCATGCAAAACACGAATATAAGCATATATCAAAAGTTCTAAACCATATATTAGATGCCCCTATAACTCCTGAGTTAAAAGAAGATCAAGACACTGAAATCACGATTGGCAGATATGACATTAATGATTTTATGTTGTTTCATCACTTAATCAATGGAGCTGACGAATCTAAGATTAGTTGGTTAGTTAAAGAAGCATTTGATTTAAATGATAAAGATTTAGAAATCTATGTAAACCGCTTTTTTAAGCGTTTTTACACACAACAGTTTAAAAGACAAACCCTTCCTGAAGGACCAAAGATACTAGGAATCAGTCTATCACCACGAGGTGAATATAGAATGCCTAGCGATGTAAAAAGAAAGTGATGTTATGAAGAATAAAAAGAAAGTAATTATAGGATTAAGCGGAGGCGTTGATAGCAGTGTTGCTGCATATCTTCTTCTTAAAGCCGGTTTTGATGTTGAAGCCGTTTTTATGCGTAATTGGGATAGTGCAACTAACAGTGACTTAAAAGGTAACCCAACACGCTATGATGAAGTCTGTGAACAAGAAAAAGATTATCAAGATGCTTTAGAGGTTGCAAACAAATTAGGTATCAAACTACATAAAGTTGATTTTATAGATGATTATTGGGATAGAGTGTTCACTTATTTTTTAGATGAATATAAAAAAAATAGAACGCCAAATCCTGATGTCTTATGTAATAATGAAATTAAATTTAAAGCATTTGTTGATTATGTACAAAGATTTGATGCAGATTATATCGCTATGGGACATTATGCTCAAGTAGATTTATCTGGGGATTATCCAAAACTACTTAGAGCATATGATCAAAATAAAGATCAAACATATTTTTTATCTCAATTAAGAGAAGACCAGTTAAAAAATGTAATGTTTCCAATTGGAAACATCGATAAAAAAGAAGTTAGAAAAATAGCGCTTGAACAAAATCTTGCAACCGCAAAGAAAAAAGATTCAACAGGTATTTGTTTTATAGGTGAAAGACATTTTAATGAGTTTCTAAGCAATTATCTACCTGCAATGCCAGGAGATATGAAAAAACTTGATGGAACTTATATAAAAGCTCATCAAGGACTTATGAACTACACCATAGGCCAAAGAAAAGGACTAGGTATTGGTGGAACAAAAGAAGATAGTGGGGCATGGTATGTAGTTGGTAAGGATTTATCAACCAACACACTTTATGTTGAACCTGATTTTAATCACCCACATTTGTTTAGCGATGAAGCAATAATTACAGATGTTGTCTGGAGAGGCCCTAAAGTAGATGGTCTGATGACTGCAAAGTTTAGATATCGACAAACTGATCATGATGTTGAAGTGATTTGGATTGATCAAACAACTATTAAAGTTAAATATCCACAAAAAGTAAGAGCTGTTACTCCAGGTCAAGTATGTGCTTTTTATCAAAAAGAAGTATGTGTAGGCTCTGGGTTTATCTCAGAAGTGTTTATGGATAAAAAGAAAAGATTATACAGTTAAAAGGAACTTAGTTCCTTTTTTATTATCATAAAAAATGGTATAATTCTAAAAGTAGATAACCATTTTGGAGGTCCTATGGAAAAAGTTATTGGCAAGATAAAAAATTATGTTTTTCATAATGAAGAAAATAGTTATTCCATTGCACGTTTAATTACTTTAGATGATAAAATTGTGACTATTGTTGGATATTTTCCAAAAATTAGTGAGGATGTTATTTATGAGTTCATGGGAACATGGGTTAAACATCAAACATATGGTGAACAATTAAAAGTTGAATCCTTTAAAAAAACTGAAAAACAATCAGCTAATGGTTTGATAAGTTATTTATCAAGCTCTTTTTTCACAGGTATCGGACCTAAAACAGCAGAAAAGATGGTTGAAAAATTCGGACTCGATGTGATTCAAAAAGTTATTGATCAACCAGGTATCTTAAAAGAGATAGGGTTAAAAAAAATAAGAATCGTCAAATTTCATCAGCAGCTTCTTGAAAATCAAACAAACGAACATATTTTGGTTCGTTTATATGCATATGATTTATCTGGAAGATTGGCAATGAAACTTCTAAATAAATACCAAAGCTTAACCATAGAAAAATTAGAAGAAAATCCTTATCGATTGATTGATGATATTGATGGTATAGGATTTATAAAAGCAGATGAAATTGCTCATAAATTAGGCATTCACTCAGATGATATTAGAAGAATTAAGGCTGCAATTTTATATGCACTTGAGCATATAGCTTACCAAAACGGAGATCTATATTTAACTTTAGAACAACTTAATAAAGAGACCATCCAAGTTTTACAAACAGATATTGATCTTGAATTAGGTATAAAAACCTTACTTGAAGAAAATAGAATCATTATAGAAGAGGAAAGATATTATTTAACTTTATCATATTTTACAGAAAGTAAATTAGCTGAAAAGATTATTAAACTTAATCAAATGTCTAATTTTAATGTAGATTCAACATATATAAAAACTCTAATAGATAGAGTTGAAATGACAAAAGATATTGTCTATACAGATGTTCAAAAAGAAGCAATCCTAGAAGCTTTGACACATAAAGTCTCAATTATAACAGGTGGACCAGGAACTGGTAAAACAACAATTATTGATGGACTATTAGAAGTCTATAAGATCTATAACAAACTCAACTTTGATCATCCAGATATATATGAAAAAATAGCTTGTCTTGCACCTACAGGAAGAGCCGCAAAGCGCATGTCTGAGCTACTTCATGTTAAAACATCAACTATTCATAGACATCTTGGGTATAACTTTGACGGTATGTTTTCATTTGATGAATCTCATTTACTTTCTCAAGATTTAATCATCGTAGATGAATCTTCTATGATTGATATATTTCTTGCAAGCAGATTGTTTGAAGCGATCAAAGATAATGCTCAAATCATTATCGTTGGAGATGTAGATCAATTGCCATCAGTTGGTCCAGGACAAGTCTTATCAGACTTAATTGAATCTAATCAAATCAAGGTTGTAAAACTCGATCAAATCCATAGACAAGCAACAGACTCACATATTATTTCACTTGCTAGTTCTGTTAATAATCAAATTCTTTCATATGATGATTTGGTCAGTGGTAATGATGTCTATTTATTTAATGCAGATCAACAAAAAATCCAAGATACAATTATTAATCAAGTTCAAGGGGCACTTGATAAAGGTTATTCTATGATTGATGATATTCAAATACTAGTTCCAATGTATAAGGGAGAATTAGGTATTGATCGATTTAATCAGATCCTTCAGGAAAAGTTTAATGCACATAAAAATAAATCTATAACATTTAAAGATAAGACCTATTATGAAGGTGATAAGGTTATACAACTAGTTAATGATCCTAAACGATTTATTATGAATGGTGATATTGGAATTATTAAATCAATTGAAACTAACCAAGATAATGAAAAATTCTTAGTGGTAACATTTGATGATAATGAAGTTTATTATGAACGAGCTGATTTAGATGAGCTAAATCTTGCATATGCAATCTCTATTCATAAATCTCAAGGTAGTGAATATAAGATTGTGATGATTCCCATGGTAAGAAATTATTTACACATGTTAAAAAAAGAATTGATTTATACCGCAATTACTAGAGCAAAACAATATTTAATACTTTTAGGCGATATGAAGCTTTTGATTTATGCAGCAAATCATTTATCAAATAAGCGTCAAACCACACTTGCTCTAAGATTAAATCGTGATCTAAGCACGAAAGAAGAAGATGAAGATGATCATATGTCACCATATGATTATATGTAGATAAAAAAAATATCATAGCTGCTTGCTATGATATTTTTTCTTTTATCGAAGTGTTTCACCACTTTTAATTGTTTTCTTATCAAATTCGTGTGATTTAAAGATTCGACAATTTCTTCCAATAACTGTTTCTTCTGGAATGATTGTTCTTTTTTCAATCACAGTGATACCTGAAGTTAATAAATCTGGTTTCTCTACATTAGGTGTAAAATCATCACCATAACCAATATATGAATCTCTTCCAATAACTACCTTTTTATCAATGATTGATTTTTGTACTGTAACATTATTACCAATGATAACATTATTTAAAATAATACTATCTTTAACTACACTACCTTTACCAATTCTAACACCAGGGCTGATAACTGAGTTGATGACAGTGCCTTCAATTACTGACCCATTAGAAACTAGAGAAGTTTCAATTTTAGCATCACTACCAACTTTTACTGGAGGTAGGTCTTCACTTTTAGTAAATACTTTCCAAGTCGGATCGTATAAATCAAGTGCTGTAAAGTCTTTAGTCATTTGTAGGTTAGTTTCCCAATAAGAATCATATGTACCTACATCCATCCAATAATCTTTAAATTGATATGCATAAACTTCTTGTTTAGTTGTTTCAATAAGATATGGAATAATATGTTTTCCAAAATCTAGATCATCTCGTTTAATATTTAACAATACGCGTTCTAAAAGTTCATAATCAAATAGATAAATACCCATAGATGCTAAATTTGAATCAGAAGTTTTAGGTTTTTCTTCAAATTTTATAATTTCATCATGTTCATCAATTGACATAATACCAAATCGATTCACTTCACTTGGATCAACTGGTTGAGTTGCAATCGTTAATGTCGCATTGTTTGCTTTATGAAATGCAATCATTTTTCTATAATCCATTTTATAGATATGGTCTCCAGAGAGAATAAGAACATATTTTGGATTTCTTCTTTGAATGAATTCTAAATTTTTTAAAACTGCATCTGCTGTACCTAAATACCAATAATTATGTGGTTGTAATAGGGCAACTGAAGTATCTCTTCTATCAAGATCCCATGCTTTTCCACCACCAATATGCTCGTTTAATGATAGAGGAAGATACTGAGTCAAAATTCCTATATCATATAGATTTGATTGTGCACAGTTTGATAAAGCAAAATCAATAATTCTAAATTTACCAGCAAATGGCATTGCTGGTTTTGATCGTTTTTGTGATAAAATATCAAGTCTTGATCCTTTACCACCGGCAAGTATTAAAGTCAAAGTTTCCATTAGTTACACTCCTAGTATAATTTCGTATAGATTTTCATATGATAAAGCCATTTGTTTAAGGCTATAGTCTTGATCTAGTGCTTGTTTCATGAGTTTTTTAAATATTGGAAGATTATCTTTATAAAGTTGAATGCTTTCAAATAATTTTTCTTTTAATTCAAATGCATCATAATTTCTAAATGTGAAACCTGTACCAATGTCTGTAAATTTATTAAATGGGATAACAGTATCTTTTAATCCACCTGTTTCTCTTACAATTGGTAGTGCTCCATAGCGCATCGCTATCAATTGTCCTAAGCCACATGGCTCAAATCGACTTGGCATCATAAATAAGTCACTTGATGCGTAAACTTTATGTGCTAAAGCTTCATTAAATCCAATAAAATTTGAAACGCGTTTAGGATATTTTAACGATAAATATCTAAAAAAGGATTCGTAAGAATCATTACCTGATCCCATTAAGATAAATCGTGCATTACTATATATGATAACTTCTTCTAAAATTTCATTAAATAAATTAATCCCTTTTTGTGTTGCTAGTCTGCCCACATAAGTCACTAAAGGTTCATTTAAATCAACCTCTAAATTAAATTGTTTTAATAAATTTTCTTTATTTTTTTGTTTCATTGAGAAGAAATTTCTCTTATCAAAATTAAATTCAATTAAAGGGTCTGATTTAGGATTAAAAACAGTATCATCAATGCCATTTAATATACCAACTAAATCACATTTTCGATCATTTAAAGCCCCATCTAAAGTAAAACCAAACTCTTGAGTTAAAATTTCATTTCTATATGTTGGAGATACGGTATTTATCTTAGTTGCTCTTGAAATACCAGCTTTTAAAAAGTTCACACGATCAAAGTGCATATAAGTATAATCAAAATTAGTGTTAAAAAATCTAGAGACATAAGGATCAAAAGAACCTTGATATTCTAAATTATGAATCGTAAGCAAAGTGTGTATCGCATAATATCCATCATTAATTCTTCTATAATGTTCATCTAATAAATAAGGTACCATACCAGTTTGCCAATCATTTAGATGTAGAATGTTTGGATAAAAATCAAGAACATCCATCGCCTCTAAAATAGAGTAACTAAAACAAGAGAAGCGTTCTGCATCATCATTATAACCATAGAAGTGATCTCTTTCAAAATAATGCATATTTTGAACGAATATAAAACTTATATCCTGGTAAATTAGTTCATAGTAATGTACGATGGTTTCAATGCCACCCATAGAAATGGTTTTTGTACCTTTATAACTCATTTCTTTATGATGTTTAGCAATTTCCTTATAGTAAGGTGTGATAACAAAAACTTCATGCCCTATTTCTTTAAGCGATTTGGGTAAAAATAAAGCCATATCAGCTAAACCACCTGTTTTGCTGAATGGAAATACTTCTGAACTGGCGAATAGGATCTTCATAGCATTGCCTCCAATCGGTTCTTATATTAGTATTATACATGATGATAGCGTTTTTATCAATAAAGAATTGCCTTAATTATGCCAAAAATTTAAGTTGTTGTATTTTCTATGCTATACTTTATTTAGGAGTTGATTGTAATGAAAAAAGAAAAATCTTGCGGATGCATCATTTACAGATATAACAAAAATGTTCGAGAATTTTTGCTAATTCACCAAAAATATGGAGACTACATTGGTTTTCCTAAAGGACATATAGAAAATGATGAAACAGAAATAGAAACAGCCTATCGTGAAGTTAGAGAAGAAACAAATCTTGATGTCTTTATTTTTTCTGATATTAAAGCAAAAGATCACTATATCATTGATAATCGTATCGATAAAGAAGTCATCTATTTTTTAGCAACACCTCTGTCATTTGAGATCAATAAACAAGATGATGAAATTCAAGACCTAAAATGGGTAAAAGAAGATTTAGTTAGTACTAAACTCACTTATGATCACGGAAAAAAAGTGTTTGATGATATCATTGATCAGTTTAAAAAGCATATAGAGTATCAGTTAGATTTAAATCTGGTTAGCTATCTTTATGAGACGATACTTCCTATTTATAGAAAATTTGATAAAGCACATCAATATGATCATGTTCACCAAGTTGTTAAAACTTCTTTAGAAATAGCATCTACACTAAAAGATATAAGACTAGATTTAGTTTATATAATCGCATTTTATCATGATATAGGTAATCTTTATGGTAGAGATATGCATCATCTAACAGGAGCGAAATATCTTGAAGATGATCAAATGATTAATTCTTATTATCATCCTGATGAAATTAAAATAATGAAAGAAGCCATTGAAGATCATCGAGCATCACATGAAAATGAACCTAGAAGTATATACGGAAAAATTATTGCAGAAGCAGATAGAGATATCATTCCTTTAGTTATTATTTCACGTACTGTTTTATTTGGATTATCTCATTATCCTAATATAACAAAAGATGAGCATATGATTAGAGCTTATGAGCACTTACAAGAAAAATATGGACAAAATGGTTACTTAAAATTATGGCTAGATTCCAAGAAAAATGTTGAAGGGTTAAGCAATTTGAGACAACTCATAGCAGATAGAGTCAAAATCATGCAAATTATCGATAATAATTATGAAAAATATAACAAAATTGATAAAAAAATATAACGATGTAAGCGCTTTTGTGTTATCATGATATTGTATCGTAATCAAAAACTATTTAAGGGAGAATATCATGATCATTGGAACAGTAAAAGAGATCAAAAATTTAGAGTTTAGAGTAGGGCTTACACCAGGTAGTGTAAAAGAGTATATTTCACATGGACATCAAGTTTTTGTTGAAAAAGGTGCTGGTATAAATTCAGGATTTAGTGACCAACAATACATAGATGCTGGTGCAACTATTTTAAAAACGGCTGATGAAGTTTGGAAACAATCAGAAATGATTGTAAAGGTAAAAGAACCTTTAGAACCAGAATTTAAATTTTTAACAGAAGGATTAATCCTTTATACATATCTTCACTTAGCAGCAAACGAAGATTTAACTTATGCATTAATCAAAGGTAAGACTCAATCTATAGCATATGAAACAATTACTGAAGATGATGGGACTCTACCTTGTTTAAAACCAATGAGTGAAGTAGCAGGTAGACTGAGTGCAATTCAAGGAGCAAAATACCTAGAAAAACCATTTGGTGGCAGTGGCGTCTTAATCTCTGGTGTACCAGGTGTCCAAAGAGCAAAAGCAACTATTGTTGGAGCAGGAGTTGTTGGTGAAAATGCTTTAAAGATGTTAGTTGGCATGGGTGCAGAAGTAACGATTTTAGATATTAATTTAAGAAAACTTACTTATTTAGATGATATTTATGCAAATACAATAAACACATTATATAGTTCTAAAGAAAACTTGGAAAATGCTATTAAAGGTGCTGATCTTGTCATTGGCGCAGTATTACTTCCAGGTGCAAAAGCTCCAAAACTAATTAAACGTGAATACTACAAAGGTATGAAACCTGGTAGTGTTATAGTCGATGTAGCTATTGATCAAGGTGGATCAACAGAAGTTAGTAAACCAACATATCATGATAATCCAATCTATGAAGTAGATGGTATCATTCATTATACGGTTGCAAATATGCCTGGTGCAGTACCTATGACATCAACTAAGGCATTAAATAACGCAACATTACCTTACGGACTGATGATTGCGGATCTTGGATTAGATATGGCATTGAATAGATCAAGAGCTTTAAAACACGGCATAAACGTGTACAACGGAGAAATTACATGTCCAGGAGTTGCTGAAGCATTTAATTTACCATACTTAAAACTATAGGAATCTTGGGGGAGATAATCATCTCCCTTTTTCTTTGGACTTTTTTATTTGGAATTACAAAGTAATTAGCGTATAATATGAAACATAAGGAGATTTTGTATGAGCATAAAAGTTGAGGTTTCAAGGTTATTTATAAAAATTTTATTTGGATTACAATACAATATAAAATTTACATATACTGATTTTGATAAGAAAAGAAAAGATCCCTTTTTTTTAATATCAAATCATTCATCATTGCATGATCCCTTGTATGTTGCAATGAATATTAAAAAATATCCATATCCAGTAACTAGTAATATATTATACACAAATAAGTTAATGAAGTTTGGGTTAAATAAAATTATTAAATCGATTCCAAAGAGAAAAGGTCAATCTGATATTCAAACGATTAGATATATGTTACAAGCATTTAATAAAGACAAAAATAGTATCATGATTTTTCCAGAAGGAAACTCTTCATTCTTTGGAGAACAAACACCTACAGATTATATGAGTACAGCTAAAATTGTTAAAAAGATTAGTCACGATTTAGTTGTTGCAAAAATCGATGGAGGGTATTTTGCAAATCCTAGATGGGGTAAAAAAAGAAGAAGACCTAAATTTTATGTCCATTTTTATACACTTTTTACTAAAGCTGAAATTGATGACATGAAATTAGAAGATTTATCATTAAAGATTGAAGAAGCATTAAAATATAATGATTATGAATGGAATAAAGAGGCAAAAGTAAAATATCGATCATTAAATAAAGCTATAGGGATGGAACAATACGTTTACGTTTGTCCAAAATGTAAAAATATTCAAACTCTATATACAAAAGGAAATGATATTTACTGTAATCAGTGTGGACATTTAGCGCATTACAATCATCATCATATGTTAGAAGGTTTAAACTTTGATAACATGATAGATTGGGATATTATGCAAAAGAAAGTCTTAAATTCTCAACCATCTGATAGAGTTTATCAATCAAATGGAAAGTTTTATTCAATAGACTTAAATAAGGGTAGTCGAAAATATATTGGTAAAGTTAATGCATATCTTAACAATGAACAACTCGTATTTACTAATAAATATATTCAAAAACCCTTTGAACTAAAAGACATTATTGGTTTAGTACTCACACAAAAAAATATTTTATCATTTGATTATAAAAAAGAATCTTACATGATTAAAATAAAAGATCCAATGTTATTTTTGGATACAATAAAACTACACAAAGGAGACATATAATATGCAAGAATGGCCGATAATTATTTATTTCTTATTGATTGGGGTATTAATGTTTTTTGCTAAAATTTTAAAAACTTGGTTACCAGGGTTAAACAAGGTAGTCATTCCGACTTCACTACTTGGTGGGTTAATCGGACTCATCATATCACTAGTGTTTGCACCAATCATTATAGGTGAAGATACATTTATTGATGTTGAGTATATGGGATTTATTGTGTATCATGCATTAGCAATTGGATTTATTTCACTTGCATTAAAGAAAAGTGATTCAAAAATAAAGAAAAAAATATGGTCAACAGGCATGTTGATTACATCAACTTATGCCCTTCAAGCAGCAATTGGTATTATTTTAGTTTTAACTTTATTTAGTACTAAATTTGTTGGTAGTGGTATGTTAGTTGCGCTAGGTTTTGGCCAAGGACCAGGACTTGCTTTATCTATTGGTAATATGTGGGATCTAATGCTAGAGGGTAATGGTGCAACATTAGGTGTATCCTATTCCTTTTTAGGATTTGTTTTTGGAGGAACTATTGGTGTATTAATTATTAATGTCATGAGTAGAAAAAAAGGGTATGCAAAACCTAAAAATTATGTTGAAGACTCAAGTGGAAAAGAAACAATAGAAATTGATACTGTTAAAGAAATTAGTTTACTAGATGGACTTACAACACAAGCAATTATCATTTCAATCATTTATGGATTAGTCTACCTAACCTTACTTGGTGCAAATGCATTATTAGCTAACCTTGGTAATATTGGTGAAACAGTATTTGGACTATTAAAAGGATTTAATTTCATTATTGGTATAATGTATGCACTTCTTTATAAACAAATTTTGAAAAAGTTAGAGAAAAAAGGCAAAAACATAAAGTTCATGACAAACAATTATATCTTATCAAATATAACTTCAATTGCGTTTAACATTATGATTGCTGGCGCTGTATTGACGATTACATTAGATTTCTTATCTTCATATGGTATTCAATTAATTGTCACTTCTATAGTTGCTGGAGTCGCAACCATGTTATATCTAAGATATATGACAAAAATTGTTTATCCAGAATACCAAGATCAGTATTTTATTGGCTTATTTGGAATGCTTACTGGAGTAGCTTCAACCGGCCTAGCACTACTAAAAGGGATTGATCCGAATCTAGAGACACCAGTAGCAGAAGAAATGGTTTTAGGCTCAGGTACTGCAATTTCAATGGCACTTCCATTATTTGCGATTTTATTTATTCCTTCTTTGACTTATGGTTCAGCAAATGAAGGTTTATGGACAATTGTTGCACTTGTTGGGTGTTTATTATATACAGCTATATTTGCAGTTATCCTTCTTATAAGAGGAAAAAGAGGCGTAAATATTTAATTTAAAATAAAAATAAGCAATTTTATGACATTAAAAATAAGTAGTGGTATAATGACCTTAGAAGGTGATATCGATGTTAAATTATAGAAGAAAGTTTGATGCTATAAATGACAATTGGGATAATACACAATCTAGATTATTATGTGAAGATGAAGATTTATTAGAATCACTAAACCCAGATGAAATTAATCGAAAAATGATGTTTAAAAATGCATCATTATTGGATTCAATTATTGTCTTAATCTTGTTGGGTATAATCATTTTAGCTATCTTATGATAATGGCAATAAAAAACACCTTAATTGGTGTTTTTTATTTCTTCTATACAATTTTTACCTTTATGTGATGCATTGTTTACATAGTTTGAAACTTCATAAGCCTTCATCTGATTTGTGTCATAAGGTTTTAAATATGACATAGCATGAAGTGTTTTATGGTTTAACCAAGCTTCAATATCATCCTTTTTTAAAATAACTGGCATTCTATGATGAATACTTGTCATAAATTCATTAGATTGTGTAGTGATGATGGTAGCAGAATGTATAGTTTGTTCTTTGTCTTTGTAAGAGCTATAAAGCCCTGCAAATGCGAATATTTCTTGATCGATTAATTTGATTCGCATGGGTATTTTTTTATGATCTTCTTTTTTCCACTCGTAAAAACTATCTGCAAATATAACGCATCTTTTTGATATGATAGCATCTTTAAAAGCTAGTTTATCTAATAGTGTTTCCGCTCTTGCATTAATCATTTTAAATCCCGATTTTATATCTTTTGCAAAAGAAGGAATAAACCCCCATTTGAGAGGACCAACTCGATATTGATCTTTATGTGATATCATTGCGACTACGTTTTCACTTGGAGCAACATTATAATTTGGTAAGACTATATGATCTAAGTCAATATGAATATCATCATATGTAGATAGATAGTTGATGAAATCTTCTTTAGTTAAAGTTATAGTAAATCTTCCACACATTTGCGAATCTCCTAAAGTATAATTTAATACATTTTACCATATTTTTACCATAAAGTTATCTGTTGTTCATATCAATAGATTTATGCTATAATATGAGTGTAAAAAACAATTCGCTTTTTAAGCAACAATTAATATGATAAGGAGTTTTTATGAACATACTATTTTGTTTGACGCCTAAAGAGAAAGTGGCTTATATTTATAGTGATTCAACCATTAGACAAGCATTAGAAAAAATGCAGATTTATAGATACAGTGCGATTCCAGTTTTAAATAAAAATGGAGATTATGTTGGTACTTTAAGTGAGGGAGATTTGTTGTGGTATATTAAAGATCATGAGATTGATTTTGAAAAGACAGAACAAATTGGTATAAAAGAAGTACCTAGAAATAAAAATAATGTATCAGTACCTATTCAAACCAATATGGAAGATATCATAGATATATCAACAAGACAAAACTTTGTTCCTGTTATTGATGATTATGGTGCATTTATTGGCATTATAACAAGAAAAGATATTTTTAATTATATGGTAGATAAAATGAATATAAAAGATCAAATCACTCAAGAAGGTTGACAATTGTCTACCTTTTTTTTATAAAAAAAAGACGATTAAATATGAAATCGTCTTTTAAATTCTTCTCGAGAACTACTTGATGGGAGAAATATCATACCAAGTAGTGTTAATGATGCATAAATAAAGCATACAAGTGATGGCCAAGTAATTTCAATGACATCAAATAGCAATAACAAACCAGGTATTAGACCTATAAATGTGATAATAGAAAGTGATGCAAAATAATCAAACCAACGCTTTCTATTTGAAAAGATGAGTATAGTTAACACGAGCATTGTTGAAGATACTGCAAGAGGAAATACAATGTCAACTGCCCATGAATGATCTCTGATAGATAGTCCAATTAATATAATCATTGAGATGGTAAAAATCATTGTTTTAGTGAACTTAGATACCCAAAATGTTGGGTTACCTAAAGTTAAAATCATCATTATAGAATATAGATTGGTAACTGATACAATTAAAGACCATGATAATGATTGATTGGCCATGTAATCAAGGGTTAGAGAAATTAGTATACTGACTACATTTAAGAAAATAAACAATCTATAAAAGAAATTAGTTCTTGTTTTTTTTGTAATGGTTTTAAATTTATAAGTAGATTGATCTTTTTCTTCGATTTCAAGTTCACCATCACATAAAATGCAATGTTCTAGATCTTGATCATAATGAATATGACATGTTTTACAATATCTCATCATATGCCTCCTTATAATTGGTATCAACTATAACATCTAGTCCATCTTTTACAAACATTTTTGTAATAAAATTGATTGTTGATAAATCCTTTAATGGTGAACTTAAAATGATGTTTGTTTTTCCTTTTATAGACATTAAAGTCATCGCAAGTCCATAGCCAGCATTAACAAAATCAGCATCCAATATTTTAGATTCTAAATCTTTTGGAAGCTTACAGATACCTAAGTTTGAGATAGAACAGCTGTTTATACGTTCACCTAAAATATTATATCCTATTTTAAAAGCGATTTGTTTTAAAAATAATGGTAATATTCTAATCAATAGATTTTTTTCAAAACCAACTAGAGCATTTATTCTACCATGTAGTTTTTGTTTGTCTAATTGATCATTGAAGTAGGTTTTTGTAAGTTCAAGCATCTCTTCAAATGTCCAATCAGATTTTTCACTATCAAAGGTAGCCTTTATATATAATGAAAAATTTCTAAGTGTGATTGAATCGAAATAAGGTCTTAAATTTACAGGTACAAATATCTTTAAAGGTTTTTTATGTCCAATAAAATCAACAGATTCTTTAAAAATAGAATAAGCAAATACAGCAGTTAGATATTGAGTGATTGTTGCTTGATACTTATTTTTAACAAGATCAATCAAAGCTTTTGAATCTATTTTTATTTTATATAATAATACCCAGTCTTGATGGAACCTTTCACCTGTAAGATGGTAGGCACTTTCTTCTTTAAGATTAAGTTTGTTATTTTTATCGTAATTTGAAACAAAATTATCTTCACTTTCTTTTTTAGAATAAGGAAGTTCACTTAAAATCAAATGCTCATGATTCATAGTAAAACCACGCAATTTAAAATACTGAAAAACGATGGATCTTAAAAAATGCAAAGCACCAGTCCCATCTGAAATTGCGTGAAATGTTTCTAAAGATATTTTATTATTTAAATAATAGACTTTAAACATAAAGCCACTGTTTTTGATTGATTTAAAGTATTTACAAATTTGTGCAGGTTCTTCCTCGACTCTAAAATACTTTTGATTTTCAGCAAAATAATTCCAAAACAATCCATTTTTCATCTGAACAGCAAAGGTTTCAAATCTAGGTAGTATTTTATTAACTGCTTGTTCAAGGATCTCAGAATCAATTGTTTCGTCTAGATAAAAAGATAAACGAAATACATTACTTCGATCTGCCTTTGAAACAGCAGGAAAGATTTTTCCAGCATTATCTAATTTGTACCAATATTTTCTTTTTTTCATTTATACCACATCCTGTTTTAAATATGTTATATGTCTAGATTTATTATACACTTATTTCAATATTATTTCATTTAAAAAACCGTGTATTTTTATAAATATAAAAAAAAGCTTATATAATTGTTCGTGTAACAGCAAGATGTAATCATATCTATAGATATTTTGGCTGATTTATAAAAAAAAATAGTTTTTTTTCATTATGATGGTAAAATGTAGTTAATAATAGTCATCTTTTATAAGTCAGTATTTGATTTTATATACTCAATAACAAATCATGATGGAGGGAAACTATGATACATATATTTAAAAAAGGACAATCTGATAAAACTTTATTATTGCTTCATGGTACGGGTGGTAATGAACATGATCTCTTATCTATCGGAAAACTTATCGATCCAGATGCAAATATATTAAGTGTTAGAGGGGCTATTTTAGAATGTGGTATGCCTAGATTTTATAAAAGAATCTCAATGACAGAATTTGATTATGAAAGTTTAATCGAAGAGACACACAATCTAAGAGATTTTATCGACGATTCAGTAAAAAGATATAAGCTTAATCGTTCTAAGGTAACTGCTATTGGATATTCTAATGGTGCAAATATTGCAGCATCTATCTTGTTGCATTATGAAAGTGCGTTTGAAAAAGCTATTTTATTTCATCCAATGGTTCCCATAAGAGGTTTAGAATTACCTGATTTAAATCATACACAAATATTTATAGGATCTGGGCATTATGATCAAATGATGCCAGAGCATGAAGTACAAGAACTTACACAAATGTTTGAGAGTGCAAATGCAATTGTAGATGTTTTTTGGACTGATTATGGTCATCAACTGAGTAAAGAAGAAGTTTTAGCTGCTAAATCCTGGTACGAAGGGAAAGTCGTATATGATGAAATATGATGTTTCGATTAAAGATTTAGATGAAGCGATTAAAAGATATGTAGAATCATTATCTCCACTTGAATTAAAAGTTTTTCCTAAAAAAGAAAAACAAAAAGTTATTTTACTCCATTTAATCATCAAGCTATTTGATAAAGATAGGTTATATAGTGAAAAAGAGGTAAACCAAATACTAAAACCTGTTTATGGAGATTATGTTATTTTAAGAAGATATTTAGTTGATTATGCTTTTTTAAATCGATTAGATAACGGTCAATCATATTGGGTTGAAAAATCATCGATAGATATTATAGAAAAAGGTTGAGAATTTCTCAACCTTTTAATTTTGGGGGTATGCGATAATTTGTGTGTGTTTCGTACTGATTGGCTATTGTGATCAAATTTTGATCATCATATTTCTTACCATAGAAGAATAAAGATATAGGATTTAAATCAGTCAATGCTTTTGCAGGAACAGTAATTGAAGGTGAACCAAATATTGGTGCATAAGAGTTTCTTTGAGTAGAGATTGCCGCATCCAATTGATGTTTTTTTAATAAATTCTCTAATTTTTCAGCTTTTTTCATCTGTAATGCTTTTATATTAGTGTAGTTTGGATTCTCTAAATTGCCATCTGTTTTTTGAGCAGATTCAAATATTGATTGACCATAAGGAAGGCATATTTCCTTGTTTTTCTTATTAAATTCAATTAAGTCTTTAAGTGAATGTATTAAACAAGTATCTTTGACGGAATTAAAATAGGTGTTTATATCATGCTTAAATTCTACAAGTAAAGTTTTATCGTTATGTAAATCTTCTAAATTGAAATCTAAATCAATAACACTGGCTCCCAATGAAGTTAAGATTTTTTTAGTATTTTTTAGGATTTCTTGTTCCTCTTTTGAGTAACTGAAATCTTTATAGATGTAATTTAGTATTGCTATTTTCTTACCTTTAATTGATTTTTTAGTTGCTTCATAGAATTTAGGTTTATAGCTGTTACATATTTCTGTAGAACGATCATTTGGGTCATATCCGTATATAATATCAAGCAATAAAGCACAATCTTCAACAGTTTTACCCATAGGACCTGCTGTATCTTGAAATTGAGATATAGGGATGATACCATGTCTAGAAACAAATCCTAAAGAAGGTTTAATAGAAGTGATACTGTTTTTATATGCTGGTGCCATGAGTGAGCCATTAGTTTCTGTTCCTATAGAAATAGGAATTAAATCAGCAGCAACACTGACTGCAGATCCTGTAGATGATCCTAGAGGATCTATTCTTGTATCATATGGATGTTTAACTTGACCATGAAGTGATCCAAATCCACTTGGCATTTTTTGATCACTCATAAAATAGGCAAATTCTGATAGATTTGTTTTACCTAAAATGATCATTCCGGCTTCTTTGATTTTCTTTACAATGGTTGCATCATAAGGCGCATAAAAATCTTTTAATGCATAACTGTTTGCGGTGGTATGCATATAATCTTTTGTCTGGATGTTGTCTTTAATGACAATTGGCAGACCATGTAAAATGCTTTTTTTATCTGAATGTTCAACATCACGAATGATTTTATGTAAATCAGGATTAATTTCTGCAATTGAATTAAGATGCATGTCATATGTATGTATCTGATTTATGTAATAATTGGTAATATCATGGATATTTAATTGGTTTGATTCAAGTAAATCAACTAGCTCTTTTAGGGTGTAATCTTTCATAATAACTCCTTAATGACTGTGTGAAGCATGATATTCATTGCTTTGGTCAAGGTTTCTAAATCTGTTGCATAGACATCTTTCTTATCTTTAACTTGAGAAAATATATAGGGCACATGAATAAAACCAGCTGGTATATTTTGATTAGTTGTTTTTAAGTAATGCAGTAGATGAAACAGTAAATGATTACAAACATAGCTTCCAGCTGAATAAGAAAGAGATGATGGAATTCCTTCATCAATAAGATTTTCAACAATTTCATGGTATGGAAACGTTGAAAAGTAAGCATTTGGTGCTGATTTGATAACATATTGATCGACTGGCTTATAGCCCTTATTATCAGGTATACTAGCATCTTGAATGTTGATTGCGACACGTTCAATTCTAAGATGTTTAGCACCACCAGCTTGACCTATTAAAATAACAGCTACGGGTTGATATGTCTTGATGTAGGCTAATAGTTGAAGATGTGATTGACTAAAACTAGTGTCTATTTCCTTTTTTATAATTTGAAAATTCATGATGGTATCATCAAGATTTTTGATAGATTCATATGAAGGATTGATTGATTCACCATCAAAGGGGGTGAACCCGGTTATTAATATATTTTTCATGGATATGTACCTCTATTTTTAGTTTATCATAAAAAGATAAAAAGTGGGCGTTATTTTAAGATATGATTGATGAGCAAAAACAAAAAATAGTAGTGAATTAATTATTTCAATTTATATAAAAAATAAACAAATATGTTAAATATGTTAGATTATTTAATTAATTGACTTTTTTACACAATAAGCGTATTATAATATAGGTCGGAGGTATGAAATATGAAGAAAAAAATTATAATAGTAGGTGGCGTTGCAGGTGGCGCTACAACCGCAGCACGTTTAAGAAGATTAGATGAATCTGCTGAGATTATCTTGTTCGAACGCGGGGAATATATATCATTTGCAAACTGTGGACTCCCTTATCATATTGGTGAAGTGATTTCATCACGTGATAGTTTAGTTGTTCAAACAGTAGAAGATATGCATAATAAATTCAATATTGATATTAGAAACTTTACAGAAGTCATCGATATTGATCCTAAAAATAAGAAGATTACAGTTAAAAATTTAAATGATGATAAGTCATATGAGGAATCATATGATAAATTAGTGCTTTCAACGGGCAGTCAGCCAATTAAGCCACCTATACCAGGGATTAATGAAGCTAAGAATTTATTTACTTTAAGAAACATTCCTGATATGGATACCATTATTAAATTTATTAAAGATAACAATCCTAAAAAAGCGGTTGTTATTGGCGGTGGATTTATTGGTGTTGAAATGATGGAAAACTTACATCATTTAGGTATTAATGTCTCATTAATCGAAATGGCTCCACAAGTGATGGGGATGTTTGACTATGAAATGGCACAAATTATCCATCAAAAAATTGTTGAAAATGGTGTTGGTTTAGTATTAAATGATGGTGTGAAATCTTTTGATCAAGAAGGCAAAAAAGTTGTCTTGTCATCGGGATTAACGATCATGACTGATTTAATTATATTTGCAATTGGTGTTAGACCAGATAATTTCTTAGCGAAAAAAGCTAATTTAGAGTTAACAAAACGTGGATCAATTAAAGTTGATGACAATTTATTGACATCAGATAAAAATATATACGCAATTGGCGATGTGATTGAAATTGAAAATATGGTGACTCATGAATCTATGTCAGCTGCACTAGCTGGACCTGCAAATAAGCAAGGTAGATTTGTTGCAAACCATATCTCAGGATTAGCTGAAACATATAAAGGTACATTAGCTACATCTGCAGCTAAAATATTTGATATTACTGTTGCATCTACTGGTGCAAATGAAAAAACATTAAAACAATTAAATATGCCTTATAAAGCCATTCATATTCACCCAACTAATCATGCGAGTTATTATCCAGGATCTTCAGTAATATCTATGAAAGTCTTGTTTAATCCAGAAACTCAAGAAATCTATGGTGCGCAAGCGATTGGTGGAGATGATGGTGTTGATAAACGTATTGATGTGTTATCAACTGCTATATATGCGAAAATGAAAGTTACAGATTTAAAGAATCTTGATTTAGCTTATGCCCCACCATTCTCATCTGCTAAAGATCCAGTTAATATGGTAGGCTTTGTTGCAGAAAATATTATCAATGGATTAGTAGAAGTTATTACGTGGCAACAAATGCAAGAACTTGCAGCTAAAGGTAGCTACATTCTTGATATTAGAGAAGAACCAGAATACATTTTAGAGTCTCTTCCAGGATCTATTAATATTCCATTGACACAATTAAGAAATAGATTAGATGAAATCCCTAAAGATCAACAAATTTATGTCTATTGTGCTGTTGGGACTAGAGGATATAGTGCAACAAGAATTTTAGCTCAAAAAGGATTTAATGTTAAAAACTTAGATGGTGGTTTTAAATCATATAGTTGTGTATTTGATCATGATGGATCAGAAATTTGTTTCACATTAACTGATGATTTAGGTGTGCCAGTGGTAGATAAAGTTAAACAAGAACAACCAATTCCAGTGGTTAATGAAGCCAAAGTAACACTTTCAATTGATGCATGTGGCTTGCAATGTCCTGGTCCAATTGTTCAAGTTTATAAAGCAATGCAAGAAGTTGAAAATGGTAATATTTTAGAAGTCAAAGCCACTGACCCAGGATTTATGAAAGACATTAAATCATGGTCTGATAAGACAGGAAACACATTACTAAATGTACAAAGAGATGATAAAGTCATTACTGCTCATATTCAAAAAGGTACACAAAAGAATGTTCAAAAAGGAATTGAAGTTAAGGAAACTAAAAATGGGTCTACAATTGTTGTATTTAGTCAAGATTTAGATAAAGCGATTGCAGCATTCATTATTGCCAATGGCGCAAAATCAATGGGTAAAAATGTTTCTCTATTCTTTACATTCTGGGGACTTAATATTTTAAGAAAACCAAAAAGAGTTAAAGTTAAAAAATCATTCATTGAAAAAATGTTTGGCAAAATGATGCCAAGAGGAACCGAAAAACTTCCAATATCAAATATGAATATGGCTGGTATGGGTCCAAAAATGATTAAAGGTATTATGAAAAAGAAGAATGTTGATTCTCTTCAAGTCTTAATGAAAACTGCAATGGACATGGGTGTTAAAGTTACTGCATGTGCAATGAGTATGGATATTATGGGTATTAAAGAAGAAGAATTAATTGAAGGCATTGAAATTGCAGGTGTAGCAACTTACTTAGGAGACACTGAAGATTCAAATCATAATTTATTCATATAATTTAAAAAGCGCTCAATCAGAGCGCTTTTCTTTTATGAAATAATCGTTATTTGTTTTTCTTGGATTTAAAATATAAAAACTTATCCAATATAATTAGTAAAGCTGGCAGGAATAACAATACATATATAAATGAAATCGTTGTTCCTTTTCCTAATAAAAAGCCAATTTCTTGAATAGATGAAAGATTAGAAAATCCACCTTCAATAAATCCAGCAGCAGCTAAGACGATAGCTGAGATCATGATGGTTATAAAACTCTTTTGATATGATTTATCCATAGAATCAATTGGACTAAATTCTTTCCTATAATTGACATATCTATTGGTTAATAGAACTGCATAATCAATGGTAGCACCTAACTGAATGGTCATAACAACTAAGTATCCTAAGTATATTGTAGAAATACCTTGAAGAAACAGTATAGATAAATTCATCCATATCGCTGATTGTATAACTAAAACTAATACAAGTGGAATTACAAATGATTTAAATGTAATGAATAAAATGATAAATATAGCAATCATAGACGCAAAAGTAATCCAAGCTTTATCAGTTATGACTAAATCTTTTATTTCTGCAGTTGCTTGATGAACACCAACAATATAATAATCATCATATTGAAGATCTATCATATTTACAAGTTCATCTTGGAATTCATATAAAAGTTCGTTTTCTTCAATGACTGAAGTATAAACTATAAATCGAGTATAATTTTCGCCAATAAATTGAGTCTTTATTTCAATTGGAATCAATTCTCTTGGTGTAATTGGATCAACAACAGTAACTATGGATGACACTTTTGTAACATTTACATTATCTGATAATGCTTGAGCAAGTGCGACTTCTTTTGCAACATCTGAATTAGGAACTAAAATGACAATTTGTTGATAAGATCCAAATGTTTCAGCTATCATATCAGCATCTAATGTGATTTGTCGATCAGGGTCAAATACTGAATTGTTTCCATAAATATAATCTGTCTTATTTGATAAAACTAATGATCCAATCGTAAATATAATGAACAATATAAACAATGGATATTTAAGTTTAGAAATAAATGGGATATATTTTTTAGAAGATCTAATGATTGCTTTATGCATCGTTTTATCAATAAGCTTATGCATAAAGTAAATCAAAATAGGTGTAACAAGCAGTGTTGTGACGTAGCTTAAAAAGATACCTTTAGATAGAACAATACCTATATCAAAGCCAATAGCATATTGCATAAAAAGGATTGATAAGAATCCTGCGATTGTTGTTAAGGCTGAGGCGGTAATTGCTGGAAAAGAGCGTTTAAAAGCATTTTTAATCGCTATCAAGACATCATCAGTGGTCTCTTTTTCTTCATAATACCTATGGACTAAAAACAAACCATAGTCAAGAGAGAGTGCAAGTTGTAAAGCAAGAGCCATTGTCTTCGTAATAAAGGAAACGTTTGGCAGCAATATATTAGAACCTAAATTAAGTACAACTGCAATACCTAAACTAATTAATAATATAACAGGTTCAATCCATGATTTAGATGCAATTAACAAGATAATAATAACAATTGGTATAATCAACAACATTATTTTTAAGACTTCATTATTTGCAATAACTCTATTTTCTATATTGTTAAGTGTTTCACCTCTCATTGCAAATTCGTAATCTGATGCTGCAATTCTTATTTCGTTGATTACATCTTCAACAAGAAGATCATAGTTATCTAGACCAATAGATATTTGTAGAAGTGCACTTTGATTAACATAAAAACTTGAAAGTGTTGCATCATCTATAAATTCAATAGGAACTAAAGTTAAGTCAACATAATCATCCAACCATAAAACTGTTTCTACATGATCTATGGCAGCAATTTCAGATTTAAGCAAGATGACTTGATTAACGCTTATAGAGTTAACTTGCATTTCAATAAAACTATGAATACCAAACTCATCTTCTAAGGTCTCAAGACCAACAATCGTTATAGAGTCTTCAGGTAGATAAGTTGTTAAATCATAATTTGTTTCAACTTTGGGTATGAGCAAAGCACTCATGAGTGTAATAAGGCCAACAATGATTAAGATATATACTCGTTTTTTCATATAATTTATACCTCCAAATAGCAATTTTAAATGAATATTTGAAATATCTATTTTAATTATACATTTTTTATGGTATAAATAAGATATGAAACTATATTTAAAACAATATTTGAAATATAATTTAAATGAAAGGAATACCTTATGAAAAATCAAGATATTAAAAGAAAAATTATTGATCATACTAGAGAATTAATGCAAAAAAAAATACACATTACTATAAAAGATATTGCAGAAGCATGCTACATTAACATTGCAGCTGTTAACTATCATTTTGGCAGTAAAGAAAATCTATTGTTAACTGTTATGGATGAAGTAGTTGAAGAGTTAAAATCAGATGTTATAAAACTCATTAATGAAAATGATATGGACATTGAGCCCTTTTTAGAAAAAATAGTCACATATGTATACAATTTTGCAATTGAAAACATTGGTGTTCTAAATTATTTATTTTTGACAAATGAATTGCAATCGGAAACTTCAAATGCGCTTGTAAAAACATTTTTTACAGAAAATGCATTTACAAGAATGGTTTATAAAAACTTAGCATCTTCAATTAAGACAGAAAATCCTAAAGAATTAGCCGCTAGATATATGATTATTTTCTCATCATTTAGTATACCTTTATTTATTCAAATCTCTGAAATTAATAATAAAGATCATTCACCACTTGAAACGTTTAAAGATCCTGAATTTAGAAAGTTTTATATTAAACAACTTGTTAGAATGGTAGAGAATACATGAAAATTGTTGAACTACAAAGAGAAACGTATAAGGGCTATGAAATTCATGTTTCCTATTATACAAGAGCATATCATCATATAAAAATTAAAAAGTCAAAAAAAATAAATTTAACAATAAAGCGAAAAAGAGTATTTAGAAAAATAGATAAAACTTTTACGATAAATCTATTTGAAGATCACATAGAAGACTCTAGAGCTTTTGGTATATTTGAGCGAAGAAAACTTATCGCAGTTGTTGAAGGATCAATTGAGTCCTGGCATAATGTATATCGCATTTGGAATCTTTATGTTTCCAAAAGACACAGAAAAGAAGGATTTGGAACACTTTTGATGGAGCATATAGAACATATCGCTAAATCATTAGATGCAAGAGCACTTATTTTAGAAGTACAATCGTGTAACGATCCAGCTATACAGTTTTATGAGAAACAAGGATTTCATTTTGTTGGTTTAAATACACTAGCTTATTCAAATAATGACGTGCAACGAAAAGAAGTTAGATTAGAATATGGAAAAAGACTATGAAAAAAGAAGAAAATCGATTGATTTTCTTCTTTTTATTATTTAACTTTTAATGTGACACATTTTAAATATAAAGATTCATCTGATCCCAAAAGTGCAGGATGATCTTTACTTTGAATTCTAAAATCTATCATTTGAGTGATTCTTTTTGCATCATGTGAAGCATCAGCAAGCATATCCAAAAATAAAGTTTGATCCATGAAGTGTGAACATGAACATGAAACTAGATATCCTTCAGGCTTTATGATTTTTAAGGCTTGTAGATTGATATCTTTGTAACCTTTATAAGCTTTCTTGATATCATCACGCTTTTTAGCAAAAGCAGGTGGATCAAGAATGACAACATCAAATGACTTATTTTGCTCATGATAGACTCTAAGCTCATCAAAAACATTTGCTTTATACGCTTTAACTTGATCCAAATGATTAAGTTTAGCATTTTTTAATATTTGCGAAACAGCAATATCTGATATATCAAGACAAGTAACTTCTAAGGCATTATGATAAGCAGCATGAAGTCCAAATCCTCCTATATGCGAGAAACAATCTAAAACAGTTTTACCAGCGACATAAGGTTTTATCGCATTATGATTTTCTTGTTGATCAAGAAATGATCCGGTTTTTTGTCCATTGATAATATCAATTTCCATGGAAAGTTCATTTTCCTTAATAACAACCTTTTCTGGTACATCTCCATAGATAACACCTTTAAAAAGTTGCAATCCTTCTTTTTTTCTAACAGAAACATCACTGCGTTCGTAAATACCTTTTGGATTAAAAATTTCCACTAATATTTTGATGAACATTTCCTTTCTTAGATCAATGCCTAAAGATAGGACTTGAATAGATAAATATTGATCATATTTATCTACTATAAAACCAGGAATGCCATCAGATTCACCAAATAAAACACGATAACTATTATTGAAACCTAAATTAAGACGTGATTGATTTGACGTTTCAATAACTTTTTTAAAGAAAGCTTCATCTATGACTTCATCTATATTTCGAGATAATATGCGAACAAATATTTTAGAAGAAGTATTTAAATATCCTTTTCCAATAAACTCACTATTATGAGCGTATACATACGCTATTTCTCCACTTTTGATAATACCTTCGATATGATCGATTTCATTGCCATATACCCAAGGATGTCCTTGTCTAATTCTTATATCTTCTTTAGGTTGTAAAAAGATTTTACAAAAATCCATTATTTTTTTCCTTCAATTCTTTTCTTATTATATAAATCTAGAACGTAATTTTTAAAATCAATATGATAGTCATCATTGATTAAATCTATAAATTTTTTAGTTTTACTTTCATTGCTCTCAAATTCTAATACATTAAAACACTTAGTTAATGATATTTCAAAGTTTTCTTGATCACCTAATTTATAATATGCAAGCGATTTATAATAATACAAGTAATCCATAATATAAAACGATAGTAGGGTTATGTTTCTACTTATTGCAAGATCACAAAATTTAATAACTTGATCATAGGATTCTAATATACCCGAATGTTTAGCAAGTCTTGCAAGAATAAGGGTTAGCACTTTTTCATTACCACCACTTACAATAATTTTTGAATCATTTAGGTAGTCAGTGATTTTCTCAATAATCTTTGTTCGATCTGTTAAAGGTAGAACATCTATTAAAAATGTTAGCACTAAAAGTTCAATTGTATTTAAAACGCCTTGTTCTAATACAGCGGGGTAATTAATCAATTCTTTACTCATATCTCTGATTTGTACAGCAGTAATTGCTCTACTATAATATTTATTCAACATAATTGAATGTTTGTAAAGTAAGATATTAGATGATTCAATGATATGGTCGATTGATATCGTTTTTGCCATTTCATCGAATTTTTGATGGTCATAATTAACTGCTAAATTATAAAGAGCATTCATTTTGCTAGTTTCTTCAACTTTTGCAACTTCAAATTCGCGTAAAATAGTATCTGTTTTCATACCAAGTTTTGTAGTAAGCTGTGAAATTACAGTAAAAGGAACGTCAGATTCCCCTTTTAAGTATCTGCGATATTGTCTAATTGAAACAACACCGTGTACAAAAGTCTCTTGTGGAATGTGACGAGCGATACGTAAACGCTCAATATAAATGGAAAGTGTGTTAGATTTCATAAAAAAGTCACCTTTTTTCGCCAATCGGCCATATACGCCCTGTTCAAAGTAGTATTTTTATCATAGAATAAAAGAAAACGGAGGTTTCACTATGAAAAAATTAGTAAAAGTTGCATTGGTTATTGTTGTTTTGGTTATGGGTTTAGCATTTGGTCTTTCTGTAAATAGTAGTTCACAAAGAGATATTTCTTTAGATTTTGAAAATTCTGGACAACCTGAATGGTATGAGATTGTAGAAATCAAAGGATCTAAAAAAGGTTTTGGAAATGTACAAGGATTTAAAAACTCTGGTTTACCTGAAACAATCGAAGTAAAGAGTCTTTAATTTTAACCCTCAATTAGTATTATATCATATTTCTAACTAAAAATAGGCTTCATTGTGCTATATTTACAAACAATGAAATGCAAAAAGAAGACAAGGAGCAAAAATAATGGTATTTGAAGTTATCATACTAGCAATTACGATTTTACTAACTTTCTATATCGTTTTTAGTGCTGCCAAATGTCGGATGAGTTTGATCAAAAATCAATATGTTGAACATGAAGAGCTTTATAAAAATGTTACATCTTGTCTATCAAAGATAACTATTATTTTAGCAGTTGCATGGTGGGTTAGTATTATCTTAAATTCATTTGCTGTTACAGAAGTTAGCTTTTTAGATCCAAATTCATTTATTGATGGAACTCTATTTCTTGTTGTTGGTATTATATGTATACTTGCTTTATTAGTATTTAGAAATACGACATATAAAAAATATTTAGATGATAATATTACAAGAGTGCTTTACATAGAGTATTCTCTAAGTTTTATTTCTGGTCTTTTATATGCTTTTATGTTTACTTATGCGATCCAAACAGCTTTGAACTTATTTTAAAGATATGAGAGGTGCTTATGAACTATATACAATCATGGATATCTAATATAGGTGTTGATATACAAAATTGGATTCAAGTGATACTTGAAAATCATTTACTTAGAGTTGAATATTTAAAACTATTGGGAATTGGAGCTTTTATTGGATGCTTACTTTTTATAAGCATGATTTTCATCATGGAATCTAATCAGATTAAAAGAACTGTCTTTCTCAGTAGAAACACAGCAGTATTTTTAGAAATATTACTGACTATTGGAACTTCAATTACTTTAATTTTAATATTCTTTAATACCAAAGTTATTGCAGTATCTATTATTTTTGTTTGTTATTTATTTTTTGCACATGCAATGAATAGAGCAAGAAACTATTATTACGAAAAAACAAGACCAAACACCAAATACCAAAAGCAAATTATATAAATATAGAAAAAGATGAAATTATATTTCATCTTTTTGCTTATTGTTTGAGATTTTATATATTTAGTTGTATCATGATGTTAAGGAGATGATATCATGACATTAGAAAATTTTATAAAATCAAGAGTAAGTCAAAAAACTTATACAGAACAAAGCGTAGATCATGCGTTGATCAAAGAACTATTAGATATTAGCGTTTTTGCACCTAATCATAAAATGAGAGAACCATGGAGATTCATTATGATTGAGGGTGAGCAAAAAGAATTATTAAAGAATAGATATTTAGAACAATTACCAAAAGATTTAGCTGATGAGATAGGAAAAAAGCTAGACAAAATAATGAAAGCACCAATGATTATAGCATTTGTCATGCCGCTAACTCTAGATTATGATGATGAGATCGAAGATTTACAGGCAAATGCGATGATGATGCAAAATTTTATGTTGCTTGCAAACGAAAATGGTTTATCTACACATGTGAAAACACCTCCTTTTATAAAAACGGATTTATTCAAAAGTGTTATTAAACTTCAACCTCAAGAAATAGTCTCTGCTTTAGTCATGGTTGGATATGCAGATAAACAAAATGTTGCTAAACGTAGAACTCCAGCACAGGATTTAATAACATATTATAAGTAGTTATTCATTTAAAATAAAAGTTAAAAAAACTGGTATATCAACATCTGATATACCAGTTTTTGTTTATAGTTTGTATTTTCTAGTTGCTTCTATAGCAACTTTCCATCCTTTAATGTTTTGTTCTCGTTTTTTATCTGTCATCTTAGGTTCAAACACCTTATCTAGGTGCCATGAAGATTTAATTTCATCTAAAGACTTCCACATACCAACAGCAAGTCCAGCAAGATAAGCTGCTCCAAGTGCTGTTGTTTCTGTAATTTTTGGTCTATAGACATCTATGTTTAAAATGTCAGATTGAAATTGCATCATAAAATTATTAACAATTGCTCCACCATCAACTTTAAATGATTTGATAGGAAGTTTAGCATCTTTTTGCATTGCATCTAAAACATCTAGACTTTGATAACAGATTGCTTCTAGTATTGACCTTGCAAAATGATTGACTGTCGTACCTCTTGTTAATCCAAACATTGCACCTCTTGCTTCTGAATCCCAATATGGAGTACCTAATCCAACAAATGCTGGAACGATATAGACACCTTCATTATCTTTTAGTGCTTTCGCTAAGTTTTCTGTTTCCTTAGCATCTTCAATTATTTCAATGCCATCTCTTAGCCATTGGACAGCAGAACCAGCAACAAATACTGAGCCTTCTAGTGCATAATTTACTTTTCCATCTAGACCCCAAGCAATGGTTGTTAGTAAACCATTTTTAGAGTAAACTGGTTTTTCACCTGTGTTCATTAACATGAAGCAGCCTGTACCGTAAGTGTTTTTAACCATACCGTCTTCAAAACAAGTTTGACCAAATAATGCAGCTTGTTGATCTCCAGCTATACCACTTATCGGAGTTTTTTCTCCAAAGAAATGATAAGGAACAGTATATCCATATATTTCGGAAGAAGGTCTAACTTCTGGAAGCATACTCATAGGAATATCAAGCATGTCACATAACTCTTTATCCCAACAAAGATCATTGATGTTATAAAGCATTGTACGAGATGCATTTGTATAATCAGTTTTATGAATGCCACCAGTTAATTTATATAAAATCCATGAGTCTATTGTACCAAAAAGTAGTTCATTATTTTTCGCGCGCTGTTTACCGTTTTTGATATGATCTAGAATCCATTTGATTTTAGTTCCAGAAAAATAGGGATCAATTATTAAACCAGTTTTTGATTTGATCATCGATTCAAAACCTTTGTTTTCTAAGTCATCACAGATATCTTGGGTTTGTCTTGATTGCCATACAATCGCATGATAAACCGGATTACCAGTTTCTTTTTCCCATACAACTGTCGTTTCTCTTTGATTTGTTATACCGATTGCATTAATATCACGTGCTTTTAAATTAGCGTCTATTAAAACTCTTGCCATCACTGTTAAAACACTAATCCATATCTCGTTTGCATTTTGTTCTACCCAACCAGAATTTGGATAAATCTGTGTGATTTCTTCTGAAGCACTCGCAATAATTTGACTGTTCTTATCAAAGATTATTGCTCTTGTAGAAGTAGTTCCTTGATCAATGGAAAGTATATAGTCTTTCATAAATATTTCTCCCTTATAAATGAATTTGTTTTGTTGCAACAATATCAACTTGTGTGTCACAAATGTTTTTGATGATTACATCCCCTATTTTAACATCTTTTTCTATAATTACTGCATTAAGTTTTTCAAGCGCTGTAAATATGAGTTCCTTTTCTAAAGGTTTATCAGTTTTAACTGAAATTCTAGGATGCTTAAGAGAAGTTGTTTTTACAGTAGTCGTTAAGATTCTTTTTGGATGTGTCATTTCTTCGATAGCATAAATTGAACCACGCTTGCATTTGTTTCCTTCGACATTTAAGTCTTTATCTATTGTCACATGACATCCGACTGGACACATAATACAAATTAATTCTTTTTTCTCCATTAGTCTACCTCCTTAACGGTTATAAATATTTCATCTTTAGATATAAAATCTGATATTTTTAGTTTTATTTTTTGCATCTCAGCAGGAACAATAAATTTTGCTTTAACTTCTTTAATGATTTTATTGTTTTGTTCGACTACATAAACTGCTTTAGCTATTTTTTTAGTAGTTCTAAAAGCCAAATCTACATCTTGATCTAATTGATTAAAATCAATACTTTGTGGAACTATATAGCGAATAAGTGAATCATAATTTATTCGTTTTTTTAATGAGTCCTTATGATTAGCGTTCAATATGTAATTTTTAGCCGAGCGACCTGCTTTCTGACTTTCAATTGTGACATCATCTACTAAATCATGAACATGAAGTGCATTCCCACAAACAAAGAGTCCGTTTACTGATGTTTCTAATGCTTGATTGACATATGCACTTTTTGTAAGAAAATCAATGTCAATTGATAGTGAGTCAAAAAGTTTAACATCTGGAATGAGCCCTACTGAAAGCAGTAGCGTATCAACTTTAAAATGTTTTTGTGTACCATCAATAAAGTTAAAGTCTTTATCAACTTCTTGAATTACAATTTCTTCTAAAGATTCTTTGCCAATCACATCAATAACCGTATGGGATAGATATAAAGGTATATCAAAATCATTTAAACATTGGACTACATTTCTTGTTAAACCATTAGAAAAGGGCATAAGTTCTGCAACACCTAAAACATTGGCACCTTCTAAAGTCATCCGTCTAGCCATAATTAAGCCGATATCTCCACTGCCTAAAATAAATACATCTTTTCCAACTAAGTATCCATCCATATTTAAATATCTTTGAGCAGAACCAGCTGTCATGACACCTTTTGGTCTATCTCCAGGTATGGAAATTTGCCCTCTTGATCTCTCATAACAGCCACTGGTCAAGATTACAGCTTTCGATTTTATCTCATATTCACCATGAACTACATTTGTTACTGTAATGATAAAATCTTTGTCTTTTTTAATATCAACAACGGTTGTATCTAATATATAATCTATCTTTTTATCGATAACTTGATCGATGAGCTTTTGAGCATATTCTGGTCCAGTTAATTCTTCTTTAAAGACATGAAGACCAAAACCATTATGTATACATTGATTTAGAATACCTCCAAATATTTGTTCGCGCTCAATAATAAGTGTTTTTAAACTTGGATCATATGCTTCAAGTGCTGCTGATAATCCTGCTGCACCACCACCAATAATAGTTATGTCATAAATATTTTTCATGATGTCACCTTCGTTTCTTTGTACAAAATCGGAGTATTTTCTTGATCGTAATTGACCTTATCTATTGGTTTTTGGGTTTCTCTTGCAATAATTTTTACAATCAAGGACTCACAGTAACCACCTTGACATATACCACTACCTGCTCTTGCTCTTTTCTTAATGCCTTTGATCGTATCACTTCCAAGTGGGCCATGAATTGCGTCAATGATTTCTTGTTCTGTTATATGCTCACATTTACAAATGATTCTTCCATATAAAGGCTGTTCTTTTTGTTTTTCTTGTTTTTCCTGTTTTGATAATTCATTAAATACTATTTTTTTCTTTAATAAAGGATCATAAGTAGATTTAATTGGTAATGATATGTTAATGATTTCATCTACTAAATATTTAGCTATTGCTGGAGCTGCAGTTATTCCGGGTGAATCGATACCAGCTACATGAAAGAAGTTTGGATGAGTAGTTGATTCCTTGATGTAAAAATCTTTATAAGTAGATGTAGCTCTTACACCAGAGAATGATCTAATAATCAAACCAAATGGAATGTTTTTTGCAAGTGATGTAACATGTTCTCTAATATATGATAAGCCTTCTTTAGAAGTTGAAATAGATCCTTTATCATCTACAAACACACTATTTGGTCCTAAAAGAATATTTCCGTGTACTTGGGGTGTGATTAAAACCCCTTTACCTTTTTTAGAAGGTAGAGGATATAAAACATGATTGATAAAACCTTTAACACTTTTATCTAATACAAAATATTCACCTTTTCTTGGTGTGATTTTAAAAGGTGCATCATCTGATAGCATATCTTTTATATCATCAGAATAAACACCAGCAGCATTAATAACTGACTTGGTTTCATAAGTTTTACCTTTTTGATCTTTAAGTATATAGATATCATTTTCATGTTGAATAGATATAATTTCACTGTTTCGTCTGATCTGAACTCCATTGTGAATCGCATTTTCTAAAGCATGAAAAGCAACTTCCCAAGGAAAACATACTTTAGTCGTTGGAAGTGACAAAACTTTAGTGATATCATCACTAAGATTGGGTTCACTTAATTGGGCTTGTTGTAAGTTGAAAAATTGCATATCTTTAACTTGATTTAATTTTCCGTTATGATATAAATCATCTAACAATTTTTCTTCATCTTTATCATGAGCACAGACAAAAGCACCAGTTCTAAGTAATGATATGTTAAGATCTTTTTCTAACTGGTCATAAAGCTTGTTACCTTCAACCGATAATTTAGCTTTTAGCGTTCCATGTTTTGGGTCATGACCTGAGTGAACTATTGCAGAGTTTGCTCTAGTTTGAACATTTGCAACATCATTTTCTTTTTCTAGCACAAGAATCTTTAATTCATACTTGCTTAATTCTCTAGCAATTAATGAACCAATGATACCTGCACCTATTATTGTGTAATCATACATATGTAATGCCTCCTTATAAATCAAAAAAGAGCAAAAAACGATTTAAAATCTTTTTTACTCTCTCTTTATCTCTTGTTTTTTATTAACTTGTTATCCCCATAATTCAGAATTTGAGGTTGTTACCGATATAGCTCCTGATTTTATACAATGTCTTATCTCTTGATTTGAACTGATTAATCCACCCATTAATACTTGTGCTTCAGTTTCTTTTTTTACATAATCTATAATGTTAACACAAGAAGAAGGAAGAATTTCGATATATTCTGGATTAACTTTTCTAGCTAAAGATATAGATTGTGCAAGAGCTGTTGAATCTTTAATAAAGAATCTAAAAATACCTAAAACTTTTCTTTTTTTACAAACATCAATGACTTTAGGTTTACTTGAAATGATACCATCTACTTTAAGATTTTGTATTAAATAGATCGCACCATATTCATCACTACTTAATCCTTTGATTAATTCAGAATGAATCAAGACTTTTTTATGATTGTCTTTCATAATTTGAATAAGTTCAGGTAGTTGAGCCAATTGAAAGTTCATTAAAATACCATATTCATAATTTAGGGTTACAAATTTTTTCAGCGCTTGATGGCTGCTTATTGCTGGTAAAATGCTTTGATTTAAACTCATAAAAGCCACTTTCTAAAAAAATAACGCAAAGTCAAAAAAATAGATATCTATTTATAACTTTGCTCTCATCTCTTTTTTTTCTTAACTTGTATTCTTATTATAAACGCATTTGATAGAATAGTCAAGTTGAGCAATTAAATTAAAAAAAACTTTTTTGTTGACAAATCAACAAAAATGTTGATAATAGAAAGTAGAACAACATTTATGAGGTGAATTATGTTAAAAATATTTAGATTTTTTAGATGGTACCATTGGGTTTTTACACTACTTATTTTTGTATTTATATATATACAAGTACAGTTTGACTTAAAACTCGTTGACTATATGGGAAATATCATCAAGATTATTGGTACAGCCAGTTCAACTGGAACGAATCAGACATCTGAAATCATTGATGAAGGATTATTGATGTTATTAGTTACGTTTGGAAGTATTACAATGACTATTTTCGCAAGTTTCTTTGCAGCAAGAGTAGGCACAAGAGTTGCAAACATTATGAGAAAAAATTTGTTTTCTCACATTCAAGGGTTCTCATTAGAAGAAGTTAATAAGTTTTCAACTCCTTCATTAATCACAAGAACAACAAATGATGTAACTCAAGTTCAAATGGCATTAATTATTATGTTAAGAATGTTAGTTAGAGCACCTATTATGGCTGTTGCAGCTATCTTAAAAGTTACTGACTTAAATATCACGATGTCATTAGTTGTCGTTGGTGGTATAGTTGCAATCATTTTGATGATTGGTACAATATTCTATTTTGTAGGGCCTAAATTCAGTCTTTTACAAAAGCGTACAGATGATTTAAATGAAGTTACAAGAGAAACATTAACAGGGATAAGAGTTATTAGATCTCATCATGCAGAATCTATTCAAGAAGAAAAATTTGAAGGCGTAAATGAAAAGGTTACAAAAACTAATATTTTTGTTAACACCGCAATGAGTTTCTTAAATCCAGGTATGACACTTGTTTTTAATGGACTTAATTTAGGACTCATTGTCGTTGGTGCAGTATTAATTAGTACAAACAGCCTAGGTTCAACACCAATTGAAGGACTTGCTATTCAAGTTCAGTTTATTTCATATGGCATGATGATTATGATGAGCTTCATGATGTTAATTATGATGTTTATCTTCTTACCTAGAGCATGGGTATCTGCAAATCGTATTATGGAAGTCATCGATACACCGTTTAAAATAAATGATGAAAAAGCAAACTTAATTGAACCACAAGGTATATCTGTAGAATTTAAAAATGTTTGTTTTAAATATCCGGATGCTGATGAATGTGTGATTAAAAATATTAATTTTAAGGGAACTAAAGGTCAAACACTGGCATTTATAGGTTCGACTGGTTCTGGAAAATCAACCATCATTCAATTGCTTTTACGCTTTTATGATGTTACAGAAGGTGAAATATTAATTAACTCTAAAAATATTCAACAATACCCATTATCAGAACTATATAAACTGATGGGTTATGTTCCACAAAAAGGTGTTTTGTTTAGTGGAGATATCCTATCTAATATGAAAATTGCAAATCCAGAAGCAACTGAAGAAGAAATCTTAAAAGCATTAAGCATAGCTCAAATCAAAGATTTTGCTTTATCTTCAGATGAAGGACTATCTAAAGATATTGATCAAGGCGGTAAAAATGTTTCTGGTGGTCAAAAACAAAGACTGTCTATCGCAAGAGCATTGGTAAAAAATCCACCAATCTATATATTTGATGATTCTTTTAGCGCACTTGACTATAGAACGGATAAAACATTACGTGCTGCTTTAAAGAAAGAAGTCAAAGATGCACTCAATATTATCGTCGGTCAACGGATAGGTACGATTATGGATGCTGATCAAATCATTGTTCTTGATAAAGGTGATATGGTTTGTAAAGGCACGCATAAAGAATTGTTAGAAACATGTCCAGCATATCAAGAAACTGCATACGCACAATTATCTAAGGAGGAACTTGCAAATGGCTAAAGAAAACAGACCACAAAGACCAATGCATGGTCCTGGATCACAAAGAATTGCGCAAAAACCTAAATCCATGAAAAAAGCATTTAAGACTTTATTGAGATATTTAAGTCCTTATAAATTTATTTTCATAGTTGTAATCGTTTTTGCATCATTGTCTGCAGTATTTAATATTTTAGGACCTAAATTATTAGGTGAAATAACAAATGAAGTGCAATTAGGTATTATAAGTGGATTAGGCATTAATTTTGATCGAATTTATATGATTATGTGGACACTTATTGGACTTTTTGCAGCTGCATATGTGTTTAACATCTTACAAGGGATTATTATTACAAGATTAACTCAAAAATTAACTAAACAAATGAGAACAGATCTATTTAGAAAAATGGAAAGAATTCCATTACAATACTTTGATAAAAATGCACATGGTGATACATTAAGTAGAATGACAAATGATATTGATTTAATTGGTCAAGCACTTAACTCATCAGTGACTCAGTTTTTCACATCAATCACACTTTTAATCGGTATTTTAATCATGATGTTTACCATTAGTTGGCAATTAGCTTTAGTTGCACTTGCATCACTACCGTTATCTTCTGTAATTTTAAGATTTATAATGAAAAAATCTCAAAAATTCTTTGTCAAACAACAAAAGACATTAGGTGCATTAAATGGCCATATAGAAGAGGCTTATACAGGACAACAAATTTTAAAAACATTCCAAGCAGAAGCAAAATTTTTAAATGTATTTGAACAACATAATGATGATTTATATGAGTCATCTTGGAAGAGTCAATTTATTTCAGGCTTAATGTTTCCAATCATGAACTTTGTTGGTAATCTTAGTTATTTATTTGTTGCAGTACTTGGTGGTATTATTGCGATTGGTGGTGGTTTATTAATCGGTGATATTCAAAGTATGCTTCAATATGTTAGACAGTTTAATCAACCTCTTGGTACGATTGCACAAAGTTTAACACAAGTACAATCAGCATTAGCTGCAACTGAACGCGTATTTGAATTTTTAAATGAAGAAGAAATGGAAATTGAAGAAGAAACTCAATTTATTAGTAAAGTTAAAGGCTCAGTAGAATTTAAACATGTAAAATTTGGATATGATCCTGATAAAGAAATTATTCATGATTTTAGTTTAAGCGTTAAACCAGGTCAAAAAGTTGCAATCGTTGGTCCTACTGGAGCTGGTAAAACGACTTTAGTCAATTTATTGATGAGATTTTATGAAGTTAACTCAGGTGAAATCTTAGTCGATGGTATTTCTACAAAAAGAATGTCTAGAAATGAAGTACATAAACTATTTGGTATGGTACTTCAAGACACATGGTTATTTCATGGGACGATTAAAGAAAACTTGAGATATGGTCATTTAACAGCAACGGATGAAGAAATTATTAATGCAGCAAAAACTGCTAATGTCCACCACTTTATTAAATCATTATCACATGGGTATGATCATGAACTTGGTGAAAACAGTTCAGTTTCACAAGGACAACAACAATTACTTACGATTGCTAGAGCTATGGTAACAAATGCACCGATGCTTATTTTAGATGAAGCAACTTCCAGTGTTGATGTTAGAACAGAAATGCTAATCCAAGAAGCGATGGATGCTTTGATGAAAGATAGAACAACTTTTGTAATTGCTCATAGACTATCAACTATTAAGAATGCAGATGTTATTTTAGTTTTAAATGAAGGTAATGTAGTTGAAACTGGAACGCATCAAGAACTATTAGATCAAAAAGGATTCTATGCTGATTTATATAATAGTCAGTTTGAATTATAGGTGATTTGATGAAACAATCAGATGCGCTATTTCCAACATTTTTGCATACATTAAGAAGAAAAATGAATGAAGATATTAACAAACTATTGGAATCATATAGTCTAACTCAAATGCATATTCCATATTTAATGGTGCTATGTCATCATCGTGAAGGATTATCGCAAAAAGATATGATTGAAAAAATTCAACTTGATAAAGCACATGCTTCAAGAGCACTTAAAGAATTAATTGAAAAAGGAATTTTAATCAAAGAAGATAAAAAGACATATAAGAATAAATACTTTCTATCTGATAAAGGTTTGATTATTACAGATCATATGAAAAAATCAAATAGCAAGACACATGAATCAGTTTTTTCGATTTTAAGTGATGAAGAGAAAAGTCAATTGGATTTAATTATAAAAAAACTGACTGATCATATTATGGAAAATAAAGATTAAGCTAAACAGGATGTATAAATATCAAAGCGCACATTTTATAAAATGTGCGCTTTTTTAATAAGTTAAATCTAGAATTAGAGTACTGCTAATTTTCTCATAAGTTGATAAAATGATTTGTTTGTTAATGAAATCTAGAGCTTTAATTTTCCCATAACTGGTTTTAGTATATCCGTCATGATAGTATAAAACCTCAATTTCTATTTGATGATGATAAACAAAATTTAACTTTTGATTTAATTCTTCATGTTGGTCGACACTTAAGAGAGGTTTATCTTTTTTACCAAGCTTATGGCGTAGCTCACTTAAAATGCTTTGATAGCCAACCAATGCGTCAAATGGAGCCCATTTGATGATCCCACGATCAACATAATTATGCATGATGGCCTCCAATCATCTTGTTTCTAGCTTTTGTTGTGGATGATTTTAATTCACTAGATGCACGATTGAGTGTATTTTTACCATATTTATATTTCATCTCATCCATTGCATGTAATAAGTTTTGTTCTTTGATGATATGCTCAGGATCTTCAAATAGAGAAAATTGGTAGACATGAGATTCTGATAAATTAGTTGCGCTCACATGGACACGTCTGATGGGTTCATCTTGGTAGTATTTATTAAAGATGGATAGGCAAATACTATAGATCTCATGTGCAGAAGAAGTTGGTTGTTCAATTGACATCTGTCTAGAAAAACCACCACCAATATCTTTACTATAGGCGATACCCAAATGAATTGTTTTTGCTACTTTTTTTGATAATCTGAGTCGTCTTGAGACATCATCAACCATTTCTAAAATGATTTGAAAAATGTCTGGAACGTAATAATCAGAAAAAAGTGTTTGACCAATACCATAACTCTTGTGTTTAGAACGTATATTGTGTTTATGTTGGATGACACTCATGTCAATACCGTGTGTATGATAATATAATTCTTGACCAAGAATACCAAATTGTCGTTTTAGTTCTTGCACAGGATATGCCGCAATATCTCCAATTTTAATTAAGCCCAGGCGATTGAGTCTTTTTTCCATACGATAACCAATGCCCCACATTTCACTTAAAGGTTCAACTGGCCATAGTTTATCTTTAATATCATCATATGTCCATTTGGCAATAAAATCTGGTGCTTTTTTTGATTCAATATCTAAAGCTAATTTAGATATTAACATATTAGGTCCAATACCAACGGTTGCGAATAATTTAGTTTCTTCATAGATTGTATCAAGTATTTTTTTTGCAAGTTGGACATCAGTCATTTTGTAATAAGTTAGATATTCTGTGACATCTAAGAAAGCTTCATCAACTGAATAGACGTACAAGTCATCTTCGGAAATAAACTTTAAATAAATTTCTATAATCTTTGCAGAATACTCTAAATATAAGCCTATGCGAGGCTTTGCAACAATCATGTCTATATCTTCGGGGAGTTCATAAAAACGTAAACGACTTGGAATTCCAAGTGTCTTAAGATAAGGTGATACAGCAAGAACAATTGAGCCGCCGCCTCTACCAGCATCTGCAACAACTAATGGCGTCTTAAAGGGATCAAGTTTTCGTACAGCACATTCTACAGATGCATAGAAACTTTTAAGATCTATACATAAAATATGACGATGTAGTTTGTATGCATCCATATGATTCACCTACCTTGTGCACTTATTATATCAATTATTTTTTGAAATAAAAGGATAAAATTGTGGTTTGTAGATGAAAGTGTTCTCAGTAAATATTTACATTTGCTTACATTATAAACAAGTATAAAAATGCAAAAAAAAACACAAGGTTTACTTGTGTTTATAAGTATAATTCTGGTTTAGGATAAACTTTACCTTTCGTATCGACTGTAATACTTTCAATAACGATATCTTCATAAGGTCTATCTCTTACGTCTCTTGCTTGATTAGCAATTTGATCAACAACTTCAATGCCCGAAGTCACACCACCAAAGGCAGCATAAGCACCATTTAGATGTGATGAATCTTGATGCATGATAAAGAACTGAGAAGATGCGGAGTTTGGATCATTGGTTCTAGCCATAGAAATGACACCTCTTGAATGAAAAAGAGGATTTTCATGCCCGTTTTGTGCGAATTCTCCGACAATTGATTTAACGCGTTCACCTTGTCCACCTTGGATCATAAATCCAGGAATAACTCTATGGAAGATAAGATCTTTAAAATAGTCTTTCTGGATCAGTGAAACAAAATTGCTAACTGTGTTTGGGGCAACTTGGTAAAATAGTTCTAAAGTAATCTTTCCAAATTTCTTGACAGTAATGGTTACAACTGGGTTGTCTTTGTGTAAATAATTTCTATAATTCATATGAGTTCCTTCTTTCTTATTTAAATATTTTTTAATACAATATAAACGTGAGAATCATTAAGTTGATAAGGTGAAAAATCAGGTTTGCCGTAAAAACTAGATTCAAATCCGTGTTGTAAAGCTTTATCGATTAAAGCCATGTGTGTATATGGATATAATCTTTGTTTGCCTAATTCAAATATATCATCGTCTTTAAATAAAATAGTTTCAAATAGAATTTCATCTTTTAAGTATGTATAATTTCTTTTTAACACTAAATTATTAAAAACTAAATCAGGAAGACTATCTGGCTTTTGGGAAAGGATTTTTGTATAGTTTAACAACTGTATGATAAAGTACTTATTTTTATTTAGATGCAGTTTGATTTGCCTAAATAGGTGATCAATAGATTGAGAATCAAGATGTGCAATCGTATTACCAAAACAAGTCATTAAATCAAATTTTTGATTCGTTTGATCTAAATAATCCAATATATCATCTGTTATAAACGATTGATTGGGATATTTAGTGCTTGCAATTGAGGTCATTTTTTGATCTAAATCAATTCCAATTGAATCCATACCTAATTGACCTATCAAATGTGTAAGTCTACCTGTACCCGAGCCTAACTCAAGTGCTTGTTGTCCTTTTGTAACAAAAGGAAAAACAAAATCTTTTAATTTTGGGTTAAATGTAAATAAATTATCATAATACTCACTTAATAAATCATACATAAAATCACCTTTTAAAAAACAGCTACACGATATCATGTAGCTGATTTTATGTGCATATCGTAAACTTTTATCTTACAAGTTATTTTATCACGTTTAGCAATAGATTATTATAAATATGTTTGTTATTTTTCAAGTTTTACTGAAAATGCGTATTCTAATTCAGGTAAATCAATGTTAACGAAGTTGTTTGATACTTCAAATTTGATTTTTTGATCTTTTAAACCTTTAACAAAATGACTTAATGCGATTCCCATATCGATTGCTTGTACATCAAATGAAAGTTGTTCTTGATAAGTTGGTGTACGGTGCAAGTAAAAGTGAACCATATCTTTTTTAACTAATAATCGCCAAGGTTGTTTGTTATCAGCAGAAGGTGCAAATCTAACAAGTTCAAATAAAGGTGCTAATGCATGAGATTCTGATAATGGTTGATCAAGAGATTCGTTAAAGAATAGTGTTTCAAAAGGCTCTCTTTGATTAGCATGTACATGTTCTCTTACATTTTGTTCCTTTTGTGATTGATGTGTATCTTCATAACCAACAGGTGTGATGGTTGGTACAATTTGGTTTCCTTTTTGCATAAAATCAAAAGTCTTACGATCGAAAGTTCCACCTAACCAAACTGTTGATAATTTCTTTTCAGTTAAGTCAAGTATCATATTTTCAAATATAAAACCGTAATCTACCATACCATAAAATGAATTTTCTACACAGCCAGCAATAAAGCATCTTGGATTAGTTATAAATCCATAAGTTCCAATTTTCGTATGCTTTTCATCATTTAGAAATGGCTTTTCAAAAAACTGTAGTTCAATTCTGTTTTTAAAAAAACCTTGTTTGTTGTTATAAGTTTCAATAATTTGTTTCACTGCTTTTAAATCTTTTGCAGTTAAATCTTTATCAAGATACGTTCGAACTGATTTTCTTTCTTTAATTAAATTTAACATAAGATCCTCCTAATAAATTTTAAAATCAATATGATATTTCATATGTTTATTATATGTTTTATAGGCTTAAATTACAATGAAAAGGCTTTAGTTGAGAATTATTATATTAAAAATATAAATATATGCGTAAGAAACTTTAAAAAGTAAGGATAAAAATAATTAAAATTATCAATAAATAAAAAGTATTATTATTTAGTTGACAATAGTGTATGGCATACAGTATAATGTAAATGTGAGGTGATGACATGGAAAAAAATGAGATACTAGATAACATGGTCATGGAATTAAAAAGAGGAACTCAAATTATGATTGTATTAGATGCATTACGCAAAACGCAATATGGTTATAGTCTTTTACAGGTACTCAATGAAAAACAAACACATATAGAAGCAGGTACTTTATATCCGCTTTTAAGAAGGCTAGATAAACAAGGTTTATTGGATAGCCAATGGGATACAACTGAATCAAGACCAAGAAAATACTATCAATTAAGTGCATTTGGTATTGAAATATTAGAGGCATTAAAAAATGCATGGGTAGAGATGATTAACGAGGTTAATCAAATAATTATGGAGGAAAAAATATGAAAAAATATGTAGAAAGATATATCTATGATGTAGTTAGAAGATTACCTAAAGAGATGCAAGATGATGTTAAAGAAGAATTAAATGCACATATTTATGATATGTTAGATGAAAACCCAACAGATGAAGATATCGATCATGTGTTACATGAACTTGGAAGTCCAAGAAAAATCGCAAACAATTATAAAGAAAATAAAAGATATGTGATATCACCTTTGTTTTATGAAGATTATATTCGAGTCTTAAAACTTGCATTCATCATTATTGTATCAATTGCTTTGGTGATATCTGCAATAGAAGCAGCAATACATATTAATGAAATAACAGTCTTTAAAACTATAGTTGCTATTGCTGAGAAGATAATAGAAGATGTTAGCAATGCAATTGTTACAACTTTCTTTTTCGTAACCATAATATTTTGGCTTATCGATCGTTTTCAATATAAAGTAAACCCAAATGATTGGAAAATAAAAGACCTACCAGATCTTCCTGATATTAAATCATCAAAAATTTCAAGAACTCAAAGTATTATAGGCCTTATATTTCATACAATATTTTCAACAATATTTATCGTTATCGCATTAAGATATGTTGATATTATAGGATGGTATACAAATGATGTTTTAGTTGCAAGACTTTTTAATGATTATGCAGTAAATCCATTTATCATCTTCTTTATCATATCAGCTGTGATAGGATTTATAGTGCAGATGTTAAAAATATATTACAAAAAATGGAATAAAGAACTTGCGATATCATATACAGTCTATCAAATCTTATCAGTGACATTAATGTTATTATTTATCAACCAATCTGATTTAGTTACAACGGCTTATTTAGCTCAATTATCTTTAACGATGGTCTCAACTGTTGTTTATCTTCAAAATGGTTTAAAAAACATTTTAATATGGATAACAGTTATAGTAAGTGCATTAACCATTGTCGATTTAATTTCTATATGGTTAAAAACATTAAGACCTAAGTCAGAACATAAAAAAAGCGCCTAATTAGGCGCTTTAACCATATTCTTTGCACGTCTATTAAATCTAACTGTTCCATAGACACCAGTTACAATTAGAATACTACCGATGATATGATAGATCATTATGGATTCGTTTAAGAATAATGCTCCAGCAATGATGGCAACAATAGTTGATAAGTTAGCATAAATGGATGAGACATGTGCAGGGACTTTACTCAATACTAAATTGACTAAGAAAAATCCTCCAATTGATGCAACAATTCCAAGATATAAGATAGGTCCGATAATTTCAAATTGATATAAATTGGTTATAAAATCTGATAATCGGTTTTCAATAATTAATTGAACCACATAAATCGTATTAAATATTAAAGCTCCAAACAACATCATAAAATATGTAACTTCCATAGGTCTTAATGATTTAGTTGATGCAGTTCTAGATGCGATATTAAATAATGCTGCAGAAATAACTGCTAAAAGTAACAAAATGAAACCTAAAAATTCTGAATTACCTGAAGTTCCACTTTTACTTAATTGAATGACAAGAACACCAATAAAACTTAGCAAAATAAATAAAACTTGAATACCTTTTGGTTTTTCTTTAATGATAATCGCACTTAAAATGGCAACAAATATTGGAATTAAAGCAATCATCATCCCCGCTTCACCACTTGAAACTAGTCTTAAACCATATGTCTCAAACAAAAAATATAAGATAGGTTGAAAAACCGCAACTAAAACCAGATATTTAATTTGTGGTCGTTTAATACTTATTTTGATAACTTTAGTTAATCGCAAGACTTCGAATACAATAAATGCAATTAAGAAGCGATAGGCGATTAGACCAATGGGTGTTACATAGTTTAATGCGATTTTTGAAAATAAAAATGAAAATCCAAATATAGAGGCAAATAGAATACCTGCTATGTGAATACGTTTTGTCATAAGTAGCTCCTTGTTGTGCTTAAAAAAACACTGAATTGATCAGTGTTTTTATTTTTATTAGTTTACGTAAGGTCTTTTTTCTTCTGGTTCTTCAATGATTGGTTGAGGTGCTTGTTTTTGTTTTTTCTTAGAAACAGTATCTCCATCATTTAGTTGTTTAGAATATTCTCTATATTTCTTATATCCACCATAACCATCATAACCAAGATATCCTGCTCCAAATAATGAGATTATTAGGAAAAAGATACCAACAACGTTGTAATCGAAATTTGGATAGACAGCAATAATTGCACCTAAAGATAGGACTACGATATGAATCCAAAATTTGGGAACTTCTGTTTTTTCTCCTAAAAAGACAACAGAATTAAAGAAGACTAATCCTCTTGCGTAGAAGAAGAACGCAAGAGAGAATCTATAAACTTGGCTCCATAGATTTCCATCACTTAATGAATCTTTATAAGCGAATGCAATGTAAATAATAAGTACACCGATTAAGGTATCAAATATAATTTCAATTAAATTTATAGTTCTTAAAACTTCTTTATTTAAAGATTTAATTAAAGGATAGACTCTAAATAATGAAAATATAACGATTGTGATTCCAGTGATTGCATATACGACTTGATCAGCAAACACCATATAGATTCCAACACCTAATAAAATAGCTGCTAAAACAAACTTTAAAACCCACCCATAACCATATTTAGCTTTATTCATAAAATTTACCTCCATTCTAATACTTGAATTATATATTAAATGCATTTATAATTCAATCTAATTGTATTAATTTCTTATTTTTATAATATGTTATAATATAAAAAAGAGGTGTTTATATGAAAAGAAGAATTTTAGCTGCAATACCAATGATTTCCCTTATGCTTTTTTTAATTTCTGGATTATTTTATGAAAACTGGAAGATTGGATGGTCTTTTTTCCTATTAATTCCGTTCAGTTGGATCTTATTGTCTTCACGACCATTTAGAAGATTAAATGATTTAATGCCAATGATTTCTCTCATCGTCTTTTTTTGGTTAGGATTCGGGTTTGGTTTGTGGCATCCAGCATGGGTTGTCTTTTTAATTGTCCCACTGGTCAACATGATTACAGAAAAGAGAATTAGACCTAGAAAGTTTGTTACGATAGTGATAGTTACACTTTATGTCGCTGTTGGTGTATCAACTAAATCTTGGCATCCTGAATGGGTTATGTTGTTATTGATTCCGATTATTAATACGATTTTCTTTCCGTATGATATTAAAAAAATAGCAAGTCATAGAGGTACATGGAAAAAAGATCTTGATAAATTTTTTAACGATAAATTTGTCGTTGAAGAAGAGAAAGATAGAGACTAAAAATTAATATATAATGTGTAGATATTTTAAGATGCATTCATATTTTTATTTTTCTTAATTTTTACCTTTAAGTTTAAGCGATATTTATGTATAATAAAAAGGGGAACAAAAAGAAAAAGAGGTATAAGTGATATGCGTATAGAAGATGATCAAAAATTAGATTTTAGTGATGTATTAATTAGACCAAAACGTTCAACATTAAGAAGTAGAAAAGATGTTGATCTCAATCGTGTTTATCAATTTAAACACAGCAATAAAACGTATAAAGGTATACCAGTTATGGCTTCAAACATGGATGGAGTTGGTATGTTAGATGTTGCGTTAACACTTCAAGACCATGATTTATTTACTTGTTTAGTAAAAACATACACAAAAGAAGATATCGATAAAGTGCAACATAAAATTAATCCCAAATTTTATGCTGTAAGTACAGGAACAAATCAAAAAGATTATCAAAACTTAGTTTCAATATTAAAAGCACATCCTAATATTGAATATATTTGTATTGATGTTGCAAATGGATACTCTGAATTTTTTGGAGACTTTGTTCAAAAAGTTAGAAAAGCATATCCAAACCACACAATTATCGCAGGTAATGTTGTAACTGCAGATATGACACAAGAACTGATCTTAAGAGGGGCAGATATTGTAAAAGTAGGTATTGGTCCAGGTAGTGTTTGTACAACAAGAATTCAAACAGGTGTTGGATATCCTCAACTTTCTGCTATCATTGAGTGCGCTGACGCGGCACATGGCTTAGGTGCTCACATCATCAGTGATGGAGGATGTACATGTCCAGGTGATGTAGCAAAAGCTTTTGGTGCAGGTGCTGATTTTGTCATGTTAGGTGGTATGCTTGCAGGCCACAATCAAGGTGGAGGCGAAGTCATTACCGAATATGTTTTAAATGGCAAAATTGATTTAGATACTCAAAAACCATTTATTGATGAGAAAAAATATATTAGATTTTATGGTATGAGTTCAGAAACTGCAATGAAGAAGAATTATGGGCAAGTTGCAGAATATAGATCTAGTGAAGGTAAAACAGTTAGAATACCTTATCGTGGAGATTTAAACGATACAGTTAGAGATATTTTAGGTGGCTTGAGATCTACTTGTACTTATGTTGGTGCACCTACTTTAAAAAATCTTGCTAGATCGACAACTTTTGTTAGAGTTCATCGACAATTTAATCAAATATTTGGTGATGGAAGAGAACCAAATAAATAACATTATAAGTGCTTGTTGGCTGTCTCTTGAGATAACCTTTTCAAGCACTTTTTTATATTATAAAAAGAAATATATAAAAGCGCTTTCATTTTGTTAATTCATATGTTACAATAATTATGAAAGAATAAAAGAGTTAAAAAAATTAAGGATATATAGAGATTAATGGTCTCTTTTTAAACACGAATATACTAAGTATTAAAATGTTTAAAAAGACAAGTTCTCTAAAATATATAAGGGAGAAAATGCTGTGAAAGAAAAAAATTATAATGCATATTTGATCGCACAAAAACAATTTGATGATGTTGCCAAAAACATCGAATTAGAACAAGCTGCAAGAGATATTTTAAGACAGCCTAAAAGAGAAATTCACATTACCATACCAGTAAAAATGGATAATGGAACAACTCAAATATTTAAAGGCTTTAGAATAAGTCATAATGACGCTAGAGGTCCTGCAAAAGGTGGGATTAGATTTCATCCAGAAGAAACAGTTGATACAGTTAGAGCATTATCTATGTGGATGACATGGAAGTGTGCAGTAGTCGATATACCTCTTGGTGGAGGTAAAGGTGGCGTTATTTGTGATCCAAGAGAAATGTCTTTAGGTGAACAAGAAAGATTGTGCCGTGGATACGTTAGAGAACTATCTAAAAACGTAGGTCCATTTATTGATGTTGCAGCTCCAGATGTGATGACAAATTCACAACATATGCTTTGGATGCTAGATGAATTAGAAACCATTTATGGTGGTCATTATCCAGGTGCAATTACAGGTAAACCTGTTGGTATGGGTGGATCATTAGGGCGTAATGAAGCAACCGGTTATGGCGTTGTCTATACAATAAGAGAAGCATTAAAAGTTTTAGGTATGGATATAAAAAATACAACTGCATCCCTACAAGGTTTTGGTAAAGTTGGTAAATATGCAGCTAAATTATATACTAAACTTGGTGGTAAAATTATTGCAATAAGCAGTTGGGATATACATGATAAAAAAGCATATACATATAGAAATTTAGATGGCATACCTATAGATGAAATCGAAAAAATAGCTAACGGATATGGAACAATTAATAGACAAGCAGCTATTGAAAAATTAGGATGCGAATGTCTAGATGGTGAAGAGTGGCTTAAACAAGATGTAGATATCTTACTGCCATGTGCGCTAGAAAATCAAATCACTATGGATAATGTTAAATCTATATCTAAAAAAGTGAAAATGATTGCAGAAGGCGCAAATGGACCGACCACTCCAGAAGCAGACCAAGTGATAAAGAATAAAGGCATCTTTATGATTCCAGACTTCTTATGTAATGCTGGTGGGGTTACATGTAGTTATTTTGAACAAGTACAATGTAATATGAACTATTATTGGGGCATAGATGAAGTTTTGACTAAACTAGATATTAAAATGACTGATGCATTTCATGCAGTCTACAAATTAGCAATGAAAAAAGATTTATACATGAGAGATGCTGCTTATGGGATTGCGATAACTAAGGTTGCAGATGCTGTTAAATTAAGAGGTTGGATTTAAAAAAGGGAATTTTATTCCCTTTTTTTATTTTATAGAGCAGTATGCATAAAAACAAAAGTATTTTATTAAACATGATATAATCAACACAAATTAATGAGGAGATAAGTATGAATGATATTATAAACAAAATAAAAATAAAAAACAACGCATCCTATAAAAAGTCAGGTAAAATGTTGATCTATGTCGAAATACTTTTTATTTCAGTAGCTATTATTCTTTTAGTCATTGATCTTGAGACCTTCATGACCATCTCAGTATTGCTCATTTTCTTTTCATTGATTATGGGTATTATTTCATTGTTTTTAGCATTTTTAAACTTATCAAAAAAAATAGAGATAAAAATCGCAAATAGTGTTGATATTGGATATTCAACATTTATTCAAAGATATAATTTAAGTAACGACACTGATTATACTATAAAATCAGATGTAAAAGCAGATGATGCATTTTATCTAGTGCCAAGCTTTTCAAATAAATCAGTAAATTATTTAATTAAGAATCAAGATATCAAATTATATCACTGTGAAGTGTTTAATAAGATAGGTGCAGAACAAAGAAGAACATATTATTTTAAAGGACTATATATGATCATAAATGGCATCAAAGGTGATGCCCAATTTAGAATGCCTGAATCTATTTCTGGGAAACTTATCGAATCATTTAAACACTTTTATAAAGATGATCTATTTGATATCTCAAACTATAAATATGATAAAGAGTATAAAGAGGGTATGTTATATAACAATACTAAAGAACATCCTAACAAATTAGATGATATGATAAGTTTATTACAACAAATTGATTTTATAAAGTCATTTAGAATTGGAATGAAAAATAATGAACTCCATATTGCAATTACACAAGATCATATGCGATTACCGTATGTTAAGAAATATAATGATGATGAAATAAAAGATATCAACAATGTCGTTAATGAGAATTTAGATCTTATTGAATCGATTAAAAACTTATTGTGATTAAAAATTCGTATATTAACTCAAAGGCATATGAACCATGTGCCTTTTATTTTCGAAATATTTTATCAAAAAATAAAAATAGCTACATTAAGTAATTAATTTCAGTTATACTGTAAGTATACTTTCTGAAAAAGGTGATCTTATGATAAAAAAATTATTACATTTAACATTAATCATTACGATATTAAATCTCATAGGCTGTACATCAAGTACAACTTTAAGTGAAGCCAAACTCTATATAGATATAGACACACAATCTTTGACATATGATTCATCAGATTTTGATGCTAGTTTAACTAATAATAATGCATTTGAAGTTGTTTTAGAATTAAAGATAAATGTCTTGTTTTCTAATGATTTTAAATTATACATTAATGATATGCTTATTGATCAAAGTTCTTATATAAAAGATGATACTAAAATAGTATATAGTTTTAGTCATATTGATGAAGTGAATCCAGATCTTTATGTAGAAGTAGAAACCATATTCAACTTAAATGGTGGTGAGCTAACAAAGGCTGATTTTATAAACGTAGAACCAGACGCTATCTTAACCATTCAAACTCTAAATGATGGATCTGGAGATTCATTTACATTAGTAGATGATAGTAGATATTCTCTAAGATGGTTTTATAAATTATTTATCAAATATAATGAATTATATGAAGCTTATGAAGTAGTTTATGTCGATCAAGCGACAAATAGTGTCGAAAATCTTGATCTTCCAGAATATGAGTATATTATCGCTTTAGATAATTATTTTAGTGATCAAAATACATTGGATGCAATCGAATCCTATGTTTCACAAGAAAAGGAAGCTAGATTTGTAATATTTGATCAAAATATCTTAAATTATGAATCAGGCGATATGCAAGTGTCTTTTTATACATCTGATATCATTGGACAAACATTCACAAAAGTACTAATTGATGAAGAAGTGCTCCCTATACCAATTAGAGATGAATATCATTTTGTTGGCTGGTTTAATGGTGATGATTTGGTTACAACATATCCAAGATATCAACAAAAAGAACAAATCACAAGTATCACTTATGAAGCAAGATGGGAGGCATATGACATGGTTGATTTAGAAGATCATCTTGATTTAATTATCCCTGATGAAACAAGCACTGACATAGAATTAATCACACAATATAGTGGGTTTAGTATAACTTGGACATCAAGTGATCCACAAGTGATTTCAGAAGATGGGCATTTTGTAAGACCTTATCAACAACAAACCATTACCCTAAGTGCAACAGTTATTTCATCTGAAGTCGAAGAAGTTTTGACTTATGATGTGATTGCGATAGGTTATAAATCTTTGGATAAACCAATCGCATCAAGCTATATATATAGAGAGTACCAAGCAGTTGATGATAACTTTTTCGATACATTAGATGTGATTAATACAGCATTTATTATTGCGGATGATCAAGGTAATTTATCGGGTACAAATTATTTAAATCAAGTCAGCACACATATTATGCCACAGGCTAAAGCATATGGCAATTGGGTAATTATGTCTATTGGACCAAGTTCTTCATGGTCAACGATTGCAAGTAATTCATCTACCATCGCAAATTTTGCAAGTCAAATCGTGTTATTTATCAATGATTATGGATTTGATGGTGTCGATATTGATTGGGAAACCCCATCTACTGCAGAAACAAAACGCTATACGAATCTAATGAAGGAAGTTTATCGACAAGTTAAATTAAACAATCCTAATCATTTGGTAACGACAGCGATCGGTGGTGGCATGTGGCAACCTCCAAAATATGATTTAATTTACTCAGCTCAATATCTTGATTATATCAATGTCATGACATATGGCATGACAAGTGGATCTGGTCAATATCAAAATCCATTGTATAAACAAAGTGTATTTCATAATACGACATATCAAGTAGGCAGAACACTTTCCTCGACATCAATAGATGAAAGTGTAAAAATGTTTAGAGATACATATGGTATTAGTTATGACAAATTGATTATTGGTGTCGCATTTTATGGCATGAAACAGGTTAGATCAGGGGATACATGGGTTAGAGCAGAATCAGTTTATTATCATGAGATCTATAATACCTATCTAAATTTATCCACTTATACAGAATACTATGATCGTGGAGCAGGTGTTCCGTATTTATTAAAAAATGATGGAACAGAATTTATCTCATATGATAATCCAAGGTCAATCATAGAAAAAGGTACCTATATTATTGACCAAGGTCTTGGTGGAATGATGTTTTGGGAATATGGAACAGATACATCAGGTATTCTATTGCAAGCTTTAAGAACAGGATTACAAAAATAATGATGAAGTCATATCAATTTGATATGACTTTTTTTATTAAAAACATGCTATACTTAAAGAAACAAAAAGGGAGTGCAATTATGGTAGAGTTTAAAATTGATAAACAATTTGAAGGATTAAAAATAAGAGCTTTTCTAGCGACATTTAATTTGTCAAAGTCAAAAATATATAATTTTGAGTTGCATAAAAGTGCATATTTAAATAAAACATATAAAGGACTAGATGCAGTTTTAAAAACCAATGATAGGCTTTCACTAGATTTTATTGGTTTTCATACAAATCCAGTCATACCATTTGATGGGGACATCAACGTTATATTTGAAGATGATGATATGATGATTTTAAATAAACAAGCATTTGTACTGGTGCATACTGATGGTAACACTAACGATACATTAACCAATAGAATTGCATTTCACTATGAAACAGACTATCCAATTCTACCGGTTCACCGAATTGATTTTGAAACAAGTGGATTATTAGTATTTGCAAAGCATCCATTAGCTCATGCGTATTTATCACAACTCTTTGAACAAAGAGAGGTTGAAAAGACTTATTTAGCTTATGTAAATGGAGTTGTTGAAAATGACGAAGCTTGGATAAAAGAAGCTATAGGAAAAGATAGACATCAAAATAGACAAAGAGTTACAAAAGATGGTCAAGATGCACAAACCTATTATAAAGTGATTAAAAGATTTAAAAATCAAAGTCTTTTAGAAGTCAATATCATAGGGGGAAGAAAACATCAAATTAGAGTTCATTTAGCATACATAAATCATCCAGTTATAGGAGATGGACTATATGGTGTAAAAAAGATTGAATCACAAGGACTTAAACTTCATTTTAAACATATTAAATTTATCCATCCAAGAAGTAGATTAGCCTTTGAGATAGATACTAACCAAAGCGTATAAAAAAAGATCTTTTTAAGATCTTTTTCTTTTTAGTATCGTAAGATTTCTATCTTTTCGAATAACATAATAGGATATGGATATTAATAAAACAGCAAACATAGATAAAGATATTAAGAAAAATTCATTATCAATGCCTATTTGAAACAGTGCATATTCTATATAGCTCATAGATGTTCTTGAAGGTTTAATATCACTTCGATATGTTTGGATATATTGTTCATATACTTCCATGTTATATGTGAAACTTACATAATCATAAGCGTTCATATAAATAGATTCTAATATTTCATAATACATAAGCATAATAGGAAGATCAATAAAATCATCATCATCCCAAGTTGCATGATATAAACTTTGATCAATGATAAGCTCTAATTGAGCTTTTGTGACGTATTTGACTAATTGAGTACCCAATTCAATCTTTGTATCAATTAGTTCGATTGTATTATTGGTTTTTTGAAAAAATATTAAAACTAATAAACCCATTTCTTTTTCTCCAACAGACCATCGATTAAATAATTGAGTTACATCATATGCATCAACTTGTTCTTGATTATCAACTAAAAATGTAGAGACAACAAGTTGAGTGCCTGAATTAATAAAAGTATCAGTATCATTAAAGAGTCGTGTGCCTTCAGCAGTAATGTTAATAACGGTTGCATCTGTAAGAACTCCTGCAAAATCATTAATGTAATACTGATGGGTTGGTCTTATACTTTGTTCACCTTGACAGCTAAAAAGAAGTATCGATAAACTTAATAAAGTTAACATCAATAATAGTTTTTTAATGTGATTTTTATATGAATTTGATTCAATTCTTTTCTCTAAAGGTTTCATCAAGTCCTCCAAATCTTATTAAAAACTATAAAATCTAGTTTGAAAGTATTATATACTTAAACTAAATATTTAGCAAAAGATTTATACTTTATGGCGTAATATCTATGAAAGATTTCGTGTTTGTGATGAATATCTAGTGATATATATAGTATACTAGATATATAAAAGAATTTTAAAACAATATTGATAGAATGTATAGATGGAGGTATATGATATGAAATCAGATGAACTAAGAAACTTGTTTTTAACTCAATTTGATGAAGTTGCGATTATAGATAAAAACACTTATCAAGAAGCAGCTTTGAAAATGAATAAAAACTTAATCGATGTAGACTATGAAACCATGGTCGTCGTTTCACTGGCCTATCCGAAAAGAATAATTAAATCTACACATACACACCTCATTCCATCTTTTTATACATTTGGCACAGATTATCATAATGTCTTAAAAGAAAGAATTAAACGAGTCATGAATCAACTTGATTATAATTATAAACTTGGTGTTGATAATCATCCACTTGATGAACGCTTAGCTGCGACATTATCCGGAATTGGTTTTTTTGGAAAAAATCAACTCATTATTCATAAAGATTTAGGAACTTATATGTTTTTAGGTATTGTCTTAATTGATCTTAAATTAGATAGTCAATATATTTTAAATGTATCAGATGATTGTGGAGATTGTACTATTTGTACTCAAGCGTGTCCGACTCAAGCATTGGAAAACGGGAAATATCATATGGACAAATGCATCAGTTATTTTAATCAAGAAAAAGTAGCTTTTACAGATCAACAAATACAAAAAAATCATTCATTGTTTGGCTGCGATATCTGTCAAGTTGTGTGTCCTAAAAATATAGATAAAGGTCAAATCACACATAAAGAATTTCAACTATCAGGAAAAGAAAATGTAAACATAGATGATTTATTTTCACTTTCTAATAAAGCCTTTGATGATAAATATCACGATATGGCATACCTTTGGAAAGGCAAGACTATATTAATGAGAAATGCACTAACTGTTATGCTTAAACAAAAAAATACTGATTATGTCGATTTGATAGAAAGGTCAATAAATAAAAAAACTGCACCTTGGTATCAAGATACAGCACATTACATATTGGATCAATTAAAAAAAATATAAAGCCACAATTGTGGCTTTATTTTTAATCATATTCAGCTAAAATATCCATAAGCAATTCAGGATAATCAGTTATAATGCCATCCGCACCAATTTCTATGAGATGTCTCATCATATCAGGATCATTAATAGTCCAATAATGCATTGCCATATTGTGTTGATGAAGTGTATGAATAAGTAATCTAGTATCAAGGTTTATAGTTTGGATTATAGGCAGTCCATAAGAAGTTGGAACTTGTACAGCAGCATAGGGAATCTCTTTTTTAAAGATTGAAGTTAAGGTGTAAATTGATATAACTAAAGATTGAGCACTACCATAACTGGTTGAAACATACAAATCGGGATAAGTTTCTATTAAATATGTACCTATATCATCAAATGCTACCGCAACTAATACATAGTCTGTTAAATCATATGCTGTAATTAAATCATATAATGCATCTGCAGTTTCTTCTCTGGGTGCATCTGCATCCGCTTTAATTTCTATGTTATATAAGATGTTTTTACCAAATGTTTGAAAAACTTCTTCTAAAGTCGGTAGATAAACCTTTGCTTGATGCCATTGTTCTGATGTCATATCTCTATAAAGATAAGTACCATCGTCTTCTTGATAATGATAGCCAAAATTGCAATCTTGATATAGTGTATCATAGGTTTCATTCCAAACACTCATGTCACAATTACTATGTGATATGGTATTTCCAGTTTCATTTTGACCATGTAGTAGAACTAAAATATCATCTGATGTGAGTTGAACATCCATTTCTAAAACATCAACACCAAGATCAAATGCATATTGATACGCAAGCATCGTATTATCAGGATATACACCTTTTCCACCAGCGTGAGCCATGACTAAAGGAAGATGATCAGATATAAAAGGATTTGTCTTATCAAATTTTTGTTTAGGGACAAAAATCATAAATGTAATAATCATTGATAAAATGAGTATAACGAGTGCAAATTTTTTAATGATCTTCATAAAAAACTCCTTTAATTGTTTTTTTAATTGTATCACATTAAAATCAATTAGCGTTAAATGATGTAAATAAATCATAAATGTTATAATAGATATGAAGGAAGTGAGTCAAATGCCAAAAAGTAAAGTGGTCATAGTTGGAACAGGTATGGTAGGGATGAGCTATGCATACTCTGTTTTAAATCAAGGCACAGTAGAAGAGTTAGTTTTAATTGATATTGATAAAAATAGAGCAGAAGGCGAAGCAATGGATTTAAATCATGGCATGGCTTTTGCACCTAGAAAAATGAAAATATATGCTGGAGAATATGCTGACTGTAGCGATGCAGATTTAGTAGTTATTACAGCAGGTGTGAGTCAAAAAGAGGGGGAAACTCGAATTGACTTATTAAATAGAAACGCAAAGATCATGGAGATTGTTGTCGAACAAATCATGAAAAGTGGATTTGATGGCATTATTATGGTTGCATCTAATCCTGTAGATATACTTGCATATGTTGCAAAAAAAGCCTCTGGACTGCCATCAAGTAAAGTCATTGGTAGTGGTACATCATTAGATACAGCAAGATTAAGATATGAGATATCAAAAAAAATAAATATATCAGTTTCAAATATACACGCATACATCTTAGGTGAACATGGAGATAGTGAATTTGCATGTTGGTCTAATGCATATATTGGGGTAAAACCTATGCTTGATGTCATTGATTCCATGCATGAAATCACATTAGAAGACCTAGAATCTATACACAATAATGTAAAACACTCGGCATATGAGATTATTAAAAGAAAAAAAGCAACCTATTATGGAATTGGCATGACTTTAGAAAGTATTACAAGTGCTATTATCAATAATGAAAATAGAATTATACCTATATCTGTTTACAATGATGGTGTTTATGATGTTGATTCAGATTTATATATTGGCTTACCTGCAGTTTTAAATAGTGAGGGCGTCCATCATATCGTTAAATTGAAATTAAATGATAAAGAAGAAAAGCAATTAAAGGACTCTGCTAAGATATTAAAAGATATTTTAAATCAAATGGAATTCTAAATTTAAAGATGCATGATTATATCATGCATTTTTTTTATTTAATATAAAGTTATATTTAGGTATTGCATTACGAATACTACTGTGTTATGATTAGAACATAAGGAGGTCATTATGAATGCTCAATTTAAAAGAGGTATAGTAGAATTATGTGTATTATCAATTTTAGTTGAAAAAGATAATTATGGATATGATATCATCAATGAACTATCTGGACATATTGATGTTTCAGAGAATGCGATTTATCCTATCTTAAGAAGACTTACAAAAGAAGCATACTTTGAAACATATTTAAAAGAATCAAATGAAGGTGCACCTCGTAAATACTACAAGATGACAGAAAAAGGATTTACCTATTATATGAAGTTAAGAGAACAATGGGATCAATTTATTGGTGGTGTTTACCACATCATAAACAAAGGAGGAAAAAAATATGAAGAAATTTTTAGAAGATTTAAAGATAGAACTTGAAAAGAAAGGAATAAGTGAAAGTGATATTGCTGACATCATCTCTGATCATAGAGAAATGATTGAACAAGCTTTTGAACAAGGGTTAAGCGACGAGGATATCACATCCCGATTTGGATTTCCAAAGGATATCGCAAATGAGCTATCAAATGATCAAAATGACGAAGAAGTCGAAAATGATGAGATGCCTTTAGAACAACATATGATTTTCAAATTAGAACATAAAACATATGATGTTGATATAAATTTGATCGATGAAGATATCTTAATTGAGCCATCAAAAGATAATGATATACATGTGATTAGTGAAGAAAAGATGGATGATGATAAATATATCATTAAATTTAAAAATAACAAATTAAAGTTGTATTTAAAACCAAAAGAAAATAAAAACTATTATAGTGAACATAAAAATAACTCAAATGAATTTAAAATTTATTTACCCCTTGATGGTGAAATCAATTTAGTTTCTGTAAAATTAATCAGCGGAGATTTAAAGTATCATAAATTAAATGCTAAAAGTTTAACTACAAATAATATTAGTGGAGATCAAGAGATAGAAGAGATCCATGCACATCACGTAAAAATCAATACTGTAAGTGGAGATATAGAACTAGCAAATATAGAAGCAGATACTTTTTTCTCCTCATTAGTTAGTGGAGATATGGAAATGGATCATGTGAAAGTTAGTGACGAAATGATGTTAAATACAGTCAGTGGAGATTTTGATATACACGATGCAACTTGCGAACATTTAGAATTACACACAGTCAGTGGTGATATTGATGGTAAAGAAGTATATCCTAAAAAAATTAAGCTTACATCTGTAAGTGGTGATATAAATATAGACAATCAAAATCAAACAGCTATTGAAATCATAAAAAAATCTAGTTTATCTGGAGATATAAATATTAATATATAAAAAGTAAGGATGCGAAATTTAATCGCATCCTTATTCTTTAATAAGTTTTCTTAAATTCATCCAACTTTTTACAATCACAAAGCCATGTGATTCATATATCTTTCTTGCAGGATTCTGATCACCTGTAAATAGAGTCATATAGTTAGCCCCAAGTAATTTTAAGTTTTCACATAAACTTGAAAATAAAACAGTACCTAAGCCCAACCCTCTATAAGAACTCTCAATACCAATGCCAGCAAAATAACCTCGCATATTTTTTTCAACATATAATGGACCAGCAAAACCGATGATCAAGTTTTGTTTTGCAGCTATCAAAATAGGTAGATCATTTTTTATAGCTTTATTTATTTCTTGTTCCCACGAATTAGATTTCAAATTACTAAATAACGCTTCAAATCCAACATGTTTATTTTTATCATAGAAAGTAATTGTGATATCTTGTGAACCCAAGGATATTAGGGTATTTAGCGTTTTAGAAGTGTGTCTATAAGAATCTAGTGATCTATAATAGACATTCTGAAGTGCATAATCTATGTAGCCATGCTTTTTAAAAAATTCGTAAGAAGAACTATTGATATCAACACCAGGAGCATTAGGATGTTCTACATGCTCTTTGTTTGGGATTTGCCATTTGAGATGAACTGGATTAAAGAAAACTAAATCGATACGTTCTAAATCTTTATTAAGTTTAATGAAATGTGATTCTAGTTCCAACAATAGTTTTTGAGCATATCTCTTATGTTGATGATCTTTGTCAACAAGGATAAATGTTAGATATGAGACATTTTGATTAAGCATAAACGTTCCACTTATAAATCCCACAACTTGATCATCAAGCATATATAAAAATGTGATTGTCTTATATACACTATTTAATGTAAAAAAAGCTTCATTAAAAACATTTATGTCTAAAACTTTATAATCTAGGTTGTAAGAGTTAATGTTTTGATTAAAAAAATGCATAGCTTTTAAAACGTGATTTTGATCTAAATGTATAATTGACATATTGTTTTCTCCATTTTAATACTTAATTCTATTATAGCAAATGAAAAAGACCAAAGCATAATATATTCGTTATCTGTATGTATTTTTCATTTATTTTGATATACTATGTTTAATAAGTTATATCTTTTTAGTAAAACGGAGGCTATATGAAAATTTTAAAAGTATTATCTAAAATTATTATTGTTTTAATTGTTATTGCAGGTCTGTTTGTTGGAACACTAACATTATTTGAGTATAGACCTGATGATTTGGAAAATATCGAGATAACAAATAATCAAGATCTAACGATAAACATGAATGAAGTCTATCAAATTATGACATTTAATATAGGATATGCTGGTTTAGGTGAAGATGAAGATTTTGTGATGGATGGTGGACAAAAAGGAAGACCTGATTCTCTTAGTGTTGTTCAAGACTACTTTGATGGTATACAAAGTATCTTAACAAATAACCCATCAGATTTTTATCTTTTACAAGAAGTTGATCAAAAAGCAAGACGAAGTTATAATTTAAATCAAGTTGATGGAATTAGCCAAACATTAGGAGATGATTATTCAAGTCAATATGCATTGAACTTTAAATCAATTTTTGTACCTTTTCCTCTTTCATTAACTGATTATATAGGCTCAGTTGAAAGTGGTATCCAAACATTAACTAAGTTTGAAGGTGTTACAAGTGAACGGCATCAATTTCCTGGTGCATTTAGTTGGCCACTTAGAGTAGCTAATCTAAAAAGAGCTATGATGGTTTCTACGTTTGATATCAGTGGTAGTGACAAACAACTTATCATTGTAAATCTTCATATGTCCGCATATGATAGTGATGGATCATTAAGGGATCAAGAGATGAATTACTTAAAAACATTCTTAGAGGAACAAGAAGTATTAGGCAATTATGTCGTTGTTGGAGGAGACTTTAATCAAACATTTCCACAAGCCGATGGGTTATATCCAGTCAATTCTGATTTTTATGAAGCTTACACGATTGAAGATAGTTTTATACCTAGTGGATATCGATTTGAAGTAGATTTGAGCGAACCCACATGTAGATTATTAAATCAACCATATGAGAAGGATTCAGAACTTACACAATATTATCTAATTGATGGATTTATAGTTTCAGATAATATAGAATTATCAGAAATATCTACTGAAGTTATGCAAGGTGTAATGACGATTAATCATGAGTTTTTATATAGTGATCATAATCCAGTTATTATGAAATTTAAATTAATTGATTAACAAAACATAGACTTAAAAAGATATCAATTTGATTGATATCTTTTTTTTGCGCAAAAGTAAGAAAATCTTAAGTTTTTAACTGTTTACACTCAAAAAATAATAAGGTATACTAAATGTATATATATACATAATTGCGAGGAGTTTAAGATGAAAAAACCCATTTTAATTATAAGCATAGCCGTTGTATTGACTATCTTGTCATACTTATTAACCTTATTAAACTATAATTTATTTCACTTATTGGTTGAAGTATCTATGTTATTAATAGGGGTTTTAATTTATTTTACAAGTCATGTTGCACAAAGACTTAATCGTAATAAATTAGTAAAAGTGTTCAGTGTGTTTGTATTGTTTTCTGCAGTTGTCATATTTCTGCATTCGCTAGCTTATGAAGGATTAGATTTAATGACGGGATATGGACCAAATTTATCACTGCAATTATGGATAGTTGCAAATTTTGTATTGGCAATTGGATTTATCGTCGGACTACAAATTTTTGATAAAGAAACGACTATATATAAGTCGTTATTTATAATTATAGGACTTGCTACATTTTCCATCGTATTAATTTATTTAAGAGTGTTTCCTGATGCATACATCATTGGACAAGGACATACAGCCTTTAAAATAGCTTCAGAAATCATAACTGTTTTGCTCTATTTGGTATCAATTTATTTATTATATTTGAAAAAAGATAATTTTGAAAAATCTATATATCATAGATGGATTGCAGCATTTATACTTTTAATTATCGGGCAATCATTATTTATAGGCTATGAAGACTTTTTTGGTCTACTAAATTTCTTTGGTCATATGTTTAGATTGTTTGCGTTTATTGAAATTATTGCAATCACACGCTTAATGAGCGTTGTGGAACCGATCGATATGCTCATTGAAGATGCAAATCTTCAAAAAGCAATTGTAGATAGCGAGGATCGTTTAAATCGTTCTCAAGCGATTGCACAATCTGGATCGTGGGAGCTTGATATTCAAACCAAAAAGATTTGGGCTTCAACAGAAGCATTTAAAATCTATGAATTAAAACAGACTTCTAACTATATCGACTATAAAGAAGTCCACAAAATGGTTGCAGATGAAGATGAAGAAATGATGAATGAAGCTTTAATTAATCTCATTCAAAAAAATGAAAAATATGATGTAACTTTTACACTCAATACACCAAGTAAGAAGAAACGCATCCATTCTAAAGCACAGTTATCTTATAACGAAAAAGGACAACCTCATAAAGTGTTAGGTGTCATTAAGGATATTACTGAATTGCAAGAATATGAAAATTTATTAATTTATCAAGGAAATCACGACTATTTAACAGGATTACATAATAGAAGATCATTTATTGAAGAATTTAATAAACTTGATCATAAAGCAAATTATCCATTAGGTGTGATGATGATTGATGTCAATGGATTAAAGATTATCAATGACGCGTATGGACATGCCATCGGAGATTTAGCTTTGCAAAAAATTGCAAGTATACTAACAAAGTCTTTTAGACCTCAAGATATAATCGCAAGATTTGGTGGAGATGAGTTTGGAGTTATTATTCCGAATATAACATTTGATGAACTTCAAGAAATTAAAGAAGTCATTAAACTAAATTTGAAAAAGAATCCGACTCAAAATATTATATTATCAGTGGCTACAGGTTTTGAAATTAAAAACAAATATTCAGAAGAGAATTTAGATGAATTATTGAAACTTGCAGAAAATCATATGTATAGACATAAAATTGCAGAAGGAACAAGCGTTAGAAGCCAAACAATTAACGCTATTTTAAAAACATTAACAAGTAAATATGATACAGAGAGAATACATAGTGAAAGAGTTAGCAAATTATGTAAAAAAATTGGTGTAGCGCTTGGAATAAAAAGTGAAGATTTGAAAGAATTGGAACTTGCAGGTATGTATCATGATATTGGTAAAATATCAATTCCTGATGAAATTTTAAATAAACCAGGTAAACTAACTCACGAGGAGTTTGAAATCATAAAAACACATCCTGAAATCTCATACCAAATCTTAAGAGCAGCTGATGAATATTCTGATCTTGCAATTCATTCATTATATCATCATGAACGATGGGATGGTAAGGGATATCCAAGTGGAAAAAAGGGAAAAGATATTCCATTGTTTTCAAGAATTATTTGTATTGCGGATTCTTATGAAGCGATGACTGCAAAAAGACCTTATAAAGAGAAGATGTCACATGACGATGCAATCAAAGAGATTGTTAGATGTTCAGGAACACAATTTGATCCAGAAATCGCAAAGGTATTTATTAAAATTGCAAAACCATCTAAATCATAGTTCTAACAAGCAATTTATTTTATCAAATAGATTGCTTTTTTTGACAAAGAAAGCAATTTTTATAGTCTAAAATTGTTAGCGAAAAAGTAAAACTATAATCACTTAAACGGCTTTTTCATCATTAATTAATTATAAATAAAAATTAATTAAAATATGTATTGCAAACCTATAAAAAAAGTATATAATAATGATGAACATCAATAATAGTATTCCTTTAAAAAGAAAAGTGGTATCTCCACTTCAACGTTAAACAATTATATTCTGTTCAAATCATTATATAAACAGAGAGGAGATTAACCATGGGATTTAAACCTGAACAAAAAAAAGATTTTGGTAAGAAAAATGCTAATACTGCAGTTAAAAAAAACAACAAACAAGTAGTTGCTTCAAAAAACATTAGTTCTAAAACAATTAAAAAATAGGACCATCTTCTTATTATAAATTATGAGATGAAGGTATATTGAATAAGTAAATTATTATACAGATGATCGTCAAAAATAAGACCTTCATCTTTTTTTATCTAAAAATATATATGAAATGATAAGAAATATGATATTCTATTATATTATCTAGTATTAATAAAACTTGTCATTTGCATGTCTATGTTCACAAATAAGAGTATGCTCAATTATTAACTTTTCTTAATTGTTTTAAATTCTAAATACATCATAAAAATAAGCCCAGAATTATCTGGACTTATTTTTTTAATAGATTCATTAATGTACTTAATTCATGTTTTGTAAGTTCTCTGTATTTACCTGAGGGTAAATCTAGTTTAATATTCATAATACGTACCCTTTTTAAAGAAGTAACACTATATCCAAAATATTCACACATTCTTCTGATTTGACGATTCATGCCTTCTGTTAATATGATTTTAAATCTCGTTGGACTTACCTTTTCTACAACACAAGGTTTAGTATAGCTATCTAAGATGGGTACACCTTTGCTCATCTTAGATATGAAATCAGATGTAAGTGTGTGATCAACATCAACAATATATTCTTTTTCATGTGCGTTTTCAGCTCTTAGTATTTCATTGACGATATTTCCATCATTTGTCATTAGGATTAATCCTTCAGAATCTTTGTCTAATCTACCGATATGAAAGATTCGTCTTGGGTAATTCATAAAATCAACGATATTACCCTTTATATTACGATCAGTAGTAGATGTGATTCCAATGGGTTTATTTAAAGCAATATAGACAAAATCGTTATGTGGATTAATTTGTTGTCCATTGACACTAACTTTGTCACCATCAGATACTTGATCACCTAGGGATGCTATTTGACCATTGATTTTGACTTTTGATTGTTCGATTAAACGATCAGCTGCTCGACGTGAACAATATCCGACTTCACTTAAGTATTTATTAATACGAGTTGCCATTCTATCAGCTCTTCCTTTCTCATTTTGCTTTATGACTTGATTGCCCATCTAAGTTTAGCAGATCTTGATCTACCATTAGAGCTTTGCTCAGCCATAGAAGGTCTGATGGGTTTATCTGATATATCTTTATAGACGCCTTGTCTATAAAAGTATTGAAATGATTTTTTTACCATTCTATCTTCACCTGAGTGAAATGATAATATAGCGACTCTTGCATTTGGTTTTAATACAATTGGTAGTTTTTCTAAGAATTCATATAAAGCTTCAAATTCATGATTCACATCAATTCTTAATGCTTGAAATGATCGTTGAGATGCTTTTTTGATTGCTTCATCTTTTTGATCTTTAGGCAAGAAAGATAAAGCTTGTTCAATCACTTGATGAAACGCTTTGGTAGTATTGATCATTTCACCTCTTGTATAAGAAGAGATAATAGCTTCAGCAATCTTGATGGCATGAGGTTCATCAGCATTTTCGATTAACATACCAATAATTTCATCTTTTGATAATTCTCTTAAACGCTCACTAGCAGGGATACCTTTTTGAGGATTCATTCTGAGATCTAATGGTCCATCGTGTTTAAATGAAAATCCGCGCTCAGGATTATCTATTTGCATTGATGATACTCCTAAATCTGCTAGTGCAAAATCAAATAATCCAGAATCTAAAACTAAATAGTCTATATCAGAAAAATTAATATTTTTAGTTGTTAGTATCTCGGGTCCATATCCAAGATCAGATAATCTCTTTTTAGTCTTTTTGATCTCAATTGGATCTTGATCAATTGCATAAAGATGTCCTTTATTATCTAATTTTTTAAGGATTTCAGTTGTATGACCACCATAACCTAAAGTTGCATCTAAGCCAACATCAGTAGATTTAATATCAAGTATATCCAAAATTTCATCAACACAAATAGGACGGTGCATACCAGCTGGTGTATCACCTTTTTGAATAATTTTTTCTATTGTATCAATATATTTATCTGGTTGGTGTTCTTTATATTTTGCATCAAATGATTTTGGATGTGTTCCTTTATATCGAACACGTCTTTGATGTTTTTTTTCAGTTTTTTCCATAGGTTATATCACCTTTTCAAATATAATTTAAATCAATAAATACAGGATATATCATACCAAATACACTTATGAAAAGCAAATGTATATACCTTAATCAAATATAGATAACAAATCAAGAAACTTATTAAATATTTGAAGGATATATTTAACTATTGATATTATTGATTTGTTTTTTTCTTGTATGATTTTAAGGATAACATAAAACCTAAAACAATGGAAAGATATGCAGCCATTAATACTCTGTAGTTTTCTGGTAATAGAAAAGTTATAGTATGTGCTGGAATCCAAAATAGTGGAATTGTTTTTAAAACAATAAAGTCTAAATAATAATGAAAATCAATTTGATCGACTACATCTTTAAAGGGTATACGAACGATTTGTTTTATATTTCCTTTGCCAAGTTCGATATATGTATCTGTGACTTTATGAAACAACATAAATGTTGGTGCAAAGCATATATTCATCAAAAAACTAATCATAAAAGCAGTTAAAAGGGATGCAATAAATGAAGTGTTATTAATGCTAGGGAGTAAGTTTGCTTCTTGGGCGTTTAAGACACCACTTGAAAATAATTTAAAAATTAGAACAAATACAATACCTAAAGCACCCCAAACAATAAATTTAAGGAATATACCTTTATCTCCCAAATAAGATCCAGTTTTTATTCTTTTGACTAATCTCTCACCAAGAGTAGCTAATATTGAAGTCTTTAAAAATCCCATTAAATATGGATATAATACTGTATATTTTTCAAAAACAATTCTTGATTGAGTAATAATCACAATTAAAGAAAGACCAACAATAATTAATAGCCACAGGATATCTTCTTTTTTCATTTTTTCCTCCAAATAAATTTTTCTATGTATAGATAATCTATTCTTATCATATCATTAAAATATGGTTATTTATATTTTTATAAGAGATTTTCTGTGTTTTCTTTAAAAGGATAAAATCATATTAAGTCATTTAAAAAATGTGAAATATTGATATTAAATTTTCAATAATGAAAAATATATGTATAAATGTTACAATATGGTAAAGAGGTGAACATATGAGAAAAGAATTAATAAAAACAGATTTTTATAAAGCGGTCAATGGTGATTGGTTAGAAAAGGCAGAGATCCCTGGTGATAAGCCATCTATTTCAGCATTTTTAGAACTTCATTTAGGCATTGAAGAAACTCTTCTAGATCTAACTTCTAAATGGGAAAAGGATCAAACAGAGTTAGATGACAACATGAAAAAATTTATCAAACTATATCAGATGACAAAAGACTTTGATAAACGAAGTGAACTTGGTACTAAACCATTTGAACTGATATTAAACAAAATCAAAGGATTAAAAAATCTTAAAGATTTAGAAAAATCTTTTGAAGAGTTTACACTAGAATCTATTGAAACACCATTTGGGTTTGCAGTGATACAAGATTTCATGAATAGCAATAATCAAGTGTTATATTTTGGAGCTTCTAGCTTGTTTTTACCAGATACAAGCTATTATAAAGATGAAGCAACTAAAGCTAAATTAATTGGTCTGTTTACACAAACGACAACACAGTTATTAAATCTATATGGTTTTTCTCAAGAAGAAACAGAAAAACTTATTAGAGAAGCGCTCGCTTTTGATGAGTTATTGGTTCCTGTAACTAAATCAAGTGTAGAGAGAGCTGATTATGTGAAGATGTATAATCCTTATAAAAAAGCAGATGTCGATCAATTAACTCAAAACTTTAATGTGATGGCACAAGCTAAAGCGCTTGTTAAAGAAGATGTCAAAGAATTAATCGTGATGAATCCTGATTTCTTAAATGCTTTTGATAGCATTATTAAAGATGAAAACTTTGAAATGATTAAATCATGGATGATTGTAAATAATGCAAAAGGCTTTGCATCATATTTAACAGATGAAATTAGAATTGCTGCTGGTGCATTTGGTAGAGCCTTATCAGGCACTAAAGAAGCACAAAGCAAAGAAAAATTTGCATTTTATCAAGCTTACAATAGTTTTAGTCAAGTCGTAGGACTTTATTATGGTATTAATTATTTTGGACCAGTTGCAAAAGAAGATGTTAAGAAAATGGTTCATGAAATCATTGGTGTATATAATGAACGTATTACAGATAACACGTGGTTAAATGAAAAAACAAAAGCAAAAGCAATTAAAAAATTGTCTACACTTGCTGTACATGTCGGCTATCCTGATGAATTACCTCCTTATTATGATATGTTTGAAATCTTAAGTTATGATGAAGGATCTAATTTATTAGAAGAAAAATTAAAAATGACAAAGATTATAACTCAATTGAACTATGAAAAGTATAATAAAGAACCAAATCGAAATATTTGGGGTATGCCAGCAAGTATGGTCAATGCTTATTATAGCCCTACAAATAATCAAATCGTATTTCCAGCAGCTATATTGCAAAAACCATATTACAGCCTAGAACAAACACCTTCTGAAAACTATGGTGGTATTGGTGCAGTTATGGCTCATGAAATTTCTCATGCTTTTGATAATAATGGTGCAAAATTTGATGAATTTGGATCACTGTCAAATTGGTGGACTGATGAAGATTTAGCATCATTTAAGAAAAAATCAAAAGATATGATTGATTTATTTGATGGTGTTGAAACAGGTTATGGAGCTTGTAATGGAGAGTTAACCGTATCAGAGAATATAGCTGATAGTGGTGGATTAAGATGTGCGCTAGAAGCAAGTAAAAAAAGAGAAGGCCATGATCTAGAAGGATTCTTTAAAAATTGGGCAAGTGTTTGGCGTCAAAAAGCATCAGAAGAATATAGTCAGTTATTATTGAGAGTTGATGTCCATGGACCAACTATCTTAAGAGCAAATATGCAATTAAGTAATTTGCCTGAATTCCAAGAATTCTATCAAATTAAAGAAGAAGATAAAATGTATTTAGCTAAAAATAAGATGGTTAGTATCTGGTAATAAAATAATTTATACAAAGGCTTCATGCTCTTCATGAAGCCTTTTTTGTTGCAAATTTCCTTTCTACTTTAATTTTTTTAATGATTCACTTTACAAATGAGATTTTTTAATATATAATGATTATATAAACAAATGTTTGAAAATAAACATAAATAGGATGTGTTTTATGAAATTAAACGAAAAAGAAAAAAAGGTACTTGCAATCTTGAAAGAAGATCCATATGTAAGTCAGCAGTTTATAGCAGATCAAATGAAATTATCTAGACCAGCAATCGCAAACTTAATTTCTGGCTTGCAAGAAAAAGGATATATACTTGGTAAACCATATGTTTTAAAAACAGAAGAGTATATCACATGTATTGGTGGAGCTAACATAGATTATACGTTTAGATTAGAAGATAAAATGATATTATCGACATCTAATCCTGTTAACTCATCAATATCTTATGGTGGTGTTATTAGAAATGTCGCTGATAATCTAACAAGATTAAATCACTTAGTTTCTCTAATGACTGTCTTGGGAGATGATCTTGCTGGTGAAGATTTATTATCATATGCTAAGAAAACTATGGAAGTGTTTGCATGTGATAGGATAAAACATGAAAACACAGGTGGATATTATTCTGTTATAAATAAAGAAGGAAATATGGATGTTGGATTTGCAGATATGTCAATCAATCGTCATATGAATCGAAATTGGATATTAGAACACAAAAGACATCTAAATTTAAGCAAATGGATCATTGCTGATACGAATATCACAAAAGATGCACTTGAAGCTTTAATCGAATATGCACAAGCAGAGAACAAAAAACTAGCAATTATTGGAGTATCTGGACCTAAGATGAAGCATGTTCCAGATGACTTAAATGGAGTAGAGATCTTAATTTGTAATCTAGATGAAAGTCAAAGCTACTTTAAAACTGATGAAGAAGACTTAGAGACTCTTGTTAACCTTTGGATAAATAAAGGACTTAAAAAAGTCATTATTACCCAAGGTAAAAAAGGATCTATCTATTATGACGGCAAAGGCATAAAACATCAAAAAGCTTATTTAGTTAATGAAGATAAAGTTATAGATGTCACAGGCGCAGGCGATGCATTTAGTAGTGCAGTATTACATGGCCTAATTAACGAAGAACCATTAGATACTAGCATTAGTTATGGCGCAGTAAGCTCAAGTTTAACGATTCAATCAAATCACGCAGTTAATCCAAAATTATCAATAAATCAATTAAAAAAGGAGATTAAAAAATATGAAAACGTATGAACAATTTTTAGACATTAAAGCAGAAGTAAAAGAAGCACTTAAAAATAATTTACCGGTGGTTGCACTAGAATCAACAATTATTTCTCATGGGATGCCTTATCCAGATAATGTTGTTATGGCAAAAAAGGTTGAACAAATTATTAGAGAACAAGGTGCAGTACCTGCTACAATCGCTATTATGGATGGTAAAATTAAAATCGGATTAACCGATGAAGATTTAGAAACACTTGCAAAATCAAAAGATGCAGTTAAAGTTTCTAGACGTGATATGGCATCTGTGATTGCGATGAAACAATTAGGAGCAACTACAGTTGCATCTACGATGATTTGTGCAGAAATGGCTAACATTAAGTTCTTTGTAACAGGTGGTATTGGTGGTGTTCATAAAGGCTATGAAAACACACTTGATGTATCAGCTGACTTAGAAGAATTATCACAGACTAATGTAGCTGTCATTTGTGCTGGTGCTAAAGCAATTCTCGACTTACCAAGAACGATGGAATATTTAGAGACAAAAGGTGTTTCTGTTGTTGGATATCAAACAAAAGTTCTACCAGCTTTCTTTTCAAGAACTTCAGACATTAAATTAAGACTTTTTGTTGATCAAGTTGAAGATTTAGCTAAGATTATTTACACAAAAGAAAAGCTTAATTTAAAAGGTGGCATATTAGTTGCAAATCCTATTCCTGAATCGGATTCACTTGATAGTGATTATATGAACGATATTATTGCTAGAGCTGTTAAACAAAGCGTTGTTGATCAAGTTGAAGGAAAAGATGTCACACCATATCTTCTTAAGAAAATCGTAGAAGAAACTAAAGGAAAAAGTCTACAAGCAAACTTAGCGTTAGTATATAATAATGCTAAAGTTGGTGGACAACTTGCAAAAGCTTATCAAGATTTAATGAAATAGAGATTTAAATAATTAGATTAGTTTTCTGATAAAAAAATAAAAGAGCCTAATTTAGGCTCTTTTTTATGTTCTGGTTTGGTGGAGATGAAGGGGTATGTACCACGTGGGGCACAAAAATAACAATTAAATTTTCAGAAAGATATTATCTCTAAACTAGTTTCAAAGTAATTGAATCGTATTTTTTGTTATTGACAACTTTAAAATTAGAATATCTATTGCATTCTACGAATCCTAATTTATTAGCAAGGCTTACCATCGCAAGGTTTCCGCTCCATGTTTGGATATAAAATTCTTCTATATTATGAGATTTCAAATAATTAATATAAGTTATTATAGCAGAAGTACCATAACCTTTTTTTCTATGTGAAGGATCTGGGATATCTAAACCTATGGTGCAAAATCCTTTTTGTTTTATATATTTGAAATTTTCATCAATATAATAAAATATGATCCAACCAATATGTGTGTTGTCATTATCGTTTATACAGATTTCAAATCTTTTTCTAATCATTTTTGGATCTAATGTAGTAGATTTACTAAGAATTTTTAAGTACTTTTCCTCAATGTGCACTTTGGTTAACGTATCTTCTTCCCATGGTGCATCCCAATTTTGCCATTCTACAATTTCAGTATTCCAAATTATATAATCATTAACATCTTTTTTTGATATATCTCTTAAAATGATTTTACCATCGCCTGATTTTAGGAACATAATTTACCTTTCATTTGCTTATCTATTGTTAATTTAATAATAACATATATTTTGTGCGGTACAAAAAAATAAACACTTAAATTCTTTTATTAAAGGAATAAATGCTCTAAAAAACAAATCTGTCTTGTCATACCCAAGTTGCTGTGTCTATATAGCAGAAATATATAAAATATATGCCTAAATAGTAACTTTTTATTGTTTTTAATTGTTTAAAATATAAGAATATCTCTATTGAAATTGAATCTAAACTTTTTCTTATCCTAATAATCATATATTCTAAATAGTGATATTGGGTGGAAGTGGAAATAATGAGTTTATGTTGAGGAGAAGTGAGATTTAACAAAAAAAATTAAAGATTTTTTAAAATATAAGTATAGGGATAAATATCAATTCATGTATTTAATTTTGATGTATATTTGTACAAGAGTTTATATTGTATCACCTTCGCACGTAGGTGTGCTAAATGTTTTCAATGTTTTCGTAGCAGTTTTTACGTTCTTTAACAAAGTTACTATTAGAATAGCACATTTCGGACACAGCTTTAATTTTAAATTCTCTTTTTTAAACCATTGAAGAGGGATAGGTGTCGTGTTTTTCATAGCAGAGCAATTCAACACCTCATAAAAAAACACCACCTAGAGTTATTCTCTAAGTGGTGTTCCATTTATATAGTGGTAATATTTGATGCTTAAGGAAATTGTATATTAAAGATTATTTTTTATTAAACAATTTATCGATTGCCGTTGTAATTAAATGTATAGCTATACTTGCATATAAATAATTTAATCCTTCTTCTAGATGAGTGGGATTACTAAAAGAACCTATAAAATATCCAATAAAAACAATTGAAGTTAGCACAGTAAAAACTCTAAATAGAATTAAAAGTTTGCTCATAAACAATTCACTATGCTGATAACGAAATCGGTGTCATTGAATAATCAGTATGAGCACCACTAATACTCAATGAAAATCCATATGCTCCAGCTGAAATTGATAACTTACCTCCAAATAGTCTTTCATTATGGATGTAAACAGCATTTAAACTAGTATTTGAAGTTAAAGAAATCGGATAAATTGCCATACATTCTTTATCACCATGAAAATGATTATTAACATTTAATTTATTTGCAAGATTTACTTTTGTGTCTAAGAAATCTGTATATCTCAAGAATCCTTGTGTAACACTCCAGGTGGTTACGTAAGCTCTCAAATCAGCTGGTTTCTTACTATAAAATTGATAATGCCCATCCACAATGCTTGACCTTTCAGAATTATAGTATGCTCCTGATCCGTGACCAATTACTAGCCTGTCCTCACCTCTTATGCCAAAAGTTGGAGTTTGAGAACTATCGTCATAGTTACCTGCATACTTTACGGTTACAGTAACGATGTAACTTTTATCACCAAAAGAATTATATCCATCACTAGAAATAACTGTTCTAATAGTTAAATATCCTTCTGGATCATCATATTCACCGGGATTTGCAACTGATTTAATCATCATTTCATCAGATTGTTCGGGGCTATATTCACCGTCAAGCAATTCTTCGTATATAGTTATTTCATCTCGATCTTTGATTTGCCAAGTATTTAATTCATATCTATTTGCAATTTCGAGATATTCCAATTCATAAGATTTTGTTTTACCTTTTGATTCTTTAGCACTATTGATCCTAGTGATTTTTATCTTATTAATAACCTGCTCAGTTATATCAAAAAACTGCTCGTTATCAGTGTAATTTTGAGATGCATTGATATTTATACCGAATAGAACAAAAATAACACACAAAAAAAGATTAAAAACAATAATTTTTTTCATTTTCCCTCCAAGGATAATTATATTTAAAATTATTATAGCATTATTGCTAATAAGAATCAATATGGTGTATGTGAATTTGGAACGCTTAGGGTAAACACAAGAATCATTTTCGAAAGTTGACCTTTTGTTAAGCGCAAAAACAGGGGTACTAAAATTGCGCTCTGCTATGAAAAAGTGAGACACACGCTCCCCCCTTTATAGATAATGATTTATAATATAAATATGATAATCATAATATAGATTACGGATTTGATCAAGCAGCACTCAATGCACTTATTGATGACTATAGAAGATTAGATTAAATAAGACATATTATAAATTCATATATAAATTAGAGATGATTAAGCGTGGACAGTTATGAAAAAGCATTATTTTTAATGAAAAACAATAATCATGATATAAATTTCAAGATCCATGTAGTCACTGAGTATATGGGATCAGGTAAAGCAAAAGAGACATATATTAAGTATGATATTTCAAGGTCGACCCTTTATGGGTGGGTACGATTATTTAAAGAAAGAATAAGAACAGAAGAAGACACATTTACTTTTGATGCATATTTCAAACTTAAAAATGATTATAAAAAAGTCATTACAGAATTAGAAATACTAAAAGTCATTAACGCGCACTCAAATCTTGATACAGATAAAAAAATGACAATAATATCTAATCTATATGGTGTATTTCCTGTAAAAACAATGTGTAGGCTTATGGATGTTAATCATTCGACATTTTATAATTATCATTTTAGAAGAGTTAAAACAACACAAGACAAACTAAATGATGACATTTTAAAGAAAAAAATAAAAGAATTATTTATTGACAGTGATTTTCGATATGGGATTAACATCATTTGCGGAATCCTTAAAAATAGTGGTGTTGTAGTATCTCTTAGAAAAGTTTCTGATTTAATGAAGGAAATGAAGCTAAGTCCTATTTTGCCAAAGAAAAAAACATTTATCCGAAAACCTAACACAGATCTATTTCTATTTAACCATTTAAAGAAAAATTTTAAAGCAGATTTTCCTAACCAAAAGTGGGTAGGAGATATTACTTCAATAAGAGTGGACAGTGTTTTTTATTATTTATGTGTAATCATCGATTTATTCTCTAGAAAAGTGGTTGCGTATAGACTAAGCTACAAAAATAACACAAATCTTGTAATGAATACACTTAAGGATGCATTTGAATCAAGAGGAGAACCAATTGGTCTATTATTTCATAGTGACCGTGGTACTCAGTATACATCATATGAATATATCTCATTGATGAGATCGCTTAAAATAAAACCATCTTATTCCAATACAGGCAATCCATATGATAACGCTGTAGTGGAATCTTTTTTTTCGCATATGAAAAAGGAAGAAATCAATAGATATGATTATTTAACTCTAGATGAATTAAAAGCATCGATTGATAAGTATATGGATTATTATAATAACAAGCGTGTTCATAAATCACTAGGCTATCTGACACCAAATGAATATGAAAAGATTAAAGTATAGTTGGATTTTATAAAAAAATAAAAAAAAGCAATATGAACTGTCCAAGACAAGGGGTTCATATTGCGTCATCTTCGCAGATGGTGGAGATGAGGGGAATTGAACCCCTGTGCAAAACACTTTTCAACATACTTTCTACATGTTTATTTTATTTATGTTTTCTTATGACTAACTAAACAAACAAAAGTCAGCCATCATATCCTAAAGGGGTTCTTTTAACAGACTAGGAAATCTGATAAGTATAACTTACTGAATTGTACCGCGTATGAACCGTAAGTAAATTCATAGTTGGTTCGCACCTATTCTTAGGCAGCGTAAGAAAAATTTTGGTTTCCGGTTATTAGATAACCTCGGCTTTTTTACATGAGCAACCATGACATGCTTATATGTTAATCCATGCCGTGACGAATCCAGAACATCCCCAGCGGATATATATTACAATAAAAGTGAGGAAATGTAAAGAAAAAGTACACAAAATGATCAAATCGGCCATATACGCCCTACTCAAATCATTTAATTAGTTATATAGTATAGATATAATGATTAATTAACCGTTGATCATGGTGTGTTAGTATGGTATCTGTGCTACTGAAAACTAGTGGAGGGGGATTTCCATGCTAAAGCCAATAGGGCAATTTACAATTTATCAATTGTTTGCCCTTTTTATTTGATTAAAGATAGGTTTACTGTATAATATTTATTGTAGATAGACGATACAATCATATAGAAGATAAGCAATATATATCTATGATATAATATATAAAACAATAGATGGGAGAACAAGATGATCAAAGGAATTATATTTGATATGGATGGAACCATATTAAACACAATAGAAGATATAAAAGATAGTGTGAATTATGCGATGAAATCATGCAATCTACCTTTAAAAACACTTCAAGAAGTTAAAGATGGTGTGGGTAGAGGTGCAATTAATTTAATAGAAGATGTTATACCAAAAAATACATCTCAAGAAGACATATTAAAAGTTTATAAAATATATCAGGATTATTATGACAAAAATTCAAATAATAAAACAGGACCCTATCCAGATATTTTATCTTTATTAAAACGATTAAAAGAGATGAACTATAAATTAGCAGTTGTTTCAAATAAACATAGATATTTAGTTGAAGCACTTAATCATGATATATTTAAAGATTATTTTGACTTTTCAATGGGTGAAGTTAAAGGCATTCCAATTAAACCAGAGCCAGATATGCTTTATATGGCTCTAGATTATCTAAAGCTTGAAAAGTCTGAAGTCTTATTCATTGGTGATTCTGATGTCGATATGATCACTGCAAATAATGCTGACATCACAAGTGTAGGAGTTACATGGGGATTTAGATCAAAAGAAGTTTTAATTAAACATAAAGCATCATATATAATAGATGAACCATATCAATTAATAGATATACTTAAAGAGGTAAATAACAATGGCAATGATTAAACTAGATCAAGTATCAAAATATTACAGATCAGAAGAAACTGTATCTGTTGGGATGAAAAACATTAGCCTAGAGTTTGAACTAGGTGAATTTGTCGCTGTCACTGGTGAGTCAGGAAGTGGGAAATCTACACTACTTAACGTCATTAGTGGACTAGATGGTTATGAAGATGGAGAACTATTTTTATTTGGTGAAGAAACATCTCATTATACGATTGCAGATTGGGAACGTTATAGAGGCACATATATCGGCTTTGTATTCCAAAGCTATAACATTATTGACTCTTATACAGTTTATCAAAATGTCATGCTAGCTTTAGAGATTCAAGGCTATGACAAACATGAAAGAAAACAAAGAGCACTTGACTTAATCGAACAAGTGGGACTCACATCACATAAAAATCATAAAGCATCTAAATTATCAGGTGGACAAAAACAAAGAGCAGTCATCGCAAGAGCACTTGCTAAAGATTGTCCAGTTATTGTTGCTGATGAACCGACAGGAAATCTTGACTCAAAATCTGCAGAACAAATAATGACACTACTTGCAGGTATATCTAAAAATAAACTCGTGATCGTAGTTACACATGATTATTCTCAAGTTCAGCCTTATGCGACTAGAAAAATAAAGATGCATGATGGTGAAGTTTTAGAAGATAAACCGATTAAAAAGGCAGATGTTGTTAAAATTGGTGAAGTTATAAAACCTAAGCGCATGTCGTTTTTATCGTTATTAAGATTTTCAGTAAGAAATCTATTAGCTACACCTAAAAAATTACTATTTTTAATGATTATGCAAATCTTAGTGGTTGCTGTTTTTACGATTGTCTATACCAACCAGATTAGTAATATAAGAGAAATTGGCTTAGAACAATCATCAGTTTATCCCTCAGTTCCAGAAACCAGAGTTTTAGTAGAAAAAAGAGATGGAACAGCTTTTACGATAAGTGAAATAGAAGATTTAGAAAGTAATAGAAGAGTTGAGGCTGTTTATACAAATGCGATGAATTTCTATAATGAAACTCAATTATATGTTACAAAATCAAGTGAGTTTGAATATGGAAGAGATAATATTAAAGGCACTGATAGTGCGATTGCTTTATCTAAAAGAGATGTTGAGGGTGAACTTCCTGTCTTGATTAATGAAATTGTGATGAGCGCTAATTATGATTTTGCTGTTGGAGATATTGTTGATATAAATGTCGGTAATGCTTGGAGTTGGAGTTCTGGAGAAAATCCAGATCAATCTATTGGTACATTTGTTGTAAGTGGTATTGATAAACAAGATCGAGATATCATTTATTTTTCTGAAAAGTATTTAGAGCAACCCTCATCTAGTGAAGCACTCATTGATTATCAAAAGTTGTCAGAACTAACTGATAGACTCAATTATGATTTATTACTTACATTTGATAATCAAGAAGTATGGGGTTATAAAGAAAATAATTATAATTATACAGTAGATGTATATTTAGATGGAGAAGGGAATCGAAATGTATTAAATGATCAAACCATTGTGTTTTCAACATTCGATACAAATTATCAAAGAGTTCCTTTAACATTTACGGGTGTTTCAATTTCTGTTCCAGAAGTGATATATGGAGGGGCAACCATTAATCCTGTCCTACATGAAGAGATAAAAGATAGCTTTTTATCTTTATTAGAATCTACATATACGATAGAACCTAAAGCTTATGTATCATTGAGTGTCAGTGGCTTTTATGCAGGAAATAAACTATTAAATACACTTGATTCTGATATCTATAAAATATATTATCCAGCTAACATTTCAGGAGCTATGAGAGAAATACAAGTCTTTTTCGCAAGTTTTCTTGCGGTTATCTTATTGACATTATTTGGTATGTTCTTATATTCTATTGTTCACGCAGTGACTAAAAATGTAATGAATGCACGCAAAAAAGATTTTGCAATTTACAGGTCAATAGGGGCAAATAAAGCAACTCTAGCTCAATTAGTCGTCATCGAGCAAGTCATGATGTCAACGGTTGGATTTATCATAACGATTTTATTAATCAATATATTAAGTTCAAATATCTATGTATTAACCGCAACCATTAAATATATGGAAGTAAAAGATTATTTCATCCTATTAGGTGCATTTATGTTCTTTGGTGCATGGTTAGGCTTAAGATTTAATAAAAAAGTGTTTAATCAATCAGTTATTGAGACACTATCGCAAAGTAGGGGTGAATAATAATGATTAAAGTAAACCAGTTAAATAAATACTTTAATAGAAGAAAGAAAAATGAAATTCACGTACTAAACAATGTTTCAGTTGAGTTCCCTGAAAAAGGATTAGTTGTTCTACTTGGGCCATCTGGATCTGGGAAAACTACATTATTAAATGTCTTAGGTGGACTTGATAAAGTTCAAAGTGGATCTATAGACTTTGATGGTAATAACATTATGGGTTATGATGTAGGTACTTGGGATAAGATTAGAAATGAATATGTCGGATATATTTTCCAAAATTATAATTTATTACCAGAACTTTCAGTTTATGATAATATCGCATTTGTTTTAAAGATGATGGGTATCAAAGATCCTGAAATTATTGATAAAAGAGTACTCTACATTTTAAATGCAGTTCATATGTATCCATTTAGAAAGAAAAAAGCATTACAATTATCAGGAGGACAGCAACAAAGAGTTGCGATTGCTAGAGCTTTAGTTAAAAATCCTAAAGTTATTATTGCAGATGAGCCTACAGGAAACCTTGATAGTAAAAATACAATGGACATCATGAACGTTATTAAACAAATATCTAGTGAAAAATTAGTTGTCCTAGTTACGCATGAAAGACATATCGCAGAATTTTATGGAGATCGCATCATTGAAGTTAAAGATGGACAAATTATCTCTGATGAACTTAATACATCATCAGATGATCATCATATCGCAAAAGATGATACGATATATCTAAAAGATTATAAGCATATCGCAGATGAAAGTCAACACGGCATCAATTTAGGTCTTTATGCAGATCATGAAGACGATTTAAAAGATGTTGATATTAAATTAATTGTAAAAAATAAGACATTATATCTTGATGTTAAATCACCATTTAAGAAAATGAAGTTTGTTGACGAACATGCAGGTGTAGTGATAAAAGATGAACATTATGTTAAAAAGACTAAAGAAGAGTTGATTGAAACAACTTTTGATTCAGATATGCTTGATAATAAATATGTAGATAGACAATCAAGTCTTATGGTCTCAGTTAAACAATCGTTGTGGCTTGCATTTCAAAAAGTATTAAAAACAAGTAAAAAAGGAAAGTTGATGTTATTTTCATTCCTTGTTGCGGGTATGGTGATTGCCGTTACGGTATCCATGCTAGCATCAGTAGCTGTCCTACAGCCTGAGCAATATATGAGTATGCCAGAAGGTTATGTATCTGTACAAAGAAGTAGTACTTCAACTGAATTTGTTCAATCTGAAATACTAACTTTTAAAGAAGCTGATGATGATAGTTTTTATATCAATACATTAGGTCAAGCACAATTTCAGTTTGTACAACCTAATGGCTCTTTATCATCTGTGAACTTTAGTGGACAAATAGAATTATCTGAACATGTGGTAAAACGTGATCTTGAGTTTGGAAGATTACCAGTAGCAGATGACGAAATCTTAGTGTCAAAAGCGATTGCAGATGGCATTGTTGAAGGTAGTATATTTGGTGGTGCACAAGGACAAGAAATTGGGATATGGTCATATGATCATTTGACTAAAGAAATTGTTTTAGTTGACGACAAACCTATTAAAATTGTTGGGATTGTAGAAAGTGATTTATCTTTGATCTATATGTCTGAGAATCTAGCAAATCTTTATTACAGTTCAAAAAATTCATTGAACATTCTACCATTCTCATATTTTGATGATGCCCTAGTTTCAGGTGCGCAACCTGAAGATGATCAAATATTGGTATCTGAATCATATTACAATGGATTATTTGGGAATAATGATTATACAGCAGGATTTCCTAAAACAATACCTGGATTAGAAATAGCTGGTGTTTATGGTAATCAAGTTGGATATGGTATCGTCATGAAAAACAGCTTATTTAATCAGTATAGAATTCAAAGTGATCAAACATTCAATTTATACATATACACAGATAATCGCGTGGCAGTTGCACTTGAAATTGATGAAGAGACTCAATACAATGTAGCAGATATATATCAAGAAGCATTAACAGATGCAAAAGAAATGAGAGCAGATGTTATTGTTCCTACACTTTCAACTTCAGGTATCTTAATTGGATTTGCGATGGTTGGTTTCTATTTTGTAATCAGATCTAGTTTGATTTCAAGAATTTATGAAGTCTCAGTTTATCGTGCATTAGGTGTTAAAAAGAACGATATATTTGTATCATTTATTGTTGAAATATTTGTTTTAACTAGTATCTCTACATTGTTAGGATATATTATTGCATCTTTTGCATTAACTAAATTATCTAATGGACTAATTGGAGAATTTAATTTCTTCTTAGTTAATCCACTGACGTTTATCTTAGGACTTATTGTTGCATATATCATTAATATGTTAGCAGGAATCCTGCCAGTATTCTTACTCTTAAGAAAGACACCAGCACAAATTTTAGCTCAATATGATATTTAAATAAGGGTGTGATATTAATGTTTGAAAGATTAAAGAATATGGTTGCTTTTAAGAACACGAAAAAACAAAAAATAATTTATATCATCATATGGACTATCTTTACGGCACTTATATTTATCTCCATATTTGATATGTTTGATGATAAGGTTTTATTAATCGCATTATATGTGATTACATGGATCATTAATTTGTCAATCACCTTGTTATCAAGTAAAACTCAAATTTAATTCAATTCATATAAAAAGGCCCTATTGGGCCTTTTTCTATAACCATGTTGTGATATCTTTTGGATCTAATCTAACTGACTTATGACCATCTTCATCTTTTTTACCTATGGATAATATCATGACTGGTTTGTATCTTTTTTTATCAATTGAAAGTGCCTCTGCAATTAAATCATGTTTAAATCCACCTATCGAACAAGTATCATATCCGTGAGATCTTGCGACATGCATCAATTGCATTGCTACCAATCCTGCATCTAGCCAACCAGTTTTCTCGATTGATATTTCTGTTAAATTATCCACCATATTAGCAATTGATCTTAGTTGTCTTTCTTTAACATCAACGGGCATGATATTTTCTTTGATTGCTTGTTCAAAGATTTTTTCTGCATTTTGGAACTTCTCTAAATCTGTAAATATACAAATCATGGCACTAGATGTATCTAGCTGAAGTTGATTACCATATAAAACTGGTCGTAATTTTTCTTTTGCTTCTTCTGATTGGACAATAAAAAATCTCCAAGACTGCATATTCATAGAAGAAGGAGCTCGTGTAGCCTTAGCTAACATTTGCGTCATTTCTTCTTTTGATATTTTAACTGAGGGATCATATTTTCTAATAGATCTTCGCTCTAGTAATTCTTTCATATAAACTACCTTTCTTTATTTTTTTCAACATGTTGATTATAACATTATAGTTTATTTTCATAGAGTTATTTGCTTATATTAAAAGTTAAATTAAGGGATATAACGAAAGATTTTTTTATAAAATTATGTGAAAGCAAATTATAAGATTTCTTTGTGATATAATGATTTTGAAAGGGTGATTCAGATGACAACACATTTTATTTTAATCCGACATGGCGAACCTCGATATGATGAAGTTATTGATAGAGGTTATGTAGGTATGGGTTATGAATTTGGAAAACTTACAGAAAACGGAATTGCTCAAGCCGAAAGCAGAGCTAAAGATCCTATTTTACAAGATGCAGATATTATTATCTCTTCACCATATACACGTGCACTTCAAACTGCTGCAATCATTTCAAGACAAACCGGGATCAAATTAGTCGTTGAAAATGATTTGCATGAGTGGATGCCAGATACTAAGTTTATATACGATTATGAGGTTAGCGGAGCATTCCAAGAGTATTTTGAAGCAGAAGGTGTTAGAAATGTTGGGCACAAATATCGTTGGGAAGCTTATGAAGACTTAAAAAAAAGAGTTCATTTAACGCTTTTGAAATATACAAATTATAAACGTGTCATAGTTGTATGTCATGGCATTGTCATTTCATCATTGACTAGATTTGATGATGTGATTGAACATTGTGGTGTTCGGGAAGTTGATCTATAATGGATATAAAAAAACTAGAAGCTTGGTATGAGTTAAATCATCGCAAGCTTTTGTTTAGAGAAACGACGGATCCTTATAAAATTTGGATATCTGAAATTATGCTTCAACAAACTCAAGTTGAAACTGTTCTACCATTTTTTGAAAAATTTATTAAAAAATATCCTACCGTTGAAATGCTTGCACAAAGCGATCAAGAAACTTTAAAAAAAGATGTTGAAGGTCTTGGATATTACAGAAGATTTAAATATATGTTGCTTGCAGCTCAACAAATCACTAATAATAATCACGGATTTCCTAAAACATATGAAGAAGTACTAGCACTTCCAGGTGTAGGTAGCTACACAGCAGGAGCTATCATGTCAATTGCTTATGATAAACCATATAGTGCACTAGATGGCAATGTGATTCGTGTACTATCAAGATATTTAAATATAGATGATGATTTTAGAATAGAAAAAAATAGAAAGCAATTAGATCAAATCAATCAAACGTATATCAAAAAAGCCAATCCTAGAATATATACACAAAGCTTAATGGAGTTAGGGGCATTAATCTGTAGACCTAAAAACCCAAAATGTGATATATGTCCTTTAAAAGAACATTGTCAAGCATTTGAATTAAGCATTCAAGAACAATTACCTGTCATGTCAAAATTGAAAGATAAAAAAGAGTTTAGCTATATCACTTTAAAATTATATGATAAAAATAATCAGATAGTCTTAAGAAAAAGAACAGAATCTCTTCTTGAAGGGATGTATGAATATCCACAATTTGAAAGTGAATCGATTATGGATGTCATTTCAAAGCTTGAATCAAAAGATATTTTTATTGATATTATAGATAAAAAACAGCAAGTCAAACACGTCTTTACGCATCAAGTATGGTATATGGATGTTTACGAAGCAAGACTTTTAAAAAATCAAGATGCTTCATGGATTTTTGTCGATAAAAATCAAATAAAAAAACTTCCGATGGCTATTGCACATCGTAAAATTAAATGAAAGTAGATGATTTATATGTTAAATGAAATCACTGTTGAAAAAATAAACACGCATAAAGGATTACTTGATGTTGTGTCGCTAAAAAATGAGAATGCTGAAGTAGTAATCGTATCGCTTGGAGCAGGTATATATTCATATCAATATAAAACACACGATATAGTCATTGTTCCTAAATCTATTGAAGATTATAGTAAAGATACTGCATACTATGGTAAAACAATTGGTAGAACTAGTGGACGTTTAGTTATGCCTAGTTTTAAAATTGATGATCAAAATTATCCGATTAAAGCATATAATTCTAAATTAACACAACTTCATGGTGGGGCTACAGGTTTTTCTAAAAGAAATTTTTCACTGATTCACCTAGATAAACAAGAACATTTTTCTAAGATAACACTAAGATATATCTCTAAAGATTTAGAAGAAGGTTTTCCTGGAGAGTTAATTTTAGATGTATCTTATCAACTTAACATAGATGGATCATTACTTATAGAACATGAAGCAATAAGTTCAAAAGATACATTATGCAACATTACGAATCATGCATATTTTAATTTTAATCAAGAAAATCCAACGATTAATGAATATGAAATCACGCTTAAAGCTTCAAACTACTTAGATATTGATGAAAATAATATCATAAAAAAGAAATGTAGTGTTAAAGATAGCGCATTTGATTTTAGAGAAACAACGCTATTTAAAGATGCAATCTATAAAATGAAAGACACTTCATTTGAAGGTTTTGATCATACATGGCTATTTGATTCAAACTCAAATGATTTAAAAGCAACAGTCTTTGATCCTAAAACAAAAATAGGATTAAACCTATATACAAGCTATCCTGCAGTTGTTATCTATACTCATAATGTGCCTTCAGGTATTGATTTAAAAGGTCCATTTGACTCAAATGCTAAGCACTCATCATTTACATTAGAATGTCAATTTGAACCAGGTGGTATCCATCATAAAGACTTAAATCAAGCGATTCTAAGAAAAGATGAAAAATATCATCACACCATAACATTTGAACCGTTCATCAAATAAAAAGATGGGAAGCCTAGCTTCCCATCATTTCTTTAAAATGCTTGTTTTTATTTAAATATAGGTATACTGGATAGCCAACAACATACATCACAACTGCTTCACCAAGAAATACCCATAAAGCTATTGGAACAAATGGTATTTGATTCATGATTGAGATCATTAGTCCAATAACAATCGCATTAGCTAAAGCTGGAAATAATAGAGATATCAGTTTATATCTATTAAAAATCATCATAAATGATAATGCCAACAAGCTAGCGAGACTTCCAAAGAGCGCATCAATTAAGCCATAAGGGCTCATTAAGTAATTTGCAAGAAATGTTCCGATCAATAATCCGACAATACTCTTTTTATCAAAAAAGACTAAGATCAGCAGAAATTCAGCAATTCTAAATTGAATGGTCTCAAAACTTAAGAATTGAAATATAAAAACTAAAACAACATAAATGGCTGCAATCATTGATTGCATAATAAAATCTTTTAAAGCAAAATTTTTCATGGTTTATCTCCCTGTTTTTTTTAGCTGGTTTCCTAGGGTACAGCTAGTTTTAATACTATACAATTGTATCAAAACTATGATATAATTACAAGAGCAAAGGAAATGATAAAATGAGTATTAAATTTGAAGTTCTACACACATGTAAACAAAGCGGTGCAAGACTAGGTAGACTGACCACACCTCATGGTGTATTTGAAACGCCTTTTTTTATGCCTGTTGGTACACAGGCAACTGTAAAAACACTAACTCCTGAAGAAATAAAAGAAGTTTCTGAAGGTCTCATATTAGGTAATACTTATCATCTATGGCTTCAGCCAGGCGCAGATATTGTTAAAGCACACGGTGGCATTAGAGGATTTATGAATTGGGATGGAGCACTACTAACTGATAGTGGTGGATTTCAAGTGTTTTCTTTAAGTAAGACAAGAAAGATAACTGAAGAAGGAGTTCATTTTAAACATCATAAAAATGGATCAAATCTATTTATGTCTCCAGAAGATTCTATTAAAGTTCAAGAAGATTTAGGTGCTGATATTATTATGAGTTTTGATGAATGTCCACCTCCATATGAAACCTATGAATATATGAAGGATTCTGTTGATAGAACGCTAAGATGGGCACAAAGAGGAAAAGATGCACTCACAACAGATCAAGCTTTATTTGGTATCGTTCAAGGTGGCTTAAATAAAGAACTGCGTTCTTATTGTGCTAAAGCTTTAATTGATATGGATTTTCCTGGATATTCTATTGGTGGCTTATCAGTAGGTGAGACAAAATCAGAGATGTATGAGATGACAAAATATTTAAATCCTATTTTGCCATTTGATAAACCAAGATATTTAATGGGTGTAGGTGCACCTGATGATTTAGTTGAAAATGTAATTAATGGTATGGACATGTTTGACTGTGTCTTACCAACTAGAATTGCACGACATGGGACGGCTTTAACAACCAAAGGTAAAGTAGTCATCAAAAATGCTAACTATGAAAAAGATTATGAAACATTAGATCCAAACCTACAAACGCATGTCTCTAAATATACCAAAAGTTATATTAGACACTTGTTTAAAGGTAATGAAATCTTAGGGATGAGATTAGTTACATATCAAAACTTGGCTTATCTAAAGCATTTAATGGCCGAAATAAGAATAGCAATTAAAGAAGATCGTCTACTTGATTTTAAAGAAGAAATGAAGAAAAATACAAATTATTTTAAAACAACATAAATGCCTTTATTTATAACGCTAAATAATGTAAAATAGAATATAGACACTAGGAGGGATTTACCTATGGTATTCGGAGAAACAGATAATTTCAATCAAAAACCAATTATTAAAGTTATAGGTGTTGGTGGAGGCGGCGGCAACGCAATCAATCGTATGATTGAGAATGATGTCAAAGGCGTCGTTTTTGTTGCGATGAACACTGACGCACAAGTTTTAAAAGTATCAAAAGCTGAAACACGTGTTCAACTGGGTAAATACTTAACTAGAGGATTAGGTGCTGGTGCTAAATCAGAAGTCGGAAAAGAAGCAGCACTTGAATCAATCGATGAAATAGAAGATGTCTTAAAAGATGCAGATATGGTTTTCATCACTGCAGGTATGGGTGGAGGCACCGGAACCGGAGCAGCACCAGTCATTGCTAAAAAAGCTAAAGAAATGGGTTGCTTAACAATAGGTATTGTTACAAAACCATTTGCTTTTGAAGGACCTGCAAGAATGCAAGCAGCAATTTATGGACTTGAAGAGTTAAAACCTCATGTCGATACATTAATTGTTGTTCCAAATGAAAGATTACTTGCCGTATCAGGACCTACAACACAATTGCTTGATGCATTTAGAGAATCAGATAATGTTTTAAGACAAGGTGTTCAAGGTATCGCTGAGATTATTGCAATTCCTGGATTAATTAATGTAGACTTTGCAGATGTTAAAACTGTTATGGAAAACAAAGGGACTGCATTAATGGGTATTGGTATATCTTCTGGTGAAGATCGTGCAATTGAAGCAGCAAGAAAAGCAATACATTCAAAACTATTAGAAGTCTCAATTGATGGTGCAACAGATGCAATTGTTAATATTACTTCTGGAACAAACATCACTTTAATAGAAACTGAACAAGCTTTATCAGAAATAAGAAATACAACTGATAGAGATTTAAATATTATTTATGGTACAACTGTAAATGAAGATCTTGATGATGAAATGATCGTGACCGTGATTGCAACTGGTTATGAATTAAAAGCAAAAGGATCAACTATTGAAAATCTCGCATTAGAAATATTTAATAAAACTTCAGAAGCTCAAATGCAAATCACTGATGAAGGATTAATTAAAAAGAATGAAGAAGATGAACCACAAGGTGTTAAAGAAGGACAAAAACGTAATCTACCATCTTGGCTCGTCAAAAAGTCAAAATTTTAAAAAGGCTTAAGGCCTTTTTTACTGAAAAAGAGGAATTAGTATGTTAAAAGCAGGAATTGTTGGTCTACCCAATGTAGGCAAATCAACTTTATTTAACGCCATTACAAAAGCTGAAGCATTAGCTGCAAACTATCCGTTTGCAACTATTGATCCTAATGTTGGTGTTGTATATGTACAAGATGAAAGACTAGATGTTTTAGCATCTATTTATAAACCTAAAAAAATTATACCTACCGCTTATGAATTTATTGATATCGCAGGTTTAGTTAAAGGTGCATCAAAAGGAGAAGGACTCGGGAATCAATTTTTATCTCACATTAGAGAAGTAGATGCGATATGCCAAGTTGTTCGTTGTTTTGAAGATGAGAATATCACGCATGTTGAAGGTAATGTTGATCCAATTAGAGATATCGAAACCATTAAATTAGAATTGTTTATGGCTGATTTAGAAGTTGTAGATAAAAGAATATCAAGATTAGAAAAAAAAGCAAAAGCAAAAGTTGCTGATGCGATCATTGAACATCAAGCACTAGTAAAAATTAAAGCTGCACTTGATGAGAGTATTTCGCCAAAAACTATAGAGTTTTCAGATGAAGAGCTAAAAGTCATTAGAAGTTTTAATTTATTATCATTAAAACCTATGATATTTATTGCTAATGTTGCTGAAGATGACCTATCTGATCCATCACAAAATATACATTATCAAAATATTTTGCAATTTGCAGATCAAGAATTAACAGATGTGGTTTTAATTTCTGCACAAGTAGAAATGGAAATTGCATCACTTAATCCAGAAGAGCAAAAAGAATTTTTAGAAGGCTATGGATTAGAACGTTCAGGTTTAAATGAAGTGATTGATAAAAGCTATGAATTACTTGGATTAAAAACATATTTTACAGCAGGTGAACCTGAGGTAAGAGCGTGGACATTTAGAAATGGTATGAAAGCACCAGAATGTGCTGGAATTATTCATTCTGATTTTGAAAGAGGTTTTATAAAAGCAGAAACACTATCTTATACAGACCTATTAACTTATTTAACGCCTCAAAAAGCAAAAGAAGCGGGTAAAGTCCGCTTAGAGGGTAAAGAGTATGTCGTCAAAGATGGAGATATCATGCTTTTTAGATTCAACGTATGATCAAAGACTATGATGGTGTGATTGTTTGTGCATCTAAATACTTTAGTCCACAAGAAATTAGAACTATATATCAACAAGGATATCGAGATTTTGGTGAAAATCGTGTGCAACTTATGAAAGAAAAAATGGATACTTTAAAAGATTTAGATATCCATTGGCATTTCATCGGACATCTTCAATCAAATAAGGTAGCAGATATCATTAATGATATAGAATATTTACATACATTAGATAGATTATCAGTAGCAAAAGCAATTTCAAAGCATGCAAATCATAAAATAAAATGCTTTATCCAAATGAACTTAACTGAAGAACCACAAAAAAGTGGCGTTTATCTCGATAAATTGCCTCAATTTCTACTAGAAATTAAAAAATATGATAAAATAGAGTTAGTCGGATTTATGACAATAGGTATGGATGATGACATGATAAAAACTGAATCAGTTTTTAAGCAACTCTACCAATTATCTATTGAATATAATCTACCATTATTATCTATGGGTATGACTCATGATTACAATCTTGCAATCAAACATCATGCAACTCATATTAGAATAGGTAGAAAATTTTATGAACTGCTAACATAGGAGGATGTATGGGACTTTTTGGTAAAAAGAATAAAAAAAATCAAAAACATTTAAATCAAGAATCTATGGAAACAACATATGATCAAATCATTTTTGAAAAACTAGAATCTGATGAAGATAAATATCTTACTCATTTAGCAGATCAACTATTTGAAGGACATCCGCTAATCTTAAATTTTGAACCGCTTGATATTGATCAAGCAAATAAAGTCATCGCATTCTTTTCAGGTATTGTTTACGCTGTAAAAGGTGAAATTGTACTCATTCAAGAAAAAGTCTTCATGTTTGCTAACAAAGATGTTTACCTTGATGGATCGATGGATGAATTTATTAAAGATATCGTAGAATAATTTAAATACTTGCGTTGAGAAAAACACATAAGATATGTTAAGGTTTTAAGCGAACTAGGGGTGGTGTAAGCCTAGTAACAAACACATATCCTATATCACTTTTGAGCAAACAATCATAAACGAAGTGCTAGGTAATCTTATCTAGAACTAAGGTGGTACCGCGGAATTCTATTTCGTCCTTAGAGATAAGGACGATTTTATTTATATATAAGGAGTGTATAAACATGGATTACAAATCAACATTAAGTATGCCAAAAACAGATTTTCCTATGCGTGGAAATCTAGGCAGCAGAGAATTAGAGTTTCAAAAAGAATGGAAAGAAATGGATCTATATAAAAAGGTCTTAGAAAAAAACAAAAACAACCCTTCATTTATCTTACATGATGGGCCACCATATGCCAATGGGGATATTCACATTGGCCATGCTTTAAATAAAGTCTTAAAGGACTTTGTTTTAAGATATCAAACGATGTTAGGTAAATATGTACCTTATATTCCAGGTTGGGATACACATGGTCTACCTATTGAAACTGCTGTAACCAAAAAAGGTGTTAATCGTAAAGAGATGTCTTTAGTGGATTATAGAAAAGTTTGTTATCAATATGCGATGGAGCAAGTAGAAAAACAAAAAGAACAGTTTATGAGACTTGGTATATTAGGTGATTGGGATCATCCTTATATCACATTAACTAAAGATTTTGAAGCAAGACAAGTTACTGTATTTGCTAAAATGGTTGAAAAAGGATTGATATATAAAGGGTTAAAACCTGTTTATTGGTCTCCATCAAGCGAATCAGCTTTAGCTGAAGCTGAAATTGAATACCATGATAAAGTTTCAATTTCTATATATGTTGCGTTTAAATCAGTATCAGATGATAAAGATTTAAAAGATGCTTCATATATCATATGGACAACAACACCTTGGACAATTCCTGCAAATCTTGCGATTTCTGTACATCCAAGATTTACCTATGTTTTATTTGAAACTAAAGGTAAAAAATATATTGTAACAGAAACTCTTTTAGAACAAGTATCAAATGAATTAGGATTTGAAGATGTTAAGATCTTAAAAAGATATAAAGGGCAAGAATTAGAATTAAACACATATAAGCATCCATTATATGACCGCATCTCTCCAATTATTGTTGGAGATCATGTGACAGATACTGATGGTACAGGCTTAGTACATACAGCTCCAGGTCACGGGGAAGATGATTATAGAATCGGTAAACAATATAATCTAGATATCTTATGTCCTGTTGATGATGGTGGTATGATGACAGATGAAGCTGGTCAATTTTCTGGTATGTATTATGAAGTTGCAAATGAAGAAGTTGTTAAAGCTTTAGATCTAACAAATGCTTTATTAAAATCTTCTAGATTTACCCATTCATATCCACATGACTGGAGAACTAGAAAACCTGTTATCTTTAGAGCAACACCTCAATGGTTTGCAAGTATAGATAAAATTAAAGTTGAACTTCTTGATGAAGTTAAAAAAGCGAAATGGTTACCTTTATGGGGTGAACTAAGAATATCAAATATGATTACCAACAGAGAAGACTGGTGTATTTCAAGACAAAGAGCTTGGGGTGTTCCAATCCCTATCTTTTATGCTGAAAATGACGAACCTATTTTAGATAAAGATGTCCTAGATCATATCGCAAATGAGTTTCATGAGCATGGATCAAATGTTTGGTTTGAAAAAGAAGCTAAAGATTTACTTCCTAAAGGATATTCACATAAAGGCAGTCCAAATAACTTATTTAGAAAAGAAACTGATATCATGGATGTTTGGTTTGATTCAGGAACATCTCATGCACTTTTAGAGACACTTGATCTTCCATACCCAGCTGACCTATATTTAGAAGGATCTGACCAATATAGAGGATGGTTTAATTCATCATTGACCACAGGGGTAGCTGCTTATGGCACTTCACCTTATAAACAAGTTGTATCACATGGATTTGTACTTGATGCTAAAGGTAGAAAGATGAGTAAGTCTTTAGGTAATACAATTGATCCTAATAAACTGATGAAACAACAAGGTGCAGATATACTAAGATTATGGGTTTCATCTGTTGATTATCAATCAGATGTAAGAATCTCTAATGATATGATGACACAAGTCGCAGAAAGCTATAGAAAAATAAGAAATACAATACGTTTTGTATTAGGTAATATCAGTGACTTTGATCCACAAAAGGACTATATCGAATATAATGACCGTGGACAGTTAAATAAAGTCATGACATTAAAATATCAACAATTATCTAATCAAGTTTTAGATGCATATGATAATTATCAATTTGATAAAGTTTATCGCTCAATCGTGTCATTTATGACCAATGAGTTAAGTGCGTTCTACCTTGATTACACAAAAGATATATTATACATAGAATCTTCAAATGGAATCATTAGAAGATCAGTTCAATCAACTTTATATGATGCATTACTTGGTATGCTTAAACTATTAACACCAATCATTCCTCATACAACATATGAAGCGTATCAATATCTTCCGGGCAAGAAACTAGAAAATATATATTTAGAAGAAATGCCTAAAGTATATGATATTAAAGATGATGAGTTATTAAAAGCATTTGATGTACTTGATCATGTTAGAAATCTTGCGTTAAAGAGATTAGAAGAAGCAAGAGAAAAGAAGATCATTGGTAAATCTCTACAAGCAACTCTAGATTTAACAGTAACCAAAGAACAAATGAAAGCTCTTGAATTATTAGATTTTAAAACGCATCAAGTTTTTATTGTCTCAAAAGTTAATTTAAATGTTGGTGAAAAACTTGAAATAGCAGTTTCTCTAGCCGATGGTAAAACATGTGATCGTTGCTGGAATGTTGTCGATCATGTTCATGAAAATGGACTATGTGATCGTTGTGATAAAATTGTAAATGGGTGATCAGTATGAATATATTAGTTGTAAATGATGATGGATATCAAGCAGAGGGATTAGGGATTTTAGTAAGAGCACTTGCACCTTTTGGAAATGTGTATGTTTCAGCTCCAAAAAATCATCAATCTGCGATGAGTCATGCAATAACGATTAGATCAAGAATTGAAACATTCGTAACTGAACCACTATCTGGTTCAAGAGCTACACTCGTTATTGATGGCACACCAGCAGATGCAGTAAGATTAGGTGTAAAAGTATTTGATGTAGATTTTGATCTTGTTGTATCAGGGATTAACTATGGGGCAAATATCGCTAAAGATATTATGTATTCAGGAACAGTTGCTGCTGCATTAGAAGCTAAAATATTAGGTATTGATGCAATCGCAATCTCTGCTCCAAATCCACGTTTAGAATATTTATATGATGAAACGATTAAGCTCTTTGATGAACTTATAGAAACTGAAATATATAAAAGTGATGGTATATTAAATATTAATTTCCCTAAAGAGACATATTTGCGTCCTAAAGGTGTTAAAATCACTTCTCAAGGATTGAGATTACAACATGCTGAGTATGTCAAATCAGAAAAAGCTGATGTTTTTCATATTAAAGGAAGTATCATTAATTATCAAGAACATCCTGAAAGTGATGTGACTGCTTTTGATGATGGATTTATATCTATAACACCACTAAAAGTTGATCGTACAGATTACAAACGTATTAAAGAAATAATGAACCAAGACAATTGATTGTTAAATAGTTATCTTTGTGATAAACTAAAACCGAAAAGGTAGGTGTAGATATGGCAGAGTTTCACATACATTTTTTTAAAGAAAAAAGTAGAAAAATAGATTTAGAAGTATTGATCTCATTCTTTGAAGATATCAAAGGGTTTATTGTAGAAATGGATAATGACAGTGTACGATTTTTATATACACATCCAAGATTAGGTCAAAAAGCTAGATTTGTCATTACACCAAAATCACAAGTACCAGATATATATAGACTATCACCTAAATTTCTAGATTTGAACTTTCATCTAGAGATGGATTTGTTGTCGCCAAATTATATAGCTAATATATTATTTGATTTAGTAAAACAGATATGTGATCGTTTTAACTTTCATATATATAATGAAATGTTTGAAGACGTGCTTCCATATAAAGCAGAAGTTGTTCAAAAGGTCTATCATATGCTTAAACAAGCATATATTGATAAAAATCCTGTAATCTTAAGTAATTACTTTATCTTAAAAAATGAAAAACTAAATGCAATTTATAGATATTTAGATGAAATGTATGAACTACAAAAATACTATCAAGAGATGGAAACATATGTCCCTTCATATCATTTTTTAAAGACTGAAAGTAAAAAACTAGTTTTAGGTATAGAGTTTAAAGAACATACTTTATCCGTGTTCCCTCCTGAAATAGATTATGTATTTTATCGCAGCAAGGATGATATTAAGGTTTATCAAGCATCACAAGTTTTAGAAACTATAGATGCATATGTACAAGATGTACCTGGATTTATTAAAGGAACAAAAGTGATTCCAAAGAAGAACTTGAAAAAAGTTCACAAACTAATGAAGAAGACAAAGTTTGATTTAGTTTCACACACATTTGAAAAAGAAGTCTTAAAACATTTATTAGACATTTAACGAGGTAGTCATGAATAAAAAGAAAAAAATGTTACATGCATTGGGATTTATCATTATCGCTCTAGGCATATCTAGTATTTTAACTTCACAATTAGGAGCATCTCCAATCGATGCGTTTAATTATTTTTTACATAAAATTGTGTCAAAGATTTTACCAGCATTAACTATTGGAACCGTCATTATATTCACTGGTCTAGTTGTTACACTATTAGCTTATATATTTAATAAAGATAAGAATATGATTATTAGTGCAGTATTTTTATTTGTTGTAGGTGTATTTGTTGATTTCTGGTTATTTGTTTTAGGATATATACCAGATAGTGTTGTATCTAACTTAGTCTTTAGAATTGTATTAGCAACTTCTGGGATGCTGTTGTGTGCATTTGGTGTATCGATAACCATTCTTACTGGGCTTCCTGCATCTCCTTATGAGAGAATGATGTTGGTCGTTCACACAAAAATAAAAAGTTTAGCATTATCAAAAATAATGGTTGAAGGCAGTTTCTTTTTACTCGCCATTCTTCTAGGAGTTTTATCATCAAGTTTATTTGAGCAAGTTAATGTGTTCACTGTCATTATGACATTTTCTATTGGACCATTAATTTCAGTTTATATATACATTATTAAAAGAAAATTATTAAAGGAGAGATTAAAAATGGAAATGAATAAATACATTGATCATACAAAATTAGGTGCAAATGTATCTAAAGCACAAATTGATCAATTAATTGAAGAAGCCAAGACATATGAGTTTAAAAGCGTATGTATTAATCCAGTTTGGGTTAAATATGCAGCACACAAATTAAAAAAGACTGATGTTTTAGTTTGTACAGTGATTGGTTTTCCTCATGGAACACATCATCATTTAGTCAAAGCTTATGAAACATTAGAGGCAGTAAATGATGGAGCTGATGAAATTGATATGGTTATCAATGTTCAAGCTTTAAAATCAAAAGATTATCATACTACATTGCAAGAAATCAAAGGTGTTGTCGAAAATGCTGATGGTAGATGCGTGAAAGTTATTATTGAAACATGTTATTTAACTGAAGATGAAATTGTTAAAGCTTGTGAACTTGCAGTTGAAGCTAAAGCAACATTTGTTAAAACTTCAACAGGGTTTGGTACAGGTGGAGCTACAGTTGAACATGTTAAGCTTATGAAGAAAACAGTTAAAGATAACGCCCTTGTTAAAGCTAGTGGCGGCGTTAGAACATTTGAAGATGCAACCAAGATGATTTTAGCTGGTGCATCAAGAATTGGTACGTCAAATGGCGTAGATATAGTGAGTAGAAGGAGTAAAGAAAATGATACCAACACCACATATTGAGTTAGAAAATAAGGATTTAATTGCAAAAACGGTTTTAATGCCAGGAGATCCATTGAGAGCTAAATTTATTGCAGATACATTTTTAACTAAGGTTGAACAAATCAATACAGTTAGAAATATGTTTGGATATACCGGCTATTATGGAAAGAAAAAAGTTACAGTTATGGGTTCAGGTATGGGTATGCCAAGTATTGGTATCTATAGCTATGAATTATTTAGTTTTTATGATGTAGAAAAAATTATTCGTATTGGTTCAGCTGGAGCATATTCTCCAGAGTTAAAACTATATGATGTCTTATTAGTTGAAAAAGCATATTCAGAATCATCATATGCAAAAACGATGGGTGTATCTAATCGTAAGATTCTACCTTCATCAAAAGCTTTAAATAACAGATTGCAAAAAGCAGCTGATAAACTAAATATCGAAATTAAACCAATATTAGTTCATTCATCAGATGTTTTTTATAGATTAAATCACGAAGAATTTAAAGAAATATATAAAAACTATGGAGCAGAAGCTGTAGAAATGGAATCATTTGCTTTATTTGCAAATGCAAAAGCATTGAAGAAAAAAGCTGCATGTCTTTTAACTGTATCTGACTCACTAGTAACAAGTGAGAAAACAACAGCTCAAGAACGTCAAGAAGCATTTACTAAAATGATGGAAGTTGCGTTAAACTCTATCTAATGATATACATTAATAATGAATTTAAAACGATACAATTCGCGCTATATTTTACAGATAACGACGACATAGATACACGCGTGTATCGTTTTTTATTATCTAAACTCATTGTATCGCATACAAAAAAATATCAAACTAAAGCTTTAATGCATAAAAAATTAGAAGAACTCTATGGCGCAAGCCTATATGCTAGAGTAGAAAGACATGCAAATTTAAACATATTGGGTGTTGTTTTTACTTGTGTGAATCCATTGATGGTTAAAGATGATGAATTACTTTTAGAAGTCATTACTTTAATTAATGAGATGTTTGTCAATCGTAGTTATTTTAATGAAGATATCTTTTTGGAAGAAAAAAGATTACTGATTGAACAATTTGATAGTTTAAAAGATAATAAAAGAGTATATGCAAACTATGAATTTACAAAATTACTTTTTGATCAAGATCTTTATGGATATCCACTTCCAGGAAGAATCGAAGATATTAAAAAAGTCACATTAAAAGATGTTATTGATTATTATCAAAAGTCATTTTTAGATCAAGATATTAAATTATATGTCAATGGAAGTATAAAAGATTACACTGAACAAATTAAAAATCAAATCTTAATTAAAGAAAACGAAAAAGATTTTAATATTGATCTCTCTTTTAGACCTGCTAGAAAACACACTTTTAAAGAAGAGATGACAACCATGAATCAAGCGATATTAAAACTTGCATATCATACAAGTATCTATAGATTTGATGATCTCTATGAAACGCTATTATGCTTTGATCTTATTTTAGGAGGCTATCCTGAATCAAGATTATTTAAAGAAATTAGAGAAGCTCAAGGGCTTTGTTATGACGTCTCATCAGGATATGATTACTATAAAGGAATTATTGTAATTACCAGTGGAGTCGCAAAAGATAAGAAAGATTATGCATTAAATGAAATAAAAAAATTAGTTGAAGATTTTAAAGAAAATGAAATTACTGAAGATGAATTAACGCATGCTAAAAATTATATAAAACATCAAATTCAAAGTAGCATGGATCATCAGTCTTATCTAACTAAATCTACATTTTTAAAAAGTATTTTAAAAGAAAATGTTACCACAGAACAACGCATTAAAAGATTAGAAGATGTTAAATTAGAAGATGTGATTAAAATTTCTAAATCAATCATCTTAGATACTTCATATGCGCTTTATGGAGGTCAAAAATGATCCATAAATATCATCAAAGATTTAATGAAAATGTTTATATTATCAAATTAAAAAATGGTATGCAAGTTCATCTGTTACCTAAAGAAGAACCTGTCTATTCTACGTATGTAGAACTATCTATACCTTATGGTTCACTTGATTTATCATATACATATGATCATAAAAATTATGTAACACCTCCAGGGACTGCACATTTTATGGAACATAAAATATTTGCAAATCCAGACGGGGATGCATTTGCGAAGTTTTCAAATATTGGTGTAGATGCAAATGCGATGACTTCATATCATCAAACATCTTATATGTTTACCGCAACTGATCATGTTTTAGAAGCCTTAACTCATTTATTAGACATGTTAGATACGCCATATTTTACAAAAGATAATGTCGATCAAGAAAAAGAAATTATCGCACAAGAATTAAAAATGTATTTAGATGATCACGTATCAAAGATGCAAAACAATTTAATGGAAAATATGTATCATCACCATTATATGAAACATGATATAGGTGGGACTGTTGAATCGATACAAGACATAACACCTGAGTTGTTAGAATCGGTTTACAAGCATTTTTATCATCCAAACATGCGATTACTTACGATCTCAGGAAAAATCAATATAAAGGAAATGAAAGCATTCTTTAAGAATTATGATCAAGTAGAAAACACACATATTAAACCAATGATTAATTTTCCTAATGAATCAAAGACATTAGTAAAAAAAGTCGAAGTTTTAACAGAAGACATTCAAGTTGACAAACTGATGTTAGGATTTAAATTAGACCCAAAAGGTAGATCTGATCAAGCATTAATCAAAAGAGAGATGGCTATGACGATGTGTTTGAATATGCTGTTAGGTTCATCATCTAAAATGTATGAAAATTTATTAAATAGTCAAATGATTAATCAGAGTTTTTATGTCAATACAACATTTGAGAAAAAAGCTGAATTCATTATGATTTATGCGGAAACGAAACATATAACAAAACTAAAAAATATTCTAATCAACTATTTAACTAAAGATGCATTTGAAGATCTAAATGAAATTGATTTTGATCGATATAAAAAGGTTTATTTGGGTCAATTTATTTTTGCATTAAACTCGATTGAGACTAAAACCTATTTATATAACAAATACTTTCATCAAAAAACATCACTTTTTGAAGTTGTAGATATGATGAATGATGTATCTTATGATGATATGCTGGATGCGTTAAAAAGAATTTATAAAAGATCAGTTACGACACTTATTTTAAAAAAGACTAAATGATAGTCTTTTTTTTATAATAAAAACAAATACTATAGATCAAATGAAATAAATATTTATACTTTATGAAAAAAAATTATAAATTTAATACTTGAAGCTATTAATTAGTCATTATGGATATATCAAAGATTAACATATACTTAAAAATAAAAGGAGATATTATGGTTAATCAATTGATACTTGTTGGACGTTTGACAAAAGATCCAGAAACAAAAATATTAGCAGATGGTAGAAAAGTAAGTGATGTTATTTTAGCAGTACAAAGAGGTTTTAAAAATATGGAAGGTAATTACGATACAGATTTTATTAAAATCTCTGTATGGGAAGGTCTTGCGACAGCAATTGAGTCCTATTGCTTTAAAGGAACGATGATTGCGGTTAAAGCTAGATTACAAACTTACAAATATGAACTTGATGAAGAAAAGAAGTTAAACATGCTTGAAGTGATTGCAGAAAGAATAACATTCTTATCTTCAAGTCATAAACAAGACGCTAGTTTAGAGAAAGAATCTAAGCAATCATAAAAGCTAATATCTTTAGATAAGTGAAGATGTTTAGAAAAACAATAAACGGATGCTAAAAAGCATCTGTTTTTGTTTATTTAACTTAATATATAATCATATTTATGCTACAATATATTAAAGGAGTTGAATATATATGAATATCAATTTTAAAGTAGAAGTATTAAAAAGAAAAGAAGAAATTTTAAAAGATTTAACTGGGTTAATCAAAATTAACTCAGAGATGACAACATATGACCCTAATCGTAAAGGTGCACCATTTGGCGAAGGTATTAAAGATGCACTTGATTATATGATTCAATTAGGTGAAAAAGATGGTTTTGATTGTGTAAATCTTGATGGGTATGCAGGTCATATATCATATGGTAATCAAAAAGAATATGTAGGTACAATTGGACATTTAGATGTTGTTCCTGCAGGAAATGATTGGACTTTTCCAGCATATGGTGCTGTTATAGATGACAATAAAATGTATGGTCGTGGGACTGAAGATGACAAAGGCCCAACGATTGCCATTTATTATGCGCTTAAGATATTAAAAGAATTAGATGTTAAATTATCAAAGAGAATTAAGTTAATACTAGGTACAGATGAAGAAACAGCTTGGAGAGGGGTTAGACATTATTTTAGTGTATATCCTGAAATTCCAGTTTCTGGATTTATTCCTGATGCTGATTTCCCATTGATATATGCTGAAAAAGGTATTTCAAGAATATTTGTTGAAGGAGATCTTAAAGGCAGTGATCTTGTAGATGTCAAAGGTGGATTTAGAGATAACATGGTTCCTGATTATGCAGAAGCAAAATTGAAACCAAATAAAGATTATCAAAAATTATTTAATGCATTTTTAAAAGCTAATACATATCAAGGTACTTTTGAAGAAAAAGATGGTCTTTCATGTGTTAAAGTATTTGGAAAGAGTGCACATGGCTCAACACCACAATTTGGAGAAAATGCTATTGATCGTTTATTTGAATTTTTAAATGATGCAAAAGTTAATCATCCAATCGTTAAACTAGCGTGTGATAGATTAATTCATGATATTCACGGACAAAAATTAGGTGTTGCTTATAAAGATGAAGAAATGGGTCATTTGACTATTAATTTAGGCGCTATGTCTACAATTGATGGTAAATACCGTTTTAATTTAAATCTAAGATATCCAAATGGTGTGAAATTTGATGAAGTTGTATCAACTCTTAAAGAAAGTGTTAAATCTTATGGATCGACTGTTACAGTAGATAATCATCAAGAATTATTATATATTGATCCAAAATCAGAACTTGTACAAAAACTTCTTAAGGTTTATAGAAAACACACGAATGATTTTTCTGATCCTATTACGATTGGTGGAGGTACATTTGCAAGAGCACTACCAAATAGCGTTGCGTTTGGACCGCATTTTTTAGAAAAACCAACATATATTCATCAAAAAAATGAATTTATTGATTTAGATGATTTCTTTATGGCAATCATGATTTATACAGAAGCACTATACGAATTAGCTAAGTAAGGAGGCTTTTTAAATGAAAGCATATCTTGATTTATGCAAGCATGTGATGGACAATGGAACATTCAAGATGGACCGTACACAAACAGGTACAAAAAGTGTTTTTGGATATCAAATGCGTTTTGATTTAAGCGAAGGTTTTCCATTACTTACAACTAAAAAAGTACATTTAAAATCAATCATACATGAATTGTTATGGTTTATTTCTGGTGATACAAATATTAGATATTTAGTAGAAAACAGTGTCAAAATTTGGAATGCATGGCCTTATGAAACATTTAAAATAAGTGCTGATTATGCTGGTGAAACCATGGATGAATATGTTGATAAAATAAAAAATGATGATGATTTTTCAGCTAAATATGGTGATTTAGGTCCTGTATATGGCGCACAATGGAGAAATTTTAATGGTGTGGATCAACTCCAATATATTCTAGATTTGATCAAAGACAATCCAAATTCTAGACGTATGATTTTAAGCGCTTGGAACCCAAGTGAAATTAAGGATATGGCTTTACCACCATGTCATACATTGATTCAGTTCTATGTTGCAGATGGAAAATTATCACTTCAATTGTATCAACGAAGTGCAGATATATTCTTAGGCGTTCCATTTAATATTGCATCTTATGCATTATTATTAATGATGATGGCACAAGTCACTAATTTAGAAGTTGGAGAATTTGTGCACACATTAGGTGATGCACATATATATCAAAATCATTTTGAGCAAATTAATCTTCAATTATCAAGAGATACAAAAAAACTCCCAGTTATGGAAATTAATAAAGATGTTAAATCTTTATTCGATTTTAAATATGAAGATTTTAAACTAAAAGGATATGATCCTCATCCAAGAATTAAAGGCAAGGTAGCTGTATGATTTCAATGATATGGGCTATGGATGAAAATTGGCTAATTGGTAAAGATAATCTTCTACCTTGGCATTATCCAAATGATTTAAAATACTTTAAAAATAAAACAAAAGATCAATCGGTCTTAATGGGTGATCTTACTTATCAATCTTTAAAAACATATTATAAAACAAAACCACTACCTTTTAAAAAAGTGTATGTCGCAAATATATTAGATGTTCACTATGATGACGCAATTCATGTTAAGGATATCTTTGAGTTCGTTAAAGATTTAAAAGAAGATATTTTTGTAATAGGTGGTAGAACTATTTATAAATTGATGTTACCTTTTTCAGACAGACTTTATATTACTTATGTATTAAAAGCTCATGAAGGCAATGTATATTTTCCTACATTTGATTTATCTAAATTTAGATTAACTCATAAAAAAATGGAAGATCAACTCATATTTTCAACATACGAAAGGATTTAGTTATGATCTCTGCAATATTTATCATTTTATCAATAGCATTTACATATGGATTACATCTGATCATTAATCTATCCTATTATTATATTTTGCTATGGATTATTCCAGGTGTCATTTTAGGTCTGATTTTTACAGTCTTGTTTATTTTGGTCCAAATTCCACTATTAACTAGAACTAAATTGTTTAATCGATATAAAATTTATTTATATAGAAGTGTAGCCTATTTTCTAAATAGATATATTTTCAGATTAAGATTAGAAATTGTTGGTAGAGAAAATATTCCAAAGACTGGAAGACTAACAGTTTATGCAAATCATAAATCATATGCAGATCCAGTAGTTATTATGGAAGCCGTAACCAGACCAACAAGTTATACACCAAAAAGTGGTGTTTATAAATATCCATTTATGCATGGAATGCTGCGCTCTATTGGAGCTTTTCCAATAGATCGATCTAGTGATAGAAATACAGCTAGAGCGATGGTAGAAGCGATTAAAGTTGTTAAACAGGGTATGGCAATGGTTATTTTTCCTGAAGGTGGGATTAAAGATCGAAATGATATAAAGATGGTTGCTATGAGAGCAGGTGCTTATCGCCTAGGTGTTAAAGCTGAAGCTGATATGTTACCAATTAGTATAGATGGAACGACAATGATTAAGCATAATCTACCTTTTAAGCGAACAAAGATAAAAGTTACAATACATGAATTAATTAAATATGAAGATGTTAAAGGATTAAAAACTTCAGATCTAGCAGATAAAGTTTTTCATATCATTAATGATTCACTAACAAAAAACGACTAAATTTAGTCGTTTTTTTGATGTTTTATAAGTGATAGTTTTTTATCTTTAAGTTCAAAGTAGAGAATATCACAATTATTAATTAAATAATTTGAAAATTGATATTTTATTGGATCAATATAAACTAATAGTGACTTTATGACATGAGAATGCGCAACACATAAAACTTCCTTATTTTTATATGTCTTTTCTAAATTTAGAGTTGTAGTTACAACTCTTTTAATTATTTTTTCATCGTCTTCATATCCAGGATACTTATATCCTTGTTGTCTTACTAACGGCATGCCTATTTCAACTGGCCTACCTTCCAAATGATGAAAATTTCTTTCTACAAGTTGTTGTACAACATGAATAGGTTTATTGTAGTTTAACTCCCTAGATACGATAAGGGAAGTTTCTAATGCTCTAGATAAAGGAGATGATATAAATGCATCAAAGCTTTTATGTTCAGCTTTTAAGACATCTGCTAATTGTTGTGCTTCTAATCTCCCAGCTTCATTAAGCGGATTATCAGTTCTTCCCTGAATGATTTGGTTGATATTTGAATTTGTTTGTCCGTGTCTGACCATTGCTAAAATCATATATATCCTCTTTTAAGTGTATTTAATGTAGATAAAACAGATGTTACATCAAAAAGATAATTGATGCAATTATCGCAGCTAAAACAATAACAAAAAGAATAACTGAAACTAAAGAAAATGAATGATCATAATCACTTCTTTCAGTACCGTTTTCTTTATTTCTAGCTTTTTCATTCCAAAATTCACGTTGTCTACCATTAATATCTCTCATTTTAATCCTCCCAAAAACTCAAATTATTTCAAGTTTCAACACAATCTTTCTTTACAGTTATTATACCATATTTGGCTTATTTTGTGATAAAATAGATATAAGGAGATGTGATCAATATGCATATTATAGATATCATAACTAAAAAAAGAGATGGCTATGAATTAAGCAAAGAAGAAATTGAGTATTTAATACAATCTTACACAAAAGGTAATATACCTGATTATCAAATCAGTGCTTTTTTAATGGCTACATATTTCAATCAAATGACAGAACAAGAAGCTACTCATTTAGCACTTGCAATGAGAGATTCAGGAGATTCTATTGATTTATCAGCAATTAAAGGTATTAAAGTAGATAAACATTCAACAGGTGGTGTTGGTGACAAAGTCACACTTGTGCTAGGTCCTCTATTAGCTGCATTAGGCGCTAAAGTTGCTAAAATGAGTGGTAGAGGTTTAGGTCATACTGGTGGTACTATTGATAAATTAGAATCTATTCCAGGATATCAAGTAGAATTATCAGTTCAAGATTTTATCAAACAAGTCCAAGATATAGGTATTGCAGTTGTAGGACAAAGTGGAGATGTTGCTCCAGCCGATAAAAAGTTTTATGCATTAAGAGATGTTACGGCTACAGTTGATTGTATACCACTTATTGCATCATCTATTATGTCAAAAAAATTAGCAAGTGGTGCAGATGCGATCTGCCTTGATGTAAAAGTTGGACATGGTGCATTTATGAAAACTGAAGAAGAAGCTGTTCAACTTGCAGAGCTTATGGTTTCTATAGGACAACTTGCAGGTAAAAAAGTTACAGCAATTCTAACAGGTATGGATGAACCATTAGGTCATAAAATAGGTAATGCACTTGAAGTTTATGAAGCAATAGAAACTCTTCAAGGACAAGGTCCAGATGATTTAGTTGAAGTAACATTAGCAATTGGATCTCAACTATTAATGGACGCAAATCTTGCTAAGTCAGATAAAGAAGCTAGAGAAATGATGAACAAAGCATTAAATGATGGAAGTGCTTATGATAAGTTTATTGAATTAGTAGCTGCTCAAGGCGGAGATATTGAAGTTATTAAACATAAGGAAAAACTTTTATCAGATAATAAAGTTGAAGTATTATCACAAGAAGAAGGCTATATTACAGAAATGAATGCACTTGATATTGGTAAAGCTGCTATGCGTTTAGGTGCTGGTAGAGAAACTAAAGAAGATAAAATATTGCTTGATGTAGGTATTGATTTACATAAAAAAATTGGTGATTTTGTGAAAAAAGGCGATGTATTAGCAACTTTCTATGTACAAGATAAAGGTATTGAAGAAGCTAAAACATTACTTTTAGATGCGATTACTATTGGCAACCAAAAGAAATCAATTACATTAATTAAACGTAAAATATCATAATATGGATATCATGTATCCGGATTATAAAAACTCAATACTTAACGTATCACATACGATACTTGATTTTTATCATGTCAAACCAAAATATCCAAGTATTAAAGTATTAAAAGAAAAACTAGACAAATCGGTTAAACATGTGTGCCTAGTTTTACTTGATGGAATGGGTATAAATATTATAGAAAAACATTTAGATGAGGAATCATTTATTAGAAAAAACTTAGCTAAAAAAATAACTTCTATATTTCCACCAACTACAGTAGCTGCAACAAATGCTGTCCTAACAGCAAATTTACCATATCAAAGTGGTTATTTAGGCTGGGTGCAATATTTTAAAAAAGAAGATACGAACTTAGTTGTGTTTTTAAATAAAGACTTCTATGATGATTCAAGACATTTTCAAAATAACTTTATCAAGATGTATTTGAAACAAGATCTTCTTTATGATTATATTAAAAAATCAAGACCTGAAGTTAAAACATACGAACTTTTCCCAGATTTTAGACCCAATGGATATGCTAAATTTCATTTGCAAATGAAACGTCTTTTAGAAATCACGCATAAAAAAGAAGAAAATTTCTCATATGTATATTGGACACAACCAGATCAATTAGAACATGAAGTAGGTATTGATGGTCTATCAGTTAAAGAGAAGTTAGAAAATCTAGATCAAGAACTTTTAACTTTTTCTAATCAGATGAATAAGGACACACTTTTGATAGTGATTGCAGATCATGGATTAGTGAACGTTGAACCCATTGATCTATACAAAGATGAAATCTTAATGTCCTATCTACTTAGAAAACCTTCTATGGAACCTAGAGCAACCAATTTCTTTGTAAAAGATGAATATAAACAAGCTTTTGAAACAGAATTTAACAAGACTTATAATAAACACTATAAATTGATGACAAAAAATGAATTTTTGGCAAGTGGGCTTATAGGCCAAAAAAAGATGCATCCGCTACTTGATTCATTTTTAGGTGATTATATCGCAATTGCAATTTCAAATAAATTTTTCATGTTTAAAGAAGGCGTTGAGTTTAAAGCACATCATGCTGGTTTGTTAAAAGGTGAAATGGAAGTGCCGTTAATTCTTTATAAGAAGTAAAAAAAATAGAACCCCCTTTAGATATTGAGGAGGTTCTTTTTAATATATACTCTTTTATTTATTTTGTAACAGTTTTTTTAGCTTTATCATCTTTAGCAAACTCTGCAGCCATCATAACTGATGATGCAAGGTCTGTAATATTTGTAGGAACAACAATCTTAGTTGATTGACCATTTGCTACTTTAGCTAAAGCTTCATAAGCCTTAATTGTTAATACTGCTTGATCAGGTTTTGTATCTTTAATTAATTTGATACCTAATGCTTCAGCTTCTTTTAATTTAAATATAGCTTCAGCTTCACCTTCAGCCTCTAAAATCTTTTGACGTTTAACCGCAGTTGCTCTTAGGATTGCAGCTTCAGCTTCACCTTCAGCTTTAAGAATCTCTGAGCGTTTTTGACCTTCTGCAATTAAGATATTTTGACGTTTTTCACGTTCTGCACGCATTTGTTTTTCCATTGAGTCTCTAATGTCTTTTGGTGGAAGAATGTTTTTAACTTCTACACGATTAACTTTAATGCCCCATGGATCTGTTGCTTCATCTAAAATCATACGCATCTTAGTGTTAATTAAATCTCTTGATGTTAATGTTTCATCTAAGTCAAGATCACCAATGATGTTACGTAGTGTAGTTGCAGATATTTTTTCAATTGCTAACATAGGATTTTCAGTACCATATGTGTATGCTTTAGGATCTGTAATTGAGAAGAATACAACTGTATCAATTTGCATCGTTACATTATCTTTTGTAATAACAGGTTGTGGATCAAAGTCCTTAACTTGTTCCTTTAATGAAACTGTGTTTACAACACGATCAAGTATTGGAACAAGGAAGTGAATACCAACGCCCCAAGTTGTATAATATCCCCCAAGTCTTTCGATAACATACTTTTTAGTTTGTGTAACTAATCTAAAACTAGCTGCAGCGATAATTAATAATAAGCCGCCAACAATGAGCAATGTTAAAGCAACTGGCCCTAACATTACAGGTGTAATTAATAAATCCATAAATTCCATAAAATTTACCTCTTTCTTATTTTATATTTTCTTAACAATTAACTTATTGCCTTCAACATCAAGAACTCTTACTTTTTGTCCGTTTTCTACATCTTCATCAGATACTGCGGACCATTCTTGTGTACGAAGTTTAATACGTCCAACACCATTAGCTATAATTGGAGTCGTAACAATACCTTCTTGTCCAATTACAGAATCAACATTAGTTTTGATCTCGTTCACTTTAAAGTATTTCAAGACAACAGGTCTTGTAAATAAGAGTAGTGCAGTCGTCACAACGATGAATGCTCCAATTTGAATTGCAGCGTGCACATAAAACAATGATAATATAAAACTAGGAATTGCACCAAGTGAAAACCAGACGCTAACCAAGTCTGCAGTTGCAAATTCAAACGCTAATGCAAATACGAAAATACCTAACCAAAGCCAAATAAACCATTCCATATTAGACCTCCTCTTTTAAATCCATAACTAGGATTTGTTCTTTCTCGTTCCAATTTGCCTTATATTTTTTTGTTTCATTTTCTAAATCTATATTGGCAATTGAAACAATTTCTTCCATAAAGGCCTTGTTGGTAACACGGCTATAAGATGATTTTACTGTAATTCGGTATTTGCTACTACCAGGTATATCATGTCTTAAAGCATGTTCCTTATTCAAAGGTTTTATGAAAACTGTTTGTTTATCTTTATTGTATCCAAGCATGACACTATATGCATTTTCAAAGAATGTAGTTGCAGGTTTATTTAGTGTCAAATTTCCCTTAGCAAGTGTAACAATACAGTCTTTCGGTTTTTCATTAAACCAAGTAATTTCCATAAGATATCACTCCTTTATGTATTCATTATACTACATAATTACATAAAATACAATAAAATTATTAAAAATTATTTTATATTAAGTCTTTCGATTAAAAATCCATATGTCTTTGCATAGTCGATTGTTTCTGCAACAATTTCATCTTTATCCATATCTGCAAGAATAGCTTCCTTTATATATGTGTGGATTGTATCGTTTGAGTCAAATGATGCATAGACATATGTTTTAACGTCTAAGACAGTCATATCGTATGTGATTTCAATTGTTTTTTTAATTTGTTCGGATACTTCAATGATATATTTCTTTTTGACATGTTGACTTAAAAGACTTACTGTTTGAATGTTTCGATCAATAAGTGGTACTAAAAAATGAATACCGGGTGTATCAAGCATTTTATGAAATCTGCCGAGGCGTTCAATGACCATAACTTGATTTTCTCTGATGATTTTTATATTAGGTAACATAAGTAAAATCGTAAGTCCGGAAAACAAAAGAATAATTGTAGCTACATCAGGCATAAGTGCACTTCCTTTTCAAAATGTTTTATGATTGTTTTTTTTTCTAAAATGTGTTAATATTTAAATGGTCACTACGGGGAGCATAAATGCTGAGAGGACGAATTAATCGTCGACCCGAATAACCTGATCTGGATCATGCCAGCGGAGGGATAGTCGTAATATGAATCAATCGAACTATCATTTTCTTTGGATAATCCATAGAAATTTTTTTATTTTCTAAGGAGGAAAAGAAATGAATCAAAAATTAGATACAAGAAGAATGATTGTCACTGTAAATTTACTGGCTATCGCAATCATTTTGGATGTTTTGGTAAATGCTATACCTGGGTTAAACCTAAGTATGCCATTTGGAGGTAAGTTTTTTGGGATTTCAATGTTGCCTATTGTGATGATAGGTCTCATGTTTGGTCTTAAATATGGACTTATATCAGGATTTATTTATGCGATGTATAATTTTGGTATTGATTATATCATCTATATTGAAGCTCTTAAATCAACATTAGAAGGTTGGACAGGAGAATCATGGGGTGCATTTAAAATATTTTTACTTATTTTATTTGATTATATTATTCCTTTTATGGCTTTTGGATTATCTGGTTTGTTTAAAGGTGGATTTAATAAGAGACTCACATTTATTTATGCCTTTATTGCAGTTAGCGTAGTCAGACTCATATCTTCAACCATCAGTGGTGTTATTTTATGGTCAAGCTCTATTGAATATGCAGTCAGTCAAGTTGAATCTGGAGAAGCCAGTCAAGATATTGCAACCCGTATATTTTCATTGATGGGTAATAGAATATGGTTATACAGTTTTGGATATAATTTTGTCTATATCGCATCAACCTTAGCGATCACATTATTAATAGGTTTGTTGTCATATAACAGATTACAAGATATTACTAAGGATTATAGAATTGCTTAAAAATAATATTTTTCGATAACTTTTAAGTAATCTAATCTAGGTATATAGCCAAAAGCTATAGGATATGCTTCATCAACAAATGTTTGATAAGGGATGGATTTTCGTCCCTTTTTTTCATCATGTTGTGTATCCCAATATTTAAATAAGATTTCTGATGGCAATAAAAAGTATTCATTAAATTGTTTAAAATGAACAATTAAAAAAGCAATACCCCCATGAGATGCAACTTGTCTTAAATGATCAATTTGATGTGTATGAATATTTTTTAAAGGCATTGATGTCTTAGAGTTTGTTTCCTTAGCATCAAAGTCTATATATCTTGATTTATAGATCCCATTAAAGTCAGTAGTTGATGGTGTTTTATAATAAGCTTCAACTATTTTTGCTTTATTTCTTGCAGGATAACTTACACCTACAACTTGGATAGGTGTCGGCTTTTTATGAATGACTGCGATATCATTTACTAAATAATATTGGTTAGTCGCTTCGATATCACTTTCTAATGTCATCCCTAAATTTGCACGATTATTTGTTTTATTTTGTGTTTTTCTTTTTATTGGATAATTGATCATATGTTTTCACCTATCTTAATCTTATCACATAAGAAGTAAAAATCGTTGTTATATGTGAAAAAAATGGTATAATTAAAATAATAAAAAACGTTGCGATTTGCTATATGTTTTAATAAAGGAAGTGTTAGTTTGAGTCAAATAAGATTTTTCGCATTGGGTGGACTAGGGGAAAACGGTAAAAACATGTATGTTATCGATGTAGACCGTGATTTATACATCCTTGATGCAGGTATAAAATATCCAAGTTCAGAATTATATGGGGTTGATGAAATCATCCCAGATTATAAAGTTTTATTACGCGCTAAAAATAGAATCAAAGGTGTGTTTTTGTCGCATGCACATGAAGATCATATCAGTGCATTACCACATTTACTAAAAGATTTAAATGTTCCAGTTTATGCGACAAATTTTACAATGCAAATTGTAAAAGATTTACTTAAAGATGAAGATTTCAATCTTGATGATTATACATTAAATACAATTAGTCAAAATAGTATTATAAAGTTTGGAAATGTTAGAGTGACTTTTTTTAACACGACACATTCAATTCCTGAATCAGTAGGCATTGCAATTCATACTTTAGATGGTATAGTCGTCTATACATCAGATTTTACATTTGATCAAAGTGGTCATTTAAAATATCAGACTGATTTTAGAAAGATTAATGAACTTGCTGAAAAGAAAGTATTGCTTTTATTAAGCGAATCTTTAGGTTCTACACTCGTTTTAAACGGTGGAGTTAATCAAAATCTTGATCATAAATTAAATAGCATTTACGCAAATGCTGAAGGTAGAATTATTGTTTCCTTATTTTCATCTGATTTAAGAAAAATTCAACGTGTTATTGACATGAGTTTGCAACATCATAAAAAGATTGCGATTATTGGTAGAAGAGCACAAAGAATTGTTGATATTGCGATTGCTGATGGCTATTTAGATATTCCAAAATCAAGTTTAATTAGTTTTAAATTTATTGATGATAAAAATAAAAATGATGATCCAAATATTGTAGCATTAGTTACCGGAAACAGACATGAACCATTCTTTATGCTTCAAAGAATGTGTAAAAAAACTGATCGATTGATACATATAACAGATCAAGATACAGTTATTCTTATGACACCACCTGTACCAGGAACTGAAAAAATGGCTGCAAGAACACTTGATGTCTTGTATAGAAGTGATGCGATTGTAGAAAATATTGATAAACGATTGTTGACATCTGCTCACGCAACTGGTGAAGAGTTGAAGATGATGATTAATTTATTAAAACCAAAATACATTGTTCCAACAATTGGCGAATATAGACATCAATATGGTTTAAAAAAATTAGCTGAAGAAATCGGATATGATTCAGAGCATGTATTTATCTTAGATAATGGTGATGTCTTAAACATCAAAGATAAAGATGTTTTTGTCTCAAGAAATGAAATCAGTGTTGGTGAAATATTAATTGATGGAACAGCTGTTGGTGATGTAAACGATTATGTAATGAAAGATAGAGAATTGCTTGCAGAAGATGGAGCGTTGTTAATTGTTGCACATGTTTCTCCAAAATATAAGAAAATATTAGGTGAAGTAGAAGTTGTTACAAAAGGATTTGTATATGTTCAAGAATCTGAAGAAATACTAAATCAAATCAAAGTACTCTTTTATAAAGCTAGTGAAAAACACTTAAAGGGTAAATATATTAATTGGAATGAATATAAACGTGATGTACGAAATGAAATTAATAGATATATCTATCAAGAAATAAAAAGAAGACCCATTACAATTCCAGTGATTATATCAACTGAAGTTTAGGAGGATATGATGAAAATCTATACGAAACGTGGAGATTTTGGCCAAACAGATCTGCTTTCAAAAAGAGTCAGTAAAAATGATTTATCGATTGAGGTAAATGGACAACTAGATGAAGTAATGGCTACTATTTTAGTTGCTAAACAGCAAATTAAAGATCAAGATGTTTTAAACGATCTTGATAAGATTCATGAAATCATTTTTCAAATGGCTTTTGAAATAGCTTTAGATGAAAAAGATAACTATAAGGTTTTCGCTGAAAATGTATCGTGGTTAGAACAAAATATTGATTTAATGGATCTAAAGTTAGAAAAACTAACTAAATTTATTAAGCTAGACCAGACTTTAGCTTCAAGTTGGCTAAATATGGCTAGAGTTAAAACAAGAACTGCTGAACGTGTTTTAATTGAATTAAACGAACATAAAAGTTTAAATGAACAAAGCTTAAAGTTTATCAATAGATTATCAGATTATTTTTTCACTTTAGGTAGAAAATATAATAATGAATAAGATAAGTATACTTATCTTATTTTTTTGTTTTACAATGTAAGCGGTTTCGTGTTATCATAGGTGTGATGAAAGAAGGTAATTATATGGAAAATATTAAAGTGGTTATATGGGGATTTGGTGCGATGGGTCAAGGGATGGCTGATATGCTTTTAAGTAAAAAAGGTGTAGAGATTGTTGGTGTTTGTGATATCAACAAAAACATCGTAGATAAAAAACTATCGGTAGTGATGAATCAAGAGATAAATCATGATGTATTCATATTAGATGATATGGATCGTATTTTAGAATCTACCAAGCCAGATGTAGTCTTACTTTGCACAGATAGTTTTGTCGAAGGGGCTTATCCCAAGATAAAAAAAATAGTCGAACATAAAATCAATGTGATTACAACAGCTGAAGAGATGACTTATCCATTTGAAAGTCATCCAGAGTTATCTAAGAAAATGAATGATTTAGCTAAAGCAAATGGCGTAACTATTTTAGGAAGTGGTATTAATCCAGGATTTGTGATGGATTTACTTGTGCTTCAATTAACAGGAGCGATGAGTAGTGTTTCTCACATTGATGTAAAGCGAGTCAATAGCTTAAGTCCTTTTGGTCCAGCTGTCATGGATGAACAAGGTGTTGGATATACACTAAAGAGATATCATGAACGTATTGAAAAAAATGAATTAGCAGGACATGTAGGCTTTAATCAAAGTGTTCATATGATATTTAAAGGATTAGGCTTAAAAGCAACCAAATTTGAACAACAAATGGAACCTATATTAACAAATGTAGACCGAAAAAGTAAATATGCAAGTGCACCTAAAGGAACGCTTGCTGGTATTAATATGACTTCACAAGGTTATCTTGGTGATGATTTGTTTCTTAAGATGGATCATCCTCAACAAATAGAACCACAGTTAGAAGGTATTCATACCGGAGATTATATTGATATTTATGGATCACCAGAGATTCATATGTCAATCAAACCAGAAATCGATGGTGGTATTGGAACGATTGCCATTTGTGTCAATATGATTCCACATGTCATAAATGCTAAACCAGGGTTAAAAACAATGATTGATCTGCCTATTCCAAGAGCTATTCTTGGTGATATGAGAGAAATGATTGATACATTTGATCAATAATTCATAAAGAAAGAAGGGATTTTGATGGTAAGCAAGAAAACTTATGTAGAAATTCAAAAAATAGTATTAAAAGCATCTGAAAGATCATCACATATTCCAAAAGATACAAAAGATAAAGATTTTGTGATGAAGATTAAAGGATATTTGTTATCTGATGCACAACTTAAAGATACTGTAGAAATCTTGACTGAAACAAAAAGAATTGTTAAGGGTATCTTAATTGATGTTAATCCAACATATACGCATTCATTTGGGAATCATCTAGATGAAACAAAAAAGATGAAAGATATCATATTAAGTGAAATGGAGGAGACTCTAAATGACTAAGTATGAAAAAATTATGTCAAAAAAACAGGAGATTATGAAAGCCTCTTTAAAACTCGATTATGATCAATTTGAAACAGAAGGTATCGCATTTGATTATGAAAAAATGATGAATGATGCTGGATATGATTTCGAAACTGTAAAAGCTATACAAGAAGATAATCAAGTCGGACATACACCACTTGTAGAATTGAAACAAATCACTAAATATGCAAGAAAGTTTGCGAAAAAAGGGTATGGAGCTCGCATATTTTTAAAAGATGAAGCACTTAATTTGAGTGGTTCATTTAAAGCAAGACGAGCAGTGATTAGTGTTTATCATGCCAAAAAAATGGGCTATAAAGGAGTCGTTGCAGCAACAAGTGGTAATTATGGTGCTGCAGTAGCAGCAATGGCAGCAAGACTTAATTTAAAATGTATCATCGTACAAGAAGTTTTTGATTCAAAAGATATTAGTCAACCAGAAATTATTGAAAAAGCAAGACGTTGTGAAGCTTATGGTGCTGAGGTTATTCAATTATCTGTTGGACCAGAATTATTTTATGAATTTTTAAATATACTAGATGAAACAAAATATTTTAATGCATCTTTATATTCACCATACGGGATTAAAGGTATTGAGACACTTGGATATGAAATTGCTGATGAGATGTTAAAAAAACATAATCAATATCCAGATGCAGTTGTGATAACAAATGCTGGTGGAGGCAATCTTACAGGTACTGCAAGAGGATTAAAATATCATGGCGCAAAAAAAACTAAGATTATTGCAGCAAGTGTAGACCTATCTGGTCTTCATATGGCAAGTGATCATGATTTTAATCTAAAATCTTTTACAACAGGACACACTGGATTTGGCATTCCATTTTCTACATTTCCTGATAGATCTGATGTTCCTAGATCAGCAGCAAGACCGTTAAGATATATGGATAGATACGTTTTAATGACTCAAGGATCAGTTTTTTTCATCACAGAGGCATTAGCTTTACTTGAAGGTATGGAAAGAGGTCCTGCAGGAAATATTAGTTTGGCTGCAGCATTTTCACTTGCTCAAGAAATGAAAGAAGATGAAATTATAGTCGTTCAAGAAAGTGAATACACAGGTGCTGGAAAACATTTTAACAGTCAAATCTCGTTTGCTAAAGATCAAGGTATTCGATTAGAGTTTAAAACAGATGAAAAAGAAATACCAGGTTATAACTTAGTATTTCCTTTATCAGGAAAAGATGTTACATACCAAGAAATCCAATTAGATGATTTGAAAAGATCATATTTAAAACATCATAAAGATAAGGTATTCACAAACATAGAATATGAGTTTTTAAAAGATGAATTAAATACAGATATTAAAAAGATAAAAGAGATGATGGAGGACATAAATGAAAACTAGAAAAGATGATTATTTAGAAAGAAGTAAACATTTACAAAACAAGACAGATCAAGAGTTAAAAATATATTTCTATGAACTCTTAGATAAAATGCTTGATCCAATCATAGATTTAGCATACACATATACCTCACCTTCCATTGAAAGATCTGTTTTGCTTAGAATGGGTTTTTCGTCAATAGAGGCAAAATCAATCGTAGATCTTATACTAGAGCAAAATCTAATTACACATGGTGCAGGTCACGTCATTTATAAGTATGCAAAACTCAATCATTTAGATATTAGAGATGCAGGTCTTAAACTTTTAGAATCTAGTGATTTTAAAGCGATTAAGGAGGCATTCAAATGATAAAACCTAATGAAAAACTAGATATTAGACATATTTTAGAAAATTTAGAAAATTATAGACCAAAGCGAAAAGGTTGGATTTGGCGAACAAAAAATCCTCAAGACATTGGAGAATTTCATTATGTTGATATCTCTGATTCACTTAAGAATTATGTATCACTTCCAAGCGCAAGATACTTAAATCATATTGATCCTCAACCAGATGCGACGATTACAACAGAAATCGCATCAGGTCGTTTTGAAGATGATATCAGAAGAATGCGCATGGCAGCCTATCATGGTGCAGATCATATTATGGTGATTAGAACAGCAGGACAGTCTCATATGGATGGACTCTTAGAGGGTACACCCCAAGGTGTGGGTGGCGTTCCAATTACAAGAAAACAAGTTAGAGCACAAAGAAAAGCACTTGACATCATCGAAGAAGAAGTTGGAAGACCAATTAACTATCATTCATATGTCTCAGGTGTTGCAGGTCCTGAAATTGCAGTAATGTTTACTGAAGAAGGCGTTAATGGCGCTCATCAAGATCCACAATATAACGTTTTATATAGAAATATAAATATGATTAGAAGTTTTGTAGATGCTGCTGAATCTAAACGTATCATGGCTTTTGGTGGTCTTGCTCAAATTGATGGCGCACATAATGCAAATGCAACAGCAAGAGAAGCATGGAAAGTTATGCCAGAGCTTTTAGTTCAGCATGGTATAAATTCTAGATTTAGTGAAAGAGTTGGTATTGCACCAGATTTAATTTGTCTATCAACAGTACCTCCAGCTGCTGCACCTAGTCCAGATATCAAACTAAACCTACCTTATGCATTAGCATTGCGTGAGTTTTTCAGTGCATATAAGATGCGTGCACAAATGAATACAAAGTATATGGACTCATCTACCAGAGAAGCAACTGTCACACATGTTTTAAATCTTTTGATCTCTAAATTAACTTCAGCTGATATACAATCAACCATCACACCTGATGAAGGACGTAATGTACCTTGGCATATGTTTAATATTGAAGCACTTGATACAGCTAAACAAGCGATGGTTGGTATGGATGATTTAATGAGTATGCTTGAGTTTAAAAAGGATTCTAAATTGTTTGAAACAAAACGTGAGTTACAAATACGCTCTATTTTGATGATGGAAGAAATGATTGAAATGGGTGGCTATTTCAATGCTGTCGAACAAGGTATGTTTGTAGATAGTGGATTGTATCCAGAGCGTATGGATGATGGAATTAGCAGAAAAATAGATGGTGGTATTGGCACTGATACGACATATAAACGTGCTAAAGATTATCTAGCTCCTGTATCAGCTCACTATGGATATAATAATGTTGCTCAATATGATGAAAAATTAATTGATCATCCAGAAGCGTTAATTAACGGTTCAACATTTGAAAATCCTGATAAAATCCAATACATAGATGAACTAGATATGGAAGATAATGTAAATCAAAGATTAGACGTAAATGAAATATATCGAAATAAAAATTTATTAAAACCAGAAGTTCAATGGTTAGCTGATGGCATTGTAACAGTTGATTTATTTTTTCCAACTGAAAAAACAATTGCAGAAGCAGCTGCTTTAGAACTAGGCAAAAAGATGAATTTATCTTCTGTTGAAGTCATTCACTCAGAAGTCATGCATCCAAGTGAAGGAACTAGAATACAAATTAAAGGTGTTGTAGATTTTGATATTGATATGACAAAATTAAAAATCATTAAAAAGGAAGAAAATCTTCCAGCAGATGATATCTTAGCTTATGTAAAAAAACACAATCTAAAAGTTATTGCAGGGACTGGCGGAAGTGATGAACATTCAGTAGGAATGAGAGAAATCTTGGATATAAAACATGGCGGAATTGAAAAATATGGTCTTAATTATACGTATTTAGGAACATCTGTACCAATTGAAAAATTTATTGATGCAGCTATTGAAGAAGATGCATGTGTCGTCATGATTTCACTCATTATTTCACATGATGATATTCATTATAAGAATATGCAAAAATTAAACGATTATGCTATTGAAAAAGGTGTTAGAGATAAGTTAATTATCATAGCTGGTGGAACACAAGTCACTCCAGAGATTGCTAAAGCCAACGGTATGGATCAAGGATTTAGTCGAGGAACTCATGGGATAGACGTTGCCTCATTTATCGTTAAGAAACATAAAAAAATCTATGAAAATTGATGTATTAGTCGCCGAAATAGGATCAACGACTACGATTGTTAATGCATTTAACTTATTTGATGAACCTTTAAGATTTATCGGAAGAGGATTTGCAAGAACAACAGTTGAATCGGATGTAACTATAGGACTTGAATCAGCAATTTCTGATTTAAAGAAAAATTTAAATATAGAAAGTCTTGAATATAAAGAAATGCATGCGACTTCAAGTGCTGCTGGTGGCTTAAAAATAACAGTTCATGGACTTGTCTATGACATGACTGCTAAAGCAGCAAAAGAAGCTGCACTAAATGCAGGCGCAAATATTCATTTAATAACTGCCAATTTAATCGATGATTATCATATTGCTCAGATTAAAAAAATAAAACCGAATATTATCATTATCGCAGGTGGTACAGATTATGGTGAAAAAGAAGTCAGTTATCAAAATCTTTTAAAAGTTAAAGATCTTGATATTCCAATGATTTATAGCGGAAATATTGCAAATCATGATCGTATTAAAGATTTAAAAATAAAAGATTTAACAATCGTTGAAAATGTATATCCAAGAGTTGATGATTTTAATATACTTCCACTTAGAGCGTCAATCTATCAAACCTTTGAAAAGCATATCATTAAAGCTAAAGGTATGGATAAAATTTATCAAATGATCAATTCGCATATCATTCCAACACCAGGTGCTGTCATGGAAACGACATTGATTTTGAATGAGTTAAATCCAGGTGTTCTAACCATTGATGTTGGTGGCGCAACCACTGATATACATTCAGTATGCGAACCAAAAGAAATTTATCAGAAATATCATGATGGTGAACCTATCTTTAAAAGAACAGTAGAAGGTGATTTAGGTGTATACATCAATCGATTATTAGTTCTAAATCAATCTAATAAGAAAGAGATTTATCAAACACTTGGTTTAGACGAAAAACAAGTCCTTGATTTAATCCAAAAAGAACCATTTATCCCTCAAACAGAAAAAGGGAAACAATTAATTGATATGTTGACGCAAACATGTGTATATCGCGCACTAGACCGCCATGTAGGCGATTTAAGAAGAGTTTATACAACCAATGGTATGAAAGTCATTCCAGATGGAAAAGATTTAAGTGAAGTTAAAAATATCTATCTTACCGGTGGAGCATGTCTAAATCATTTAACCATTGATAAACATATTAAGATGTATTTAGATACTCAAGTCAATAAACTTATTCCAAGCATGCATGTAAACATTTATAAAGATATAAATTATATATTTGCATCTCTTGGTGTCCTATCTTTAACATATAAAGAGAAAGTGAAGTTGTACTTAAAAAACACTTATATCAAAGGAGCTGATTAAATGTATCCTAAAGTGATCATTGATCCAAAAAAATATGCATTTAATGTTGATTATTTGACCAATTTATGTCATAAGCATCAAGTTTCTCTAATGGCAGTATCTAAAGTCTTTTCTAATGATGAACAATTGATGCAAGTTTTGAATCAATCAAATGTTGAATATATTGCGGATTCTAAATTAGAAAACTTAATGCATATGAAAACACATAAGAAAAAAGTATATCTTAGAATACCTGCATTATCTGAGTTAAGCTTAGTAGTTAAATATGTAGATATGTCTTTAAATTCTGAGATTAAAGTCATTGATAAATTAAATGAAATTGCTAAACAAATGAATAAAAGACATGAAGTCATATTAATGTTTGATCTAGGTGATTTAAGAGAAGGCATTTATTATAAAGATTTTAACCTTGACGATATCAAGCATGTTCTAAATCTATCTCATATACACTTAAAAGGTATTGGAACTAATTTAACATGTTATGGTTCAGTCAGACCTACTCAAGAAACATATCTTAAATTGAAACAAATTAAAGATCTAATAGAAACACAACTTAATTACAAGTTAGACATTATTTCTGGTGGTAATTCATCATCAATACCTATGCTTTTGAGTCAAAGCCTTCCTCCTTTCATCAACAACCTTCGCTTAGGAGAGGCTTTGATTCTAGGTAGGGAAACAGCTTATCAAGAAAAAATAGATCATTTATATGATGATGTGATTACCCTAAAAGTTGAAATTGTAGAAATTAAAGATAAACCATCATATCCAGAAGGCGATTTAGGATATGATGCATTTGGTCATAAGATTGAATATCGTGATAAAGGCATGATGAAAAGAGCAATTCTTGCGATTGGAAGACAAGCAGTTGATTATCATGACCTATATCCATTAAAGGGAATAGAGTTTATTGGAGCAAGTAGTGATCACCTACTTATAGAGATAAAAGAAGGTACATATAAAATTGGAGATGTCTTAACATTTAAACTAAAATATGGTGCAGTGTTAAGTTTGATGCAATCAAATTATGTGGAAAAAGACTATGTCTGAAATCTATAGACCAACATGGCTAGAAATAGATCTTTTGGCAATTAAAAGTAATCTTGAATATGTTAAAGAAATCAATTTAAATAAAACGATTATTCCTGTCATTAAAGCTGATGGTTATGGACATGGAGCCATTCCAATTATGCATTATTTATATGATTTGGGATATCAGATGTTTGCAGTCTCCTTACTTGAAGAAGCAATCGAATTAAGAAAAGAAAATGATCAGATCAAGATTTTAATGTTAGGACCTATATTAAAGGAACAATTAGCTATAGCACAACAATATAGAATAGACATTACCTTATATGATCAGCATATCATTAAAGCCTTATTAGAAACAAACTTAAAATTAGATGTTCATTTGAAAATAGATACAGGTATGAATCGATACGGATTAAAAGATAAAGATGAAATCATAAAACTTATTGAAGAAATTCAAATGCATAAAACGATAAATCTTTTAGGTATATATACTCATTTTGCAACCGCAAATGATGATATAAAAATATATAATCAACAAGTTAAAAGATTTATAGAAATTCTTGATGACATAAAAGTTAAACCTAAAATGATACATATATCAAACTCTTCATCTGCGATTAAATATGAAAATAGATATGATTTTACAACTCATATTAGATTAGGTATCTCCTTGTATGGATTAACATTGGATCGATCAAAAAAAGGATTAACGCCAGCGTTGACCTTAAAGAGTAGAATTGTTCAAATTAAAAATCTTAAAGCAGGAGAAAGCCTAGGATATGGTGCTACATATACTGCTGTGACAAAAGAACGTATCGCAATCATACCCATTGGATATGCAGATGGTTGGATTAGAAAAAATAGAAGTAATGATGTAGAAATTAACAATAAGAGATATAAGACAATTGGTCTAATTTGTATGGATGCGATGTTTGTCTCTATCGACAATGATTGTGAAGTTGGGGATGAAGTGACGTTATTTGGGCATTTGATTTCTATCGATGAGGTTGCAAAAAATCAAGAAACACATGTTTATGAAGTATGTACAAATATCTCAAAAAGAGTACCAAGAATATATATAAAAGGAGAAAAATTATGAATTTAAAAGGAAGAAGTTTACTGACGTTACTTGATTACAAACCAGAGGAAATTCAATATTTGATCAATTTAGCTAAAAGGCTTAAAGAAGAGAAAATCCAAGGTATACAACATCGTCATTTAGAAGGTAAAAATATTGTTTTACTTTTTCAAAAAGATTCTACAAGAACAAGATGTGCATTTGAAGTAGGCTCAACTGATCTTGGATGTCAGACAACATATCTTGGACCTACAGGATCACAGATGGGTAAAAAAGAAAGTGTTAAAGATACTGCACGAGTCTTAGGAAAAATGTATGATGGAATTGAATTTAGGGGCTATCTACAATCTGATGTTCAAGCGTTAGCAGATTATTCAGGTGTTCCAGTTTATAATGGACTAACAGATGATTTTCATCCAACACAAATCTTAGCTGATTTTTTAACCATTCAAGAAAACTTTGGATACTTGAAAGACATTAAGTTTACTTATTATGGAGACGCAAGAAATAATATGGGTAATTCATTAATGATAGGGTGTGCAAAAATGGGTATGCATTTTAAAGCGGTAGCACCTAAAGCATTATGGCCAGCAAAAGAATTAGTTGACATCTGTTTAGAGATTGCTAAAACAACTGGGGCAACACTCTCTTTTGAAGAAGATCCTATTAAAGGTGCAATAGATAGTGATGTTATTTACACAGATGTTTGGGTTTCAATGGGAGAACCTAAAGACGTATGGATGAAGAGAATTAAAGAGCTTCATCAGTATCAAGTTACTAAAAAAATTATGGATCAAGCTAGCAAAAACGCAATCTTCATGCATTGTTTACCAGCATTTCATAGTCTTGATACAGAAGTTGGTAAATCTACAGCTCTTGAATTTGGAAAAACATATCCTTGTGTAGCAAATGGCGAGCTTGAAGTAACTGATGAAGTGATTGAATCAAAACAAAGTGTTGTTTTTGAAGAAGCAGGTAATAGAATGCATACGATTAAAGCTGTGATTTTAGCATCTCTAAGTAATGATTTTTAATTAAAAGTTAGATAATTTATAGATAAAGAAAACTGATGATTATTCAGTTTTCTTTTTTATAGTCTTTGATAGCGTTTATTCTTGACAAAGACTGAACAATCGTGTAAACTAAATCGGGCTATAAGAGCGTATAAATACGTGACTTTTAGCACTTTTTTATGAAGTAGAGGTAAAAACATGATCGCAGTATCAAATTTAAGTTTAATATTTCCAGATAAAAAGATATTTACTGATGTAAATCTAAAATTCGTGCCAGGAAATTGCTATGGCATTATTGGTGCAAATGGAGCTGGAAAAACAACATTTTTAAAGTTACTCTCAGGAGAAAAGAAAGCAACTTCTGGAGATATTATTATTGAAAAAGATAAAAGACTAGCTACACTTAATCAAAATCAAAATGCTTTTGACCAATACACTGTATTAGAAACAGTCATTATGGGATACAAAGAGTTATTCCAAATCATGAAAGATAAAGAAGTCTTTTACGAAAAAATGGATTTAACAGAGGCAGAGGGATATCAATTAGCTGATTTAGAGATATTATTTGCAGAACTTGATGGATGGAATGCTGAAGTAGATGCAGAAAAACTCTTAAATGGTTTAAATGTACCAATGGAAGATTTTAACAAAAAAATGAGTGACATTTTACCTAAAAATAAAGTTAAAGTTTTACTTGCTCAAGCATTATTTGGAAACCCTGATATCTTATTACTTGATGAGCCTACCAATCACTTGGATTTTGAAGCAATCAATTGGTTAGAAGAATATCTTATAAACTATGAAAATACAGTCATTACTGTATCACATGATAGACACTTTTTAAATAATGTGTGTACACATATGGTTGATATTGATTATTTTCAAGCAAAATTATATCCAGGAAACTATGATTTTTGGTTAGAATCTTCAGCACTTGTTCAAAAATTAATGGCTGATAAAAATAAGAAAAAAGAAGAACGCATCTTAGAATTAAAAAACTTTATCGCAAGATTTAGTGCAAACTTATCAAAATCTAGTCAAGCAACTTCAAGAAAAAAATCTTTAGAAAAAATAGAATTAGATGAAATTGTTCCATCATCAAGAAAATATCCCTTTATTGGATTTGATATTGAAAAAGTATTAGGTAAAGATGTACTTGAAGTTAATAATCTTGGATTAACTGTTGATGGAAATGTTTTATTTGAGAATGTCTCATTTATTATTAATCGTGAAGATAAAATTGCTTTAGTTGGGAAAAATGATTTAGCAAAAACAGCTTTACTAAGAGTATTAGCTGGTGAATTAAAACCTACAACAGGTACACTTAAATGGGGTCAAACTGTTAGTAAATCTTATTTTCCTGGTGAAAACCATAAGTATTTTGAAAATAATGACTTAAATCTAGTTGAATGGTTAAGACAATATTCTAAAGAACCAGCGGAAACATATATCAGAGGATTTTTAGGTCGCATGCTATTTAGTGGTGAACAAGCTTTAAAAGAAGTCAAATTCTTATCAGGTGGAGAAAAGATGCGTTGCATGTTTTCAAAGATGATGTTATCTCAAGCCAATACACTGATTATTGATTCACCAACCAATCATCTTGACTTAGAAACGATTCAGTCTGTTGACAATGGATTATCAAATTTTAAAGGTGCAATGATTTTAGTATCTCATGACCATAGATTGTTACAATCTGTAACAAATAAAGTCGTAGAAATTGGAGATATTGGATCTTATAGTTATGAAGGTACATTTGATTCATATTTATCTCATGATCAATTAAAAGATCAAAGAAAACAAATATATAAATAAAAAAAGCCATTTGGCTTTTTTTTATCTTTTTTTATGTTTAATTTTATCAATTGCATTTAATCGATCTGATAATGCTTTTTCATATGAACTTTCATCTTTTGGATGATAATAGACTTTATCTTTGATTAAATCAGGAAGATATGATTGGTCATTAAGTGAGTTTTTATCGTTATGTGGATAATGATAAATCTCAGGATTAAGCATTATTTTTCGGTTACTTGCATGATCTGGAATCACGCCACAATCATTGGTTTCTATATCTTTTAAAGCCTCATCAAGCGCAAGATAAGCTGTATTACTCTTTGGTGATATTGCCATGTCTACTACAATCACGCTCAACATAATTCTAGCTTCAGGTAATCCTACTTTCAGCGCAGCTTCAGCTGCAGCTAATACTTTTTGACCCATTAAAGGATTTGCAATGCCAATGTCTTCATATGCAATGACTAATAATCTTCTTATAATAGATAAGAGGTCACCTAAGGTAATTAATCTAGCTAGATAATGAATTGATGCATCTACATCTGATCCTCTAATTGATTTTTGTAGAGCACTTAATAAATCATAAAAATGATCTTCGTGATCATCTAGATCTAAATGTTTTTTCCCGCTTACACGTCTGACGTGTTGTGCTGTTAATATATCGTTATCGTCAAGAATTAAAGAAGCACTTTCTAAAAGATTAAGTGCAGTTCTTATTTCGTGATTTGAATATCTTATGATTTCATCAAGTGCTTTTTGATCAATAGATATGTCGACTTCTAGTTCATGTATGCCATTGAGAATCGCTTTTTTTAAATCTTCATCATTAAGTTTTTTCACTTCATATAAATGACATCTAGAACGAATCGCAGGATTCACACTTTGATAAGGATTTAAAGTTGTTAAACCGATGACAGTTGCTTTACCATTTTCCATAAAAGGTAAAAGATAATCTTGAGTATCTTTTTTCATTCGATGAATTTCATCGATTACAATTAAGATATCTTTATATACAGTTGTGTCAACGATATCTTTAAGCTTTTGTTTAGAATCTGTAGACGCATTAAAAAAATAGGTCTCAAGATTAGATTTAGTCGCAAAAATGCTTGCGATCGTCGTCTTTCCAGTGCCTGGTGGACCATAAAGTATAAAAGATAATATTTTTTGTTTTTCTAACATCATAGATAAAACACCATCTTGTGAAACAAGATGGTCTTGCCCATATACATCTTTAAATTCAGTTGGTCTAATTCTATATGCTAATGGCTTCATTTAATCACCTATCAACATTATATCATACTTGTAAAATCTATTAGAATAGGTTAAAATATTTAAGTACACAAAAATTATTTCAAAACCCTATGGAGGTATATGATGAACTTGAAAGATTATATTGCAGAAGTACCTGATTTTCCTAAAAAAGGCATTTTATTTAGAGATATTACACCATTAATGTCAGATGGGAAAGCTTATAAATTTGCATCAGATGAATTTACAAAATTTGCTAAAGAAAAACAAGCTACAGTTATTGTTGGACCTGAAGCTAGAGGTTTTATTTTTGGATGTCCAGTTGCAACTAATTTAGGTATTGGATTTATTCCTGTAAGAAAACCAGGGAAACTACCAAGAAAGACTTTAACTGTCGCATATGATTTAGAATACGCTTCAAATGAATTATGCATGCATCAAGATGCAATTAAACCTGGTGATAGAGTAATGATCATTGATGACTTACTTGCAACAGGTGGAACAATGGCTGCAACAATCGAATTAGTTGAAAAACTAGGTGGCATTGTTGTTGGTTTAGCGTTCTTAATTGAACTTAATGATTTAAATGGTAGAGATAAACTTGCAAACCATGATATACTTACTCTAATAAATTATTAAGATTAAGGAGTTGTTTTATGACAGATCCTCTATTTGAGTCCTTAGTGGAGTCTTTTCAATCATATATTCATAACCCAAAAGATATAGAGCTTGTAAAAAAAGCTTATTTTTTGGCGAAAGATAGACATGAAGGACAAATGCGTAAAAGTGGGGATCCATATATTACACATCCTGTTGCAGTTGCTAAAATATTATCTGAATTAACAGCAGGCCCAGCAACGATTATTGCAGCACTTTTACATGATACAGTTGAAGATACATCACTTACATTAAAAGATGTTGAAAATGATTATGGTCCTGAAATAGCAGCATTGGTTGATGGTGTAACAAAAATAGGTAAACTATCGTTTAATACAGTTGCATCTCAAGCTGAAAATCATCAAAAAATGTTACTTGCAATGGCTAAAGATATTAGAGTTATTTTAATTAAAATAGCTGATCGACTACATAATGTTAGAACCCTTAATTCAATGTCTCCTGAAAAGCAATATAAAATTGCTAGTGAAACCTTAGACATTTACGCACCTCTTGCACATCGTTTAGGGATCTTTAGAATTAAAGCAGAACTAGAAGACAGATCACTAAGATATACAGATCCACCGATGTATTATAGAGTATCTAACATGATACAAGCTAAAAAAACAGAGCGAGAAGCATCAATTGATCAAGTTATTGAGCATATTAGAGATTTGTTTGGATCTTCTAAATTAAAAGATTATGAAATCAAAGGTCGTATTAAAAATATCTTTTCTATCTACAAAAAGATGGTTAGAGATAATCGAGCATTTGAAGATATATATGATCTTTTAGCTGTAAGAATTATTGTTGATAAAGTTGAAACTTGTTATCAAGCATTAGGCATTATCCACGCTAATTTTACACCTATTCCTAGACGTTTTAAAGACTATATTGCAGTACCTAAGCCAAACATGTATCAATCACTTCATACAACTGTTCTATCAGAAGATGGAACCTTATTTGAAGTGCAAATTAGAACATTAGAGATGGATCATGTTGCAGAATTTGGTGTTGCAGCACACTGGGCATATAAAGAAAATAAGACATATTCTAGAGAACGCGAGCAATTTGAAATTGCTCAAAAGCTTAAATGGTATGGCGAGTTAATGAAGATGACAGAAGACACTGATGAAACTGATGGTAGTGCTGAAGAGTTTGTAGGTACTGTTAAAGGTGATATTCTAGATGCAAATGTTTATGTGTTTACACCAAAAGGTGAAGTTATCGAACTTCCTAAAGGTGCTACACCTATAGATTTTGCTTATCGTATACATACTGACATTGGTAATAAGATGGTTGGAGCAATCGTAAACAATCGAATTGTAACACTTGATTATGAACTAAATACTGGAGATATTGTAAGTGTTAGAACAAATAAGAATTCCTATGGTCCTAGTGAAGATTGGTTAAAAATCGCTAAATCTTCACATGCAAAACATAAAATTAAAGGATTTTTAAATAAACTAAATAGAGATAATTTAATTCAATTAGGAAAAGAACAACTAGATAGAGAAATGCATGCTCAAAAAACACAAAATAATGTGGATGATAATTTTGTTAAGAAGTTTTTTGAAAAAAACATGATATCTGATGTAGAATCGCTTCACCTAGAAATAGGTAAAGGTATCATTAGTGCTAAAACTGTTGTTTCAAAACTATTGGGTAAAGAAGTCGATAAAGAAGAATTTTTACAAAGACAAATGGAAAAAGCAGCCAGACAATTAACAACACATAGTGAAACTGGTGTTGTCATTGAAGGCTTATCAAGTCCACAAATTAAACTTGCTAACTGTTGTCTACCTATTCCTGGTGATCAAATCATAGGTTTTGTTAGTAAAACCAGTGGTATTGTAATTCATTCTACTTTCTGTCCAAATTGTAATCAATTTGATGAGAATCGTTTAATTGAAGCTTTTTGGTCAACTGAAATCACTCGAAAATATCCAACAAGAATAAAAATTATAGGGACATCTAAACCAACACTGTTAACAGAAGTTGTAACTGCAGTCAATGCTCAAGCCATATCGATTGCTGAGGTGAATGCAACAAGCAGTTCTAATATGGAAATGGTTATTAAAATTAAAGTATTAGTTACAGATCAAAGTGTATTACAATCTTTAATGGTAAACTTGCGTAAAATCAGCGATATATTTCAAGTGGAGCGTGATTTTAAATGAGAGTAGTTGTTCAAAGAGTAAAATCAGCATCTGTTAAAGTGAATCAAAAAGAAATAGCATCAATTGCTAAAGGTTTCTTATTATATATTGGAATCACAGATACAGATGATGAAAAAATAGTCCAAAAAACAGCAACTAAAGTTAAGAATTTACGAATCTTTGAAGATGAAAATCAGAAACTCAATTTAAATCTAAAACAAGTAAATGGATCCATATTAGCAGTTTCACAGTTTACGCTTTATGGAGATACAAAAGGTAATAACAGACCTTCATTCATAAAAGCAGCTAGACCAGAGATTGCAAAACCACTTTATGAAAGTTTTATCAAGCATTTAAATCAAGATTTTGATGTTAAATCTGGTATTTTTCAAGAAGATATGGATATTTTAAGCGTAAATGATGGGCCAGTCACAATAATCATTGAAATTGATTGACTTTAAGCGTATAAAAAAGATAAAATAAGAGTATAAATGAATAGCCTATGAAAAAGTGTATTTATATACATAAATAGTGACACCTTTGGAGGCATTTGATATGAAATTGAGGGCTAGAAGTTATTCTAGAACTAAGGTGGTACCGCGATTATTCGTCCTTAGATTTTTTAAGGACGATTTTTTTTAAATAGATAAGAGGAAAAATAATGATAAGAAAACCATATAAACATATGCCAAAAATTATATTTGATCATTATATGTTAAGAACAATAAAAACAAGTGATTATCTTGATTTGTTTGAATACGGGAAAGATCCTACAGTCACAAAGTTTTTAAACTGGGGTCCTATGGTCTTGCCTGTTGAAGCTAGACGATCAATTAAAGAGATATTTTATCCTAGAACAAAAATCGGATTACCAAGAGGTTATGCAATCATTGATTTAAATCGAAATAAGATGATCGGGACTGTAGATTTTCATTCGAAAGTAAAAGACGCAAAAATTGCAGAAATTGGATATGTCATTCACAAAGATTATTGGTCACAAGGCATTATGACTCAAGCAGTTAAGGCATTAATAAAATTAGGATTTACTTATTTAGATTACGACAAAATAATCATCAAACATTTAAGTAAAAATATAGGAAGTCAAAAAGTTATTGAAAAATCAGGATTTAAATTTATTAAAAAAGAACATTATATTTTAAAGAAAAGTAATTTAGTTATATCTGACGATATGTTAAGCTATGAAATAACCAAGGAGGACTACAATGAGCGCAAATAAAGTAAAAGGGACTTATGATGTACTTCCAAATGAATCTTACAAATGGATTTCATTAGAAGCTAAAATTAGAGAAGTATTGAGCTTATATAATATAAAAGAAATGAGAACACCAATGATGGAATACTCAAATGTATTTCATAGAGACTCTGAAGGATCTGACATGGTCACAAAAGAAACTTATGACTTTGTAGATCGTTCTAATCGCGCATTAACTCTAAGACCTGAAGGGACTGCAGGTGTGATTAGAAGTTATGTTGAAAATAAACTATACGCAACTCAAGAATTAGAGAAAGTTTATTATATTGGACCTAATTTTAGATATGAAAGACCACAAAAAGGTAGATATCGTCAATTCTCTCAATTTGGTGTAGAAGCAATTGGTACAGTTGATCCAGCACTTGATGCAGAGATTATTATCCTTGCATATGATTTCATTAAGCGTTTGGGATTAAAAGGTGTTAAAGTTAGAGTTAATACTTTAGGTGATCAAGAATCTAGAGATAAATATCAAGAAGCATTGGTTAAGCATTTTACGCCACATATTGATGAATTATGTGATGATTGTAAAAATCGCATTCATAAAAACCCTTTAAGAATTCTAGATTGTAAAATTGATGATAAACACAAGTCAGTGATTAATGCACCGACACCAATAGATTTATTAAATGAAGAATCAATCGCATATTTTAATGAAGTTAAAGAAAATTTAGAGTCATGTGGTATCAATTATGAGCTTGCACCTAAACTTGTTAGAGGACTTGATTACTATAGCCACACTGTATTTGAAATAGAAGCCGATATTAAAGGCTTTGGAGCAGCTAATGTATTAGGTGGTGGAGGTAGATATCAAAAATTAGTTTCAGAGCTTGGTGGACCTGATTTAGGTGGTATAGGCTTTGCATTTGGGATGGAAAGACTCTTAATGGCACTAGAGGCAAACGAAATAGAATTATCTAATGACTTAGATCTTGATTGTTATGTCATTACGTTTAATAAAGCATTAAAGAAAATTGGCACTAAGATTTTATATGATTTAAGAAACGAAAATATTGTATCAGATATGAACTATACAGATAAATCATTTAAAGGACAATTAAAACAAGCCTTAAGATATCATGCATCTTACTTAATTATTCTAGGAGATGACGAATATAAAAAAGGTGTTGTCGGTATTAAAGATACCAAAACTGAGATTCAAGAAGAAGTAAAAATTGAAAATATCACTGCATATTTAAAGGAAAAGATGGAGAAATAATATGAAATATACACATAATAATTACGAACTGAATATGTCAAATTTAGGGCAAGAAGTTTATTTAAAAGGATGGGTTCAAAAATCTAGAAATTTAGGTGGATTAATCTTTATTGATCTTCGCGATCGATTTGGAATCACACAACTTATGGTTAAACCAGATAACCAATTTTATGGTGTAGCTGAAAAAATTAGAAGTGAGTATGTCATTGAAGTTAAAGGCATCGTTTCTGAAAGAGAATCTAAAAATTTAAATATGCAAACCGGTGAAATTGAAATTGATGTGAAAGAGCTCACCATATTAAGTGCAGCTGAAACACCTCCAATGTCTGTCTCAGATGATACAGATGCACTAGAAGAAACTCGATTGAAATATCGTTATTTAGACTTAAGAAGACCTCATATGCAAAACTTTTTAATCCAAAGACATAAAATTACGCAATCTATACGTAGTGTTTTAGTGTCTGAGGGCTTTTATGAACTAGATACACCTATATTAGGTAAATCAACACCTGAGGGAGCACGTGACTATCTCGTGCCTTCTAGACTTTATGCTGGTCATTTCTACGCATTACCACAATCACCTCAAATTTATAAACAATTATTTATGGTTGCAGGATTTGAAAAGTATTTCCAAATGGCTAAATGCTTTAGAGACGAAGATTTAAGAGCAGATCGTCAACCTGAGTTTACGCAAGTTGACATTGAAGCATCTTTCATTGACCAAGAAGATATTCAAGGGTTAATTGAACGTGTGATGAAGCATACGTTCAAACAAGTCTTAGATGTTGAAGTCCAAACACCATTTTTAAAAATGAGTTATCAAGATGCGATGGAAAAATATGGAACTGATAAACCAGATATGAGATATGAGCTTTTAATCAACGATTATAAAGCTTTATTTAGCAAAATTGATATACCTTTATTCAATGATAAATCATATCTTAAAGGTATTGTTTTAAATCAGGGCGCATCTTTAACAAGAAAACAAATTGATAAACTATCAGATTTAGTGAAAAAGAATCATGGAGATGCACTTGTTTATGTTAAAAATGTTGAAGGTGTATATTCAGGTAGTATTCATAAATTTATGAATGAAGCGGATTATCAAACGCTTAATCTAAAAGATCAAGATATTTTATTTTTAGTTCCAGGCAATAATGATCAAGCATTAAATGCACTTGGTGCATTAAGAGTTGAATTAGCACATCAATTTAATTTAATTGATGAAAATATTTATAAGTTCTTATGGGTTACAGAGTGGCCGTTATTAGAATATGATGAAGAAGAAAAACGATTTTATGCAAAACATCATCCATTTACAGCACCAAGTGATGTCAATCAATTAAAAACAAATCCAAAAGATGCGATGGCTAAAGCTTATGATATCGTTCTAAATGGTTATGAAATTGGTGGAGGATCTATTCGTATCCATAATCAAGATGTACAAAAATTGATGTTTGAAACATTAGGGCTATCAGATGAAGAAGTTAAGCATCGTTTCGGATTCTTTGTTGATGCATTAAAATATGGAACACCTCCACATGGAGGACTAGCATTAGGACTTGACCGTATTGTTATGTTAATGACACATACGAGCAATATTAAAGACGTTATTGCATTTCCAAAGACACAAAGTGCTAAAGATCAAATGATGCAAGCACCAAGTGACGTGGATCAAGTTCAACTAGATGAGCTACATTTAAAGATTGGAGAATAAGATGAAATCAATTGTATTAGCAGGTGGTTGTTTTTGGGGCGTAGAAGCCTATTTTGGACAATTAAAAGGTGTTGTTGAGACATCAGTTGGCTATGTTGATGGAAATTCTAAAAACCCAACATATCATCAAGTTTGTAATGGCATAGCTTCTCATGCTGAAGCATGTAAAGTTAACTATGATGAACAAGTGATTTCATTAGAACAAGTTTTAGAACATTTCTTTAGAATTATGAATCCATTTAGTGTGAATAAACAAGGAAATGATGTCGGAAATCAATATAGAAGTGGCATTTATCTAGATGATATGAATCAAAAAACAAGCGTGGAAGCCTATATGAAATCATATTTTGGTAAAAACTATGATAAGGTAGTTGTTAAGGTTAAAGAAAATCTTGATTATGAGCTTGCAGAAGATAATCATCAAAAATATTTAAAGAAAAATCCATTTGGATATTGTCATATCAATTTAGGATTAGCGAAAGAAGATGAGCGTAAATAATGAGAAAATCATATATTTCATGGGATGATTATTTCATGGGTGTTGCAAAATTATCAGCACTTCGAAGTAAAGATCCAAATACTCAAGTAGGTGCATGCATCGTTAACAAAGATTTAAGAATCGTTGGTATTGGATACAATGGGATGCCAAAAGGTGCAGAGGATAAAGAGTTTCCATGGGCAAGTGAAGGTGACTTTTTAGATACGAAGTATCCTTATGTTGTCCATGCAGAAGCAAATGCTATATTAAATGCGACCCAATCACTAAAGGGATCTAAGATCTATGTGAGTTTATTTCCATGTAATGAGTGTACGAAGTTAATTATTCAAAGTGGAATCACAGAAATTGTATATGAAAGTGATAAATATCAACACACCAATGAACATAAAGCAGCAATTAAGATGTTAGAAGCTGCTAAAGTGCATACAAGAAAAATAAAAGTTGGTGAATTATCTTATGATAAAGTTTCTTAAAGATCATAAAACAATAATTATTGTAGGTATGTTTGCCTACCTTTATGTTTTATTTGTAGCGGTAGCTCCAACAAACTATAATGTAACTGCTCCAGGTGGACTCACACAAATTGAAAGTAGTTTTATTATTGATGAGCATGAAATGCCAGATCAGTTTTATAGTATATATGTGTATTCATTTGATCCAATAACTGCTTTTCAGTATATGGTTTTACAAAATAATGATCAATTTATATTAAGAAAACCGACAATTAGAGAACAGGAAAACACGATTGTTGATGAGTATCGTCAAGGACAATTATCAAAAAGTGTATCCTATCAAATATCACTTATCAAAGCTTATACAATGGCTAAAGCAGTAGATGATAGTATTGTGATGGATTATGGATTTGAAGGACTATATATTTATGATTTTCCAAATAGATTAGACCAAATCTCTATCGGGGATATCATCAAAGAGATAAACGGAGAATCATATGATAACTATGACCCTCAAGCATTCTTTGATCTAATTGATCATCAAATGGCAACGTATCTAATTGAAAGAGAAGATGGAAGCACATATGAAGTTGAATATGTACAAGAAAGCGGAGATGTTTCATTTTGGTTTTATCCAAAGTATGAAATATATCAAGCATTCCCCAGTTATGAACTTCCAGGGCTTAATTCCACTGTAGGTGGACCTAGTGGTGGCATGCTTCAAACGCTTAGTATTTATGTAAGTTTACTCACGCTAAACATTCCTGATATCAAAATTTCTGGTACAGGGACCATAAATAGTGATGGAACCATTGGTAGAATTGGTGGTATTAGACAAAAAATATACACTGCAGAATTCAATAAAGTTGATGTATTTTTCATACCAGAATCACATTTAGATGAGATTGATGGTATTGATTATTCATTTATTATTGTACCAGTAGAAACCATAGAAGAGGCGGCTAATTGGTTATATGAAACGTATAATGGATAAGGTTTATAAGTTTTATCATACCTATCGAAACTTAGTAAGACTAATCGATAGACAAACAACGATGTCAACAACGTTAAAATCAGTTTTTGGAGCACTCCTAATTTCCTTTTTGTGTGTGCTTTTACCAACGTTGTTAATTATCAATATGTTTATATTTACTAAACTTACATTTTTATTATCAGTTTTTTTAGTAATTATCATAATTTTATGGGTGTTTTTATACTATCAGTTCTATTATGTATTAATTAAGAATTACCATGAAAAAATTAAAGAGATTAACACAACCATTCCAAAGCTAGTCGAATTTTCTTTTGTTGGCTTCATCATGCTTACTTTAGGTATTGTAGTTTTATCTGTTGTGTTTTAAAAGGAGCTTATTATGCTTATAGGATTAATTATTATTATTGCAACATTATTTATCGATCAACTAACAAAACAGCTTGCATATCATTTGATTGCACCCACATTTACAGGTACAAATACCGTTGTCTTAAAGGGTATATTTGAACTTAGTTATTATGAAAATACGGGTGCATCTTTTGGGTGGCTGGGCGATTTTGCCTATAAAAATCTTTTATTTTTTGTAATTACTGTTTTAGCGTTAATCGTTTTTGGATACTTATTTAAGAGCAGTGATTTTAAACACAAGAAAATCTATTCAATATCTGTTGCTCTATTTATTAGTGGAACCTTAGGAAATGCAATCGATCGTGCTTTGTTTGGCTTTGTTATTGATTTTATGCATTATCCGTTTTTAGATTTTCTAAGTTTTGTTCCAGGAATTAGTAATTTTGTCAACAATATGGCAGATAATTTCTTATCTGCAGCCATTGTATTGTTTGCTATAGATTTATTTTTCTTTGAATCAAAAAGACTAAAACAACAAAAGGATGAAAATAATGTCACAGACAATTAAAATTGACCAAATATTAGATAAACAAAGACTTGATACTTATTTATCAGAACATGATTTAGCTGATAAAAGTAGAAGTTATATACAAACTTTAATCAAAGATGAAAAAATTTTAGTCAATGATCAAAAAGTTAAAACCGGATACATACTTAAACAAGGGGATTTAATTACTTTACTTGATGTTGAATTAAAGACACTTGATATCAAGCCAGTTGATTTAAAACTAGATATCGTCTATGAAGATGATGATCTTTTAGTCATCAACAAACCACAAGGTTTAGTCGTGCATCCTGCATCTACTTATCATCAACCTACACTTGTGCATGGATTGATGCATCAAGTTGATCATTTAAGTTCTATAAATGGTGTGATTAGACCAGGTATCGTTCATCGCATTGATAAAGATACAAGTGGATTATTAGTGGTTGCTAAAACAGATCAAGCACATCAATTATTAAGTGAACAATTAAAAAATCATGAGATCATCAGAAACTATACAGCACTTGTCTATCATAGTTTTGATGAAGATGAAGGAACGATAAAAGCTCCAATAGGCAGACATCCTAAAAATAGATTAAAAATGACAGTTCTAGAAAATGGTAGATTTTCTGTGACACATTTTAAAGTCCTAAAAAGATATGATCAATATACTTTACTATCTTGTGAGCTAGAAACAGGTAGAACACATCAAATTAGAGTGCATATGGCCTACATTAATCATCCAGTTGTTGGAGATCCTATATATGGGCCAAAGAAAGTTATTTCAAAGCATGGTCAATTTTTACATGCAACTGATCTATCTTTCATACATCCAATAAAAAAAGAGCATATGACGTTTCACGCCGATATACCCTTATATTTTAAAAACTTTCTTGACCAATTAGAATAAATCTTGTTTTGTTACATTTTTAAAATTCATTTTTGTAACAAGTGATAATTGTTTTTGACCTTTTTTATCAAATATTGATTTAACCATTTCGTCTACTTCTTTACTAGCACCTTTTAAAAGTTTGATGCCTAGCTTTTGGCTGTATTGTTGCATCTTAACTAAAAATGCATAGCGTGCTATAATAGATGCAGCTGCAACACTTAAATGAACTTGTTCAGCTTTTGTGTGAAAATCAATATCACGATAAACTAAAGTTTCATCTTTTAAATAGTTATAATACAGTTGTGGTGTACAAAATTGATCTAAGATCACTGGAACAGTTTCCTTTAACTTAGTAGAAGTCTTAATGATTGCTTGATTATGAAGCAAAGCTTTCATTTTATTCAAGTTATATCCTTCACCAACTAATTTATTATACTTAGTCGGAGGAAGAATGAGTAGAGAATGTACAAGCTTTTTAGCTAATTTAGGTGCTAAATCAATAATCTGTTGATCACTCATGTTTTTAGAATCTCTTACATTAAGTTCTTCTAAATAAGGGATTTCAGACTTATTGACAAACGCTGAACAAACAACTACAGGTCCAAAGACATCACCGGTTCCAACTTCGTCTGAACCGATCGCTGCATAATCTTCTTTATTCAAATGTGTCTTAATAGATACCAATTCATGTGTAACTTCATCACCTTGCAATAAAACCTTACCAGTTTTGTAAGCTAGGATATCAATATCATTATGTTTAGCATGAAAAAGCAAATAGGGATTTTTCGCCTCTATTTGATGATATTGATAAACTTTATTAAGTTTTTCTAATTCTAGATCTGTTACGGACATTGTGTAATGTTTCATGTTTCACCTCTTATTATCAAGAGTAATTATACCATATTTTTAAAGAAAAAGGGTGCTTTTATGAGATTTATGACAAAAACACTTGAATTAGATGTAATTATTGAAAGAATTTTGAAAAATATTAAATCTGATTCAGCTTCGAACAATTTAATCCAACTAAACCCATATACAGATAAAGATATGATTTCTCATAAACTTGATGAAGTTGTTGATATGGTTGAGTTAATCGCAAAATTATCTACAATGCCATTTTTAGATAATTTTGATATCTATCCATTAATACGTTATGCATCAATCGATAGAACTTATTCTATACAAGACTTACTATATATTAGACTTTTTTTAGTGATGGAAAGAGATATTTTAGCTTATTTAAAACAAAAACAAACTGTAAAAATTGAAAGTCAGATATTAACGCCATTGTTTAGTCAAATATCTAATCATCGTTATTTATTAGACTTTATGAGTTTAAAAATCGATGAAGACGGTGTGATTTTAGATAATGCAACTCCAAAACTATTATCAATTAGAAAAGATTTGTCTCGCTTTGATAAACAACTTCAAGATAAATTGCAAAAAATGTTAACTGATTATCAAAGTTATTTAAACGATGCAGTGATTGTGATGAGAAACGAAAGATTTTGTATAGGAGTAAAAGAAGCATTTAAGCACAAAATCAAGGGTGTTATCCATGATATGAGTGCATCTAAACAAACCATATATATCGAGCCAGAACAAACAAGATCAATTACAGCTCAAATAGAGAGTTTAAAAGTTAGTGAACAAAGAGAAATTGATATCATCATTGCAGAAATCAGCAAAGAGGTTCAACAAGCTCATGAATCATTAAAACAAAACATTGATATTTTTGTAGAACTTGATTTGATTCATGCGAAAGCGATTTATGCACTAGAAATAAATGGACATAAACCTAATATTAATAAAGATGGATTTATTCAACTGATCAAAGCAAAACATCCTCTACTCAATCAAAAAGAGGCAGTTCCTATAGATTTAACAATAGACAAAAACTTAAAGACGCTCTTAATTACAGGCCCTAATACAGGGGGTAAGACGGTAGCTTTAAAGACTTTAGGATTACTTACCTTAATGACTCAAATAGGTGTTTTAACACCTTTAAATGAAGCTAGCAATATCGCAATATTTGATCAGGTGTTTGCAGATATAGGTGATGAACAATCTATTTCTCAATCATTATCAACGTTTTCTTCTCATTTAACAAAAATTATTAATATGATTGCTGATATGAAAGATAATACATTAGTGTTACTTGATGAATTAGGCAGTGGAACTGATCCCAATGAAGGTGTAGCACTAGCTATTTCAATATTAGAGGCTTTTAAAACATATGATGCTAGAATGATGGTAACCACTCATTACTCTGAACTTAAAAGCTATGCATTCGAGCAACCACATATGACAACGGCAAGCGTTGCATTTGATAAACAAACTTTAAAACCATTGTATTATCTTCAAATGGGTACAACAGGATCTTCTCATGCCTTCTTGATTGCTAAAAGATTGGGATTAAAAGATGAGATTGTAGAGCATGCACTAAAACTATATGAAGGTAGACAAACAGATTTAGCTAAGATGATGGAAAAACTTAACGATGAGATGGTTGATATCCAAAAAGAAAAAGAAAGCCTAAACAAGGAACTCATTTTAGTTAAAACAGAAAAAAAAGACTATCAGTTATTAAAAAATGATCTTTTACAAAAACAAGATCAAATGATGGACAAAGTCAGACAAAAAGAAGAGCATAAATGGTTAAAATTAAGAGAAGAAGCAATTGAATTAATTGAACTTTTAAAAGAAAAATCTACTTTAACAAAACCAGAAATTGCTGAATTGAAATTTAGATTAAATCAAAATGTTACAAATGATAAGGCTCTATATTTCGAGGAAACTCTAAATATAGGTGATGAAGTCTTTATTACTAGTTATCAACAATACGGGCATATTGTTGATATTAAAGATGATTTATATCAAGTAAAGTTTGGACAATTCAATTTATCATTTAAAGCTAAAGATATTAAAAAAGAAAACAATGATAAGCCTAAAAAGAAAAAAGAACAAGCAAGAGTCAAGCAATCAGAAGAATTTGTACCTAAAAAAGAAGGTAAATTAGAAGTTGACTTAAGAGGATTTAGATTTGAAGAAGTAAAACCTGCCTTAGATGATGCGATTGATGGGGCATTAATGTCAGGACTAATGACCTTAAGAGTTATCCATGGATTTGGTACTGGAGCAGTTAAGAAAGCAGTTCATCAATATATTAACAGCTCACCCTATATAAAAGACCACAGATTTGGTGGTGAAGGTGAAGGATTAAATGGTGTGACAATTATCACATTAAAATAATGCTTTTATCTTGAAATATTTTCAAAATCATATATAATATAAATATAAGAAAATTAATTAAGAAATGAGGAAAATTTAATGATTGAATATCAAGGACAAGCATATCAAGAAGTTATTGGGCAACAAGGATTAGTAGTTGTACAATACTATGCAACATGGTGTGGACCATGTAAAATGTTAAAACCAGTATTAGAAGCAATCAGCACTGAAATGACAGATGCTAAATTCTACAGAGTGGACATTGATCAATTTAGAACTCAAGCTATTGATGCAAGCATTAGAAGCGTACCAACAGTTGTTGTTTACAAAGATGGTGAAGAAGTTGACCGTCAAAGTGGATACCAACCTAAAGAACGTGTTCAAGCTTGGTTAAACCAAAGCAAATAATTAAAGCACTTATGTGCTTTTTTTATTGCTAAAAATTTAGTATAATAAATATGGTGATGATATGAATGGATTTTTACTTGTAAATAAACCTATAGGGATGACATCACATGATGTTGTATCTATAATCAAACGTAAACTCAATGTCAAGAAAATAGGTCACACAGGTACGCTAGATCCTTTCGCAAGTGGTCTGCTTATTTTATGTATAGGCAAGGCTACTAAATTAGCAGATTTGTTTCAAAACCAGGATAAAACCTATGAAGGCACAATTGTGTTTAACAAACATTATGACACATATGATTATACAGGTACTGTTATAGAGTCTAAAGAGATGATCATTGATGAAAAAGCTTTAGAAGAAGAAGTTAGTTTGATGATAAAATCATATAATCAAATACCCCCAATGTATGCAGCAATTAAGGTTAATGGCAAAAAACTATATGAACTTGCAAGACAAGGCATAACCATAAAAAGAGATGCAAGAGCCGTTACAATTTATGATTTTAAGAAGTTATCATCTTTAAAGGATAATGCATTTGATTTCTTTATTAAAGTCTCTAAGGGAACCTATATTAGAAGTGTGGCAGTCGATCTAGCTGATAAGCTTGATACATTTGGTGCGCTTTCTAGGTTAGTTAGAACATCCATTGGCCAATATGACTTAAAACAAGCACATGATTTAGAAAAAGTAGAGATTCATGATTTAATATCACTAGAGACCTACTTTTCTGATTATCCAAAACTTGTGTTAAATGAGTATTTGATAAAGTTAGTTAAAAATGGTATCTTTTTGGATGAAAGACAAACAACTATGGATTGTGATTTTGTCGTTTATGATCAAAAAAATACCATGGTTGCATTTTATCAAAGAGTTAAGCCAAACACATATAAACCAGCACTTATACTTTAGGAGATTGTTATGATTATTTTTTACAACACGTATGATAAAATTGAAAATACTGAAGACTTAACGATTACAATGGGTAATTTTGATGGCTTGCATTTAGGTCATCAACAGCTTATTAATCGTGTTTTAAGATATAAAGATACTAAACATGCAATTTTAACATTTGATCCTCATCCATCTGAAATACTTAGAAAGAAACCTTTTAGAACACTGACTCAAAAAAGAGATAAAATTGAGTTATTTTCACAATACCCATTGGATTATGCGATTATTGTTAAATTTGATGAAGCATTTTCAAAATTAAATGTTATGGAATTTATAAATTTCCTTAAAAGCATATCCGTAAAACGCTTAGTCATTGGTAGAGATGCTAGATTTGCCTATCGTGGTATTGGAGATATTAACGAATTAAAGAAATACTTTGTTGTAGATGTCTTAGATGATCTAGTCTATAATCATACTAGAGTATCAACTACTTATGTAAAAGATTTTTTAATCCAAGGTGATCTTGGATCAGCAAGAAAGCTTTTAAATAGACATTATCAAATTTATGGTACGGTCATGCATGGCCATAAAATAGGTAGAGGGATAGGATATCCGACTGCAAACATTGATTTTGGAAATTATTATCTACCTCGGATGGGTGTATATTACGTTAAAATTTTAGTTAATAACAAAACATATCATGCAATGGCTAACATCGGAAACAATCCAACCATCAATTTTAGTGAAGCTAGACGCTTAGAAATATTTATTCTTGATTTTGATCAAGATATATACGATAAAAGAGTTGCAATAACTTTTCTTCACTATTTAAGACCAGAATATAGATTCCCATCAAAAGATGCATTAATTGTTCAATTGAAAAAAGATGAACAAATGGTAAGATCACTAACAAAACTTTAAAAATATGCTATAATATAGATATAGAATAGGGGTGTTCATATGAAAATGATTATTGCGATTGTGTCTAATGATGACGCAAATAAAGTCCAAAAAGCATTAGTTAAAGAAAAATTCTTTTCAACAAGATTATCTTCAACCGGAGGCTTTTTAAGAGCTGGTAATGTCACTTTTATGATTGGTGTAAATGATGAAAAAGTGCCACAAGCACTAGAAGTTATAGAGGCCCATAGTAAAAAGAGATCACGTCTAGTTCCAAATACGATTGTTAATGAATTTGGTTCATTTTCTTCACTTCCAATAGAAGTTGAAGTAGGTGGAGCAACTGTATTTGTCTTAAATGTTGATCAGTTTATTAAAATTTAGTTAAAATGTTGCATTTTTACAAAAAAATGTTACAATAAAAAGGCGGTAACAAGGTTTCGGGACAGCCGACCCATACTTTAGTTATTCGAAGGAGGAAAGAAAATGGCACTAACAAAAGAACAAAAACAAGAAATCATCAAAGGTAATGCAATCAAAGAAGGAGATACAGGATCTCCAGAAGTACAAATTGCTGTACTATCTGCAGAAATCGCTTCTCTAAACGAACATTTACAAAAACACATTCATGATTTCCACTCTCGTCGTGGTTTATACATGATGATTGGTAAGAGACGTCGTTTGTTAAAGTATTTACGTCATGAAGATGTAGAACGTTATCAAGCACTAATTCAAAAATTAGGATTACGTCGATAAAAGATTGCGAAAGCAGTCTTTTTTTTTCGATTTATCCTCAATTTAGTAGGAAATACTATAAAAATATGGTATTATATATAAGGTTAAATAATAAAAAATTATATGAGAAAACATATAAAATGAAGGAGATTTTATATTATGAGTAAAAAAGTATTCGAAACAACACTTGGTGGTAGACCATTTAGTGTTGAAATTGGTGAAGTCGCTAAACAAGCAAATGGTTCAGCATTCATTAATTATGGTGATTCTACAGTATTATCTGTAGTCACTGCAAAAACAGAACCATCACCTATGGATTTTTTCCCATTGATGGTCATTTATCAAGAAAAATTATATGCAGGTGGTAAAATACCTGGGGGATTTTTAAGAAGAGAAGGTAGACCATCAGAACATGAAACTTTAACATCAAGACTAATCGATAGACCATTAAGACCTATGTTTCCTGAAGGATTTAAAAATGATGTTCAAATCATTAATACAGTCTTAAGTAGTGACCCAGAAGCAACATCTGAAATGGCAGCATTATTTGGATCATCACTCGTGTTAGGTATTTCAAATATACCTTTTAATGGCCCAGTTGCTGGTGTAACTGTTGGGATGATTGATGATCAATTTATTGTAAATCCAACACCTGAACAATTAGAACAAAGCAAAATTGACTTAATCGTTGCTGGGACTAAAGATGCAATTAACATGGTTGAAGCTGGTGCAAAACAAGTAGATGAAGATACAATGTTAGACGCGATTTTATTTGGTCATGATGCAATTAAAGCATTAGTCGCATTCCAAGAAAAAATTATTGCTGAAATCAAACCAGAAAAAATGGATTATCAAGTATTTGAAATTGAAGATGTTGTAAGAAAAGCTGTTCATGAGTTTTGTTTTGATGATTTAATTGCTGCAGTATCTTTATTTGATAAATTAGAAAGATATCGCAAAATTGATGAAATCAAAGAAAGCGCAGTTGAAAACTTTAAAACTAAAGGTTTCTTTAATGAAATGAATGGTGTAAAAGTTTTTGATGAAAAAGCACACAAAAATTATATTCAACAAGTTAAAACTGTTGTTGATCAAATTGTAACAAAAGAAGTAAGAAGATTAATTACTGAAGATAAAGTTCGCCCTGATGGACGTAAAGTTGATGAAATTAGACCATTAGATTCAAGAATTGATATTTTAAAAAGAGCACACGGTTCAGCACTATTTACAAGAGGTCAAACTCAAGCATTAGGTGTTGTAACATTAGGAGCTTTAGGGGAAAGTCAATTTATTGATGGATTAGGTATGTTAGATAGAAAACGTTTTATGCTACATTACAATTTCCCACCATTTAGTGTTGGTGAAACTGGACGTTACGGATTTGTTGGAAGAAGAGAAGTTGGACATGGTGCCTTAGGTGAACGTGCGCTTCTTCAAGTCTTACCTGATGAAGAAACATTCCCATATACAATTAGAGTTGTATCAGAAATCTTAGAATCAAATGGTTCATCTTCACAAGCTACAATTTGTGCAGGATCTATGGCTTTAATGGCTGCAGGTGTACCTCTTGAAGCTCCAGTTGCAGGTATTGCAATGGGATTAATCAAAGATGGAGATAACTACACAATTTTATCTGATATTCAAGGTATGGAAGATCATGAAGGCGATATGGACTTTAAAGTTGCTGGAACTGAAAAAGGTATTACAGCGCTTCAAATGGACATTAAGATTTTAGGTATAACTAAAGAAATCTTAAAAGAAGCATTAGAACAAGCTAGACATTCAAGATTACATATCTTAAAACATATGAATGAAATTATTGCAACAAACAGAGAAGAATTATCAGATTATGCACCGAAAGTTGCAATGTTTAGAATTAATCCTGATAAGATTAGAGACGTTATTGGAGCTGGTGGTAAGATTATCACTAAGATGATTGAAGACTTTAATCAAATTAAGATTGATATTGAACAAGATGGTCGTGTCTTCTTAATGCATCAAGATTCTAAATATATTAAACTTGCAAAAGCATATATCGAAAACTTAGTTAAAGAAGCTGAAGTTGGAAAAGTATATGAAGGTAAAGTAACAAGAGTTGAAAAATTCGGATGTTTCGTTGAAATTTGGCCAGGTACTGAAGGCTTAGTTCACATCTCTAAACTTGCAAAAGAAAGAGTAGAAAAGACTGAAGATGTCGTTTCAATAGGAGACCAAATTTTAGTTAAATGTATTGGTGTTGATGATAAAGGTCGTATCGATTTATCAAGAAAAGCAGCACTTAAATAATCAATAGAATTAAAACTATGATAAAATGAATTAAAGTCAATGGAAGGTGACCAAGCCTATGGTTTCATAGGTTAGGAAAGTCCATGCTAGCACATTCTGAAATGAATGTAGTGTTTGTGCCTAAGGAAACAATAACTTAGGGTACATCATCAGATGTAACGGCGTCAGATGATCTAATGCTTATAGCGATGATCTATGGCAAAACGTGCCACAGAAACGAGTTACTTAGAAATAAGTAAATGAAACGAGGTAAACCCCTCAAGCTAGAAACCCAAATTTGGTAGGGGAACGTAGGATAGCGAAACAAAGCTAAATTACGCTACTTATGTAGAGATAAATGGTCACACCCTTTTAGGGCTACAGAACATGGCTTATGCACATTGACTTTGTAAAGGTCCTCATTTTTTGAGGACCTTTTCATTTCATGTTTATCATGTTAAAATATAAGTAAGACGAGGTGAGTATATGTTTGATAGTATTGGTGCATTAGCGATATTACTTATGATATTAATTGGGATTAATGGTTTTTTTGCAGCGAGCGAGATGGCATTAGTTTCCATGAAAAAACAAAAAATGAAGAATCTTGCTCAAAAAGGTAATAAAAACGCAAAACTTGTATTAAAAGTTACCCAAGATTCGACTAAGTATTTATCAACTATCCAAGTTGCAATCACATTAGCTGGATTTATGTCAAGTGCACTCGCAGGTGCTAGACTTTCATCAACACTAGTCGATATGTTTTCAAATATGGGCATCACAATTTCTACAAGTCTTGCTGTTGTGATCATTACATTGATCTTATCTTTTCTAACATTAGTTTTAGGTGAATTAGTTCCTAAAAAGTTAGCTCTAGAAAATCCAAATAAGTTTGCACTAATATCTATTAAAGCTGTATATGTAGTGATGATTGTTACTAAACCATTTGTTTGGTTATTGTCTATATCTACTAAATTTGTTTTAAAAATACTTAGATTTAAACCAGATGTAGTAGCTGAATCGATTACAGAAGATGAAATTAGACGTTTAATTAACTTAGGGCAAGTTCAAGGTTTATATAAGAAACAAGAAAAAGAAATGTTAGAAAATATATTTAAATTTGATGATATCAATGCAAATTCGATTAAAACACCTCGAACAAAAACTTATGGTGTTGACATTAATCGTGATAAAAAAGATATCCTATTAAGCATTGTAAATTCAAAATATTCAAGAGTTTTAATTTATGATCATGATATTGAGCATATATTAGGTATCATTCATGTTAAAGACATCATGGATTATGTTGTGAGAAATGATTTAGAAACTTTAAACATAAAAACATTGTTAAGACCACCTTATTATGTACCTAAAGATATTAAGATAAGTAAACTCTTTAAAGATATGCAGATAGAAAATCATCATATAGCACTTCTTATTGATCAGCATGGTGGATTTGAGGGTATTGTTACACTTGAAGATATCATCGAAGAAATAGTTGGAAACATTTATGATGAACATGATTTAATTGAAAAACAAATCAAAAAGATAAACCAAAATACATATCTCATAGAAGCTAACACTTCAATTAGAGATATTAATATGTATCTTGGCCTCAATTTAGAAGAAAAACCAAAGAAATATCATAGCATAAGAGGTCTATATATCTATCTTTTAGGTCATATACCAAAAGAGAATAAAACTATAGAAATTGATTATAAAAATGTTAAACTCGACGTTGATAGTTTTATCAATGAAAATATATCAAAAATAATACTAAAAATCGTAAAATAAGAACAACTTAATACGTCTATACATAGACATTAAGACGATATTATGGTAAAATACTTACAGTAAAAACTAGGAGGAAGTAAAAAGATGAAAATAAATTTAAGAACCAGATCACTTCGTGAAGTCAGAAAAGACAGAATGATCCCTGGTGTTATGTATGGTAAATCTATTGATTCGACTAATATTGAAGTAGCTGATAAAACCTTTAAAGATGCACTTGCCCAATATGGTAAATCAATGACGTTTCAAGCTGAATTAGACGGCGAAATGCATAATGTATATATTAAGAATGTTGTAACAAATATTTTAAGACCAAACGATATCATTCATTTCGAATTCCACAGAATTGCTGCAGATGAAACAATTTCTGCAAGTATTCCAGTAGTAATTCATGGTAAAGACGAACTTGATAAGCAAAGATTATATGTTCAAGTTGTATTGTCTACGATTGATTGTGAATATTTATCAGGTAGTGGTGTTGCAAGTTTTGAATTTGATGTAGCTGAAATGAAAATGGATGATGCAATCCACATTAAAGACATCAATGTACCAGAAGGTGTAACAATCAATGAAGATTTAGAACAAGTTGTATTCATGATTAAAGAAGCTCATGAAGCTCCTGAAGAAGTTGAAGAAGCTGAAGAAGGTATTGAATACGAAACTGGTGACGATGAATCAGAAGAAGAATCTGAAGAAGTTTAATCAAAAAACATTAGAAAAAGCAATCATTATCATATGATTGCTTTTTTTCTATGTTAAAATAACTTTAGGTGACCTTATGCATATAAAATTAACAAATGTTAAAATAAATTACGAAATCATTGGAAATGGTAGACCTTTAATTTTGATTCATGGTAATCAAGAAGATCTTCATATTTTTGACTGCCTAGTAAAAACTTTAAAAGATACTTATCAGATATATGCAATTGATAGTAGAAATCACGGACAAAGCAGTAAACACATTAATGTATCATATGATGCGATGACAGAAGATTTATATGAGTTTATCAATAAACTACATATAAATAAACCCAGCATACTTGGATTTAGCGATGGTGGAGTTATCGCTTTAAAGCTTGCAATAAAGGCACCTAATTTAGTTGATAAAATGATTTTATGTGGAACAAACTATCATTACAAAGGTTTAGATAAAAAGACTTATAAAGCTATTTTAAAATCTTATAAGAAAACATTTAATCCATTAGTGAAACTTATGTTAGAAGAACCTAAAATAACAAAAAAAACTATAAAGAAAATTGATGTAAAAACATTAATAGTAGTAGGACAACATGATGTGATCAAGTCTAGGCATACTCAAAAATTACATCACATGATCAAAAAATCTGAGCTGCTCATTTTAGAACATAAAACGCATGATGATTATATTGTTGATAAAGATGATCTAACATCAATTATAAAAAGATTCGTATAAATAAAAAAGGCCTTTAGCAAAATATATTGCTAAAAGGCCTTTAATTTTAGTTTAGTTATCCTATTGTAAGTTGATATACAATTGTATTCGCTAATGTAATCAATGTAAAGAATACAGAACTAAAGATGACACCTGTCCAAATGTTACCAGTTTTTTGTGAGAATCTTCTCATTAAAATACCAGCAAATGATAATGTAGGAACTAATCCAACAGTTAAAATTGCACTTAATGAGAATGTTGGATAAGCAGCAACACCAGTATTATATAATACAAAGTAGTTATAAACTAAGAAAATAAGTACTGGACCAGCTAGTAAGAATGCTGCAAATACATCACCTAACCAACCTTTAATGTTTTTAGTATTTACATAAACAGTAATACCAGCAGCAAAGTAATAAATAAAGAATAATGGAATATATCTTAATGCTGCAACAAATTGTTGAGAATTAAAGATTTGGATAGCATAAGTGTAGAATCTAAAGTCAGTTAAGAAAATCCAACCAACAAGTGCTACAACAAATAATAAACCAAATGCAAGAACTAAAGCAGTTAATAAACTTGCTCCTACTTGTTTGTATGAAGCTTTAAGACCATAAGGGTTGTCAACTTCTTGACCCGCATTAAACATTGGAGTTGTACCAAATACAACTAATAAAATTAAACCAGCACTACCGATAGCCCAATAAACGATTGTATTTACAGATGGAGCACTCCAGTAGTAAACGTTCGTAAATAGTTGTGTATTGTTTAAGAAGAATCTAAATGCTAAAGCTATAAGGATAACTGTCACAGCACCTAAAGTAGCTTTTTGAGCTGTTTTTATCATCTTTTCATGTTTAGCTTCTGTAGTACTTGAAACAGCAGTAGCGATCCACATAGCAATGATAATGACAACAGCACCAGCCATGATATAATGCATTGCATTAGATAAAGGTACTAGGTCACCTGAACGATCCATTAAGCCTACGATATAGTAGAAACTAATTAAAATACTAATGATAACGATTAATGCTTTGAGATATTTCTTTTCTTTACTTACTGGAACGATAGAGTCTTCAATTTCTAAAGGTAGATTATTTGCATAAACTTTTTTAAATATTGGTAATGAAGAAACTAAAGTAAATGCAGGAATTAACATTGCGATTAAAGAAACTAAAGCAACAAGTGTAAATGCTTCTTTAAGCCACCAAGTTTGTCCAGTCATTCCTGTTTGAACACCATAAGATTCTAAGTCATCTAAACCATATAAGTCAAGTTGGAATTCAAAAGCAGTTTCAAAGAAATCAATAGTTGCTGCACCTGATTCTAATGACCAAGTATTTTGAGGATGTGTTTCATCTGGTGTATATATGACTCTTTGGCCGCCATCTCTGCTATAGAATGTACCAGCTTCAGCTGTACCTTCAGCAGTTCTACCTAAAAAGTCTAATCCAACTGGATCTTTTGTATAATCTTTGTATCTAACTGAACCATCAGTTCCAGCAGTTATACTATCAAAGAAGAATTGATCATAATGAGCTGCGATTACACCACTAGATCTTGTAGCAAACATACTAGCAGGATCAGCAACACCGATGTATCTAAAATCTGCACCAACTGATAATGAAGCTGCAATCTTACGATATCCATTAGTGACAGCATCCATTTCATCAAATATCACAGCATATTCAGAAGAAAATCCACCCATTGAGTGTCCACTGACACCAATCATAGCATTTCCTAATGAATCTTTTAATACATAATCTTGATCATACATGTACTGTACTGCATCATATACACTTCTAACAAAGAAGTTAAATGCTGCTGGAGTTTCCCATTCAGAATCTCCATGATCATACATTGAAAAGGCTAATACAACATATCCTCTTCGTGATAACTCAATCGCACCAATTTCTTGCATTTCAGCATTGTTCAAATATCCATGGGTCAAAATAACAGCAGGAGCAGGATTTGCATCATCTACACCTCTTGGTGTATATAAATAACCCGCTAATTCTCCATTTTCTGTTTCAAAACTAATTGTGTCAACTTTTACTGAAAAAAATGAGTTTTGAACCAATGAAGCAGCCAAACTTGCTAATAATACAACTAAAAGCAGTGAAACTAACCATTTTGTTGGTCTTGATAATTTTTTAAACATGTAATCTCCCTTCGCTTTCTTTTATTTTATACAACTTAATGTATGTATAAGCATAGTGTTAATTAAAAAATAAAAAAGAGCATAAACAAACAAATAGATGTGTTTGCTTTGCTCAAAGTCTCTTAAAGCGTTTTCATTAACTTTTGTTTAATTATATCACTGATTATTTTTTCTGTCAATTACATAAATAGTATTTAAAAAACTATTTTAGAATAGACCTAATGCTCTTAAAATAATAAAAGTAATATATAATACATACAATACTAATAAAATGATGCCATCAATTTTAGATAATTTATCTTTTAATAATGCAAGTGCTACTGTTAACGAAGTGACTCCAATTAAAATAATCATATCAACTAAAACATCTTGATTAATACCCAGTGGAACAATCACACCAGAAAGACCAACAATCAGTAAGATATTAAAGATATTTGATCCAATGACATTACCTAATGCAATATCTGCCTCACCTTTTTTAGCTGCTATAGCTGATGTTACAAGTTCTGGTAATGAAGTGCCAAGTGCAACAATAGAAAGCCCTACAAGGGTTGTTGCTTTCGTTACAGTCATATTAAATGATTTAGTGAGTGCTTCAATAGCGATATATTCTGCACCCTCTGTGACTAAAAATCCACCTAGTGCGACACCAATGATTCCTACTACAAGGAGTATAGTTGCTTTTTTATTATCAATTAAGGGAATATCAGATTCACTCATATCTTTTTCTGAGGTAATCATTAAATACATATAGTACCCAAAAGCAAGTAGTAAGATCAATGCTTCCCACCATACAATTACACTGTCTGCTTGAAAGAAATAAGCTAGTAAGGTTAATAGCACAGTCACTCCGATTAGAAAAGGGAATTCTCTTCTTCGGATAGATTTCTTAACGACAACCGGCATTATAAGTGCACTTGTCCCTAAAATTAAAGTTAGATTTGCCATATTAGATCCAATAATGTTTCCCATCGCAATATCAGCTGTTAATCCTTGTGATCTTGCAGATAGTGAAGATGTAAAACTTACTGCTAATTCAGGAAGAGAAGTTCCAAAAGCAACTAATGTTAATCCTATAATTAATGGAGAGATTCTAAATTTTCTAGCGATTGAACTTGAGGAGACAATAAAAAAGTCTGCACCTTTGATTAAAAAAACAAATCCAACAACTAAATATATAATGTTTAAAAAAATCATTTTTAACTACCTCTACCTCTAATATGTGTATGATAAATGCTATTTTTTAACCAAAAATAAAAACTTACAAGATAAACTCTTGAAAGTTATCTGATTTAGATATTAAAAATATACCTATTCACTTAATTATTTTAGCATAATATTAACTAAGTAACAAGTTAAAATTTAAGATAGTTTAACATATGTTATGCTTGTTATATTGACTTTTTGAATAAAAAATAGTATCATATTCTCATATAGATTTCACGGAGGAATCAAACTAGAACATGGAAGAAAGCAGTAATAGGATCGACGATCCAATATCTCAGAGTAACAAAGACATAAAAGGCTATCCTTTTTTTGGTGTCTTTTTTTGTTGTATAGTAGGTGACCACATATGATTATATCTGTTATAGCCATTATATTGATCATCACATTTACAGCAATTATGAGTGCATCAGAAGTTGCACTAGTTGTCGTTAGTGATGCAAAAGTTAATGAAGATGTGCTAAATAGAAATAAAAAAGCACTAAAAATACAAAAATTTACAGATCAATCAAAAAGATATTTATTATCTATTCAAGTCATAGTAACTTTACTAGCACTAGTGAATGGTGCAGTCGCACTTGATGCATTTTATAATGATGTCATGGCACTGTTTAACAATCTAGACTGGTTAAAACCAATTGCTATGTTTTTAATCACGTTTGTATTGTTATTCGTACATATCGTCTTTGGTAGATTGATTCCAAGACGTTTAGCAATTAAATATACTGATGTAGTTGCATATCAAACGATTGGCTTAATTACAGTTATTCATTCGTTTTTAAAACCAATCACATATTTATTAAATAAAACTTCAGTACTTTTCGGAAGATTTGTAGGACTTAAACCTGATGAAGGTGAAAGAAGAATGACTGAAGAAGAGATTAGATCTATTGTTGAGGTTAGTTCAAGATCAGGTAATATCGATGAAGATGAATCAGAAATGATACAAAATATATTTGATTTCAGTGATACAATTGTTGAAGAAATCATGACACATAGAACTGAAATATCATCAATCAATATGAGATCAACTAGAAAACAAATTATTAGCTTCGTTCAAAATGAAAGATTTACACGTTTTCCTGTCTATGACAAGGATATCGATCATATCATTGGGACAATTCATGTGAAGGATTTATTAAAGTTTTTAGATAATGATGAAGAGAAATTCTCGTTAAAGTCTTTATTAAGAGAACCCTACTTTGTTCCTGATAGTAAAAAGACAAGTGAGTTGTTTAAAGAAATGCAAGAACAAAAAAATCATATCGCAATCGTGCTTGATGAATATGGTGGAACTGCTGGAATCGTAACTATTGAAGACTTAATTGAAGAAATAGTTGGTAATATCTTTGATGAATACGATGAAGATGAAGAAGAAATTAAGACAATCAATTCATCAACATACGAAATAGATGGGTTAACTAATATTGATGATGTTGAAGATGAAATCAATGCTGGCCTTCCTGTAGATGATTATGATACGATTGGTGGATTCATTCTAGGACAACTTGGAAGATTTCCAAATGTCGATGAAAAAGTAGTTGTTAAATATAATTCATTTACATTTGAAGTATTAGAAACAAACGATAATGTGATCACAAAAATAAGAGTAAACACACCAGATCACTTAGAAGATCAAGAGGAAGATGAAGAACTATGACATCACAAGATTATATACAGTTAGGCATATTATTAGGATTAATTATTTTATCAGCTTTTTTCTCATCAACTGAGACAGCATTTTCATCAGTAAATAAAATAAAACTAAAAAATATGATACAAAATGGTCATAAAGGTGCAAAAAGAACTTTAAAACTAGCAGACCGATTCGAAGATTTAATTATTACTATTTTAATTGGAAATAACATTGCAAATATCTTATCGGCATCAATTGCTACAGTCTTCTTCATTAGACATTGGGGAGATATAGGTGTAACCTTATCAACAGCAGTGATGACTACATTGGTTTTAATATTTGGTGAAATTGCACCAAAGAGTCTTGCCAAAAAAGTACCAGAAAAATATGCACTTGCAACAACACCAATTTTAAGAATGTTTTTATTTATATTAAAACCACTAGGGTTCATCTTTGGTGGCATTCAAAAAGGGTTAAATAAGATGTTCACCTTTAATGAAGAACCGACGATTACTGAAGAAGAGTTATTAACATATGTTTCTGAGGCGCAACAAGAAGGTGGCATAAACGAAAACGAAGAAGAACTGATCAGATCAGTTATTGATTTTGATGATTTAATTGTTGAAGAAATCTTTACACCACGTGTTGACGTGATTGCAGTTAGTGAAACAGATGAAGCTGATGTTATTATTAAAGCATTTAGACAATCTGGATATTCTAGATTACCTGTATATGATACAGGAATTGATCACATCACAGGGGTTATTAACCATAAAGACTTTTATAACTTAGTTTTATTAGAAAAAGAACCATTAGATTCTATTATTAAACCTCCAGTATTCGTTACAGAATATATGAGAGTATCTAATCTATTAGGCTTATTTAAAGCAACTAAGTCGCATATGGCAGTTGTTAAAGATGAATTTGGTGGTACATTAGGTATTGTAACCATGGAAGACGTTTTAGAAGAACTAGTTGGTGAGATTTGGGATGAACATGATGAGATCATTGAACAAATTATTAAAGTCAATGATAATGTATATAAGGTTAAAGGAAATACTGAACTTGATGATTTATTCGAAAGAATCAATTTTGAAGAAGAATTAGACTTTTCAACAGTAAATGGGTGGATCTTAGATGAGATGGGTAAAATACCATTTATTGGTGATTCATTTCAATATAAGAACTTACTTGTAACTATTGTTAGTGCAGATACCAAAAGAGTACTAGAAGCGACAGTTGAAATACAAAATATAGAAGATGAATTATCAGAAGATATTGAATAGTTAAACATAAAAGACTGGTACTAAACGTATCAGTCTTTTTTTGTATAAAGTATATAGGCATGAAAAAAAGCACATTTTCATGTGCTTTTCATTTTGTGTTTTTTATTGAGCAGCTTTTGCATTTGCATAAGCTCTTTCAGCTACTGCAAAGTATTGTGCAAAGTCTACTAAAGTTGCGCCTGATACAACGTCTCCAACAACCCAGAAACTATCATCATTTTGTGAATATGCGCCATTAACTTTTGTACCAATTAATGCATTTTCAATAGCTAACATTTGACCTGCCCAGTCCCAACGATCTCCACCGTAACCTGTAGCTGATTTAGTCCATTGGTCACCTTCTGGTGTAGCATATGTAGCATGCTTAGTTCCATCAGCGTTTGCAATAAATACTGTACCATCTTGAGTGCCTTCAACATAAGCTTTAGCGTTTGCTTCAATAGCAACCCAGTCAAGAAGATCAGTACCAGCAGCATTTGTGTAAACTGGCATACCAGTTACTTCGCCTTCAGTACGTTCGCCTTCAACAGCTGTAAATAATTCATCGCCAACTTTGAAATATTTAGCAAATGATTTAACACCATGGCTATTTCCTAATACAACATCTGTTGCGCCTTCAGCTGGTTCAGCAATAACTGCTGCGTTGTATGGTAGGTAATACTCTTCAATACTTGCTGCCGTAACAACACCATCTTTATCAATTGTAACTTCAACTTCGCCTACATAGATTTTATGTGCGATTCCGTAACCTGTTGCTGTTGCCTCTTTTGGTCCACATGAGACTAAAACTAGTCCCAGTAAGAGTACAGCACAAACTGTAAATACTTTTTTCATTATTCAATTCCTCCTATGGATTTGTTTTTCTACACTTCAAATATACCAAATTTTAAGAATTAATTCAAGATATATTGTAATTAAAAATAGTAAAAACGTTTTACTACTTCAAATATATAAAAATCTAAACTATATTTGTTAATCCCCTTTTATTAATCATAATAAAATGATACAATAATTAAGCGGAAAGGTATGTGACACATGGATAATAATAAACTAAACGAGAGACAAAAATCTATCCGAAACTTCTCAATAATTGCACACATCGATCATGGTAAGTCAACTCTAGCGGATCGTATATTACAAAAAACACAAACTGTAAGTGATAGAGAGATGAAAGCTCAACTTCTAGACTCAATGGATTTAGAAAGAGAGCGCGGCATCACGATTAAACTTAATGCAGTTGAGGTTTTATATACAGCACAAGATAATAAAGACTATATATTCCATCTCATTGATACACCTGGTCATGTCGATTTTACATATGAAGTTTCCAGATCTTTAGCAGCTTGCGAAGGTGCTGTTTTAGTCGTAGATGCTGCTCAAGGTATTGAAGCACAAACATTAGCAAATGTATATTTAGCTATAGATAATGATTTAGAAATCATACCCGTTATTAATAAAATAGATTTGCCAAGTGCAGATCCTAAAAAAGTAAAAGATGAAATAGAAGATGTTATAGGTTTACCAGCACAAGATGCAGTTTTAGCTAGTGCTAAAGAAGGTATTGGAATAATAGAAATTCTAGAGCGGATCGTTACGCACGTTCCAGCTCCACAAGGTGATGCAAACAAACCTTTACAAGCCTTAGTTTTTGATTCTGTTTATGATCCATATAAAGGTGTAATTCCTTCTATAAGAATCGTTAATGGTACCGTCAAAAAAGGTGACACAATAGAATTCATGAATTCTAAAGCTAAATATGAAGTCATTGATGTTGGCGTTCATACACCCAAAACAATTATAAAAGAAGTTTTAGGTCCAGGAGATGTAGGATTTTTAACTGCTGCTATAAAAGATATTAATACAGTTGGTGTAGGTGATACCATCACAAATGCACATCATAGAGCACTTGAACCCTTAGCTGGTTATAGAAAAATGAATTCAGTAGTATTTTGTGGACTATATCCAATTGATTCTGATAAATATAATGATTTAAAAGATGCTTTAGAAAAATTAAAGTTAAATGATGCATCTTTAATTTATGAACCAGAAACCTCTCAAGCATTAGGTTTTGGATTTAGAACTGGCTTTTTAGGACTACTTCATATGGAGATCGTACAAGAGCGTATCAGTAGAGAATTTGGTATTGAATTGATTGCAACAGCACCATCTGTTATTTATCATATTCATTTAACTGACGGAAAAATGATCATCATTGATAATCCATCAAAATTACCAGAGCCTCAATTAGTTGACTTTATTGAAGAACCTTATGTGAAAGCAACCATTATGTCTCCTAAAGAATATGTAGGAACTGTTATGGATATCTGTCAAAAAAAGAGAGGCATCTTTGGAGACATGACTTATATGGACGCAAATCGTGTCACGATAACTTATGATCTGCCTTTATCTGAAATCGTTTATGATTTTTTTGATAAATTAAAGTCTACGACTAAAGGATATGCATCATTTGATTATGTCATGTCAGGTTATAAGCAATCAAAACTACAAAAAATGGACATTTTATTAAATGGTGAAGTTATTGATGCACTATCAACAATCGTTCATAAAGAATTTGCATATCAAAGAGGTAGAAACGTTTGTGAACGTATGATTAAACTTATTCCAAGACAAATGTTTGAGATTCCAGTTCAAGCTGCATTGGGTAATAAAATCATTGCAAGAACAACAATCAAAGCGATGCGTAAGGATGTTTTAGCTAAATGTTATGGCGGAGATATCACAAGAAAGAAAAAACTCTTAAATAAACAAAAAGAGGGTAAAAAGAAAATGAAGGCAATCGGTCGAGTAGATGTGCCTCAAGAAGCATTTATGGCTATTTTATCTAACAGTGATGAGTAAATATTCTCATCACTTTTATTTAAATATACTCTAAATTATTGTATAATAAGAACAAGGAAGTGACTAACTATTAAAAGTCAAGGACTTTAATAGATAAAACAGTAAAAACCTCCT